>JBDSBR010000028.1:0-118882 GCA_039921505.1 Chitinophagaceae bacterium
CTACCCACAACCTTATCAAAATGGCTCGCGAAGGTTTAGCATTTGAGTTACGCAACGCCATTCACAAAGCAAAAAAGGAACAAGTAACAGTTACTAAAGAAAATATTTCTGTTAACACAAGAGGGAAACAATATTTGGTTACCATAGAAATTATTCCACTTACCGATACAGTGGATATTCACTATTTAATTCAGTTTACAAAAAATCCGTTACCTGCTGCAGCAGAAGAAATAATTAAAAGCACTTCTTCATCTCAAAAAATAAAAAATGATATTTCGCAAAAACGGTACGAACAATTAGAAAAAGAATTGTCGCACACCCGTGAGGACATGCGCTCCGTTACCGAAGACATGGAAGCCACCAATGAAGAACTGCAAAGCGCCAACGAAGAATTGCAAAGCAGCAACGAAGAGATGCAGAGTTTAAACGAAGAATTAGAAACATCCAAAGAAGAACTGCAATCAAGCAACGAAGAACTCATCATCGTAAACCAGGAGTTGCTTGACAAGCAGGAACAACTCAATATGTCCCGTTTTTATTCCGAAGCCATCGTTACTACCATGCGCGAACCGCTTGTGGTTCTTGACAAAACATTGCGTGTAAAAACCGCCAACGCTTCCTTCTACACTAAATTTAATGTAGACGAAAAGGAAACAGAAGGCAAATTGTTTTATGAATTACAAAATCACCAGTTCGATGATAACCTGCTTCGCTCATTACTCGAAAAAATTCTTCCACAAAAAAACCGCATAGAAGATTTTGAAATCAATCTCCGTTTACCGGGTAAGGGTGAGCGCATTATCCTCTTAAATGCACGGCAAATTGTAAATGAAAAAAGAGCAGAACAGTTGATACTTCTTGCGCTGGAAGATATTACTGACAGGGTACATTCAGAAAAACTTTTAAAAGAAAGCGAAGCCCGTTCAAGAACATTTGTTGAATCTAATGTAGTTGCCGTATGCTTTACACACTTGGAAACCGCAACTATTTTTGAAGCCAATAAAGCCTTTCTCAACATGCTTGGTTACACGCGGCAAGACCTCAAAACAGGTAAAATAAATTGGCTCAACTATACACCTCCCGAACACCAGGTAAACGACCATTTGGCCATTGAGAAAGCTAAAAGCATGAAAATATCCCCGCCTTACGAAAAAGAGATTATCCGCACCGATGGCAAAAGAATTTCTGTAATTAAAGCGAGGGCAATCATTAACAAAAATGAAATAATGAGCGTGTTTGTTGACATTACTGAACGCAAATCAGCAGAACTAAAACTTAAAACATTTGCCCAGGAATTAGAGACGAAAGTAAAAGAGAGGACCGCTGAACTTCAAACATCAAACGAAGAATTAAGGCAAAGCAACATGCATTTAGACCAGTTTGCATATGTAGCGAGCCACGATTTGCAGGAACCATTGAGAAAAATTTTAACCTTCACCATGCGCTTGCAGGATAAACATGCAGACGAATTAACACCAGAAGCAAAATCCTATATCACCAAAATTGAAGGCGCGTCTGGGCGGATGCGAATACTCATACAAGACCTCCTCAACTATTCGCGATTGTTGCAACACGAAACATTATTTAAAGAAACAGATTTAAGCGAAATACTCAAAAATGTTTTAAGCGATTTTGAATTGCTCATCCAAGAAAAGAAAGCTGAAATAAAAACCGGGCAACTCCCAACCATTGCCGGAATTCCTTTACAGTTGAACCAGCTTTTTTACAACCTCATCAACAATTCACTTAAATTTTCTAAAAAAGAAGTGCCGCCTGTTATCAGCATTACATCACGAACACTTTCAGAAAAAGAAATAACAAAATATCCCGCCCTCGATCCCTCTATCTCTTATGTAGAAATAATTTTCAAAGACAACGGTATCGGCTTTGAACAACAATATGCCAAACGGATATTCTCCATCTTCCAACGCCTTCACGACAAAGATACATTCACCGGCACTGGCATAGGATTAGCACTCACCCGAAAAATTATTGAAAACCATCACGGAGACATTTTTGCAGATGCAAAAGAAAACCAAGGTGCAGCCTTTCATGTAATACTTCCAATTACACAACCCCGATAACTAATCCCTCGCATAACAAAAGATTACAATTTGGGGCTTGACTGAAGTACAATCATCCGCAGTACAAATCCCAGCTTTATATTCGACAGACGGAATTCTGCAGGCATCAGTTCTTATCATCAACTTTTAATTATAAATTTAGCTTCGGTTCCGGGCTGACAGTTGGTCAATTCCCCAACTGCACAAAGCCATGAACGTTAGCAACAAGCAAAAATGCTAATTCTACTTGCAAGTAAATATATACATACCGCACCCGGCTTTACAGGCCTATGTATTGAATATATCAACGGTGAACGCTATATTACCGGATGGAATTAAAGATGTGGTAACGCCTTATCCTCCTACTCCATTTCAATCGTTGATTTTCTACTGCAACAATTCTGTATCGATGAGCCGGATCGGAACAGGAGAGTTTCACCAGCAACCCTTTACTGTTTTGGTAGGCCCCCAGTTTTCCCGGGTGAATGTCAAAGTTAATAGTCATCTGAGTGCCATACGTGTAGACTTCCTCCCGGGTGGCATGTATAGAATGTTGGGTATTCCCATGAATGAATTATTTGATCGCGGGTTTGACGCGTTGGATTTCTTTGGTGTCGAAATGAAGATCATTAATGAACAACTACGGAATATATCCAATTTGGAAGCTGGCAAAATCATTGTAGAAAAATTTCTGTTAAACAAGGTAGCCAGCCTTAAGGAAATATTACCCCTGGATTACGCAATGCGCATCCTGTTGAATAATAACGGCAATATGCCCATAGACAAGATAGCTTCGCTTTCTTGCCTGAGCATCAAACAATTTGAAAGAAAGTGTCAGGAAAGAATAGGCATGAACCCTAAAATGTATGCCCGTATTTTAAGATTTTCAAAAGCATACAGGATGCATGAAACCTTCCCGGAACTTAGCTGGATAAAAATAGCTTATGAAGCTGGATACTTTGACCAAATGCACATGATCAGGGATTTCAAAGTCTTTGCCGGAGTAAATCCTTCCGTTATTAAACAGCAGCTGCTTTCCACTCCTTTTAGAATGCAAAAAGATCTGCGCTATTAGATTGTCGATTTTATACTATGCAACCCGCATACCTTCAACATATTTTTGTTGAAAAAAACCATGACAACGCACTTAAAAGCCAGCAAAATGAAAAAAGCATTTCGCAACACTATAGCGTTGCTCTTGCTTTGCAATTTTTCCTTTGCACAGGATACTACAAAGCCAGCAAACAAGCCCTCTACTCTTGAAGAATTAAGCGGTTTCACTCAAACGATTTATTATAGCCCCGGGCAAAAAGCAAGGGCAAAAAGCATTGCCGTGTTTATGGAGAATGCAAGTAACTATTTTCAAAAAGAGATAGCGTTTACACCCAAAACAATACTATACATACTCAGTCCGCAAGACTGGAAAGATGTTGCTGCCAAACCGCTGCAGGATGTGTATGGATTTCCGCATAATATTGACCATGTTCGCCTGGCAATTGCAGCTGAAGACAATGACTTTTGGCGCAGTTTTTTGCCGCCAGTTAATCAACTTCCACCACCCATAGCGGCGCAGGTTACAAGAGCATATGGTAAACCAGGCGGTGCCTACAGCATGATGCCGTTCTTTGACCTGTTGGCCCTTCATGAAATGGGACATTCTTATACTGCACAGGCAAAACTTAAAATGCACCGTTACTGGATGGGCGAATTGTTTGTAAACATTATGTTGCATACATACATTGCAGAAAAGCAACCGGAACTTTTACCCGCCCTGGAAGCCTTTCCAAATATGGTGGTGGCTGGTGGTACAGCAGAATATAAATTCACCAGCCTGGAAGATTTTGAAAAACTGTATGCTACAATGGGTATGGGTCCCAAAAATTATGGTTGGTATCAATGTAAATTCCATTCAGCTGCAAAAGATATTTATAATGCCGGTGGCAAAAAAGTACTGAAGAAATTATGGAAGGCACTGAAAAAGCACCAGGAAAAGATGACTGATGAAGAATTCGCCAACATGCTGAAAAAGAAAGTACATCCTTCTGTGGCAAATGTATATTTGCAATGGAATTAAGGTTAATTAATATCTCGCCTGTTGCTAAACTAAAAATACCATGAAATATTCTTTATTGTTTTTATTGGTTGTTTCTATTGGTTGTGTAAAAGAGAAAGTTGGGCATACAAGTTCATTTATAAAAAACTCAACATCACATAAAATAATATTATTGCCGTATAACGGTACAACTTTAGATAACTCAACCATTAAAGTGATTAATCCTAATTCGACTGTGGAAGTCTATAATGACAACGTTAGAGGAAAAACTATTGAACCTGGTTTCGGCACATTACTTCAGCCATACGATTCTGTTGTAGTTTCTTATGACGATACAATAAAAATCCCTCATATTAAATTCAACATACTTTACAATGGTAGTCACAAAGTACTTTTTACAAGTAACAGGAGTATTTCTAATCAAAATAATTGGGTAAAAACGATTACTAATGAGACAAAATACTCTTTAGAGGGCAACTTTATGTACACATTTGTTGAACAGGATTATTTAGATGCAAAATAAAGTTAAGAAGGGGGTAAAAGAGGTAACTACTTTTATCCTTTTTGTTTAAACTTATTTTGATAGCAGCAATTTTAGAACTACCCTCCAGGCCTGCAATTCCAACTGATTTTCTTTCCATCTAAAAATAAATTTGCGAAACCGAATAGTTGCACATATATTTGCAACCGATTGGCTTCTCAAGCAAAAAATTAAACACAATGAGACGAGACATTTTCCAGGCAATAGCCGACCCTACAAGGCGGGCCATTATAACCTTAATTGCATTGCAGGCAATGACACCAAACGCCATTGCTGACAACTTCCACACTACCCGGCAATCTGTTTCCAAACACCTTCGCATACTTACGGAATGCAACCTGGTAAAACAGGAACAACAAGGCAGGGAAATTTACTACTTACTTGAAATTCAAAAAATGAAAGAGATCGATAACTGGTTAAACCAGTTCAGGAAGATCTGGGAAACCCGGTTTAACCAATTAGACAAAGTATTATCAACAATTAAAAAACAGAAAAAATGACAACCGATTTGCTATTTGATCTTACCGTTGACAAAGCAACAAAAACGGTATCGATAATCCGGGAATTTGATGCCGATCTTTCGCTGGTATGGGATGCTTATACCAGGCAGGAAATTCTTGACCAATGGTGGGCGCCTAAACCCTGGGCCTCAAAAACAAAAGTTATGAATTTTGAAGTTGGCGGACGAAGATTTTATGCCATGGTAAGCCCGGAAGGACAAGAGCGTTGGTCAATTCAGAAATACACTTCCATTACCCCAAAAACAAATTTCAAGTTTTTTAATGCTTTTGCAGACAAAGATGAAAACCCTGAATTGCCCGGTTCTGAATGGGATATGAATTTCAGTGAACAAAACGGAAGGACAACAGTGAGTATCAGTATTTACAATGAATCCCTTGCACGCTTAGAGAAGATGATTGAAATGGGCTTCAAGGAAGGATCTGCTATGCAAATGAAAAACCTGGATGAAGTATTGGCAACTCTATCTCAACGTAAGTAGAAAGAAAAACTGTTACCCATACTTGTCGTATTCAGCACTAATATTGTCGCATTTACACTGCAGCAACAAGGTCTTTGTTGGCGATCTTTATAGTAGAACAAAACCAATCAATAGTGACCGGTAAAAACACCTAAAACTATTTATAAACTCAAAAAAATAAAACTATGGCACTTATCAATCCTCACATCAACTTTAACGGAAATGCCGAAGAAGCATTTACTTTTTACAAATCAGTATTTGGCGGAGAGTTTGCAAAGATTATTCGTTTCAAAGACCTTGCAGGTGCTGGATTCAAGGTTGCGGAAAAAGAAGAAAATAAAATTATGCATATTGCTTTGACTATCGGTAAAAATAATATGTTGATGGCAAATGATGTTCCGGAAATTATGGGAAAAACAAACGAAAATGAGAACAGGAGTAAAATTGTAATAAGTGCGGAAAGCAAAGAAGAAGCAGACAGGTTATTTAATGGGCTTTCAGCAGGTGGGCAAATAGAAGGGCCTATGGGGGATACTCCCTGGGGTTCCTATTTTGGTTGTTTTAGAGATAAATACGGGATTGAGTGGATGGTAGATTTTGACCCAAACAATAACGGATAAGCGGGAAAATAAGAACAGCGAACCTGCTGGCAGGCGGGCACTGAATTCCATCTTTGTATTGTTAAGGAAATTCAAATCAGAATTAAATAAGGTTATGAAAAATTTATTTAAAACATATGTTCCTCTTAAATCAATGTTGCTAATTGCAATTATGTTTGCAACATTTCGATCAAACGGACAACAAATCAAACCTTCCAACATGGGTTACGCACCTGTTAATGGCATCCAAGTTTATTACGAAGTGTATGGCGAAGGCAGGCCACTAATTTTGCTACATGGCGCTTTTTGGACAATTGATATGAACTGGGGCCAATTAATTCCTGAGCTGTCAAAAACCAGGAAAGTAATTGCCATTGAAATGCAGGGGCATGGACATACACCGTTTTCGGATAGAGCCTTATCGATCACTACTTTTGCAAGTGATGTGGAAGGAGTAATGGATTACCTGAAAATTGACAGTGCCGATGTAGTAGGATTTAGTATGGGCGGCTCTGTGGCTTATCAGTTTGCTGTACAAAGCCCTAAACGGTTAAGAAAATTAGTGATCATTTCTTCTACTTATAAAACTGATGGTTGGCTACCCGTAGTAAATGGCGGGCTTAAAGCTTTTAAGCCTGATTTTTTTGATAACACACCGATAAAAACCACGTACGATGCAGTGGCACCCGATAAAACAAAATGGAGAAAGTTCATAGATCAGATGCTCGCTTTCGTCGGGGTACCATTCAACATTGGTGATTCCAATATTGCGAAAATAGCTGCGCCTGTGTTGATCATATCCGGTGACAATGATGGGCTGGATAAAATTGAGTTGATGAAAACATATAAATTGTTGGGAGGTGCTGTTGCTGCTGACCTGCAACCAATGCCAAAATCGCAATTGGCCATTGTTCCTTCGCAAGGACATGTAAGCGTGATGATGCAGACAACAACGATCTTGACCTACCTGAACAATTTTTTGAAGTAGTTTATTGGATCTGCATGTCCAATAGAAAAGCATCGGATAATAGCTTTTATCTTAATATAAAAATCGAATAGAATGAGAAAAATAACTGTTTTGTCAATGATCTCATTAGATGGAGTAATGCAGGCGCCTGGCGGACCTGGGGAAGACAGATCTGGTGGTTTCAACTATGGCGGCTGGACTGCACCCTATGGTGACGAAGTCTATGGTAAAGTTGTGCAGAAAGAGCTGAAACAACCTGCAGATTATCTTTTGGGCAGAAAAACATTTGAGATATGGGCCAGCTACTGGCCTCAACATGGAGACTTTTGGCCGGGTATTAATAAAGGCACAAAATATGTGTTTTCCAAAAGGATGAAAAAGTCGGACCCGTTAGTTACCGGGTGGAAAAACTCAGTTCTAATAAAAACCCTTGCAGCTATCAAAAAACTCAAAAAATCAAAAGGGGCTGACATCCAGGTCTGGGGTAGCAGTAAGCTCATTCAGCTACTGCTTAAGCATGACCTGGTAGACGAACTCAGGCTCAAAATTTATCCATTGACGCTTGGTAAAGGGAAAAAGATTTTTGACAATGGTCCGATCCCGGCAGCTTTTACATTAATGGAAAGTATTGTTACATCAAAAGGAGTTGTTATTTCCAGTTATAAACGAGCTGGAAAAGTCAAGACAGGTACAGTTGGAGCTTAGCGATGAAATTGAGGAAAAAGGGGAAGCAGGCAGAACCATCCCAATCCCTGCCTGCCGGCAGCATATCGGAACCCTTGGCTTTAAAGGTCCTACTTAATGGTTAGTACAAAAAGGCAGGGATAGTACTCCAATAACTTCACATCGAAAGCACGAACGCACAACATGGATTTGCCGCAAGGCGGGCTGGACAAACTTACTTCGCTATTTTATCGCTACCAATCTTCAGCTTGTACGCGCCCCTTTAATAATTGGAACGTTTTAAATAGATATTTCGTTCCTTTAGGTGCATCGTAAATAAAATGGTCGATTCCGACCCCTATAACAAACATCCAGGCAACATGAAAAAGACATCACTAATAGTTTTAGTTATTACAGCATCTTTTCTTTCAGGTTTCGCATTTAAAGCTGTAATTACAAAACAAAATAAAAAAACAACTAAAATGAAAAAAGTAACAGGCATTGGTGGCATTTTTTTTAAATGTAAAGACCCAAACGCAACTAACGAATGGTATAAAACACACCTTGGTTTTGAAACAACCCCCTATGGAACCAGCTTTGAATGGGAGGAAATTGATTCCGCAACAGGCGGGACTAAAAAGGGACTTACCCAATGGAATCCTTTTAAAGAGACAACAAAATATTTTGAGCCTTCAACAAAAGACTTTATGATCAACTACAAGGTAGAGAATTTAGAAGCATTGGTTGAAGAATTAAGAAAGGAAAACGTAACTATCGTAGATAAAATCGAATCCACTGATTATGGAAAATTCGTTCATATTTTAGACCTTGAAGGAAATAAAATTCAATTGTGGGAACCTAAAGATTAACTGTAGAAGTTAAGACCTGATCTGACAAATGGGATCAATTTTAAGGTAACGACACCTATTATTTAACCCCAAAATGTCATATCATGAATTCTGAACTAAGTTAATTAAATCCAGAGTAGGCTTACTCAATTTAGTCGAACAATTGAACAACGTTACCTGAATCAAATTTGAAAGTTCTTTAAATTCAGACAGTATATATTCCAAAAAAAATGGTTATGATCTTATGAATTTTTGAATCTGTCGCACCCCTGCAACTGCTTTTTGAGTTTTTCATAGTAATATATACTTAGCGCAACTGCTACGCCGACATTTCCATGACAAAAATTATTTTATTTCGTTCAAAACCTGTTGAAAAATTAGACGCTCTTAACAGTTTTATCCGATTATAAGCCTTAAATTTGCCCTTCGCAAAGGGGATCCTTTAAATGTAGATAAGCTCCTGTTTAAGAATACAATAGCTTCAGATAGTAATTTCGCCCCATCAACCATTACCTTCCAACAACTGGCCTTAGAGAATTTCTCAAAGCGTTTTCATTGGCATGATTTTCCGTCAATGCGCTGGCCCAAACGAGCTGCCCACAGTATTTATTTTTCGGTTAAAGCTTCCTGTTGGCAATCACAGGTTAAAAGTTAAGTAGCATGAAGAAAAAATTCAAAGGGTTTTACCTGCTCGTTTCATCCGTAGTCATCGCTCTCCTTCACCTGCCTTTTGCTTTTGCAAAATCGGCTACCGGTAATAAAACATTTTTCCGGGCACCGTTGCGTTCGGAGATTAACCCCGGACCTTCACCGCTTCCTTCTGTACCTGTCACCCTGCGATCTGTATATGACAGCCTGCATTTAAATTTAAAAGGATTAAGCCAGCAGGCTTATGAATATGCAAAGGAAGGGCTCGACAAATTGATACAACAGGGAAAACTGGCCAACCAGTCCATCATTTCCATTATTGATTTCAGCCAGCCCAGCAATAAAAAAAGGCTTTTTGTCATCGATCTGAAAAACTACAAGATTCTCTTCAATACACTCGTTGCTCATGGAAAGAATACAGGCTATGAAACTGCCGTTTCATTTTCCAACCAGGAATCATCTTTTAAAAGCAGCCCCGGATTTTATGTTACCAGGGGAACCTATGATGGCAAAAATGGCTATTCCCTGAAACTGGAAGGCCTGGAAAGAGGCATCAATGATAAGGCCCTTGAAAGAGGCATCGTTGTTCATGGCGCTCCCTATGTTTCTGATGAACGTGCCAATACACCCGGTGGTTTTGTAGGTCGCAGCCAGGGGTGTCCTGCCGTCCCGGTGCAGGCTTCCCGTCCTATTATCAATACCATTAAGGACGGAACCTGCCTTTTCATCTATCATCCCTCCTACGTTGACAGGTCGGTGATTTTGAACTAATTCCCTCCTATCGCCGCAATCTGCATCTCTCAATGGTTATCTTTGGGCATTAATTGATCATTATGCTCAGGATCGGCGTTTTTGGCGTAGGACATTTGGGGAAATTTCATCTGAATAACTGGAAAGAAATCGCGGGCGTAGAGCTGGTAGGTTTCTATGACCCGGATGATGATACTGCGCAGCAGGTCTCAGAGAAATACCAGTTGCCCCGTTTCCTCGACATGGATGCCCTGATGGATGCCTGTGATGCCATTGATGTGGTAGCACCCACCAATTACCATTTTGAATGCTGCGAAAGAGCGATCAAAAAAGGGAAACATGTTTTCGTGGAGAAACCCCTTGCCAATACCATGGAAGAGGCCCGTCAATTGGTAAAACTGGCCGAAGAATCGGGGATCAAGTTCCAGGTGGGTCATGTGGAACGGTTTAACCCCGCATTCCTTGCGATCAGTGAGATGACCCTGAACCCGATGTTCATCGAGGTACATCGCCTGGCTCAATTCAACCCGAGAGGGACTGAAGTAAGTGTGATCCTCGACCTGATGATCCATGATATTGATATTATCCTGAGCATTGTAAAAAGCGATGTCAAAAGTATTTCAGCAAGCGGTGTCGGGGTGATGACAGAAACACCTGATATTGCCAACGTACGGATCGAGTTTCATAATGGTTGTGTCGCCAATCTCACAAGCAGCCGGATCTCCATGAAAAAAATGCGCAAGATCAGGCTCTTCCAGAAAGATTCCTATATCGGTATTGATTTCCTGAACAAGAAAACCGAGATCATTAAACTAAAAGAGGCACAGGATTCCAATGTCTTTGCCTTTGATATCGAGACGCCGACCGGGAAAAAGACCATTGCAATAGCTAACCCGGTGATACCCGAGGTGAACGCGATCAAAGAAGAATTATTGGCCTTTAAAAATGCCATTATCAATAATACAAAAACGGTCGTTTCCGAAATTGACGGCTTGATGGCGATGGATGTGGCACACCAGATACTGGAGAAGATCGGCAACAATGTTATTACGCATTAATGACCCGGGGAAAACAAATATCCATAGCATGGTATGCAGTTATTGATTTCATTACAGCGGCACTTGCCTGGGCCTGTTTTTTCTTTTTCCGGAGATGGTTCCTCCACCAGCCTGTTACGGTAAATGGTCAACTTCTCTTTGATAATAATTTCTGGCTGGGTATTACCCTTATTCCCCTGGGCTGGCTGATCCTGTATACTGTCGTCGGGGCCTATAATAAATTATATAAAAAATCCCGCCTTTTTGAATTCACCAGCACTTTTGTTTGCAGCATCATCGGTTGTATCGTATTGTTCTTTGTTTTCCTGCTGGATGATGCAAGGAAAGGTTATTCCTACTATTATATTGCCTTTCTCAGCCTGTTTGGCTTTCATTTTCTTTTCACCTTCCTGGGAAGATGGCTGATCCTTGACAAAGTAAAAAGGCAACTCCTGAAGGGAAAGGTTTTTTTCAATACCCTGATGGTCGGTAGCCAGGATAATGCCATTCGTATCTTCAAAGAAACCGAAAAAAGCCTCCACGATGGCGGTTACCGTTATGCAGGTTTTGTAACCCCGGATAATAACGGCAGGAATGGTATTCACCGCCTGATCCCAAAACTGGGTTCTGTCGACGATTTGGAAAGGATCATTGATGCCAATGATATCCAATTGGTCATACTGGCAATGGAGAAAAAAGAACAACCCGTACTTGAAAATATTATCAACCGGCTCAGCGAAAAAGATGTAGAGATAAAAATCCAGGCGGATACCCTGGACATCCTTTCGGGATCCGTGAAGACAAGTAATGTAATGGGTGCCGCCCTGATCGATTTGCAAACAGGACTGATGCCCGAATGGCAGCAAAATATCAAAAGGCTGGTAGATGTTACCGTTGCTTTGTTCGGACTGGTTTTACTTTCACCACTTATGTTATATGTTGCTCTCCGGGTAAAATTTTCTTCCCCAGGTGCCATTTTTTATTCCCAGGAAAGGATCGGTTACAAAGGGAAACCTTTCCGTATGTATAAATTCAGGTCCATGTTAAAAGATGCGGAAAAAGACGGTCCTGCTCTTTCCTCCGCTCATGATACCCGCATTACCAGGTGGGGGAAGACCATGCGTAAATGGCGGCTCGATGAGTTACCCCAATTGGTGAATATCCTGTTGGGTGAAATGAGCCTGGTAGGTCCCAGGCCTGAACGCCGGTTTTATATTGACCAGGTCATTTCCCGCTCTCCTTTTTTCAAATACCTCCTTAAAGTCAAACCCGGACTTACCAGTTGGGGTATGGTGCAGTTTGGTTATGCAGAAAATGTGGAAGAAATGGTAGAACGGAGCAAATTCGACCTGCTATACATTGAAAACATATCGTTGGCCCTGGATTTCAAGATTATGATCCATACGCTGCGGATAATTTTCAAGGGAAAAGGCAAGTAGGGAAGCCTGGGAGCTATTAGCAGTTAGCTGTTAGTCAATTAGATTTCTGATTGCAGATTTTAGATTTTATTTTTGACCAAACTCCAACCTTTTGAGAAAATTCATATTTATCCTGCTAATAGCTAACAGCTTACAGCTAGCCGCTTTTTCTCAATACTGGCAACAACAGGTCAATTATAAGATCGATGTATCCCTGAATGATATTGAACACAGCCTCTCCGGTTTTGAAAACATAGAATACATTAACCATTCACCCGATACGCTGACTTTTATCTGGTTCCATATCTGGCCCAATGCCTATAAAAATGATAAGACCGCTTTTACGGACCAGTCCCTGGAAAATGGCAGCACCGCATTTTATTTTTCAGGTAAGGACCAAAAAGGCTATATCAACCGCCTGGATTTTAAGGTAAATAATATAACAGCCCAGTCAGAAGATCACCCCCAGCATATCGATATTATAAAACTGATCCTCCCAAACCCGCTGCCACCGGGTCAAAAGATATCAATCAGCACCCCTTTTCATGTAAAGCTTCCCTATAATTTTTCAAGGGGCGGGCATGATGGTCAGAGTTACCAGGCCACGCAATGGTATCCGAAACCTGCCGTCTATGATCGGCAGGGCTGGCATCCTATGACCTACCTGGACCAGGGTGAGTTTTACAGTGAATTCGGCAGTTTTGATGTGAGTATAACGGTCCCTAAAAATTACGTCGTGGCAGCAACAGGGGAACTACAGGAGGAGAAGGAGAAAGAATGGCTAAAAACAAGATCTGCTTATACCTGGGTGCCTGTCAAACGAAAAGAGAAAACAACCGGTGACCAGCTGAAAACGACCTACCAGCTTTTTCCTGAATCTGAAAAAGAAACAAAAACCCTTAACTATCATCAAAATGATATCCACGATTTCGCCTGGTTTGCCGACAAACGGTTCATCGTCAACTCCGACAGCTGCCGGCTTCCTTCCGGGAAGATCATCACAGTGGCAACTTATTACACGCCACAGCACAAAGAAATATGGGGCAACAGTGTGCAGTATGCAAAAGATGCTGTGCGTCATTATTCATCCCTGGTGGGTGAATATCCTTACTCCATTGTACAGGTGGTACAAGGCCCTGAAAGCTTTGGCGGTGGTATGGAATATCCTACCATTACCGTTATTTCTCCTGGTTCGGATGGAAAAGCAGTAGATCATACCATTGCACATGAAATAGGTCATAACTGGTTTTATGGAATACTGGCCAGCAATGAAAGAGAGCATCCCTGGATGGACGAAGGGCTGAACAGTTATTATGATGAAATATACCGGCTTGGCAAGCAGGGCCACCAGGCTCAATGGGACCGGCTATTATTTGAAACCAACGCCATCAGCAAAACCGATCAGCCGATAGAACTTCCTGCAGAAAGATATACTGTACTCAACTATGGGGCGGTAGCTTATTATAAAACAGCTGAATGGTTACGGTACCTTGAGTCACAATTGGGAACAGCATCTTTTAACAAAGCCATGCAGGAATATTACCGGCGCTGGCAATTCAGGCACCCGCAACCCGAGGATTTTAAAAAAGCGATCGAAGAAAGTACGGGCAGGAATCTCGATTCGGTCTTTTCTTACACCACGCGGACAGGTATCCTACCTACCCAGCAGCGCAAAGGAACAAAAGTTGTATTTCTCCCGGACTTCAAAGCGCTGGATGGCTACGCCAAAAATCCTTCAAAGGATCTTATTGTTATTGGCCCGGCAATCGGTGTCAACAGCTATGATAAATTCATGGTAGGCGTATTTGTGACCAATATTAAATTACCTCCTTCCCGTTTCCAGTTCTTACTGGCACCGATGTACGCGACCGGGTCCAAACGCTTTACAGGACTGGGTCTTGCCTGGTATTCTTTTTATCCCGCCGGCATATTCAGGAAAGTGGAACTGGGTGTGAGCGGGTCGTCCTTTACCTCTGATCTTTATATGGATAATGAAGGTCATAAAAATTACCTGGGTTTTCAGAAGATCGTTCCCGGCATAAAACTGACATTCAAAGAAAAAGATCCCCGCAGTACTTTCCACCGCTACTTCCAGTTCAAATCTTTTTTGATCAGTGAAGATGCGCTTCGTTTTTACAGGGATACGATTATTACCCTCCCCGGCCCTGATACAACGGTGCTTTTTAAAACCCGGACCATCAGCGAGAACAGGGTACTGAACCAGTTGAAGTTTGTTATTGAAAATAACCGGGTATTGTATCCTTACCGCGGCGAATTAAAGATCGAACAGGGAAAAGATTTTGCCCGCGCAGCTTTCACCGGTAATTATTTCTTCAATTATGTAAAAGGAGGAGGATTAAAAGTACGTCTCTTTGCCGGTAAATTCTTTTATACCAGTTCCAGGACCTTTACAAAGCAATTTGAAACAGACCGTTATCACCTCAACATGACCGGCCCAAATGGGTACGAGGATTATACCTACAGTGATTATTTTATCGGGCGGAGTGCATTCAACGGCATTACCAGCCAGCAGATCATGGAACGGGATGGAGCATTCAAAGTGAGGACAGACCTCCTGTCAGAAAAAGTGGGCAGAACAGATGACTGGCTCATAGCTGCTAATTTCACAAGCAGTATCCCTGCCGCCATCAACCCCCTTAGTGTTTTGCCATTTAAGATTCCCCTGAAACTATTTGCGGATATTGGTACCCAGGCCGAAGCCTGGAAACCCAACGCCGAAACAGACCGTTTTCTTTTTGATGCAGGTCTGCAGCTTTCCTTTTTAAAAGAAACGGTGAATATTTACCTCCCACTTATTTATAGCGCTGTGTACCGCGATTATTTATTATCCACTATTCCTAAGAATGAAAGGTTTGGAAAGAAGATATCCTTCTCCATCAATCTCTCCAATTTCAGCTTTTCCAAAATTGACCGTAATCTCCTTTTCTGATGAATGGCCTCACAGACATAAAGTATCTCAGCAACAACGAAATTGACAGGGAGAAATGGGATCGTTGTATTGAAAAGGCCGGTAACGGGCTTATTTACAGTTTCTCCTTTTACCTTGATCATATGGCCAGGAACTGGGATGCACTGGTACTGAATGATTACGAAGCGGTGTTCCCGCTTACCTGGAACAAAAAGTATAGCATCTATTATTTGTACCAGCCTTTCCTGGCCGCCCAATTGGGATTAACGGGTAACCCTATTGATGCAGCCTTATTGGATTCGTTTTTAAAAGCCATTCCCTCTAAATTCAAATACTGGGATATCTTTCTTAATTATAAAAATGTATTCCCGCTTAAGCAATTTGAACTCTACAAGCGGATCAACTATATACTGGATCTTGGGAAACCCTACGAAGAATTGTATACGCGTTACCGTACAACTACACAAAGGAATATTAAAAAAGCGATACAGGCTGGCTGCAGGATACAAAGGGATGTTGCTGTAGAAAAAGTGATCCAACTGGCCCGCCAGCAGATGCGATCTGCCAACAGTGACATCAACGAAAACATTGAACGGTTCAGGAAACTATACAGCTACCTGCATCCAAAGCAGATGGCTGTTACCTACGGGGTCTTTTCGGAAAAAGATGAATTACTGGCTTCCGCGGTCTTTTTCTTTTCGCATAACCGGGCCTATTATATATTAGTCGGTAACCACCCCAACGGGAAAGTAATTGGGGCTTCCCATGCATTGATCGATGCCTTTATAAAAGATCATGCGGGAAAAAAATTATGGCTGGATTTTGAAGGCTCTGATATCCGTAACCTGGCTTTCTTCTACAGCAGCTTCGGTGCAGTTGAAGAGAATTTTGCGGGCATCAGGCTGAACAGGCTGCCTTTTTATTTGAAATGGATGAAATAGATGATACCTGATAGATGACAGATAATAGTTATAACATTCCTTCCAGGATACTTTCCGCGATAAGCAAATCCACTGGTCTCGTGATCTTGATATTATTCTCCTCTCCTTCCACCAGTGAAACCTTGATCCCGAAAGCTTCTGCCACGGTGGCTTCATCGGTGAATTTATCTTTATAATCGATCTGGAAAGCGGGCAATAATATTTTACTGTGGAATGTCTGGGGGGTCTGGACCAGCATCACTTTATTTCGCTCATAGGCTTCGTTACCCTCTTCTGTCACTAAACGGATACTGTCTTTGGAAGGGATAGCCGGGATCGCGGTTCCTGTTCTTACTGCTTCTTCATAACAACGATGGATCAGCGCCATGGAAACCATACATCGTACGCCGTCATGCACGAAAATGATACTTTCTTTCTCTATTAAGGCCAGCCCGTTTTTTACCGACTGGAAACGGGCATCACCCCCGGCAGTTATGCGAACACGGTCCTTATCAAAATAAGCATCGATGATTTCCTGTCCCATATCAGTGTATTCAACGGGCAGCACGAGGATAACCTGCATGTCGGGATAAGACCCGAGGAAGGCCTTTAACGTATAATACAGGACAGGTTTATCCCGCAACAGCATGAATTGCTTGGGAAGCTGCCCTCCCATTCTTCTCCCGGCACCGCCAGCCACGATTATAGCATACTTATCCATCTGTTTACTTATAAATAGCGATCTCGTTCATGCCTTCGTTATTCCTGGTTCCCCGGTACATTCCCTCACTATTAAAGACCATCGCCGCATTCCCTTTCCCGTCTACCCCGATCATCCCGCCTTCACCGTCGATCTTCAATAACTTATCATGTACCACGAGGTGCATTGCCTCCTGCAAACTCATTCCCTTATATTCCATCAGGCAACTCACATCATAAGCTGTAACTGCACGGATAAAAGGCTCTCCATGCCCGGTGCAGCTGATTGCGCAAGTCTTATTATTGGCATAAGTGCCTGCGCCGATCAGGGGAGTATCTCCTATCCTTCCGAACTCTTTATTGGTCATACCCCCGGTACTGGTAGCTGCTGCGATATTTCCTTGCTGGTCTGTCGCCACAGCGCCGACTGTACCAAATTTCTTCTCCTTCAACGGCACATTATGATCCAAAGCCGTTCCACCAGCCTCCTGCATTTCCCTTAACTGGTCATACCGAAATTGAGAGAAGAAATATTCATCGGGCTCTGTCTTTATACCATGGGCCTGGGCAAATTCAGCCGCTCCTTTTCCGTTCAGCATCACATGCTGGCTCTTTGTCATGATCATATAGGCCAGCTCTACAGGGTTACGTATATTCCTGACAGCCGATACAGCGCCGGCCATCAGTGTTTTACCATCCATGATGGAAGCATCCATTTCCTGGCTGCCATCTTTGCCAAATACAGATCCTTTACCGGCGTTAAAGAGAATATTGTCTTCCAGCGAAACTACGGCAGCTTTCACGGCATCAACAGCTGTTCCTCCTTTCTCCAATAATCCATAACCTGACTGCAATGCCTGATCAAGTGCGTCTTTATAGGATGCTTCGAGTTGGGGCGTCATATTTTCTCTCAGGATGGTACCTGCGCCGCCATGTATTAGCAATGTGTATATTGACATCTGATTAAGTAGCTTATTAAAAAACGAAATTACTTATTTTGAATGCTAGTTGAATGACTCTGAAAGTCTCCCCTTTAGGGGAGATTTAGGGGGCTATGAGAGAAGCAACTCACATTCGTGTAATAATTTTTCTTTGGAGATCGTCACCGTTCCTACTTCTTCACAGACCAGCCCACCGGCAATATTCGCGATCTCCGCCATCAGGTGTACATTCCTGGTTGCGGCATATACCATGGAAGCGACGGCGATCACCGTATCTCCTGCTCCCGATACATCTGCTATATTTCTCAGGTGAGACGGGATAATGGTTGCCTTATCGCCTGCTTTGTAAAAAACACCTTTTTCTGAAAGCGTGATAAAAGATATTTCGTGCTGCAAAGACTGCTGCAGTTCTGCATGAATATTCTCCAGCAAAGGCAGGTTTATTTCATCCACCAGCAGGTTCAAACCTTCTTTGACTTCTTTGAGGTTGGGCTTAAAAATATCAGCTTCCCGGTACGCGAAAAAATTCTTACGCTTAGGGTCCACCGCGGTGATAACACCTGCTTCACGGCAAAGGGCAATCACTTTCGTGATGAGTGTTTCTGTCAGCACTCCTTTGTTATAATCCTCGAAAATGATAATATCAGGATCGGCTGTAGTAATATAAGCTTCTATATTATTAAGCAGGGCTTTTTCCTCCTCCTGGTTGAGGTCACGGACGATCTCTGCATCCAGCCGCATCATCTGCTGGTTACGGCTGATGATGCGGGTCTTGCTGGTGGTGATCCTGTCGGTGCTTTTCACCTGGTAAGAAGTATCGATCGTGTTGGTCTCAAATAATTCCTTCAGCAGGATCCCTTCGGTATCATCCCCGGTAACAGAAAGGATGGAGGTCATGGCTCCCAGCGACTGGCAATTAAGGGCCACATTTCCTGCCCCGCCAATCCTGTATTCTTTTTTGTTTACTGAAACCACGGGTACCGGGGCTTCCGGGGAAATGCGGTCTACCCGGCCCCACATATAAGTGTCCAGCATTACGTCACCGATCACACCCACTTTCAGCTTTGCAAAAGAATCAAAGAGTTTTTTGAAATCTTCCATACCCCAAAATAAGGCAATATTATTTGAACCAAATCAAAACGTCCTCCCGGAGTGGAAGGACGTTTACCTATTTTACGTTTTATTTTTTCTTAGGCTTGTACAGTTCATTCAGCCCCTTTATCACATCACCGGTAATATTGTAGGCGGTATCCTTGTAATAAAAAAGCCCCTGCTCATAGGAAACAATATAGGAATACGTCCTTTCTTTATTGTACTCATGTAAAAAGCCTTCGATCTTTGTCTTGATATCATTCTGTCTCCGCACCATAAAATCATTATACTCCTGGTCAAGCTGCTGCTTTCTCGACTTCATATCATCATCCAATTTTTTCAATTCAATACTGGCTGCTTCTGATTCGCCCTGGGATAATTTTCCTGCCTGTGCCTGGTTCTGGTAATAGGTATATTTCTGCTGGAGGTTCTTTGATAAACGGTCTATCTCCCCGTTGATCTCTTCTTCTTTCTGGTTCAGCTCTGCTTTTACTTCTTTGACCATTTGAAAATTGGCGGCCACGGAATCCATTTCAAAATAAGCGATACGGAATTGCCCGTTCGTTGAAGCTGTATCTCCTGTTGTTGTTTTTATAACAGAAGAGCTGTTTTTTTTCTTAGCACTGAATTGAGCAAAAAGGAGGTATCCTGCCAGCAAGGTCAGTACAACATTCCAGATGATCAATCCATTTTTCATATTATTATTATTTTCCCCTACAGGAGATTCGCCTTCAAGCTTTTCATCTCTATTTTGATCATCGTTTTCAGAGCCCATTCTATTCATCCATTTTTACAAAATAAGCACCATTAGGCGGGCAAATATAAGAATTCAGTTCACTTTAGGAAAGACTTAACAGCCCTGTTAAAATAAAAAGGAGCAGCTGTTGCTGCTCCTGTATTTTCAATCTTTTTTAATTGAAATGGGGTTATTCTTCCTCATCAAATGCCATCGCTTCCCGGGTAGACTGCAACAGTTCATATTCCTCTTTGCTGCCTACGATCATGCTCTCAAACTCTCTCAGGCCCGTACCGGCAGGTATCGGGTGACCGGTGATAACATTCTCTTTAAGACCGAGCATATCGTCGGTTTTACCATTGATCGCTGCAGATGACAATACCTTGGTCGTTTCCTGGAATGAGGCGGCTGAAATCCAGCTTGGCACACCCAGCGAGGCTTTGGTGATACCCAGCAAGGTCGGTGAAGAAGTCGCTGGTTTTGCATCACGAAACTCAACAGGTTTTTTATCATTCCTGCGAAGGATGGAATTCTCTTCCCTTACTTCACGCAGGGTTACGATCTGTCCTGCACGGAGTTTGCCGCTGTCACCAATATCTGTTACTACTTTCTTATCGAAGATATAATCGTTCTCTTCTACGAATTCAAACTTATCGGTCAGGTCATCTTCGAGGAAGCGGGTGTCACCCGGATCCACAATATTCACTTTCCGCATCATCTGGCGAACGATACACTCGATATGTTTGTCATTGATCCTCACACCCTGTAAACGATACACTTCCTGGATCTCGTTCACTACGTATTCCTGTACGGCGAACGGACCTTTGATCGAAAGGATATCAAATGGTGCAATCTGTCCGTCACTTAAGGGAACGCCTGCTTTTACAAAGTCGCCATCCTGCGCCAGGATCTGCCTTGTCAGCGGAACCAGGTATTTCTTCTGCACGCCATCTTTTGCCTCGATAATGATTTCGCGGTTTCCCCTTTTAATAGCTCCCATGCTCACCACACCATCGATCTCGGAAACGACAGCAGGGTTACTCGGGTTCCTGGCTTCAAACAATTCTGTTACACGGGGAAGACCACCGGTGATATCTCTCAGCTTACCCAGGATACGGGGAATCTTCACGATCACCTGTCCTGCTCTCACCTCTTCAGCTTCTTCCATAATGATATGGCTTCCGGTCGGGAGGTTATACGATTTATTGTCCTTGCTACCTGCTACAATGATCGAAGGTATCTTGGTCTTATCTCTTGTTTCAATAACCACATTTTCACGGTGGCCTGTTTGTTCATCGGCTTCTTCGCGGTAAGTAACACCTTCGATTACGTTGTCGAATTTAACGGTACCGTTGATCTCTGCCATGATAACGTTGTTGAACGGATCCCATGTACAGATTACTTCCCCTTTATTCACTTTCTGGCCATCTTTCACATTCAGTGTCGCGCCATAAGGAATGTTGTTGGTGATCAGCAAACGGTCGTTCTTCGTATCAATGATACGCACTTCGCCAGTACGCCCGATCACGATCATGGATTTACCACCTTCATTATTTTCGATCATAACAGTGCGCAAACCATCAAACTGAATCGTACCGTCAAATTTGGCAGCCAGGGTAGACTCTACGGAAGCAGAGCCTGCGACACCACCTACGTGGAAGGTACGAAGTGTCAGCTGTGTACCGGGTTCACCGATCGACTGGGCGGCAATGATACCTACGGCATCACCACGTTGCGCGATATTCCCGCTTGCCAGGTTCTTACCATAACATTTTACACATACTCCTCTTTTACTCTCACAGGTCAGTACAGAGCGGATCTCCACAAATTCAATCCCGGCCTCTTCTATTTTTCTTGATACATCCACCGTGATCTCTTCAGTAGCTCCCACGATCAATTGCTCGCTGCCCGGCTCATATATATCATGCAATGAAGTACGGCCTGCGATCCTGTCGCTCAGCGCCTCAATTACATCCTCATTATCTTTTAACGCGGAAGTTGCGATACCACGAAGGGTTCCGCAATCCTCTTCCGTGATTACCATATCCTGGGCAACATCCACGAGACGACGTGTCAGGTAACCGGCATCGGCTGTTTTAAGGGCCGTATCCGCAAGACCTTTACGGGCACCATGCGTGGAGATAAAGTAATCCAGTACGTTCAATCCTCCTTTAAAGTTGGAAAGGATGGGGTTCTCGATGATCTCGGAACCGGTAGAGCCGGATTTCCTTGGTTTCGCCATCAATCCCCTGATTCCTGCCAGCTGTTTGATCTGTTGTTTCGAACCCCTTGCCCCGGAATCCAGCATCATGTAAACAGAGTTGAAACCCTGCCTGTCATTGGCTAGTTCACGGATCAGTGATTCTGTGATCCTGGTATCCACACGGCTCCAGATGTCAACGATCTGGTTATACCGTTCGTTGTTGGTTATAAGACCTACGTTGTAACTATCCCACACTTCATCTACTTCTCCTTTGGCGTTATCCAGCAATTCCTCTTTTACATCCGGGATGATCAGGTCATTGATACTGAACGACAGACCGCCCTGGAAGGCAGTACGGAAACCCAATGTCTTGATATCATCCAGGAATTTAGCTGTCTTCGGTACATTAGTGATCTTGATAATGTCGCCAATGATTTCCCGGAGATTCTTCTTAGTCAGCAATGTATTTACAAAACCTACTTCAGCAGGAACGTGCTGGTTGAAAATAACACGGCCTACAGTTGTTTCGATCAGTTTATGTTCTAACAGTCCATCACTATTGCGGATGTTTGCTTTAACCTTGATCCAGGCATGCATATCCACCACTCCTTCGTTAAACGCAATGATTACTTCTTCTGCCGAGTAAAATGCTTTACCCTCGCCTCTCAGTGTTTCTTTATCATTGGTCTTCTTACCCTTGGTAATATAATACAGTCCAAGCACCATGTCCTGTGAAGGAAGAGTGATCGGCGTACCATTTTGGGGGTTCAGTATGTTGTGGGATGCCAGCATCAATAACTGTGCTTCCAGTACAGCCGCATGGCTCAGGGGCACATGCACCGCCATCTGGTCACCGTCAAAGTCGGCGTTAAACGCCGTACAAACCAACGGGTGCAACTGGATCGCTTTACCTTCGATCAGTTTAGGCTGGAAAGCCTGGATTGATAAACGGTGAAGCGTGGGGGCACGGTTCAGCAGGATCGGGTGACCCTTCAAAATATTCTCCAGGATATCCCAAACCCCAGCTTCCTTCTTGTCTACCAGTTTCCGGGCAGACTTCACTGTTTTTACGATACCTCTTTCAATCAGCTTACGGATGATAAAGGGTTTGAACAATTCAGCACCCATATCTTTTGGTAAACCACATTCGTGCAGTTTGAGTTCAGGTCCCACCACGATAACCGAACGACCGGAATAGTCAACACGTTTACCCAGCAGGTTCTGGCGGAAACGTCCTTGTTTACCTTTTAATACATCACTGAGCGATTTCAATGCCCGTCCACCCTCTGCTTTTACAGCATTCGATTTACGGCTGTTGTCAAACAATGAATCCACGGCTTCCTGGAGCATCCTTTTTTCATTACGAAGGATAACTTCGGGCGCTTTGATCTCCAGTAACCTTTTCAGGCGGTTATTACGGATAATAACACGGCGATAAAGATCATTCAGGTCAGAAGAGGCAAACCGACCACCATCCAGCGGCACTAAAGGACGCAGTTCAGGCGGGATAACGGGAATATATTGCATCACCATCCATTCAGGACGGTTTGTTATACGTGTATTGGCATCGCGGAAAGCTTCCACAACACTCAACCTCTTTAAAGCGTCCGCTTTACGTTGTTGTGAAGTTTCAGTTGCCGCTGCATTTCTTAAATCAAATGATAACTGGTCAAGATCGATGCGCTGGAGCATATCATGTACCGCTTCAGCACCCATCTTGGCGATGAACTTATTAGGATCATCATCGGGCAGGTACTGGTTATCTTTTGGTAAAGTATCCAGGATGTCGAGGTACTCCTCTTCTGTAAGCAGGTCGCCGGGATTCTGTCCTTTATCCGCACGGATACCGGACTGGATCACCACGAAACGTTCATAATAAACGATCGTCTCCAGTTTCTTGGAGCTAACCCCCAGCAGGTAACCAATCTTATTGGGCAATGATTTGAAATACCAGATATGAACAACAGGTACCACCAGCTTGATGTGTCCCATTCTTTCCCTCCGTACTTTCTTCTCTGTTACTTCCACACCACAACGGTCACACACGATCCCTTTATAACGGATACGCTTGTATTTACCGCAGGCACATTCATAGTCTTTTACAGGGCCGAAGATTCTTTCGCAGAACAGACCATCTCTTTCAGGTTTGTACGTACGATAGTTGATCGTTTCGGGCTTTAAGATCTCACCATAACTTCTTTCCAGGATTGTATCCGGGGAAGCAAGACCGATCGTGATCTTCGAAAAAGCCGCTTTGGGACGATTTTCTTTTCTGATAGCCATTTTTATTAGAGCTTTTAGCTGTTAGCCTTTAGTGATTAGCCAAAGGCCGGTTTTAAGAAAATATGTTTCAAAAGGAACGTTAGCTAATAGCTACCCTTCGACTTTGCTCAGGGCTAAAAGCTAACGGCTTTCTGATTATTCAAACTTGAGATCCAGTCCTAATCCACGCAACTCATGAACCAATACGTTAAACGACTCCGGTACACCTGCTCTTGGTACATTCTCCCCTTTCACGATCGCCTCATAGGTTTTTGCACGGCCGATGATATCGTCCGATTTGATCGTCAATAATTCCTGGAGAATATTAGATGCACCATAAGCTTCGAGTGCCCAAACTTCCATCTCACCAAACCGTTGGCCACCGAACTGTGCTTTACCACCCAGCGGTTGCTGTGTGATAAGACTATACGGTCCGATCGAACGGGCGTGCATCTTGTCATCCACCATGTGGTGAAGTTTGATCACATAGATAATACCAACAGTCGCTTTCTGGTGGAATTTCTCCCCGGTCTCTCCATCATATAAATAGGTATGTCCATACATCGGGATATCCGCCTGCTTGCAGTATTCAGCGATCTCGTCAACTGAAGCACCGTCAAAAATGGGTGTTGAGAATTTCAATCCCAGTTTTTCACCGGTCCAGCCAAGAATCGTTTCATAAATCTGTCCAAGGTTCATACGACTTGGTACACCCAGCGGGTTCAGTACAACATCCACCGGCGTTCCGTCTTCGAGGAACGGCATATCTTCCTGGCGAACGATCTTCGCTACGATACCTTTGTTACCGTGACGACCGGCCATTTTATCACCCACTTTCAGCTTACGCTTTACTGCGAGATAAACTTTAGCCAATTTCAATACACCGGCAGGTAATTCATCACCAATACTGATGTTGAATTTCTCTCTCTTGTAACGGCCCAACTCTTCGTTGAACTTGATATTGTAGTTGTGCAGGAGCGTGTTGATCTGGTCATCCACTTTCTTATCACTGGTCCATCCCAGCGGGTTGATATTGGCATAATCAAGGCCACGGAGGTTTTTCTCAGTGAACTTGGCGCCTTTACCGATCTGTACTTCGCCGAAATTATTGGCAACACCTGCAGAAACATGACTCGACAACAGTGTACCCAGCTTTTCGAGTAACACTTCCATCAGGTCAGCTTCATTCTTTTCGTGCATTTTTTCCAGCTTCTCGATCATTGCCTTCTCTCTCACTTTGCCATTCTTATCTTTCTTGGCACGCTGGAATAGTTTCTTGCCGATCACCACACCTTCCACACCATTCGGTGCTTTCAGCGAAGCGTCCTTTGCATCACCGGCTTTATCACCGAAGATCGCACGCAATAATTTTTCTTCCGGCGTGGGATCGCTTTCTCCTTTTGGTGTGATTTTTCCGATCAGGATATCACCTTCTTTTACCTGGGCACCGATACGAATGATACCATTCTCATCGAGATCCTTGGTCGCTTCTTCAGAAACGTTGGGAATATCCGGTGTCAGTTCTTCTTCACCCAGTTTTGTATCTCTTACTTCCAGTTCATATTCGGAAATGTGAACAGAAGTGAACATATCTTCTTTAACCACTCTTTCGCTGATAACGATCGCATCCTCGAAGTTGTAACCTTTCCATGGCATGAACGCTACTTTCAGGTTCTTACCAAGAGCGATCTCACCGTTCTGTGTGGCATATCCTTCTGTCAGGAAATCGCCTTTCTTTACCTTCTGCCCTTTCTTTACCGCCGGGTTCAGGTTGATACAGGTTTCCTGGTTGGTCTTGATGAACTTCGTGAGTCGATAGATCCTCAGGTCATCTTCAAAGCTGACGAGTTTTTCCTGTGCATCACGGTCATAACGTACATGTATCTCGTTGGCATCTACAAATTCAACCACCCCATTTCCATCAGCATGGATCTGGATTCTTGCATCCCTTGCTGCTTTTCCTTCCAGTCCTGTACCAACGATCGGTACATCAGGACGGATCAGGGGAACAGCCTGGCGTTGCATATTTGAACCCATCAGGGCACGGTTGGCATCGTCATGCTCAAGGAAGGGGATCAATGAGGCGCTCAACCCTACGATCTGGTTGGGAGCCACGTCCATATATTCCACATCATTCCTGTCAAGGATCGGGAAGTCACCTGTTTCACGGCTTACGATCTTCTCTTCTTTAAAATTTCCTTTTTCGTCCAGCGGCGTATTTGCCTGGGCGATCTTTGCGAGATCTTCTTCCTCCGCACTCAGGAAACTCAGTTCCTTCATATTCACTTTGCCTTCGTGCACTTTGCGATAAGGTGTTTCGATAAAGCCCATATCATTGATCTTGGCGTGCACACAAAGTGTGGAGATCAGTCCAATGTTCGGACCTTCCGGGGTTTCGATCGTACAAAGCCGGCCATAGTGAGAATAGTGTACGTCACGTACTTCGAAACCAGCTCTTTCCCGGCTCAGACCACCTGGCCCGAGCGCGGAGATACGGCGTTTGTGCGTAATCTCTGATAAAGGATTGGTCTGGTCAAGAAATTGTGACAACTGTGATGTTCCAAAGAAGGAATTGATCACCGAAGACAATGTTCTTGCATTGATCAGGTCAACAGGTGTAAACACCTCGTTGTCCCTTACGTTCATTCTTTCACGGATCGTCCTGGCCATACGGGCAAGTCCTACTCCGAATTGAGCATACAATTGTTCACCTACAGTACGTACACGACGGTTGCTCAGGTGATCGATATCATCGATCTCTGCTTTACCATTCGTTAATCGCACCAGGTATTTTATGATCAGGATGATATCTTCCCTGGTCAGTGTTTTCTTCTGCAGCGGAAGATCTACGTTCAGTTTACGGTTGATCTTGTAACGACCCACTTCACCGAGATCATAACGCTTGTCACTAAAGAACAATTTATCGATGATACCACGGGCTGTTTCGTTATCCGGTGCATCGGCACCGCGCAACTGGCGGTAGATGAACTGCACCGCTTCGAGTTCGCTGTTGGAAGTATCTTTATTCAGGGTGTTGTAGATGATCGCATAATCGCCGCCTACATCTTCCCGCTGGATAAACACACTCTTCACATCCATTTCAGCAATGGTAGCGATTGCTTCTTCGTCCAGCACAGTATCCCTTTCCATTACGATCTCGTTCCTTTCAATAGAAACGACTTCGCCGGTATCTTCATCCACGAAATCTTCCACCCATGTTCTCAGTACCCTTGCAGCCAATCTCTTTCCAACATATTTACCAAGCGTCTTTTTATCTGTCTTTACTTCGTCAGCCATACCAAACAGTTCAAGGATATCCTTGTCTGTTTCGTAACCGATAGAGCGAAGCAGGGTTGTAACGGGGAATTTCTTCTTACGATCGATGTACGCATACATCACGTTGTTGATATCGGTAGCGAATTCCATCCAGGCTCCTTTGAAAGGAATGACCCGGGCGGAATAAATCTTTGTTCCATTCGGGTGAACGGACTGGCCAAAGAATACGCCGGGGGAACGGTGCAACTGGGAAACCACTACACGCTCAGCACCGTTGATCACGAACGTACCACGGGGGGTCATGTAAGGGATGTTGCCCAGGAATACGTCCTGTACGATCGTCTGGAAATCGACGTGCTCCTCATCGTTACAGCTCAACCGAAGTTTTGCTTTGAGAGGAACAGCATAAGTCAATCCGCGCTCCATACATTCTTCGATCGTGTAGCGGGGCGGATCAATAAAGTAGTCGAGAAATTCCAGTACGAAAATGTTCCTCGTATCCGTGATAGGGAAATTTTCTTTAAACACCCGGAACAAACCTTCGATATTACGTTTGTCAGGTGTGGTTTCTAACTGGAAAAATTCTTTGAACGATTGAATCTGTACTTCAAGCAGATCGGGTGTTTCAGCCAGGTGCTTAATCTTACCAAAATCCACTCTTGAGTTCACTTTAGTTGAAGACATATGCGTAAAACCGGTTTTACAACGTTGAGGACATACAAATCACTCACAGGGCTTTCATTTTTTTTAAATGAAATCCTATGAAAATCAACTAGTTAAACATGATTTGGGATGTCAAAATATATTTGGCCAAAATAAAGGATTGCAAAGGTAAGGATTTCTCCTTCCATAACAATAAAAAGTTGCCGACAAAAATCCCGCCAAATAAGGGTGAAAAACTCTTTTCCGAAGGCGGCCCGCTACCTAGCTTGAAAGAAATTTTTTCAACATGGGGTGGAAAGAATCCATAGGTGACTACCTCCATTTTACCCGCCGTGACCGTATCGCCATCATCACCCTACTCCTGCTGATCCTATCCATCTTTTTCCTCCCTGCATTTATCCCCGGTAAACAGCGGCCCGCGGCTGCCAGGGCCGATACAGCCTGGATCAGCGCCCTGAAACGAATGGAAAAAAAGGAGGAAAGATCCACACCCGACCGGAACAATTACGATAATAACAGCTCTGCCTACCAATATGATCGCCCCGGCACCCATCTTAACCGCCCAAAAGGAGAATTGTTCTATTTTGATCCAAATACCTTAACCGGTGATGATTGGCAAAAACTGGGATTAAGGGACAAGACCATCCATACGATCCTGAATTATCTAAGCAAAGGCGGAAAGTTCAGGAGACCGGAAGACCTGGAAAGGATCTACGGGCTTTTTCCTGATGAATATGAAAGAATTGCTCCCTATATCAGGATTGAGTCTGCCAGCGTGAGCAGGCCTGGCAAAAACATTGCAGAAGATACCGGGCAACAACATCAACGGAGTTATACATCCCGCTTTACCGTTGTCGATATCAATGCAGCCGATACGGCTGCTTTAGTCGCTTTACCTGGGATTGGCAACAAACTCGCAGCAAGGATCATTAGTTTCCGGGATAAATTAGGCGGTTTTTATTCCGTGGACCAGGTGGGTGAGACATTTGGTTTGCCCGATTCCACTTTCCAAAAAATTATGCAATACCTGAAACTGGAAAATGTTTCCATTCGCAAGATCAATATAAACACTGCAACAGTTGATGAACTGAAAGCACATCCTTATATCCGGTGGGCGCTTGCCAATCCTATCGTGGCGTACCGGAATGAACACGGGAATTTTGCACGGGTCGAAGACGTTAAGAAAGTGATGGCGGTGACGGATGATGTTTTCAAAAAAATTGTTCCCTATCTCACAACTGAAAAATAAATATTACTCCTGCTAGTCCCTCTGTGGGGAGACTCGTGGGGAAGGAAACCGAAAAAAAAGATCTATGCAAAAAAAGAAAAGACAAACGATCTTCCGGGATGAAGCAGTAATGAATAAGATCTATCTTATCCGCGGCCAGAAAGTGATGCTGGATAGAGACCTGGCAGAATTTGTATGGTGTTAAACCGATCCGTTTACGGGAACAAGTCAAACGTAATATAGATCGGTTTCCAAAAAGATTTGTGTTCCAATTAAATAAAAATGAAACATCTGCTATGGTATCGCAAAATGCGATACCTTCTAAACAAAGCTTAGGCGGCACCTTCCCCTATGTTTTTACAGAACATGGTGTATTAATGCTTGCTAATATTTTAAAAAGTAAGCAGGCGATAGTAGTCAGTTTAAGGCTTGTAGAGATCTTTGTCAAAATGAGAGAAATTCTCGCCGGTAACAAAGACATCATGTTGAAACTTGAGCAAATGGAAAAAAGGATGACAGGTAGTGAGCAGGATATACAGGTAATTTTTTCTGCTTTAAAAAAATTACTCACCCCGGTTCCCGTTAACGGCCACGCATTGGGTTCAGGAGAAGTAATGAAAAATAATGACTGTTATTTATTAAAAAACCCTCCGCAAGCGAAGGGTTTTGAAAATTTATTCAGTATTCAGAATTAAGCAATCTCTACATCAGCACCAGCTTCTTTCAACTTGGCTACGATCTCTTCAGCTTCTGCTTTGGAAATACCTTCTTTAATGGTCTTGGGAGCACCATCAACCATGTCTTTTGCTTCTTTCAGTCCTAAACCGGTCAGGTCTTTAACGATCTTCACCACGTTCAGTTTAGAAGCACCAGCGGCCTTCAATACTACATTGAAAGCAGTTTTCTCTTCAGCAGCGGCTGCGCCACCACCTTCACCACCACCTGCCATTACTACGGCTGCAGCTGCGGGTTCGATACCATATTCTGTCTTTAAGAAGTCAGCGAGTTCCTGTACTTCTTTTACTGTTAAGGCCACCAGGCCTTCTGCTAATGTTTTTACGTCTGCCATTTGATTTAAATTTTTCCCGTCTTCACCGCTTTTAATTAGCTCCGACGGAGTTTAAAAAAATTGTTTTATAGAAAGCTTTTAGCTTTTAGCAAAACTGCTAATGGCTAACAGCCATTTCACATTATTCCGCAGGAGCAGCTTCCGCTTTCTTCTCCGCGTGCTGCAATAAAGCAGCCAGTACTCTTTTTGCAGGTGACTGCAGCAACCCGATCACTTCGCCGATCAGTTCGTTCTTCGTCTTGATCTGCGTAAGCGCTTTCAGCTGGTTATCGCCTGTGTACACATCGCCATTGATGAAAGCCGCTTTCAGCACAGGCCTTTCGCCATTGCTTTCCTTGCGGAAAGAACTGATGATCAACGCCGGGTCCTTGGGGTTCTCGGAGAACATCAGGGCCGTAACTTTATGCAGTGAATCATACATGCCAGCATATTTCTCGCTGTCCAGTGATTCCAGTGCTTTTTTGATCAGTGTATTCTTAGCCACTTTCATTTCAACATCCTTGCTGAAACAAGCACGGCGTAATTTCCCTACCTGGGCCACCGACAGCGCTTCGGTATCGGTAACATAGAAGTTGTTATACTGCGAAAACTTCTCTTTCAGCAGGTCTATTACTTCGTTTTTTTGATCTTTAGTCATGACTTTTTATTTGTCATCCCCGAACCAACCGGAGGGCGGTGAGGGATCGGTTAATTATTATTAATGAACAAAAACTTTTGCATCGATCGTGATACCAGGGCTCATAGAGCTGGCCATACTAACTCCCCTTACATATGTTCCTTTGGAAGAGGATGGCTTTGCTTTCAGGATCGCATTGATCAGTTCCAGGCTATTCTCGGCGATCTTCTCCGGGGTGAAACTTACCCGGCCGATAGAGGCATGGATAATACCCACTTTATCTACTTTGAAAGCGATCTTACCGCCTTTTACATCATTGATCGCATTGGCCACATCGTTGGTAACAGTACCTGTCTTGGGGTTAGGCATCAGGTTTCTTGGACCTAACACTTTACCCAGCTTACCGATCTTTGGCATTACACTCGGCGTAGCGATAATCACATCCACATCTACCCATCCTCCTTCGATCTTGGTTACATATTCTTCCAGGCCAACATAATCGGCGCCGGCTGCTTTTGCTTCCGCTTCTTTATCAGGCGTGCAAAGCACGAGTACTTTTTTAGTTTTACCAGTTCCATGGGGAAGAGAAACCGTACCCCGGATAGCCTGGTCTGCTTTCTTTGGATCAACACCCAAACGGATGTGCAGGTCCACAGACGCATCGAATTTGCAGGTAGTGATCTGCTTTACCAGCGCAGATGCTTCTTTTAATGTATAGGATTTGTTTGCGTCAACTTTGGTATCCGCAACCTTTCTTTTTTTACTGATGAATGCCATTTTAATTTTTTTTGAGTTTCACAAAGTCTCCACCAGCTGGCGGAGATTTAGGGAGTTAGTTTTCCCATGGGGCTTTACCTTCTACATTCAGACCCATACTGCGGGCAGTACCGGCTACCATTTTCATGGCGCTTTCTACGGAAAAGCAATTCAGGTCAGGCATTTTGTCTTTGGCAATCGCCTCTACCTGTGTCCAGTTCACTTTACCCACTTTATTCCGGTTGCTTTCTTTGGAACCCTTTTGAATCTTAGCGGCTTCCATCAGCTGAACAGCTGCGGGAGGTGTTTTGAGTACAAAGTCAAAACTCTTGTCTGTATAAACGGTGATTAATACGGGAATGACTTTTCCCATTTTATCCTGTGTTCTTGCATTGAACTGTTTGCAGAATTCCATGATGTTGATACCCTTGGAACCCAGCGCAGGACCGATCGGGGGTGCAGGATTTGCCTGGCCACCCTTACACTGCAGCTTTACAAAGCCACTGATTTCTTTTGCCATGTTTAATCTTTTTTGGTGTTGACGACCTTTCGATTTGTCTACTTGGTCTCCCAAATTCAATTGACTGTCAAATCTTTGTGACGACAGTCCCCGCCTTCGCTAAGCTTGGCGGATAAAAAGAACTAATTGGGGCGGCAAAGATAGGGGGAAACAGTGGATGGGCAAAGGGTTTAAGGATATTTTTTACTACCTGTGATCTTTCCTGTTTGGAACCCTTTTATATGCGTTCTGCGGGGAATTCAGTGGAAATTAAAAGATCACCTCGCGGTGATCCTTTATTAAAATAGTAGGTGAAATTATTAACTGATCTTCTCGACCTGCATGTAATTCAGTTCCACCGGCGTAGAACGGCCAAATATCTTTACGGTCACTTTTAATTTCTTTTTTTCATCGTTGACTTCCTCGATCACACCATTAAAATCATTAAAAGGTCCTTCGATGATCTTGATAGTTTCTCCCACAATAAACGGTTCGCTCATGCTTACACCGCCGGCTTCTGCCATCTCATCCATCTTACCCAGCATCTTGTTCACCTCTGCTTTACGCAGGGCTATCGGGTTTTCTTTTCCCAGGAAATGAATAACATTCGTGGTATTCTTGATGATATCGCGGAGATCATCATTTAGTTTGCCATTGGCGATCTCGATCATCACATACCCGGGATAATAGTTCCTTTCCCGCATCACTTTTTTGCCATTGGCTACTTTATATACTTTTTCCACCGGGAGAAACACCTGCTTTACCTGTTGCCAGCCGCCGCGGGAAACTTCTTTATCCAGGTATTCTTTCACCTTTTTTTCTTTCCCGCTCACCACCCGCAGTACGAACCACTTGGTATCTTCCTGCTGGATATTCTCGGTATTTGCTGTTGTTGTAATTGTAGGTTCCATGACTTAGTAAAGTTGTTTATAAATAAACTTCAGCGCGTTGCCGGTCACGAAATCCATTGCCAGCACGATAAAGGTGACCACCAGCGTAGCTGCCAGCACGATCATCGTGGATTGCTGCAGTTGTGCCCAGCTGGGCCAGCTTACTTTCTCTGTCAGCTCTTTATAAGACTCTTTAAAATAATGCGCGATCTTGTTCATATACTATACAGCGTTTAATTAATAATTGTGCAAAAAACTCTGCACGGGCACTAGGATTCGAACCCAGATCAAAGGTTTTGGAGACCCGTATGCTACCGTTGCACCATGCCCGTATTTTTTAGACCCGTACCCCGCCAACGGCGGGGCCATGCCCGTAGGAAAGCTAAAAGCTATTAGCGGGTAGCCAATAGCTTTTAGCATTATGTTTCAAAGATAGCTTTTTTCTCTTAAAGCCTTAGGCTAACAGCTAAAAGCTAAAAACTACCTGCTTGTTCTTATTTCAGAATCTCTGTAACCTGTCCGGCACCTACTGTACGGCCACCTTCACGGATCGCAAACTTCAATCCTTTTTCCATCGCGATAGGCTGGATCAGTTTGACAGTCAGTGATGTATTATCACCTGGCATAACCATCTCGGTACCAGCTGCCAGTTCTACCTCACCTGTTACGTCCGTTGTACGGAAATAGAACTGGGGGCGATATTTCTGGAAAAATGGTGTGTGACGGCCACCTTCTTCTTTGCTCAGTACATAAACTTCGCATTTGAATTCAGTGTGCGGGGTGATAGAACCTGGCTTGCAGATTACCATACCACGACGGATCTGTGTTTTTTCAATACCACGGAGCAGCAGACCTGCGTTGTCACCGGCTTCACCTTCATCCAGCAACTTGCGGAACATTTCCACACCTGTGCAGGTTGAAGTAAGGGGAGCTTCTACAAGACCTACGATCTCAACACCTTCACCAACTTTAATACGGCCTCTTTCGATACGACCGGTAGCAACAGTACCACGACCCGTGATAGAGAATACGTCTTCCACAGACATCAGGAACGGCTGATCAACAGGACGGGGAGGAAGCGGGATGTAGCTGTCAACAGCATCCATCAGTTCTTCAACACCTTTCACCCATTTTTCTTCACCAGCCAATGCACCTGTTGCTGAACCCTGGATGATCGGCGTATTAGCGCCATCAAAACCATAGAAAGTCAGGAGGTCACGGATTTCCATTTCTACCAGTTCCAGCAGTTCAGGATCATCCACCAGGTCAACTTTATTCATAAATACCACAATCTTAGGCACACCTACCTGGCGGGCAAGCAGGATATGTTCTTTTGTTTGGGGCATAGGTCCGTCTGTAGCAGCCACAACCAGGATAGCACCATCCATTTGCGCAGCACCCGTGATCATGTTCTTCACATAGTCAGCGTGCCCGGGACAGTCAACGTGAGCATAGTGACGGAGTGCCGTCTGGTACTCAACGTGAGCGGTGTTGATCGTGATACCTCTTTCTTTTTCTTCAGGGGCAGCATCAATCTCATCATACTTCTTTGCTGTGTTACCCATTCCCTTTGTAGCGAGAATAGAGGTAATAGCAGCAGTTAAAGTGGTTTTACCATGGTCAATGTGACCGATAGTACCAACGTTAACGTGGGGTTTATCCCTTTTAAATGTTTCTTTAGTTGCCATCTTTATCTGTTTTTTAAGTTGTGTTTACTAATTCTTGTTTTATTCCTGCGAGGCGAGCCGAAGCGAACTCCTCTTAATTAAATTTTATCTTATCCCTACTATCTCCAACTCATCTCTTCACTTGCCCGGTCACCCAATAATCAAGAGCCGTTAAAGGGAATTGAACCCTTGACCTCTTCCTTACCAAGGAAGTGCTCTACCACTGAGCTACAACGGCTTTTGTAGTCATTGAAGTCAGCAGGTCATACAGGTCAAACTATCAAGCTTCTCAGCTTCATTACCCATTTGACTCAATTGACTGATATGACTCAATCAGAGCGGGAGACCGGGCTCGAACCGGCCACCTGAAGCTTGGAAGGCTACCGCTCTACCAAATGAGCTACTCCCGCTTTTATTTATTTTAAAGAACTGAATACCTCAGCCTGGATCCGCCAGCCGGCGGACTACCAAATGAGCTACTCCCGCTTTTCAAAATTTGAAAATGTGTTGACTTGAAAATTAACACAATCGCAAACCTGTCACAAAGAACTATTCATCTTCAAACCGATTCATTTCCAAACCGGTTTTGTGGGCAGAGAAGGATTCGAACCTCCGTACTCGTGAGAGAACAGATTTACAGTCTGTCGCCTTTAGCCACTCGGCCATCTGCCCATTTATAAAAACTGAGCCACTTGTCGGAGTCGAACCAACGACCTACTGATTACAAATCAGTTGCTCTACCAACTGAGCTAAAGTGGCATTCAAAAATGCCCGCCTTTTTCCTTCCGGCCAACGGCCCTTGTCGTCGCTAAAAGCCACGCTTTTAGTATTGTCAATGCTCAGGATACCAGGACGGTCCAAACAATAAAGAACTACCCCCATTTATTGGGGAGGCAAAGGTAAGGGAATTTGATAATTGGAAAAATTTTGCTAAGGGAATTTTTTGCTTGTTCTCAGGTAGTTGTGAGAAAAGACCGGAAGACCGAAAGTCGGGAAGTCCGGAAGACCTGCTTAACAACAGGAATAGTCTTTCCCGCTTCAGGGTGGCCGCCCCTCATTGCATAAAAAAAGACCCCGGAGGGTCTTTATTTTTTAAGCGGCTTTTCTTTCCTTATTTTTTTTTATTTGTGTTACCATCGAGTCGAGTGCATCATCAAACGACTCTTCAAATGATTTACTGGTTGATTTTACAAAAAAGTTTCGCCGGGGCACATGAACCCTGATCTCGGCGATCTTGTCTTTGATAGCATGAACCACATTGTCGAGTTTCAGGAACACATTTACCTGGATGATCCGGTCATTGTAATTACCCAATTTTTCCAGTTTACGTTTTACATACCCGATCAATTTACTGTCAGCATCGAAATGAACTGATTGAATGTTTACGTTCATAGTCATCATTTTAAGTGAAACAATAAATAAAGAACTTTTTAATAGCCTTTCGGTAGGGTTTGGTTCTTTTGTCTGTATTCAAGTTACTGCAAAAGGCAGTTTTTCCCAAACAAAATTCTCCTAAATTTTTATTGTGCCCCGTGGAAAATTCAGGCTTTCGGGTGGGCTTTCCGGTGCACAGCCTTCAGCTTTTCGATGGTATTATGGGTATAAACCTGCGTGGACGCCAGGTTGCTATGACCCAGCAGCTCTTTCACGGCATTCAGGTCGGCGCCGTTATTCATGAGGTGGGTGGCAAAACTGTGACGGAGTACATGGGGACTTTTTTTGTCAAGTGTACTGGCCTCACCCAATACCTGTTTGACCAGCAGGTAAGCATATTTAGGATAGAGCTTTTTACCTTTTTCTGTGACCAGAAAGAAATCATCCGTTTGTTCAAATTCCTTTTTCTTCAGTTGCTGGTAGTTACGAAGATCTTCCATGAGTTCCGGGCTTACCGGGATGATCCTTTCCTTATTGCCTTTGCCCAATACTTTGATCTGGTCCTGGCCGGTATCAATTTGTTTTTCCCGAAGGTTGATCAATTCACTCAACCGCATCCCGGTGGCATAGAAGATAGTAATAAGCATCCGGGCATTCAGGGATTTCCAGTTTTCTGTTGATTGACCCAATGCAGCTATCATCCGGCGGGTATCTTCTTCTTTTACAAAAACAGGTAGCCGCTTGCTCATTTTCGGACTGATGATATTGGCCATCGGCGTAGCGACTATTTCCCCGATCCGTAAATGATATTTAAAAAAAGATTTAAGCGTGGAGATTTTCCGGTTGATCGATTTGGAACTAAGTCCCTTGCTCTTCAGGTAAGCGAGCCAGCTGCGGATAAAATTATGAGTGACCTCATTAAGCGAAACAGCCCCGAATTGAGCTTCGAGATAATCAATAAAACCTACCAGGTCTGTTTCGTAAGATATAAGTGTATGAGCCGAATACCTTTTTTCATATTTGAGGTAATCCAGGAAGGGCCTGAGAGAAGAAGAGGTTAGTACAGCCATATGACCATATAAAGCTACGCAATAGCACAAAAAAAATAGCTACCCCGTATAAATCGGGGCAGCTACAATATATTATAGTAGGCGGTCGGTGATTAACCTTCGATCTTACCGCTGGCGATCTGTTGCTTGTAGACAGCTTTCAGCACCTGGCCACGGCGTCTTACTGATGGCTTGATAAATGCCTGGCGTTCACGAAGCTGGAGCAATACTTTCGATTTTTCGAATTTCTTCTTGTACTTCTTAAGCGCTTTGTCGATGTTTTCGCAATCTTTTGAGTCGATGATCAGCATAAATGGATATACCTCCTTCGGTATTTTTTAGTTCCTTTTTATCGGGAGGCAAAGGTAGGCGAAAAATCTGAAAATTAAAACTGAAAAAAAATTGAATAAATTGCCTGCATGTTTACAGGTATTATCGAAGCAGTCGGCATCGTTAAAGACATCATTCTCAATGATTCAAACAGGACTTTTTGGGTTGAATCTGTGGTTAGCCACAGCCTCAAAACCGATCAGAGTATAAGTCATAGCGGTGTTTGCCTTACAGTTGAAGAGATTAAGGGAAACAGGCACCGAGTTACCGCGATCGATGAGACCCTGAAGAAAACTAACCTGGGAACCTGGGTGGAAGGAATTCCTGTCAACCTCGAACGCTGCCTCGTGGTCAACAGCCGGCTCGATGGACATTTTGTACAGGGCCATGTCGACGGTACCGGCACCTGTATCAACCGGAAAGAAAAAAAGGGCAGCTGGGAATTTGAATTTTCATTCCCCAAAAAATTTGCTCCTCTTGTTATAGAAAAAGGATCCATTTGTGTAAATGGTATCAGCCTGACAGCTTTCAGGGTGAAAAAGAAAAGCTTTACCGTGGCAGTCATCCCCTATACTTTTGAGCATACCAATATCAGCCTTGTAAAACCCGGGGACAGTGTCAACCTTGAATTTGATATGATCGGCAAGTATTTACTGAGAAGGTTATCTTTGAAAGAAGAATATTAAGCTGTTTCGTTACTACCTACTGCATGACAACTGCTAACCCAACCAGCCGACACTATCCAGCCCTGGATGGCCTTCGAGGGGTAGCCATTTTAATGGTGGTCTTCCTCCACAATTTCGACTTCATGAATTATTTCTTTTTTGGCTGGCTTGGAGTAGACCTATTCTTTGTGCTTTCAGGATTCCTTATCACCGAGATTTTATTGAACAGTCTTGGCAAACCGCATTTCCTCCGCAACTTTTATATGCGGCGTGTACTCAGGATATTTCCCCTGTTCTACCTTATCCTGGTCATCTGCCTTTTTATACTGCCTGCTATCACCAGTCTCCGGTTGGATACCAGTTATTATACCCACAACCAGTTCTGGCTGTGGACCTATTTGCAGAACTGGCTTTTTATTTTTAAAGAGCCTTATGGAGACAAGATCCTTCTTCATACCTGGTCGCTTGCCGTTGAAGAACAGTTTTATCTTCTATGGCCGGTTGCCATCCTGCTTATCCGCAAACCAAAAATTCTCCTGCTGTTAGCCGGGCTGGTACTGATTGCTGTAGCTGTTGCCAGGTATATGGTATGGATATACAAAGTAGAAGACCTTGCCTATGCCAGTCTTTATACTTTCACAAGGGTGGATGGTCTTTGTATCGGTAGCATGCTGGCCCTGCTGATGAGGATCAACCCTGATTTCCTGAAAAAATATACTACGGTAATCGTACTCCTGATGGCTTCTGTCAATTTTGGTTTTTATTTTATCAACCACCAGCGCTCCATCACGCTCCCTTACCTGGCATTTGTTGGTTATACCACTTTTGCTGTGTTGTTTGGTATTCTTGTTTACGAAGCCGTAACCAATAAATCAAAAATTCTGCGCTTTCTTCTTGATAACCGTTTCCTGAAATTCTTTGGGAAGATATCCTATGGCCTTTACGTTTACCACTGGCCTGTCTATATGTTGTTATTTCCTTTTTTTCGTGATAAGCTTTCCGGTGGCATGCATTTTCCCGGTCGTATGGCTGAACTATCCAGCGCTTTACTTGTAACGATCATTGCGGTCCTGGTGAGTTATCTCAGTTTCCATTTCTTTGAAAAGCCTTTCCTGAAGCTGAAAAGGCGATACAATTGATAACAGCCAAATCGGCTGATTCAGCGTATTTTTGCAGTTGTACCACTAAATTGTTTCATGTACAGGAAAAGTGATTATTATAACCGGGCCTATAATTTTATACATAATAAATTTTTTCCCCGACACAAACGACTCTCCACGCTGGCCATCTTTGGCACAGACCTGTGTGACTCCGCCTGCAAGCACTGCCTGATCTGGACAAAAAGACCGGTGAACTATCTCCCTTTTGAAAAAATAAAAGAGCTAATGCACAGCAAAGCCGTGCATAAAAGCACCACGGTGGCTCTCGCGGGTGGTGAATACCTGCTTCACCCCGATGCAGTGGAGATCATGGGCTGGTTCAGGGATCATCACCGGAATTTTGATCTTTTAACAAATGCCCTGCAACCTGACCTGGCCATTGAAGCCATCAAAAAGCATCCTCCCCGGAGATTGTATATTTCACTGGACGGGGATAAGGATTCTTATCTTCATATGCGGGGCAAAGATGGTTATGACGGTATCATTAAAGTAATAGAGGCACTACACAAAACGGTCCCGATCAGCCTCATGTTCACGCTCTCCCCTTACAATGATTTTAAAGACCTGGAGCATGTAGCTTCCGTTTGTAAAAAGTATACAGTCGATCTCCGGGTAGGTGTCTATAATGATATTTCTTTCTTTGATACTATCGAAGACGCTCATAATTACGATATCGGGTCACTGAAGTCCCCGGAGATACGTTCCTTTAGTGAAGCAAAGAAACTGGTAAACGCAAAACCCAAAACAGAGGCCAGTCTTAGCAATACCGCCAGCGGCGAAAATCTTCTCATCAATATCCGGGAAAACCTTCCCGATAACCTGAAAGAGTTCTCGGAAAACTTTGATTTCCTGGTGCTCTATGATGAATGGCGGCGCGGCGGGCTCCAATTAAGCTGCAACAGCATTATTGACAGTATCGTTGTATTACCCAATGGCGATGTCCCTATCTGCCAGAACCTCGATGTACTCATCGGGAATATTCATACCAATACCCTTGACGAAATTATCAACGCGGAAGAAACCAGGAAGCAGCAGCATCATTATTCCAAGAACTGCAATGCCTGCTGGATCAATTTCCACCGCAAATACGATATCATCCTGTATCGTTCCTTTGAACGGTATTTTGGAAAAGCTGTCACGGGGAAACTACTGGGTTATTACTGGTGGGAAAAAGATAAAAAAAAGAGTTACCGGCAAATGATGAAATCCTGATAGCAGGACAGTAATTGATTTATTCCCCGGCCCTTTTTACCCCGGGTATTTATCTTAGCATTGTAAAAAGAAACCGCCGTTTTGAGGACCAACCGCGATAGGAGGATTGCAAGCAGGTTAAAACCTTATGGGATCATAGCCCTGGCTGCTGTTCTCGCCTATCTTCCTGTAAGCAGTATGCTCTTTACCCTCCGGAATGATGTAGTGGCCATTGAATATCCCGTTCAGCATTTCATGAGCGAATGCCTGAGGAAAGGAGAATTTCCTTCCTGGTTCAATACCTGGAGTATGGGTTTCCCGCTGCAAAGCGTTCTGACCTGGGGCGTTTACAGTACTCCACAGATGATGACAGGTCTCCTGTTTGAATCAAATATTTACATTCTTCACCTGGAGTTTCTTTTCTTTATCATGTCATCGGGCTGGATCATGTATAAATTATTGAAAACACATTTTCTCAGCGACCATGTCCTTGCCCTGCTGCTCGCCTGTTGTTATATGCTCTCAGGATTTACCGCAGGCTCTTCCCAATGGCTCCTCTATATCACGGGAATGACTTTTATTCCTCTTTCCCTTTATTGCCTTCTTGCCCTGTTAAAAACGCCATCGCTGAAATATGCGGCATTGTTTGCGGTATCTTATTATTTATTATTCACCAATGTCCATATTTATCTCACTGTTGTTTCCTCCTATGTGCTGCTCTTTTTCCTCCTTGTATTCTTTACCCGCTTATTATTTTCAAAGACAAACCGGGTGAAAAAGCCGGGCCACCTGGTTATGGCCTTAGCCGGTACAGCTTTTCTCTGCGCTGCACCTGCTTATTACAGCATCGAGACAATCTCTTACCTGGCAAGAAGCCTCCCATTGGGAAGCCAATCGGATTTCTTTCAATCCAACTACCTGCACCCCGACGGGTTGGCCAGTTTCCTGCTTCCTTTATCGGCGGTCAAAACAACTCATTTCAACACCGAAGGGACAGTACTCGATGTATATATCGGGCTCTTCCCTTTGATCGTATTCCCCCTGTCCATTTTCCTTAACCTCCGACGGGAAGGAGGAAGTAAAAAGCAATGGGGGTGGCTGGGCGCTGCACTGTTTTTCCTGCTACTCTCTTTTGGACATCTTACACCGCTGCGAAGCTGGATGAATATTTTACCCGGGATGAGCAATTTCAGGCATCCTGCTGTGCTCCGCGTTTTTTTTAATATGGCCTTTCTTTTTTTCCTGGCCAGCAGTTTGAGAGATACCCGGCTTGCTGATTTGTTTGTAAAAAATTCGCCTGGAAAAAAATATACCAGTATCTCAACTGCGGTTTTATTCTTTCTTGCATTGCTTGTGTTTATTGGTTATGCCGGCTATCTCCCGGGAACCTGGAAGGGTTCGTTATATGCCACTATTAAGGATATCACAAACAACAAGCTTATTTTATGCAGCGCGATACTACAGGTATTTTTCACAGGCCTTCTCTTGTTCTGTATTCTGAAAAAACATCGGCTGTTTACCGGGGTCCTGTTAGCTGAACTCATCATTAATACACTTGCCTGCACTCCTTTTTTTACGATCGGTAATTACCGGGCAAGCGAGGTGGCAACGATCTTTCAACCTGCCAAAGGATTTCCTGTACAACAGGCTTCTCCCTATAATGTTTCCACAGTTTCTATGGATAGCAGGGGTAACTCCTGGCAAAACATCAACACTTTCCGGAAAGAAGTAAGTAATAATGTATCAATGCCGGGCCCCTTAATTCTTGAGAAGGTTTCTTTGTTTCTGAATGAAGAAGGAAAGAAGAATAGCCTGGAAGGGAAACAACTTATTTTTTCCAGGGATACACTCAATAATTCACAAGGTTCAATAAGGGTAACGGAACAGGCTCCTTCTAAACTTACAGCTGAAATTTCACTCAGCAATCCCGCAGTAATTGTAGTACAACAAGCCGCCTTCCCCGGCTGGAAAGCGTATTATAACGGGAAAAATATTCCTTTATTAAAAAATGAACAGCCTTTTGTGAATGTGGAAGTGCCGGCAGGTAATGGCGAATTGGTATTCAGGTTTGAGAAAAAAGGGGTGATGTATTCAGCTATTGTCTTACACATCCTTGTATTACTGGTAAGCGGTCTGTGGTTTTTCAGGAAATTGTTTATCAGATCTTCTTCCCCTTCATAGCTGTACTGATAGCCTGGTCCATCAGTCGTTCCGCATAGGGTCTTGATAATTCATTAAGTTTCTCAATTGCAGCATGAACCTGGTCTTTATTTCCTCCGGCAAGTAATTTTTCCAACTCCAGCATGGCATAATTTGTTGCTTCCAGTTCTCCCGCTGTAAGCAAGGGGCCGTTTTTTTCAATGAATTGGCTGGTGGCATCAAGGATCTGCCGGCCTTCTGTCCGTGCTTCTACCAGCGCCCTTGTCTGCATATCGTCTTTAGCATGGGTAATAGAATCCAGCAGCATTTTTTCAACTTCTGCATCTGTCAACCCGTATTGAGGTTTCACTTCAATGCTTTGCTCTGCACCGCTTCTCAGTTCTTTTGCTTTTACAACCAGGATGCCATCCGCATTCACCAGAAAAGATATCTCCACTTTTGGGAAACCGGCCGGCATGCCCGGTATACCCGTTAAATTGAATTCTGCCAGTTTACGGTTATCCTTCACCAGGTCCCGTTCTCCCTGGTACACAGCTATCCTCATACCACCCTGCCCGTCTTTTTGCGTAGTATATTGCCGGGATGCCGAAGAGGGTATCTTGGAATTGCGGGGCACCAGCACATCCATGAGTCCGCCCATTGTTTCGATACCCAATGACAGCGGGGTGATATCCAGCAATAAAAAATCCTTGTTGTTACCGGCGAGAATATCAGCCTGTACGGCTGCTCCCAGTGCGACTACTTCATCAGGGTTCAGTGAATCGTGGACAGGCTTGCCAAAGAATGCAGCCACCGATTGCTTCACAAGAGGCACCCGGGTAGAACCACCCACCATGATCACTTCCTCGATATCTTCAATGGTTAGCTGTGCATCATTGAGGGCATTTTTACAGCATTGAATAGTTTTTTCAATAAAGGGTCTTGCAAGATCCCCGAATTCTTCTTTGGTAATTGTTACTGTATGACCTGCTGCGGTACCTGAATAAACAGCAACAGTACTCAATTGTTTCTTTGCTTCTTCTGCCATGAGACGAAACTCCTGTGCCAGTTTCTTATCTGTGACCAGTTCCTTATCACTTATACTCAATTTCCCGGCCCAGTACTGTACGATCGCCCTGTCAAAATCATCCCCTCCCAGGTATGTATCTCCATTGGTGGAAAGCACTTCAAAGATCCCAGCGCTGATACGAAGCACTGAAATATCAAATGTACCTCCTCCAAGATCATATACAGCAATGGTCTTCACTTCATCCTTGTCAAGGCCCAGGCCATATGCAAGACTTGCAGCAGTGGGTTCGTTCACGATCCGCAATACATCCAGTCCCGCTAATTTACCGGCATCACGGGTGGCTTGCCGCTGCGCATCGTTGAAATAAGCCGGCACTGTTATTACCGCTTTATTGACGGCAGTTTTTAAAATATGTTCCGCCCTTTTTTTCAGCTCTTTTAATACCAGGGAAGATAGTTCGATCGGTGAATAAAAGGAATTGCCTGCCTGTACTTTTACCAGGCTTTCGGAATCATCGTCAATTACTTTATAAGTAAACATATCCGCATAGTCACGGACATCGTTATAGGATTTACCCATCAGTCGTTTAACTGAAAAGATGGTATTCCCGGGATCCGAAATAAGGTATTCCTTAGCTTCATCCCCTACCGCGATGATGCCGGTTGCTCCAAAATGTATTACGGAAGGAACCAGTGCATTCCCATCATGCTCCTTTAGTACAACGGGTTTTCGGCTTTCGGGGTGAATGACCGCTACCAGGCTATTGGTAGTTCCGAGGTCGATCCCCACGATCATTTCCGGTTGCTGCAGGCTTCCGGTTGCTATATTGATACTGATCTTCGCCATACTCTTTTTGAAAAAAATGGTAGTTACAAATGTAACAATTAACTCCCGCGCTAGTTTACGAAAAACGAAAAGGCCACCCTGGAAAAGAGTGGCCTTTTAAAAAAAGTATGCAGATCATTACCGCATCAGGTACATTTTACCATACCCTTTATTGAAATACTTATCGGTATTATCATTCTCTGATTTGTATTTATCCATTGCCCTGCCATTGAGATTCGTAACGACACGGTACAGGTAAATTCCATTGGCCAGTTTTTGGCCATACTGATCGGTACCGTCCCATTTGAATTCGGTGATATTACGGCCAATATGCAGGGGACCCAGTTCGTCCTTGGTGATCTCCCTCACAATCTTGCCGGTAATGGTCATGATCTCTATCTTGATGTTCTGGGGCACTTCGCTGCCTGTAACTGTGAACACAAAAGCTGTTGATGTGGTAAAAGGATTCGGGTAATTCAGCATATTCGATATCATCGGTTTATTGATCACTTCGAATATAACACGGTATTCAAGATTACCTGCTTTATTATTACTCCTGTCCTTGCCTGTAATGATCAGTTCATATTCCCCGTCCACGGTGAAATAAGGCCTGAAATTGATCGTAGCCGTATTGTCAGGATTAGGCGCACGCCCGGCCGGTATAAACCGGAGTGTATCATTATTGAAATAGAACCTGCGCAGGGAACCATTCGGGTACCTCACCTGGAGGGTCAGTAAAGAAGTGTCATCCAGGATCAACCATTTCGACTCATCTTTCAGCTTCACGATAATATCGGGTTTGGAGGAAACAATATCCCTGTTAAGGATATGCACCCCGTCAAATGTAATATCGAGCAGCGGGTTAAGACTATCAGGTTTTACATAAAAATTGCGGAAAGCAAAATTGTTGAAATGGAATTGCTCCGGCTGGTCATCATTCGGGTTTGCTTCAATGTACATAGTGTTCATACCCGCCAACGTTTCCGTATTGATCAGGCTACCAATCTGCACTGTATCATTGGCCGTACCGTTGATCGTCAGGGGTCGTTTTCTCGGAATCGGAATGATATGCGGAACGTTATTCTTGTCGGTGATCACTAAGGTCACTTTCAGGCTGTCAAATGCTGTCTCGCTGATATTTTTAAAGGCCACTTTTAAATCAAGCGGTTCTCCTACTTCCAGGGTGTCCTTGGCCTTTAAATAAATATTCGGGGCAATGGCTCCTTCAGGAACGGCATCATAGGTCACCATCCAGTATCTCATCTGGTAAGGCGTGTAATTAATCGAGTCCGCATTGCGCATCCTTAATTTCACATAAGGGTATTGCGAAGCATTGATGAATGAAATGTCATAATCCTGCTGGGTTATATTTAACCCTGTCAGCACGGTCGTCTCCTGACCGTTAAGGTTTACGCCAATTATATCCACGGTTGGAACATCGCCCGGGATCACATCAGGTGCAGTGGTGCCCTTCCATTTCAGACGTTTCCAGGCTTTGGCTCTTCCAAAAAGGGGTGAAGTTATATAGCCTATCGAATCAGGTGTCTTCAGGTTCTTGGTAATGGAAACCAGGTCATACATCCCCTGTGTAACTATTGAAGCAGGGACAAAAGAAGGTGTATTCTTCTGGTAAATATAGATAAAGGACCTAGGCGTAGTAAAGGAATCGAGCTGGTTGAATCCAACCGATTTCAGTTTATGATATAAGGTTTTACCGGTACCATTAATGGCCTCATCGGCTATCCAGTCATTAATAAAACCGGTCGTCTGTAAATTGTTGAGAATATTCCTGACCACGACAATATACCCGTCGGGGATCGAATCCATAAAATCCATGGCCAGTTTCCTGGTTGCCGGTGTCATATAGCTGTATTCAAAATTCCAGGAACGGCTGAAATCGCAGGGAGGCCCATAACTTCCATACCTGCCCGTCAAATTCTGCTCGGGAACGAATTTCAGGGGATGGAAAATATTAAAGATCAGCGAATAACCCACACAAGCGCTACGGATGTAGGCGATACCATCCGGGGCTACAACATAGTCACCTTCCTGGAGACTGGCCGTTAAAAAGACACCATTCTTGGCAAAGATGTAGTGACCCACTGAATCATATTTCCACTTCCGGTTCTGCCCGAGCAGGATTCCCTGCTTGGCTGATTTATCCTGCTGGAAATAATGTGACTGATTAAACCCTGCATCGCTATTCGCGATGTATATAAAGGAAGCCGAATTCCATAACGGCGCTCCCGCAACCGGGACCGGTGCAACTCTCCAGTAATAAACAGTGCTGTCGGCAAATGTAATACCCGGTGTAAATTCCAAAAGGCCACCTGTTGAACTTACCGATTTAGTTATTTTCGAAGGAGAATTGAACAACTCTGTGGTGTCCATTTCCATATTATATTGCTTCAGTGTACTAAAAGGGTTGGCTGTTGAAGCCATCACCTTTATGTTTTGTTTATTGACGATCGAATAATTGTAAGGGTAAACCGGCCTGGCCTCATCCTCAAATATGAAGACATCCTTGGTAACAGAATTATTCGATTCGTATAATTCATCCACTACATTATCTGCGTCAACAGTAATCGTAATTTTATTAGCGCCTTTATCTCTTGTGGCCACGATGGGGATCGTGTAAGAAAGTGAATCCATATAGCGTATCCCAGGAATAGTATCCCTCCTGATGACCTGCGTAGTAAGATCGGGGTAAGTTCTTTTTACCTCCACAACAATTTTCTTATCAATGGCCCTGCCTATGTTCATGAAACTGGCGTTTACCTTAAAGTTCAGTTCCGCTACCGATATGAAGGAAGGAGATATTTTCACCAGCTGGGGTTCAATAACATAATCAGGTTTTGGAAAGCCATTCACTTTTAATCCCGGGTCTCCATGCAATGTCGTTTGCTCACATTGCAACCTGGCATAAAAATCGTTTTGCGTGGTTACATTGTAGGTCTGCGCAATCGACTCATCCATTATCTCTCCAAAAGTTTTACCATATTTGGTCCGTGCAATACCGGTGTAGGTACCGGTATTATAAATATCAAGATAATGCACAATACCGAGGGAGGTGCTGGCAAACGTTGCGATACAACCTCTTGCAGGCGCGAGCACATATTTTTCCGAGATAGTTTCCTTTGTCTGGAGGCGGGCAGCGTTGAAATTGAAGAAGTTTCCCGCATTACAACCCAGCAACAGGAAAAGCGGGTATTTGCCCTGGTTGTCATAATCATTCGGGCTATCAAGATTGTACTCAAGCGTGGTAGCAGAAGAGTGACCGAAATAAGTAATGAGACTAATCCCATCCTTGAAAAGTCGTTGCAAACGAAAACTGCTGGATTGCTCAACAGGGTCAGTTGATGTTTTACTGAACGTGCTGACATTGCCGCCGAAAAGCGTATCGGATATAATACTTTTATACTTTGCAAAATAACTATCCAAAATACTCTGGAGAGCTCCATCGCCGGCACCCACAGCATGCACGACATTCTTCATCCAGGCTTTATCCTGTATCAATGGGGAAGAAAACGCCTGCGCTTGCTCGTATTCCTTGACTTTAGCGAGATAAAGTGCTATTTCGTCCGCATTGATCACAGAAAGACGGCCGATCGGAACCCTGGGTGTCTCATCAAGACCGGGTTCTGCCGCCAGCAAATTATCCGAAGCGGGATAACCGAAGGTAGGCACGAAAGAAAGTTTTTCCAGGTCAGGTTGAGATTCGAAATAACGGTTATGGATATAGTTCAGCCCTTTGCCTACCAGGAATACATTTTTTATAGGAGAACTGTAAGTATTACGGGCCCACCTGATAAAATTGCGGACAGCCAGGGGATTTTGTTTAATACCCAGGCCAAACTGATCAACCAGTTGATCGATCATATAAATTTTTGCATTGTTACTACCACCGGCCGCAGAATTCCGGTACGTTTTATAGTCCTCGACAGGCGTGATACCTCCCGGTCCTGTAAGCAAAGCAGCGTGTGAAATGATAAGGTAGTTCCCCTGCTGGGCAGGGCTTCCATAATTGATAAAATTGCGCTGCTGTAATGAACTAACGGCTACCGGGAAAGCCGGCGCCCGGGTTACCAGCAACAATTTCCTGGTTACAGAAGATGGTTGCAGCTCTACCCTGACAAGCGCAGGATTGGTTATATCACAAATATATCTTTTGCCGTTGGTCAGGTCAAACATTGCCGGTGCTACAGCTCCGTAATTGAAACCACTGATCTCAAGATAATTTCCTGCCGGGTTTGCCGGCAACTCAAATGCAAAATTATCCGCGCCCCCAAAATTAAACTGGCGGGCATAGATCAGCTCTATTTTTCCCAGGGATATTCTTCCTGCTGAATTCCCAATATCAATAGTTGCAGTACCACTGCTGATATCCGGAACGGTTAGTGGAATATTCAGCTTGATATAATCAAAATAATCCAGGACCTGTGTAGCGATCGTGTTGCTGTTCAATTTGACAGTAAACTGTCGCGGATCCAGTGAGTTACCCGTGGCGTTGACCTTCAGAACAGGGGCAGGAACACCGGGAAAGGCAGAAGGACTCAGGTTTGCAAAGGGTTGCGAAAGCGTTCCCCCACCAGAAATATCATTTGAAGTAAAACCTTCGCCCATGTCGTAAGCGGATGAATAAATATATTCTCCTACTACAGCCGCATAACCGAGGTTCCATTTGTCTCTGAAATACTTTCCTGCGGTATGAATAAAATAAGGTTCGACAGGAAGGGCTGAAGGAAGGGTAAACGTAGCTGGAGTAAGCCGGAGATTAGTACCGCCGGGGCTTACGGTAAGAAAAAAAGCAGCTGTATCTGTTTCCATGCTCCATTTATCGTTTAGCTGGTAATCCGGCATACGATAAAGATTGATATCCGTTTTGCCATCATTCATTTCTCCCCAGAACTCAATGTAATCGCTACCCGACATCGGGCCTGCCTGTACAGAAGTATAGATTGGTAATTGCTGGCCGTTCCTCCAAAGCTGGAATTGTTCAGCTGGTGTACTTCCCAGTCCAACAGTAGCCAGTAATGCCTGGTTGATCCGGTATAGCCCGGTCACGCCAACCTTGAATTTATAATAGGTCTGGTTGTAATTGATCCACTCGTTATTGTACGCCTGCGACTGAGCCAGCAGGCCGGTAAAAAGTAATAACGGAAGTAAAAATTTTTTCATTGATTCAGGTTTTATCAAACGAGTATCTTATCACTGTTCCTTATTTTTTAGCCCGGCTTTTATCAGCCAGGAGATCAAGTTTTAATGAGAATACATGGGTAAATAACGGGTTCGACTGGTTGGCCAGGTTTGTAAAAGCGTAATCGATGGTTACATTGTTGATCCGGAACCCTGCTCCTGCACTGGGCTGGTAGATCCATACTCTTTTCTGGTTCACGGTATCTTCATCCGCCAGCGCCCGCTGGAAATTATTGATGCCACCTCTCAGGTAAAACACGTTATTAATATTGAGTTCAAGACCCAGCTTGGGATCCGCGCTTACGGGATCAGCGCTGATAAGCGTATTACGCTGCCCGTCAAAGGTCAGGTCGATATTCGCTTCGGCAAGCAAGCTTAATTTTTTACCCAGTTTGAAATCCCTGGCAACTCCCAGTACGAGACGCGGAGCTGTTAATTCGGTAGACTTAACGGGGATCTCATTATTCGTCAGGTAGAGAACTTCTTTTTCTCTTTCAGTAAAACTAAATGACCAGGCATTGAAGGTGCTGGTAATATCACGCCCTGCAATACCAAATTTCCATTTGTTCGCCTGTACCTGGAAACCTGCATCCAACCCAAAACCCCATGCTTTGGCAAATTTGCCAACACTGCGGTGGATGACTTTTGCATTTAATCCAAAATTGATCTTCTTCTTTCCCCTTTCCTTGAATTTTTGTGCAAAGGAAAAAATAAAGGCATAATCAGCGGAAGAAAAAGCCTGGATATTATTATAGTTAAGCGACCCGTCCGGTTCCACCAGGAATAGTGTATTCATGATATCATCTACAGCAAAACGTAAACCAGTAATACCGATGGTCCTTTTATTGTTCGCGGTGGGGAAAGCAACATTTACATAATCATATTTTCCAATACCGGCAAAATACTCGGCATGCATCAGGTTGAGTTGCGGATGGTCTTTGACTCCGACAAGACCGGCAGGATTCCAATACCCTGCTGTGCCGTCACTCACCGAAGCCACCTGTGAACTGCCCATGGAAAGTCCCCGGGCGCCCGCCCCTATATTTAAAAACTCGTTGGAATATTTTCTGAATTGTGCCGTAGCGGAGAAAAAAAATAAAGTCGTCACCAGGGTCAGGTAAATTCGGTTCGTTTTCATTCATAGAATTTTCTGATAAGCAAATAGGATTAGTACTGCTTTCATAAGTACGGGCTGCTTGTAAAATTAGTCTTAAAGCCTGAAAAAACATAGGTTGGGGAGCAAAAAGACTAGTTATTGAAAACGAGTAGATTATAAAAATATTGCATCTGAACAAAGACAAACTTTTTCTCCCTTACTTTTGCTGTAAATCACCGGTTTAGATATGAATTTGATTCAAGAATTAAGATGGCGCGGACTGATCCAGGACATCATGCCGGGAACTGAAGAACAGTTAAACAAGGAAATGACGTCTGCCTATATCGGTTTTGACCCCACTGCAGACAGCCTTCATATCGGCAGCCTTGTGCCCATTTTATTGCTGGTACATCTTCAAAAAGCGGGTCATAAGCCCTATGCCCTGGTGGGAGGTGCAACAGGAATGGTGGGCGATCCCAGTGGTAAGAGCGAGGAAAGAAATTTACTGAGTGAGGAAGTCCTGCAACATAACCAGGAAGGAGTTAAAAAACAATTAATGCAGTACCTCGACTTCGATGGCTCGAAGAAGAATGCCGCAGAAATGGTTAACAATTATGATTGGTTCAAAGATCTCAGCTTTCTTCATTTTATCCGCGATGTAGGAAAACATATTACGGTGAATTACATGATGGCCAAAGACAGCGTGAAAAAAAGACTCGACGGAGAAACAGGAATGAGTTTTACCGAATTCACTTACCAGCTAGTACAGGGTTATGATTTTTACTGGCTGTACCAGAACAAGAACTGCAAACTGCAAATGGGTGGCAGCGATCAGTGGGGGAATATTGTAACCGGGACCGAACTCATCCGGCGGAAAGCAGGAGGCGAAGCATTTGCTTTTACCTGCCCGTTGATCACCAAAGCTGATGGTGGCAAATTTGGAAAAACAGAAAGCGGTAATGTCTGGCTGGATCCCGCCAGGACATCGCCCTACCAGTTCTATCAATTCTGGCTGAATGCAAGCGATGAGGATGGGGAAAAATGGATCAGGATTTTTACGTTTCTTGAAGAACCAGCTATCAACGACCTCCTTGCAGAACATAAAAAAGACCCGGGTAAAAGGTCGCTGCAGAAAAAACTCGCGGAAGAAGTAACAAAATTTGTACACGGGGATACTGCATTACGGGAAGCAATTACCACCACAGAAAAATTATTTGCCAATCAAACCGCTCCCGCTGAAAGTCTTAGCGAGGAAGACCTGGAAGGGATGGAAGGCGTAATAAAAACGGATTTTTCAAAAGAAAAGATCGCTGCTGGTATTGATATCGTTTCCTTTCTTGCGGAAACAACTATTTTTTCCAGTAAAGGGGAAGCAAGAAAAACAGTGCAGGGTGGAGGCGTCAGTATCAACCGTAAAAAAGTGGAAGGGATCGATGCGAAAATTGATAGCTCCCTTCTTCTTCATGGAAAGTATTTGCTGGTACAAAAAGGAAAGAAGAATTATTACCTGGTAAAGATCAGTTAAAGATCTTTTAATGCTTTCCACATCAGCTCCGCAATCAACTGGTTCCCTTTATCATTCATATGCACTCTGTCATAGGTGAGCACTTCTTTCTCCTTATTCCCGGGGTTATTCTTTTCCAGGTAATCCTGGAATTTTTTCCGCAGATCGATCAGCGGTAAATTATTCTTTTTTGCCAGGTCGCGGATGATATTGCTGTAGCGGTTCAGGTCGCCATCCAAAGGGTTGCTCATATCGTTCTTCTCCCCTACCACCGCCGGTGTACAAAGAATGACCCTGATATTCCTGGCCTGTAATCTTTTGATAATGGCCTGGTAAAATAGTTCAAATTTATCGGCATCGGTACCTGTACCAAGCAGTGTTTTATGCCACACATCATTTACACCCACATAGATAACGACTACATCCGGGTTCTTGCTCAATACATCTTCCTCCATCCGTAAATAAAGATCATAGACTTTATTACCACTGATCCCAGACCCGATCAACTCATACTGGTCCGCTTTTTTCTCTGCTTTAAGCATACTGTCCATTTTCAGGATATAGCCCACGTAGCGATCTCTCTTTATCCCCAGTTCAGTGATTGAGTCTCCGAAGAAAATAATTTTTTTCTTTTTTTGGGGTACAAAAGCAAAGCAGAAAAATAATACAGCCGAAATAAATAAAATCTTTTTCATACGGAGTGTTGTCTTATAAAAATACAAAAAGCCTGTCTACCGGATGCCCGTTATACAGGGATGGTTGTATTTGTTAAGGAAGTTTAGGCTATAACTCCAGGCTTTAGGCTTTAGGCTCATCACCTATTCCACATTCACCTGTTTCTTTACTACCGCACCCTCGCTTGCTTCGGGGATGAATTTCCTTTCCCGGATCATATAGCCATTGCCCTTTTCACAAAAATGCACTTTCAGGTTTTCCAGGCTGATAGGGTTGCCGTCAGGTATATCGGCAATATTGGAGTGAAGAATATCATGCCCGTCAATAATGATCACCAACCCGCTCCCGATCGCTTCCATCCTGTTGCCCTCGGTGATCAGCATACCGGTATCTTCACCAAGGCCGATGCCGATACAACCGGGGTTGGTTGCCACCGCCTGGGAAAGACGACCAAACCGGCCTCTTTTCTCAAAATGCGAATCAATGATTACGGTATTGATAAAACCAAGACCCGTGGTGATCTTCACTTCTCCTTTCAAATGGGCCCTCGTGGCATTGCCCTCGTAGATCATGGTATTGCTCATAGCCATGGCGCCGGCGCTCGTACCTGCCACCACAAAATCTTCTTCCAGGTATCTTCTCTTGAGAATGGAAAGGAATTCTGTTCCCCCGTCCGTGGCACTCAGCCGCAGCTGGTTACCCCCGCTGAACATTACGCAGTCGCATTGACGGATCCGTTCAATATAATCTTTGTTCATCGCATCCTGGCGGGTGCGGATATGCATAACCCCGACATTGGTGCAACCGATCTTTCCAAAAGCGTTCAGGTAATTTTCACCCACTTCATAAGGAATCATGGATGCGGTAGTGACGACTTCGATCCGGGCCGAGGCACCGCCGGATTCTTCCATCACTTTGCGTAAGATGCCCAGTTCAAAAAAATTGAGGTTATTGCGGTAGATCTCTCCGGTTTCTAAATTGGTTCCCTTGTCTTCAGCGCCGCCGATAGCTATCAGTTTTCCCTTAGGATGGCTCATTCATTGGGGTTTGATTACGGACAAATGTAATAGAAAAATAACTTAACGGTGGCGGGGTCGAGGCTAGTATGTGGATATGTGGAAAATAAGAGGAAGTCAGTAGTCTGAAGTCCGGGGTCCGGAGCCCATTCCTGAAACCGAAACCCTTGCTTTCTTATTGCGAGGCAAAGCCGAAGCAACCTCATTTCTTATTCCTTATTCCTTATTCCTTATTCCTTATTTCTTATTTCTTATGAATATATCAAGATACAGAAATGGAATGGCGAAGTGCCGACAACAGTTGCAGGCAATGGAACAGGTTTCCTGATACAACCGGACAGAAGAATTAAGAGGATGCCGGATGCTGATCATTTGTCTTATTCACGAGGAAATAAACGCCTGCACCCAATAATGCTATACCTATTCCCCAGATCGCGAATTGACCTGTATGATAAAAAAGAAAAAGCCAGATGGCAATCGATATAATAATAGGAATGGGATATAACCACATTTTAAATGGCAGCCCCGCAGCTCCAAGACGTTTCCTCAATAATATCACACCTATCCCCTGCCCGATAAACTGAACAATGATCCGCATGGCCAGGATGGAACTGATGACTTCGGATAGTCTGAACAATAGACTGAATACAAATCCCAGCGAACATAATGCGATAAGAGATATATAAGGGAAGTTCTTGGTAGGGTGTAGCCTCGCAAACGGCTTAAAGAAATTTCCGTCAGCCGCGGCAGCATAGGGCACTCTTGAATAACCCAGGACCACAGCAAAGAGGGAAGAAAAAGCAATACAAAGGATCAGCACCGTCACAAGGATACCTGCCTGGTGACCATAAAGATGTTCCATAAAAGAGCTCACCAGGTATTTATCCTCTGCTTTTACTGATTCCCAGGGCATGACTCCCATTACGCTGATGTTCATCAGTAAATACAAAGTGCTAATCCCGAAGATGGAAATGAAAATACTACGGGGAATATTCTTTCCGGGGTTTTTGATCTCCCCACCCAGGTGACAAACATTATAATACCCCAGGTAAGCATAGACGGTCTTTACCGATGCATGACCAATTGCCGCCCAGAATGCATAAGTAAAAAAAGATTCATTGGCTGCTGGCAATAACCGGATGCTGTTTTGCTGGTGCAGCAACCCGCTGATGATGATCCACACAATCGTGAGCACAACAATACTTCCCATTATGACTGATATCTTCCCGATCGTTTCTATTTTCCGGTACAAGAGAAGGAAAACGAGAATGACGAGGCCTCCTGATACCATTTTTTGTTCCCACCAATGCAATGGAACGAGATAGGTAAGATATTGCGCAAACCCAATAGCGGCCGATGCTACTACCAATGGTGCCTGGATAGAAGTTTGCCAAACAAATAAAAAACTCATCAGTTTACCACCCTTTTCTCCGAAAGCAATACGATGAAAATTATAAGTGCCGCCTGCCAGCGGGTATTTGGCTCCCAGCTCACTCCAGGTCATTGCATCCAGCAAAGCGGTAACTGCCCCGAATATCCATGCCCAGATAAAAAGTCCGCTGTTGAACTGTGCCACTACGAAAGGCATCACCACGAAGGGTCCGATGCCTACCATATCAATCATGTTGATAGAGGTGGCCTGGAGGAGATTGATCTTGCGGTTAGTTTGGGGTGTGGACATTAAGAATGAGAAATAAGAAATGAGAAATGAGGAATAAGAAAGTGGAGCCGTTTCACATTCTTACTCTCATTTATCTATTGATGATTTAATCCTACTCTTGTTGTTTAGCTAACAGCTAATGGCTAATGGCTAATAGCTAATAGCTTAACTCTTCGCGAAAGCAGTAATTCCTTCTACTAACAGATCAAGGTTCTTAATTGTTGTATACACATTGGGAGTTACCCTCACGCCTTTTATATTTTCCCATTCAATACCTACGGTATGTATCTTGTATTTATCCAGCAGGAAGGAATCCAATTCTCCCGGCTTCCTGCCTTCGATACCAACGTTGCCGATAGCACAGCCCCATTTCGGATGCAAAGAAGTATTGAGCTTTACTTTGGGCACATCCTTTACTTTTTCCATCCAGTAATTCTTCAGGTAATGCAGCCGCTTCTCTTTCCGATCGCTCCCGATCATTTCATGGAATTCGATCGCCTTGCCGATGGCCTGCTCGATAAAGAAGGGACGGGTACCGAGGTTTTCGAATTTGCGGATATCATCCTTCAGCGGGTCATCGCTGGTAGCGAATAAGGGATAGATCGTTTTTATTTTTTCTTTCCTTACATATAGCATCCCGGTGCCGATGGGTGCATAGAGCCATTTGTGAAGACTGGCAGCGAAATAATCCCCATCGAGGTCGGGTACTTTAAAGTCAAAATGTGCAAAACTGTGCGCACCATCTACCACTACATCAATCCCTCTTTTATGTGCCTCAGCAGCGATCTTTTTTACCGGTAATATCTGCCCGTTCCAGTTGATGATATGGGTAACATTTACGGCTTTGGTCCGGGATGTAAAAGCTTTGACATATTGCTGTACCAGATAATTCTCATCCTCGCTCGGGAGTTCAAGATTCACCCAGGTCAGCTTTATTCCATCCCTTAGTTCTCTTTGTTTATAGGCATTGATAACATTTGGATAATCCTGTTTGGCAACGACCACTTCATCACCGGCTTTTAATTGCAACCCGAAAATGACAGTCTCCAGTCCTTCCGATGAATTGCGGTTGATTGCAATTTCTTCGGCCGAACACCCGGCCATATTGGCAAGGTTCTTCCGCAAAGGCTCCCTGCCCTGGTCCATCTGCCGCCACATATAATAACTCGGCGCTTCATTGCAATAATCGTAATACCGTTTCATCGCATCCTGTACGGTCTTGGGCGCCGGGCTCACGCCCCCGTTATTCAGGTTGATCAGCGAAGGTGATACTGTAAACGATTGCTGTATATAATACCAGAAGTCCTCTTCCGATGCCAGCTCATCAGGAGAAACTCCTTCGGCATCTTTTATTGCAGCTTCCAGGTTCCTGCTCCAGGCAGGTTGGCTAAGAGAAGATAAAAAAGCAGTGGCGGAAAAAATACCTGCTCTTTGTAAAAATCGGCGGCGGTTAGTTCCGGGCATATTTCTTGATTTATTCATAAATGTACCGAACTCCGTGGAATAACCGCCTCACCCATTCCTGTAGTATATTCCTGGAACAACCGGTTTTGCTGTTTTGAAACACGAAGACAGGAAGACACAAAGGCACAAAATACTTTTTGCCATTTTCTTTGTGACTTGGTGGCTTCCTGTCTTTGTGTTTCAATCGTTCTAACGAAACAAGTGACTACAAATGTGTAAGCAGAAGCTTGTTCCGGCAGTTGGCTACATAACTAAAAAAAACTAACTTCCATGCCCGCCCAAAAACAGCGGGTTATCAAAAAAACATTTATGAAGATATTGGAGATCAAAGCGCTGAAAGGACCTAATTACTGGAGTGTGCGACGTCCTAAACTGATCCAGATGAAACTGGACCTGGAAGATCTGGAGCAACGACCTACCAATACCATCCCCGGTTTCCGGGAACGTCTTGAAATACTCATCCCTTCGCTGATTGAGCATCGCTGCAGTGAAGATGTGCGGGGCGGATTCTTTAACCGGGTGGAAGAAGGAACCTGGATGGGACATGTAATAGAACATATCGCTCTCGAGATCCAGACACTGGCAGGAATGGATACGGGTTTTGGCCGGACAAGAACTGCTGAAGGAGAAAAAGAAGGTATCTATTACGTGGTATTTAGTTATATGGAAGAAGATGCAGGGTTGTATGCCGCCAAAGCATCAGTAGCTATGGCCCAGGCGCTGATCGACGGAACTGATTATGATCTTGCACATGATATCCAGGAGATGCGCGAGATCCGGGAAGATACCCGGCTGGGTCCTTCCACGGGTTGTATCGTTGATGAAGCCGCCAAAAGAGGCATCCCTTATATCCGGCTCAATAAACAAAGCCTGGTACAACTGGGGTACGGGGTGAATCAAAAAAGGATCCGCGCCACAATCGCTTCTACTACCTCCAATATCGCCGTTGATATTGCCGGTAATAAAGAAGAAACAAAAATGTTGCTGGGTGCCGCGGAAATTCCCGTACCCAAAGGCACCGTGATCAGGGAGATAGAAGAACTGGATGATGCAATCAGTAAGGTAGGCTACCCGATGGTGATAAAACCCATTGACGGCAATCATGGAAAAGGAAATACGACGAATATCGTGAACAGGGAACAGGCGGTGAAAGCATTTGAAGCGGCCAGGTATTACAGCCGTAATATCATTGTGGAACGCTATATCACCGGCTATGATTTCCGTTGCCTCGTGATCAATAATAAATTCATCTGTGCCGCCCTTCGTACACCAGCCTCTGTTGTTGGTGATGGGGTGAATACTATTCAATGGCTGATCGAAGAAACTAACAGGGACTCCCGCCGCGGTTTTGGTCATGAAAAAGTACTCACCCAGATCACGATGGACCAGTTCACTCAAAAAATGCTCGACGATGCCGGGATTACCCTGGAATCAATTCCAAAAAAAGGCGAACGGGTTTTGCTGAAACCCACGGCCAATCTTTCTACCGGTGGAACCAGTAATGACGTGACGGATGAGGTTCACCCGGCTAATGTTTTTATGTTTGAAAGGATCGCGCGGATCATCGGTCTTGATATTTGCGGCATTGATATAATGGCCACCGATCTTAAAACTCCTGTAGCGGAGAATGGCGGCGCTATTTTAGAAGTGAATGCAGCGCCCGGTTTCCGGATGCATATTGAACCCGCGGAAGGATTACCCCGGAATGTAGCCGAACCGGTGGTGGATATGCTTTTTCCCAAGGGAAGTATCGGCAGAATCCCGATCATTGCCATAACGGGTACCAATGGAAAAACAACCACCACGAGGTTGACAGCGCATATTGCCAAGAGTGCGGGTAAGAAAGTCGGCTATACTACTTCCGATGGTGTGTATATCCAGAACCAGATGATGATGAAAGGTGATTGCACCGGTCCTGTTTCTTCCACCTTCGTATTAAAAGATCCGACAGTAGATTTCGCCGTACTGGAATGTGCCCGCGGGGGTATTTTAAAATCTGGACTGGCTTTCCAGAATTGCGAAGTGGCGATCGTCACCAATGTAGCCGCCGATCATATGGGATTGGGTGGTATCAATACAGTTGAACAGATGGCGAAGGTAAAAGCGGTGGTGCCTGAAACAGTATTTCGTCATGGCTATGCTGTACTCAATGCCGATGACGATCTTGTTTATGCGATGAGAAAAGACCTGAAATGCAATGTCGCTCTTTTCAGCATGGATGAAAATAACCCGCGGATTAAAAAACATTGCGGCGACAACGGGCTTGCCTGCGTGTACGAGAACGGGTTTGTGACTATCATGAAAGGCAACTGGAAAATAAGAGTGCTGCCGGCAAGAAGTATCCCGCTGACCTATGAAGGAAAAGCGATACATAATATCAATAACTGCTTACCTGCTGTACTGGCAGCTTACCTGTTCCGTGATATCAGTATTGAAGATATCCGTTCGGGGCTGCAAAATTTTATCCCGAGTGAAAGCCTTACACCCGGCAGGTTGAATTTTTTCCACTTCAGGAATTTCACCATGCTCGCCGATTTTGCACACAACCCGCATGGATTGAAACTACTTTGCGATTTTGTAAGTAAACTCGATTATCCCACCCGTATCGGTGTGATCAGTGGTACCGGTGACCGGCGCGATGAAGATATCCGGGAACTGGGTGAGATCTCCGCGCAGTTCTTTGACGAGATCATCATCCGTTGTGACAAGAACCTGAGAGGCCGTACCGCGGATGAGATCATCGAACTGCTGCAGCAGGGTATCAAGAAAGTAAATCCTGACCTGCCCACGATGATCATTCCCAACGAGGACCAGGCGCTGGATTATATTTATGAAAATCATAAACCGGGAGCCTTGTATACGATTATGTGTGATGTGGTAGCCAGGGCTTTGGATAAGATCAGGGAATTAAAAGAACGGGAAGAGAAAGAAGGAGTTAAGGCTTCGCAGCCGGTATAAGAGGTTAGGCGTTAGGTGTTAGGTTTTAGGCTTTAGGTATTGGGTGATTAAAAACTTTTTTGGCGGGGTTTTGAACATTGAATTTCTATACCGCGAGAGTAGTTTGCTTAAAAAATGAGAAATTTCAGGGAGTTGAAGGTCTGGAAGACCGGTTTTCAAATAGCTATTAATTGTTACAGTATATCCGCAACATTTCCTAAAGAGGAAAAGTTTGGTCTTGCTTCGCAGATCAACCGGGCTGGGATATCAATCCCTTCTAATATTGCCGAAGGCAGTAGCCGGAACAGTAATAAAGATTGCAAAAGATTTTTCGAAATTTCGCTTGGCTCTTCGTTTGAATTGGAAACACAGTTATTGATCGCTCGTGAAATAAAATATGGTGACAGCAGCCTGATCGATACAACATTAAAATTGTTGGCTGAAGAGTCGAAAATGCTGACTGCATTCAGCAAATCCTTGTCCAGCTTTGGCTGAGTCTTGCCTAATACCTAAAACCTATTGCCTAAAGCCTTCTCTCAAATTCCATTTGGGAAGAAGGCCTCCAATCCTTATTTTTGCCCTCCCAATTGCGAAATTGGCACTTCGATAAACTCAGTGTGGAATTGACCCATGGTGTAATGGTAACACTACTGATTTTGGTTCAGTCATTTAAGGTTCGAATCCTTATGGGTCAACAAGAGTCCCGGCAAATGCCGGGATTTTCTATTTGTATGATAACTTCAATGATACAAATATCAGCTGGGTTGTTCTCAATAACCAAAATATTGATGTGGTCAGATAGGCAGCGCATTGGCTTTAATAGGATTCCTTCCCCGACGAATTTCCTGCTTTACGAATTTAGCAAAATTGAAACGGTTTCGAAGCAGGAACTCGTTGGTGTAACGTTCGGACAGAAATTCCTTTAGTTATCCCATTTGTTAAATGTGGACCGCTACTTCGAAAAGATTAATCTAATTAAGCTCAACTACGCGGGGTATTTTTTGCAAATAAATAAGGGGATTTCCTTTTTCCTGAAATATTTTTTTGTTGGTGATGAATTGTCAGTGATGCAACGCCCGAATAACCAGAAATCCTTCTCTCACGGGTTGTATTCATCTAAGTGAGAGCCTGGCTTTTATTGATGATTGTAAGCGCCCATTTCTCCAACTGGCTTAATAATTCCTTTATATCAATGGGCTTGCTGATATAGCCATCCATACCTGCTTGCATACAGGCATCCCGGTCACCCTGTAATACATTGGCTGTCATAGCCATGATAATGGGCTGCCAATCCAGTTTTCCGCGTATCATCCTGGTTGCTTCCAACCCGTCCATTTCAGGCATTTGAACATCCATCAGGATGATATCGTATTGCTCTTGTCCACACATTTCCAGGGCTTCCCTGCCATTGTTCGCTATTTTAGGTTGATACCCAAGCCTGGTAAGAATTTTCATCGCAATTTTTTGATTGATCAGGTTGTCTTCCGCAATCAAAATGCGAAGCGGGAATTTTGTCGAAAAATTATTTTCCAATTGTAACCGTTCGTTGTTTTGTTTTACCGGGCTGGGTTTGGTCAACACTTCGAGGATAGTATCTCTTAGTTTATGTTGCCGTATTGGTTTTTCAATTATACCCGAGATCAGAGCCGGGTCCTGCAGGTAATTTTGATTACCGGCCAGGTTTAATAGGATAACAGGGATTTCAGGATATTTACCCTTCACTAACCTTGCCAGCTGAATTCCATCCACTTGCTGCATATTTACATCTGTAAGTATCAGGTCAAAACTGCTGTTCTGGGTTAATACTTCAAGCGCCTGCATGCCGGAATCTGCTCCAACGGGTAACACCTTCCAGGCCTTTAATTGCCTGATAAGAATACTCCGGCTGGTAATATTATCGTCTACCACCAGGATATTTTTTCCTGCAAGACTTGCCATATTACCAAGATGTATATTACTGCGTGTAGATTGCTGGCTATGGTTCAGCAACAAACTGAATGAAAACGTGCTGCCTTTTCCGGGCGTGCTTCTGACTTCAATTTTTCCACCCATCAACTCTACCTGTTTCCTGCATATTATAAGACCAACACCTGGTTTTTCATTTTCGTTATTAAATTCGTTACCTGTCAACTCGTAAAATAACTGTTGGATTTTTTCCTCCGTCATACCAATACCACTGTCCCTGACCTGGAAATTAAGTGCGGTCTCCAGGGCGCTGTTACTTAAACATTGAACGCTCAGTAAAATTTCACCCTTTTGAGTGAATTTAACGGCATTTTCTACCAGGTTCATCAATACTTCCCGCAACCGTTTATTATCGCCGAGGAGCTGAAGGGAAACATTATCATCTATATCATAAAGTAAATCAATCCCGGCTTTCCCCGCCCTGGTTCCAAACATATTCATGACCTCTTCCACCGTATCCAGCAGATCAAAATCGATGTTTTCTAACCTTTTATCTTTCCCCTCGAGCTTAGAATAATCAAGGATATCATTTAACAGGATTTCATTGACAATAGCCAACAGGTTTTGACCACAGCTTTTTATCGTGTCCGTACACTCTTTTTGTTCTTTTGTCAGTGTAGTTTCTTCCAGCAATAAAGTCATTCCTAAAACCCCGTTCATAGGAGTGCGTATTTCGTGGCTGATTATGCTCAGTAATTCCTGCTTTAACTGTCTTATTTGTGCGGCGTCTTTTGTTGCTTTTTCCTCTTTTACCAGGGAAGAATCTAGTTGCAATTGGAGTTCTTCTACCTGCAATTCCAGTTCCAACACTGTTGCATCAAACATTTTAAGTTTTGTGCGGTAAAAGTGATAAATGGTGCCAATTGCAATCAATGTCACCCCACCCAGGAACCACCAGACAGAAAAATAGAGTAACGCAGATAAAATGATAAAGCCCGCAAAAAATAAAACATAAAAATTTTTCATAGTCACTTGATTAGTATGCCTGGCCTGGTTAACTGGTTGAATTAATTCACTACCTCGTTCATCACTACTTCACCTTTTTCCAGTTTTTCGAGGATGGCAATATCTTTCAAAAAGGGATTCCAGTAGAAGATCAGCCTGTCGATCGGCTTCCAGGTTATTACCCAACTAAAAACATCAAGCGTACTACTAAGGCCGGAGTGGACGGAACTTTCCTGCCCTTTTAGCAATAAAGGCAACCCGACATGACATATCATCACCACCGACAAGCTTACGAAAAGCAATAAATAGGTCCGGCGCTTGAAGTTTTCAAAATTCACTGCCATTACTGCCTTTGCGCCTGAGAAATGACGCCTGATGGCATACATTAAGGGTTCGGCAAACGCTCTATCCGGCTCGTTCCTGTAATTTATTTTGAAATTAATAGTTGAACTTCTGCTGGCCGTCCTGACAGCGGTCATGATATAATGCTCAAACTCATGACTGAGCTCCCTTTTATACAGGGGAGCTGAATCCTGCACATTATAATAGCTCTTCAGGACATCCCGATCCAGGGATAGGAAAATACTGATCTTCTTCGATAATGACTTTCTCATGGTGGTGTATCGCATATTAAACGCAGGAATTAACAATTATTGGAAAACAATTTTATTAATTGAGATAATAAGGGTTTACACACACAAACACTAGCTACTTCTGTCAGTTTTAAAGTATTAGGTGACCTATTATTTCTTCCTGCTAGAATAATAAGGATATATTATCGTTCGGTCCATACAAAATAAATTTCGACCTGGGAGAGTGAACAGCCGCAACGATGTTTCAACTCAATACATAAACAATCCATCCATGGTAAACCACCAGAATCAAACAGAAGATAAAATCTTCTCATTTATGAAGCATGCGCCCACTGGTATGGCAGAAATAGAACCAACCGGTGCCATTATTTACCTGAACCCCCCGGGAGAAACAGTATTAAGATCTTTACTATCATCTCATAGCGTACACAGCAACAACCTCTTTGACCAGTTATACGCATTATCCCCGGAAATGACCGCAAAAATCAGGGAGTTCACTGCGGAAGCAGGAAATACTCTCGCCCGCAGACCGCAAACCTTCGTGCTACCACCAGGAACAGAAAAGCAACTTCACCTAACGGTAAACAAAATATCGCCCGGTTCAATTATGGTTTATTTCGGGGACCAGGGGGAGTGCTACCCTAACAACAAAACCATACAGCAGGAGATACTGGAGAAGGCCATCGTCCAGGGAAAATACGAGATTGCAATGAACGTATTACATGATATTGGAAACGCGGTCGTTGGATTATCTTCTTTTATCAGCCGTACAAAACGTGCATTAGAACTGGATAACTCAGAACAACTTAAAAATCTTGTCGGGTTCTTTGAAACACAGCGGGCGGCTATGTCAACGGCGCTGGGAGAAGCGAAAGCCGATGCCATCGTTCAAATCATCAGCGGAATAGCGCAGACACAGAAGACCAACCAGGATGACATCGCCAAATCAGTAGCAGAACAGCAAAATATCATCAACCATATCCAGGAGATACTCAATATGCAGCGTCAGTATATAAGCGGGGCTGAAACAATTGAAAAAAAGCCAACGCCCCTGAACAGTATTATCAACGATTGCATGTCGATGCTCTCTGCTTCCCTAACTAAAAGAAATATCGCCGTTACGCAGGATGTCCAGGCCGGCCTTCCTTTGATCAATGGCGACCGAACGCAACTGATGCAGGTCATACTCAATATACTTAAGAATAGTATTGAAGCGATTGATATGTATGCCATTGATAAATCCATTTCCATCAGTACCAGCCTACACGCCGGTGTATTGATATTAACTATCCGGGATAATGGCAAAGGGTTCGATGAAAAAACCGCCAGGCACCTGTTCACAAGAGGGTTCACCACCAAAAGCACCGGTACAGGTATCGGTCTTGACCATTGCAGAGCCATCCTGGAAAAACATGGAGGCAGCATTGATATCACCAGCAATGGCATTGATACCGGAGCTCAAACAATCATTAAATTCAAAATTTAATAGCAACCATCCTTTCCAAATAAACAATTAAAATCCATTATCATGAGAGAAGCCACCAATGCAGCAGTTTTAGTAATCGATGATGAAGAAATGGTGCGGAATGATATAGCAGATATCCTGACCCCGCGTAAAACAAGTTCTGAAAGTGAAAGCGTAAATATGGCAGCCAGCATATTGTTTGGTTCGTCAGCCTCTGTTTTGAGTATAAAAAGAGCCAGCCATATTCCCAAATTTACAGTAGACAAGGCATCCAATGGAATGGAGGGGCTTGAGCTTGTAAAAAAATCAGTATCAAATGGCACTCCTTATGCAGTGATCTTCCTGGATATGCGGATGCCCGGTTGGGATGGCATGGAGACAGCCGAACAAATCAGGAAAATAGATACAAAGGCAGAGATCATTTTCGTAACAGCATTTAGTGACAATTCGATAGACGACATCATTGCAAGGGCCGGTCAGAATGTAGGCTATCATTGTAAACCCTACGCATCTGAAGAGATTACCCAACTCGCTACCAAGGCGGTGACCGATTACAACAAACTTCGTAACCTGGAAAAACTGATCGAAACAGTTTCCTCGATCGCCGTGAATGAACAACACCTTGCCACCTTATTACGCAACATACTTGACCAGCTGGTGACTTATGTCGAAACAGATATGGCGCTACTTGGAAAGCTTCATGATAATTATGAATACGAAAAACTTTTTTCCATTGGCGATATTGAGGGGAAAATAGACCTGCAGGAATTAATTTCCACCATTAAGGCGGCAAATGTAGCTGATGGCGCTGTAGTGCAATTAGGAGACGTGGTACTGGCAAGGCTTCAGAACTATTCCATTTTTGCCGTATTAAAAAACCAGGAACAATTAAAAACAGAAAAATTATACCTGCTGAAACTATTCGTACTCAATGCGGCTAAAGCAATCAACAATGCGGAGCTACACGAAAAACTATTACAAAAAGAAAAACTTTCAGCTGTTGGCAACGCCGTTAGTATGATGATGCATGATCTCCGTTCTCCCATCAAAAACATCAAAGTGCTGACCGATATGATGCGGCAGGAACACCCCGATATCGAATACCTTGACATGATTGACGAGTGCGGTGTGCAGGCATCTGAAATATTTGAAGACTTCCTCGACTTCATCAAGGCAACTCCCGTAAAAAAATTACCGGTTGACCTCGGCAAAATGATCGAGGATGGTCTTAAGTTATCTGAACCCGGGAATACTAATGGACAAATAGTCATTCATAAAAACATACCGGGTAACCTGGCAGTGGCAGGTGATGAAAGTAAGCTGAAAAGATCTATTATGAATCTTGCCAACAATGCTATGGATGCACTGATTGATCATAAGATCGTTAATCCCCGGATCGACATTTCGGCAGAAGCCGATAAAGCTACCAACCAGGTGCTGATAACCATCCGTGATAATGGGTTGGGTATTCCTCCGGAGATCATTAAAACGCTCTTTGATCCCTTCGTGACAAAAAAGAAAACGAACGGAACAGGTCTTGGCCTGGCCATTGTCAAGCAATACATAACCGCGCATGGCGGCGAAATAAACGTAGCAAATGACACAGGCGCCGTGTTTACGATCAGTCTACCCTTGCAAAAGTAATAACTGAAATAAACCTCCAAACTATAATTAGAAATCAATTAATAGATGCGGAAAGCAACTATCATCGTCTGGCTGACACTTTTACTCGGAGCAATAGCCGCCCTATTCTGGCGGACAGATTGGATATACAGTCTGCCCACACCGGTCCCTCCCCGTTACGTGGCTGTTGATTTTGGTAATGGAATCAAGCTACCGGCACAATTTAACCCACGCAACAACAAACCTGTTTTTCTCCACTTTTTCAATCCCCGCTGTCCCTGCTCAAAGTTCAACATACCACATTTTAAGAGCCTGGTAAAGGAATATGGCGATAAGGTAGATTTTACGATTGTAGTGATGAGTGACAGGGAGTATTCCGAAAAAGATATCCAGGCGAAATTCAACCTGCAGATCGCCGTAGTATTCGATACAGCGATTGCCAAGGCTTGTGGCGTGTATTCCACCCCGCAAGCCGTGCTCCTCACACCGGGCCTGCAATTGTATTACCGGGGAAACTATAACCGCACACGGTATTGCACCGATAAAAACAGTGAATACGCTAAAAAGGCAATTGATGCACTTTTAGCACATACTACAAACATTCAATTTGACCGGCACGCGTTAATAGCGTACGGTTGTCAAGTACCAAAATGTACGAAATAATGGAAACCAATACACAAGTTGCTGAAGGTAAAGAGCAGGGGTCATCCAGTCATGGATTCAGAACAGGAATAAAGAAAAGATCTGACAGGTTAATGAATTATTTCCTGGTTTGTTATTTTTTAACCGGGTTAGGACTGGCATTCTTTTATGACACCTGGCTGATAGCTTTTGGTTCAGGTGGGCTCTGCCTGGTGGCCTATTATTCAGTAAAAATAGCTCTGCCCCGTTCAGATCTTTATCAGTATGTGCTAAGCACTGTACTGGGAATTTTCATGGCACAATTCATTTACCAGATGCATGGAATGTTTGAGATGCATTTTTTTGCTTTCATCGGAAGCGCCCTGCTTATTACCTACCAGAAATGGAAGCTCCAGGTGCCCATGCTGTTATTTGTAATCGTACACCATCTCGCTTTTGGATACCTGCAAAACAGTGGCCGGGATGATGTCTATTTTACCCAGCTGGATTATTTCGAATTAGAGTCATTCGTAATACATTTTGTGTTGGCGGCCGTAGTATTCTTTATTTGTGGTTTGTGGGGATACCTGTTAAAGAAATACAGCGATATACAGATTGCCCAGAGGATAGAAATGGAGGAGCTGCAAAGAACTGCTCTTCTTACAATAAAAGAACAGGCAGCTATTGAAAGTAATAGCCGTTTCAGCTATGCTGCCCAGGCAACTTCTGATGCAATATGGGATCGTAACTATTCAGAGGAAGTTATTTTTTGGGGCGATGGATACCATAGCTTATTTGGTTATGAAATCACACCCGAAACTACTTCTGTAAGCTTTTGGGCATCAAAGGTCCACCCGGAAGACGTTGAAAGAATTACAAAAACTATCCGGCAGGCAAAAGAAGATCCGGGCACCAGTAGCTGGTCGAGTGAATATCGTTTCTTAAAATCCAATGGTGAATACTCATTTGTAAGAGAGAAAGCTGTCATCCTTCGTGATGAAAAAGGAGTTGCTTACCGTACAATCGGGGCATTGCAGGATATTACAGAAACCAGGCAAAGCGAACTGGTGCTGAAAGAATTAAATGAGAACCTGGAAAAAGAGAAGTATTACCTGGATATCTTAATGAACAATATGCCAGATGCCATTTATTTTAAAGACCAGGATAGCAAATTCCTTCGTGTAAGTAAGTTCATGGCCAATAAATTTGGCACTACTGTTACGGATATTGTCGGGAAGTCAGATTTTGATTTTCACGACATCAGTCATGCCACATTGGCTTTAAAGGATGAAGGCGAAATTCAAAAAACGAGAATTCCCAAGATCGACTACGTAGAACAGATCAAAAAGAATGGTACTGAACGTTGGCTCTCGTCAACGAAAATGCCATTGATCAACTCACGGGAAGAAGTGGTGGGTACTTTTGGCATGTCGAGAGATATAACCAGGCTAAAAAAACTAGAAAAAGAACAACACCAGGCTGCACTTGATAAAGCCGTATCACAGGGGAAATTTGAAATAGCCTCCGAAGTGATGCATGATATCGGCAATGCAGTCGTGGGATTTGGGTCCTATCTTACCCGTATCAAACGCCTCCAGGAGCAAGGCAACCAGGAGAACCTGAAGAATCTTATTGGTTTTTTTGAGGGCCAAAAAGCTGCTATAGCTGCTTCTATCGGGGAAACCAAAGCCGACGCTGTAGTGAATATGCTGAACGGCATAGCACAAACGGAGCAGAAAAACCAGGACGAGACTGCCAAATCCATTACAGAACAACTCAATATCATTGCCAATATCGAAGGGATACTGAATATCCAGCGGCAATATGTAACCGGTCATGAATCAAAAGAAAGAAAGCCGGCAGATCTTAAAACTATTATTAATGACAGCTTGTCCATACTTTTCAGTTCGGTTGATAAAACAGGTCTTAACATCACCCTTAGCATTGCAGATGATCTGCCTCCTATTAAAGGAGACCGTACCAAGCTCATGCAACTGCTCCTTAATGTTTTCAAAAACAGCATCGAGGCTACTGATAAAAATGAGTCAGAAAAAAATATTTGTATCTCCGCCGACACCGATTCCGGCAAACTGGTTGTCCAGGTAAAAGATAATGGCAGTGGATTTAACAAGGCTGTTGCCAGCCAGATTTTCACGCGTGGATTTACAACCAAGACCAATGGAACAGGCCAGAGTTTATACAATTGCAAGGCAATAGCAGAGAGCCATGAGGGCACTATTGATATTACCAGTGAAGGGGAAGGCAAAGGAGCCACAACAAGGATAGGATTTAAAGTATGAACCAATAATTGAGGAGTTTTAATGCAACTGCCCCTATACCTGTGACCAGGGAGCTCCAGGATCCTGGTCCTTTAAGGTCTTAAAAGGAGATTGTTTAAAACAATTCTCCTTTTTATATATTAATAACTCCATTTCGACAAACTCCTTCCGACCACAACGAATTTCTTGCTGTATGTGGAACTCTTCGCCTTGATGCGTGAAACCCGCCCGAGTCGTAATTTTTTTCTTAATTTGATCTTTTAATCATTCTCACCTGCCTAACTATTCAGTTTATGAAGTCATCGATCGTCGTTGTAGGAAGTGCCGGGATAGATATGGTAATAAAAACAGATTACCTGCCTGCACCTGGTGAAACAGTTTTGGGTGGAACTTTCTTTATGAACCCGGGGGGTAAAGGCGCCAACCAGGCAGTAGCTGCGGCCCGGTTAAACGGGAGTGTAATTTTTATATGCAAAACGGGAAATGATATTTTTTTCGGACAAAAGGCTGCAGCGCTATTTGATAAAGAGGGCATCAACACTAATTATCTTCTTTCCCATCCTGGCCTGCCATCCGCTGTTGCTTTAATAACAGTTGATAAAAATGCCGAGAACTGCATCGTAGTTGCTCCCGGCGCCAATGCCACCTTCCTGCCTGCTGACCTGGTAAATGCAGTGGCGCTGATCGAAAATGCAAGTGTGGTCTTAATGCAGTTAGAGATACCGCTTACCACCGTGGAATATGTTGCGGGATTAGCGTCTGCAAAAAACATCAAAGTTGTTCTGAACCCCGCCCCCGCCATTGCTTTACCAGGTGACTTATTGAAAAATATTTCTATCCTCACACCCAATGAAACGGAAGCTGAGATCCTGACAGGCATAAAAGTAGTTGATATGATTTCGGCTGAAAAAGCAGCCCATGCATTACATAATAAGGGTGTGAAAACTGTTATTATAACGCTGGGATCTATGGGAGCTTTGGTATTACATGAAGATATGGTTACCCATGTTCCCGCCATGAAAGTAGCTGCAACGGATACCACGGCAGCCGGGGATGTATTTAGTGGGGCGCTGGTAGTCGCGATAACGGAAGGGAAAGATATGGTCGAGGCTACTGAATTCGCCTGCAAAGCTGCCTCCTTATCAGTAACGAAATTGGGCGCCCAGGTTTCCGCGCCTTATAGAGACGAAGTCGATGCTTTTAGTTAAAGGCGAGTGGGAATTGGTGAGTAGCAAGTGGGGTGGAAAATTTATCAAATTACTAATACGATAAAGGTTGCAGTGACTCTGCAAAAAAAGTCTATGTCTATTTCAGTAAAACTACCGGCAGCACGCCACCCCCACTAGCTACTCGCCACTTGCCACAAAACTTCACTAATATTGATGCACTTTTTAAACGATATCGCTTGAAAACAATTAACGAATTCCAGGGAGAATACCGATTTCTTTCTAACTTCTGGCCATGTTATTTAGTTTACAACAACCTGTTGTACCCATCAGTTGAACATGCCTACCAGGCAGCAAAAGTCGAAAGCCCGGGTGTAAAATCACAGATAAAAGATTGCCCTACCCCTGCAGAAGCAAAAGACTATTTCGAAACTCATGCTATTAAACCCGGTCAGGATTGGACGATTGAGAAGAAACTGGTAGTTATGGAACAATTACTGGTGATCAAATTCGGAGGGACAGAGCCTTTATTAACGAGAGCACTACTGGCTACCGGGGATGCAACTTTAATTGAAGGGAACAATTGGAATGATACTTTCTGGGGAGTCTGTAATAATACCGGGGAAAATAATTTAGGCAGATTACTCATGGAAGTAAGAGAAAACTTACTCCGGCAAAAAGAGCAAATTATTCTCCAGCTTGAATTAAAACATGACAATGCTGCTGTCGCGAATGCTTTATCTATTACTCCAAGATGTCTATACGAAAAGATGATTGCATTTAAGGTCCAAAATAAAGAATATTGGATCACTTAGAAATTGGGATGAGTCTTTACGTACTGCTATTCGTTAATTGGTGTTATCGTATAAAAAACCGTGTCAATAAAAAACAAGTTTTGCTGCCATACAAGTACATTCTCATCATGCATGTCTTCTAATATTAACCCCAGTTCCTTGTGAACATAATCCTGACGTTTCGAATTTACAAACCCGTTAAATTCAAGAAATTGTTTTACATCATTCAAATCAGCCTGATCGTCACATTGTACAAATGGTTGCCTTAGTACGGCAACCAGTTGATCATCCTTCTTTGCAAATCCCATTAATAAATAAGCCGTAGTATCAAAAATGATGTTATGCAAAAGGATGCTATTTAAAAATTCAAGCCAGGTAGCATAATATACTGCATCGTTGAGCTTAATGACATTAAAACCGTCATCATCAAGGTAAACAGTAGCTTCACCTCCTCTCGCTAAATATCGAACATCCCCCGGAAGATTAGTGACCCATAAATTGTGTTGATTACAATAATTTTCAATTATGCTCGCCTGCTCTTTTTTAACGATTGATTGACCTTCGAAATTTTCTTTAACCGTTGTACTTGTTGGAAAGCTTCGGACAAGGAGATTGCGGATCGCTGTACAATTATCAAATACCCCTTCGATGACAATTCCTTTAGTGATATTTTCAATTTTTCTTCGGGTATCATTTGGCAGCATTTTTGTAAAATTAATCAAAAAAACACATTATTATAACCAACTGTTTTTCAGACATTTTGACGTACAAAAGTCCAGGGCTACATAAAAATATACCATCAATCCAAAAGTTAATCAATATTACATACGAAGCGATTTGAAGACTTTAAAAAAAGCTTATTAATCAGGTTAAAATCCACCTGGATCCATACCGATCATTCAATTCTTTCACGCGATCATTTTGTCTTCTTAAATACCTTCTCCTGTCCATCCTTCTTCCCGGATATACCAGTCACTTTTCTATCAGCCCCGGTAACGAGGCTATACTCAACGCCCTCATCCTCGGCAACATAAAATCGGGTATTCGAAATAAAATACATCATTTTCTTCTCGCCCTCCGCTTCCAGCCATAGCGATTTGTCGCGGAATACAATATTCCCGCTATTGCCATCGGTTGAAGCATAGGTTCCTGTATACTGCTGCAAAAGATCATCGGGAACCTGTATAATAGTTACTTTTTCCACTTTTGCTAATTCCTTGCCATCCAATGACCGGGAATATCCTGCTAGTTTTCCATCAGCACCTGTATAAAATTGCTTTTCAGTTGTTGACTCAAGATTAAAGTAGTCAGTAGGTGAAGTAAAATACATTTTCCATTCCCTGCCACCACCAGCACGGTACCAGAGCGCCCCATCCTTTTGCGTGATCACCGCCATAGCACCCTTCTGCTCCCTGTAAAGCCCTGTATAACTGTTAGCTGATGTTATAGGTAACTCTATGGTTTCTTTTACGATCGGTTTCACCTGGCTCGCCATGCCTTTCCAGTTATAAACAGTTGCCACGGAGTTCATTAATTGGTTAAGAACAGCGAAGCCTGCATCTGAATTGATAAAGGCAATAAAACCCTTTCCTTCTTCCAGGCTGCCATAATATATTCCACTGAATCCCTGGTTCCCTGCCGTATGCTGGAAATAGCTGGTGCCATTTCTCTTGTCAATAAATACTCCCAGCGCAGCATGCTCATCAATATATGGCGTGAGCATCAGTTGGGTTGTTTCTTTCGTAAGAATCTTGTTCGACTTTCCCTGTGCGGATAATTGCATCTCAATGACAAATTTGGCAAGATCAGAAGGCGTTGTCCATAAGCCGCCAGCCGCCTGTTCAACCAGGATCGGGTAATTCCCTTTGATGGGCTCACCATTACCACTGTATGCTGTTGCCAGCAGCTCTTTTTTTGAGACAGGTGGTGGCTGTGTGAAAAAACTATTATTCATACCCAATGGCCTGAACACGGTCTCCTCAATATATTGATCATACGGTTTACCGGTTATATCCATCTCGATCAGTTGAGAGATCATCGTACCTCCTCCGGAATATTCATGGCGCAAGCCCGGTTCGAACATGGAACGGACAGCTGCCGTATTCGCGGGACGGCTACCATCCAGGATTTGTACGATTGTTGGTATGCTGTCTCCATAATAATAACCCGGGAATCCATGAACCGTCAACCCGGCAGTATGACTAAGCAGGTTGGCTACCGTAATTTTTTTACCATGTGATACCGTATCATAGGGAAACTGCCAGGATTTTAAAAAACGGTTGATATCAGATTGCAGGTCGATCTTTTTATCCTGTACCAATTTCAAAACGCCGATTGCGTTAAGCGATTTGCTGATAGAACCCGGTTCGAGTAAGGTAGCGGGTGTCATCGGTTTTTTCTCTTCCAGGTTGGCCCAGCCATATCCTTTCGCCCATTCTACTTTATAATCGTTGATCACGGCTACGCTTAACCCGTTCACATGAAAAGCAGCCATCTGCTCTTGCAGCGTTGGAAGTGGCTGGCCTTTGACAGCGAATTTTACAAAAAAATCTTTTTCCACCTGCCGGATGAGCTCTTCTACTTCTTTGGAATAATTAGTGGAGGATGATGGAACAGGATTGTTCTGTGCAAAAATCGCTGATTGTAACAAAAAACTAATAAGCAGGAACCCAATTCGCTTTATCGTAAGCATACCGTTGATTTTTATTTTCCGTTAAATGTAAGAAAGTACAGGGCTAATTAAAGAATTAGCCTTATAAAATACGGAAAGCACCCGTTTTATCCTTTTAATTAAACACCAGGGCGCTGCCGCCCTGGACCATGCGTAAAAAAGACAGGCAATAAATGAGCTTCCAGAGCCTCTTCTTTACGAAATCTTTATAGCCTCCCCGCCTCTTTTTATGTGTTACTTATAAATGCTGGTTTACCTTTGAAACTGATTTACGCAAAATGCAAAGCCCCTTTTCCAAAATAAGCCTCTCCTACCAGGTTCTTATTAGTAATGCGCTGGTAATAATAGTAGCCGCGATATGTTATTTTCTTTCAGATTTCCTTGAATACAGGTCGGTAGCCTTTATATTACTGCTGATCGTATCGCTGATAGCTGTTGTTTTTGATATCATCCCCGTATTAATCGCCGCTGCGTTAAGTGCTTTGACCTGGAATTTTTTATTTATCCCACCCCGCTTTACTTTTCATATTGGCTCAGCAGAAGATGGTTTTTTATTTCTCATGTATTTCGTCATAGCCCTGGTCAGCAGTGTATTTACTAACCGTATCCGAAAAGCAGAGAAACAGGTGAGAGAAAAAGAAGAAAAAGAAAAAACATTAAAGCTTTATAATACCCTGCTCAATTCCTTATCGCATGAACTGAAAACGCCAATTGCCACAATAATAGCCGCGACTGATAATTTGCTGGATGAATCGTCAAAATTATCCGATAGTAACCGAAAAGAACTGACAGAGAATATTTCTGTTGCTTCCTTACGGCTAAATCAACAGGTAGAGAATCTGCTAAGCATGTCCCGCCTGGAATCTGGTTTTATCCAGCCCAAAAAAGACTGGTGCGACATCAATGAACTGGTCTACGATGTCATCCACAGACTGGAACAGGAACTGAAAGATCATAACGTGCATGTCAGCATTGAAGAAAACCTGCCTTTGTATAAACTGGATTACGGTCTTATGGAACAGGTAGTATATAATTTGCTGTACAATGCTTCGATTTACACACCCGGGCATGGTGATATATTCATCAGGGCCCGGAATAATACCGAGAAAATATACAAGCTCGAAACAAGCTCTACAGAGCACAGTGAAATAAAAAAAGAAACGAGCCATTTATCATTGCAAATTGAAGACCGGGGGCCCGGCTTCCCGGAAAATGAGTTGGAGAAAGTGTTTGATAAGTTCTACCGTCTCAACAATTCAAAAACAGGAGGCAGCGGCCTCGGGCTTTCTATTGTTAAAGGGTTTGTTGAAGCACATAATGGAACTGTTATATTGGAAAATATACCGCAAGGCGCCAGGTTCACTATCGAGATCCCTGCTGAAACATCATATCTAAATACTTTAAAAAATGAATAACGCGGCGATACTGATCATCGATGATGAAGTGCAAATACGAAGGTTGCTGGAAATAACTTTGGAAACAAACAGCTTCAATGTGGAATCGGCTGAAAACGCCAAAGAAGGACTGCGCATAGCAGCCAGTCATCCGCCCGATCTTATCATCCTTGATCTGGGGCTGCCCGACGAAAATGGTCACCGTGTGTTAACCAAGTTACGAGAGTGGTATACCAAGCCTATTTTAATTCTTTCCGTGCAAAGCAGTGAAGACAATATTGTAAAAGCACTCGACAACGGAGCAAATGATTATTTAGTAAAGCCATTCCGTACCGGAGAATTACTGGCAAGGGTCAGGTCAGCCATGCGAAGTGTCGCTTCTGAAGACAATGATGCCCTTATTGATGCAGGGGAATTACAGATCGACCTGGTGGCGAGAACAGTGAAAAAAAATAAAGAAACGGTAAAGCTCACCGCCACTGAATATAAGCTGCTGAGCCTGCTAGCACAGCACGATGGAAAGGTGTTAACACACCAATACCTGTTGAGAGAAGTATGGGGACCTGGTTATATCAGCCAGTCACAATACTTAAGAGTATTTATCGCCCAATTAAGAAAAAAAATTGAAACGGATCCTAATCGTCCTTCTTATATAACCACGGAAGCGGGCGTTGGTTACCGGTTCATTGCAAAAGAATAACCACTGACATATATAAAAATTGAAGAGATGAAATCGAATAGTATTCATTCGAACAGGATAATTATTGCCTCGTTGCTGGTAGCACTGGGGATTAGAGGGGTATAAAGATTTTATAAAGATTTTGCTGCAACGGGTCTTTAATGGGGTATTTAATTCTCCTGCCTATAATTTTGGGGTTTCAATCAGATATCATCTTCAATGTCTTCCCATAAAAAAGTATCCTCTGCAGGCCTTCTTATCGCCCTGGGTATTATTTACGGCGATATTGGAACTTCTCCCTTATACGTCTTAAATGCCATCACGAACGGGAAAATGATAACTGAAGAGCTGGTGATCGGTTCCTTGTCACTTATTATCTGGACGTTGACACTCCAGACAACGATCAAGTATGTTATCCTTACATTGAATGCGGACAATCGTGGTGAGGGTGGCATCTTTTCCTTATTTGCACTGGTAAGAAGGAGAAAGAAGTGGTTAGTGATCGCTGCAATGGTAGGTGGTGCAGCTTTGCTGGCAGATGGAATGATCACACCCCCTATTTCGGTGACATCAGCGGTAGAAGGGTTAAAGCAGGTGCCATTCCTGTCAACGATCTCCCAAAGCACCATTGTATATATTGTTATCGGCATTCTTACGGTACTTTTTTTTATACAGCAGTTTGGCACGGCTTTCATCGGTAAATTCTTTGGACCGGTCATGGCCTGCTGGTTCCTGATGCTCGCTGTTGTAGGAATTCCTCATTTAACAGATGACCTGAGAATACTGAAATCATTCAACCCTTATTATGGAATTGAATTGTTGATCAATTACCCGCATGGTTTTTACATTTTAGGAGGCGTATTCCTTTGTACGACGGGAGCTGAAGCGCTCTATTCTGACCTGGGTCATTGTGGAAAATGGAATATCCGGTATTCCTGGATCTTCGTTAAGACCTGCCTGGTCATCAACTACCTGGGCCAGGGAGGGTGGTTGTTGACACATTATGCGGGTAAGACCATAAGCCCCGGAATGATCAATGCAGGATTTAACCCGTTCTATGGTGTAATGCCGGGATGGTTCTTATACTTTGGTATTGCTATAGCCACCGTGGCAGCCGTCATTGCAAGCCAGGCACTCATCTCCGGTTCTTTTACCCTGGTTAGTGAAGCGATGAGGCTCAATTTATGGCCCAAGTTGAAAATTAATTACCCGACAGAAGCGAGAGGTCAATTATTTATCCCGGCAGTCAACCTGCTTTTATATGTGGGGTGCATCGGTATTGTTCTATATTTTCAAAAAGCGGCAAGCATGGAAGCGGCTTATGGACTTGCCATTACCTTGTGTATGATCGCCACATCGATACTTTTTTCCAACTACCTTGTCCTGAAAAGAAAAAGGTCATGGCTGATCTATCTATACTTAATTGTATTCCTGGTTATAGAATTCAGCTTTCTCTTTGCCAATATTCAGAAATTTCCGCATGGTGGATACGTTGCCTTGATCGTCGGCGGGTTATTGTTCCTGATTATGTACACCTGGTTCAAAGCAAGAAAGATCAAAAACAGGTATGTTGAATTTGTGAGGCTGGAGCACTATCTTCCTAAAATACAGGAGTTAAGTAATGACCGCACACTCAGCAAATATGCCACCCACCTCGTTTACCTGACCAGCGCTGATAATCCCCGGGAGATCGAACATAAGATCATTTACTCCATCCTGAATAAAAAACCAAAGCGGGCAGATATTTACTGGTTTGTCCATGTAAATACGCTGGATGAGCCTTATACATGTAATTATAAAGTAGAGAATATTATTCCTAACGAGATCATACGAATCGACTTCAGGCTGGGATTCAGGATCCAACCCCGCATCAATTTAATGTTCAGAAAAGTAGTGGAAGAATTGGCTGCAAACAGGGAGGTAAATATTATAAGCCGTTATGAAAGTCTTGCGGGCAGTAAGATGCTGGGAGATTTTCAATTTATGGTGATGGAAAAATATATCAGCCAGGACTCGGAGCTTCCTTTCCTGGAAAAGCTGGTCATGAAATTACATTTATGGTTGAAAGACATAAGTCTTTCAGAGGAAAAAGGCTTTGGATTAGACCCGGCAAATGTTACGATAGAGAAATTCCCTCTTATCGTGGGAGATCCGCCAAAGCTAAATCTCAGGCGCATTAATGAAAATATTTAAAACAGCTAGCGATTGTGACCGGAATAAAAAGTTTCGAAAACTCACTATTCGTTCATCAAGGGCTTTGATTCAGGGGTTTTTTTTTATTTCATACATAGACTATTAGTATCACCCTGTGAGAATTATTTTTTCAGCAGAAATTTTTAGACGGCTTTGTTGAATTTTAGAAAGGCCGATACCACTTGCCTGAATTTCCCGTTTGTAAATGGTTTTTGGATGAACCCGTCGGCCCCGCAATCCCGGGCAACAGCTTCAATATCATAATTGGCCGAAAGAATAATAACGGGTATGGATGCCGTAGCCGGGTTGGATTTTATTTCGTGGCAGATATTCCCCCCATCCACCCCATTCATATGGATATCCAGTAATACGAGGTCGGGATGCTTCCGGGCAATGATCTCCATTACTTTCATTCCATTGGGAGAACAAATGGGATCAAACCCTTCCGCCGCCAGTTTATGCTGAACCAGCACCAGCATGTCCTCGTCGTCATCTACCACGAGAACGGTCGGGTTTGTCTTTTCTTTTAGCTCCATAACTATTAGATTACAATAATGCTGCCACAGGTAAATACGTAAAAACCCATTTTTTTAACGGTAAAGAAAAAGCCTCCTGTTTTGGCGAGACTGGCCTACCCCGACTACATAATTCCAGCTGGTGGGCAATTGGTTACCCATTTATTTATTTTCGATACCGGGACAAACCCCGGCGGATCTCTGCTTCCCATATACCGGGTCTGGCATAATTACTGCTTCCCGAACAAGGATGACTTTCCAACAATTCAAATACCTGAGTGAATGCGACCAGGAGTTTATCATCTGGAACAAAGGCACAGAACTGGCAATAAGAGAGGATGCCACACACCGTTATTTTTTATACCAGGTTGACGCGTTCTACGTGGAGATCAGTTGTGATAAAACACAAAATAGTATTACCGGCTTTTTCTTTTTTGATTCCCTTCAATACCTTGACCCTTACCTGGCCTGCATCAATATCGATGCTGTTTATTACTGATTCTTATTAAAATAAAACATATGAAAAAGAACATACCGGCAGCCAACAACCCGCAAGCCACTGGCATCACCGATAAAAAAGATAAGAATGCAGGCAGCGGGTCTTTTAACCAGGGCAGTGAGCAGGACCCCAACTATAATGATGGCGTTGCAGACGGCACTCCCCACCCGGAGCGGGTGAGTAAGGAAAAGGAAAATCCCAAATCCGGTAATATCGGAAAAAATAATGCGGGCGGTTACGAATAGGCTAATGAAGATCGCAACCTATAATGTAAATGGTGTGAACGGGCGGCTCCAGGTGCTGTTACGCTGGTTAAAAGAAACAAAACCGGATATCGTTTGCCTCCAGGAATTAAAAGCTCCCGGTGAAAGGTTCCCGGTAATACCGCTCAGGGATGCAGGGTACGAAGCAATCTGGAGTGGACAGAAAAGCTGGAATGGCGTTGCGATATTATCCCGCGGGATTCCCCTGAAAGAAGTAAGACGTGTATTACCCGGTGACCCTGAAGATCTACACAGCCGTTATATTGAAGCGATCGTTAACGATATGGTGATAGGATGTCTCTACCTGCCTAACGGCAATCCTTATCCCGGTCCAAAATTCGATTATAAACTCGGCTGGTTTAAACGTTTGTCGGCCCATGCAAAAAAACTCCTCAAACATGATGTGCCCGTTGCCCTCGTAGGTGACTTTAATGTAATGCCTACAGAACTTGACGTGTACAAGCCTGAACGATGGGTAAATGACGCCTTATTCCGTAAAGAAGTGCGGGCTGCATTTAAAAAATTGACAGCACAAGGCTGGACAGATGCTATCAGGAAATTACACCCGGGTGAAACGATCTATACTTTCTGGGACTATTTCCGCAATGCCTACGCCCGGAATGCCGGACTTCGTATTGATCATTTTTTGTTAAGTCCTCATCTTGCCAAGCGTTTAAAGTCGGCAGGAGTGGATAAACAGGTGCGGGGTTGGGAAAAAACCAGCGATCACGCGCCGGTATGGATCGAAATAAAAAATCAATAATAGCTATTCGCCAGCGTCTTTCAGTTTTACAAGGCATTCGGCAACGCTGTCCTGCCATTTCTTTAAAGAGATGCCATATACCTGCCTGATCTTTGTTTTATCCAGGGCGGAATAAGCGGGTCTTTTAGCCGGGGTGGGATACCGGGAAGTAGAAACAGGATTTATTTTGCAGGAACTGCCGGATAGTTCCCTGATGCATTCAGCAAAATCATACCAGCTGATCACTCCCTCGTTACTGAAATGATAAATACCGGGCTGCCATTGTTGTGAAGCAATGATGAACAGTATTAGTTCTGCAAGATCCGCCGCATAAGTAGGTGAGCCCAGCTGGTCATTTACTACGCTGATTTCTTTTTTGCCCTGCAGTAGTTTTAGTATGGTCTTTACAAAATTCTTCCCGAATTCCGAGTACACCCAGGAAGTCCGGATAATAATGGAACCAGGATGATTCTGCAAAACCTTTTTCTCTCCTTCCAGTTTGGAAGCTCCATATACAGTTTGCGGGTTGGGAGGATCATCTTCCTTGTAAGGAACTGTAGCCCTGCCATCAAAAACATAATCTGTTGAAATATGAATAAACCGGGCATCTTTTTCTTTACACACAACAGCCAAAACGCCTGCCGCCTCCCCGTTCACGCGGAAAGCCAGTTCCTTCTCCTGTTCAGCTTTGTCCACCGCTGTATACGCAGCACAATTGATCACATATTGCGGGTGGTAGTTGCTGAAAAAATTCCTGACCTGGTCAGCCTGATGAATGGGCAGCTCTTCCTTAGATAAAAAGTGGAATTCAAACTGTGGATATAAAGTAGCGGCCTGTTTTATCTCTTTTCCTAACTGACCGTTAGAACCGGTGACCAGTATTTTTTGTTTCATTACCATCAGCTGCCAAATACAAAACTATTGTTACAGCCAGCCATCAGGGGTAAAACTTTGTCCTTATCCGAAACGATCTCCTGCCCCGCTGGTATCCTCCAGTCAATTTCCAGCGAAGGATCATTATAGAGGATCCCTCCCTCACTTTCTTTATTATAAAAAACATCGCATTTATAGAGGACTTCAGCCTTCTCGCTCAATACAGAAAATCCGTGGGCAAACCCGGCCGGGATAAATAGTTGTTTCCTGTTTTTGGCTGAAAGCATAATCGAAAAATTCTTCCCGTAGGTGGGCGATCCCTTGCGAATATCCACCACCACATCGAGGATCTTTCCTTTCAATACCCGCATTATTTTTGACTGGGCATAGGGCGGTAATTGGTAATGCAGGGCTCGTATAACCCCATACTTAGAAGAGGATTGATTATCCTGTATCCAGTTAATATGCACGCCCTCCTGCTGGAATACTTTCTCATTGTAGGATTCAAAGAAATAACCCCGGCTATCTTCAAATACCGTTGGTTCAAAAATAAGCAGGCCGGGAAAATCAGTAGCAGAGAAGGGCATATGATAATTTATAAACTCCAGTAAGTCCTGTTGGTGATCTTATTACGATAAATTCCTTTCAGATCGGCGACCAGGCCATGGGGTTTGGTGATACCAGCAAAATATTTTTCATCCAGGTTCCTGTACTCATTATGCGGAACGGTTATAATGACAGCGTCATAATCAGCTCCTGTTTTTTCCACCAGGCCAAAGCCGTATTCATGCTTCAGCTCTTCCGAATCAGCGTGTGGATCTTCCACGTCCACATTCACAGAATAAGATTGCAGTGCTTTTACCACATCCGCCACTTTGGAATTACGGATATCGCTTACATTCTCCTTAAAAGTTGCTCCCTTGACCAGCACTTTGGATGATTTTACATCACCTGAATGCTTGATGATATGCTGCACCACCCTTTTCGCAACATATTTCGCCATATTATCATTGATATTCCGGCCAGCCAGTATGACTTCCGCGTCATATCCAAGTTCATTGGCTTTATAGGTAAGATAATAGGGATCCACACCGATACAGTGCCCGCCTACAAGACCGGGTTGGAATTTCAAAAAATTCCATTTGGTACCTGCGGCTTCGAGTACTTCAAATGTATTAATACCCATCATCCCGAAGATGATGGACAATTCATTCATCAGCGCGATATTAAGGTCCCGCTGTGTATTCTCAATGATCTTAGCTGCTTCAGCAACTTTTATACAGGAAGCCCTGTGTACACCGGCCGTCACGACCAGCTCATAGGTCTTCGCGATCTCTTCAAGCGATTCGGCATCGCAGCCTGATACAACTTTTACAATGGTAGCCAATGTATGATTTTTATCGCCCGGGTTGATGCGTTCCGGTGAATAGCCAAGTTTGAAATCGATGATATTCCTCAACCCTGACAATTTCTCAATAACCGGTAAACAATCTTCTTCCGTACACCCGGGATAGACGGTTGACTCGAAGACCACGTAATCTCCTTTCTTGATCACTTTGCCGATCGTTTCAGATGCTTTCTTAACGGGAACGAGATCGGGTACATTATGTTCATCAACAGGCGTAGGAACCGCCACGATAAAAAATTTCGCCTCCCTTAGTACATCGAGAGAGTCTGTAAAGGTTATATCACATCCATCAAAAGCAGCCGCATCCAGTTCATTGCTTGGATCTATTCGCTGTTTCATCATTTCGATCCGCTTCGAACTGATATCAAAACCGATCACCGATGTTTTCCGGGCGAATTCCAGGGCGATAGGCAGTCCCACATATCCCAACCCTATAACCGCCAGTTTTGCCTTACGATCAACTAATTCTTTATACATCCCTGTTATTTTCTTTTATTTATTGCTTACAAATACTTTGTGTTCCTTATTCAATTCTTCTGCCGGGAGTGATCTGAAATATTCGTAGGTAAGCCGCAGGCCTTCCTTACGATCAATTTTTGGCTCCCATCCCAGCAATTTTTTTGCCTTGCTGATATCTGGTTTGCGCTGTTTGGGATCATCGGCAGGCAGGGGACGGTAAACAATCTTCACCTTACTCCCGGTCAGTGCCAGTATTTCTTCTGCAAAATCTTTTAACGATATCTCGTTTGGGTTGCCGATATTGACCGGGAGCTGGTAATCGCTCAGCAACAGGCGGCAGATACCCTCGATCAGGTCATCGACATAACAAAAACTTCTTGTCTGTGAACCATCCCCGAATACAGTCAGGTCTTCACCCCGCAAGGCCTGCCCGATAAAAGCAGGTAACGCTCTTCCGTCATTCAACCGCATACGCGGCCCATAAGTATTGAAGATCCGGACAATCCTGGTCTCCACGCCATGAAATGTATGATAAGCCATGGTAATCGATTCCATATACCTTTTTGCTTCGTCGTATACTCCTCTCGGCCCGACGGGATTGACATTTCCCCAATACTCTTCTGTTTGTGGATGTACCAATGGATCACCATATACTTCACTCGTGCTTGCCACCAGCATCCTTGCATTCTTTGCCTTCGCGAGCCCCAGGCAATTATGCGTGCCCATCGCTCCTACTTTCAACGTCTGGATGGGAATTTTCAGGTAATCAATGGGGCTGGCAGGTGAAGCGAAATGAAGAATATAATCTAGTGAACCTGGTATATTGATGAATTTGGTCACATCATGGTGATAGAATTCAAATTGTTCGAGTTTGAAAAGATGTTCTATATTCTTAAGGTCACCGGTGATCAGGTTATCCATAGCGATAACATGATAACCATCCCTGATAAACCTGTCACAAAGATGGGAGCCCAGGAAACCTGCTGCACCTGTTATCAATACTCTTTTTCGTTGCATGTGATTTTAATTTACAGTTGCCCTTCCTACGCTTTGATAATGAAAACCCAGCTCTCTCATTGCTTCCAGGTCAAATAAATTACGCCCGTCAAAAATAGCTTTGTTTTTAAGGCTTGCCGTGATCTTTTCAAAAATAGGAGTCCTGAATTCATTCCATTCCGTAGCGATGATCAGCGCATCGGCTCCTTTTAAAGCATCATATTGACTCTCTGCATAGCTGATCCTGTCTCCCATCTCCTGCCTTACATTTTTCATCGCTTCAGGGTCAAAGACAGTAACGGTAGCCCCTTCTTTCAATAAAGCCTCAGCGATATATAAAGCCGGAGCTTCCCGGATATCATCGGTGTTGGGTTTGAAAGCAAGTCCCCATAAAGCAAAATGCCTGCCCTTCAGGTCATTCTTAAAATATTTCCTGATACCGGGTAGCAGGTAAAGCTTCTGGTCCTCGTTTACTTTCATGACTGCATTCAGTATCTCGAATGAATAGCTGACTTCAGAAGAAGACCGGACAAGTGCCTGCACATCTTTTGGAAAACAACTTCCACCATAACCGATCCCAGGGAACAAGAATCGTTTCCCGATCCGCTCATCACTGCCAATACCCCGGCGAACCATGTCTACATCAGCTCCCAGTTTTTCACAAAGCCTGGCTATTTCGTTCATGAACGATATCTTGGTAGCCAAAAATGAATTCGCCGCATACTTTGTCAGTTCCGCTGAACGTTCGTCCATATAGATCACGGGATTACCCTGGCGGACAAAAGGAGCATATAGATCGCCCATTAGTTTTCGCGCTTTTTCGGATCCTGTTCCGATGACCACCCTGTCAGGTTTCATAAAATCTTCAACGGCGACACCTTCCCGCAGGAATTCGGGATTACTCACGACATCAAATTCTCCTTTATAATGTTTGGCAACAGCTTCCCTTACCTTTTGTGCAGTACCCACCGGAACTGTACTCTTATCAATGATCACCCTGTACTCAGTCATAATTTTCCCGAGATCATCTGCCACCCCGAGGATATATTTCAGGTCAGCAGAACCATCCTCCCCGGGCGGGGTAGGTAAGGCAAGAAAAATAATCACTGCATCCTTTATTCCTTCGGCAAGATCCGTGGTGAAACGTAAGCGTTCTTCTTTCAGGTTGCGAAGAAATAATTTTTCCAGCCCGGGTTCATAGATGGTGATCTCCCCGTTTTTTAATTTATTCACTTTAACTGCATCGATATCCACACAGGTAACATCATTACCTGTTTCTGCAAAACAGGTACCTGTAACCAAACCAACATATCCTGTTCCGATAACTGCGATCTTCATAATAGGGTTTTTAACTATTTATATATTCTAATACTTTGCTGGTAATAAAATTCAGTTGCTCTTCATCCATTTCTGTATGGACCGGAAGAGAGATTACTCTTTCCGTAAGCCAGTCGGTGACAGGCATCACCTGGGAAGCCACGTCAAACTGTTCAAACATTTTTTGCTTATGTCCCGGCACCGGGTAATAAATCATTGCCGGTATCTTTTGCCCGGCCAGGAATTGTTTCAGGCCCTCCCGGTCAACGCCTTCGAGTACCAGGGTATACTGGTGAAACGCATGATTTGAATATGCAGCCCTGTAAGGCGTTTTTATTTTAGGATGCCCGGCAAATGCCTTATCGTAAAAATCAGCAACACTCCTTCTCGCCGATATATATTCATCCAGCCGTTTTAGCTTGATACCGAGTATGACTGCCTGAATCGTATCAAGACGGCTATTACAGCCGACCACGTCATGATAATATTGCCTGCTTTGCCCGTGGTTGGCGATCATCTTTAACTGTGCGGCCATATCATCATCATTCGTAAAGATGGCGCCACCATCGCCAAATGCGCCCAGGTTTTTAGAAGGATAAAAAGAAGTAGTCGCGATATCACCGATGCTGCCTGTCTTTTGCCGGGTGCCATCGGAAAAAGTATAATCACATCCAATCGCCTGTGCATTATCTTCTATCACAAAAAGGTTATATTTTTTAGCGATAGCCATGATCTCTTCCATGCGTGCGGCCTGGCCATACAAGTGTACCGGGACGATCGCCTTTGTTTTTCTCGTGATAGCTTTTTCCAGTGCCGCCGGATCCATGCAAAAAGTTTGCGCGTCCACTTCCACGAATACAGGTGTCAATCGCAATAATGCAATGACCTCGGTTGTAGCAATATAAGTAAAGGAAGGCGTGATCACTTCATCGCCCGGCTGAAGACCCAGCGCCATCATGGCAATTTGCAAGGCATCCGTACCATTCGCACAGGGGATTGTGTGTTTTATACCGAGATAAGAAGAAAGATCTGCTGCAAAATCCTGTACCGGTTTGCCATTGATAAAAGCTGAACTCTCCATCACCTCCACCACAGCCTTGTCTATTTCCGGCTTTATCTTATGATACTGGGTTTTAGTGTCTACCATCTGGATCGGTCGCATTCAGGTTTGTTTTGCTTAAAGTGCCGCAAAAATAGTAAAATAAGGATAGTTTAGATGATTGCTTTTACATTTGTTCCTAATTTATAACCAACGCGTTGTCCATTTTTTTCTACAATATTTTCATTGGGCTTTTCAGGGCTGGTACTTTGATTGCTTCTCTCTTCAATCCAAAAGCAAAGAAATGGGTGCTTGGAAGAAAGGATATCTTCAAAAAACTGGAGAATGCCATTCCTCCAGGCGAACCGGTCATCTGGGTACATTGTGCCTCACTGGGTGAATTCGAACAGGGTAAACCGGTAATCGAAGAACTAAAAAAGATGGGCACCGGGCATCGTATCCTGCTCACCTTCTTCTCCCCATCCGGGTATGAAGTGCAGAAAGATTATAAAGGAGCCGATTGGGTCTTTTATTTACCCCTGGACGGACCCCGAAACGCCAAACGCTTTTTGGAGATCGTACATCCATCACTGGTCATTTTTGTCAAATACGAATTCTGGTATTATTACCTGAAAAAAATCAAGTACCGCGAAATTCCCCTGCTTCTCATCTCTGCTTTGTTCCGGAAGGATATGTCTTTTTTTAAATGGTATGGGAAATTGCAGCGAAAAATGCTTTCCCGCTTCGATCATTTATTTGTACAGAACGAATCTTCAAAAAAACTGGTTGATGAAATTGGGTTGGGTACGATCTGTTCTGTTTCCGGCGATACACGTTTCGATCGTGTACTGGAGATCGCTTCTGCGGCAAAACCGATTCCTGGAATTGAACGTTTTATCGCTGGTAACAAAACGATCATTGCCGGCAGTACCTGGCCGGAGGATGAGGAAGTTTTTCAGCAAGCGTTCTTTTCTCTCAATGATCTTTCACTCAAACTGATCATAGCACCGCACGAGATCAATGAAAATCATATTGCCGCTATAAAGAAATTATTCCCGGATTCGGTTACTTTTTCTGAACTCGCGGTCCAGGATGGACGGCTCACTACCACCCTCATCATCGACAATATCGGTATGCTTTCACGCTTATATCAATATGCAACGATTTGTTATGTCGGGGGCGGGATGAAAAAGAATGGCGTGCACAATGTGCTCGAAGCAGCAGTCTATAACAAACCTGTTGTGTTTGGCCCTTACTATGAAAAGTACCCCGAAGCTATAGGACTTGTACGATCAGGAGGTGGTATAGCTTTCAACGATGGGGTTATGCTAAAGGAATTGATCAGCGTCTTATTGACTAATGAGGAAGAGTATAACCACAGGAGCAGGGCCGCAGGAAATTTTGTGCAATCAAATAAAGGTGCTACCCAAAAAATAATTCAATTCATTCAGGAAAAACGTCTTTTGACCAGCTGATAAAAATGATCCACAGTTGGATTTTCTGCCGGCCATCCCAGTTTTACTTTTAGTTCCCGGTTGATCCAGTATTCAGCTTCTGCATAGATATTAAAACTGTTGATGGTCTTTATGCTGCGTTCATAAACCGACTCATCACCACGAAAAAGATCATTGATAAAGAGGAACCGGTCGTTGATACCAATCGCCTTCCGGAGATCCTTGACGGGAGTTTCCTTAAATACCTCTATCAGTTCTGTCTTGCCTTGCTTTAATTTATCATTCAACGATTCACCCAGTTCGGTTGAATCGTTCACTTCTCTTTCCCTTAACTGGTGAGAAAACGTCGGGATCTCCGACATCGGGTCAAAAACCATGTCGAGCTGCCCGTTCTTCTGTACCACCGATAGTGAACCATCATCCACCAGCAAGGTTTCCTTTACCTCTTTAACCTCCATTTCTTCTGTTTCCAGAGGACGAGGTGCATATTTATCATAACCCGAAAGCCCGGCTGTGCCCACCGTATTTGCTGCAGGAAGGATGACCGCCACTTTGGCTGTACCAAGGCTTTGCTGGCTTCCGGACTTCAGTTTGGTCAGTTCGAATTGTAATAACTGGACTGTCCCCAGCATCAGGAGGGGATCGACATGCTGGCCAAACTGTTCCTTTAATTTACTGATAAGTGCTTCGATTCGTTCCATTATGTATTTTTGAACGCTGTGAATAAAAAGTGCTGATAACCGGTTAACGTAACAAGTGTTCTAAAATTACAAACAGTTTGCCAATAAAGCCAGTCCCATTCAAGTATACCTAAATCTTAACAATGTTTATTGAACCCAATACCAGCGGAGAGCGCCGGGGAAGTATCGAAGTGATCTGCGGATCGATGTTCAGCGGTAAAACAGAAGAACTGATTCGTCGCCTGAAACGCGTGAAGATCGCCAACCTCAAAGTCGAAATATTCAAACCGACCATTGACGTGCGCTATGACGAAGTGAAAATTGTATCCCATGATGCACAGGCCATCCAGTCCACTCCTATTGACAATTCCCAGAAAATATTACTCATGGCGGGCGATGTGAATGTCATCGGTATTGATGAGGCCCAGTTCTTTGATGAAGAGATTGCCAATGTCTGCGATGAACTGGCTTTCCGGGGCGTCCGGGTCATCGTTGCAGGACTTGATATGGATTACCTCGGCAAGCCTTTCGGCCAGATGCCTTATCTCATGGCCAAGGCCGATTACGTGACCAAACTGCATGCGATCTGTATGCAATGCGGCAATATTGCAAATTATTCTTATAGGAAAATTCCCAACGATGACCAGGTGATGCTCGGAGCTAAAGATGTCTATGAACCGAGGTGCAGGAAATGTTATAATGAGAAATAGGGTTGAGAGTTATGAATTAGGAATTTTGGATTATGAATTATGAATGGGTGTACGCTGAATGAACTTTTCTCACTATTCAGCAAGTACCCCTAATATAAAGACAGGCGCTGCTTTAAGACTCATTCATAATTCATCATTCCTAATTCATCATTCATCAGATTACCTCGCTTTCCCTTTGATCTTCGTTTTTCCTTTTATCCGTTGTTCCTTTCCATCCTTACCGGCCGTAATATCCATGTCCTGGTCGGCAGTAACAACCAGGCCCGTCCTGCTATCTACCACAATGGTTCCGGATATCTTTCCTTTCAGGATCATCCCGCGGGTGTCTCCCTCGATATCGCTTTGCTCTTCCAGCGTTACCATATCTCCTTCTATATCGGTCACTTTATAGGTTGAGGTATACGTTCCTCCTACATCTCCACCGGGAGTGGTCGTCTTTTTCCAGCTGTCCCCTACTTTTATTTCTTTATTGGGGAAGATATAGAGCACCCTTTCGAACTGGTCACGCATACTTTTTTCATTGAAGGTTTTGCTGAACTCTTCTTCCACTTGCTTCTTTTTATCCGCTCCCAGGTTTAATGAATCGGCTATAGAAGACGCCATTTCTTCCAGCCCGGTTATTTCAAGCACTTTCCCCTCTGCATTTATTTTCATCAAAAATTTTCGTCCTTTAATGGCGCCCAATACACTGTTCATCATCTTCATCGGATCTTTCTCCCCTTCCCCCATTGATGGAAGCGGCTTATCGGTATCCACTTCCAGGTTCATTCCCATGGCATTCATTTTCATTTTGAAACGGTCATACTTGGTACTGATGGTCTTGGTGCCGTCCTCGTCCGCTACCACGTCCATCGAGTAATAATTGGACATATCCATTTGCACGGATGGCCCCACGTTCATATTGATGATCATTTCATAGTCATAACCTTTGCCATTCTCCAGGTTGAACCGGAGCATTTTTGTGGCCGTAGAGTTCTTGGCAGACTGGCAGGATTGAAGGGTAACGATGCCGGTAAGCGTCAGCAACAACAGTAAAAAGGCAAGTATCTTTTTCATTTATTACCTGGTTTTCCTGCAAATTAGAACATTAAAAGTAAAGCCCGGACTGGCTGTAATCAGTATTTTCGCAGCTAAAGCATGGCTTATCAGTTCCTTTCGCCACATATTCATCCTGTTCAAAAAAGATCTACTGCTCGAAATCAGGCAGCAGTATAGTTTTTACGGCATTCTTTTATATATAGGCGCCACCATTTTTGTTCTCTTTAATGCTATTGATGAGCCGGAAAGCAGGGTCTGGAATGGACTTTTCTGGGTGATCCAGTTATTTATCTGTATCAATGCGGTGGCCAAGAGTTTTTTACAGGAAAGCAAAGGCCGGATGTTGTATTTCTATTCGATTGCCAGCCCCGCCAGTTTTGTGCTCGCCAAACTATTATTCAATTCACTGCTTATGCTGCTCATGAGCGTACTCAGCCTGTTGTTGTTTATCCTTTTCCTCGGTAATCCACTGGAAAAAACCGGTTCTTTTATCGGGTTGGTATTGCTCGGGGGATGGAGTTTAAGCCTAGTCTTTACGTTCCTGGCCGCCATTGCCGCCAAAGCACAGCAAAATGCGGCAATTATGGCTGTACTGGGCTTCCCGATCATTATCCCGCAACTATTATTACTTATGCGGCTCTCCAACGCCGCCTTCGCACCTTTGCTGACCATTCCGCTAACTACGGTCCTTTTATTAATTACACTGGATATAATGGTGGTCCTGCTCGCTGTTATCTTGTTTCCCTTCCTCTGGCGGGATTAAAGCCGAAGCAACCTTATTGCGAGGCAAAGCCGAAGCAACCTTATTGCAAGGCAAAGCCGAAGCAACCTTATTCTTATTTCTTATTTCTCATTTCTTATTCCTTATTCTATATCCGTTTTCCCCTTATTTTTGCCCCCACATTTAGCCGGCCGCAGTCCTTACGGCCCCCCGATGACCGACACAAAAAACTATATGTACAAGTCCTGGTGGAAGATCGCAAGTGTCGTCCTGTTACTTTACACATTCACAGCCGGGCTCTTATTGGAAGTTCCACACCTTCCTGCACTGCAGGAAACCATCCGCAACCTTTATTTCCACGTTTGTATGTGGTTTGCGATGATGATCCTGTTTACCATTTCCGTGGTGAATGCGATCCGCTATCTCCGCAATTTCAACCCCAAATATGATATCTATGCCCGCCAGTATGCGGTTATGGGGATCGTTTTCGGATTGCTCGGTTATATTACCGGGGCTATCTGGGCTTCTTATACCTGGGCAGATCCTAATAAACCAGCCATCAATTCCTTTAGTACGATCGCAAGAGACCCTAAACTCATCGGTGCCGCTATTGCCCTGCTTGTTTATTTTGCTTACCTGATTTTAAGGGATTCTATCCAGGACATGGATAAGAAAGCAAGGATCAGTGCGGTCTATAATATTTTCGCCTATGCCATGCTTTTCCCTTCCATCTGGATCTTACCCCGGATACTTCCCAGCCTGCACCCGGGCAATGAAGGCAACCCCGCATTGGATGTAAAAAATGATATCAGCAGCAATATGAGAATGGTCTTCTACCCTGCTGTCATCGGCTGGACCCTCCTGGGGGTCTGGATCACGACCTTGAAAATCCGGTTGAGTATATTGAAAGAAAAAAAGATGATGTCATGATGAATTTTTGTAAAAGAATACTGCTGCTTTTTGTCCTGGTGATATTAACGGGTGAAGTTTTTGCACAGGACAAGAAAGTGGAAATGGCCGATACCATGCGCAGTAATGGGCGGATCTATGTAGTCGTGGCCGTGGTAATAACGATCCTCCTGGGATTGATTTTATACGTGACCAGGCTGGATCGGAAAATGACAAGACTGGAAAAAGAGAACAGGTTATAGTTACGGCGATTCATTCATTTTTCGCCATTGACTATTCACATAATAACGATTGCTCAAACAAAAAAAAGAACTCATGTCAGACAAACATTACAGCTTTTTTGGTGCCGTTGAAAGAAGTTTTGACAAGGCTGCCAAATACACCAAATGGGATAAAGGGATTCTTGAACAGATCAAGGAATGTAACGCGGTTTACCAGATGCGTTTTCCCCTGAAAAGAGATGACGGAGCGATTGAAGTGATAGAAGCTTACCGTGTGCAGCATTCACATCATAAAACACCTTGTAAAGGTGGTATCCGTTTTGCCGCCGAGGTAAACCAGGATGAAGTGATGGCGCTGGCTGCCCTGATGACTTATAAATGTGCTATTGTAAATGTTCCATTCGGCGGAGGTAAGGGCGGTATCAAGATCAATCCCAAAAAATATTCGGCCTGGGAACTGGAGAAAATAACCCGCCGTTATACAGCGGAACTGATCAAAAAGAATTTTATCGGGCCGGGTACTGATGTTCCTGCCCCGGATTACGGAACGGGTGAAAGAGAAATGGCCTGGATACTCGATACTTATTCTGCCATGCACCCCGGTGAGATCGATTCGGCAGGTTGCGTAACAGGAAAGCCGATTACGCAGGGTGGTGTGCGCGGCCGACGCGAAGCAACAGGGCTCGGTGTTTTCTTTGGACTTCGTGAAGTATGCAATATGGCCGATGTGATGAAACGGCTCGGGTTGACGGTAGGTGTGGAAGGCAAACGAGTCGTGGTCCAGGGATTGGGTAATGTAGGTTATCATTCCGCCAAGTTTTTCCAGGATGCTGGTGCCAAAGTAATTGGTCTCGCCGAATACGAAGGCGCTATCTCTAACAAAGATGGCCTTGATGTGGACGAAGTTTTCAATCACCGCAAGAAAACAGGATCGATCCTGAATTTTCCCGGTGCTGTAAATTTTGCCACGAATGCAGAGGCCCTGGAAATGGAATGCGATATCCTTATTCCTGCCGCACTCGAGAATGTTATTGACGGGGATAATGCACCCCGTATAAAAGCAAAGATTATTGGTGAAGCTGCCAACGGGCCGTTAACACCGGATGCTGATGATATATTTGGTAAAAAAGGTATTCTTGTTGTTCCTGATATGTATCTTAATGCAGGGGGTGTAACTGTTTCTTATTTTGAGTGGCTGAAAAACCTGAGCCATGTGCGATACGGTAGAATGGAAAAGCGTTTTAATGAGAATATGAATGCCCAGATCCTCGGCCAGATGGAAAGCCTGACTGGTAAAAGTGTCGGCGATAAAGAAAGAGAACTGATCATGCACGGGGCTGATGAAGTAGACCTGGTATACAGCGGGCTTGAAGAAACCATGATCACTGCCACCCACGAGATCATGAACACCTGGAAAAATAATCCTGACATTCCTGATATGCGTACAGCTGCCTATGTTGTTGCCATCAACAAAGTGGGAACCAGTTATGCTGAACTGGGAATATTTCCATAATGCGCTTGCCAGGCTGAACCTGGCAGAGAAAACAACCCATACCAATTGCTTATTGTCCGCATCCCATCCTGTCCTGCAGGGTGGGATTTTTTTATATGCCAGTAAACAACTTATCCCGGGCAGCTTCCGTCCAAATAACCGGTGTTTAGCAAAACACTGGAAACAGTACCTTTACCCTCCAAAAAATAAATCATATGAAGAAATTACTAGTTGTGTTGCTCAGCTTCGCCTTTATTTCCGCGAACGCCCAAACAGCTGATGAAGTGATCCAAAAATATTCCGCAGCCATGGGCGGGCTGGAAGCGTTCAATAAGATCAGTTCCGCTAAAATGACAGGAACTGTTACCGCCCAGGGAAATGATTTTCCTGTCACTTTACAGATCATTGCCGGTAAGGCAATGAGAACCGATGTCGATATCATGGGCCAGGCTATTGTGAACGTTTACAATAACGGGACAGGCTGGAAGATCAATCCTTTTGCAGGTGTTACTGTCGCTACAGATGTAACCGGCACCGAGCTCACTGATTTTAAAGCACAGTCCAGTCTCAGCAACCACCTGATGGATTATAAGAACCGGGGACACAAAGTTGAATATGCAGGGCAGGAAAAAATGGAAAACCTCAACGTGTACAAAATAGAACTAACGAATAAGGATGATGGAAAACTGATCACCTATTATATCAATGCTGCGGATTATATGCTGGTGAAATCAGTTATGAAAAGAGATATCCAGGGAACAGAAGTGGAAGTGGAAACTTTTTACAGTGATATAAAAGATATCAACGGTGTAAAGTTCGCCATGGTAAGGACACAGACAGCAAATGGAAACCAACTCCAGTCGATCAAACTCGACAAGATCGAGCTGAATGTTCCAATCGACGCGAACATCTTCAATAAATAAATAGCAAAAAGACATTTATTTAAAACCCTCCATCCCGGCGGGTTTTTTTTATTTCACGGCGGGGAGTTCGTCGATTAATTCAAGATTATTCCCGTTCCGCTGCCAGGCATAGGTCAAACTTCCATTGGTGATAACGAGGTAATTTACCGGTACCGAAATATTATACCGCAACACCTGTTGTAATACGGCATCATCGAGTTTGATAGTGGCTGCCTTGCATTCGATCATCATCCAGGGCTGGTGATCCGTGTCGTAAACCAATATATCAAATCTTTTTTTTAGTTCTCCCAGGACAAGTTCTTTTTCGATAGCGAGCAATGCGGCCGGGTAATTCCTGACTTGTAAAAGATACTGCACGAAATTCTGCCGTACCCATTCTTCCGGTGTCAGCAGGAGCCATTTCTTCCGTAAGGAGTCAAAAATGAATTCCTTTCCCTGCTCATTCCTGATCCGGAAGCCGGGCGCGGGATAATTAATGGTCACCATGCTTCAAAAGTACTATTAGAGGGCTAACTTATATAAGAATACCGGGCCAGGCAGAGAGCACAGGATTCAAAGGCATATTCTTTACGTTCCAGGTATTTCCTGAGAGATCCCCTCCTCCTTAATACTGGAATTCCGAAATACCCGTAAATGATTAAATTCGCTATTATGAAGACCAAAGAAGATATTGTAAAGAACTGGCTGCCCCGATACACCGGGGAAGCATTGGAAAATTTTGGCGAGTATATTTTACTCACGAATTTCAGCAACTATGTAAAGATGTTTGCCTCTTTGAACAAAGTGGAAGTTATTGGCGAAGGCAAACCCATGCAATGCGCTACGGCCGGGAATATCAGCATCATCAATTTCGGGATGGGTAGTCCCACTGCTGCCACCGTAATGGATCTCTTATCTGCCATCCAGCCGAAAGCCGCTTTATTCCTGGGTAAGTGTGGAGGGTTAAAAAAAAGAAATAAGATCGGCGACCTGATCTTACCTATCGCCGCCATACGCGGAGAAGGAACTTCCAACGATTATTTCCCGGCAGAAGTACCTGCGCTTCCCGCCTTTGCTTTACAAAAAGCTGTTTCTACCACCATCCGGGATTATGGCGTGGATTATTGGACCGGTACCGTTTACACTACCAACAGGCGGGTTTGGGAACATGATGAACCTTTTAAAGAATACCTGCAGAAAATAAGGGCATATGCCATCGATATGGAAACCGCTACGATCTTCACTGTAGGTTTTTATAATAAAATACCAACCGGGGCACTCCTGCTCGTCAGTGATCAGCCCATGATACCCGAAGGCGTAAAAACAGAAGAAAGTGATAAATCGGTTACGGCCCAGTTCGTAGAAAATCACCTGAAGATCGGTATTGATTCCCTGAACCAACTTATGAATGATGGCATGACGGTAAGACATTTGAAATTTTAAACTTCCCTGTATGAAAGTTTTCCTTGTCCTGGCAGTACTCTTTATTCTTACCCTTTCCTCCAGTGAATGCGGCAAGAAAAAAACAGCAGCCGAAAAAGAGAAGGCAGTTACCGGGGACAAAAAAACAAGCCCGGCAAAATACAAGGGCAAACTGGTGGTCGCCGGTATTTGCAAAAACTATACGATCAGGTTACTGGAAGGAGCTATTGATACTTCCAAAATTGTTGCCGCCTGGACAAACCCGGTAACCAATATTTCCTATACATCGGTTTTTACACCGGGCAACCCCTGTGCTCTTCCGGATGCCAGCAAGGAAGGAGATGAATTTTACTTTATGATCGATACGTCGGAGCAGAAGTTCTGCCCTGTTTGTCTTGCTTTTTACCCCACTCCACCCAGGAGCCTGGTGATTAAAATTGTGGAGAAATAATGGCAGGCACGTTTTCGCAGATCTATATACAGTATGTCTTTGCTGTAAAGGGCCGGGAAACCCTTATCCATCCATCTTTTGAGGATGAACTGTACAAATACATCGCGGGTGTTGTGAAAGGTAAAGAGCAAAAACCCTTAGCTGTAAATGGCATGCCCGATCATATTCATATTCTTGTTGGGTTAAAGCCGGCAATGCGGATTGCCGATCTTGTGAGGGATATTAAAAATAATTCAAGCAACTTTATCAATGAGAAAGGCTGGTTAAAGAAGAAATTTTCCTGGCAGGAAGGATATGGCGCATTTTCCTATTCCGAATCGAATTATGGAAGGGTGATCGATTATATAAAAAACCAGAAGAAACATCACGAAAGAAGCAATTTCCGTCAGGAATATTCAATCCTCTTAAAAAAATTCAATATCCCGTTTGAAGAGAAATATTTATTTGATTTTTACGACTAGCGGATATCACCCCTTCGGGGTTTTGACGGACCATCCATTTGCGCTAGATTAATATCACCCCTTCGGGGTTTTGACTTTGAAAATAAAAATTAAATACAAGGTAAACCCGAAGGGGTGAAATTAATATTGCGTATTTTTATACGCCATCAACCCCGAAGGGGTGACATAATAAAACAGCCATGGGTTCTCTTTTGAACATACAAAATCTCTCCATCGATTTCATTGCCGAATCAGGAACCACGCAGGCATTAAGAAATATTTCCATTACCGTTAACCGCGGTGAGGTAGTGGCCCTGGTCGGTGAATCAGGATCTGGTAAATCTATTACGGCCCTTTCGATCCTTCAATTGCTTCCTTCGCCACCGGCCAGGTATACAAGCGGAAAGATCTTTTTTTCAGAAACAGGGGAAGAGCCGGTCGATCTATTGCAGAAGGACCGCCGGCAAATGCAGGATATCCGTGGCAATAAGATCGCCATGATTTTCCAGGAGCCCATGACATCATTGAACCCTGTTCTCACCTGCGGTGACCAGGTAATGGAAGCCATACTACTCCATAAAAAGATTCCGGGAGCTGAGGCTAAACAACAAACGATCAAATGGTTTGAAAAGGTAAAATTGCCAGAGCCTGCCGCAGTCTTTCACCGTTACCCGCACCAGTTAAGCGGCGGTCAAAAACAACGGGTAATGATCGCTATGGCCATGTGTTGCGGACCTTCGCTCCTGATCTGTGATGAACCCACTACCGCACTGGATGTAACCGTTCAGCAAACGATCCTTCAGCTGGTAAAAGAACTGCAGGAGCAATCCAATATGGGAGTCATCTTTATCACCCATGACCTGGGAGTAGTGGCAGAGATTGCCGACAGGGCTGCAGTAATGTACAAAGGAGAGATCGTGGAACAGGGTACCGTGAAGGAGATCTTTCTTCATCCCCATCATCCGTATACAAAGGCGTTGCTTGCCTGCAGACCGGTAAACCATGAAAGAGGGAAACGGTTACCTGTCGTCAGCGACTTCCTTACTTCAACCGGCCTTCCTGCTGGTAAAGGAATCGGTAACCTGGAACCAGGGGGTAAGCCACCTGTAACTGGGGAGAGTGCACTTTCAAGTACTAGTCCGAATTCCCAATACCCAATTACTAAATCCACTGAGGTTCTTCTCGCGGTAAAAAATCTTTCTGTATGGTTTCCCCAGAAAAAAAACTGGATGGGCAAGCCCCTTTCCTATACAAAAGCCGTGGATGATGTAAGCTTTGAAGTGTACAACGGCGAAACGCTGGGGCTGGTCGGGGAAAGCGGCTGTGGTAAAACTACACTGGGCAGGGCATTATTACGGTTGATTGAACCGACTGCTGGTAAAATAATTTACAATGGTATTGACCTGACCGCAAAAAAAAGAGATGAACTGGTATCGTTGCGAAAAGACTTGCAGATCGTTTTCCAGGATCCCTATTCTTCCCTGAACCCAAGGATAACCATTGGCGCTGCCATTGCAGAACCCATGAAAGTGCATGGGAGTGCCGCCACAGATAAACAGCGAAAAGAAAAAGTGACCGCGCTCCTTGAAAAAGTAAACCTTAAAGCGGAGCATTTTAACCGTTACCCGCATGAATTCAGCGGGGGGCAACGGCAGCGGGTCGTTATCGCCAGGGCATTGGCCTTAAATCCCTCCTTTATCGTGTGTGATGAATCCGTCTCCGCGCTGGATGTAAGTGTACAGGCACAGGTATTGAACCTGCTGAATGATCTCAGGAAAGAATTTGGTTTTACCATCATCTTTATCTCGCACGATCTTTCGGTTGTCCGTTATATCAGCGACAGGATCATGGTGATGAACAAAGGGAAGATCGTAGAAAGCGGCCCGGCCGATGCTATTTATTTTACCCCTCAATCCGCATATACTCAAAAGCTGATCGCATCTATTCCGAAGGGCATCGTTGCTTAATCCAAATCATCAGTGGTCTCAGAACGGTCGCTGTCATCTTCATAAAACCCTTTGGCACTTTTTCTCCTGGAATAAAGCATTTTCTTCAGTTCTTTCTGAAGGAAGGAGCGCAAAGTTTCTTCCTCTTTCAGTTTTGTATCGGTAAAGCCTGTAAAATCGTATCGGTTGTATCGTGAACCCGAAACCTTTTCGAATCTTAATAATAATTCACTTTTTTGCAGGGTATCTTCAAACTCAAACTGGCGGGGGTCTTCGGGGATAAGCCCTACGGTAGCCAGTTTCCAGCCGAGGTCATCCTTCTTCATTTTGTATTTGTAGAAATAGATATAGCCTGTTTTGTCTTTATAAGTAGTCCTAAGACGGTCGATATAGATTACAGAATCGGGCTTCCCATAGGATTTTTTATCCCGCAGGGAACTTTTACCAAGGTCAAGATGATTATTGTATAAAGCCGGGAAACTACCTGGTTTCTTATTCTCCTTCAGGTCCTGGTATAATTTATAGCGGTAATCATCGAGGCTGGCAAAATACTTTAACAGCGAATCCGGGTAGGGCTTGTTATTCCTGATCAGCAGTATGAGGGTATTATATTTAAGCCGTTTGTCATTGGATTGCAGCATTTGCCGGATCAATGGCTCAACGGAACTGTTCAGTTCCCAATAGGGTAATAATAATGTAGCATAAAGTCCCAGGTCTTCATTCCCGTCATCTGTATCTGCATCAAGGCCGTAATAAGAGGGTATCTTTTTATCGGTTTTACTTTCTTCTGCTTTCTCGATCGCTTTTTTCTTTTCTGCAATGGATTGCTTCTTCAGTTCCTGTTTTGCTTCGATCAGGAATTTGCTGAAATACAACTGGTAATCCCCGGCTTTTACCAGGTTGCTGTCGATCAGTTGTCCAAGCACTGCCATGATCGTTTTCTTATAATCATCCAGATTGAGCAACGGCAAAAGGTCCGGAAGGATCGCTTGGGTCAGCCGGAGCGAATCCGATAATTCATCCAGGAAATTTCCGTCGTTATAATGATAAGCCGAACCCAATGCGTTCAGGTAGTTCCTGTAAGCAGCAGATTTGGTATCACCGGAACGGGTATCCAATACGGGTGGTTCGGTTGTTATGATATCGCGGAAAACCTGGTAGGCATAAGACGTTTCTTGTTGCAGCAGATTTTCCAGCACCGCGTATTGCAATTGCACGGTATCGTCCAGCGAATAATAAAGTTCCTTTAAATAAGCCGCTGCTGCATTCGTTGGGATATCTCCCAGCTTATTGATCAATGATTTTTTTGTATCCAGGTATTTTTTCTCGTTCCAATCCAGTGCAGCAATCGTAGTTTTTAAGGCGGGCAGGTCCGTTGAATCAAGTTTAATATCATCAATATTTTTGACAGCCCGTTTGTGGATGACACTGTCCCGGCTTTTAAAATCCGCAAAGAAAACAGTGGATTTTTTTACAAACGGATTTACTCCTTTCAGGGTATCGACGGGTGTAAAGCTATCATAGAAACCCCTGATGAAAGAACTGGGTGGGCTCAGTGTATCCGATTCCGTCAGCAGCGAGAATCCAACACCATCTTTATAATAATATTTTCCCCACAGGGTACGGCTGCTGCCCGTGTCGGTAATAATCGCTTCTGCTACTTTTATATTCCCCGGAAGGACCGACCGCTTCCTGAATTTTATAATCCAACTGCTGTCGCTTTTCAGCAGGGATTCTTCGTTGTCCTTATCCATGGCCGTACTATCCTTGCTGTAATAATACCGCGGAGAGCGGAAGAAGGAAACATATATTTTTTCGCCGGTACTGTCATTGCTGATCGTCTTACTGCGAAAAGCGCCTCCCTGTAAAACATCTTCTTCTGATTCCTCTTCACCTGCATTATCGCCATAACTGTAACGGGGAATATCCAGCCTGATCTTTTTTTCTTCGGGGAAAACCGGTGTGGTGACACTAAAATAAAGCGAGCTGTCTTTTTGTAATGTAGCTTCCCTGTATATAAAGGGTTTTATCTCGAAAGAATTCAGGAAATGGTGCATGGCTGTAGTTTCCTCTTTGCCATGCGCTACCAGGGTATAATAATGCGGCCCCTGGATCAGGTACCTGACCAGATAGACAGCCCCATTTTTGTCACGGTATTTTGCATCCAGCGCAGGGTATCCTTTGTACGTAATTTGTTTCCGCAGCAATTGGGTATCGATGAATTCCGATGCCATAAAACTTTCATCCAGGAGTCCAAGGTCAAAGCTGTCTTCCTCCACGAAATGATAATTATGAATATCGGTCCGCACGACCCGGTACTGGGTAGCTGTTGTTTTATCGGCTGCATCATAGATCCAGCTGCCGTCATTGCCGGTATAGGGTTCGTGAGGAAAGTCGACGGCGAAACCTCCGTAAGAAGGAGAATATTTTTTCCTGCCTGGTAAAGTTTCCGTCTCCTTATTATATTCCCTGAACTGGATACTGGCAAAGAATTTCCTGGCCTCCTCTCCTTCTTTTACGTAGTCGCCGTTACCGCTCATTTTAAAAAAGATAACCTCGAAGGGTGTAATAAAAATATTATACCGCTGGATATCCCCGCGACGGGTGCGGTTCATTAGATCGATGACCTTGTACCCGAACCTTGTGTTGCTGGTCTTAGAAATGATCTTCCCCGGCACATTCTCATACAATAAACTATCGATCCTCCTTTGTACATCTTCGATGGAATGGTTCCACATCCAGGCATTTGTCATGATCCGTGTCACCATATAATAACTGCCATTCGCCATATCGGCATATTGTTGCTGGTTCAGCGCTACATCATCACCAAACTTGTAGAATTTCCCTGGTATTTCAACTTTGAAAAGACCGTCCTCAGCCGTTTCCGTGTGAAAACTCACCGGCACTTTTATTTTATCGACCAGGTCTTTCTCGCGGCTTGCTCTTTCTCCCATCTTTACCGGCCTGAGTTTATATCCTTTTCTGCGTAATAGCTCGATCACCCCCCTGTCACCCGGTAAATGCGCGGCGCCCACACCTACGAATAAAATGGTACCGGAATGAATGATGGAATCAATGGATAGCGCCTGTATTTCGTTTCTCCGGTAGAGGAATTTCTCATCAAAGGCCCCGGAAAAACTGTTGTATTTATTGATCGAATCCAGCAGGTCGAGGTTGCCACTGCGGTAAGCTTCCTGTAATTTACTCGCCGAATATTCCTCGTCCGTATCTCCATAGCTTCTTTCCTTCCTGTTCTTATCCTTCGCTGCATCCTTGTAAGCTTCCGACATCAGCTTCATACTTTCGCCGTAGTTTTCAACTCCTGTAACTTTTTTGCCCCATTTTTTCCCGCATTGAAAAATATACATATCCAGGTAAGTGTCTTCTTCAAAATCGCTGGTTTCGTTGCCGTAGCTCCGGTATAAAAGATTATTGATCGTGGAAGGATTGCTGTACAGGGATCTTTCGATCTTGCTGTCATAACGATAAAACTTGAGCGTACTGATACCGAGATAATCATTGGGGGAAGATGAATACCCGCCATACTCCTTCGCGGAATTTTCACCACCCAGGTCATACCTGCTCATATCTTCCTGCCACGTTTCAGGATTTGTTTCCAGTGCCACTACCTGGGCGGTCCGGAGAGCGATATAAAAAGAATCGGGAAGATTAAAAGCCAGTTTGCTGCTTACATGCATCGTCCCGATCAGGTAAGAAGGCTTTTTCAACCCGTTACCCGTTATCTCCCATAAAAGACTGGGGTATTTCCTGTTATTGATCCTTGGTTGTGCCAGCAGGATTAAAAAAGAAAAAAGGCTAAGAAAAAGCAAGAGGGTCCTCTTCATAAAAGTTGCTATCCGATCGCCACCGGAACTGGTTTTACGTGTAAACAAATGTAAGATGACAGCTAAGAATAAAAACCATAAAATTATTTTGAAAACCAATGTATTATTTCAGTTATAGCAGGGAATAAAGTGCTGCTTTGATTCCGGATAAAATGTGAAAAATTAAACTGGTTTTTGCCCCCGGAAAGCTTACCTTTGCCCGCTTTAAATGCAGTCGTTTTGACCAAGCCCGGCGCCGTAAGGCCGGTCGAGGATCATCTCTTTCCGGCGTCCAGCCCGGTTTGCGTCATGAGACTACCCGATATAAACCTAACATACTCATGAAGCTTTCACAATTCCGTTTTGACCTGCCGTTAAACCTTATTGCCCAAACCCCCGCTAAAAGACGTGAAGATGCCCGCATGATGGTGGTGCATCGTCATACGGGCGAGATCGAGAATAAACATTTCCGTGATATCCAGGAGTACTTTGATGACAAGGATGTGTTTGTAGTGAACAATACCAAAGTTTTTCCTGCCCGTATGTACGGCCGCAAGGAAAAAACAGGCGCTAAGATCGAAGTGTTCCTGCTCCGCGAACTCAACAAACCCAACCGCCTCTGGGATGTGATCGTTGATCCTGCCCGCAAGATCCGCGTGGGTAATAAATTGTATTTCGGCGACCAGGAAGACCTGGTAGCGGAAGTGATCGACAATACCACCAGCCGTGGCCGTACTATCCGTTTCCTGTGGGAAGGAAGCGAAGAAGATTTCAGGGGTCAACTTGAAAAGCTCGGTGAAACACCTTTACCCAAATACATCAAACGTAAACCTGACGAAGAAGATAAAGAACGTTACCAGACCGTTTATGCAAAGCATGAAGGCGCGGTTGCAGCCCCGACAGCCGGTCTGCATTTCAGCCGTGAGCTGATCAAACGCCTTGAAATAAAAGGAATCCGTTTTGCAGAGATCACCCTGCATACAGGACTCGGCACTTTCCGCCCCATTGAAGTGGAAGACCTCAGCAAGCATAAAATGGATGCGGAATATTTTCATATTGATGAGACAGCCTGCAAGATCGTCAACCGTGCCAAGGAATATGGTCATCGTATCTGTTCGGTTGGAACAACTACCATGCGTGGAATGGAATCTTCATTTACCGCCCAGAAATTATTAAAACCATCAGAAGGCTGGACCAATATGTTCATCCATCCGCCGTATGATTTCAATATTGCCGACTCCCTCGTCACCAATTTTCATTTACCCAAGACCAGCCTGCTGATCATGACCTGCGCCTTTGCGGGATATGAACTGGCGATGGAAGCTTATAAAAAAGCCATCAAAGATAAATACCGGTTCTTTAGTTATGGCGATGCATTACTGATCATCTAAAGAGTTTATATAATTAAAAAGAAAACCCCGGGAGACCGGGGTTTTCTTTTTAGCGATAAGCCGAACTATTTAAACTTCAGGTTCAAAGAAATAATATCTGACTTCATACCATTGGTCCGGGTATAATGTCCGTACCGTAGTTCCAGCATGTTCAGGTGTTGCATCCCGAGCACACCGTTGGGAGGAGCTACCCGGAAGCCGGCCCCGTAGAAATTCGTGTTGAAAGCTGACAGGTCATAATTACTGGTATAAAACCGGTCAGCAACTGTATGCACTTTATAAGGTGCAAAGTAATCGGCCGGCTGTTGCGTATAATACCGGTAAAAGGGGGTAAAAGAAAAGAAAGGGTTAATCTTAACGGAAGTTTCCAGTTGAACGGTATGAGCGGATATCCCCCAATCATCATGGTAATACCGGTAAAAGCTTCTCAGGATCACTTTATCTCCCAGGAAATAATTGGCCCGGAAACCAAGCGGGATCTTTAGCCGGCTGTCCGGCAGGTTTTCAATATGTTCTGAATTGTCAGCAAAATAAACGCGGTGAAAAGGCAGACCGAGGTAACCTTGTTGCCTGATCAGCTCCGCAATAAACATTAATTGAAAACGCTGGTTAATAATTTGCGAATAAGACAGCGTGCCACTGAAGGAATTCCGGGCGGTATGGTCATAACTTTCTTCACTTCCACCACCACCTCCTCCTGTCCTTAATTCGATCGGGTAGATCAGGCTTACCTGGTCGAGATAGACCTGGGCTTTGGCAGTAAATTCTCCATTCTTGTTATTTGTCTTTTTAGAAAAATTCACATTCGCGCCGATAGACTGGTAATCAAATTCCGTAGAAAAAGAAAGGCCTGCACCAACGGTCGTTCCTTTTTTAGCATTTTCCATGGACCAGTTGGCGGAGGGATAAAGCCTGGTATCTGCATGTGAAGCTGATGAGATCGTGTTCGGGTCAACTTTATCGGAAGAGGCTGACGTATAATGATCGATACCGATCTCGAAATCGAAATTGTGTTTGCGATCCTTTTTGTCCCATTTGGCCAATTTTATATCAATGGCCCCGGAGAAATCTGACAGTTTTTCTGTCCCGATACCACCGGTCACCGCAGAATTATTGCCGTCCTGCCGGTAATAGCTTGTTACAAGATTAGCTTCTTCAAAACTTAATTTCCGGCTTTTGTAAACCGTAGAGTCTTTGGGAGAGCTTTGTGCGAAGGAAGCGAAAAGGGTAAAAAATATTCCTACCACCGATAAGCAAATTCTTTTCATGTAAAAGGATTAAGTAAGATCAATTACAGCCACAACCACCACCGGTTTTTCCGCCATTAGCGCCGGAAGCGCCTTCCCGGTAAGTCTGGAAACTCATTTCCGTTTTTTCGATCTTCCGGGCTCCCAGGGTCATTTCACCATCATTGAGTTTGTTCTTCTGGTATTCTTTCACCGTGGTGCAGGAGCCCAGTGCAACAGCCGAACTAAGAGCAACTACCATTACGCCCCGTGCTGTTTGTTTTTTTTTACTTTTCATTTTTGGAGGTTTATATTTTTGGATGTGTAGATCTTACCGTCATCGTCAACTATAATACAAGCCAACCCCTTTACCTGGTTAACCATATTCAAACCCACTTTAATTCCCATGATCATCACTGGCGTAGCCATGGCATCGGCGATCTCTGCATTCGGGCTGATGATCGTTACGCTTTTGATACCGCTAACCGGCAAGCCGGTCTTAGGGTCGATCGTATGTGAGTACCGCTTGCCATTTACAGTAATAAATTTCTCGTAATTGCCTGAAGTGGCAATCGCCATACCGGTAATAGAAAGATAGGAAAAGGGATGATGGGCTGAATCCGGGTCAGCGATTCCGATAGTCCATTCTTTTCCATTGGGCTGGTATCCCCAGGCTGTCAGGTCACCGGCCGCATTAACAATACCGCTTTTCACTCCCTTTTGCTGAAGAATATATTTAGCGCGTTCTGCCGCATACCCTTTTCCAATTCCACCAAACCCTATCCTCATCCCTTTTTCTTTCAGGAAAACGGTGCATTTCTTTTCATCAAGTATGACATTCCGGTAATTGATCAGGTGGACGGCTTTACGGGCGGTTGCCGCATCGGGCAGGGAGGTCAGTGTTTTATCAAAGTTCCAGAGTCGTTTATCCACGGATCCATAGCTGATATCAAAAGCACCCTGGGTGATTTCCGATACTTTTTTGGAACGCTGTATGAGATCAAAAACCTCACGGTCTACTTTTACAGGCGCTATCCCCGCATTCCGGTTAATTAAACTGGTCTGGCTGCTTTCATTGAAGGTAGTGAGGAGTTTTTCGATCCGGCTGATCTCTGCTATGGCTTCCCCGATACACTCCATAGCATCTTGCTCAGTTAGGGATACCACCGTGATCTCAAACCTGTTTCCCATCAGCTTTATAACTTCCTGGAAAAGCGTTGGCTCCCTTACCAGGGTATTAGTTCCGGGCATCCAGGATCGTTTTTATCTGGCTGGTGAATTGTTCGGCTGTTATACCAGGTAGCCCTTCCCAGGCATGTACTATTTTCCCTTCTGCGTTCAATAAGACGGTATACGGAAAGATGCCGTCGGGATCGTATTTGTCGGCGAGCTTATCATTTTTCTTTTGCTGATCCTTTGATAATTGATTTTTTTTCAGCCGTGGAAAATCAGCATTTATAAGAACAAGATTATTATCTGCATACTTAATGAAAGCAGGGTTGTCAAATATCCGCTCCCGCAACCGGATGCAAGGTCCGCACCAGTCAGAACCGGAAAAATTCAGAAGGATATATTTGTGCTCTTTTCCTGCTTTCTTTTTAGCGTTTTCAAAGTCGGTATCCCAGCCGCTGATGGCAAGCAGGAAAAAACCTGTTAAAAGGACTGAAAAAAAGCGCATACTTGGATTTATTTTTTCAAAACTAACGCAAGCGTTTTAGAAATAGTATGATTTAGGTCAGATTAACAAAGGATTAGTTGGATTCCACAAATTGGGGCATTCCCGGCACAATTATTTCATCGATATTGACTAAAGCTGTTAACTATATTCTAACAGCCTTATTCAGTAAATTACAGTAGGAGGAATGCATTATGAAAAAGATATTCCTTATTGTTATTACAGCCGTTCTTTGTCTTCCTGTATTGGCCCAGACTTATAAGGGTTCCGACCGTAACAGGACAGGCGAAGAAAAACTCAACGAACAATATTGTACAGGGTTATTCAAAACAACCAACGGGACAATTCTTGACCTGGGTTCCGACAATGCGAGGGGCTATATTAATATAGTAAGCTGGATGGAGAGCCGGGTGGCAGGTTTACAGGTCTACACCTCTAAAACCGGTTTAAAAGTTCCTTTACTCCGCGGCGGCGTTCCTGCTCTTTACGTGGATGAAATCCCGGTTACGCTGAGCTATATCAATACCATGAACGTAAATGATATTGCGATCATCAAAGTAATCAAAACGCCTTTCCTGGGTGGGTTTAACGGGGGCAACGGGGCAATCGCCATTTATACCATAACGGAGGAAGAAGAAGAAGAACCCGGTTCGGAATAGAAATGGAATGGAACCTGCCTTATTTCTTTCCCGGTTCATAATCCAGGGGTAATGAATTCGCCATCTTTTCACCCCAGCTCCAGTAGCCCGAAGTAAAGAAATCCTGCGGGTCAAAATAATTTCCTGCCTTGTCAATCGAAATAAGTTTATCATTCAGCAGGGTTACATAAGAGCGCTGGAACCAGGCCTGACGTGGAGGATACTGAGTCTTTACATACCCGGCCTCTTCTTTTTCATTCTTGTACAAAACATAAATATAATCTTCGAACTGCAGTGCTTTAAAGGCATCTACCGATTCGATGATAAGGCTGTCTGCCGTTAGAAGTGTTTGGCCAAAATTGTCCTTGTATTCATCCTGGTGCATTACTCTTCCATAATAACTTGCGGAATCGGAAGGAAACTGTCCCGTCCAGTCAGAAAAACTAACAGCCTGGACCTCTCCCGTTGCTGTTTTCTTCATCACCCGTGTTTTCATATATAATTCCCTTACCCGCTGTTTTTCATAGTTAGGGATTCTTACCATCCTTTTTACTTCAAATCCTTCTTCCAACAGGCGGTTGGTATATAAACTCCGCATAAAATGCATGATGGACCCGTTAAAAGCTTCCTGCCTTTTCTCTTCCCATTTTTCCTGTTTATTCTTCCGGTCGTTAACGAGAGGTTCATACAGAGAGTACCCGAGATAAAAAATGGAATGCCCGCTAAAATTCGCTTCAAAATTTTCCAGCTGGTATTTGATTGTATAACCAAGGGCTTTATTTTCCAGCAATAACGGTTCATCACAATAAGCAACAAGACGGTTAGATTTCCTAAAATACCGGAACCGGATAGCTTGTTGATTCAGGATCCTGCAACGGGAGGCATTTTCCGTATTGCCCACAAAATTGTCCATAAAGGTCCTGCCCCATTTGTCCCAGCCTTCTTCAACCGAACTCTCAGCCAGTACATTTGGCAATTCCTTTATTTTAATTTTCAGCTCCACTTTAAGTTGCAGGGGAAGCTGGTCCCCGTTGAAGGAAAATACATTGGTCTCATAGCCTATGCAGGAAATGATAAGGTCCTGTTTGCCGGGCGGAACATTCAGTAACTCAAACTCACCTTTGCTATCACTCGTTGTTCCTTTGGAAGAGTTGGAAATAAAAACGCTGCTGCCTGCAATAGCCGCACCCGTGGATTCATTGACCACCCTGCCACGGATACTGCCCTGGCAAAAACCACAGAAACCCGAAAGGATAAAAAATAAAATTGCCGGTACACTTTTCATACCGGCAATTTACACATCGCTTATTGATTTTTATTATTCCAGTCCAAACATTCCCCTGTTCAATTGCTGCAGGATCTGTCCTTTGTACTCAGCTGGTACCAGCAGGGATATATTATGAGGGCTTCCCCCATAAGAGACCATCCGGACAGGGATGTTCATGATCGAACCAAAAAGTTTCTTTACCATCGCTTCGGTCTGGGATATCTCGTTACCCACCACCGAAATGATGGTCTGGTTCTCATCGATTTCTACCGTACCAAAAGGCTCAAGCTCTTTCAGGATCGCCTTGAGGTTAATCGTATTGTCGATGGTAAGCGAAACCGCTACTTCAGAAGTGGTGATCATATCAATTGAGGTCCTGTATTTTTCAAACACTTCGAATATCTTTCTTAAGAAACCATAAGCCAGCAACATCCTGCTGCTCTTGATACGGATCGCAGTAATATTATCCTTGGCTGCTACTGCTTTTACCCCTACGCTTCCCGCCTCTTCGGTAATGGTTGTGCCTTTTGCTTCGGGGTGCATGGTGTTGAGCAGCTTAACCGGGATCTTGAATTGCTGTGCCGGCCAGATAGACGCGGGATGGAGGATCTTGGCGCCAAAATAAGCCAGCTCGGCAGCTTCATCAAAACTCATCTGTTCTACCGGGATGGTTTTATTTACAACCCGTGGATCGTTGTTATGCATACCGTCAATATCTGTCCAGATCTCGCAAACAGAAGCATTGATCGCCGCAGCGATCAGCGATGCACTGTAATCACTGCCCCCTCTTTTCAAATTATCCACTTCTCCCCTGGCATTGCGGCAGATATAACCCTGCGTGACAAATAATTTTTTATCTGCATGCTGTTTGATGAGCTGTGAAAGTTTTACTTTAATACTCCCGATCTGTGGTTCATCATAACTGTCAATTGTCATGAACTCCAGCGCCGGGAGCAATACGTAATCGATGCCCTGTTCTTCCAGGTACACGCAGAACAGTTTGGTAGAAAGTAATTCACCCTGTGCGAGTATGTCCTTGCTCAGCGCCTCGCTGAAAGAAATTTTGAGAATGATCGTGAGGAATTCAAAATGTTCAGCCAGGATACTTTTTGCTTTGGCAACTGCTTCCGGTTTTTTTACCAGTTGGGAAATAAACTCCTGGTAAACTGTCTCCAGTTTTTCAATGGATTGTTTTGCTTCCGGCCGGTCTCCTTTGGCAATATATTCAGCGATCCCGACCAGGGCATTCGTGGTACCTGAAATAGCCGACAGGACGACGATAGTAGGTTCGGTTTCTTTTGTCACCAGTGATACAATATGGTGCATCCTTTCGGGTTTCCCCACACTGGTACCTCCAAACTTCATTACTTTCATGTTTGTCCCCCCTCCAATAATTATTGATTGAATAAATCAGCAAGTAAGGGAGCAAAGATAGCTTTGTAGAAGTAAATGTAAAAACTAAAGCTTCGTATACTTATATACAAGTTTGCGCCTAATACCTCCATTATTCCAAATACCCGAAGTTGGTAATCCATTGCTGGCATAGGAATATTCCCAGAGTGCAATTTCTGTTCCACTTGAATTTGTATAGTTCTGAAAAGTGACATTATTTGAAGATGAGTTTCCAAGATATGTCATTACAAATGGGCCAAAATTTGGCGAAAAATAACCGGCAATATTAATATGAAGAGGGAAAAGGTAGAATGCTTTACGCAAAGGGTTTGGATGATTATCATAAGAAAATTGGAAAGATTTCGTTTTACCCCAACTTCCGACACCATCGTAAACAGAATCAATACTTTCCATTAAATTATCATTTTGCCAATTTGCATAGCTATGAAACGTATTCAAGGTTGTTACCGGATCGCCGCCCCGACGGTAAGTGTAATACCAAGAGGTGTTGTTTACTTTTTTAAGATCAATGATATTGATGTTAACTACATTCGTTATCCCGGTATAAAAAGCAGAGTCCTTGATAACTTTACCATTCTGGTAAAATAAAAAAACAGTGTCATAAGAACTTGAAATAGTAGGGTAATTTATATAATTGCTCGTAGTGATATAAACTTTTTCAGGTAGAGTATCCGTCCCAGAATATAAGAATTTGAATTCGGTGGTAAATGAAAGTGCATTGGTATGTGCCCTGTTTATATGCTCTTTAAAGTTAATCAGCCGCTTAGTAGCATCATATGAAAAGAGGAATTTTCCAAGAGTATCTCCTACAGGGGCCTGGGTTGTATCCAAATAAAACATTGATGTGAGTACGGTGCTATCATTAGTTGTCGGTCCAGGAATAAAAGTCGAAGTTTTCTTGCAGGAAGAAATCGCCATAACCATAGAAAACTTGATGATCAAAATAAACCGAGATGTATATGGTAAATTTATTTTCATAAAATATCTTCTGCTTACTGCCAGGGTATTGAAAATTTCTCCGCCAATGCCCCCAGGTCGGCTACCACGGCGTCTAACAAAGGTATCCCCTTTGTTTTTCTCTCCTCCTCAAACTCTCTTTCAGGATCGCCCGGTACCAGCACTTTTTCCTGCCCGGGTATTGGTTTAGCATTCCTGAATCCCTGTATCCAGTGATCCATACTTTTCTTGAACTCATCCGCGGGCCGGAATGCATCTACCCGCATCGCACCGAAAAAATGACCGATGCCTTTCCCGGGTTGCTGCGCCGGCATCGGGACATAAGCAGGAAACGGCGGCACCCAGGGTGCGTAATTGGCGCCGCTCAGCAAGGCAGAAAAAATATCAACTATGGCGCCGAGTGCATAGCCTTTGTTACTTCCATGTTCGCGATCACCACCCAGTGGCAATAAAGCGCCCCCGCTTTTTAATGCATGCGGGTCATTGGAGGGGTTACCATCTTTATCCTGCACCCAACCATCGGGGGTTTGTAAATTCTTTCGTTGCAGAATCTCCAGTTTACCATTCGCGGCTGTGGTGGTTGCAAGATCCGCTACAAATGCCGGCTCTTTACCAGCGGGGGCAGCCACGCAGATAGGATTTGTGCCCAGCATTTTATCGATAGAGAAAGTTGGCGCCACCAGCGGGCTGGCATTCGTCATTGCAATTCCGATCATATCATGTTCCAGCGCCATCATGGCATGATGAGCAGCGATACCAAAATGATTACTGTTCTGAACACTCACCCAACCTGTTCCCACTTGCTTTGCTTTTTCAATAGCGACCTGCATGGCGAATGGAGCGATCACAAGACCTAACCCGCTGTCACCATCTACGACTGCCGTGGAAGGAGTTTCATGAATGATTTTTATATTGGGTGTCGCATTGACTCTTTTGACTTCCCATAATCTTACATAACCGCTCAGTCTTGCCACCCCATGCGAATCGATCCCACGCAGGTCGGCAGATAATAAAGATCGAGTAGCTGTTTCCGCATGATCTGCAGGACAACCCATCTTTTGAAAAACGGCTTTTGAAAAATCAGCTAACTGCTGGTAGGAAAATAGTTGTTCCGGCATCCGGCAAAGAAACAGTTTTATTTTTTACCACAGCTTCAAGGGTTCTTTCACAACTAATACAGTGTTATCCGTGAATGCAATCTGTGGAATCTGTAGTTATGTATTTAACTACCAAAATAAAAAAATACCCTGCTAACAGGGCATTTCTATATCCTCCATATCCGGTTAAATCATAGAGATCGTAGTACTAAAACGGAAGATCGTCGACCGGTTCGGTGATCTCATTCGGAGAAGGTGTATTGCTGTTACCATTTCCAGATAAGGCCGATGATGCATTGGAAGGCTGCTGGTAAGAACCGCTGCCACTGCTGCTATCACTCTTGCCCCCGAGTAATTGCACTTCCCTTACGCGCAATGAAAGCGAAGAACCGGGTGTGCCATCATTCCGCTGGAAGGATCTTGCTTCCGGCTGCCCTTCGGCAAAAATTTGCTTTCCCTTGGTTAAATACTGGGCAATCGCTGTACGGTCGGTCCAGTAAGCGCAATCCACCCAGGTTGTTTTTTCCTGGAGATTACCCTGGCTGTCCTTATACTTTTCCGTGTGGGCTACTGTAAAATTGATGACATTCTTGCCATTGACGGCGTTAACCACGCAATCCTTGCCGAGGTTCCCGATGATCTGCATTTTAATCATAGTGCTCAAATTTTAAATTGACGTATTGTTTAAATGAAGCGGCAAGTTAGCACTATTCCCACGTCTATAAACCTGCTTTATCTGCTTTAACGTACTGACTGAACGACCTGTGAATAATTTGTGCAGGACTTGCCGCTTTTTTACTGTTACAGCTGCAATATCGCACCGGGAGGCAGGGGTATCCAAGGGAAAAACAACTTTTTTTGATGGTTTTATAGCAGGGGAAAATCGTTAAAAAGACGGGAAGGCAGCTAGTGGGGTTTCGCTAGTGGCGAGGGGGAATACAACGAAGCCCCACTCGCCACTCGCTAAACCCTACTTACTTATTCGCTTCTCCCGCTCGCCGGATCAATGATCCTCCCAAAAAAAATGGCATTCATAAACAACTTGCTGCCCCCCAGCCAGAAGGCCCGGAAATTGGGGTTATCTGCTATATTGATGACCCTTCCATTGCCGACTGTATTTACGATCACGGCAGCGGAATTTTTAATCGCATCGCTATTCTCTTTACTCACCCACCCGCTTTGCAGGGGCTTGCTGCCATAATAAAATGGTGTGGCATAGGGATTCTTGCTTTTCTCCATGAAGACCTTATTCGCCTTAAATAAACTGAGCGTCTTCTGCTCATAACCAAATGCCAGCGGGTGTGTAAGATCCGCTTCCGCGCCAAAAATGGCACCATAGATCAATTGGGCTCCATCAATCTGTTCCCGGTCGGTGTAAGCCAATTTCTGGGTGCTGTCGGTCGCCGCTTTCAGCTTTTTGAATTTCACATCGCTGATACCATTCTGTGAAGCCCAGGTAACGGCTTCCTCGGTTAAAATCAGGGTACCGCCATCCTGTACCCAGGTTTTTAGTTTCTCTTTATTCAGTTCATTATAAGTACCACCCACCATAATGAGTGTATTATATTTATCCAGGCTGATACGGTTAAAAACAACGGGCTCCAGGTGCGTGGCCGGGATATTCATCCGCTGGTCAAGCAGGTGCCAGACTTCACCTGCATCCGTAGCGTTAACGCCGGGGCCGGTAATCATGGCTACTGTGGGTTTGGTGACCACAGCAAATTTGCTGCTGCCGAGGTCTATCCCGCTGGCGGAAGCACCTGTCTGTATCGCATAAAATTGCACATGGTATTTATTACCGAGACCCGAAATCATTGTATATAAACTTTCGCTGTTCACAGGCTGTGCTTTCACCGGCACAAGCAAACTGCCATTACTGAATTTCGTTCGCCTATCATTTAATTGCATTTCAAACCCGGCCATTGCCACTTTTACGATCAACCCCTTATTGAGGAGTTCATATAATACGGCCGGTGTATTGAGATCGCCCCAGGGAATGAGGTAGGCATATTCGCTGCTGACCGGGTTGTCCGTCTTTAATGGAATACCCAACCCTGAAGTTTTCAGTGGTAGTGTAGTGAGTTCTGCATACGGCAGCCCGAATGCCAGCGGCATGGTCCAGGAAGTGATATCATAAAACAAACTATCCTTATAGTTAAGTGTCTTTTCAAAAATGGTCCGGACCAGTTTATACTGGCGTTGTTCAAGCGGCACTACATAGGAATTTTCTTTATCAAAATTTATCCCGCCTGCGGTAATATCGCTGGCGCTGCGCATGACATTGATTTCATGGCGCTGGAGCATCTGCCGGAAAATTTCTGTACTGGACCTGTCATTAGCTGATCCGAAAACATACGCTTTCACTGTTGAAGAAGCAGCTTCCGCAATAGCGTTTTTATAAAAATCCCGTTGCCAGTCCAGGAATTCTTTTCGTAATGTTTTTGCTCCTTCCAGTGTGGACAGGGTGGTGACAAACTGGTTCCGGATTGTAAAAGGAAAACTTAGTAAACCATTCGTGGTTTGCTGCAGGTGTCCTCTTGAACTGGCCTGTTCGAATAAAATACCGATAGCTCCATTGATATCCGGGTAAGTAGATCCCTTGCCATAATAAAAATCATCATAGTTCTCTTTGGTAAAATATAAAGACCCGATGCGATCCAGAAACTGTGCATGGAACCTGGCCAGTTTACCGGTCAGTTCCTGGTTTTTATCCGGCGTCAGCGGATTAACTCTTGATGGCACACCGGGCTGAAAAAAGAATGTGGCATTGCTTCCCTGTTCGTGGTGATCGGTCAGGATATTTGGTTTCCATTTATGAAACCATTCCAGCCGGTTCTGGCTTTCAATATGCACGGCAGGGAGCCAGTCACGGTTCAGGTCAAACCAGTAATGATTGAAACGGCCACCGGGCCAGGCTTCATTGAACTCCCTGTCATTGGGATCGCTTACCAGGTTCTTGCTTTTATGCTGGTTCACCCAGGTGGAGAACCGCTGCATTCCATCGGGGTTGAAAGAGGGATCAAAAAGTATCACCACGTTATCCAGGAGTTCATCAATTTGCCTCCCCTGCGCTGCTGCTAAATAATAAGCGCTTACCAGGGCCGCGTTCGAGCCGCTCTGTTCATTGCCATGGATCGAGTGCCCGATCCATACTACTATGGGCATCTTGTCTGTATTGACCGAAGCAGATTGAGCAGGGTCGCTCAGTTTAATATGCTGTTGTCTTATCTCTTCTAAATGCTGGTGGTTTTTTGGAGAAGTAATAATGAGGAGCAGCTGCGGCCGGTTTTCATAGGTAAAACCCATGGTCTCCAGTTTGATCCTGCCGGGTGCTGCTGCCGCCACCGCTCTCATATAATTGACGAGCCTGTCATGGGTTACATGCCACTCTCCCACTTCGTGATAGATAATATCTTTTGGTTTGGGGATGGCGGGATCATAAGAAACGGAATCGGGAAGGTAGTAGCTGAGGTCCTGGGCTGGAAGTGAGTGATGAAAGGTAAGTAGTAAATAAGCAAGCAGTAAAAGTTTTCTCATATTGCAGTTTTAGCAAAGGGAAATTACAGCATCGGGATGGAAAAACAGCGGCAGGCGTTGGAAACAACAGAAAATATTGGGGACTTCAATATTACTTTGCCAAATGCTGACAGTAATACTAAAACCTTTGCATCACCGGGAGCAGGAATGTATCGGTATTTATTTTGAAAATGATGCGGTCCTGAATGGAGCAGTCCGTAAAGATGGCGGCGCGAGATGGAGCCGTTCGGAAAAATGCTGGTATGTTTTTCTCAGCAAAGAAAATTATAACAAATTATATTTTGCATTCAAAGGAAAGGCAGTTATCGACAAATCGGCATTGCATGAATACCTGGCGGCAAAAAAGGGAACGGTAAAGAATAATGCTGCGAACCAGGCAACCCGGATCATCCCGGTAAAAAATCCTGCACAACCCACATGGCTGAATAAAAAAGTAACTATTTATAAGAGCGAAAAAATAAGGCCTGTAAATGCCCATATCCTGCCTGCTATGGAACAGCATTTAAAATTGAAAGCTTACAGTCCTTCCACGGCAAAAACATACCTGAATGAAATGGCACAATTACTGGGCCTGCTAAAAGAAATTCCAGCGGATCTTCTTAGCCCGGAACTTTTAAAACGATATCTTGTTTTTTGTCTTGAAAAACTTCAGCTAAAGGAAAACACATTACACAGCAGGATCAATGCCCTGAAATTTTATTATGAGCAGGTGTTGGGCAGGGAAAAGTTTTTCTGGGAAATACCGCGGCCGAAAAAACAGTTGTTACTGCCCAATGTAATGGGTGAAAAAGAAATTACAGCCTTGTTCAATGCCCTGGTAAATCTTAAACACAAGGCTATTTTATTTACAGCTTATAGTGCGGGTTTACGGGTGAGTGAAGTTGTGAATCTTAAACTCAAAGACATCAGCAGTGACCGTATGCAGATAAAAGTGGTAGCAGCCAAGGGTAAAAAGGACCGGTATGTTGGATTAAGCCCGGTTTTGCTGGATATATTACGTAATTATATTAAAAAGGCTGAACGGAAACCGGTGATATACCTGTTTGAAAGTGAGGCCCCTGGTCAACCTTATTCATCCCGTTCTGCGCAGAAAGTTTTTCAAAGAGCAAAGCAACTGGCTGGAATAAGAAAAGATATCAGTTTTCATAGTCTGCGACATAGTTTTGCGACTCACCTGCTTGAAAAAGGAATTGATATACGTTATATCAAAGATATATTGGGACATTTCAGTATCCGTACCACTGAACGGTACACCCATGTCAGCAGAGAAAAACTCATACATATTACCAGCCCACTTGATGATCTATGGCTAAAAGCTGAGATAAAATAAATACCGAAAGGGGACATAACAATACCGAAAGGCGACATAAGTCCGGTTGAAAATCAATATGTTGGTTTTTAATAAAAGGCTGAAGGTTCGTATATTTAAGTGTAAGCGGTCATTGTAAACAAACTCTACGCCCCGACAACAATCAATGAAGAAGAACGATTTAAAAAGACATCTTAAGACCTACTCCATTTACGGTAAACGTAGTTCGACAATAAGCCATGCCTTTGCGTCAGCCTTATCAATCGCAGACGATTATGATGAAGAAATAGTAAGTGCAGCGCTTACAATATTGGGGCTAGACCCAGACGCAGATTTACTATGTGCTTATTGCGACAAAAACGCTGAAACCTGGGATCATGTAAAAGCCATTGTTAGTGAAACTGCTTTTTCAGGACATGGACACCAAATAAACAATTTACTTCCTTGTTGTAAAGATTGCAACTCTGCAAAGGGCAACAGAGACTGGAAACAGTTTTTGAAAATCAAAGGGCTTGACACAGAATTAAGAATTAACCGCATTGAAAATTATATAAATCACAATTACGTTGACACAAAAAATCTGTTATTGACAGACGATTTTACTGAAGACCTGAAAATTTACAACGAGATTAAACAGAAAGTTTTTGAACTATTTAAACTGGGCGACCAGCAGGCAACATATATTCGCAACAAACTTAGAGACGCAACAAAGCAACTAAATGACAAGTGAGAACAACGAACCGCTTACATGGGGTTTTGCGTCAGCGGGGGCGACGAATATATCCTCATCTTTTGTACTACTATCAGCTACATATCCGGCTGACCGAACTCAGATGAGTTACAGAATATATTTTCAACTTTTGTATCTTTAATCGGCTTCCGTTCCGGGCTGAACGTTTTCCAAATGCCCCGCCGAACGCAAAGCCCTAACGTTATCTGCAATCGTTTCAGGGATTTTTCTTCTTTTTGAAATTTCATTACTGATACCAAAATCGTCCGGTCCGGCCACTCCGGTCGTAATCAGGATAAATGATCAGCGACATTAACACCGATCAGCTGCGGTCCTGGCTTTCCGTAACACGGATGGGCAATTGTACAAATTCCCGGCTTCCGTTCTTTGTTCACCGGCATAACGCCAGGGTTCCGGATCACGGATGAAGCAAGGCCGTTTAACTATCAAAAGAAAGTTTCTTTGGCTACGACTGGCGTACTGCGAAAGCAGATAACAGGGGGCTTGGCAAAATGGCGGCTGACGGATATATCCTGGTCTGCAGTTCGCTATTCAGCTCCAGTTAAAAGCACCGATTTCCCAGAAGAAAATATTTCTTAATTTCAAGTTT
>JBDSBR010000029.1:0-178889 GCA_039921505.1 Chitinophagaceae bacterium
GATCGCAGGTTGCGTTACTTCAACTCAAACATCTGCTCCTGGTCTTTGCGGCGGACAGGTTACCGAGACATGGACATTTGTTGATGCTTGTCAAAGAACTATATCCACTTCAAGAGTCATTACTGTAACTGCAGCAGCACAGGCTCATTTTACCAGTACGCCTGGTCCTGTTACTGTTGCTTGCGGTGCAATACCAGCTCCAAGTTGTCTTGCGTATACGAACGAAGGAAGCGGTGGTTGTATGATCGCAGGTTGCGTTACTTCAACCCAAACTACTGCTCCCGGTCTTTGTGGCGGACAGGTTACTGAAACATGGTCATTCACTGACCAGTGCGGAAGAAATATTACAACCAGTCGTGTTATCACCGTATCTCCGACAGCACAGGCTCATTTTGTAAATCCTCCGGGTAATATTGTCGCAGCTGTTTGTGGTGTAGCGCCTCAGCCAACATCACTCAGTTATACAAATGATCAGAGTGGTGGCTGCGAGATTGCCGGATCGGTACTGTCAGTCATAACAGGTGGCAGTGCTGCCAATTGTGGCACTTATACCGAGACATGGACCTTTACTGATCAGTGCGGAAGAACGATCACGCATTCAAGAACTATAGAGGTGCCTTGCTGTACGGCTTGTACTTATACACAGGGTGCATATGGCAACCCGGGTGGAAAAGGTTGCGTATTCCCTGGCCCTGTTGTGTTGAGCCAGAACCAGATCATGATCAATGCGCTGACCAGTGAGCCTGGCAACTATAAAGTATTTGGCCGCCAGGACCTGAACAGGTATTGGATCATCCGCTTAACAGATGTAAACCAGGGCAACAACAGTAATATCTTTAAGATGCTGCCGGGCGGAACAGCTTCCAAAGTATTCGAACTGGATACCTACACGGGTGTTCCTGAATACAGCAATGCTGTATCATGGCCCGTTGCACCGTTGAGCGCAGCCGGTAAGATCCTGAACCAGCTCTTCGCACAAACGCTCACCATGTATTTCAACCTGAAGAATAACGTCAACCTCGGTGGATTTATAATGGGTGATACTTTGGTAACTTATGATGCGACCTGCGGAAGTAATATACCGATACCAGGCACTATGCAGAAACTGTCGATACCACATAGTGTGGCTGCATACCTCGCTAACGCTGGCAATGGCTATCCCAATACGGTTGGTGGGTTATTTACGCTGGCCAATGATATGCTGGGAGGTGTTGTAACAGGATTGACCCTGGATGATGTCAAAACAGCCATTGACAACATTAATAATGGATTCGATGAGTGCCGTATTCTCACAGGGTATATTCCTTATACAGGAGGTCATGCACCCGTTATTAATGTTCCGGATGGTACACCGGGGCTGGCAGTAACTGCTTTCCCCAATCCTTACGAGAATGACAGCAACTTTAATTTACAGATCAATGCACCCGTCAGCGGTGAAGCTGTCATCCAGTTATATACCATTGATGGTGTTAAGATCAGCGAGATAAAAAGAAATATAATTGCCAATAAGAATCAGCTGGTGACCCTCTATATTTCCGGTGTTTATAAGACCCGGTTGGTATACCATGTAATGATCGGCAAATACAGTGCGAACGGGATCGTACTGAGTCCCAATTAAGAACATGAAAACCCCATATAAGACTGCCGCTTTCAAGCGGCAGTCTTTTTTTTCTTAAACCCTGAACTTGCCTGTATACCGGCTGAATAAACCTGGACGAGACTTGACTGTAACAAATTGTTTTCATATCATTACCCTCTATTCCCCTTGTATTACCCCGTATGAAAAGGTCACTTAAAAAGCAAGTCACAGAGAAAAAAACTACGAGTGGCGGAAGCCCGCGGCAAAAGCTAATGCCCGCAACAGACCTGGTTCCTTCTTTATTGATCGCTGCCTATATCGCTGTTGATTTTATCCCGGGATCCAACACGGCTGATGTGATGGGTAACCAGTGGTTATACCTGGCTGTTATTAACTTGGCGGCGATACTGTTCCTATCCGTGGAGAAACGAACAGGGAATCTACCAGCGATTAAAAACTTCCTGCAGAGCAGTTTGTCGATCCTCTATGGCGCGTTGTTCGTACTTGCAGGCATCTCTGTCTTTTTTGCGATCAACAGGACCGAATCACTGGTCTGTTATGCACGATTTACCAATACCCTGGTCATGTACCTGGCCCTGGCGATCCTGCTATACGGGCGTACGAATCTTTTTAAATTGCTGGCACAGGTACTTTCATTCATTCTTCTTATCCAATCACTGGGCACCGTTCTTGAATTCTTTAAGCGATCAGGTGACACGGATATCAGCACCCTCATTTATAGCTTAAAAGGCAATGCCGCCAATAAGAACATTTTTGCCGCAAGCCTGGTGCTTAAATTGCCCTTTACTATTTATTGTATTTGCTATTCAAAGACCTGGAGCAGGATCATCCATGTATTGGTGCTGGCATCAGGGACATTGGCCATTTTTATCCTGAATGCCCGTTCAGCTTACCTGGGTGTTATAGCCGAACTGATGGTTTTCCTGGTTCTTTTCAGCGCCATTAATTATAAAAAGGAAACGGCTAAACAAATTTTTTCCCGGCTGGCAATGGTTGTACTGCCGGTTATTCTATCTTTTTTCCTGTCACTGGTGATTATCAAAAATGCTATCAGCCTACAGGAGCAAAAAACGCCTTATGGAACTGTGATCGAAAGACTGGGTTCCATCAGTCTTACAGCTGAAGGATCAAATGCACGTCTTTCCCTCTGGTCCAGCGCCCTTGACTATATCAGGTATCATCCCCTGAAAGGAGCGGGTTATGGCAACTGGAAACTGGCTTCTATTCCTTATGAAAAAACTTTCGTTGATGATCTACTGGTCAGTTATCATGCTCACAATGATTTTCTCGAGATCACTGCAGAAACAGGAATACCGGGGGGCCTGCTATTCCTTTCCATTTTTATCTGTGTGGCTGTTTATTCACTAAAAGCTTTGTTTTCAAAAAACAGCGGTCGCGATCCGGTGCTGCCACTTTTTTCTTTGATGGGCATGGTAGCTTATGGAGTGGATGCTTTTTTTAATTTCCCTATGGAACGTCCAATTATGCAGTTCTTTTTTGCCTTGTTGCTGGCGCTTTCCCTGAACGGATACCTGGCCACAAAAAAAACAGCTGAGAGCGGGCGGGTTTTTTGGAAGCGAATAGTAGCTCCCGGTGCGCTTATCCTCTTATTGCCTGCAATGTATATCAGCTTCCTTACCTATAAATCACTGATCGCGCAAACAAAAGTGAACCGGGATATGATGAGTGATAAGCCTGTGACCACCTGGCCGGAGATCAGTGATGCTTTTCCCTCCCTCCCCAATATCAATATGTATTGCTTCCCGATCGGTCATATCAAAGCATTTTACCTGATGCAGGATAAGAAATATGATGAGGCACTTGTACAGATCAACCAGTCTGCAGGCGCCAATCCTTATCTTACGTTGACCGAATACCTGAAAGCGAAAATATTCCTTGCCACAAATAAAATGGATAGCGCCTTTATCTATGCCAGCAGGGCTTTCTTTAACAAGCCAAGGGCCAGGTCGAATTACGAGATACTTAATGACGTAAGCAGCAGGCTAAATGATACCGCAACATTGACCACTGCTTTTAAGGAATATACACATTACAGGAATGAACCCTGGGCCTGGAACCGGTACCTGGACATCATGATGCCCCTGCTGAAAAACCGGCAGCCTCTCCTCGTCCTTGCAGACAGCGCTGTAAAATTGTTCCCTGCCGATACCATATTACAACAAAAAAGAAATACACTGGCGAATACAGATCAATCTTCCCTTATTACAAAAAGCCAGGAGGATGAATTCAGGAATTATTTCGCTACCGGGCTGGAAGCATTTAATAAAAAGATCTATTCCGTAGCCATCGAAAATTTTACCCGTGCGGCAGCCGCCAATCCCGGCGATTATGTAGCTGTAGAAAATACCGGCGTGTGCTATTTCTCCATGGGTAATTATTCCAAAGCGATTTCCTTTTTTGATAAAGTACTTAAAAGAAATATTTCCACGGATGGCAAATCTGAGTTCCTTAAAGGTGTTTGCCTGCTGAACCTTGCAAAAAAACAAGAAGGATGTTATTACCTGAAGATTGCTACCGGCAAGCATTATAGCGGCGCCGTCGAATACATGCAAAGCAATTGTAAATAGTTTAGTTCTCCATCATTACAAACGCTCCCCAGTAATAAGGTTCCTTGAACTTTGTCATCAGTTGAAGTTGCGCCTGCTTGAAAGCTTTTTGTTTGTCGCCGGATTTGATCCAGTTGGTATAAAAACTATTCATGAGTTGCTGCGTGGCCGCGTCATCCACTTTCCACAGGCTCATTACGATCGCTTCCGCCCCCGCAACCAGGAAGGCCCGCTGCAGACCATAGACACCTTCACCGTTCTTTATCTCACCCAAACCTGTCTCGCAGGCGCTCAGTACAACGAGGTTGGTTCCTTTCAGGTCAAGATTCATCGCCTCATAAGAAGTCATGATCCCATTATTACTGCTGTCGAGTCCCGTTACCAGTTTATCCGCATCCGAAGCCCCTGTCAGCATCAGCCCTGAACGAAGCAGTACATTATCCCTGGCGTTATCGGCATGTACACCGATTGGCCAGCTTGCTTTTTCGACATCCTTTAAAAAATACCCGTGGGTGGCAATATGGAGGATGGATACTTCTTTCGCCAGTTTCAGGTTGGTCTCTGTAGCATCTCTTTGCGTAAGCTCAGCTACCTCGTAACCAGATGATTTGAGTACTTTATTGATACCATCCACTTCCACTTTAGTGCCGGGCAATTGTACGATCACACCCGAACCATAATCCGGGAAACCGATCAGGGTCGCTTTCTTATCGTTCTTGCCATTTCCTTTATTATTATTTATGACCAGGTCACGGGGATTGCCGACCAGGATAATATCATATTGATTGATCAGGTAATCAGCCCCTGCTTTCTTCAGTGTGTAAAGATTCACCTGGTTATAAACACCATCCAGCGAAACATAGATCTTCTTTTTCCCCTTTATTTCTTTTTCAAAAGGAGCCCAGTAGCTGTTATAAGATTGTTCATCATTGAGTTTATTCCTGATGGAAAGCTTGTAGGTCTTTGCGAACTTGTTCTCCATATCGTTCCCGTTCTCCAGCAGCACCAATTTTGGTTGCGGGTCATTCTTCGTGATCACCAACCCGAGATAACGGGATCCATCACTGAATACCTGGTCAAAATTCCGGAGCCGGATAATCTCCAGCAAAGCCTCATCTGGTTTCAGCTCCTTCTGCACTTCAGTAACCTTTGTCTTACCGGTGAAATAGAATTTGGCAAATTCCTTTGAGTTCTCGGATAATTTCTTTTCCATCTTGTTCACTTCGGACTCCAGTGAATCCATATTGACATTCTGTTCCTTTAGTTCTTCTTTTGAGTACACATATAAGGCAGTCAGTTGTTCCTTGTGATCGATCCAGTTATTATAATCATTGATGAGTTGTTCATTGCCACCAGATAAAATGCCCTGGCTTATTTTACGCGTAGAACTCAGCAGCAGCCCTTTGGTGGCGGCACGATACTCAAAAAGATCATTTATTATCTCTTTATCGCCTGCGCCAGCTTCCACCGCGAAATTGTAGAAACGCTGGAACCTGGGTGAAAGCATATCCCAGTATTTTGTTTTTTCCGACTCACTCATTGGGGGGAAGTAGCGGTTAATAAAGTCAAGTGTCTTTTCCATCACGTCATGGTAAACGGGGATAGCTTTTGACAGTTCTTTTTTCTTCCACCAATAAACGGCCATATCTTCCTGCGACTGAACATAGAGCGGGTGTATGGTGCCCAGCACTTCCTCCCTTATTTGCAGGGCTTCCCGGAGCAACGGTTCTGCTTCCGCGTAGCGCCCCTTGTAGCGATAGAAATTACCCAGGTCGCTGATCACCTTTGCATAAGCCGGGCTACCGGCTCCCAACGTTGCTTTATAAATATCTGCCGAATGTTTCAGCATATCCTCCACCCTGTCCTCCCTTTTCATCAGCATCGCCAGTATGGCTACATTATTGAGCAGATTGGCGAATTCCGGCTTTGTCTTATCGAGTCTTTTCTCCAGCCCCTGGTAGATTTTTTCCGCTTCCGTATACTTTTCCATTTGCTGGAACAGCAAAGCGAGGTTGGAGAAAAATTTCAAATGATTCTTTGCCTTGCTCACTTCCAGTTTACCGGCGAGTTGCAGGGCCGCCTGTAATAATTTTACAGCTGCCTCGTAACGGCCCATGGACTGGAACAGCATCGCCTGGTTGTTCAGCACAATCGCATAGGGCATGGCTTCTTCCTGCTTATTGGTCCTGATCACGGCTATGGCAGCAGCAAATTCTTTTTCCGATTCATTGTATTGACCGAGATTGTAATGAAGTACTGCATAATTATTCAGTGAAGCAGCTACGGCCATATTGGTCTTCCCCAATTTTTCTTCCCGGAGTTTTAATGCCTGCGCCGTAAATATTTCTGCCTGGCCAAAACGACCGGTCGTAGTATACAACAACCCCTCGCTGGCGATCGTTTTCATATAACCGAGCTCGCCGGTACGGTATCCTTTTTCAAAAAAACGCTGGGCAGACTGGAAACGCTTTTCCGCGAATACATAACGACCCATGGCATAAGCCGACTGGCCCATCTGGAGGTTCATGGTGGCCGTTTCCTCGTCGTCTATATTAACATCCCGGTATAAAGAGCGGGCAATACCCCCCAGTTTAAGGAATTTGGCGCCAAACTCTCCCTTACCCTGGCCACCAAATAAACCGGAATTATCACTGAGAAGGATCGCGTAATCAATATCCGTGGAATCAAATTCGGCTTTGATACCCTCCAGTTCATCATGGATACCATTACGGACTTTTGCTTTTGCATCGTATTTTGCCTCGTTCACTTCGCTTTTCCCTTTATCAACAACCCTGTCTTTTATTTTCTTCAGGATCTGGGCGGAGTTAGGAGGCGAGAGAATAAGAAAAAAGGATAAAAAAAGGAACAGAGGAATTCTCATACACGAATTTTAGGAGTGGGGGTTTAATTGCCCTTCTAAATTACAGCAATAAATTCTATTTGCGATAAAGCTACTGCCTGCCTGCTATCCCTGCCTGGAGCAATTCATCCGGTGATAGCCTCTCTTGTAATAATACCCTGTTTAAACTGAATTTCTTAGTAGCTTGGTATTTCTAAACTACTGCGCATGACAAAAATCTTATCGCTCAGCCTCCTGCTGAGCTTGCTTACTGCCACGTCTTTTTCACAATTAATTACTCCACCCGACGGGGGAAACAAAAAAGCCATGGTTGGCGAACGTATCGGGATTACGGATGTAACCATTCACTATGACAGACCAGGTGTAAAAGGTCGTGAAGGAAAGATATGGGGGCAACTGGTGCATAGCGGTTATACCGACCTGGGTTTCGGTACCAGTAAAGCGGCGCCCTGGAGAGCAGGGGCCAATGAGAATACCACGATCGAATTTTCCACGGATGTAAAGATCGAAGGACAATCGCTCGCAGCCGGTAAATACGGTTTCTTTATCGCTTATGACCCGAATGAATCCACCCTCATTTTTTCAAAGAACAATACTTCCTGGGGAAGTTTTTTCTATGATGACAAAGAAGATATACTGAGGGTAAAAGTAAAACCATTGCCCCTGGACAGGTCAGTGGAATGGTTGAAATATGAATTCATGAATCAAACGGAGAATACTGCTACCGTTGCACTGGAATGGGAGAAGATGATGATCTCTTTTAAAGTGGAAGTAGATCTCGTTAAACTGCAACTGGAATCCTTCCGCCGGGAATTAAGAGGTGAAAGAAGTTTCTCACCCGGGTGGCAGTCTTACCAGCAGGCCGCTAAATACACATCAGATAAGAATACGGATCTCGAGGAAGGATTAAAATGGGCTGACCAGGCCATCCATGACCAGTTTGTTGGAGCTACTAATTTTGTAACGCTTACAACAAAAGCTGAGATTCTTGCAAAACTGGGCCGTATGAATGAGGCCGATACCCTCATGAAAAAAGCTTTGCCATTGGGTACCATGCTCGAAGTACATCAATATGGCCGCCAGTTACTGAACATGAAAAAATATCCTGAGGCATTGGAGGTATTCAAACTGAATTACCAGAAAAACCCCAGCCAGTTCACTACACTGATGGGAATGACCCGCGGTTATGCCGGGGTGGGTGATACCAAGAATGCGCTCAAGTTTGCTAACATGGCCCTGCCACTGGCACCCAACCCGCAGAATAAAACTTTTGTAGAAACGCTGATACAAAACCTGAAAGACGGGAAGCCGATCAATTAAGAATAGAATTTTTTTACAGAAAGCCATTCTAAAACAGGATGGCTTTCTTTTTGCCCCTTATTTAAAAATCAAGGTAATTTGTAACCAAACCCGGCAATATGAAAAAGATCCTCCTGGCTTTTTTACTTCTGGCTTCCCTGGAAAGCTTCTCCCAAACCTGCGAAGAAAAGGAAACAAAACTCTTACAGGCGGTTGGTGGATTTTCCTCGGCCCTTCTTTATAATACTTATGGACTTATCGGCAGCATCGCAGACGCCTATGCAAAAGATGTCTATACAGCAGAGATGGTCCACAACCTGATGTCGGCCCAAAAAAAGATGACGGGAAATCTTGTAGTCATGCTGAATAACCTGGTAAAAGACAGTGTGCTGCGGCAACCTGATAAAGATTACGCCATGGCCGTGACAGCCCTGTTAAATAGTTTGCAGGAGGAGGCTGGTTTTTTACAGGAATACGCCGATAGTAACAGTGGGAAAAAGCGAAAAGCCTACGAGGACTTACACAGGAAAAACTGGTCAGCTATATCACGCCTGATGGGAATAAAAGAATAGAATTAATTACACCCAAACAATTCGCACAATTTAGCCTCTAAGGCAGGCCCTCTCAGGTTCCGCCCGATGATTTTACCCTGGGGATCCACGAGAAAATTCTGGGGTATACTTTGAATATGGTACAATTGCGCCACTGCATTATTCCAGAATTGCAAGTCGCTGACATGTGTCCAGGTAAGGTTATCTTCTTTGATTGCCCCCATCCATTTTTCTTTTTGCCCGGGCCTGTCGAGTGAAACACTCAGTACGGTAAAATTCTTTTCTTTGAACTTAAGGAAATTTTCCACCACGGTAGGGTTCTCATTGCGGCAGGGTCCACACCAGCTGGCCCAGAAATCCACGAGTACATATTTACCACGGAAGGAGGAGAGAGAAACGGGTGTACCTGTTGTATCGGGCTGTGTAAAATCAATGGATTGTGTGCCTACTGCCCCGATCTTTTTTTCTGCAATGAATTGTTCGAGCAATTTACCGGATTCCATATTCCTCACGGATACGTCGAGGAGATTGAACCTTTTTTCCAGTGTTACGACATCTTCATTGAACTGGTAAGTGGCATTCAGGATAAAAGCAGTAACAGGCGACCGGGGCTTATCTGCCACCAGCCTGTCAATCTCTGCCTGGAGGCTTTGCTGCAGGTTATTATAAGTGACCAACAATGCTTCACGTTCGGGGCCCGGCATTGCGCCATTGATACTTGCTGCGAGGCTATTCAACTGCTGTGCCAGCGGGAGAAATTTTTTAATAAACCCTTCAAAGACTTTGTGCGAAGCCGATCCTTCGATCTCGTAAACCGGTGGCTGCACATTTTTTCTCTTATAAGAGATCGCGCTGTTCTCGAGGTAGATTTCTACCGGCTTGCCTTCGCCGATGATCATGAAACTAAGTACAGGTTCAGCTACTTTACCCTTTAGTACAAATTTTGATTTAACCAATTTGGCCGAAGCTAATTCGGTATTCTCTCCATTTTTATATAAATGCACTTCGGTCCCGTCGGGCAAACCATCAATTTTTCCTTCGATCGTAAAACCGTTGGCGGGAACTTTGGGTTTGGGGGCAGGTTGTGCAAGTACAATAAAAGGGCAAAGCAATAAGAGAAGCGATAATTTTTTCATACTGATCAAAGCGTTTTCATGAGAGGACGGTGAGCAATAATAATCTACAAATTTATAAAATGTTGCCAGATACCAAAACCGCAGATCCGGCAAAAGGAACGGAAGGAAGCTTTTTTGTGGCAGGTTTAACATAAATGCTTAATAACGATGCCGGTATACAATGCCCAGGCTACCCCTGTAAAAGTCCTTTTTGAACGATGACCCCATAAAACCAAGTTCTTCATATACTTTTCGTTTGACCTTGAATTCGAAATCTCCGCCCGAAGCATTATCTCTTAATTTCAAATAGTAAATCTTTGTCCGTTTGGCTCCTGCTTTTATCCATTTATTGGTGATACGGCCATCAATTGTAAACAATTCCTGTTTCCCCGCATGTGCATTGACGAATTTAAAAACACCGATGGTCAATGGAAAGAACAGGGCGACCAGGACCACTATAATCAATATTTTACCGGCCTTTCGCTGGATAGCGAATCCTTTCGGAAAAACTTTCGGGAAAAAATAAGCGGTCAGTATACCTGTAAGGGCCGCAACCAACAACAACCACAACCCATAGGAACTCATTAATTTTTGGTTTGCCTTTGTTTCCATGTAGGCATTCCCCGTAGCGCCAACTAAACCAATCACCGCATATGAGAGGGTGAAAGTCAAATAGAGGATTTTTTTCATTCCCGTATTGATTTAATAAACTTTGCTGTATCAAACTTTATATCGCTGCTGTTCTGAATCGAACGGATAAAAGCGCTGCCGATAATGGCACCATCCGCAAACCGGCATACCTCATCAAAACCGGACTTATCGCTGATACCAAATCCTACTAACACCGGGTTTTTAAGGGACATGTCACTCAGCCGCTGAAGATATTCATTATTACCTGCCATCTTTTTATTTTGACCCGTAGTAGAAGAAGAAGAAACCGCGTAGAGAAACCCGCTGCTCAACCCGTCTAATTTCTTTATTCTTTCCTCCGATGTTTCAGGTGCCACCAGGAAAATAAAATCGAGCCCATATTGTTTTATGATGGCTCCATACATTGTTTCAAATTCGTATTCCGGGAGGTCGGGTAAGATCAATCCATCAATACCCACAGCAGCTGCAGCTGCGCAGAATTTTTCAAATCCATATTGCAGGACCGGGTTCATATATCCCATCAGTATTACCGGGATGGTCTCCCCAACTCCTCCCTGGGACGGGCTTTTCCGAAGGTCTTTCAGCTGTTCGAATAATTTAGTGATCGTCATTCCATTGGCGATAGCCACGGCACTGCTTTGTTGTATTACCGGTCCATCGGCCAGCGGGTCGCTGTAGGGCATACCCAGTTCAATGATATCGGCACCGTTTTCTTCCAATGCTTTCATCACTTCCATTGTAGAATCCAGGTGGGGATAGCCTGCGGTGCAGTAGATGTTGAGGAGGCTGCTTTTGGGCCCCTCTAAATCTCCCCTAAAGGGGAGACTTTCGAAAACCCTGCTAATTCGATTTTTGATCATTTTCCTGAATGCTCCTTATTTCATGTATAACAGCTTCTATCTTTTTAGTTACACCGTCTATATCTGTACGGACTTCCAAATTTGTAAATCGCATAACTCTTATACCCAATGAAATAATATCTTCTTGTCGTATTATATCATTCTCCATTACTTCTTTCAGATTATGAACAGCACCATCGACTTCGATCACCAGCTTTAATTCATGAGAATAAAAATCTGCTATGTACATCCATATCGGGTGTTGTCGTTTAAATCTTACTCCTAATTTATTTCTTTTCAAATACAGCCACAATAATTTTTCATCGGCTGTCTGGTTCTTTCTCAATTCTTCTGCTCTCTTAAAAATGAGCGGACCAGCCCCGTAAAACATATTTCCCATCACTCACAATTTCATAACCAAAAAAGAACTTCCAAAAGTCAGGGTCCCAAAAGTCTCCCCTTTAGGGGAGATTTAGAGGGGCCTTCATATACGTCGCCAAATCCTTATCCCCCCTCCCGCTCAAACAGATCACCACCACATCTTCTTTTTTAAATTTCAGTTGATTCAACGCCGATAAGGCATGCGCCGTTTCCAGCGCCGGGATGATACCTTCGAGCCTGGCGAGTTCAAAAGCGGCGGCCAATGCCTGCTCATCCGTTGCACTTAAAAAAACTGCGCGGCCCGTTTTAAATAAATAGGCATGCAGCGGGCCAATACCCGGATAATCAAGACCTGCGGAAATGCTGTGTGGTTCTACAACCTGGCCGTCTTCGGTCTGCATCAATAAACTCTTACTCCCGTGTAATATTCCGGGCTTACCTAGTTGTGTGGTCGCAGCGCTCCTGCCGCTGTCAATCCCCTGCCCTGCCGCTTCCACCGCAATCAATTTTACGGAAGGGTCATTCAAAAAATGATAAAAGGCGCCGGCGGCGTTACTGCCACCGCCTACACAGGCCATGATATGCGTAGGCAATTCGCTGCCGGTTTTTTCCTGTAATTGTTTTCGCATCTCTTCGCTGATCACACTTTGAAACCGGGCTACCATATCCGGGTAAGGATGCGGGCCTACTACACTGCCAATTATATAATGGGTATCCCCCGGGTTATTGATCCAGTCCCGGATGGCCTCATTGGTAGCATCTTTTAAGGTTTTGCTCCCGCTGAGCGCTGGTATCACGGTGGCGCCCAGCATTTTCATCCTTGCTACATTGGGCGCCTGCCGTTCCATATCTTTTTCACCCATGTAAACAATACATTCCACTCCTTTCAACGCACAGACCGTAGCCGTGGCTACTCCATGCTGACCCGCGCCTGTCTCGGCGATAATTCTTTTTTTACCCAGTCGTTCAGCCAGCAAAATCTGCCCGATCGTATTATTGATCTTATGAGCCCCGGTATGACAAAGATCTTCCCGCTTCAGGTAGATATTGGTATTATATTTCTTACTTAACCGTTCCGCTAAATATAAAGGAGTGGGGCGGCCGACATAATCCTTCAGCAATTGATGAAACGCTTTTTGAAAAGAATCCTCGTAAATGATCTGCAGGTATTTTGTACGCAATTCTTCGACGTTGCGGTGAAGCATCTCCGGGATATAAGCCCCACCGAAATCTCCGTAATATCCCTGTTCATCTGGCAGCCCTTTCAACCCTTCCCGAAGAAAAGCCTCTTGGTCATTTATATTAGTTGACTTCATTTTTTTTAGTTACCCGGTCTGAGTATTGCTCTCATTGCCTGTGCAGTTTACAATCGTGAATAAAATGAAATTTCTCTTTTGCTCCTTACTCTCTTTTACCTCTTAGCTCTTAGTTCTCATTTCAATCCCTGTTTAAAATACAATACCGATGCCATATCCTTTACCCCCGGGCTCTTTTCAAACCGGCTGTTCACATCCACCCCGAAAAAATCGGGATGTTTAAAAGCCTTTACCCTTGCTGCATCTTCAGGGCCAATACCGCCGCTCAGGAAAAAAGGTTTTTCGATCTTAGCCCGGGTTAAAATGCTCCAGTCAAACTGCTGGCCGGTGCCCCCGAAACTTTCTTTCAATCCACCTGTATCAAATAAATAATAATCACAAACGCCATCATAAGGGGCTACCATTTTATCAATATCAGTGCCGTCTGTCACCCGGAATGCCTTGATCACTTCCACTTCGCTGCTCAGGTCTTCGCACATTTCGGTGCTTTCATCACCATGGAGCTGCACCACTTGCAACCCATAGTCATCAATGGCATCCAGTACATCGATCATTTGGGGGTTGACGAATACGCCCACTTTCTTCAGGTCAAAATCGGCACTCTTGATTTCCTTCTTCGGCAGTTTATCCCCTATATACCGGGGAGACTCTTTATAAAATATCAGTCCCGCAAAATCAATATCCAGCCCGTCCAGCTGCTGGAGCTGTTTCATTTCGGTGATGCCGCAAATTTTTATATTCATGTATTTTGGTTTGGCCACAGATTATCTCCGATTCGTCGTGCTTTTTCGTATGATTTCGTGGCTTTTATAAATTCACTTATTGAGTAAATATATCTGTGAAAATTCGCGTAATCCGTGGCTATTTTTTTAACCTACTCACAAAATCTTCAAAGGCTTTCCCCGGCTGCTCTTCCTTCATAAAATTTTCCCCGATCAAAAAACCTTTGAACCCGGCATTTCTCAAAGTTACTATACTGTCTGTGCTATTGATCCCGCTTTCCGCAATTGCCGGTTTTCCGGCCAGGATCTTACTGATCAACTGCAGGGATGTATTAATATCCACGTCAAATGTTTCCAGGTTGCGGTTATTGATTCCTACCATCGTCACTTCATCACAACAATGATCCAGTTCTTCCTCGTTGTGCACTTCCAGTATGGATTCCAGGCCAATGCTGGCAGCATAACCGGCAAATTCTTTTACCTCGGCTGCTGTCAGGCAGGCGGCGATGAGCAGGATCACGTCTGCCCCGAATGCTTTGGACTCTGCGATCTGCCATTTATCAATGATAAAATCCTTGCGGAGTACAGGAATATCTGTCACCACCTTCGTTTGTATCAGGTCATCCAGGTCGCCGCCAAAGAATTCATCATTGGTCAGCACCGATATCCCCGCGGCGGTTTTATTATACGCTGTTACCACGGGTTCCACTTCAAGTTCCCGGGTTTTGAACCATCCCTTGCTCGGGCTTTTCCGTTTGAATTCCGCAATGATACCCGTGCTTCCCGGCAACAGGAGGCTTTGTGCCAGGGACCTGTTTCGTACCTGCCAGAAAAAACCATCCTTCTCAAACCGCCCGATGGGACTCATCGGTTTGAATCGTTCGATCTCTTTTCTTTTTGCTGCTACAATTTTTTCCAAGATATTATCCATCTTCCTATCCTAATTTTCCCGGGGTTAAAACCCCGGGCTAGTTAATTAATTTTTGCAATGCCTCATTCGCCTTCCCGCTCTCCAAACTTTCCACTGCTTTATTATACGCCTCTTCATAATTACTGAATTTACCGGTACAAAAAAGGGCCATCGCCGCGTTAGCCAGTACTACGGCATTCTGCGCCCAGGTTCCTTCTCCTTTTAATATAGTAGTAAAGATCTTAGCTGATTCTTCCACGCTGTTACCCCCGCTGATATCCGCCGGCGATACCATCCGCTTACCCAGTTGTTCTGCTGTCATAATCCTTTCTCCTTCATTGGTAATAACCTTTGTATCATTTGTCAGTGAGATCTCATCGTACCCATCCATACTATGGATGATCGTAAAAGGCTTGCCCCCCAACTGTAATAAATAATTATAGATCCTTGCCATTTCCGGGCTATATACTCCTACCAGCTGGTAGGAAGGGTTGGCCGGGTTCGCCATCGGCCCCAGCATATTAAAAAATGTCCGCATAGCAAGGTTCTTCCGGATGGGCCCCACTGTTTTTAATGCCGGGTGAAATAAGGGCGCATGGAGGAAACAAATATTCGCTTCCTCTATCTCTTTTCTGAGCTTATTATTATCATTACTGAACTTGTAGCCCAGCTGCTCCATCACATTTGATGCACCACTGATGGAGGACGCCCCGTAGTTACCGTGCTTGGCAACTTTCTGACCCGTACCGGCTACAATAAAACAGGCCAGGGTGGAAATATTAAAGGTATTCTTGCCATCGCCCCCGGTACCAACAATATCCAGGCTTTCATATCCATCAAGATCAACTTTCACACACAATTCGAGCAACGCATCCCGGAAACCCTGCAGCTCTTCAATGGTAATGCTCCGCATCAGGTAAACTGTCATGAAAGCGGTTACCTCGTGCTCATTATAGAGTCCACGGCCAATATTGACCAGCGCTTCTTTCGCCGATTCTTTTGAAAGTGTTTTGTGTTCGAATAAATATTGTAAGATTTTCTTCATTATGCCCTCCTAAATTCTCCCTAAAGTGAGGACTTCGAAGCCTCCGTCAAGGGAAATTTCATTTTTATAATCCATCCTCAAATTAAGTTCTCTAAGGCCCCCTTTAGGGGGTTGGGGGGGTTAACCAGTTCCGCAATATTTTCTCCCCCTCCGGCGTCAGTACACTTTCCGGGTGAAACTGTACGCCCTGCACATCAAATTGTTTATGCTGTAAGGCCATGATATAGCCATTATCATCCCTCGCAGTTATTTCCAGTTCAGCCGGGAAATTTTCCTCGCTTACAATCCAGCTATGATAACGCCCCACTTCGATCTTGTCGGGCAGCCCGTTAAATAAAGGGCTGCGGACCCCGGACCCCGGACTCAGGACTTGTATTTCAGTAGCTACCCCATGATACACGGAAGACAGATTGATCAGGTTTCCGCCAAAAGCCTGCCCGATCGCCTGGTGCCCCAGGCAAACACCGAGAATAGATTTGGTTGCCGCGTATTCTTTGATCAGTGGCAACAACAAGCCAGCTTCGTCCGGTATACCCGGTCCCGGTGATAGAATTATCTTATCGTACTTCTTTATATTCTCCAGCGTTATTTCATCATTACGGAATACGTCCACTTTGGTATGCATGATCTTCTCCACCAAATGGACAAGATTGTAGGTAAACGAATCGTAATTATCAAATACAAGTATCTTCATAGTTGTTATTGTCTATCGTCTATTGACCATTGTCTATTGTCCATTGTCCATCGTCCATTGTCCATTGTCCATCGACGATGGTCCATGGACTATGGTCTAAATTTTCTCTGCCAGTTCAATCGCTTTCTTCAACGCCCCCAGTTTATTACTCACTTCCTGCAGTTCACTCTCTGGGTCACTCGCCGCTACCACACCTGCTCCTGCCTGGTAAGTAAGCGTGTTTTGCCGGCTCAGGAAAGAACGGATCATGATCGCGTGGTTGCAGCCGCCATCAAAGCCAATAAACCCGATGGCGCCTCCATAATAACTTCTTGCAGTAGGTTCGTATTGATGGATCAGTTCCATGGCCCTGAATTTAGGTGCCCCGCTCAGCGTGCCTGCAGGAAATGTTTTAGCCAGCAGTTCAAAGGGATTACTTCCTGCTCTTTGTTTCCCTGTTACTTCACTTACGAGGTGGATCACATGCGAGAAATATTGCACCTCCCGGTATTTTGCCACAGTCACTTCATCACAAACGCGGCTCAGGTCATTCCTGGCAAGGTCGACCAGCATTACGTGTTCCGCATTTTCTTTGGCATCCTTTAATAATCTTTCGGTGGCGAGTTTATCTGCTGCTTCATCACCGGTTCTTTTAAAAGTTCCGGCAATGGGATGAACAAGGGCGGCTCCTTCCCTTATGAGTAATTGTGCCTCTGGCGAGGAACCCATCAGTTTATAATCCCCATAGTCAAAGAAAAATAAATAGGGCGAAGGATTGATACTCCTTAAGGCCCTGTATACATTGAATTCATCGCCGGTGAAGGACTGCTGGTACCGGCGGCTTAGTACGATCTGGAATACATCCCCACGGTGACAACTCGCAATCCCTTTTTTTACCATGTCCTTATACTCCTCATCGCGCATGTTGCTGGTCTCTACCCCCTTTGCACTAAAAGGATAAACCGGAACGTCTTTGCTCCTGATCAACGACTCCACAACATTCATATCGTTGTCAATCCCTTCTATCTTATTCTCACAAATAAATAATTCATCCTTGAAATGATTGATGGCGATGACATATTGGTAGAGGCGGTAGCGCATTAAGGGAATAGCAAGTAGCGAGTGGGAATCGGGATGGGGAGCCGGTGAGTTGATACCCGACACTCCTTTTGGAGAGGGGTTAGAACTGAGGTCAATGCTCTCAAAAAATTGAACAGCATCATAGGTCGTGTAGCCAAATAACCCCTGTGCAAACCGGGCTTCCTTTTGTTCTCCTTTTTTAACGTCAAATTTTTGCATGAAATCCCAGAGAAGTTGCGGTACTTCTTTTTTATTTTCCAATTCCACTTTCTCCGGTTTTTGCCCGGGTAATTTATATTCCACCATGCCGGCTGAACGGATCTCTATCCCCCCTATGGCGTTGATACCAATAAAGGAATAGCTGTCCCCCGACGAATGATGATCCGTACTCTCCAGCAATACGGTATCCCGGAACCGGTCGCGCAGGCGCAGGTAGATACCCACGGGAGTAAATACATCCGCCAGCATCCGCTTGCATACAGTAACAATTTCTATCTTCCTCATACCCCTGTCCCCTAAAGGGGGACTTAGTTTTTGTAGTTAATAAAATTCCGAAAGGTATCTCTCCCTCATCATAATGAACATTCTTTCTTTTCCTTAACCCCCATTGGGATTGTGGTAAAAAATAAGCCCCGAACACTGTCGGGGCCTGAATATATTAAACAATATAGTTACGACATTACCGACCCCTTCGAGTTGTAAGCCACCACCATGTATTATTGAATTGTTTTTTCACTACCCCACAAATATAAAGGCAAAAAAACAAGATTCACCAATTATTTTTAGATTTACTGTTCGAAGAGCAAGCCATGAAACTGATCACCAGTATTTTTCTTTTTTTGATTTGCGGGGCCTTACGTTCACAGGGCGTCAGCGCCGACACCAGTATAAAAGGCGTAACGGTTGGTTTCCGCTACACGGCTTCCATCTTCCCGGAGACCTGGCAGGTTTCACCTATCAGTGCCAGCGGTGAACAGATCGCGCTGGCGGAAATAGAAAGAAGTAAATCGATGATTGCAAAAGCATTGAATAAATACTCCGCCGCTTCGCTGAAAAAAGATCTGCGGGTGATCTATTTCCTGAGATCGATGAAGTTCTACAATGTCGGCTATGGCGGGACTAATTCCACTGATGCATTATACCTCACGAATAATGGTGTGTCAATGGGCTATAATGATCTTTACCTTGAACAGACCTTTCACCATGAATACTCCAGTATCCTCTACCGGAACCACCCTTCTTTTATGGATGAGGAAGCCTGGAAAAAAGCCAATATCCCGGGGTTTGATTATAACGACCCCGAAAACGGGGTCGGCGCTATCCGGAATAATGAATCCTCGCAGGACCTTGACACGGCCCTCTGCCGGAAAGGATTTCTTACCCAGTATTCTTTATCGGGCATGGAGAACGATATCAATACTTATGCACAGAATCTCTTTAGCCCATCGGCTGGTTTCTGGAAGATAGCTGACCAGTATCCAAGAGTAAAGACAAAAGTGAAATTGCTGGTCGCCTTTTATAACCAGGTCGATCCTTTATTTACAGAAGATTATTTCAAGAAACTCAATCATTGATATTATGCTTATTCAACAGCAGGAACACGGTAACAAGGGATCTTTTTTTGTAGGTACAGAAGATAATAAACTGGCCAAAATGGTGTACAGTATGGCCCGCCCGGATAAAATGATCATTGAACATACGGAAGTAAGTGATGAGCTGCGGGGCAAAAATGTAGGCTACCAGTTAGTACAGCAGGCGGTGGACTATGCGAGGACCAACAAGATAAAAATCATCCCGCTTTGTCCCTTTACCGCTTCGGTCTTTAAAAAGAAACCCGAATATGCAGATGTTCTTTTCACCCAATAACCAGTACATGAAAAAGATCCTTCTTCTTGCTGTTTTACTTTTTACTTTATGTTGGGTTAACGCCCAGGAAAAAAATAATTATATTTTATTAAAACCCGATCGTGTATTCGATGGTGAGAATATGCACGAAGGTTGGGTGGTGCTGGTCAACAATAATAAGATCGTAGAGGCGGGACCGATGAGTTTTAAATTACCGGCTGATTCAAAAGTGATCGAATTAAAAGGAACGACCTTATTGCCCGGGCTGATCGAAGGCCACTCGCATTTATTCCTTCACCCGTATAACGAGACAAGCTGGGACGACCAGGTATTAAAAGAATCAAGGGCCGAACGGACGGCCAGGGCCGTGAACCATGCCAAAGCCACCCTGCTGGCTGGTTTCACTACGGTGAGAGACCTGGGGACAGAAGGTGCTATGTATGATGATGTAGGTTTGAAAAATGCAATCGGTAAAGGCGTGGTACCCGGCCCAAGAATGATCTGTGCAACAAGAGCTATCGTTGCCAAAGGAACATATGGACCCAGGTCTTCTTCGCCGGATGTAGAATTGCCGCAGGGGGCAGAAGAAGTGGCGGGGCTGGAAGAACTCAGTAAAGCCATCCGCTCACAGATCGGGCATGGAGCTGACCTGGTTAAAGTATACGCAGATTACCGTTATGGCCCTAATGGCGAAACAGTTCCCACTTTCAGTGAACTGGAACTGGGATGGCTTGTGACCAATACTGCCAGCAGCGGTCGCAAAGCCGTGGCCCATGCCACTACTCCCGAAGGCATGAAGAGAGCTGTTAATGCCGGTATCTCAACAATCGAACATGGGGATAACGGTACGGAAGAAGTTTTTAAACTGATGAAAGAAAAAGGAGTTGCGCTTTGTCCCACCCTCGCCGCCGGCGAAGCCATCGAACAATACCGCGGCTGGAAAAAAGGAACCGATCCGGATCCCGTAAGGATCACCAATAAGAAAAAAACATTTTCTATGGCACTGAAAGCTGGTGTTACGATCTGCATGGGCGGTGATGTGGGCGTGTACACACACGGTGATAATGCCCGTGAAATGGAACTGATGGTGGAATATGGAATGAATGCATCAGATGTTTTACGTTCCTCCACTTCTGTGAATGCAGATGTATTTGGTTATGCAGAAAAAATCGGGAGAATAAAAAAAGACCTGTACGCAGATCTTATCGCGGTAGAAGGTGATCCTTCTGTGGATATTAAAAATATCCGGAAGATAAAACTCGTGATGAAAGACGGTAAAATTTATTAGTGCTATCTATCACCTATTGCCTATTACCTATTACCTATTACCTATTACCTATTGCCTATTACCTATTACCTATTGCCTATTGACTATTGACTATTGACTTTTGCCTACCTACTTCCTTCTCAGTAAGTTATTTTCCAGATTCGTCCTTCTTTAGAATCCGAAATATACAATGCCCCATCAGGTCCCTGTGCCAGTCCGCAGGGGCGATACTTTGCCTGCCCTGCGCCGGCCACTGATTCCCTGCCGGTAAAACCATTCGCGAATATTTCATAATTACCCGAAGGCTTGCCATTCTTCATCGGTACAAAGACAACACAATAACCGCCCTGCTTTAACGGTGCCCGGTTCCAGGAACCATGAAAAGCGATAAACGCCCCGTTCTTGTATCTCTCCGGGAAAAGTTTGCCGGTATAAAATAATAAAGCATTGGGTGCCCAGTGCCCCGGGAAAGCCATAATGGGTTGCTCCTTGTCTTCACAACTCCCCTGCTTTTTTCCATCCCCGCCGTATTCGGGATTTAATATTTTTTTCTTTTGCAGGCCATCGTAAAAACAATAGGGCCAGCCGCAATCACTTCCTTTTTTTAAACGGAAGAATTCTTCACCCGGTAATTCCGCGCCTGCCTTATCATCATATAATCCTGGAAATAATTGCGATAGCTGGTCACGGCCATGCTGCATCACGTACAAATGATCTTCCTTGCTATTCCAGTCAAGACCCACGACGTTACGCAAACCGGTAGCGTAACGCACACCCTCTGCATAGGACTGGTTGAGCTTATTCACTTTGAATTGCCAGATACCACCGGCTGATTGCAGGAGCGGGCAAGGATCCTGTCCCGGTGAACCTGCTGAACGATCTTTTACCTGGCAGGCATTGGAAGGCGCCCCGATATTGACATAGATATTCCCGTTATTGTCGAGCGCAATGGATTTGGAATTATGCATTCCCCCGTTTAGCAAACCGGTCACTATCTTTTCAGGGCTCTTAGGATCAGCGATCTCGTTAGCCGCATTGAATTTATACCTGAACACTTCACTATTCGAGGAAGCATAGAGATAACCATTTTTGATAGCGATACCCGTACCAGTATAACTGCCAAAACTGTTCACCACTTCATAGGTTCCGTTTCTCCTCCGAAGTTGAATGATCCCATTCCCATTTTTCAGGCGTTCGAGTTTTACATAGATATCGCCGTTGCTGTTTACAACGAGGTGGCGGTTGCTTCCAAGAGAATTGACAACTGTTTCGGCTTTAAATCCCGGCGGCAAACTGATCTCTGTATCAGCTGCATCATGATTGGCGCTTTGCGGTGTAGTGAAACCAAAAACCAAAAGTGCAAGGAGAACTAAAGTCTTCATAATACGGTTTTAATCTATAAAATTAAACCTTCCGATCCAATCTTCCCACTAGCCACTAGCCATTACCCACACCCCTCTATCTGTGGTCAAAAAACCTTAACTTAAAGGATTAAATTTCCCGTCATGACAACCAGGAATTACCGGCTGCTTTCCGTCCTTTTATTTTTATTTATATCGTGTCGTGTTTCCGCGCAGGATGATGCCGGTTATAAATTGCCGCCAAAAGATATTGCCGATATGCTCCTCGCCAAACCCACTCCCGGAGTTAGTGTGGATGATAAGGGTGCATGGATACTTTTTACCCAGGCAAACAGTTATCCTTCCGTGGAAGAACTGGCGCAACCCGAACTTCGTATCGCGGGACTTCGGATCAATCCTGCCAATTTTGCTCCCAGCCGGCAGAATTTTATCAATAGCATTACCCTCCGCCAGGTGGCAGCGGGAAAAGATCTTACGATAACTGGTCTTCCTGCTCCTTTATATGCCGGGGCTTTTTCCTGGAGTCCTGATGATAAAAAGATCGCTTTCACACAGACCAGCAATAATCGCGTTGACCTTTATGTAATCGATGTGGCTACACAAAAAGCGATGAAAATAAACAAGTCGCCCCTTAACACCATCATGGGAACTTATCTCTGGTATGATAATTCAACGATACTCTACCGTACGGCCCCTAAACCTGTGACAGCAGCCCCGGGAAAACCCGCCATGCCCAAAGGACCCACTACACAAGAGAATTATGGGAAAGCCTCTCCCCGGCCCACTTTCCAGGACCTGATCAAAAATCCTTTTGATGCCCAGCTTTATGAATTTTATGCTACGACACAACTGGTAAAGAATATAAGCGGTGCTGAAACAAAGATCGGCAACCCGGCTATTTACAGTACGATCAGTATTTCACCGGATAAAAAATATATGCTGATCCGTACGCTGAAAAAACCTTTTTCCTATACCGTTCCCGCCGGTGGATTCCCTGCCAATGTATTTATTACCGATATAAACGGGAAGACGGTGAAACAACTGGCCGATCTGCCTTCTGCCGAAACAGCGCCCAGTGGAAATGATAATGTACAGTTAGTACCCCGTGCTTTCGACTGGAGAGACGATGAACCCGCCACCATAACCTGGTGCATGGCGCTGGACAGCGGCCTGATTAAAAAAAATATGGATTACCATGATGCCGTCTATTCCCTGGCAGCGCCCTTTAATACCGAAGCCAGGCAACTTTTTAAAACAAAAATGCGCTACCGTGGCAGTACCTGGGGAAATGCGACACTCGCCCTGGTATACGAGGGACTGACCGGTAAACAGCAGACACAAACAAACCGTTACAACCCTTCCACCGGTGAGATTGATAAGCTGATGGAACGAAACACTACCGATGCATATGCCAATCCCGGGAACCCTGTTACCGAAAAAAATCAATGGGGCCGCGACGTGATCAAGCTGGTAGACAACGGAACCAAATTACTGATGAATAACCAAACAGGTAGTTCGCCAAAAGGTGATCTCCCTTTTCTTGCCACTTTTGATCTCAGCACCAGGAAATCAGATATTATCTGGCGGAGCAATGAAGGATATTTTGAGAACGTGGTAAATGTCCTGGATGCGGACAAGCTTCAATTACTCACCCGCAGGGAAAGTGAAAAAGAAGTGCCGAACTATTGGATCAAAAATTTGAAATTAAAAATTGCTGACAGGCAGCTCACCAATTTTACCAATCCCTACCCGCAACTCGAAGGCGTGACCAAGGAAAAAATAAGGTACAAAAGAGCCGATGGTGTTGACCTTACCGGTGATCTCTATTTACCCAAAGGATACAATAAAGAAAAAGACGGCAAACTGCCTGTATTCATCTGGGCTTATCCTGCCGAATACAATTCAGCCGCCGATGCCGCGCAGATCCGGGGCAGCGAACATAAGTTTACGCTGGTAAACTGGGGTTCGGCAATCTTTTATGTTACGCAGGGATATGCCGTGCTGAATAATGCCGAAATGCCGATCGTAGCAACCAGCAAGGACAAAAAACCCAATGATGATTTTATCGACCAGCTGACGATGAATGCCGAAGCAGCGATCAATACACTTGATGCGATGGGTGTGGGTGATAAGAACCGCGTAGCAGTTGGCGGTCATAGCTACGGTGCATTTATGACAGCCAATTTACTGGCACATACCAAACTCTTTAAAGCCGGTATCGCAAGAAGCGGCGCTTATAACCGGTCGCTGACTCCTTTTGGTTTCCAGAACGAGGACCGTACTTACTGGCAGGCGCCCGAACTCTACAATGCCATGAGTCCTTTTAGCTATGCAGATAAAATAAAAACACCGATCCTGTTATTGCATGGAGAAATGGATAATAATACCGGCACTTTCCCGATCCAGAGCGAACGGATGTTCAATGCGATCAAAGGCAATGGCGGTACGGTAAAATATATCAGCCTTCCTTATGAAAGCCATGGCTACCAGGGCCGGGAGAATATCCTGCATATGCTGAACGAGCAATTTGAGTGGCTGGAGAAATATGTAAAGAATGCGGGGAAGAAGGAGGAGAAGAAAGGTTTTTAGAATTTATGTACAGGCGTTTTTAAACGCTTAGTACAGGGGATTGACGCGTCGCTATAAATCAAAAATGCATCATTGCTATATGCCAACAGTAAAATACTTCATAGTAACAATTTTGATATTGACCTTAACTTTAAGGTCAACAGCTCAGACAATTAGAAAAACTTTTTCAGGTTGGTGGGCAGACACTTGGTGGATATTTGACTTCTACAAAGACGCAACATATAATAGGGTTTCGTCAGGACATTATGGGTTCACAAAAGTAAAAGGGAATTACAAGATTAATAAAGACACAATTCAACTACTTTCAGGATTCAAAAATACTAACGGCACAGTTAATGAATTTTATTTGATTGACAGAGATAGTTTTTTAATTGACCTAACACTTCTTTATGAGTATAAAGTAACAAATGAGAGCAACTTAATTTCATTCAGCAGCCGTAAGAGATATGATATACTCCCCAGACCTGACCCTAACTTAAAATTTTACAAATCTTATAATGAGATAGATACACTTGTTAGAAAAGCTATCAACCAACTTCAAACTAAAGATTTATGGTATTTGTCTGACAGCGACCATTTAAACATAATCAGATTATATAATACTGTTTTAGGGTCACAAGACAAGAAATTCTCATTAAACTTATATAATGATTTTAAAAACATATTAAATGAAAAAAATTATATACACGAAGTTCGAAAAATATACGATTGGACTATTGGTATAGGTATTGGATATATAATAAGTAAACTACAAGTTGAAATTGGTGGTTCGCCGAATTGGTATAGCATTTATATTCCAAAATAAAAGCTACCCACAACAGGCAATTTGGCATATGGCGGCGATGAATATATTTTTCAACTTTTGCATCTTTAATCGCCTTTAGTTTCGGGCTAACCGTTTTCCAAATGCCCTGCCGAACGCAAAACCCTGACGTTGGCTATAACTCTAAAACGTCACTTTATACTTATGCGAGAACATAACAAAAGATGGTTAATAAGTATGATGAAAACATCAGGTAGCAAACGGGAACGTATTGCCAACGGACGCTATGCTGACGAAAGACACTTACAAGACAAATACGAACCTGAAGACCTTCCGCAACATGAAAGAATTAAAACGACAAAGAAATTCTTTAATGGGAAAATAAATTATGGTCTTCTTGTAAGATTTTTACGCGGACAAGTTGGAAACGATTGGGACGAAGTTTATTCAGAAATCATAGGCCGAATTCCGACAAAACTTTTAGACTACAAAGAAATGATTTTTTGGTTTGTAGCTGACAAAGTTGAATTCATTGATGGTCGACCCTGGAATAAAAAAACTCAGCAGTTTATTTGGACAGGCGAGACTTATGGCCCTATTTATTTTGACAAAATTAAGACTGCCCCTCAACACATAGAATTTTATGTTCATCCAGACTCAAACAAATTAGTACGGATAGAACAGAAAGCATACAAACGAGTAGCAAAGAAAAATAAGTTGACGTAAAGCTAAGGGCTATGCTGACTGCCAAATAGATCCTTATCGAAATACTACCGATTTTGTAACTTACTGGCAAATAAATTCTCATGCCTACTCTCCTGATAGAACATGAAGTTCCCAACTACGATGGCTGGAAAAAAGCCTTTGACAGCGATCCTATTGACACGAAAAAATTGGGCGTAAAAGACCGAAAGTCCGAAAGACCAGGATTAATAAAAACTAATACAGTTCGCCATGAAATTGACTACTCTACTAGCCTCTTTGTTCAGTTTTTTTATTGCTGTGGCGCAACCCGCCACGAAGAACAATCCTATATCCGTTCTTATCCGCTGCGATGATATTGGCATGTGTCATTCGGTGAATATGGCCGCCAAAGAGGTACTGGAGACAGGCATTCCTGTTTCGATGTCGGTGATGGTTCCCTGTTCCTGGTTTACCGAAGCTGCCGAATTACTGAAACAATATAAAAATGTATCAGTCGGTATCCACCTGACGCTGAATTCAGAATGGAAACAATACCGTTGGGGGCCCGTGTCAGGCCGCAATGCCGTTCCCACCCTGGTTGATTCACTTGGCAATTTTTTTCCTTCCCGGGGTGCCTTGTTTGGTAATAACCCTTCGCTACCCCAGATCGAAACAGAACTGAGGTCGCAGATCGATAAAGCCATTCGCGCAGGATTAAAGATCGATTACCTGGATTACCATATGGGCGCGGCGGTACAAACTCTTGAAACAAGAGCCATCGTCGAAAAACTCGCGGCTGAATACAAACTGGGTATCTCCCGTTATTACGGGGAGGAAGGGATCGAAGGCTGGTATTTTACCGAACCGGCCCTTAAACCGGATTCAATGCTCTATAAACTACAAACGCTGCAACCCGGCCCCACCAAACTCTTTGTGATACATGTCGGGCAGGAAACCCCCGAGATGAATGCGATGGAAGATGCCAATCCCTGGGGACCAAAAGAAATGAGCAGGCACCGTAACGCAGAAAGGGCTGGACTGGTCTCCCCTGCTTTCCAGCAATTGCTCCGCGATCCGAAATACCGTTTGATGAATTACAGGATGATCATTGACGAGCAAGGATTGAAGGCGATGAAGCGACCCCCAACCAATTAATTTCTCAAAACGACATGGCATTTCTGTTTTTCGCTGCGCTTCCGTTGCGTCGCTGCGGCTTTGCGTGAAATATTTATCTTTGATTTATGATCCTCTTCCGAAGAACATCCTCCGCCGATAACGACTTCCGGGAATTGGTTGTTTTACTTGATAAAGATCTCGCTCTCCGTGATGGCGATGAACATGCATTCTACGCACAATTCAATAAGATACAGGCTATCAAAAACGTAATTGTTTGTTATGAAGAAAATCAGCCCGTTGGCTGCGGCGCTTTTAAAGAATTCGAACCAGGTAAGGTGGAGATCAAAAGAATGTATGTACACCCGGAACAGCGCGGAAAAGGTACAGGTCTTGCTATCCTGACTCAGTTGGAAAACTGGGCCCGCGAACTCGGTTATACAAGTTGCGTACTTGAGACCGGCAAGAAACAACCCGAAGCAATCCGTCTCTATAAAAAAGCGGGGTACCACATCACCGAAAATTATGGCCAGTACGCGAGTGTGGAGAATAGTGTATGTATGAGAAAAGAAATGTAAGTCCGGAGACGGAAAGTCCGGAAGTAATCCGGGGTCTGGAGTCGGGAGTCGGAAGCCGGTCGTTTAAAAGCCGGAGTTTGTTTTCCCTTCCGAACCGTAATACTTTCTTATTCCTTATTTATTATTTCTTATTGCGAGGCAAAGCCGAAGCAACTTATTTATGTACTCAAGCTACAACCGCCTGCTTATTATACTTATTCCTGTACTCAACCGGTGTCAACCCGGTTACTTTCTTAAAGATCGTCCGGAAAGCCTTGGTATCCGTATAACCGACATCAAACATGACTTCACTGATATTCTTGCGGCTGGTCTCAAAACTTCTTTTCGCGGCTTCCATCTTTACCCGCTGAATATATTCCACCACGGTATTGTTCGTGGCTTTCTTGAACCGGCGTTCAAAACTCCGGCGACCCACGGCTGAATTACCGGCCAACTGGTCCACGGTGATCTTTTCCGTGTAATTCTCTTCGATGAAATCCTGTGCCTTGATGATCGCATCATCTTCATGCCCGCGTTGCCCGTTGAACAACATAAAAGCCGATTGACTGGTCCGGTCAATTTCAATCGCGAAGAATTTCGAGGCGAGTATCGCGGTGGCACGATCCGTATATTTTTCCACCAGGTATAAAAGCAGGTTCCAGTAAGAATTAGCTCCACCACTGGAGTATAAGCCCTGCTCTTCAGTAATGATAGTTCCGTCTACCAGTTCTACATTCGGGAACATGGCCCTGAATTCGTTTGCCGAATTCCAGTGTGTCGAACATTTTTTCCCATCCAGCAGACCAGTGGCAGCCAGAAGGAAGGCCCCGATACATAGGGATGCTACTTCTGCCCCGTTCTTATATTGCTCTACGATCCATGGAATAGCATCCTTGTTTAACTCGAGCGCCTTTTTTATATCGCCGCTGATAGCGGGAATGAAAATGAGATCGGTTTTCCTGACATCTTTTAATAAGGCATCTGTATGCACGGAAAATAAACTGTTTTCCAGTTTTACTTCTTTGCTGAGCCCGACCAGCTCGACTTTGAACAGGGGCGCTTTCCCATCAGCTTCAAGAAACTGGTTGACAGCATTACAGAGGTATCGTGGATCTGCAATAGCTTCCACCACTGCCGTTTCCGGGACTAATATGGACACATGTTTCATGAGCCAAATATAGAGAAGTTCACTGTCGCAATCAACCCTTTGAATTGTCGTTTTTACCGGTCATCAAAAGTTTTGCGCGGTCGTAAGTTTGTAATGAAAAAACGAATGATGAAAATAGAACTTGTAAAGAATACCCGGGATACATTCAGCGAATTCGACAATATCCTTTTTGCATTCAGCGAAAAACAATTGAATACGGTTCCCTTTAAAGATAGCTGGACCGCCGGGCAAGTCGCTGAACATATGATCAACGCGCTGGCTGGTCTGCCCCGCCTGATGGGCGGCCCTGCTGAAATAAGTGGCAGGAATCCCGGTGAAAAGATAAAAGCCATCGAAGATCTTTTCCTGGACTTCAATATCAAAATGCAATCTCCCGATTTTATTTTACCCTCCGCAGGTCCTCATCAGAAAGAATCATTGCTCCATTCCGTGGAAGGATCGAAAAAAGCAATGTTGGAAGCGCTTGAAATTGACCTTTCGTTATGCTGTAATGGCGCGGAGCTCCCGGGTTTTGGCAAACTGACAAGACTCGAATGGGTTCATTTTTTTCTGGCGCATACACAAAGACATACACAACAATTAAAGAATATTTTCCAAACATTTAAAAAATGAATATGACGCAGATCAACTCATACCTGACCTTCAATGGCAATTGCAAAGAAGCAATGAGTTTTTATGCCGGCTGCCTGGGCGGCGAACTGGTATTACAAACGATCGGCGAATCACCGCTGGCCGACAAGATGCCACCGCAAATGAAAAAAAGTGTTTTACATTCTACCCTGACCAGGGGCGACCTGGTATTGATGGGCTCTGATATGGTAAGTGAAAAAGGGCTTGTTAAAGGAAATTCCGTTTCCCTGATGCTGAATTGCAGCAGTGAGAAAGAAATAAGATCCCTTTATGAATTGCTTTCCAAAGATGGGGTAGCCGAGCATCCCCTTGAAATTTCCTTCTGGGGTGCGCTGTTTGGCGACCTGACCGACAAATATGGTAACCATTGGTTACTCCATTTCGACCAACGATCCCAAAAAACCGCAAATTGAACCCAATCGTTTACATTTAAAGAAAAAAAATATGGGCATTCTCTTAACCATCCTCTACATTATCGGTGGGATCATTGTGCTTTTCCTGCTGATCGCTTTACTTACAAAAAAAGAATTTAGTTTGGAAAGAACGATTGTAATTAACAGGTCAAGAGCGGAAGTCTTCAATTATGCCCGGATGCTGAAGAACCAGGAGCAATACAGTGTCTGGGTAATGAAAGACCCGGCTATCAAACTTGTTTATACAGGTACCGATGGAACAGTAGGTGCTAAATCAGCCTGGGAAAGCAATGATAAGAATGTGGGAGTGGGTGAACAGGAGATCATCGAACTGGTGGATGGACAGCAGATAAAAACAGAAGTCCGTTTCAAAAAACCTTTTGAAGGAACAAGCTATGCCCTTAATACATTTACTGATGAGGGTAGCGGCCAGGCAAAGATCACACAATCATTTTCCGGGAGATCTAAATTCCCCATGAACGTGATGAACCTGGTGATGGATAAAATGGTGGGAAGGGATATGCAGCGGAACCTGGAGAACATGAAAAATAACCTGGAAAAAAATAATCTCTAAATAACGCAGGATGATCAAGAAAATAGCGCCGGCAAAAAATGTAGCGGAATATATCAAACCCTTTCCACCAGCTATTCGCAGCAGGCTTGGGAAAATCCGCCAGGCCATCAGGGATGCTGCACCAGAAGCGGAAGAGCTGATCAGTTATAATATGGCGGGCTATCGCCTGAACGGCATGCTTGTTTATTTTGCCGGCTTTAAGAATCATATTGGATTTTATCCTGCTTCTCCCGGTGCAAGGGCACTGGAAGGAACTGCAAAATACGCTGGTGGTAAAGGCACGTTACAATTCCCTCATGAACAGGCCCTGCCATTGGCGCTGGTAAAAAAGATCGTAAAACTAAGAGTGATGGAGAATGCAGAAAAAGCCTCTGCAAAAAAAATAGCAGCAAAAAAATAACCTATAAAGCAGCGTATAAAAAAATCATCCGAGAATTAAATTATTCCTTCACTTATTAAATCAGTTATCATGGCAGTTATCAATCCTTATTTAAATTTTCCCGGTACTACCGAGGAGGCCTTTAATTTTTACAAATCTGTTTTCGGCGGTGAATTTGTCATGGTCCAGCGTTTCGGCGATACACCCGAGGGTGACAAGGTACCGGCCGAACTAAAGAACAAGATCATGCATATCGCCATGCCGATCGGTGGGAATATAATAATGGCCACAGACGCGATCGAATCCATGGGACATAAAGTAACAACAGGTACCAATTTCCATTTATCAATCAGCGCGGGCAGCCAGGCCGAAGCCGATAAAATATTTGCAGGCCTCTCCGCGGGCGGAAAGGTTACTGTCCCTTTGGCAAAAGCCTCCTGGGGTGCCTACTTCGGGATGTGTACAGATAAGTTCGGCATCCAGTGGATGGTCAGCCATGATGAGAATTATAAAGCCTGAAAAGAACGCAGTAATTATGGTTTTATGATCAACAAAGCAAAAATCATAATCGGTCTTAAGGATCATTAAAACGATCACCAGGTTTGGCACAGGTATCACTTGTCATCTGTGGTAAAAATTTGACTTGCTGATCCAGGAAACTCTCCGTTACTCAAAAAAAATCAATAAAAAATTTTGCGTAACCAAAAGGTTACCTATATTTGTAACCGATCAGTTACATAAAATAGCATTCACACATGAGAAGAGATGTATTCCAGGCTATCGCCGACCCTACCAGGCGTTCGATCATCAATATGATCTCCACCCAATCCCTGAACCTGAACGCGGTGGCAGAGAATTTTGAAATGAGCCGGCCGGCTATTTCCAAGCACATCAAGATCCTCACCGAATGCGGGCTCATCGTGATCAAGCAACAGGGAAGGGAGCGCTATTGCGAGGCAAAACTGCAAAAACTCAATGAGGTCTCGGATTGGGTGGCGCAATACAAACAATTCTGGAACAAGAAACTGGATGCGCTCGAAATCTACCTGGAGAAATTGCAGGCAGAAAACAAACCCATCACTAAAAATAAAAGAAATGCAAAAAGAAAGTAATCCTGTCGGTAAAATGGAGGATCGCGGGATCTTTTCCGCCCGGGTACTCTCCTGGCCAAAGGAGACTGTGTATAATGCATTTGCCAACCCTGCTCTCCTGGCGAAATGGTGGGGACCTGAAGGTTTCAACAATACTTTTCAAAAGTTTGATCTGCGCCCAGGCGGCAGCTGGGATTTTGTGATGCATGGACCTGGCGGGAAAGACTACCGCAACAAGTCTGTTTTTGTAAGTATCGCTGCTGTTGAACGGGTAATTTTAGATCACCTGGAACCTGTTCACAGTTTCCGGATGACCATCAGTTTCGATGAATACGGTACAGGGACCCGGCTCAGTTTCCATATGCTGTTTGATGACGCGGATGAGTGCGGCAGGGTAAAAGAGTATATCATCGAAGGCAATGAGCAAAATTTCGACCGGTTGGAAGCCCTTCTCGGAGGGTAAGCAAGTGAACCAAGTATATAAAATAACAAACAATATGACACTATCAAATTTAAAAGTTGCAGATACCGCCGGCAGGGAACTCCGCTTATCTAGGCTATTGAATGCCCCTATCAGTCTTGTTTGGGAAGTATGGACAGACCCCGCGCATATTAAAAACTGGTGGGGGCCCAATGGGTTTACCAATACCATCACCAAAATGGAAGTGAGCCCGGAAGGTGAATGGGACCTGGTCATGCATGGGCCTGACGGTACAGACTATAAAAATAAAAGCATCTTTAAAGAAGTAGTCAGGCATCGCAAACTTGTTTACGAACATATTTCAGGTCCCCGGTTTTTAGCCACCATTGAATTTGAAGAACAGGGAGAAAAAACACTGCTTAACTGGCATATGCTGTTTGAAAGTAGAGAGCAATTTATCCAGGTGGTTAAAACCTTTAAAGCGGACGAAGGCCTGAAACAAAACGGCGAAAAACTTGAACATTACCTGCAAACACAATTTCAACTACGTAAAGAATTTAAAAAATCTACAAGGGCAAGAGTAACGACCTACCTGAATTTCCCGGGTAAAACCGAAGAAGCCTTTAACTTTTACAAGAAAGTGTTTGGAGGCGAGTTTACCGGTGTTGGTTTAAGACGTTTTGGTGATATTGAAATGCCGGCTGAGATCCCGGCGCTTGATGAAGACACTAAAAAACTGATCATTCATGCCGAGCTGACCATCATAGCGGGTCATGTATTAATGGCTACTGACTCACCGGAAAGCATGGGTTTTAAACTGGAAAAGGGAAATAATATGCATATAAATATAGAACCGGAAACAAAAGAAGAAACAAAAAAACTTTTTAATGCCCTGGCAGAAGGTGGTACCATTACGATGCCCCTGGAAGATATGTTTTGGGGGGCTTATTTTGGAACCTGCACTGATAAATACGGAATAAACTGGATGTTCAATTGCTCACAATAAAAATTAAGTTATGCCAGGAACAGCTTTTACAATTGAAAGAACGTATAATGCCCCGGTAGAAAAAGTCTGGAAGGCGATTACTGACAGGGAACAGATGAAACAGTGGTATTTTGATATCGCTGAATTCAAACCCGAAGCAGGATTTGAGTTCCAGTTTACCGGGAAGGGAAAAACTGGAGAGGAATTTGTACACAACTGTAAAATAACAGATGTGGTTATCAATAAAAAGCTCAGGCATAGCTGGGCTTATAAAGGCTATGAGGGTATCTCCTATGTTACCTGGGAATTGTCTGACGAGGAAGGAAAAACAAAAGTGAAACTTACCCATGACGGATTGGAAAGTTTTCCCAAAACTGCTACTGATGATTTCGCCAAAGCGAACTTCGCAGAAGGCTGGACTTATATTACAGGTATATCTTTAAAAGAGTTTCTTGAAAAAAAATAATAGTTATGAAAAAAATATTGAGCACTCAACCTTTTAATACTGACCTTGGAATTTTCCTGCTCAGGTTAATACTCGGCGGCTTATTTACCTGGCATGGCATCGATGCGCTGAACCATTATAATTTATACCTGTCGATGTCCAAGTCCACTATTGGGTTAGGCGCCAACCTGGAATTCAACCTGGTCGTGTTTTCCCAATTTATCTGCGGGATACTGGTGGCAGTGGGGTTTCTTACCCGTCTTGCAGTGATTCCCATATTTATTACCATGACAGTAGCCTTTTTTATTGCGCATAAAGGGCAACCATTCATGGCAAAGGAATTGCCATTTGCATACTGGTTGCTGTGCATACCTGTTTTTGTCTTTGGCAGCGGCCGGTACTCGGTGGACAGGCTTCTTTCACGGAAATCTTTATAAGAACCTGGTAATTCCTTATAAAAGAAATTTTCACGCTGCAAACGCAGTGTTCGCGAGGGAAACAGGTATTCTCTGCGCACACTGCGTCCTCTGCGTGATTATAACGGGCAACCTCTTAGCGCCCACCCCCGTCCTTTGCCTGTCGGTAAACTTTCAGTAGATTCGCCGATAGCCGTACCATGCAGGCGGCTGCTAAAAAATTCATAATTCATCATGCGAACATTTTTTCTCGTTACCGGCGTCGTTTGTTTCAGTTCCCTTGCAGCACAACCCCCGGAAGCTTCCGATTATACCGTTGGTAATCTACCCTTACCTGCTTTGTTTAATAAACAGGTTTGCATTTCAGGTATGAAATATTATAATAATGCACTGTACCTCGTATCTGAGCGATGTCCTTCCATTTTTGTTATTGATCCGGGAACAGCCGCTATCACCCATACGATCAACCTGCAGGTGCCCCAGTCATTCGAAATGGAGGGTATGACATCCTACGGAGATAAACTTTACCTGGTGTCGGAAAATATTGCCGCCGTATATGAAGTAGATACAAAGACCGGTATAGCCCGCCCTGTAACCACTACCCTTGCTCTCCCTCCCAAATCAAAGGACGGTGATGGGATGGAAGGAATAGCCGCCAATGAGAGAAACAAAAAATTTTACTTATTGCGGGAAAGAAATGAGGATATGTCAGCTTCCCAACTTTATACATTCAATGTAGAAACAAGCAAGGACAATATTGTTTCTTTACAGTATGAGTCCATGATCGAACTACCCCTCGATAATCCACAGTGGAGATACTCCGATATCTGTTATGATAAGGAAAATTCCCGCCTGATCTGTTTAAAGTCTTATGCCAAAGGAAAATTCCGGCAGCAATACCTTGAATCGCTGGAATTGGATAAGCAGGGCAAACTCATGCCGGAAACACTGAAGAATATACCGGTGGAAAATTTTACAGGTGCTTCGAATGCCTATAAGACACAACGGTACAGCATGAACCTGGAAGGTGTTACCATCGCCGGGGATGGAACTATTTTTATTGTCAGTGATAATACATCCGGCAAAGCAAATTGTGAGCTGCTCTCCAAAGAAAACACGATCCTCCTGCAGCTTAAGAAAAAATAAATGCTTTTAGAGGACTTTTTTATCCCGCGTATATCGCCAGGCCAGGTAAATAAGCAAGGGCTGAAGCGCCAGGCGCAGAACCGTAGCCCAGTAATACGGGTGATGCTGATCATGATAGTTAAGCATCATCTGGATATTGGCGGGAAATACTGCCACCAACAAAAGGATAATCCCCCAGGCCGCCCATTTACGGGTAGAAAGAGGAAGGAGAAGTAACCCCAGTATGATCTCCGCGGCGCCACTGGTATAAATTAATAATGCATGCGATGGTAACCACCCCGGCATTATTTTTTTATAAAAGAATGGGTTCACAAAGTGATTGATCCCTGCCAGGAAATAAAAAACAGCCATCAGGTATAATACTATTTTCTCCTTCCTGTTCATTTTGTCCATATTCTTACAATTTACAGGAACATTTGCTGTAAATTAGAAAGAGCATTTCAGCATGCCGATAGACGACTCCAAAGCATTAAAGAAATTCCTCGCCCCTTTTCCCAAAAAGGTACAGTCAACTGCTTTATGGCTGAGAGAGTTTGCCTTGGATCAGCTTCAACATTTTTTCCCGCCTATCTGAAATCCTGTATATTAGTTTTATGAAAAATAATGCTGCGGCGGAAAAAACAGGTATGATTATCATCGCTCTCGTTGCCTGGGTAGGGATCATCCTGCAATTTTATCTTATCCTGCAGACAACCGTTGAAACTGGTTACAGCAGCGTGAAACTGACCATTAATTTTTTCAGCTACTTTACCATTTTATCCAACCTGCTGATCGCCGTCTGTCTCAGCGCTGTATTACTCAGCCCCCGCTCCCGCATAGGCCGTTTTTTTTCAAAAATTCCTGTGCAATCAGCCATCGCTGTCTATATTTTTATCGTAGGGCTGGTATATAACCTTGTGCTCAGGGGCATCGTAATTTTAAACGGGCTAAACTGGATAGTGGATAATATTCTTCATGTGCTGGTACCAGTCCTGTATGTTCTTTACTGGTTTATCTTTACCCCAAAAAAATCATTGCACTGGAAGAATATATTACCCTGGCTCATTTTTCCCGGGCTTTACCTTGTCTACTCGCTTATCCGCGGGCCTCTTGCCCACTGGTATCCTTACCCTTTCCTAAACTCGGAAAAACTCGGTCTGCAAAAAGTGATCGTTAATTCCTGTTTTGTTTTAACAGCTTTCCTGGTTATAAGCCTGCTACTAATAGCTTACAATCGCTCTGCTAAAAGACTTTAACATCATGAGACGGCCCAATTTTGACAGATCGTTAAAGGTTTCAGAAACATCTCTTATAGCCAACCCTTTGGCCCGATTTTGCGACTTTTGTAACGTATGAAAAAATGTTTACTTGTAATTCTGATTACGGCAGCTTCCTCGCCTCTTTTTGCCCAAAAAGTGGATAACATTTATTTCCATTTATATACTGATAGCCTGAAGAAAGGGCAGCATAATTATATCAACGTGGATGGTAAATTATCCAATGGTAATTGGTTGCCCCTCAGTTCTAAAGAGTTAGATTTTTCCTGTTCAGCTGCCCGGTTCGAAGGAAATGAACTGGTTATCCCGGAGGATTTCACTTCCGAAAAAGTGAAAGTGAAAGCCGTACTTAAGTCTGATCCTTCTGTCTGGATTGAAAAGACAATCTGGATCAAGCAGCAGCCTGATCCCCCGTTAAAGAATCCAAACAGGAGAAACTAGCAGGGCATTCTCCCTTCATGATCAGCAAAGATTCTTTGCTGGTTTTCTTTTTAAATCAGACTGTTTTTTTTGCATCTTCCAGGAATTTGGCAAGGCCAATATCCGTTAACGGGTGCTTAAGTAATCCGAGGATCGATTCCAGCGGGCAGGTGCAAACATCGGCGCCGGCTTCGGCACATTTCACAATATGAAGGGCACTCCGGATGGATGCGGCCAGTATTTCCGTTTTATATCCCTGTAAAGAATAGATATGTGAGAGCTGCGCGATCAACTGTACACCATCCCAGCTACTGTCATCAATACGACCAATAAAGGGTGACACATACGTTGCACCGGCTTTTGCCGCGAGGATCGCCTGGCCTGCAGAGAATACCAGGGTACAGTTTGTTTTAATTCCATTATCGGTGAACCATTTCAGGGCTTTTACACCATCCTTGATCATGGGAACTTTCACCACGATATTCGGATGGATGGCTGCCAGTTTCTTTCCTTCTTCCACGATCGCGTTGAATTCTGTGCTGATCACTTCAGCACTGATATCACCATCCACCATTTCACAAATGTTCCTGTAATGGTTCATCACCGCTTCCTGTCCCTTAATACCTTCTTTGGCCATCAGGGAAGGGTTGGTGGTCACTCCATCAAGGATACCCAGTTCATTGGCTTCTTTAATCTGTGCAAGGTTCGCCGTATCAATAAAAAATTTCATAAATGCAAATCCGCCTGAAGCGGATCAAATTAATGGTTGATGATTCCTGAAGATTTGTATTCCCCCTTCAGGGGGCTAGGGGGTAAAAAATGGCAGGCTGATTACATCGCACCGCTCAACCACCTACTCTTGCTGCCTTCCGGCCCTGGGAGGGTTCAGCAGGAGCTGGTCGTGTAAGACCTGCCGGCGCAAAGATAAGGGAGTGAAGGGAAATCCGGGTACCCAAATCGATTCAATAATTTGATAACACAAAATGACGGCACAAAACGTTCCTACGGAACGTAATGGATTTTCTTCCATTTTATGCTACCCCTAAGTTGTCCCTACGGGACAATACTTCACTCTTCCTGGTGGAGCTAATCATCAAACATCCGATCTGGACGTTTCGTGCTAAAGATTAATGCTGGAAGGCGGAGTTCACACGGGTAAACCCTATGAGTTCATCGGCCCGTGCTCCAAAAGGGCGGAAATAGACCATGACCATATAACCATTTTCGGTTCCCCAATAATTTCCTTCGGTATTCTCCACAGAAGGATGTACACCTGCCTGTTTTTTATCAGTCAGGGTAACATAAGAGTAATTGTAGTATCCCTGTTTAAGGTAAAGCGCTTTTTCATAAACCCCTTTTTCTTCATTAAAGTTCATGCGGGAAGCTTCGTCCTGTTCATAACTGGTAAGTTCACCAAATACATACACCGATCTTCCTTCATAAGCCCTGTTCCCCGGCGGAACATAGGTAAAATGTACCCAGGCATAATCACTTTGCCAGAGTGGGTTGGGATTATCGCGGTTCTCCATTACATAGATGCCGTTCAGGTCGCGGTAATACACATATAATTGCTGCCGGCGTTCTCCATCCGGGTTCACATACACATCGATCCGCTTGCTCGTATCGGAATCCACAATTTTCTGCATCCGCTCGCTAAGCAGGCGAAGGCTGCGGAGATCAATCCACCTCCACTCCTTCCCGGCTGCAAATGTGGTTGTCTCTTCGTCACTATACTCATAATAATTACCCCGGAAGATCGTGGGCCGGTCGATTACGGAAGAATTCGCCCAGATATTATTCTGCACCACAACCACTTTCAGGTCCTGGGGTGAAAAAGCATTGATTTGCCCCGACTGGGTACTCACCGTGACCTGTACCCGCTGGTGACTCTGGAAGAAATTTGTATTAAAAGGCTGCGTGATCCCCGCAGCTACTGATGCCTTGTTATTCACGATCAGGAAACGGCGCGTAAACACCAGTTTGGAAGTATCATCATTTAAAAAAACCTTGAGCAGGTAATTGCCTCCACGGGATGGCGCTGAATTTCGTTCAGGGATTGTTGCCTGGTAATGAGTATAGCGTGTCTGGACAATAGAGGAACTGCGGTAATTGCTGATCCGGTTCGTCTGGAAGCCACGGATATAATCAAAGGACTGGATATTGGCAGCTGTCCAGTCCGCATTGCAGAGCACGAAACTGTAATAATAGTATTTCACATCAGCATCCATATCATCAAAATGCAATTCAAGTTGCTCCCCGCTGTTCAGGGTCATTACGGGGTAGCTATACGTATCCCCCGACTTGTACAATTTTACGCTGCGGATATTGGGGTAATAAATATGATCGGGGACCTGGGCATTTAACACAGATAAGATCAGCAGGAATGAAATGGTGAACTTTGTTTTCATCAGATAATATTAACGAAGAGGAAAAAGAGTAAAAAGAGAAAAAGAGTCGTTTGTCCTTTGCTCTTTATCTCCTCCGCTCCTTTTCCTCTTAGCTTATAAAATTCCTTAAAATCCGCTAAAAAAGAGGAGAAATCTTTTAAGCGGCTTATTTTTGGTAAAAGACAAACAATTCAATTTGAAGGTTGCAGGCTTTATAGCAAACCGTATAGCATTTAATCAGCAAAAGTCCTTTTCCCGGTTCATTATCCGGTTATCTGTTGTCGCCACGGTCATCAGTGTCATGGTAATGATCGTTACCCTGGCGCTCGCCAATGGTTTCCAGGAAACAGTAAGCCAGAAAGTATTTAGCTTTTGGGGACATATCCGCGTGCAGGAGAAGCAGCCCGATAAAGCTATTATTTCAGAAGAAACCCCGATCATCGCTAATGATTCGCTTGTAGAAAGTATCCGCCAGAATCCTGCCGTAAAGAGTATTCATCCTTTTGCCACCCGGTATGGCATCCTTAAAACAAGGAATGATATGGAAGGTGTATTGGTAAAAGGATTGGACAGCAGTTATGATTTTGATCATCTCCGCGACTTTATCAGGGAAGGAAGACCACCCCGGTTTGGTAAAGACAGCGTGTACAGCCGGGAGATCATGATCTCTACCATCACAGCGTCACGGATGCAATTGAAAGTGAATGACAGTATTCTTTTGTATTTCATCATCCCCGGCCAGGATCCCCGGCCCCGGAAGATCAGCATCGCTGGTATTTATAAGACAGGTATTGAAGAATATGACCGCTTATTCGCCATCGGCGATATCAAACTCATTCAGCGGCTCAACGACTGGCAACCGAATGAAGTGGGTGGTTACGAGATTTTTCTAAATGATTACAGGAAGATCGATAAAACAGTGGATAAGCTGTATGAGCTGGATAATTTCCCCGATACCTGGGATACCATCAGTGTGCGGAATGTTTCTCCCAATATCTTCGACTGGCTCAATATGCAGGACGTGACCCGTAATGTACTTATCGGCTTTATGGTCATCGTCGCGCTGATCAACCTTGTCACCTGCCTGATCATTTTAGTACTGGAAAGAGTGCGGATGGTGGGTGTGCTGAAATCGTTGGGTGCCACGGATTGGACGGTACAGAAGATATTTCTCCGGCATTCACTCATCATTACCATTACAGGGATCGTAGTCGGCGCTGCATTAGCGCTGGGTCTTTTATACCTTCAGCAGGCTACCGGATTTATCAAATTAAAAGAAGAAGCTTATTACCTGAGTACAGCAGCTGTAAAGATTGTCTGGTGGCAGGTCGCCGCTATCTGTGGTGGAACGCTGATGGTCTGCTTCCTCGTTATGCTTATTCCTACCCTGCTGGTAAAGAAAGTGCAGCCGGTGAAGGCAATACAATTCAGGTAGGTTTATTGTTTATGGTTTTTTGTTTTTTGTTTCCGGAATCTGTAAAGTCATTTCAATGTTCAGGTACAACCATAAACAAAAAAACATAAACTATAAACTTGCAAGTACTATTCCAACCGCTACCGCCACATTCAACGATTCAGCTTTACCTTTTTTAGGAATGGTAAGTCTTATATGGACGAGGTCAGCCAACTCCGGGCTGATCCCTTTTGATTCATTGCCAAAAATGATAATGGCCTCCGTTATTTTTTTTATTGTCGTTACATCCTGTCCTTCGAGCATCGCGCCATAAATAGGGGTGTCTTTTTGTCCTTCCAGCCACACCCGGAGATCGGTATAAATAATGCTTACTCTTCCAATACTCCCCATTGTTGCCTGAACCACTTTTGGATTATAGACATCAGCGGTATGCGGGCTGCAAATAATCTGTTCAATTCCAAACCAGTCCGCAATGCGGATAATCGTCCCCAAATTTCCCGGATCCTGTATATTATCAAGGACAAGGGTGATCTTTCCTTTCGTACTGACCGGTTTAGCAGTATCAAACTGGTCAACGATCGCCAGTACTTTATTGGGTGTGCTCAGTTGGGATATCCTTTCCAGTTCCGCAGGGCTGATTGCAGTAACTGTCGTTTTCCCAAGAACCTGATGGTTCTCATTAATCCAATCCCCGAGCGCAAATACCTCCCTGACAGTACAATTGCTATCCTGCAATAATTCACCTACCAGTTTAGGGCCTTCCGCAATGAAAACGCCGGTCTCTTCCCTGAATTTTTTCTGGCCTAAAGTTTGGATATATTTGATCTTCAGTTTAACAAGCATTATTTCCTGATTTAATTTATGTCAGCCACCCAGCCAATCAGTTGTAAAAAGATCCTGCAAGTGATGACGGCTGTTACCCTTATTATTTTTACGCTGTCTTCCTGCGGCGTTGTGCCCAAAAATTACCCTGTCAAACGCCCTTTTGTCTTCAAATATAATGTGGACGTAGTTGGAAATATCCCTGACAGCGAAAAAACCGAACTGGAGAGCCGTTTGCCCAACCAACTGGACGACAGTATCCGGGTGAGAACGGTCCGGAAATTACTCTATAAAGGCATCAACCGCCAGGTGCTGGACCGGCCTCCCGTTTACGACAGTGTTAATGCAGATAAATCCGTCATTTACATGCGTGCCCTGCTGAATGCGCTGGGCTATTTCAGGGATACCATCACGTATAAGGCCATCATTGATACTGTATCTGATGATCAATTCAGGACCACGGTTAATTTCACGGTCAATCCCGGCAAAGTGGTACGCATCGATTCATTCAGTTATAATATCAAGCAAGCTGAATTACAAAGCCTCGCGGTGGCCAATCAAGGCGATGCGCTCGTAAGAAAAGGGTCTCCATTTGCCAAAGCGATCATTTCAGTTGAACTGGACAGGCTGGTCAATCTTTTCCGGGATAACGGTTTTATGCGATTCAGCCGGCAGGAGCTGATCGGTCTCTGGGATACACTCGATGTTTCATTAATACGACCCACCGTTGATCCACTGGAACAACTCCAGATCCTTCAGAAATTAAAAGAAAGAAGAGAGAACCCAACTGCCAATCTTGAAATAAGACTAAAACCAGGTTTTGACAGCAGCAAGCTTACCAAATATTATATCGGGCAGGTCGTAATATACCCCGATTACAACGCCGATACTCTCAATTATACCCGTAAAGAAGAAATGGTGGAGGGGGTGAAAGTTGTCTATTACCGGAAGATGTTCAAGTCACGAATATTACCTCCGAATATTTATTTCCACCATGGTGAATTATATGCCCAGAAAAAATACAGCAAAACCATTACCCGTTTCAATTCAATGGGAGGATGGCGGCTTGTCAGTATTGAACAGTTGCCACGGAATGACCAGGATACGACCGATATGACCATCCGGCTTACACCTGCCCGTAAATATTCTTTTACCGCCAACCTGGAAGGAAGCCGCAACCAGAATGCCGTTTCGGGAAATCTTTTTGGTATAGCTCTCAACGTTGGTTTACAAAACAGGAATTTCGCCCGCTCCTCCAACCAGGCCAGTACGAATCTCCGTTTTGGCGTGGAGACCGGGCGTGATACGGCCACCAATGTAAAGTTTATACAGACCAAACAGGTAAGTTTAAGTCATGTCATTTATTTTCCAAGGACGGTCCTTATCCACAACCTGGTGCCGCAAAAGTTCAAAGAAAATGCGCGAACGATCTTTTCCTTCAATGCAGCCAACACCGAAAGAAGATCCCTCTATAACCTTACTACGCTGAATGCTTCCTGGGGCTATGAATTCCAGTGGAACAAAAGCACGTTTAATTTCCGTATACCCAATATCGAATACTCTTACCTGAACCCGAAACCCCTGTTGATTACCCTGTTTGATAATAACCCCTCGTTAAGAAATATTTTTACGGATGGTTTTATCTCTTCTATCATCAGCAGTTATACAATCGGTGGTGGCACCCCTAATAATCCCACCCTGCTCCGTACCAATATGGAATTATGCGGGTTACTGACCGGCCTCATCAAAAAAAGCAAATTCCTTGATTCCAACCTATACCGGTTTGCCAAACTGGACGCGGAATATATTAAAAAGATCAAGCTGAACAGCAATGCGGTGGTGCTTCGATTCTTCGCAGGTGTCGGTTATGAATTCAGTTCCACCGTTGATGAAGAAAAAAAGAATAACCTGCCATTCTTTAAACAATATTTTGCGGGAGGCCCCAATAGTATGCGCGCCTGGGGTTTGCGGAAACTCGGCCCTGGCTCGGTCGTTAAGGATTTCAGACTCGACCCGGAACGTTACGGCGATGTCCAGATCGAATTCAATGCAGAGTATCGTTTCCCGCTGGGTAAACCACTTGGTATGAAAATAAACGGGGCTTTTTTCACCGATATCGGTAATATCTGGTTCCTGAAAAATGCGCCGGGACGCCTGCCCGAAGAGATTTTTAATTTCGGCCGCCTCGCTACTGACCTTGCGATCGGCGCCGGTTTTGGTTTGCGCCTCGATTTTAATTACTTCGTGATCCGCTTTGATATAGCGCATAGAGTAAAGGATCCCAGCCCCAGCGATATCAAGTACCAGAATAAATGGTTTGGCTATCTCAACAAAGATTTTTTAAAAGGCACACAGTTCCAGCTCGGGATCAGTTATCCTTTTATTCTTTAATCCTGCTTCATTTTTTCCAGGAATCCTTCGATTGTCATGGCATTTTCTACAGAATATTCACCAATTCTTGTGCGGCATAAGCTGCTGAGGTAGGCGCCACATCCCAGGGCTTCACCGAAATCATTTGCAAGACTGCGGATATACGTTCCTGTCGAGCAAACCACTTTGAAAAAAACAACGGGTCCTTCAATCCTGGTAATACTAAATTCTTTGATCGTGACTTTCCGGGGCTCGAGTTTGACTTCCTTTCCCTGGCGGGCCAGTTCATATACTCTTTTACCATCCACTTTGATGGCCGAGTGTGCAGGTGGTACCTGCAATATTTCCCCGGTGAATTGCGGGGTGTTGCTTTTTATTTCTTCCGCTGTAATATGATCATACCGTTTCATATTCGTGGGTTCACTTTCCAAATCATATGTAGGAGTTGTGGCGCCGAGGGTAAAACTCCCGGTATATTCTTTTTCCTGTGCCATGTATTCATTAATACGTTTCGTGAACTTACCGGTACACATAATGAGTAACCCGGTAGCCAGCGGATCTAATGTACCTGCATGCCCTATCTTTCTTATTCTAATGATATTACGGAGTTTCTGCACCACATCAAACGAGGTCCAGCCCAGGGGTTTATTGATGAGTAAGACCTGGCCTTCTTCGAAGCTATTCATGCTGCAAGATAAGTCGGAAAGACGGGAAGTCCGGAAGACCGAAAGACGATTCAATAAGCGGGAGTATTCTTCCGGTCCCCCGGACTTCCCGACTTTCCGACTTTCCGACTTTCCGACTTCCGGACTTTCGGACTTCCGGACTCAGATCGACATCCTTGTCTTTAGTTCCAGGTACTTATTCACCGTATTCACTGTAAGATTCTCCGGTGTGGTAAGGATAGAGGGGATCCCGTTTTTATGCAGTTCTTTTACCATCTGTCTTTTCTCAAAAGCAAATTTTTCCGCTATAGTTTTGATATAGATATCTTCCAGTGTGGAGGCGGGCCGGTCTGCCAGGTATTTCAATTCCGTATTCTCAAAGAATACCACCAGCAATAAATGATAGCGGGCGATCTTTTTAAGTGCGGCCATTTCCCGCTGCAGGCTGTCGAGGGATTCAAAATTTGTGAACAGGACCAGGAGACTCCGGTTAGTTACCCGGTTGCGGATAACGGAAAATAGTTTTTCAAAATCAGATTCCAGGAAATCCGTTCTTTGTTTGTAGAGTGTTTCCAGAACCAGGTTCATCTGCGTGGGTTTCTTATCAGCTGCTAAAAAAGTATCCAGGTTCTTTTCAAAAGTGATGATACCGGCTTTGTCCTGTTTGACCAGCGCCACATTGGATAATACGAGGGCCGCATTGATCGCATGATCGAGCAGGGTCATTCCCTGGAAAGGCATTTTCATCACTCTCCCCTTGTTGATCAGGCAATAGATCTGCTGGCTTCTTTCATCCGTAAAATTGTTCACCATGAGCCCGTCACCCGACTTACGGGCAGTGGCTTTCCAGTTGATCGTACGGTAATCATCCCCCCGTACATATTCCTTGATCTGTTCAAATTCCATGCTGTGACCTATCTTCCGGATCCGCTTCACACCTGCTTCCTGTAAGCGGTTGCTCACAGCCAGTAACTGGTAACGCCGCATCTGGATATAGGAGGGATAAACCTTTACCACCTGTTCTGCCGGGAAGATATAGCGGCGCTTGACCAGCTGCAGGGGTGCATGCACATAGACATTGATATCATGAAAGACAAATTCGCCTCTCGTACCTGGTTTCAAAACGTAAATAAGCTCGTATCCTGTATTGCTTTTTACCATTGCCTTCCTGATCCACTTTCTTTCCTGGAATTGTTGGGGTAATTCGTCAATGATACTGATACGGACGGGAAAGGCATAGCTGTTGAAAAGTTGCAGTACCACCTTATTATCATCCCCGATACTAAAGCGGTCCCCCACGATCCTTTCCGCCCCGAACCCTTTTGCTTTACTATAAACCAGGACCGCATCCATCACAACTGCCATAGCCAGTAACAAAAGTATAAGTCCGCCGATCCGGAAAAGGGCAGGGTAGAAATAACTGAGTACAAAGACCACGGCTGCCGCCCCGGCGATATAGTAAACGATCTTATTTAAATAAAACGATTTTATCAATGCTATCCGGTATTATAATGACTTTCCAACTATAAACGACCAACCAGAAACTATAAACCATAAACCATAAACTATAAACTATCTGGGTACATCCATTCCCTGTACGATCTGTTTGATCACATCATCTTCTGTAATTCCTTCCATCTCTTTATCAGGAGAAAGAATGATACGATGCCGAAGTACGGCTGGTATGATCGCCAGGATATCTTCGGGTGTTACAAAATCACGTCCCTGGATAGCTGCCATGGCTTTGGATGCATTCATGATCGCCAGGGAAGCTCTTGGTGAAGCGCCCAGGTAAATAGATTTATGGTTTCTTGTCTGGTGGATCAGTTTGGCAATGAACTGCAGTAGTTTTTCTTCAATGATCTGTGTCTTTACCTGCCGGCGAAGGGAAGCGATCTGTTCGGCGCCCAATACCGGTTTGATCATTTCAATGGCAGAGGTATTTCCCATCGTATGGAATTGCATAAGAATAGTCGCTTCTTCCGTTTCACTCGGATACGGCACCACTATTTTAAAAAGAAAGCGGTCAAGCTGTGCTTCCGGTAAACGGTAGGTTCCTTCCTGCTCTACGGGGTTTTGTGTGGCCAGCACCATGAAGGGCGAGGCCATGGGGTAAGTTTTTCCATCGACCGTTGCCTGTCTTTCTTCCATAATCTCCAGCAGGGCCGATTGTGTTTTGGCAGGCGCCCGGTTGATCTCATCTACAAGAATGATATTGCTGAAGACGGGTCCTTTCTTGAATTCAAAAGTGGCTTCACGTGGATTAAAAACCGGTGTACCCAGCACATCGGAAGGCATCAGGTCAGGTGTAAACTGTATCCTTGAAAACCCGGCATTAACACTTTTGGCAACAAGTTTGGCCGTAAGTGTTTTCGCCACGCCCGGTACACCTTCGATCAGTACATGTCCATCAGCAAGTAAAGCGGTGATGATCAGTTTGACCATTTCATCCTGCCCCACAATTATTTTTTTGATTTCGTTGCGGATAGAAAGCACGGCTTCATTAAGGGCGGTAAGATCGGTCCGTTGCTGAAAAATTTGTTCTTCCATATTTGTTATTTATAAGGTTTTCCTTCTACCTCTCCCGGGAGGGAAAGGCTGAGGTTATACTTTTTGATAAAATGATTCCAGCTGTTTATGAAAATCGGTTAATTCCCTGTCACTGATGGCCGGGGCGTCTTCTGTATATTTAATAAAAGAAATAATACCACGTATCGTTGCTTCATCAGCGCCTGATTTATACTGCAGCGTTTTCACAAAATCCTCACCCAGGTCACCAGTTGGTAATTTATACCGGCTGCGCACATGCTCCAGGAAATATGCACCCATTTTGCGGGAAAGATTTTTATGATCCCCCTTGTCATAATACAGCCGACCGATCGTTTTTACAAAGTCCAGCGAATCGTTCCGGGGTTTTGTCACGACCGGTATGACCCGTTGTTTTCTTCTCATTTCCATCAGGACATAGAATAACAGGGTAAAGATAGCTGTCAGCAGGGCAGCCCGCATAGCCGGGTAACGGAAAAGCACGCTCAGCCAGCCTTTTTTGGGTTCCCGGTCCTGGTCCTCTCTCCTGTTCAGGTAATATTCATCCCAAACGACCTTATTGACAGAAGCGTCGATCACGGAGAGCGCTTTCTCATAGTAATCAATATTATTCTTATGCAGCAAAAAATAATTACTAAAGGCAAGCGGTTCGAGGTGTACATAAAAATTTCCCTTTCCCGCCCGGAGATGAATAAATATCGGTCGCATCAGTTGATCATAACCCAGTATTTCCGTTGTCGTGGAATCAATACCGGAAAAATAAGTATAAAAACTCCGGCCGGGATAAGCATAGCTTTCCTTTTTATCAAAGGGAGGATGATCGAGCGTCAGCTTCACATTCTCTGTATCTTTTTTGATGGTGACCAGGGAAAGATCATAAGCACTGCTGGTACAGCCAAGCAGGCGGTCGGCTGCCGAGGAAATATAACGGGCACTCACAAATACATCGTTACCGCTTTCTGCAAAGGAGATCAGCCGTTGCATTTCGTCATCATATGGTGTAAACCGGTCGGTAATGGCAATAAAAGCCTGTCCCGATCCATAATTGGAGAGCGAATCCCAGTAACCCGGCTCCCTGTTGCTGGTTGATATACTCGCATGGGGAAAAAGATATTTCAGGTTACGAAAAGCAATATAGGTTCCGTAGGGGATCTTGTCCTGGCGGCGCAGGGTGATCTTTTCATTAAGACGACGCAGTTTCTTCCTGTTATTATTCCCGGTAACGAAGAGGATAATGATCGCTGAAGCCAGTATCGCCGCCAGTATATATGGTGTGTATTTCTTCCCCACTATCTTAATCCTGTTTCAAAATGATCAACATCTTTACGGATAAGCCCGTAGTTCTCTTCACTGATATCAAATTTCCCGTACCAGCTGTATTCATAATTCCGGGTGATCCGGAAAAAATGGGGGTAATAGGATGTGCCGTGCAATTGCATCAGGTAATCAAAATTGGTCTTATCCTGCTGGTAACGGATGATATTCTTTTCTGCCATATTTTTCAACAGCCGTAAGAACATCAGTCGCACGGCCAGCCGGTAATTCCCTGCGGCAGCGGCTTTATCGATCTCGCGCTGGTAATTGATCGCAAAAATATCTTCCGTTATCTCCTCTCCTTCTTCGCCGGCAGTGGTAAGGACTTTCTTTTTCCGAAACAAACCGATATTATTATTACTGAGATAGATCATGAGGAAAGTGGCAAACCCCCCGATAATGATGAACCAGACCAGGGTCTGGAACCAGGGTCGCAGCGTTACCGGTACATAAGAACTGTACGCTTCCGGTTTTTCTTTTTCAATGACGGCGTTGGCATACCAGAAATTTTTATCCTCCTGAGCTTTTTTTACAACGCTGTCAGGGACGGTACGCTCCTGCACAGCGAGAGGAATTCCTGTGTACTCTTCTTTTTTTAAGAATTTTGTTTTTTCCGGGTCGTCCGTTTGCGTGTAATCACCCGCAGTGACGGTATCCTGTATGACACTTGTAACGGTATCTTCTCCATATTGTGCGCGGGACGGCAGGGTGCCCAGGAGCAACAATAAAATCACGATGATCCTGCCCGGCCAATAGTTCATATTCCTGTTTTCACGCAACACTTATACTTCCTCCTCGTTTAATTGCACCGATAATTTTTTACTCAACCGGATCGGCCAGATGATAAAATACCAGATCACAAATAGAACCGACAGGGCAAAGACAGCTGTCGTAAGCCATGATATATCATTATAAAGGCGGGTGATAAACCCTTCAAAAAAAGCAGCCAGTGCAAATACAGGCATGAGGCCGATCATGATCTTCACACCGTCCTTGGCCCCTTGTTTAAATGCATCCATTCTTTTGATCGTACCGGGAAATAAAAAACTTTTCCCCAGTATCAAACCTGCTGCCGCTGAAAGGATCAGTGCGGTAATCTCGAGAGTGCCGTGAACAAAGACGACCAGCCAGAAATCGACCCCCAATCCTCTTTCCGCAAAGAACTGGTCGAATATACCCACCATGGCGCTTGTCTCACAGTGCTTATAGAGAGTGGGAATGCCACAAAATATACCCGAAACGAACATGATCAACCCTACTTTAATGTTGTTAATCATAATCCCCATCCAGTTCAGGAGGGAATTGCCCGTTTCATAAATACCAAATGGGTTACCTCTCTCAATATTCCGCTGCGTCATATCGGTATAATCGCTGCCAAAAAAACCACGGGCTACTTCATCATCTTCCCGGGATGCAAAAAAACCTACAGCGAAAAAAATGACAAAAATGATAAAAGAGAAAAGAATAACACCCTGGTGTTTACGGATGGTAAGCGGGAGATCATATTTCCAGAAAGTCAACAGCCGGTTGGATTCTTCTTTCCGGTTCTTATAAATATCAAGGTAAATCTTTGAGGCCTGTGCATTGATAAAATGGGTCACTTTTCCAGAAGGATAAAAAGTTTTGGCATAGGCAAGGTCATCTACCAACTGGGTAAAATCAGTGGCCATTTCATCCGGGTCCGCAGAAGATTGTTGTTGTATCCGCTGCCAGCGGTCCTTGTTCTTTTTTATAAATAATGCTTCTCTCAAAAAAGACGTTGTTGGTGTTGTAAAATAATGTTTTTTACAACTGCAAGCCGGATTAGGGGAATTTAAATATCCAAAAAACAGTAATTTAACGGCCTGATCAATAAATGCATGGATGGGAGCGATCAAAGTACCTACTAATTTCAACATTGAGCTGGAATTTGAAGTGCCGGAGTTTTACAAACGACTCCTCTCACTCCTTATTGATATGATCATCCAGTATTTTTACCTCCGTATCGCCGCTGAAATATACTCTTCACTCGACCATAGCAATGACCCGCTGGATGCCAGTAGTATGCTCCTCCTGTTACCGATCATGCTCTATCATATCGTCATGGAGATTACGATGAATGGCCAGAGCATAGGCAAGAAAATAGTGGGATTGCGGGTCGTGGACGAAAACGGGGGCCGGCCTTCCATCAGCCAGTTCGTGATCCGGTGGTTACTTCGTTTATCCGATGTGTGGATCATACAGATATTATTATACGTGATCTACGTAGTCTCTACCGACCGCGGTCTTGAAAATGCCCAGGTCATCTTTATCATTCTTTTTGCCCTGGGCTTTCTTATCACCGACATTGTACTCGTCGTCTCTTCCAAAAAAGGACAGCGTATCGGCGATCTCCTTGCCAAAACCATTATTATCAGCGTACGGACAAAAGGCACGATCGAAGAAACTGTTTTCCAGGAAGTGGCAGATAATTACGTGCCCTCCTTCCCGCAAATCATGCAACTAAGCGATAAAGATATCAATGCCATTAAGAGTATACTGGAAACAGCCAAAAGAAAAGGGGATATGCATATGGCTGAAGCAGCCGGGCATAAAATAAAAATGCATCTTAAGATCGAAACAACGATGCCACCTTTTGATTTCCTCGAGATATTACTGAAGGATTATAATTACCTCTCTGTAAAATAAAAACCCCTTCCGGGATGGAACGGGGTAAATTCTAAATTATCATTTGCCCATCATTCCTAATAAACCGAGAAGCATCAGCAGTACCATAAGGATGATCATAATGGCCCAGAAAGCAAAGTAATTACGCGCAGCAGCAAACCCGGCATTCAGGGTTCCCTGGTCATTGGCTTTTAAACCATTAGTGATCTTATTGCCCGCATTCAGGGCAAAGATCGAACTGACAATACAGATCAGGCCCATGATCACGTACCCGGCAAGGCCCGCATTGCCTAAGGAAGAGGCGCTGAAACCGGAGCCACTATAGGCATAGCTGGAACTACTTATTGCCTGCTGTATTATAATCCCCATGATAACAAACAGGATCCCGAGTACCAGTCCCACTACGCCCAATACTTTCGCCCAGGAAGCGGCGCTTCTCAGGGTATAACTATTTTGCGCATCAAGGTTTAGCTGGAATAAAGAACTATTTTGATTTTCTTCCATATAGCTGATTTTGTTTGGCAATAAATTTACTTTCCTTTCCGGGAAATTCAAACTTTCTTTCTTGCAAATAGCAACTCCCGTTGATTCTTTACCGCAGATTAGACTGATTCATGCACAGCTAACACCCTGTAACCAGTGGTTAACTTTTCAGCCAATCCCTTACCCTAGTATGCCCTTGCAAACAATACCCGCTGAATGGAAGGATTACCGGTCAGGATGCAGGCACCGTTCTCGAGCTGGTTATTCAACGGGATACAACGTATCGTGGCTTTTGTTTTTTCTTTGATCGCGTCTTCTGTTTGGGATGTACCATCCCAGTGTGCAGAAATAAAACCGCCTTTGTCATCCAGCAGTTTTTCAAATTCTTCCCAGGTGTTGGCGGGGGTTATTTTATCATCCCGGAATGCCTTTGCTTTATTGAACATATTATCCTGGATCTCGGTCAATAAACTTTCCGTGTACGTTGCAATTCCGTCCAGGCTTACCACTCTTTTTTCCTTTGTATCGCGCCGGGCGATCTCGATCACATTCTTTTCCAGGTCACGGGCGCCAATCGCCAGTCTCACCGGTACACCTTTCATTTCATATTCCGCGAATTTCCATCCCGGCCTGTTATTATCATTATCATCATATTTCACCCGGATACCGGCTGCTTTCAGTTCTTTCATGATCTCGTTCACTTTCGCATCGATTGTGGCTTTCTGTTCCTCGCCTTTATAGATGGGGACAATAACAACCTGCTGGGGAGCAATCTTAGGCGGCAGGATCAATCCCTGGTCATCGCTGTGTACCATTACCAATGCACCGATCAGCCGGGTGGTCATCCCCCAGCTGGTAGCCCATACATAGTCGAGCTGGTTTTCTTTATTGGAAAACTTTACATCAAATGCTTTAGCAAAATTCTGTCCCAGGAAATGGGAGGTTCCTGCCTGTAATGCTTTGCCATCCTGCATCATTGCTTCGATACAATAGGTATCAACAGCGCCGGCAAAACGTTCATTCGCTGTCTTTACTCCTTTGATCACTGGTACAGCCATGTATTCTTCTACAAACTCTGCATATATTCTCAGCATCTGTTCTGCTTCTTCGATCGCCTCATCTTTGGTCGCATGCGCCGTATGTCCTTCCTGCCAAAGAAATTCTGTGGTCCGTAAAAAGAGGCGGGTCCGCATTTCCCATCGTACGATATTCGCCCATTGGTTGATCAGCAGGGGCAGGTCCCTGTAGGATTGTATCCAGTCTTTGTAAGTATTCCAGATAATGGTCTCGGAAGTAGGACGGATGATCAGTTCTTCTTCCAGTTTTGCATCGGGGTCAACGATCACTCCTCCCCCGTTGGGGTCATTTTTTAACCGGTAATGTGTTACCACCGCGCATTCTTTGGCAAAGCCCTCAATATGCGCTGCCTCCTTGCTTAAAAAACTCTTGGGTATCAATAACGGGAAATAGGCATTGACATGCCCTGTGTCCTTGAACATCCTGTCCAGCACATCACGCATATTTTCCCATAAGGCAAAACCATAGGGCTTAATCACCATGCATCCTTTTACCGCTGAATAATCAGCCAGTTCGCCTTTTAGAATAAGATCATTGTACCATTGTGAATAGTCTGCCGCTCTTGATGTGATTACTTTGCTCATTTGTTGATCTGGTTATTTGTTTTAGTTACTTCCCACTTCCGAGTAGCTGTTAGCTATTAGCACCATCTTTAAATTTAAATTAACACCCCTTACCGCAATAATTCCAACTAATGGCTAAATATTTGTTGCCGTAACGCAAACGATTGTGTTGGGCTGAAAACCGCACAAAAGTAGTAACTTCATTTTTAACCTGATAAACCATTTGCCATGAAACCTGTAATTCTACTCCTGGCATTCTTCACTGCCGCTCTCACCAGTTGTACAACCGCTTACAAAACAGGCCAGACGCCTGATGATCTTTATTATTCCCCTGCCCGTCCCCAGGAGGATAATGTGCAGAACGAGGATAAGAAAGAAACTGCTGAAAACAAGTACAGCGACGAGTATTACGATGACCGTTATCTCCGCATGAAGGTCAGGGACCGTTACCGCTGGAGCGATCTCGATGATTCTTATTATTACAATCGCCGCTACAGCTACACAGCTTATAACTGCTGCTGTTTTAGCAATCCCTGGTCACCTTATACTTACTGGAACAATTACTACAATCCCTATTATAACAATCATATTGTTGTCAATCCCGGTACAACCCCTGTTTATAACAAACCCAGGACCTTTAACCTGAATGCTTATAACAGTAATGCCCTTACCAATAATAATTACAGCAACTCCAAGACCGGCAGCAGCACGGGTTCATCCGGAAACAGCAACTATTCAAGACCGCGGAACAGCAGTTCCACCCGGAGCAACGATAATTCGGGCAATACCTTAAGGGATATCTTCCGGGGAAGCAACAGCAATTCTTCCAGCAGCAGTTCTTCCACGAATAGTTCATCCAGTTCCAGCAACAGTTCCACTAATTCTTCTTCCAGCAGTTCCAGCAGCTCCTCTTCAGGCAGCAGCGGGAGTACAGCGCCGGTGAGAAAGTTTTAACAACGCTAAAGGCATTAATTAAACGCTGTTAGCAACAATTAGCGTGACTACATTTTATTACCTCAAATGAACCTATCATGAGAAAACTATTTTTCATACTGGCTTGTATTGCCCTAACACCTGCGCTTTTTGCCCAGGAGCCTGCCGATGCCCTGCGTTATTCCTGGTACCCTTCCAGCGGAACGGCCCGCCAACAGGCAGTGGGCGGCGCGATGACCTCCCTTGGTGGCGATCTTTCTGCGGCTTATGTAAACCCCGCAGGGCTTGGCTTTTACAAAACGGGTGATTTCGTACTGACCCCCGGTTTTAATTTCCTGGATAATAAATCCACCTATTATGGAAGGGCCGAACAGGACAGGAAAAGCAATCTTTCTTTTGGCGTATCCGGAATTGTGATCGGCTCAGAAGATAAGAATAAGAAAAATAAAAAATCCAGTGGCGCTTTTGCGCTGGCCATCAACCGCACAGCTTCATTCAGCAGTAACCTGCTATATCGCGGCGCCAATACGCAGAATTCTTACTCGCAAAAATTCCTGGAAGAGATCAGCAGCCATACTGATAAAGATGCCAACAGCGTTGCACAGAATTATCCCTTCGGTACCAGTCTTGCTTTTAATACGTACTGGATCGATACGGTCAATGGCGGCTCGTCCAATAATTACCAGTTCCAGAGCCGTGCCACTATCGGCAACCTCTTGCAGGAGAACAAAGTTGTGAACCGTGGCGGCATCACCGAACTGGCGCTGGCTTTTGCCGGCAGCCTGCGGGACAAATTCTTTTTAGGCTGGACCCTGGGAATACCTTTCCTGCATTATGAAAAGGAAGCCACTTTCACCGAAGCGGATGCAACGGCGAATACAAATAATAAGTTCGATTATGCTTCCATCACCGATAACCTGGTTACTTCCGGTGTGGGTATCAATATTAAAATGGGAATGATTTATAAACCGGTTGAATATGTCCGCCTCGGGCTTGCCATCCATACTCCTACCTTTTTTAACCTCACCGATAAATACAGTACTACCGTTACTACCAATACAGAAATGTATAAAGGCCTGCTGACCCAGGAATCCCGGGTCTTTACCAATAACAATGACGCTGAATTCAAGTACTGGATGTTCAGTCCCTGGCGGGTTATGGCCAGTGCTTCCTATGTGTTAAGGGAGATCCAGGATGTAAGAAAACAAAAAGGATTCCTGACCGCCGATATCGAATACGTGAATTATAAATCTGCTTCTTTTACTACGGACCCCGATGGTGATAACAGTTCGGATACAAAAGCTTATTTAAAATCACTGAATAAAACCATCGACAATACTTACAAGGGCGCTTTTAATTTTAAAGCCGGGGGCGAATTAAAATTCACAACGATCATGGGCCGGCTGGGCGTAGCTTATTATGGCAATCCCTACAAGGACCTTGGCCATAAGGAGAAAGGTAGCCGTTTCCAGTTAAGCGGCGGCCTGGGCTACCGTAACAAGGGCATGTTCGTGGACCTCACGTATGTACACACCATGGGCAAGGATATTCATTTTGCTTATCGTCTTCAAAATACACCATATACAGGAGCTGCTATCAAATCCACCAATGGCAATGCCGTACTCACCGTAGGATTCAAGATCTAGTCGCGATCAAACTAACCTTTGAGAGAAGGCACCCATGTGGGTGCTTTTTGTTTTACGGCAACAAACATCTTTAGTAACTTTATTCCCTGCAAAAATTGCAGGACATCCTTCAATAATTAAAATAACAACCATAACAAGAGCAATATGAATTCAAAAGTTGATTGGTTCTTTAGCAAGGACTCAAAATGGCAGAAAGAATATGAGCATTTAAGAATGATCGTTCTTGATTGCGGGCTGACCGAAGAATTGAAATGGGGTTGCCCCTGTTATGTTGTTGGAAAAAGCAATATAGTTTTGATACATGGATTTAAGGAATACTGTGCCTTGTTGTTTTTCAAAGGTGCTTTGTTACATGATGATAAGGGTATTTTGATCCAGCAAACAAAAAATGTCCAGTCAGCCCGCCAGGTCCGGTTCACGAATGACCGGGAAATAGTGAAGCTGGAAAAAACGCTGAAAGCTTATACCTATGAAGCAATGGAGGTGGAAAAAGCCGGGTTGAAAGTGAAATTAAAAAAGACATCGGAGTATAAAATCCCGGAAGAATTTCAAAAAAGACTGGATAAGAGCGCTGTTTTAAAAAAAGCTTTTTATGCGCTGACGCCGGGCCGGCAAAGAGGATATATTTTTTATTTTTCCCAAGCCAAACAATCAAAAACCCGGGAGGCCAGGGTGGAAAAATATAAAAAGCAAATTCTAAGTGGAAAGGGATTGGATGATTAGAAAAGATTTTTCAACACAGAGACACAGAAATACACAGAGATACACAGAGAAATACATATGCTGTCAAACTCAAAAAACTCTGTAACTCTGTGTTGAATCCAGTTAATCAAATAAATAAAAAGCATGAAAAAGGAATTATCAGCCAAACAAGGTGAAGAACTGATCAAAACATTAAAGGCACGGTTTGAAAAAAATAAAACCCGTCATAAAGGCCTTGAATGGTCTAAGATAGAAGCAAAGCTGCAAGCTAATCCGGGAAAACTGTGGTCGCTCCGGGAGATGGAAGAAACCGGGGGGGAGCCCGATGTTGTGGGGCAGGATAAAAAGACAGGCGGCTACCTTTTTTATGATTGTTCCCCCGAAAGTCCTAAAGACCGCAGGAGTATTTGTTATGACCATGAAGCGCTGGCCTCAAGAAAAGAACATAAACCGGCAAACAGCGCAATGGAGATGGCAGCCGATATGGGTATTGAACTTTTAACGGAAGAACAATACCGGGAGCTGCAGGAATTGGGAAATTTCGATACAAAAACCTCCAGCTGGGTGCTAACACCTGCTACGATCCGTAAACTCGGTGGCGCCCTTTTTTGTGACCGTCGCTACAACACTGTCTTTTTATATCACAATGGCGCTGAGTCTTACTATGCTGCCAGGGGATTCCGTGGTTCACTGAAGGTCTGAAAACATCCTGGTAAAAATGAAAGCTGCAGTACATACAAAATATGTTCCCCCGGGAGTGATCAGCGTACAGGAGATCGCTAAACCCGTTCCGGCAAACAATGAATTATTGATAAGAGTATATGCAGCCAGTGTAAACAGGTCAGATAATCATATACTGACGGGCCGGCCATTTATGATGCGGTTATTCACGGGCTTATTCAAACCGAAACGGGTTGTTACGGGATCTGACTTTGCGGGACAGGTAGAAGCAACAGGGCCATCTGTACAATTATTTAAAGTGGGCGATAAGGTGATGGGCTTTGGTGGCGGTTTGGGCACCGGTTCGCATGCACAATACATAACATTCCCGGAAACCAAAAGAATTGTACTGATACCGGTTAACATAACCTATGAACAGGCAGCCGCTTGCCTGGAAGGAGCCTACTATGCTGCGATGGGCATCAACCAGCTAAAACCAGTGGCCGGGCAAAAAGCACTGGTCTATGGCGCGACGGGTGCCATTGGTTCATCTTATGTCCAGTTTTTTAAATCTCTTGATGTGTATGTTACAGCGGTATGCGGTGGTGAGAACAGGGAACTTGTTCAATCATGGGGAGCTGATAAGGTAATTGATTACAAGAAGGAAGATTTTACAAAAGATGACGGGCGATATGATTTTGTGATTGACGCGGTGGGGAAGAGCAGTTTTGCCAAATGCAGATCGCTGCTAAAGAAAAAAGGGATCTATGCTCCCTCCGGTGGCGCTGGAAATCTTTTGCTGGTACTGGCTAAGCCGCTGTTGGGCGGAAAAAAAGTTTTATTCCCAAAAGACAATAAGGGTAACATGAGTTTTATAAAAGAAATGCTTGAAAAAGGAAGTTTCAAACCAGTGATTGACAGGATATACCCGTTGGAGAAAATAGCGGAAGCATTTACCTACGTGGCTTCTGGTCAAAAAATAGGGAATGTAATCGTTAAAATGGATGATTAACCATTTTGCAGAATTATGAATTTTATTATTCCATGCAATAGAAAACAAGATCCCGGTAGTAAATCTAATAATATGAAGACAAGCAATATTTATAGAGTTGTTTTGGGACAAATCTTATAATATGGTTTCTCCCAATTCCGTATCTTGAAAATTATTTCAACCAATCATATCATCATGAAAACTATTTTTCTTCTCGGCTCCGTTTTGTATATGAGTTCTTCCATATTTGCGCAAACTCAACCCGATCCTGCAGAACCCAGCCGTGTATGGCACCCGGTTCCAGGAGTTATTACGCCCGGGAAAATTCCTGCGGAACCGCCTTCTGACGCGATCGTATTATTTGACGGCAAAAATTTTTCCGGCTGGGAAAACGGCAAGGGTGAACCGGTAAAATGGAAGATCGATAACAACGCGATGACTGCGGAAAAAGATGCCGGTGATATCAGGACCAAAAGAGGATTTGGCGACTGCCAGCTGCATATCGAATGGAGAACACCCCGGGAGGTCAAAGGTGAAGGACAGGGACGCGGCAATAGTGGTATTTTTTTGATGGGGCGTTACGAACTCCAGGTACTCGACAGTTATAATAACAGCACGTATGTGAACGGCCAGGCCGGGAGTATGTACAAACAGCATATACCACTGGTGAATGCCTGCCGTCCACCCGGTGAATGGCAGAGTTATGATGTGATCTTCACCGCTCCGCAATTCAATGCTGACAGCAGCCTGAAAACTCCCGCCCGTGTGACGGTACTGCAAAACGGCGTTTTGATACAAAACAATGTAACGCTCTGGGGTAATACAGTGAATGAAGGCATTCCACAGTATATCATGCACCCCGGCAAACTGCCATTGGGATTACAGGATCATGGAGACCCGGTGAGTTACCGGAATATATGGATAAGGGAACTTTAGATAATAGATGATAACTGATAGATGATAGTTATAGCTTCACTACATCAGGATTTTCTTTGTGTTCTTGGAATTGTATTATAATGAGTGTTCAACAACTATTATCTGTATCTGTCATCTATCAGTTATCAGTTATCATCTTATACTATTCTTCGTGATCCTGGTACTTCCCCCAGATTTCATATCTTAGGCGTACAACCATTTTCCATGTCCAGACATATTCTTTCCCTGCTACTGGTTATTACTATTACCGGCACGGTTTCCTCCCAACCCTTTGATGCAAAATATTTCAACGCGATGCAGTGGCGGATGATCGGGCCGCACCGCGGTGGACGTACGGTCGGGGCCACGGGTGTGGTTCAGCAACCCAACACTTTTTATATCGGGGTCAATAACGGCGGTGTATGGAAGACCACCGATTTTGGAAGGACCTGGTTCCCCATTTTTGACGACCAGCCCACCGGTTCCATCGGTGATGTGGTCGTTGCACCCTCGAATCCTAATACCTTGTATGTTGGCAGCGGCGAAGGTTTGCAGCGACCCGACCTTTCTGTAGGTGATGGAATTTATAAATCAAAAGACGCAGGTAAGACATGGACTTATCTCGGGCTAACTGAAGCACAGCAGATCGGCGGTCTTGCCATTGATCCCGTGAATGAGAATAAGGTCTTTGTTGCGGCACTCGGTCATCCATACGGACCCAATGCTGAACGCGGTATCTACCGCACGATCGACGGCGGTATCACCTGGGATAAATCTTTGTACATCGATGAGAACACGGGTGCCATACAGGTAACGATCGACCCCAAAAACCCGGAGACCGTCTATGCAGCAATGTGGGCCGGCCGGCAGGGTCCCTGGGAGAACGGCGCCTGGAATGGTAAAGGAAGCGGTCTTTACAAATCAACCAATGGCGGGGATAGCTGGAAAAAACTGACCACTGGTTTACCTACGACAGACCAGGGTTTGGGGCGAATAGGCTTTTGTATTGCTCCTTCCGATCCCAGCCGTTTATATGCAACAGTGGACGCGGGACAACTCGGCGGCATTTACCGGAGTGATGATGCCGGTATGTCCTGGAAAAGAATGGTAAGCGATAACCGTTATTGGGGAAGAGCTTCAGACTTCGCGGAATTAAAAGTGGATCCGCGTAATCCGGATATTATTTATTCAGCCAACGTGGTAACCTGGAAGTCAACCGATGGAGCAAAAACATGGACAGCTTTTCGCGGCGCGCCAGGTGGTGATGATTATCACCGTATATGGATCAACCCCAATGATCCCAATATTATTTTGATCGCGAGTGACCAGGGAGCAATCATTACGGTGAATGGAGGCCAGACTTTTTCTTCCTGGTACAACCAGCCTACGGCACAGTTCTACCATGTCAGTACCGATAATGCTTTTCCTTATAATGTATATGGCGGTCAGCAGGAAAGCGGCTCGGTCGGTATCGCGTCAAGAGGTAATGATGGAAGGATCACATTCCGTGAATGGCATCCTGTTGGCGCAGAAGAATACGGTTATGTAGCCGTTGATCCGCTGGATCCGAATATTGTATACGGCGGAAAGATCTCGCGGTATGATAAACGCACGGGACAAACACAAAATATTTCTCCAGAAACCGTACGCAGTGGCAAGTACCGTTTCTTGAGAACGGCACCTGTATTGTTCAGTCCCATTGATAATAAAACTTTATACTTCGCCGGGAATGTACTTTTCAAAACGACCAATGGCGGTAATAACTGGCAGGTCATTAGTCCGGACCTTACCAGGGAAAGCTGGGATATTCCTGCCAGTGTAGGAGTCTATACCACAGAGGACATGAAGACCATGCCAAGACGAGGTGTCATTTATACCATCGCTCCTTCTTTTAAAGATATCAATACCATCTGGTGCGGTACGGATGACGGGCTGATCCACCTGACAAAGGATGGCGGCAAGACCTGGAAAAATGTAACACCCGCGGCCGTTACTTCCTGGAGCAAGGTGTCATTAATGGAAGCCAGTCATTTTGAGGTGAATACTGTTTATGCGGCCGTTAACCGTATCCGCTGCGATGATATGCACCCGCATATTTACAAAACCAACGATGGAGGTAAAACCTGGAAAGAAATTGTAAAAGGATTACCCAATGACCCGATCAACGCGGTGAGAGAGGATCCCAAAAGAAAAGGATTGCTGTATGCTGGGAGTGAAAGGGCCGTATATGTATCGTTTGACGATGGAGAGAATTGGCAAAGCCTGCGGTTGAATATGCCCGCCACTTCCATCCGCGATCTCGTGATCAAGGATGATGATATTGTTGTGGGGACACATGGAAGAAGTTTCTGGATACTCGATGATATTACTCCCTTACGACAAGTCAGCAAAGAAGCCCTCGCCAAAAAAGATATCCTGTTCAAGCCACAAACGGCATACCGGGTAAGATGGAACATGAATACCGATACGCCGCTGCCGCAGGAAGAACCTTCGGGCGATAATCCCCCTGATGGCGCGGTTATCAATTATTATGCAGGTGAGAACAGTAATGAAGTAACGCTTGAGATCCTGGATGCAAAAAATAAATTGATAAGAAAGTACAGTAGCCTTGACAGTATGTACAAGATCCCGGCGGACAATACCCCGCCTTATTGGATACGACCGCAGCAAGTTCTTTCTTCCAAAAAAGGATCGCATCGCTTTACCTGGGATATGCATCATACACCGCTGGATTTACCTGCTTCTTATGCCATCGCTGCTACTTATATGAATACAGCACCCGACCCTACATCACCCTGGGTAATGCCGGGTACTTATATTGCCCGGTTAACAGTCGACGGAAACGTTTATACCCAATCATTCGAAATAAAAATGGATCCACGGGTAAAAATATCCGCGGCAGAACTGCAGCAGCAACATGATATGTCGTTGCAATGCTACGAAGGAAGAAAAAAGTCTACGGCCCTGCAGCAGGAAGTGCATCGGTTCCGGGCGAGGTTGCAATCGCAACTGACCAGCGCTGAGATACATGTGGCGGAGAAATTAGGACCATTGGAAAAACAGGCAGGGCAGCTGGAAAATACGATGCCCGGCAGCCAGGAACCAAGTTTTGGAAGACTCATTGGCGCTTTTACATCCATCTTCAATACTTTACAGGACAGTGACCGGCCAGCAACTGCGCAAACGGTCAGCGCTCTTGCTACCGCACAAAAACAATTGCAGGAACTGGAAGCAACGTGGAATGAACTGAAGAAAAAAATATGACCCTTCCAGGAGATTGCTGTATCACAAAGTGATAAGGGTATGTGATCACATCACATTGACTTACACGTCATTGCCGAAAAAGCGTTAAACCCTTACCTTTGCGGCTTCTGGTAAGTAAACGGATCAGTAAATAATTCATACTATGGCAGATATTTTCGAGAAATTAATGAAGAATGCGGGTCCGCTCGGGCAGCATCGTGAAAGAGCACATGGCTATTTTGCCTTCCCTAAACTGGAAGGGGATATTGGCAGCCGGATGATGTTTCGCGGAAAAGAAATGATCGTATGGAGCCTTAATAATTACCTGGGACTGGCCAACCACCCCGAAGTAAGAAAAGCAGACGCGGATGGTGCAGCCCAATATGGTTTGGCCCTCCCGATGGGTGCCAGGATGATGAGCGGGAACAGCGACCTGCATGAACAACTGGAAGCCGAACTGGCTGCCTTTGAAAACAAGGAAGACGCAGCTTTACTCAATTATGGTTACCAGGGAATGGTAAGCATCATTGATGTATTGTGCGGCCGTCATGATGTGATCGTGTACGATGCCGAAAGCCATGCCTGTATCATTGACGGTTTGCGTTTGCATCCAGGTCACCGTTATGTATACAAGCATAACGATACCGATGATTTTGAAAAGCAACTGCAAAGAGCCACTGCTTTAATAGAGAAACAAAAAGCCGGCGGGATCCTCGTGATCACTGAAGGTGTATTTGGCATGGCGGGCGACCAGGGCAACCTGAAGGATATTGCGGTGCTAAAAGATAAATATGAATTCCGCCTGCTGGTGGATGATGCGCACGGGTTCGGCACCCTTGGGAAAACAGGCGCCGGCGCGGGTGAAGAGCAAGCTGTGCAGGAAAAGATCGATCTTTATTTTTCGACTTTTGCCAAATCAATGGCTTCCATCGGCGCCTTTGTGGCCGGTGATAAACAGATCATTGATTATATCCGTTATAATATCCGCTCCCAGATATTCGCCAAGAGTTTACCCATGCCCCTGGTTGTGGGTAACCTGAAACGTCTTGAACTATTGAAGACACAACCCCAACTCAAAGAGAAACTCTGGGAGAATGCAAAAAAACTCCAGCAGGGATTAAAAGAAAGAGGCTTTGATATTGGTAAAACGGACTCGGTCGTTACGCCTGTTTATATGAAAGGAGAATTACCCGAAGCCACGGCCATGGTCATGGATATACGCGAAAATTACCATATTTTCTGTTCGATCGTCGTGTACCCTGTCATCCCCAAAGGCCATATTATCTACCGCCTTATTCCTACCGCCGTGCATACAGACGAGGATATCCAGAAAACCCTGGAAGCATTCTCAGCAACCAAGAAAAAACTGGATGCAGGTGAATACAGGGCCGAAGCTATTCCCGATATGGCAGAAGTAACCGGCAAACGTTTTGATTACCTGACAGAAAGGCCAAAAAATAAGTAGATCAAAGACGAAATAATTTTGTCATCCTGAGCCTTAGCGAAGGATTAACTTTCCCGCGACGGCATCTTTTCAACGGGTGCCGTCTTTTTTATTTGTACGGCAAGCCCTTTTGGACCGATTCAAGTAAATTTATGACCTTAAAAAAAAATACCCAATATTATGCGTAAGCTTTTCCTGCTCGTTTTCGTCCTGCCACTGTTTGCAGCGGCACAAACTAAACAGATCACCTTAGAAGATATTTATAAAAAACAGACTTTCCGTGGTGAATTTGTCCCGGGTTTTGCCGGTGAGACTATGGATAGCGTGCTCATGGCCGCCAATATCAAAGAGAAGGATAAAAAGATCAGCGTCTCCGATTATACACCCAGTGATGACAAGAAAAAAGTGCTGATCTTTAATAACCGCGAAAGTATTTACCGCCATTCTTCCAAAGCGTACACTTACCTGTATGATTTTGGACAAAAAAACCTCCTGAAACTGGATACCGGGAAAATTATGCACGCCAGTTTTTCTCCCGACGGAAGCAAGATCGCTTATGTAAAAGATAATAATCTTTACCTCTACGATGTGGCTTCAAAAAATACAAAGGCCGTGACCACGGATGGCAAATGGAACAGCATTATCAATGGTAACTGTGACTGGGTCTATGAAGAAGAGTTCTCTTTTACCCAGGCCTACCAGTGGAGTCCAAAAGGAAATTACCTGGCGTACTACCGTTTTGATGAGGGACAGGTGAAGGAATACCAATTCACGCAATTTGACAATACTTATAACAAACAATACTCTTATAAATACCCAAAAGCGGGCGAAGGGAATTCAACCGTGGATATTTATATCTATAATGTAGCGAACGGGAATAAGGCCAAAGCACAATACCAGCAGGGCGATATCTATATCCCCCGCATCAAATGGACTACCGATGACAAATCGCTCGTGGTATTCTGGATGAACCGTCACCAGGATAACCTGAAATTATTGCTGACCAATGCACAAACAGGCGCCAGCAATACCCTGTACGAAGAAAAGAACAAGTATTATATCGATATCAACGATGACTGGCAGTTCACAAAAGATGGCAAAGGTTATTTGTTTACCAGTGAAATGAACGGCTTTAACCATATTTACCTGTACAGCATGGATGGTAAATCAAAGACCCAAATCAGCAAAGGAAATTTTGAAGTGACGGGTATCAATGCTGTGGATGAAGCGAACCGGAAGGTTTATTATACCATGGCCTATCCCCGGCCCCTTGACCGGAATTTATTCGTTACCGATTTCGATGGAAAAAAAACATACCAACTTACACAGGGACAGGCCTGGCACCGGGTAGAACTGAACAGCGATTTTACGCAGTTCTATGACTACCAGTCGGACCTGAATACACCACAGGTGGTTACACTCAACAAGCTGGGACTGAATAATAAAAAAGAACCTGTAGCAACACTGGTAAAGACGGTCAATGATAACAGCAAACTGAAAGCGAAGATGGCAGAATATGGATATGGCAAAGCCGAATTCATCAAAGTACCGAACAGCAAGGGTGATACATTGAACGGGTGGATGCTGAAACCGGCGAATTTTGATCCTTCCAAAAAATATCCTGTTTTGTTCTGTAATTATGGCGGACCTGGTTCGCAGCAGGTAGCCAACCGTTTTGGCGCTGTAAGCACCTGGCACCAGTTATTGGCGCAAAAAGGTTTTATTGTAGTTAGCATTGACAACACCGGCACTGGCTTCCGCGGGGAAGAATTCAAAAAGAAAACGTACCTGCAACTCGGCAAGTTCGAGATCGAAGACCAGATCGATGCGGCAAAATATATCGGGAATATGTCTTTCGTAGACAAGAACAATATCGGTCACTGGGGATGGAGCTATGGGGGTTTCATGAGTTCCCTGGCCATTACCAAAGGCAATGATGTGTTCAGCGCGGCGGTAGCCGTAGCACCCGTTACCAATTGGCGTTTCTATGACAACATCTACACGGAAAGATATATGCGGACGCCGCAGGAGAATGCGAAAGGTTACGATGACAACTCTCCTATTAATTTCACCGACAGGATAAAAGGCAAATACCTCATTATCCATGGCATGGCGGATGATAATGTCCATTTCCAGAATGCCACGCAAATGATTTCGGCCCTTGTAAAAAGCAATATTGATTTTGAAAGTGCTTATTATCCCAACAAGAACCATGGGATCTCCGGCCAAGTGGATAACACGACTTTCCATCTCTGGAGCAAGATGACCAACTGGATTATGGAAAATATGGGTAATGAGAATACGCAGAAACCGGTCCAACCAGCCAAACAACCCAAAGGATTCTGATCAAATAAAGAATATTCCTTCTATAAAAAGACCCGGTAGTTTGCCGGGTCTTTTCGTTGGATAGTATCGTGCAGGGCTATAAAAAAAGAACCCCCGACGCAAATCGGGGGGCCCTAATCAAAAACCATTAACCATTAAACCTTATCCTATGAAAATTCATGGCTAATATCGGTATTAATAGGAGAACTCAAAACATTTAGAAGTAATTTTTTGGCCATGACAATAAAATATGGCTCCTCCCCTTAAATACTTGATTATACTCAATGTAACAACAGTGAACCGTGTAGCAGGATGTTTTCATCAATTGTAGCTATCCAACTACAAGGAAGGCGCAATCGATTGCACAATTACTCTACCTTTGCATTCCTTTTAAAGCAACAATCTTTGCATTTACGATGAGAAAAATAGCAATTGCCATCACAGGAGCAAGTGGTTCCATTTACCCAGAACTACTGCTGAAAAAACTGGCGGCAGCCAAAGACCAGTGGGATGAATTATCCGTAGTGATGACCGATAATGCCTGTGAAGTATGGAAAACAGAGCTCGGCAATGATTCCTGGAAAAATATACCTGCCAAAATCTACAGCAAGATCGATTTCTCGGCCCCCTTCGCTTCAGGCTCCGGGCAATATGATACTATGATCATCATTCCCTGTTCGATGGGAACCCTGGGACGTATTGCCAGCGGTATCTCCAATGATCTTATCACCCGGGCTGCAGATGTAATATTAAAAGAAAGAAGAAAACTGATCTGCGTGGTGAGAGATACACCTTATAATCTTATCCATATCCGCAATATGGAAACAGTTACTCTTGCAGGAGGTATCATTTGTCCCGCCACTCCCTCCTTTTATAGTCGTCCTGCCACCATCGAAGAGGTCGCTGCCACGGTTGTTGACCGGGTGCTTGACCTTGCCGGTTTTGATATCAAAACCTTCAGGTGGGGAAAATAAAAAAGAGGTTCCCTGTTTACAAGAACCTCTTCGCGGACGCATCACATCTAATGAGACATTTTTTACTAATCAGAATATCTTCCTCCCGCATTGATCCATTGGGTGATCTTCAGGCGTTCAGAGCTGGGTAATAATCCTGTCGGTGGCATGGGTGATGGATTGCCATTCACCGCTCTTGCCTGTATCCGGTCTTTGAAAGTGACAATATTGCAATCAATCGTCCAGTTCATACCTCCTTCTGTCTGGACATTATTATGGCAAGGAACACAATTATTCTGCAGAACGGTCCTTACCTGGGAGAACAACGGGCCGGCAGATGCATTCGAAACGTTCTGTGTTGTTGTACCCGAACAACCATTACCATCCTTTGCCGCAACGGTATAATTTCCCGCGATAAGATTATTGAATATACCGGAAGACTGAAATGTTCCCCCGTTAAGACTGTAGGTATAGATACCATTACCTCCCGAAGCCGATGCGGTGATCATTCCTGTATTGCTCGTCTCGCAGGGAATATTGGGTGCTGTAGTGGTAGTTACAGTTATTGTAACACCCGTACAGGGATTAGGAGCGGTCAGCGTAAAGGTAGCCGAGCCTGTACAGCCATTCAGGTCTTTTGCCGTGACAAGGTAATTACCTGCGCCCAGGTTGTTAAAGGTTCCTGATCCCTGGAATGCGCCCCCGTTGATATTATACGTGAATCCTGTACTCCCGCTAGCGGATGCTGCAATACTTCCATTGGTGGCACCGGGTGCTGTCGGATTGGTTACCGTACCGGTTACGTTAATGGTGATACCCGCACAAGGATTAGGCGCTGTTAAATTGAAGTTGGCCGAGCCAAGACAACCGTTCAGATCTTTTGCCACAATAACATAAGCACCGGCTCCCAGGTTATTAAATGTTCCGCTTGCCTGGAATGCTCCTCCATTAATGCTATAGGTAAAGCCAGTACTGCCGGTGGCAGAAGCAACTATACTTCCATTCGTGGCTCCGGGCCCTGAGGGGTTAGTGGTAGTGCCACTCACAGTGATCGTAATACCAGCACAGGGATTGGGAGCTGTTAACGTGAAACTGGAAGAACCTGTACAACCCGCAATGCTTTTAGCAACGACGGTATAAGTGCCAGCTCCCAGGTTGATAAAATTCCCGGAAGCCTGGAAAGCGCCGCCATTGATACTAAAGGTAAACCCGGTACCCCCTGAAGCAGATGCCGAAATACTGCCATCAGTGCCACCAACGGTAGTGGGATTCGAACTGGTTGCACTAACGGAGACCGTTACGCCGGAACATGGATTGGGAGTACCCCCGCCGCCGCCGCTTCCTCCTTTGCTGCAGGAATAGCTAACAACAATAATGGAGACGAGGAGTATACATAACGACCGAAAGCTGGTAAACTGTTTCACAAGCAGATTTTTTTTATTCAATCGATAACTAGTAAAAACAGGTTGCCTCCCGGTTCGAAAAAGGATCCGCCGCAGTTTATTTTCGCTCTTTCTTAAAAAGAGCAAAGGGTTTGATGCCCACTGTAAAAAGGACACCAGAACTGTTCAGCTTCACTTTTCCATAGCCCACACCTTTCAACGGAAGTTTAAGATAAGGTTCCACCGTTAAGGTCATGGCTTTATTGAGATGGCGCTGGTAGCCGACGGAGACGGTCATCACGGCAAAATAATGTTTATTAACTCCATTAAGCGTGCGCTCCCGGTTGATCGTAGATTCACCTGGAGATCTTTTATAAAAATAATTATAGGTTTCCCGTTTCATCAGGTAAGTTGAAACGCCCGAAGAGGCAAACCAGTTTTGTTTACGAGTATGCCCGAAATTATAACTGAGAGAGATTGGGATCTCGTATACTTTACAATCTGCATCGATTTTTTGCAGGTTGGGATAATAATAATAGAAATTCGTATTGGAGGGATGGTAATCAGTGGGTGCAGCCGTATAAACTTTGTTGGCGGTATAAAACCCTGTACGTATCGTTAGCCGGTCCTTGTATGTATAACCCAGGCCGATCCCGCTCAGCAGTTTCGTTCTACCTGTTTTGCCAGAGCCCACCATACTCATATCAGGTCCTGCAGAAAAATTTAGTGAGAAAGAGCTGCTCCTTTTGTTTTTTAATTTAACCGGCTTTTGTGCAGTAGCCTCCCGATCCATCGTTTCCTCTTTTTTTACAGGCTCATTGATGGCAGGAAGTTTTTTTGTATCCACCAGGGTGACGGGTATTTCTTTTACTCCCGGTTCATTTGCTGAAGTTTTTACAACAACAGTATTATTCCCCGCAGCAGCTGGCAGCCCGCTTCCTGGGTTGTCGTTTGCAACAATAACATTAGTCGCTTTGTTTTTACCAACATCATTGCCGGGCATTTCTCCGGGAGCTAACGGCGTAATGTTTGATTTTTGTTTTTTCCCGGGTATTTGTTTGAACCCGTCATGACGAAAATCACCTGGCAGTAAGCTGGAAGGGACAGTTATGTTTCCCGTGGTATTGTTAGGGGTCGAACTTTCTCCCTGCGGGTTAATAGCAACTTCCTCTTGTGTAACCGGCTCCTTCGCAGAACTATTATTATTGCCTGGAGTGGCCGGTGCGTTTTGATATACTGTTAGTGGCAGGGTTGCTATGGAATGGCCATTATTTCTTTTTTTACCCGTCAGCAATAAACTGGCGATTCCACCTCCTATCAATAAAAAGAGTAACAGGAAGAAAATAAATCTTCTCCTGTCATCTTCCTTTTGCGGAAGATGTTTATCAAGCAATTGCTCCATCTTCGTCCAGGCTTGTTCGTCATAAGCCGGGTGATGATGCTCCGCTGCTTCTCTTATCCTGTTATCAATTTCTTCAGACTGCATTTCTTGCTGCTTGTATTTGGTTTTGTTTAAATAAAATCTTCTGCAATTGTTTTCTTGCTTTGGAGAGGTTTGATTTAGATGTACCTGCGGTGATCCCCAGTTGTCCCGCGATCTCATCGTGGCTTAACCCCTCAATGATAAAAAGATTAAAAACCGCCCTGTACCCGGGTGATAATTCCTGCACGGCCCGGATGATCTCGTCGTATGATAATTTATCGATAGCATCCTCGTGGACAGTTGCCACCTGGTAAACAATATTGTCCAGTTGTGTAACCAATGTATGCTTATGGTTCTTCCGGAAATGATCGATGGCGGTATAGACCATGATCTTCCGTAACCATCCTTTGAAGGAACTGACCACATCCGTATAAGAAGGTCGGTAATGATGTATCTCTTTGAAAATTTTCAGGAACCCGTCATTCAATATCTCTACAGCATCCTCCTCTTTGTTGACATACCGGTCACAAATCGCCATAGCATACCCGTAGAAAGAGCTGTATAGAATTTTTTGGCTCTCCCTCTTGTTAAGTGCACAAGCCTCAACGTGGTAAGTTAGTTCGTCCGCGGATAGCAAATCAGTATACTGTTTCATTGCCCATATCGGCTTTCAGGGCTAAAAGGTTGCCTGGAAACCCCCTTAAACCAGTAACAAGGTAGGGCAATTTCCAGCTCGTTTCAACCCTTTACTGCCCCGAACTTAGCTCCTGCCCTTTTTTCCCGGCCAGGACCAGCAGCAGCAGCATAACAAAGGTGCTGATGAATATAAAAGCATTGGAAAACAGGAAACTGCGGCCCGGGATAAAAAGCGAAAGAGCCCCGGCGATAATGGCTGTTCCGAATGAAAGGCCAATTCCCCTTTCGGTCTTCCCTCTTACCGACCGGATGACCAGGGCTGTAGTGGCAGGAATACCGGATTGAAGTAAACCTATCCCAATGCAGAACAAAACAAGTTCTTCCTTAAATAAAGTAATCAGGGGTGCTGCGGTCGCCAATGAAATAAAAATATACAGCCTCCAGCCAATTCTATCTGCCAGCCAGCCACCGAGTATTTTTCCTGCGAACGCGGCAACCGCTATCGCGATCAGCCATTGATAATTATTCTCATGTACCAGCTGGAATATATTCCAGATCACCGAACGTAAGGAAATAACCGTAAGAAGGAGGATCATGACCAGGTCATGCTGGTCAAGAGTGAATTTCGTTTCCCGTTCTTCACTGTCCTTCCCTGTTCTTTTTTTAACCGGGAGGAATACAAGCAACAAAAGAAAACAAACTGTAGCTGCCAGCAATGCCCCGGTGATTGAATAATGAGCGTAGGCAAAATAACCGCCTGTTACCAGTCCTGCTACTCCCGGCGCCGCGAATAAGCCGATAGGGAGGGCCTTATGATCCCTGGCACAGACAGTACCACCGGCTACATGATAGATCGCAGAAGCAATACCAGCCAGTACGATAGAAAGATGAGGAGCAAAAAAGAAAAAGGAAACAGCAAGTGTATTCAATATATAAGATCCTATCAGAAATCGTTTGGGGTCCTTATATTTTTCCAGCCACAGGGCTACCGGATATTGACCACCGAAAGCCAGGAGGTTATATACCAATAAACCCAGCCCCACCTGTAGCAGGTCAATTTTCAGTTGTACCAGGCAGCCAAGGAAATAACCTGCCACAAGATCATTTAGTCCATGCCCCAGCGCTAATAACCAGATAGTCGCATATTTTTTCATTGACCGAAAAATTGTATAAAAAAATAGAAAAGGATATAGGTAGCCAGGTTCATCATTATACAGACCTTAATTGTTTGTACAAAGGGATGTTTCCTGTTCAGCAGGTATAATAATGCCCCTTCGACCACGATAGTGATCAGCAGCAACTCCAGCAGACCGGTGATTGAATAGGAAGCAAAAAGCCGGGGCACCATACTAAGCAGCAGGTAACCAACCCCAAGGGAAGCCGCATTCACCACTAAAGAATCGAGGAGGGATCTTTGGAACGTATGATATTTCATCAGCAGCATAATAACAGCTTCCACCAGTACTGTCAACAGCACTACGATGATCAGCGGCCAGTTCGTGGATCCGCTTACTCCCGCATCGACAACATCCAGCAAGTAAAATTCCATGCAGTTGTATTAAAAATCGCTCCTGATAAAAAGATACAAAATGAAATAGGTGATCATGTTCATCGTAACACAGACCAGGGCCGTCTTCCCCAATGACTGATGTTTATTGAGGAGGTATAACCCAATGAATTCTATGACTACAGTGATACCGAACAACAGGAGAAAACCGCCTGTGGTGCTGATATTGAAGACATCTTCGGATGAACTGACCAGCAGTAGACCGGCCACCAGGGAAGCTACATTGACAATCGTAGAATCCACCAGGGATTTTTTGAAAGCATGATACTTAAAGCCCATCATCACGAAAGCTTCCACGAGAATGGCAATGATCATAAAGATCAGCGCCACACCGATGGCCACAAAAATAAGTCCTGCTCCGCCCGCATCCAGTAAGTACAGTTTCATGCTGCCTCTTTTATTAAAAATAGTGTTTTATCGATCTTCCTTACTACGGGCTGGCCGGTATTTTTAATTGTCCAGCCAGTTGTTTTTTTGCAGGAATAAAAACAGTTTAGCCCTCATCTCTTTAATAGGCATGGGAATATTGCAAAGCAGGACATAAAAGATTTTCTTCCCCGGTAACCAGCAATAATCACTGATAAATCCGCCCTGTGAACCTGTATGACCGGTCATATCCATTCCCATTTCTTTGGTAAGAAACCAGCTAAGTCCCAGCCTGCCGGGAAGGCTGTCCTTCCACCCGGGAAAATCCCAGGCGGTCCTTGATCTGCTGATCCATTGCCGGTCAAGAAAAAGAACATGCTGTATGGCCTGTTCATATTTCCAGAGCTCTTCCACGCTGCTCCATACACCTCCATTACCTGCCGCGGCAAAAGTGGGTTCTTCCCCGTAATCCAATTCTTCAAAATGCCCCGCTTTGTTCTTTATATACCCGTGGGCTACGCCTTTTTCAGGATGCGGGCCATCAGTGATTGTTGAACTGCTCATCCCCGCCGGTTTAAAAATAATTTCCCGTATATAGTCCTGCCATTTTTTTCCCGCTATCTTTTCAATAATCAGCGCAAGCCCGTTAAAAGCCGGGTTCGAATAACGGTACCTTGTCCCTGGCGCAAACTGCAAACTATCTGTTTGTTTTAGTGGTGCGAAATTCTCTTCATCTTTTGCTGTAAGATAAAATTCTTTGTGTTCCTCCACTTTACGGCTGTCCGGTATCCCCGAACTATGGGTTAATAAATGATACAGCTTTACCGATCGGGCAATTTCTTTATTCTGAAAGTCAGGGAAATACTTATACAGGTCATCATCGAGCGACAACTTTCCCTCTTTTGCCAGTTGCAGGATGCCATAGGCGACAAATGTTTTGCTGATAGAGCCGATATTGAATAAGGTTTTACTAGTGATGGGTTCTTTGCTGGTAATATCCTCTACGCCAAAGCCTTCCTGGTAAATAACTTTAGCGTCTTTTACCAGTAATACAGCACCACCCGGTTCCCCGGGTTTAAAATAGGAGCGAAACAGGGAATCTATTTCCATAGTTGTTTTTTTAGCCGGTTGAGCCACAGCCCCAGCGGATACCAGTAACCATAAAAAATAAAAATATTTCATGCCCTCTAAAGTTAGCAAGGAATTTGCAGGTAGCTCGCTGGATCAAACCAGCGAAGATGAAAAACCTACTTTTAATTGTTACAGGCAGCCTGCTTGTAAGCGGTGTGGCTGCCCAGCTCAAAACCAGTGCAGTCTGTAATCCTTTCGTAGTAGATATCCTGGCCGGGAAAGTAACGGGAATTGAACCCGGTTATACCCAATCCCAGGTCAAACAGGTTTTCCCCTGTTTCACCAGCGAAGAGGCTGAAATACCCGGTTCCAAATGTGGCGGTTATATTTTTTATAAGGACAAGGATATTTACTTCTATACCGGGCGTGATTATATCGAGATCGGAGAGAAATTCAAGGGAAAGCTAAGCCTCCCCCTGATGGGCGCTGCGAGGAATTCCTTATTCAAAATGCTTGGTAATCCAAAGATCAAAGATGTAAGCTGGGATGCTTTTCAAACCCAGTATGGTACCCTCATATTGTATTATAATAAAGCGTCGCGTATCAATAAGATCCAGTTCAGTACCAAATCAACGGAGAACATAAAGCTCTGTGAATAGCTTTGGGCTAAGCAAATAACTTATGGAATTTTTTTAGTTCCGCCAGTTCGGTGGGCGATAACGTTTCGTTATTATCATATTTTAACCGGAAGAACAACACTCTTTTATGCTGCGGTTGTTTTTGCAGGATAACTTCAATCAGCCTGCCGGTTGCCTCGTCTTTTTTATACAGGGGCGCTGCAGCGGGTAATTCAGACCTTTGTTTGGTATGTTTTCGTAAAATGATCGCTTCCAGTGTGGCCAGTTTATTTACAGGTATGGCCGGGATCTTCAGGGCCTTATTATAAAGGCCTTCCAGCTGTTTCTTGCTTAGCCCTCCCCTTTCCTGGTACTGGTGCAGCAGGCTTTGGGTAAATGAAGACCCGGGCTGTGCTGCCAGCACGGCTTTAAGAATGTCCAGTACAATATCCACATCTGGTTTTAATCGTTGCATAGGTAACCAGTGGTGAAAATAAGGAAATCTCAATTTCCAGGACCCTGTTCCTGCGCTACATCAAGTCTGTGCATCCACTTGTCAAAGGGATTTTTATAGGGATGGCAGGCTGCGTTCTTTTGTGTTGTACAACATTATTCATTAAAAAATATAAGTTATGAAATCAATTACAGGTAAACTGGTCGTCCTGCTGGCGATCTCAACAGTCCTTTTTTCATTTGTTACCAGGCCGGGCGGGGAAGGTTTCGAGATCTATCTCAACAACAAAGTGGTATTACAGCAATACGGGAATGAAATGAACACGGTGAAAAAACTTCCATTAGATCAGTACGCTGCCACCGATAACCTGGGTATCAGGTATTATCATTGCGGGAAAGCGGGCAAAAACCGCGTTATTACAATCAGGGACGCGCAGAATAACTCATTAAAAGAATACAGGTATGCGGACGTTACCACTCCCGCTTCTGCTATGATAGTCCCGGTAAAGGATCTCCTGGGTCTGAAAAAGAAAACCGGCAGCAATTTACAATTGTACTATTCTTCCAGTGAATTACCGAAGGGAAGGGTATTGGTTTCAGTAGCCCCGTAAGACAGAGGTAAAAAAAAGCCCCGCTTTTGCGGGGCACACTGTTCCATCTCACAGGGTAAATTTTTCTAATTATTCAAGTAAGCATTACTGCCAACATAGGCGTCCAGCTCATCCTTGCTTGATTGACTTGAAAAAATATCATACATCAGCCTGAAGTTGGTCGGGTCGCTTAAATTATTATAAGCTGACTTTGCCAGTTCAACCCGGTTAGTTTCCAGGCTTACCATTTGAATCAGCTGCCGGGCCTGTGCCACGGTAAAATAATAAGTTTCCGTATTAAATATCTGTGAAAGCTTGGTCATTTTTGCTCCCAGTCCAAAAGTGAATTCTACTTCTCTTACCAATGTATTGAATTCCGATTGTGTCATCGGGGTTTTGACAATAGTTCCTGAACCCCCGTTTTGCACTTCTGCATAATACCTGGCTAACTCATTCTTGTAGGCAGTTGTATTGAAAAGGTCATATAACTGCGTGTAATTAGAAGGGTCAACGATATTATCATACGAACTCTTGGCTAGTGTAAGCCTGTCCGCTTCGGAAGTAATCAGCAACAACAACTGGCGAACCTGGTAAACATTAAAATAATTGGTAGTGCTCCTGAATGCATCCCCTACCAGGTTGATACGGGTAGAAGTATTCCAGGCACTATTCACACTATTATATAACCTGTTAAAGTCTACATCAGTCATGGCAACTCCGCCCATGCCTGTCCCATTCGACCTGTCATAATTAATAACATATGCATTAAGATCATTCCGGCTGGATGTTGAATTCAGCAGTTCATAGAACTGTGTGTAATTTGACCGGTCTACCAATGACTTATAACTGGCTTTGGACAGGATTAACCTGGTATTCTCATCATTTACCAGCAAGATCATTTTTTTTGCCTGGGCCACTGTAAAATAATAGCCTGATGTGGCAAAAGCATTATTAATAGAAGTATACCTCGCCGAAGCGCTGCTCTGGTAATAAACAGTTTGGTATAACCTGTCAAAATCTGCCGTAGTCATGGCTGGTCTGGTCGTTGTATTATTATTATCGTAGGTGCGGATATAAACAGCCAGTTCAGACCTGTTATATGAACTTGACAAAAGATTGCTCACCTGTCCGTAATTCTCACGGTCCGTAATTCCGCGGTAAGCTACTTTAGCCAGGTAAAAGCGTTCTGCTTCTGTGGGTATCAGCTGGATCAGTTGTCTTGCCTGCGCGGAAGTATAATAATTGAAATCTTTGGTGAAAAAATTACTTAGGTAATAATTTTTATCAGTCGTACCCTGTTCAGCAAGCACTTCATTATAGATCACCTGGAATTTCTGGTTTGACATTGGGGTGGATGCATTCCCATCATCCGTATCATCGTCTTCCGGTAAGCTTGCGATATACTGATCCAAAGCGCTGCGATTGGAAGTACTGTTCAACAGGTTGCTGACCTGCGTAAAATTCTCCTTGTCAACTATTACTGAATAAGATTCTTTCGCCAGTTTGAAACGAAGGCTTTCAGAGTTTACCAATTGTATTAACTGGCTGGCCTGGCGCGCGGTAAATCTTTTATTGGTATTGGTAAATTCATTTTCCAGGAAGCTCGCCTTTGATGTTGAAGAAGATTTATTTTTTACTTGTTTATAGAGCTTGTTAAATGCATTTGTACTGATCGCATTTTGCTCATTGTCTCCATATCCACCATCCCGCTGGCGACGCTGTTCTGAAAGGGTTACAGCCCCTGTAGAACTGATATCGATTGTCATGTCATACCCGTTCCGTAAAGTAAAAGTACTCCGTGAAGTGGAGTTGTACTGGCTACGCCTGACCAGGTCAAGCGTGTGCTGACCGTTTTCGAGATTACTGACAACAATGGCTTTTTCCTCTGTCGTGCTGCTATTATCAATAGTATAAGGCTGGTTATCTACTATTATTTGTTTATAACGTGTTCCGGTTACATTGATAGTAACTGTACTTGTCGCACTAACAACCTGTGCACCCGCTACAGTGACCTGGGAAATTCCCGGGTTAGCCAGTATAAAAAAAGAGGCAATAAGAATGAATACTGTTTTCATGATTCTTGTTTTAATATTTTAATATGATCAATAATAATTTATTGATCTCCCTATACTAACCAACTACTATACCAAGCTCCTAGGTAGCTAGCGGTCAGCCATTTACAGATTACAGACTTTTAGATAAGTGGGGAGAAAAGACCCCTTAACAAAAAAGGTTTTGCGGAGAGCAAAACCTTAACAAATTTGAGGGGGATCACTTATTCGTAAACTGGGATCGTATTACGTTCAATGCACCACCAGCTTTGAACCATTCAATCTGCTGGTCATTATAGGTATGGTTCACCATAATGTGATCCACGGAGCCATCCTTATGATTCAACACAACACCCAGTGGCTTGGCTGAAGAAAAAGAAGTAAGACCAATGATATCAATACTGTCATCTTCCTGCACTTTATCATAGTCTTCCTTGTTGGCAAAAGTGAGTCCCAGCATTCCCTGTTTTTTCAGGTTGGTCTCATGGATACGTGCAAAACTCCTGACAAGGATAGCCCGTACACCCAGGTGTCTTGGTTCCATCGCCGCGTGTTCTCTTGAAGAACCTTCGCCGTAATTCTCATCACCCACCACGATGCTTCCCACCCCGGCTGCTTTATAGCTCCTTGCTGTTGCAGGTACGGGGCCATATTCACCGGTCAGTTGATTTTTGACTGAATCAGTTTTCTCATTATAAAAATTGATCGCGCCGATCAGCATATTATTACTGATGTTATCAAGGTGACCCCTGAATTTTAACCAGGGACCTGCCATAGAGATATGATCGGTCGTACATTTCCCTTTTGCTTTGATGAGTAGTTTCAGTCCTTTCAGGTCGACTCCTTCCCAGGCTTTGAAAGGCTCCAGTAACTGTAATCTTTTGGAATCAATCGCCACTTTTACCTGGATGGCACTGCCATCTTTGGCCGGCGCCTGGTAACCTGCGTCTTCTACTGCAAATCCTTTTGGTGGTAATTCAAATCCAACAGGTTCTTTCAGCAAAAATTCTTCTCCTTTGCTATTGGTCAGCTTATCGGTTAAGGGATTGAAAGAGATTGTACCAGCGATGGCCATAGCAGTAACAATTTCCGGACTGGCTACAAAAGCATGTGTACTTGCATTCCCGTCATTGCGTTTGGCAAAATTCCTGTTGAAAGAAGTGATGATGGTATTTTTCCGGTTTGGATCGTCTATATGCCTTGCCCACTGGCCGATACAGGGTCCGCAGGCATTGGCCAGCACTACGCCGCCTACTTTTTCAAATGTATTGATAAAGCCATCCCTTTCGATCGTATAACGAACCTGTTCGCTGCCGGGTGTAATGGTAAATTCTGAATTTGCTTTCAATCCCTTGCTCATCGCATCTTCCACGATCGAAGCAGAACGACTGATATCTTCATAGGAAGAGTTGGTACAACTCCCGATCAATGCCACTTCCAGTTTGGCGGGCCATCCATTTTCCTTTACCGCCGTCGCCATTTTAGAGATCGGTGTTGCCAGGTCGGGTGTAAAAGGTCCATTGACATAAGGCTCCAGTGTATTCAGATCAAGTTCCAGTAACTGGTCATAATATTTTAAAGGGTCCGCGTATACTTCTGCATCGGGACGCAGATGTTCTTTGATGCCATCTGCCAGTGATGCCACTTCTTCACGGCCGGTTGCTTTTAAATAAGCGCTCATCTTTTCATCATAAGCGAATACAGAGCAGGTTGCTCCTATTTCCGCGCCCATATTACAAACCGTTCCTTTTCCAGTTGCGCTCATACTATCAGCCCCTTCACCAAAATATTCCACAATAGCGCCGGTGCCACCTTTAACCGTCAGTTGCCCCGCTACCCAAAGGATAACATCTTTGCAGCTTGTCCAGCCACTCATTTTACCGGTCAGTTTCACACCGATCACTTTAGGCATTTTTAATTCCCAGGGAAGACCCGCCATAACATCTACGGCATCAGCGCCACCCACTCCGATCGCTACCATTCCCAGGCCACCTGCATTTGGGGTGTGAGAATCGGTCCCGATCATCAGACCACCGGGGAAAGCATAGTTTTCCAGGACGACCTGGTGAATGATACCTGCGCCGGCTTTCCAGAAACCGATGCCATACTTATCAGAAATGCTCGACAGGAAGTCATAGACCTCCCGGTTGGTTTCGATCGCCAGTTGCAGGTCTTTTTTAGCTCCGATCTTGGCCTGGATCAGGTGATCACAGTGTACGGTGGAAGGAACAGCCACCCTGCTGCGGCCGGCTGTCATGAATTGTAATAAAGCCATCTGGGCGGTCGCGTCCTGCATTGCCACACGGTCGGGTGCAAAATCCACGTAGTCCCTTCCACGGCCATAGGCTGCAGCTGGGAGAGCACCATGCAAATGGGCATATAATATCTTTTCGGTCAATGTTAAGGGCTTCCCGATCAGTTTCCGGGCGGCAGCTATTTTAGCCGGTAAATCACTGTAAACTTTCCTGATGAGTTCGAGATCGAATACCATGGGAGAATCTTTAAGAGGTAAGAAAACTGCCGCGAAATTACGAAAAAACAGGGTGTTAATAAAGCCTTATTGCTTGTTTTAGGGCAATTTTCTACATTAGAGGTATGAACCGATTCAAAAGCTTCGTAGAATGGAATGCCTTTGGCGTTTGTTCGGCTATCGGGAACCGGATGGGGATCGCTACCAGCAAGATCCGGCAATACTTTATGTATGCATCCATCCTTACGATGGGCTCCCCCATTATCATTTATATGATTCTTGCTTTCTGGAGAAATATCCGCAAATATATCTGGGCGGCAAAAAGAAATCCCTGGTACTACCTGTGAATGGTCGATGGACCATGGACCATCGACCGTTGACCTTCTCTCTTCGTCAGATAACAGTCTTATTATCTCTTGTACTTACTTTAAAATAAACCCGGTCGCCTTTCCTGATCATGGCGAGAACGAGTTTATAAAAATCGGTAGCTACAAATTTACTACGGCTGTCACCGGAAGTCATCGTGCCATTAATACTGACCAGGATACCTTTATCGTTGTATTCGACCTCGTCAAAATCCAGTTCCACTCCTTTTTCTTTCATCTGCACTTTAAAATTCTCCAGTTCCTGTCGTGTTGTTTTATTGGTAATGGTAATCACGATGTCTTCTTTCCCCGTAATAGCATAACTGTAGTCATCTAGTACACCTGTTACACCTGAACCGGGACGAGGTGTAGCTACAAGGGCATGAGAACCTGAAACCGTAGTTCTTAATGCCGCGGGGGCGATTACTGCTGTCAGGTTGGAACCGATGGCAACAGCCGGAACCATTGCAACAGGTGTGGTAATCATTACAGGGTCAATACGCTTATTAATATTCACATTTACCGAACTATTGATATTAGTTCTCACTTCTGCTTTTACTGCCGTATTGATTGTTGAGTTGATATTTGTATTCACCTGCATGAGCTTGCCGTATTTTTTTTCAAAGGCGGCCCGCTCCTTCTTGTTGGTCAGGTCATAATTTTCTACCGTACCATCCTTTAATTTTATAACGGCTTTTTTATCTGTGATCTCGTACTCATCACTGATACCCGAAAGGTTGATCCCTTCGCCGTTGGATTCAGCTACCGGTGTAACCGCGGGAATCACTTCATTTGAACGTACAGGAGGCAACGGTGGTGTTGGAGGAAGGGCCGGGATGCCGCCTGCAGGAGGTACCGGGGGTGTGGGTGGCGGTGGAATAAGGTCTTCCAGCTTTACGCCATACTTTTTTTCAAACTTGTCAAGGCTTTCTTTTGAATCCAGTTCATAGATCTCCTTTTCCCCGTCGGTACGTTTTATAACGACCATCCCGGAAAGTTTTTTCTTTAACGGATCATGCACATTCGCGTCAGTAGTACTTTCCATTACATTAATCGAAGAGATCTCTTTCGGGATCTTTTGTTGGGGCCGGGGAAGTGTGTCAGTTGCAGTAATAATGCTGGTACCCGTCCCGTGTATCTTTCGTTTTTCGTGGTTATTCCGGAAGGCGACTAATAATACCGCCACGAAAGGCAGTATAAAAAGGAATTTCACAAGGTGTACACCTGCACTTTTCATTTTGTTCATCATGGCTATACGTTTTTTTAATGAGGAAAAATTGAACTTGGGGGCTATACTAAAATGATTATTACCGATGACTTTTAACAGGAGGTACTGGTATTCTTTCCGGCTGATCCCGTTTTCCAGCACTTTATTATCTGCAATAAATTCCAGGTTCTGGCGGATGGAACGGCGAAGCAGCCAGGCAAAAGGGTTGTACCAGTTCAGCAGGCAGAGCAATTCCCCGCAAATGATATCTATACTGTGTCGTTGTTTAACATGGATGAATTCATGCCATACGATTTCCCGCAATTCATCCGTGGTATGAAGACGATGGTTGATGAATATAGAATTACCGAAAGAGAAGGGAATGATGTTCTCTTCCACCTGGTACAAACGCATCCCGCTTCCCGGTAGCTGCCCGATCGCAAGCGGCGAAGCATTCCTGGTCATCCTGTAGAATGATACCAGTTGCAGCAGCAGGCGGAACAACATCAGCAGCATACCGGCAACCAGGAGCAGCCCGGTAAGATCCCAGGCGGTAAATGCAGGACCGGTATTGCTTTCAGTCCGCGAAACTAACTGCTGTTGAATGATGGGTACCCATTGTACAATACTGGTGCCTGACCATTGCTGCTGTTGTAAAACGCGGGAAATATCAATAAAAGGGATAAAAAAAGAAAGGAGGGTATACCCCAGGAGGTACCAGCGGTTCCAGTTATAAAAGGTCAGTTTGCGAAGTACGAAATGGTAGAAAAGGAATACAAGCGACAGGCTGACCGATAATTTCAGGATATAAACAAAAACAAAAGGCATAACAATAGTTGTGATGATTAATGATTTCCTTTTTCAATCAGGGAAATGATCTCCTTCAGTTCTTTGGCAGATAGTTTCTTCTGCTCCACGAAAAAGTTGACGAGCTCTTTATAAGAATTATCAAAATACTCTTTCACCACATTCCCCATGAAACGTTTCTTATAATCGGCTTCGCTGACTACGGGTTTATAGAGATAGGCATTACCAACCAGGCGGCTGCTGAGGTAGCCTTTCTTTTCCAGGTTTTTGATTACGGAAGCGATGGTAGTATAAGGCGCTGCTTCATCCATACTGTCCATAAAGGCTTTTACATTTCCTTCCCCGGTGCGCCAGACTGCCTGCATGGCTTCTTCTTCTACGTGGGTTAATTTTTCCATTTCTACGAAGTTTTCGTAAAGCTACGAATGTTTCGTAATTTCCCAAATCAAAATTGTGAGAGGTTTAAAACCCAGATGAACGGAAGAAACCCAGGGTCCGGAGTCGGGAGTCGGAGGTAAATTTCGTTTAGAAAAAAACAATTTTTACTGATGAAAATGTCATTGACAAAGGGAATCCTGCAATTAGTTTGGCCATATATTTATTTCTTGTGGCATTTAAATTTGAAAACCTGGTTATATGGCAGAAAGCTGTTGATCTTTCAGATATCGTTAATATGGTAACGAAAACATTCCCAAAAGACGAGTTATTCATTTTGACTTCCCAAATAAAACGAGCAGCTGATTCTGTTTCTTTAAATATTGCTGAAGGCTCCACTGGTCAAAGCAACCCGGAATTCAGGAGATTCTTAGGTTATGCGATCCGGTCAAATATCGAAGTAGTTGGCTGTATTTTCCTTGCCCGGCAAAGAGGGATAATAAAGCAGGAGGATTTTGAAAAGATATATAAGCTATGTGAAGAAATTCTTTTAATGACAAGCTCATTAAGAAATAAGCTTTAACATGCACCAAAAGAAAATGCTATATATTGAAAGATAAATTAAGCCAGGTTCAACCTGCCGACTCCCGACCCCGGACCTTCTTAAATAAGCTCTTTCAATTTCGCAACAACAGCATTCACTTCCTCCTTCGTATTATGCTTACTAAACGAGAACCGTACCGTCACCAAATTGGGATTATTATTGATGGCCCGGATCACATGGCTGCCTACATCGGCGCCACTGCTGCAGGCGCTGCCACCCGAGACGCAGATATGGTTCATGTCCAGGTTGAATAGGATCATTTCGGATCTTTCTGTTTTGGGAAAAGCCACGCTTAATACCGTATAAAGGCATTTACCTTCCTGGTCGCCATTGAACTGGATACCTTTGATTTGCTGCTGGAGCTGGCTGATCATATAAGTCTTTAGTGACTGGATGTAGTGGCTGTCTTTCTCGTAAGCTCCCATCGCCATTTCGAGTGCTTTGGCAAAACCAACGATTCCGTAAAGGTTTTCTGTGCCTGCCCTCATGTTCCGTTCCTGGCCACCGCCAAAAATGAAAGGTTTGATTTTTACATTGTCATTAATATATAAGATACCAACTCCTTTGGGTCCATGGAATTTATGGCCAGCCCCTGAAATAAAATGCACCGGCGTTTTACGGAGATCCAATGGGTAATGCCCGACCGTTTGTACACAATCGGAATGAAAAATGGCATTATATTTTTTACAAAGATTTCCAACGGCGTCTATATCCAGGATGTTTCCGATTTCGTTGTTTGCATGCATCAAGGTGACCAGGCAACGACCTTCCCGGGAAGCCAGTTGCTCTTCCAGGTCGGCCAGGTCAACATGCCCATCGGGCAATAGCTTTACAAGACTGCTGCTGACATCCCCACCACAGCCATAATGCTCTACAGTGTGAAGAACTGCATGATGTTCGATCGGTGAAGAAATGATATGTGTACATCCCAGGTCACGGATGGCCGATAAGATGGCGGTATTATTGCTTTCGGTCCCCCCGCTGGTAAAGAAGATCTCACCTGGGTGTGTATTCAATAGTTTAGCTACCGATTTCCTTGCTGTTTCGATTGCCAGCCTGGATTCTCTTCCATACGAATAAATAGAAGAAGGGTTCCCAAACTGCTCCGTCATATAGGGAAGCATTGCCTCCAGTACTTCCTTGTCAAGGGCTGTGGTAGCGGCGTTATCGAAATAAATACGGTTCATAGAGAAATTTAGCTGTTAGCTTATAGCCATTAGCTATTAGCTGGAAAAGTTTCGCAAAGATAAGTAATAGGAAATGACCGCTGTCCGGCTACGTCATTAGCTGAACTCTTTTATATCCCTCATCAACTGTGTGGCTATATTACCGGCCTTGGTCTCAAAATCACTTTCCGCATAGATACGTATGATGGGTTCGGTATTGGAAGTACGGAGATGGACCCAGTCATTATCAAATTCGATCTTCAATCCATCCTCCGTGTTGACCGGGTTTTTCTTGTATTTTTTTTTGATCTTTTCAAAAATGGCTTTTACATCGATCCCGTTTTCCAGTTCAATCTTGTTCTTGGAAATAAAATAATCGGGGAACTGGTTACGGAAGGATCTCATTCCTTTTTTATGCCCGGCCAGGTGGCTCAGGAATAAACCGATTCCAATCAGTGCATCCCGGCCATAATGAAAATCAGGAACGATGATTCCACCATTGCCTTCACCGCCGATCAGGGCTTTTACTTCCTTCATCTTTGTCACTACGTTCACCTCTCCCACCGCTGAAGGAAAATATTCACCACCGTGTTTCAGGGTAATCTCTTTCAACGCCTTCGTACTGCTCATATTACTTACCGAATTCCCTTTCTTTTTACCGAGTACATAATCGGCCACGGCCACCAGTGTATACTCTTCGCCAAACATTGTCCCGTCTTCATTTACAAAACAAAGCCGGTCCACATCAGGGTCAACGGCGATACCCAGGTCGGCTTTCTGGTGCACAACTTCGCTGCTCAGTTGTAATAAATGTTCCGGGAGGGGCTCGGGATTATGGGAGAATTTACCGTTCACTTCACCATTGATCACGATCACTTCGGTTACACCCAGTGCCCTTAGCAAAGCCGGAACATAAATGGCCCCCGTGGAATTGATGGCATCCACCACGACTTTGAATTCCTTTTTGGCAATGGCTTTTGCATTGACAAGGGGGTATTTCAAAACAGCATCGATATGTTTTTGCAGGTAAGTGTTATTGATAGTGACAGTACCGAGCCTGTCAACGTGGACAAATGAAAAATCTTCCCTGGCTGCGCGTTCAAGGACCTGTGCACCTGCTTCGGCGGAAATGAATTCTCCTTCCTGGTTCAGCAATTTCAGGGCATTCCATTCTTTAGGATTATGGCTGGCAGTAAGGATAATACCGCCATCCGCTTTTTCCATTTTAACTGCTACTTCTATAGTAGGCGTAGTTGACAGACCGAGGTCGACTACATGAATACCCAGTGCAACCAGTGTATTGATCACAAGGTTTTGCACCATTTCCCCGCTGATGCGGCCATCCCGGCCGATCACGATTGTACAGTGTTCTTTGCCGGCCGAAACGATACTGCCGAATGCCGCTGAAAATTTCACGATATCCAACGGCGTCAGGTTTTCACCGGGTTTACCCCCGATCGTTCCCCTGATACCGGATATGCTCTTGATTAATGCCACAGGATCTTTTTTATCCCGGTAACCACCGGGAGGGCAAAAGTACGTTTTTCAATTTCATCCTGTTACTCCCAGCCTGCTTACATTTGCGTATGGCAGAACAGGCATGGTATAAAGATTGGTTCAATTCCCCCTTTTATCACAAATTGTATTTTGAAAGAGATGAGAAAGAAGCCGAAGCTTTTATTAAAAAATTGCTGGCCTATTTAAAACCTCCTCCCGGCAGCCGGATGCTGGATGTCGCTTGTGGCAAAGGACGGCATAGCAAGACCCTGGCCGCACCCGGTTTTATAGTAACGGGGATCGATATTTCACCCGACAGCATAGCCTACGCAAAACAATTTGAAAAAGAAAACCTCGATTTCTTCGTACATGATATGCGCCTGCCTTTCTGGGGTAATTATTTTAATTATGCGTTTAATTTCTTTACCAGTTTTGGTTATTTCAAAACAAGAAGGGAGCATGATGACGCAATACGAACGATCGCCAAAAGCCTGAAGCCGGGCGGGGTCTTTGTCATCGATTACCTTAATACACATTTTGCCGAGGATCATATTGTACACAACGAAGAGAAATTACTGGATGGTACGGCTTACCGGATCCTGCGCTGGCATGATGATCATCATTTCTTTAAAAAAATCGTTGTGGATGACCCTTCCTTAAAAGAACCATTGGCCTATACAGAAAAAGTAGCCAAGTTCACCCTCGGCGACTTTACCGATATGCTGGCTTTCCAGGATATGCAGGTGCAGGAAGTGTTTGGAGATTACCAGTTCCATAAGTACCATGTAAAAGAAGCACCCCGCCTGATCGTTATTGCCAAAAAGAAAGGAAATGAAACCGGTGATAAAGAAAAAAGATTGTATAGTGATGGGAGAACAACCGATCCGCTGACATAACTCACGACTAATAGCTATTAGCTATTAGTCTTTCTTATTATTCATGATCATATATTTCGCTGTTTCAAAAAAAGCAGAAGTAAAAGCAGACAGGTTTTTCCGGATAGAATCCTGCTGTTCCTTGCTGAAACGGGAGGATCCGCGACGCATGGGTGTGAGCTGCTCATCCGGGAAATTAATATTTCTTGTAAAATAAAAATCATCGGTGACCATCCCGATCCCGCCCGCCGTATTCGTGATAAATGCATAATTGTTCTTCTTCGCCGGGTCGAGCAGGTCTCTTCCGAGGGTTGTATTGACATAAGACTGGTGGAGCATTCCCGCGATCGTTGGAAGTATATCGATCTGTGAAACGACTTCGCTTCTTCTCCGGGCGGGCAGAAGATCCGGTGCATAGAACAGGAGCGGAACATGCTCATCGGTCAGCCGCTGTTCCGTCCAGGCGGCCGGGTACATCGCTTCTGCATTCCCTGCTACCCCGTGATCGCCCACAAAAACAAAAATAGTATTCTGGAAATAGGTTTCTTTTTGTGCAGCTTCCATGAATTTCCTGAAACAATAATCAGAATAACGGAAACAATTGTATTCTTTCAGTGACTCAAACCCATATTTATTCAATTCTTCATCAGTGACGAATTTCTTTTCAAAATCAGTATCAGTTTCAGGTATTGTATAAGGACGGTGGTTATCCGAGGTCTGGATAAAAGCAAAAAAAGGTTTATTTTTTTCCCGGAAAATAGCATTGGCTTCCATGAACAGGTCTTTATCACTGATACCCCACACATTGATCTTCGGGGATGTAAAACTTCCTTCGGTATGCATCTGCAAACCGTCAATATTCTTCAGCAATCCTTCAAAATTGTTGAACTCCGGGCTGCCTCCCAGGAAATAATGTTTTTCATAGTCCTCCAGGTTATCGATGATCGTATGCTGTTCTACCGCTTCCGGATTACGGCTGGAGAACTTGAATAACTGGGCATCGGGTATACCGGTGAGGATGGCAAACAAACCCCTGGCCGTGGAAAAATGGGGTGTAAAGCACCGGTCAAAAAAAATACCGTTGCGGCAAAGCGAATCAAAGAAAGGAGTCGCATTCAGCGGGTTGCCACTCATCGTGCTTTTGTACATGCTGAACGATTCACATTGCACCAAAATGATATTGGGCCTGCTTTCCAGCGAATTGCTCCGGGGAGCAATCTCCCGGCGGTAAGAAAAATTACCGGAATTAGGCAGTTGCATCCATTCGGCCATCAGGGGGAAAGAAGCTCTTGCTTTCTCCTCATTGAATTCCGGTTTTCTTAGTTTAAGCGTGGCAAAGAAATTCTGCAGCGGGTTAATAGCCAGGTAAGATTTAAAAGCATTCCTGAATTTAAAACTGTCATTGCGGCTCAGCGGAGGCCATGAAAGCGTACCCCAGATAAATAAAAAAAGGATAAAGGATGCGATCACAAAATATTTCCGGCGGTAAGGGATTCCTTTGCCATCCGTTCTGTTGATCACCTGCCAGTGACTACGGTGATACATCCAGCGGAAAAAAAGCACAGCGACAACCAGCCCAATGATCATCCATACCATGGGATAAGTCTGGAACATCATCTTCAGGGATATCCCCGGGTCTTCGACAAAATTCATCGCGCCGGCATCGAGCGGGGTATGGTTATAAGAGAAACTACCAAAGCCGGCCGCAAAAAAGAAAAAAACAATGAAGGTACTCACCGCCAGGTACCAGGTCCACCATTTTTTATTCCGCGCAGAATAAAAAGGAGACATCCGGGGCGACATACTAATCAGGATGATAGGTAAGAGAATAAAAGCGATCCACCGGAGGTCATAGCGGATACCCATGAGGAAGGAGGGGATCACATCGGTAAAGGAAAGACCATTGGGCCGGAAAGCAATAAACGTGGCCAGCCTGAAAAGGGTGAAGATCAGCAAAAAGATCAGGAGCAGGTTCACTACCCATAAGATCGTCTTTGGTATTTTATATTTTATCAGCATTGAAGAGCCGGAGCTTATGGTATAAGGACTACAAAAGAATATAATTTAAGCCGTACCAGCAATTCCTGCCCTGGTTAATTTAGAAGTCCGTCCTGCCTCATCATTGATTTGCATACATTACTTTTGCAGCAATGTTTTTTTTAGCCGTCAATTTCTGGCACCGGCTGGTCGAATGGGACCAATGGTTATTCACCAGGATCAACAGTGACTGGACAAATCCTTTTTTGGATTCCGTGATGCCTTTTCTCCGCAACCCCTATAACTGGGCGCCCCTTTATATATTCCTGCTGGTGTTTGTACTGCTGAATTATAAAACAAAAGGATTGTGGTGGGTTGTTTTCTTTTTGGCCACGGTGGCCTTATCGGATATGACCGGTACTTATGTCTTTAAGAAAGGCTTTGAACGGTGGCGTCCCTGCAATGACCCGGATTTTTATATGCAGGTCCGGCTTCTATTAAACCGTTGTGGCGGGGGGTATAGTTTTGTTTCCAACCATGCCACCAATCATTTTGGGATGGCCACCTTCTTTTTTATCACGTTCCGGCACCAGTTCCGCACCTGGGCCTGGGCAGGATTATGCTGGGCAGCTTTGATCGCCTATGCACAAGTATACGTGGGTCTGCATTATCCCTTAGATGTGATCGGGGGAGCCTTGCTGGGTACAGCTTTTGGTATCAGCACGGGGACCTTCTTTAATAAGCGGTTTGGATTTGCTATCTTCGGCGGCCAACCTGTTGTGTAAATGGAGATTATCATACTGCTGGCATTGATCTTTGTCAACGGATTATTCGTGATGTCAGAGATTGCATTGGTTTCTGCCCGTAAATCAAGACTGGAACACCTGGCTGAAAAAGGTGATTTGAAAGCCAGGAGAGCCCTGGACCTGGCCAACAGCCCGGAGAAATTCTTGTCTGCTGCCCAGATCGGTATTACCCTGATTGCCATCCTGACGGGTGTGTATTCCGGTGAACGGTTTGCCCGGCACCTGCAGCCCTCTATTGAAAAAATCGATTTCCTCCGGCCTTATGCCGATACGGTTGCTACTACGATCATCGTCATCATTGTCACTTTCCTTTCTATCATTTTTGGTGAGCTTATACCGAAGCAGATCGGGCTGTTAAGGGCAGAAAAAATTGCCAAATTAGTAGCGGGGCCGATGAATTTTTTTGCCAGCTTCACCCATCCCATTGTTTGGCTGCTGAATAAGATCAGTATTTTATTCTTCCGCATTTTCAATATCAAACGCTCAAAGGATGATGCCGTTACCGAGGAGGAAATAAAAACACTGATCACCGAAGGAACGGAAGCCGGTACGATTGATGAAGCCGAACAGGAGATCATTGAACGTGTCTTTCACCTGGGCGACCGCAATATCACTTCATTAATGACGCACCGGAGCGATATCATCTGGTTTAACCTGGACGACAACGAGGATAAGATAAAAGAAAAAATATTACAGGATCCTCATTCTGCTTACCCTATCTGTGATGAATTGATCGATAATATCAAAGGTGTCGTTTCCATCAAGGATCTATATGTAAGCCCGGACAGTGCTTTGTTCAAAGATATCATGCAACCTGCGCTTTTTATCCCTGAAAACAATTCACCCTACCAGGTATTGGAAAAATTCAAGGAATCAAAGATCCATTCGGCTTTTATCGTGGATGAGTATGGCAGTATCCTGGGCCTGCTTACCCTGAATGACATACTGCAAGCCATTGTCGGCGATATCCCGCAAACCGATGGAGACGATTACGAAATTATCAAAAGAGATGACGGCACTTACCTGGTGGATGGCCAGATCCCTTTTTATAATTTCCTGACCCGTTTTGAAAAGACAGAATGGATGAATGAAGGCGAACATGATTTTGATACCCTGGCCGGTTTTATCCTGCATGAACTGGAAAAAATTCCCAAACCAGGCGATAAACTTGAATGGAAAGGTTTCAGGATCGAAGTGATCGATATGGATGGTCACCGTATCGATAAAGTACTGGTGACGCTGAGCGAGGAACTGAAAGAAGATATTGAGGAGTAGATGATAGATGATAACTGATAGATAATAATGCTTTAAAACTGGTAATTTATTAAAGGCTTCTCACTGCTTTAAAGAACTATCATCTATTATCTATCAGTTATCATCTAAAAATTAAAAGAGGTTTCCTTGTTCGGGTACTCAATCTTATTGCTCTTCCGGTTCCCTCCCACGATAACATGCATGATACTTACTTCATCATCATACATATCGTATAAGAGGGTATTGGTCAGTTCCAGTTTGCCCAGGGAAGGTATATTTGCTACTTCGATATAACCATAGGCCGCTTCACTTTCATTCTCATAACCGATATAAGTAAAAACAACCGGTTTACCATTGGCCTTTACCGATAGATGCGAATAGAGATATTTTTTTACCAGGCTATCCATTTTAGCCTTGTCAGGAGGGTTGATCAGGTCCACTTTGGCATTATAATTCTTTGCCAGTACTTTTTCAAAATCATCCGTAAAGAGTTTGCAGCTTATCTCCAGCGTTTTATCCGCCGCATTATGATTGATCTCGGTGACTGTTACATGGAAAGGATGGAGCGGGGCAGGTTTGGTCGAGAGCAAAACCGCGGCCAGCAAGGGCAAAACCAACCACTTATAGACAGATGATACCATTGACACAATAATTTTTTGTTTTACAAAAGTCTGGATTATTTTGATGCCGTTTACACCGTAATCGTTAAAAGATACAAGGGAGGTAAGGACGGTAATACCTATTGATAAGATGCAGGATTTTGGATTTTATTTTAGTTTAGGCTGGCACCACATTATCAGCAAAAATGCGCTGGATCACCTGCTGTTTATTGCAGCCCTGGCGGCTATTTATCTCGTAAAGGATTGGAAACAGGTATTAGTGCTCGTTACCGCCTTTACAATTGGGCATTCTCTTACACTGGCACTGAGTGTATATAATATTATTAAGATAAACAGCTCTTTAGTTGAAATTCTGATACCCCTCACCATCATTATCACGGCTCTTTCAAACCTGTTCCAGAAAAAATTCACACCCAAGACCATTCGTATCAACTATCTGCTTGCCTTGTTTTTTGGCTTGATCCACGGTCTCGGTTTTGCAAATTATATCCGGTTTATGGTTGAAGGCAGTGATCAAAGTGTCGGTTGGAGCTTATTCGGTTTTAACGTAGGTTTAGAAGTCGGACAGATCGTTGTGGTCACACTAGTACTTTTGCTTTCCTACCTGGTGGTAACAATATGCAAGGTGAACCGTCGAGATTGGGTGATCTTTTTATCAGCTGGTGTGTTTGCTCTTGCTTTAAAAATGGTTTTAGAACGTCTTCCTACATAAAAATAAACAAATGAAAAAAAATCTCTTACTGTGCACTGTCTTGTTGCTTACCCTTTCTGCAGGCATACAAGCCCAGATACAAAACAATTCGGCTTCCAACCACGCCAACAAGTTTGAGCAATTAGGAACTATCCTGCCTACCCCGAATGAACAACGCACCGCCAGCGGTGCACCGGGAACAAAGTACTGGCAACAAAAAGTCGATTATGATATCAAATGCGAACTCGATGAGCCCAATAACAAACTATCGGGTAGCGAAACCATCACTTACCTGAACAATTCTCCTGACGTATTGAGTTATTTCTGGATGCAGCTGGATGAGAACCAGCATAACACCGTGAATAATGCGAATTACCAGAACCAGAATACCCTGGGACAACAGTACACTGATAAACAACTCGATCGGTTTGAAGAAAGAAGGACAGACAATGGATATGGATTCAATATCACCAAACTGACCGATGCTGCCGGCAAACCATTGAAATATACGATCAACAAAACGATGTTGAAGATCGACCTGCCGGCACCGTTGAAACCCGGCCAGAAATATGTTTTTAAAGTAGATTGGAATTATAAATTGGCCAACCGTGGTGATTTCCTTCGCTTTGGTGGTGCAAGAGGTGGGTATGAGAATTTCGCGGAAGACAATAATAATAATTATACCATGACACAATGGTATCCCCGTCTTTGTAAATACAGTGATGAAATAGGCTGGCAGAATCACCAGTTCACTGGTACCGGCGAATTTGCTTTGACCTTTGGAAATTTCAATGTACAGATGACCGTACCGGCCGATCATATTGTTGGCGGAACCGGTCAATGCCAGAATTATGCACAAACATTATCACCTGTACAGATGGCCCGCTGGAACAAGGCGCAAACTGCTGCAGAACCTTTACAGATCGTTACCCTGGATGAAGCATTAAAAACATCCAAGACGAAAAGCTCCGCTAAAAAAACCTGGATCTTCAAGGCGGAGAATGTACGTGATTTCGCCTGGACATCTTCCCGCCGTTTTGTATGGGATGCAATGCCAGCAATGATCGAAGGGAAAAAAGCAATGGCTATGAGCTATTATGCCAAAGAAGCTTACCCTATTTACAGCAAGTATTCAACAAAGGCAGTGGCGCATACGATCAAAACCTATTCTAAATTCTCTTTCCCCTACCCTTATCCTGTTGCGATCAGTGTCGAAGGCAACCAGGGAATGGAATACCCGATGATCTGTTTTAATCCCGGCCGTGCACTGCCGGATGGATCTTATTCGGAAGGGAATAAGAACGCTGCCATCTTTGTGATCATCCACGAAGTAGGACATACCTTCTTCCCGATGATCGTGAACAGCGATGAAAGACAATGGACCTGGATGGATGAAGGATTGAACTCCTACCTGCAATACCTTACACAGGAACTGTGGGATAATAAATTTCCTTCGAATGGCGGACCAGCCTGGACGATCACGAATTACATGAAATTGCCCAAGGATCAGCTGGAACCAATCATGACCAATTCAGAGAACATACAGAATTTCGGCGCCAATGCTTATTCCAAAGTAGCTACCGGTCTGAATATATTAAGAGAGACCATCGTAGGTCGTGAAGCATTTGACAATGCATTCAGGGAATATGCAAGACGCTGGGAATTCAAATCGCCCACACCTGCCGATTTCTTCCGGACGATCGAAGATGCGACAGGTGAAGACCTTGACTGGTTCTGGAGAGGATGGTTCTATGGAACGGAAGCCTGCGATATTGCTATCGATACAGTAAAACATGCTGTAGCTGATGTAAATGCAGTACCTCAGCGGACAATGGATACAACGATCATGCAGGCATTGCCAAAACCGGCTGTCAATCCACTTGAAGAATTGGATATTTCCAAACTGAGGAACAAAGAAGACAAGAACATCGTGTTTGCAACAGATAAGGACACTTCTCTCCGTGATTTCTACTGGAAATATGACCGCGAAGCGGAAAAATGGGATTCAACTAAATATCCTGTCGTAGTAAGAGCACAAACTGAAGTATTGGATGATGCAGGCAAGGAGAAATATGGTAATAAGAATATGTACGAGATCACGTTCAGCAATAAAGGAGGTCTCCCGATGCCGATCATCATCGAATGGACCTATAAGGATGGAACCAAAGAGATAGAAAGAATTCCGGCACAGGTCTGGAGACAGAATGAGAAAAAAGTGATCAAGAATTTTATGAAGGATAAAGAAGTTGCTTCTATTAAACTGGATCCGTATAGAGAAACAGCAGACATTGACGAGGCGAACAATACTTACGGAGATATCAAACCTCCAAGCAAATTCAAAGTTTTCAAACAAAAACAGAATGTGCCACCGGGTACGGGCATCAACCCGATGCAGAAGGCGACTGAGAAGAAAGGATTTTAGGCTAAGAGATTAAAAGGGATGAAAGAGGCAAAGAGTGACTATCGCACTTTGCCTCTTTTTTAGCACCTAAACTGTCTTGGAAGGGAAAGCAATAACTCTTTATCTCCTTTTCATCCTTCTAACTCTTAGCTAAGCCATTCGTAAAAAGCCTCCCCTATTCTACAGCTTTTGCCTTAAATTTGAAGCCTTCTTCAGCAAATAATCAACACACTTAAACCAGGAAAAAATGAAACGTTTTCTTCTTCTTTTCATTACGGTATTTTCTTCTGTACTGCTCTTTGCACAGAACATTCCGAATAACCCCAGCAGCAACCACGGTAATAAATTCGAGCAGATGGGAGCAACTTTTCCTACTCCCAATGAATACCGTACCGCAAGCGGTGCGCCCGGTCCCAAATACTGGCAACAACGCTGCGATTACGATATCAAATGCGAGTTGGATGAAAAAAATCAAAAACTAAGCGGCAGCGAGACCGTTACGTATTTTAATAATTCTCCCAACGAGCTGGTCTATCTCTGGCTGCAACTGGACGAGAACCAGCACAGCAGCGTGAACAATGCAAATTACCAGGGCAGCAATCCCATGAGCAAGCAAACAAGTCCCCAGCAGATTGACCGGGCTGATGAAGCAAAGGGTGATAATGGAATGGGTTTTAATATCCTGAAACTGGCGGACGCGACCGGTAAATCCTTAAAATATACGATCAATAAAACTATGATGCGGATAGAACTGCCGGCCCCGCTCAAAGCGGGACAGCGTTTTGTTTTTAACCTGGATTGGAATTATAAATTATCAGACCGCCAATCGCGTGGCGGACGCGGTGGTTATGAATATTTCCCGGAAGATGGCAACCATGAGTTTACCATGAGCCAGTGGTATCCGCGTCTTTGTGTGTATAGCGATTTCCAGGGATGGCAGAATCACCAGTTCACCGGACGTGGTGAGTTCGCCCTGACCTTTGGTAATTTCAAAGTACAGATGACCGTTCCTGCGGATCATGTGATCGGTGCAACTGGTGAATGCCAGAATTACCAGCAGGTGTTGACACCGGCACAATTCACCCGTTGGCAGCAGGCAAAAAATGCGAAAGATGTAATGGAAATAGTAACACTCGCGGAAGCCAAAGCCGCCGAAAAACAAAAAAGCACTGCGAAAAAAACCTGGATCTTCAAAGCTGATAATGTCCGTGACTTTGCCTGGGGTTCTTCCCGGAAATTCGTAATGGACGCGATGCCGCAAATGGTGAATGGCAAGAAGATCATGTGTATGAGCTATTATGCAAAAGAAGCGTATGGCCTGTACCGTAAATTTTCTACCAAGGCTGTAGCGCACACGATCAAGACCTATTCCGACTTTACGATCCCCTACCCTTACCCGGTTGCGCAAAGCGTGGAAGCCAGCAGCGGTATGGAATACCCGATGATCTGTTTCAATTTTGGAAGAACAGAAAAAGACGGCACTTACAGTGAAGGCACCAAGAACGGTATGCTGGGTGTTGTGATCCATGAAGTAGGTCATAATTTCTTCCCGATGATCATCAATAGTGATGAACGCCAGTGGAGCTGGATGGATGAAGGCCTCAATACATTTGTTGAATACCTGACCGAAGAACTCTGGGATAATAAATTCCCCAGCCGCCGTGGCCCTGCCTCCACTATTTCTGATTATATGAAATTACCAAAGGATCAATTGGAACCGATCATGACCAACAGTGAGAACATTGTGCAGTTCGGTCCCAATGCTTATTCAAAACCGGCTACGGGTCTGAATATCCTTCGGGAGACGATTATGGGCCGCGAGCTTTTCGATTATTCATTTAAGGAATATGCGAGAAGATGGGCCTTCAAACATCCCGAGCCCGCCGATCTTTTCAGAACGCTGGAAGATGCCAGCGGCGAAGACCTGGACTGGTTTTGGAGAGGCTGGTTCTATAGTACAGAAGCCTGTGATATTTCCCTGGACAGCGTGAAGTTTGCAAAGCCCGACCTTACTGCGATGCCCCCGGAATCCAAAGCAACAACGATAAAACGCGGCATAGACAAGCCCGTGGTTCCTACGTTTGATGATATCTCGAAGATCAGGAACCGTGAAGACAAGAATATTGTTTTCAAGACCGACACGGATACCAGTACGCGTGATTTTTACTGGCGCTATGATCGTGGCATAGAGCCGTATGATTCCACCAAATACGATCTGACCTTACCTGCCAACCAGTCTGAAGGACTGACCGATGCCGAAAAACAAAAATATGCCGGTAAGAATATGTATGAACTTACATTCAGCAACAAAGGCGGACTGGTGATGCCGATCATCATCGAATGGACTTACAAGGATGGAACGAAGGAAGTTGAACGCATTCCTGCACAGGTATGGCGTTTGAATGAAAATAAAGTTGTCAAGACCTTTATCAAGGATAAGGAAGTCGCTTCCATCAAACTGGATCCTTTGCGGGAGACAGCGGATATCAATGAATCTAATAACAGCTGGAATACGATAGCTGAGCCTACCAGGTTTTCGGTCTTCAAGGGAAGACAGGGTGGTGCACGCGGAGGCGGTGGACAAGCGGGGAACCCGATGCAAAAAGCACAGGATAAAAAAGGGTTTTAAGCTAAGAGATAAAAGAGAAAAGCAGGCAAAGAGATGAACGCTGTTTGCCTCAACAAATGACACAAAAAAAACCGCTTCCTTTCAAGAAGCGGTTTTTTTTGCAAGTATCAGGGTTTCTTTTTCCCTTCTGTTCTTGTTGTTTTGGATGAGGGGTCCTGGATACGTTTCTGTTCTTTTAATTTTTGCGAAAGGATCCATTCGATCTGGCCGTTCACACTTCGAAAATCATCCGATGCCCATTTTTCAAGGGCTTTATAGATATCATTATCGATCCTTATAACATATGTTTTTTTGTCACTCATAGGCTGGAATGAAGATTATTGGTACAGGGTACCTGTATTCAATACCGGGGTAGCGGCTTTTTCCCCGCAGAGAACGACCATCAGGTTGCTCACCATGGCGGCCTTTTTCTCTTCATCCAGGTTTACTATTTGTTTTTTACTCAGCATTTCCAGCGCCAGTTCCACCATGCCCACCGCGCCTTCCACAATTTTAAAACGGGCTGCAACGATGGCGGTAGCCTGTTGTCTTCTCAGCATATCACCGGCGATCTCCGGCGCATAGGAAAGGTGTGTGATCCTTGCTTCTTTAACGACAATACCCGCCTCGATAAGGCGCTCACTGAGCTCTTGCTCCAGCATCGCTATGACTTTTTCCCCACCGCTGCGTAGTGTTACAGTAGCGCCGGTATCTTCCATTTCATCATAGGGGCAAATAGTCGCCAGGTGCCTGATGGCAGATTCGCTCTGGGTCTTTACATACTGGTCATAGTTCGAAACTTCAAAAGCCGCCTTATACGTATTCTCTACCTGCCAGACAATCACAGCAGCGATTTCAACAGGGTTGCCGAGCTTATCGTTCACTTTTAACCGGGCGCTTTCGAAATTATTTTTTCGTAGAGAGAGCCGTTGTTTCCCATAAAGAGGGTTTACGAAAACAAGCCCGTTATCTTTTATGGACCCTACATACTTACCAAAAAAAGTACAGATACAGGATTGGTTGGGGGCAATGACCGTGAGCCCTTTGATAAAAAAAATGGACAGCCCCACCAGGCCGATACCCAGCCAGAATTGTGGAGGAGGCTGCTCTCCCGCGCCTGCTGACTTTGCCATAAAATAAATACCTGTTCCGATGCCCACCAGGGCCAGTAAAAGGACAAGAAAGCCCGATACCGGTTTTATGATCTTTTCCATATGTTTTGATTTATGATATCAATTTGATATCAAATTAATACATTTTCCCGGATTACCCAATTTATTTTTATTTTCTTCCCCGTTTTCCGCCTGCAACCGTTGCAAAGCATTTAATATCTTTAAGCTATGAAGACGATGCTCAGGTTATCAGCCATTCTTTTCTTTACAACCCTGCTCTCACCTGCGGGGGCTGCTACCGTTGATACGGTCAGTATTTACAGCAATGCCATGCAAAAAGAATTCAAATGCGTGGTGATCAGGCCCGAAACGGGAATGGAAAAGGTCGCGCCGCTGCCGGTTGTCTATTTATTACACGGGTATGGCGGCTGGTACAGCAACTGGCTGATCAGGGTACCCCAGCTAAAAGAATATGCCGATCAGTACCAGCTGATGATCGTTTGCCCCGATGGTGGTAACAGCAGCTGGTATATTGACAGTCCCGTTGATCCTGCGATGAAGTACGAGACCTATATCGGCAAGGAAGTTCCCGAATATATCGATGCGCATTATGCCACGATCAAAGACCGGAAAGGCAGGGCCATTACGGGGTTAAGCATGGGCGGCCATGGTGGATTGTTTCTTGGATTCCGTCATGCAGATTTCTTCGGTGCCTGTGGCAGCATGAGTGGCGGGGTTGACCTGAATTATTCCCGCAATAAGTTTGACGTCGCAAAACGGATCGGCGATACGGTCAATTATGCGGATAACTGGAAGAATTATTCCGTGATCAATGTCGTGGAGCATTATCCCAAAGATACCTTGGCTATTATCATTGATATCGGAACAGAGGATTTTTTTTATAAGGGCAACCACGCCATGCACGAAAAGATGGTGCAGCTAAAGATCCCGCATGAATATATTGAGCGCCCCGGGAAGCATGATTGGGCTTATTGGAGGAATGCGGTGCAATACCAAATGTTGTTTTTCAGTAATTATTTCAGAAGGAAATAAGAATTGTATCCCGAACAAAAAATTCGATTAACTCCCCTTTAGGGATTGAGGGCTACGGTTCCGGCAAATAACCCGTCTGTCCATCCCTTGATTTTATCTTTTTCTTACCGGAATTCTTTTTCTCGTAATCGAGAATGGCCTGTGGTTTAGTTATTTTGGCTTTGCCAATGGTATCCGATTTGGCTTTATTACTGCTTACATCCAACGGTCTTATATCATCTCCGTCCATCATACTGCCATCATCGGTTTGCAATTTATTCATGACATATGTTTCCGTCGCTTCAATCGTTCCTTCCCTCGGCGAGTAATAGGTCCATTTACCATGTTTCATAGCAACGCCTTCATTCTTGACCACTACCCAATTCACGATCTTCGAGGCGTCCTTAATATCATACACGGCAACGGTATCAAAAGCAATCTTGGGATCGATTGCCCTCCAGCTTTCTTCGCGCTGCAAACCGCCATTATAGGTATAGTATTTTGATTTACCATCCTGTTTTCCCCAGCGGTAATTCTCTTCGGCGATCTTTACCCCTTCAAGGGAATATTTTTTCCAGGTACCATCCTTCATGTCATTCTCAAAATATCCTTCTTCCTCGTATCCTCTTTCTCCCCGCAGGTCGGGTACATGGAGAGACCAGGGCCCCTGCTTCTTGCCTGCCATATCCACACGGTTCAGGGTATCACCTTTTGGGCTAAGGATAAAAGTCTTCCACTGGCCAAAGCCATTTATTGAAATAAGTAATAACAAGGCAACAATCAATCGCATAGTTTAGTAAGTTTGAGAGAGAAGCTGTTAGCTTTTAGCTATCAGGCTTTAGTTGTTAACCACTGCAATTTACTAACGAAAATCAACTGCTTTTATGTTCCTCCTGTTAAAAAAAGCATTCCGGCGGAAAACCCTGTTTTTGAACGCCATTTGCACATTTTCCTATCTCCTGGTTGGCACCTTTGTCTTCTCCCAGGTCAACCCCACCCCCGGCGGGGAAAGGATCCAGGGTCTTGACCAGCGCCGTAAACTGGAAGCCCGTTCCCTGCTTAAGGAAGTGGCTTTCCGTAACATCGGGCCCAATATCATGAGCGGGCGGGTAGTTGATATCGATGCCAATCCTGAAGACCCCACGGAATTTTACGTAGCCTATGCCAGTGGCGGTCTCTGGCATACGACCAATAACGGCCAGAGCTTTACCCCGATCATGGACAGCCTTGACCTGCTTTTCATCGGCGATATTGCTGTGAACTGGAAAACAAGAACCATCTGGGTAGGAACAGGAGAAGTGAACAGCAGCCGTTCTTCTTATGCAGGTGTAGGTGTTTATAAAAGCAATAACAACGGCAAAACATGGGAATACCTCGGCTTGCCGGAATCACATCATATCGGTAAAATACAATTACATCCCACTGATCCCAATACTGCCTGGGTCGCCGTACTGGGCCATTTATTTTCTGCCAATAAAGAGAGAGGTGTTTATAAAACTACGGATGGCGGTAAGACCTGGAAACAAACGCTGTTCGTGGATGATAATACCGGTTGTGTTGATCTTGATATCAACCCCGCCAATCCCAACGAAGTTTACGCCGGTATGTGGTACCGGGTACGCCGTGCCTGGAAATTTGAAGAAAGCGGCAAGACCAGCGGCATCTACAAAAGCAATGACGGCGGTGAAACCTGGAAATTGATTTCCGGTCCCGGGTCCGGGTTCATGACCGGTGATAAGACCGGCCGTATCGGTATCGCGGTTTTTCCAAAGAACCCGAATATTGTGTGGGCCGTTGTAGATAATAATACAGCCAAACCTGATACGACGAAAAAAACAGATTCATTTTATACAAAAAGCGATTTTAAAAATCTCAGCAAGGAACAGTTTGACCAGATTAAGACCAACCTGCTGGATAGTTTTTTACGCAAGAATGGTTTTCCCCGCAAATACACGGGAAAGAATGTAAAAGAAATGGTGGCCACGGATAAAGTAAAACCCACCGCGGTCTGGGATTTTCTTGACAGTGATGATGGATTCCAGAATACAGGCATCGTTGGCTGCGAGATCTACCGGAGTGAAGACGGTGGCCGTACCTGGAAACGTACCCATGATAAACCCAACCCTAACTTCAACACCTATGGCTATTATTTTGCCAAAATATATCCTTCCGCATATAACCCTGACAAAGTATTCTCCATCGGGTTTATCGCGCAGGTATCAACTGATGGTGGCAAGACTTTTAAAACAATCGATAAAGGCAATGTGCATGCTGACCATCACGCGTTGTGGGTGGATCCCAAAAAAGATTCGCATATTATCAACGGTAATGATGGTGGTTGCAATATCAGCTATGATGATGGCGCCAACTGGTTCAAGGCAAATACACCTGCTGTAGGCCAATACTATGCGATCGCGGTGGATGATGCCAAACCTTATAATGTTTACGGGGGCTTGCAGGATAATGGATCCTGGTGGGGGCCCTCAAACAATAAAGAAGATATTGGCTGGATCGATAACGGTCAATATGCTTTCCGTGCTATCAATGGCGGCGATGGCATGCAGGCCCAGGTGGATACAAGAGACAATGCTACCGTGTACTCCGGTTCTCAGTTTGGATTCTATGGACGTTATAATAAAGAAAGAAGAGGTTCGCAAAAATTCCTTCACCCGCAGCATGAACTCGGAGAAAAACCACTCCGCTTTAACTGGCAGACACCCATCCTGCTGAGCAAACACAACCAGGATGTGCTGTATTATGGTACCAATCGCCTGTACCGCTCTCTCAACAAAGGTGATACCCTTATCGCGATGAGCAATGACCTTACAAGCGGAAAAGTTACTGGTAACGTTCCTTATGGTACTCTGACCACTATCGCTGAATCCCCGCTTCGTTTTGGATTAATCTACACCGGTTCTGATGACGGGAATATCAATATGTCAAAAGATGGAGGCTATAGCTGGGAACAGCTCAATCAGGCTGCAGGCACAACTCCTGTAAAGAAAGGCGCTAAACCACAAACAATAAACAATAAACTACAAACTAATACCCTTTGGGTCAGCCGTATTACAGCTTCCCAGCATAAAGAATCACGTGTATATGTTTCACTGAGCGGGTATCGGTTTGACAATTTCGGTCCTTATCTCTATGTAAGCGATGATTATGGTATGAGCTGGAAGAATATTGGTAAGGACCTCCCTTTTGAACCGATCAATGTAGTAAGAGAAGACCCGAAGAGTGACAGCATTCTTTATGTAGGAACCGATGGCGGGCTCTATGTCAGTTTCGACCAGGGAAACAGTTTTATGGCCTGGAGCGGCGGGCTTCCCAAAGGAGTAGCTGTGCATGATATTGCTGTCCAGCAAAGGGATAACGAGATCGTACTCGGTACCCATGGACGAAGTTTATATGTGTCCAAACTCGATGATGTGCAAAAACTGAAACAGGACCCTGAATGGATGAAGAAAAAACCGAAGGAGAAGCCGGCTGAGACAAGAAGAAATGATAATGAAGTCGCAGAACCTGGAACAGAACAGGAAAATGAGTAACTCCATACGACTAATAAAAAATGCCGGTTAGTAGCCGGCATTTTTTATTAGGTTCATTCAGACAATCAGGACTTTTTCTTCCTGCGTAAAGCCAGGAACAGGATAAGGATTAGCAGCACCGCTCCTCCGCCGATATAATAATACATCGTCATATCCTTCGGTTCCTTATCCAGTCCTTTTGCAAGGTTGGTCTTGGTATCATCAATATATTTATCAATAAAAGGAAAGGAAGGATTCATCCTTTTTACCGCTTCAAATTTTTCCAGCGCTTTCCGGTAACGGGATTTATCAAACAAATTCATAGCATCCTCGTACGCAAGCGAAATATCACTCATTTTCGGGTTCACCTTTCCTTTATCCAGGAATTCATCCACAATCGTGGCGGGTACAATAAAATTCATACCCTGTACTTCCTGTCCCTTTTGCTGGTCGATACTCCCAAAAGTAGCCAGCCCGATTACCTCGCCCTTATCATTCATAACCGGCCCGCCGCTGTTGCCATGCGTGATGGCGGCATCGATTTGCAACACTTCCCAGCCATCTTTCATATTCTTTTTTGCACTCACAATCCCTCTTGTCAGGGAAGCTTCCGAAATGGATTCTTCAGAAATGAGCGGATGGAAAGTAGCTACTGCGGGATACCCGAGCACATACACCTGGTCACCGACGCGCATAGCTTTATCATCCCCGATACGGATAGTAGGGTAAACATGTTTCTCTTTTAATTTAAGGATCGCTACATCTTTACCAGGAATGGGATTTCCCTTCATCACCAGCTCTGCCGCGATGGTCATGGGAACGATTTTCATTTTTTCACCGGAAATTCCAAAGATGACATTGAACTCTTTCCGGATCTTGCCCACTTCCATCGTCTGGGAAAAATACCAGCTGTTGGCTTCGGTCAGCGCTTTGGATTCATCTTCTGTCAGTTTTCTTCCCATGGACCCTTCCAGTTCTTTTTCATCATTGTCCAGTATTTCCTGGAAAGCCTGCTGTACAAAGCTTTTCTTGGTATCATCGTCGTTTTCATCCACCACGTGCGCATTGGTAATCACATACCCGTCAGGGGTGATGATAAACCCGGAACCTACCATCGTTGTATTGAGATCTTTGGTCACAGTCCTGGTACCCCGCATCATGTACTTACTGATATCAGCACAAAAGGTCCTGATATAAATATTCCAAAACAGGTCTTTTGTAAACCTGCCTTCTGCTTCCAGTTGTTGTTTTACATTTTTCGCCAGTTCTCCCAGTGCGGGCTCATCGAATTCAGGTTCGATCGCGCTGACGGTTCCTTTATAGGTTGCCGTAATCATAACCGTTCCGGGTTTATTCCGTTCGGCGATCTGTACCGGTGTCATCGCATCCTGGGCAAATATGCTGGCAGAAAGAAAAAGGGATAGAGAGAAGAAAATTTTTTTCATAGCAAGGGTTTTGGTTATCTAAAGATAGGTCGCAGTTCTTATTTGGAAAGCAGGTACTCCAGCGCCAGTTCATAGCCCTTTAGTCCCAGCCCGAAAATGCTTCCCGTGGCTTTACCGCTCAGGTGAGAGAATTTCCGGAAATCTTCACGCGCATGCACATTGGAGATATGGACTTCTACTACCGGGGTCTTAATAGCCGCCACCGCATCCCCGATAGCAACGGACGTATGCGTATAGGCGCCGGCATTTAAAATGATACCATCATGATCAAACCCTACCCGCTGTAATTCATTCACAATCTCTCCTTCGACATTGCTCTGGAAATACGAAATCTCCTGGCTGGCATATTTTTTTTTCAGTACTTGCAGGAATTCTTCAAACGGGATGTTACCATAGATATCGGTTTCCCTTTTCCCCAGCAGGTTCAGGTTAGGCCCGTTGATGATAGCGATCTTCATACCCCGAATATAATTCAAATGAAATAAGAAATAAGGTTGCTTCGGTTTTGCCTCGCAATAAGAAAGTGAAAGCCTCCGGATAAAAGCGAAAAGCCGGTCTATCAACGACTGGCTCCGGACTCCTGACTCCGGACTTCCGACCTTTTCTATAAATCTTAGTAAACGCTGACGATCGGGATCGTTCTGACCAGCATATTATCGTGGTAGAAATTCACTTTCTTAATGGAAGGGTCTTTTGGATACGTAGCGACCAACGCATTACCCTCGTTTGTTTTTCCTCTTTGCACCCCAAAATAAAAATTCAGTTCATCTCCTTTCCGCACTATTTTCCTCACGATCACTTTATAAGTATTTGACCAGGTCTCTACTTTTGCCGCCAAAATGAATTCATCTTCAAAGCGGGGCATCATTACGGTATCATTTTCGCGGATAAATGTCTTGTCAAACGCATCTGCATTGGTGATCACCCAAAGGTTGTAATCGGTCAGCGTGAAGGCATTTTCTCTTAAGCGGTAACCGGGTAATTCTCTGGCTGTACCGGGATCTTCCGTTGAATCCTTGTTCGTAGTAAAGGCGCTCATCATTCCGAAAAGCAGCGCTATAAAGAGTGTCTTTTTCATAACCGTTAATTTATGACCCAAAGTAACGGCGGGTTTTATCCCCGGGAAAGGACAGTATGTATCAATTGTTGTTTTCCTGTATCAGGTTGATGAATTCATCGAACAGGTACCGGCTATCATGTGGTCCCGGCGTAGCTTCAGGGTGGTACTGGACCGAGAAAGCGGGTTTCCCCTTAACCCGGATACCCTCTATAGACTGGTCATTGAGGTTCACATGGGTGATTTCGATATGAGGGGCTTTTTTCACCGCTTCCGGGTCAACTCCAAAACCATGATTTTGCGTGGTGATCTCGCTTTTTCCTGAAATGATATTCTTGACGGGGTGATTCAGTCCCCTGTGACCATGGTGCATTTTGAAGGTGGGAATATCATTGGCCAGGGCCAGTAACTGGTGACCGAGACAGATACCAAATACCGGCTTTTCTTCTTCCAGGATTTGTTTGAGTGTGGCTATCGCGTAATCCATGGGTGCAGGATCGCCGGGGCCATTGGAAATAAAATAACCATGTGGCTGGAATTGTTTTACTTCTTCCAGGCTGGTTTTTGCAGGAAAGACTTTTACATAAGCCCCGCGTTCCACCATGCAATGCAGTATATTTTTCTTCACCCCATAATCCATTACGGCTATACGAACGGCGGCATTCTTATCTCCCACCTCGTAACTTTCCTTTGTACTGACTTTAGAAGCCAGTTCGAGCCCGTCCATATTGGGAACTTCAGCCAGTTGTTTTTTGAGTGTAGCGAGGTCGGTAGCATCGGAAGATATGATACAGTTCATGGCGCCCTTGGTTCGGATATGGGCTACCAACGCCCTTGTATCCACTCCTTCAATGGAGACGATGCCGTTTTTTTTCAGGTAATCATTCAAAGAACCCTGTGCCAGTTTGCGGGAATAGCCGTCTTCCAGGTTGCGCCCGATAAGGCCGTTGATTTTTACGCCGTCTGATTCCACATCCTCATCCTTGACGCCGTAATTACCGATATGCGCACTGTTCATGATCAGTACCTGGCCAAAATAACTTGGATCGGTAAAGACTTCCTGGTAACCCGTCATCCCGGTGTTGAAACAAATCTCACCGGTAGTGGTGCCAATAGCGCCAAAGGCCTGGCCATGGGCAATGGTTCCATCGGCTAAAAGAAGAACGGCGGGTATAGCTTTTTCAGTCATTTTTCAGTGGTATTCTTGTTAAACAAATCGTGCAAAAATAAGAAGGAAGAGGGAATTTGGAAGGAGGAGTTTTGAAGGGGTTTTACACACATTCATATGTTTATAATGAATACCCCCTACTTAAACCACCTTCCTGTGCTGGTACCCGGTTACACTCATTTTCTCATTTCTTATTTCTCATTTTCTTCTGACCCGCGTACCCGGACTTCTCTTCGAAATAAAAAAAGCCCCGGCGTTGGCCAGGGCTGTATCTGAAAATGGTTCCTGATATTATTCTGCTGCTTTTTCTTCTGTAGCTATTGTCTCATCAGTTTTAGCAGTTGCTTTCTTCGCTCCACCGGCACGGCGGGTCTTCTTGCTGGCTGTTTTAGCTTCACCCTTGCCTTTACCGTAGATATCGTTGAAGTCTACCAGTTCGATCATCGCTGTCTCAGCATTATCGCCGGGACGGGCACCTAATTTGATCACCCTTGTGTAACCACCGGGACGACCAGCTACTTTCTCTGCAACGGCACCAAACAATTCCTTGATAGCTTCCTTATCCTGCAGGTAACTGAAAACGATACGACGCTGGTGCGTGGTATTTTCTTTTCCTTTGGTGATCAGGGGTTCAACATATACCCTTAAGGCTTTCGCTTTAGCGGTAGTTGTTACGATCCTTTTGTACTGGATCAACTGGCAGGCCAGGTTGCTCAACAGGGCATCCCTGTGTGCTTTCTTGCGGCCTAAATTTTTTACTTTGTCTCCGTGTCTCATTTTGACTTTGTTTTAGACATTGCACCGTGTCAGGATTTGCAATGGTCGCTGAAATGAATTTCAGCAGTGTTTAAAAATACTATTTCAAATAAGGTCTCCTAACTCCCCTCCTTCGGAGGGGCTGGGGGGGGCCTTAGAATTCGCTCAGATCAATACCCAGTTTCACCAAATCCAATCCGAAATGCAGACCTCTTTCGGTCAGCACCTGCTCGATCTCTGCCAGTGATTTCTGGCCGAAATTGCGGAATTTCATCAGGTCTTCCTGCTCGTACTGTACCAGTTCGCTCAGTGAATTGATCTTCGCTGCTTTCAGGCAGTTAAAGGCCCTGACAGAAAGATCGAGATCTTCTAATGGCGTTTTCAATACTTTACGCAGTTGTAAAGTCTGTTCGTCCACCAGGTCTTCTTTCTTCTCTTCTTTATTGTCGAACGTGATATTCTCATCAGTGATGATCATCAGGTGCTGGATCAGGATCCGGGACGCCTGCTTCACGGCTTCTTCAGGATGGATGGTACCATCTGTAGAAACTTCCATGATCAATTTTTCAAAGTCAGTCCTTTGTTCCACACGGGTGTTCTCGATCGTGTATTTCACATTCTTAATCGGCGTGAAAATAGAATCGATGGGAATATAACCAAGTGGTGCATCTTTGGGTTTGTTGTCCTCTGCAGGCACATAACCGCGGCCTTTGCCGATCGTCAGTTCCACATCCATCCGGGCAGAAGAATCCAGCGTGCAGATAAGCAGGTCAGGATTCATGATCTGGAAAGAATGGGTTGCTTCGCCGATCATGCCGGCTGTGAACTCGGTCTTATTCTTAATGGACAAGATGATCTTTTCATTTGCAACTTCATGATCAACTGATTTTTTGAAACGAACCTGTTTCAGGTTCAGGAAAATTTCCACCACATCCTCGCTGATGCCTTTCATCGTAGCAAATTCATGCTCCACACCTTCGATCTTCACACCCACGATAGCATAGCCTTCCAGTGAATTCAGCAATACACGGCGAAGTGCATTACCAATGGTTACCCCGTAACCAGGTTCCAACGGACGAAACTCGAACTGAGCTTCAAAATCTGTTGCTTTCTGCAGAATGATCTTGTCGGGTTTCTGGAAATTTAAAATGGCCATATTTAATGTTTAAATTTTGAGTGCTTGTTAATTACCAGCTAATAGCTCATAGCTATTAGCTAACAGCTTATTTAGAGTACAATTCTACGATCAGCTGCTCCTTTATATTCTCAGGAACGCTTTCCCTTTCAGGATAAGTAATGAACGTACCTTTCATTTCCGTTTCATTCCAGTCGAGCCAGCTGAATTTCGGGTTCTTGCCACGGACAACACTGGTAATGGTAGTTCTTCCTTTACTGCCTTCCTTAATCGTGATCACATCACCGGGTGACAACTGGTAAGAGGGCACATTGGCAACGTCACCGTTCACTTCAATATGCTTATGACTTACAAGCTGGCGGGCGGCAGGACGTGAAGGAGCTATACCCATACGGAAAACCGTATTGTCCAGGCGCGCTTCGCACAATTTGATCAGGTTCTCACCGGTTACCCCTTTACGGCGGGCAGCTTCTTCAAATGTTTTACGGAATTGTTTTTCGAGGATGCCATACGTATACTTCGCCTTTTGTTTTTCGCGAAGCTGTAAAGCATATTCACCTAACGTCTTGCGTTTCTTGGACGGGCCATGCTGCCCTGGAGGATTGCTGTTCTTATCCAGCCATTTACCATTACCTAAAATGGGCTCACCGAAACGACGGGAAATCTTGGTCTTTGGACCAGTGTACCTTGCCATAGTTTTTATTCATTTACGCTTTTTTGTAACGGTGCTTCGATCGGTAAAAGCGTTAAAAAATTAATCGGGCACCCTTTTTTAAAATGAAAGCTCTTGGCTCTTCTATATGTGGGATGTCAGTTGTACGATGTACGCCAGGCCTAGATAGGGAAGTCATACATCGTACACCGTACATCATTAAACTCTTCTTTTCTTCGGCGGACGACAACCGTTATGCGGTAAAGGCGTCACATCCTTGATCATTACCACTTCGATTCCTGACTGGGATAAAGAACGGATTGAACTTTCTCTTCCTGCACCAGGTCCTTTTACAAAGACATCCACTCTTTTCAGACCTGCGTCGAAAGCTGTTTTGGCAGCATCGGCGGCAGCCATCTGGGCGGCATAAGGGGTATTCTTTTTGGATCCTTTGAAACCCATTTTACCCGCACTGCTCCAGGCAATCACCTGTCCGTTCTTGTTGGTAAGGCTGATAATGATATTGTTGAAAGTAGCGGAGATATGAGCATCGCCATAAGAATCCACCTTTACTACTCTTTTCTTCGCGGCCGCTTTAGCGCTGACCGGCTGTTGTGCTTGTGCTTTTGCCATAATTGTTGTACCGAGGTAATCTTTAAAAATTTGGTTTAACCCGGCGAACCGGGTTTGAATCTATCCTCCCTGGAAGCAGCAGATCTGGAATTGATTCGGATTGCTTCTTATTCTAAAGCTGTTAGCTATAAGCTAATAGCTATTAGCTTATTTTTTAGCCGCTTTCTTTTTACCGGCAACTGTTTTCCTCTTTCCTTTTCTTGTACGGCTGTTGGTTTTTGTACGCTGGCCACGAACCGGGAGACCTTTACGATGACGGAGACCGCGGTAACAGGCGATATCCAGCAAACGCTTGATGCTCATCTGTACTTCTGAACGAAGCTGGCCTTCGACCTTCAGCTCTTCCGTAATAACGTTACGGATAGCATTCAGCTCATCATCATTCCACTCATTCACTTTCTTGCTGCGGTCAATACTGTTCTTGTCAAGAATGTACCTGGCAGTAGAGGGGCCGATACCATAGATATAGGTAAGACCGATTTCTCCTCTTTTGTTTTTTGGTAAGTCAACACCGGCAATACGAGCCATATTCTGAGTTTATTGTTTGTTGTTTGTTATTTATTGTTAGGGTCGTTTAGTTTTGGAAAGGTTTCCCGCATTTGAAAAACCACAAACCAAAAACTATAGACCATAAACCATTTTTATCCTTGGCGCTGCTTGAAGCGGGGATTCTTTTTGTTGATCACGTACAGCTTGCCTTTCCGGCGAACGATCTTGCAATCAACACTGCGTTTCTTAATAGATGCTCTTACTTTCATTTTTTAAAGCTTTTAGCTATTAGCTTTTAGCCTTTAGCTGTTCTCGTAAAATATTCAATCGCCTTTGCTAACAGCTAACAGCTGGCAGCTAACAGCTTTACTTATACCTGAAATTGATTCTTCCTCTTGTCAAATCATATGGCGATAATTCAACCCCTACTTTATCTCCCGGGAGAATACGGATATAGTGCATTCTCATTTTCCCTGAGATGGTAGCCAGTATTTCATGCCCGTTCTCCAGTTTTACCCGGAACATAGCATTTGATAAGGCCTCTATGATTGTACCATCTTGTTTAATAAGGGGTTGTTTCGACATAATTTTTTCGGAACGCAAAGGTAGGAGTATCAGGCCTAAAAAAGAAATAACCCCGCTTATTTTTGGAGGTTATGTGGAAAAACCTGGCCGGCCGTTCCAAAACAGGGCTAAAACCTGCCCTCAGGGCTTGTCCAGGTGGACTTTGGTCATATCCAGGTGCAGGTTCTGAAGTTCATGGACTCCCAGCGGAAAGCTGAAATGACGCCTGTCCTCCCGCCACCACATTTCGATATTTGAAAAGTCCCCTTTTTTGGGGGTCACCAGCCGGAAAGAATCCCGCTTGTATTTTACCGATCCATCATTCTCTTCCCGGGTAAATCCCAGCCTGATCAGCTGGTTCTCATCCAGTGGAACCGCATTCATTTCATCGGGAGAGTACCAGAATTCCTGCACCCCGTTATTCACCAGGGCTTGGTTCTCTTCGTGACTGATACTCACCACAATCCCTTCACGCACAAGGCCTTCATCGTTAATACTGATTATATCTCCTGACTTAAGATTTCCGATTTTGAGCATAGCATTCGTTTTAATAGCCGAATATAAAAAATTATAATTAAAAAAATACCTCTTTTACCGAAAACGAATTCCCGTCCGGGGATTTTTTGTAAAAGCTTATTTTCCGGTATATTTTTAATCAAAACCAATCAACACATGAAAAAAAATCTCAGCGCCCTGGCAGCGGTTATCCTCTGCGCCACAATTATTTCCTGCAGCAGCAAAAAGGAAACAGCTGCCTCCGTCGCGCAAAAATGGTGCGACCTGAATGGTAAAGAATATAAAGCTGCCGAAGGAGCGGAAAAAGATGCAGCAAAACAAAAGCGAAAAGATTATGAAAGAGGTATGAAGGAAAAATATAAAGCTGACGAAGCTTTTTTGGTGGAGGTGGGAAAAGAAATAGAAAAATGTGAAGACGCTTCTGAAGGACGTTAAGAAAAAGCAAGTGGGGAATGGCGAGTAGCTAGTGGGAATGTTACCCTACTTGCCACTCGTCACTACCCTCTCTCCAAATTACTCCGCCCAGCTCATCACATAATCACCATTCTCTATATCCAGTGCTTCCTTTGTCAGCATCAACGGATGGAAAGTGTCCACCATTACGGCAAGTTCCTTTGTTTCCTTTGCACCAATGCTTTTTTTGACGGCTCCCGGGTGCGGTCCATGCGGTATACCCGCAGGGTGAAGCGTGATCATCCCTCTTGTTACATGTTTGCGGCTCATAAAATCCCCGTCCACGTAATACAAAAGTTCATCGCTGTCAATATTGCTATGGTTATAAGGGGCTGGTATTGCCTCCGGGTGATAATCGAATAACCGGGGGCAAAAAGAACAAACGACGAAATTGTGTGCCTCAAAAGTCTGGTGTACAGGTGGCGGCTGGTGTACCCGGCCGGTAATGGGTTCAAAATCATGGATAGAAAAAGCAAAGGGATAACAGGTACCATCCCAGCCGATCACATCAAAGGGATGGGTGCCATAATGAAGTCCATAAAGCATCCCCTTCTTCTTAGCCCTGATCAGGAAATCCCCTTTCTCATCAAAGGTTTGCAGGTGCTGCGGCCCGCGGATATCTCTTTCACAATAAGGAGAGTGCTCGAGCAACTGGCCATACTTGCTCAGGTATTTTTTGGGATAACGGATGGGACTGAATGATTCCACGATAAATAAGCGGTTATTCTCCGTGGCAAATTCGATTTGATAAATCGTTCCTCTTGGTATCACCAGGTAATCTCCGTAACCAAAAGGTAGTTCACCATAGATGGTTTTTAAAACCCCACTCCCTTCATGTACGAAGATCATTTCGTCCGCATCTGTATTCTTGTAGAAATAATCTTTCATGCTTTCCTGTGGCGCTGCCAGTACAATATGGCAATCATTGTTAACCAATATAGGTTTGCGGCTCTGCAGGTAATCTTTAACTGGTTTGACCTTAAATCCTTCAAAACTCCGGTGCTGGAGCATTTTCTCCTCTGCGATCACAGGGGCTACACTCACGGGGGGCTCTGTTTTGATGATCTGGGTCGGCGGGTGAACATGGTACATCAATGAGTAATCATTAGAGAACCCTTCGGTAGAAAATAATTGCTCTGAATACAATTCTCCATCAGGTTTGCGGAATTGTGTATGACGTTTATGCGGAATGGATCCGAGTTTAATATAATGAGGCATAGCTTTAAATTAGGAATGAGAAATAAAAAATAAGGTTGTTTCGACTTTGGCTCGCAATAAGGAAGTGTTATGCTTGTTTTTTACCTAATGCAAGAGCGACAACCAGGAAATAATACTTCCATTTTCTTTTGTCGATATAATAGGTAAAGTTCCGGTGAAAAGGCATATCCAAATTTACAACTAAATTCATTCTGTCAATGACAAGAATCGGCCTGATATCGGATACGCATGGCTTCCTGGATGAAGCGGTTTTCAAACATTTTGAGAACTGCGGGGAGATCTGGCATGCGGGTGATTTTGGTTCACCCGAACTGGCGTCCCGGCTGGCGGAGCAAAGCGGGCGTCCCCTTCGCGGGGTGTATGGTAATATTGACGAAAATGAGACCCACCATACCTATCCCGAACAACTCGTATTTGAATGTGAACAGGTAAAAGTATTGATGCGTCATATCGGCGGTTCACCTCCACGATACAATCCTGGGACAAGAAAAGAACTGGCGGTTCACCAGCCGCAATTATTCATCAGCGGTCATTCGCATATCTTAAAAGTGATCTATGATCCCGCGATCAGCTGCCTGCATATGAACCCGGGCGCAGCCGGTAAACAGGGCTGGCATAAAGTAAGGACCATCATTCGCTTCGTCATTGACGGTAAAGAAATAAAAGACTGCGAGGTTATCGAATTAGGAAAGCGTTAACGCCATTCATATAAAACCAGTTTTCCTGGTAACACAGTATCTTATTTTTATGAAAACTAAAACCATGAAACAGCTATTGCTTGTACTTTCCGGTTTTTTTCTCAGTCTTCCTGTTTTTGCACAAACCGATGAAGCAGGCGCCAGGACCTGTTTGGAAAACTATATGAGTGGCGAAGGCGAACGCGTTGAAAAAGCTTTCCATCCCTCGGCAACTATGAAATATATTGATGGCCAGACCGGTGAATTTAAAGACACACCTATCGCAGACTATATCGCACGGGTGAAAGCAAACACGACAAAATCTGATAGAAAGATCTCAATCGTTTCCTTGAATATCGAAGGGAATGCGGCCAATGGAAAGATCAGGATCGAAACCGATAAAGTAATCCTCTACGATTATATGAATATGCTGAAGATAAACGGCGAATGGAAGATCGTCAGTAAGATATTCAGCCGGCAGGAGAAATAAAGCTGCTGGATCCTGGCTCTTGGCTCAGTTCTATTTACATTCCCGGAAACCAGGTCCGTCCTGCACCCACCGTCCTGAAAGGCCAGGGGATCATGATAAGAATAATGAGTAATGCCAAGCCATAAAATAAGACGGCCCTCTTGTGTTTGACACTATCCGGCACATTTTTCTTTGCGTAGGTATAACCAACATGGATTAGTATGATAGCGATCAGCATTCCAACTAAATGTTCTATGGCAAAAAACCGAAGCGAAGCATTCTTCATCACCACACTCATGCCATTGGTTTGAATATACTTTAATCCCTTGGTCCCGGTGAACCACTGGTACATCCCCAGTAACAACATGACATCGGCACAGATCATCAGGAAAAGCCCTGTTTTCCTGTGACCTGGTGTAAATGCTTTATTCCTGTCCGCGAAACTTTTGTAAATGGCTACTAATAATAAGATCAATATAACCCAGCGGAGAACACTGTGAAGATGAAGCAGGCCGTTGTACATAGCAGTGATTTTGTATATCAAATCTACAACAGCGGCTGTTCAACTTCAAATTTGTTATTGCGAGGCAACGCCGAAGCAACTTTATTTACTTGCCGCCATTCGCTGTCAGATCGGCCCGGCAATTCGCATCCAGCGAAGGAATATTACCGGTGATAAGAAAACCAAGAATATCGCTTGTTTCTGAAGCATAATACATCAGGCAACTACTGTTATTACAATGATTGCCATGTGCGGCATCTTTATGCGCTGTTTGCATAGGCGTTCCAATGTCTACCAGGCCCAGTAGATGCCCTACCTCGTGTTCGGCAACCGTAGCGACGAGTTTGGTACGACTGGCCTGTCCTAACCCGCCGGAATTGTCGTTGATCTTTTTACCAAATAAAACAGTGGAGGTGTTTTTATAAGCAATACCCAATACATTGTTATCCGTATAATTTCCATTGGTATATAAAATATAGATCGCCAGTTCATTGCCGCTGGTGAAAGCGGTCCGGTTATTTCTTTCGATCGTGATTACATCATTCTGGCTCAGGGTAAGACTTGAAGAAGAAGGGATTTCTTTGGTAACAATAGTGATTCCGCCAGGTTTGTTGACCAATGCATTTAATGTCGCCTGCAAATGATTCAGCGCTGCTGCATCCGGCTGGAAGCCTGTCATGTACTGCACTTCGATTTTCAGCGAAGTGTATTTTGAAGAAGCAAGTAATTCATTAGCTGAAGCCCCTACCGGCCGGTTATGCAAATAATCGGGTGCATTGGGGTTGTTAACATAAGAAGTGTCTGACTTGCTGCATCCTGCAAAAAGGATAAGGGTTAGAAGGATTACGGGAAGGGCTTTCATGACTGAAATACGTTTGATTTACGATTCCAGATCTGTTCAAATACCATTCCAGTTGTACTTATTCTACCCAATCCGCTATAAAAACATTGGTATCCCGGGTACCGCCATTATTCCGGTTGCTGCAGAAAACGATCTTTTTGCCATCCGGGGAGAACATGGGAAAAGCATCAAATCCTTTATCCCGGCTGATCTTTTGCAGGTTGGTCCCGTCTTCGTTGATGGTATAAAGATTAAAGGGGAATCCTCTTTTATATTCATGGTTAGAGGCAAAAATAATGCGTTTGTTATCCGGCATATACGCCGGCGCCCAATTGGCCTGGCCATAGGAAGTGACCTGGTGTGCATTGCTTCCGTCCGCATTGGCCACCCATACTTCCATATTGGTAGGTGCTACGAGATTCTCTGCAAGCAGGTCCTTGTACTCTTTTATTTCCGCTTCCGTTTTAGGACGGCTGGCTCTCCAGATTAATTTTGTACCATCAGGGCTAAACCAGGCGCCGCCGTCATACCCCAGCATATTCGTTACTCTTCTTTCAGCACCGGTTTCCAGGTTCATGATATAAAGATCGATATCGCCATCCTTATCACTGGTATACAACATTTGTTTGCCATCAGGTGATAAGGTCGCTTCGGCATCGTATCCTTTTGAATGCGTCAGTTGTTTTACAATCTTTCCATCCAGGTCGGCCATAAAAATATCATAGCTGTCGTACAATGGCCAGATATATTTATTGCCATACTTTGACCTGTCGGGAACGGGCGGGCAATCATTGCTATTAAGATGTGTGGATGCATAAATAATATGTTTGCCATCCCTGGTAAAAAAAGGACAGGTGGTCCGGCCTTTACCATTGCTGATCATCCTGTAGGTAAAAGCATCTCCCGGTTTGCGGGGCGCTTTACCGATAAAGATCTGGTCGCAGTTCAATCCCTCTTTGGGATTGGTCCGCTGGAAGACCAGCCACTTACTGTCAAAACTCCAGTAAGCTTCGGCGTTATCACCGCCAAAAGTGAGTTGGCGGATATTTTTGAAATGTATTTCATCCGGGTAATGTAAAGTATCAGAAGGGGAAGATCCCATGGATGTCACTTTAGCGCCATTATTACAGCTAAAAAACAGCAAGAGCACAGGAAAAAAAATAAACCCGGTAATTTTCTTCATTTTTATACGTTTAATTCAGCGTCCGCAAAGGTATTTTCCTTGTATCCTCTCTTTGTCAGGCGAATGTCATAGTCTCTTTAAAATTGATTTAGTTTTGACGCATGATCCACAATACAAAAATAGTATCCTTCTTCCTGGCAGGATTACTCCTGGCAGGATGTACCCATAAAAAAGATGATTCCCCTTATTCGACGATCCTGGCTCAGCCTCCCTTTGCAGCTATCACGGATAGTATTCGCCGGGAACCCGGGAATGATGAATTGTACTTCAGGAGAGCTGTATTACTTAATAGTAACAACCTCCCCGAGCCTGCCCTTTCAGATTTTCAAAAAGCCTGGTCGTTGAAAAAAGACGAACGCTATGCTTATGGTCTTGGCAATCTCCTGCTGGATAAAAAACCGGACTCTGCCATCCTCTTCCTGGGTCATGCACTGAAAGAACTTCCCCAAAGTTTTTTATTAAAGCTTACCCTCGCCCATGCCTACCAGGCAGGTGACGAAACTGATAAAGCGTTAAAACTCTGCGATGAATTGTTGCAGGAAAATCCCGGGCAGGTGGATGTGCTGAAAATGAAAGCTGACCTGCTGGAAAAGAAAGGTGATAAAAAAGAAATGATTGCCGCTTTGCAAAAAGCTTACAATCTTACTCCTTTTGATGTCGAACTGAATTATATGCTTGCCTTAAAACTGGCGGAGACCGGGAATGAACGCGTTCTTTCCTTATGTGATTCATTGATACATGCAGATTCTTCAGGCGTCCATGCCGAACCCTATTATTATAAAGGCATCTATTATTCAACTATAAAAGACCGGGTAAAGGCAATTGCTTTTTTTGACAAGGCCATAAAAATCGATTACAATTTCCTGGATGGCTATATTGAGAAAGCGGGTGTATTGTATGACATGAAAAAATACGGGGAAGCGCTGGAGGTGCTTAATCTTTGCCTGACTATTTCTCCCAAATTTGCTGATGCTTATTACTGGGCCGGTAAATGCCAGGAAGCCCTAGGCCAAACCGATGAGGCCAGGCTCAATTACCAGCGGGCTTATGGATTGGATAATGGTTTGACCGAAGCAAAAGAAGCAGCCGGTAAACTGAAATAGAATTATCTTGCAGGGCAAATTGACCCCCATGGCCCTTATTGCTCCTTCCCTTCTCTCTGCGAATTTCCTGAACATTGAAGCTGACTGCAAGATGCTGAACGAAAGCGAAGCGGACTGGTTTCACCTCGATATAATGGACGGTCGTTTTGTTCCCAATATCAGCTTCGGTCCGATGCTGGTGGAATTTTTCCGAAAGGCCACGAGCAAACCCTGTGATGTTCACCTGATGATCGAAGAGCCTGGAAATTTTGCCGAGCAATTCAAGAATGCTGGTGCAGATCATCTTTCCGTTCACCTTGAAGCCTGTCCCCATCTTCACCGGAATATCCAGCAGATCAAATCGCTGGGGATGAAAGCGGGAGTGGCGATCAACCCGCATACTCCTGTTAACCAACTGGCTGATGTGCTTGCGGATATTGATATCGTATGTATGATGAGCGTCAACCCCGGTTTTGGCGGGCAAAAATTCATTCAACATACTCTCGAAAAAATAAAACAGCTCCACAACATGATCACTGAAAAAGGTTTGCAGGTGCAGATCGAGATCGATGGTGGTGTCACATTGGAAAATGCTCCTTCGATCATAGCAGCAGGCGCAGATGTACTTGTAGCCGGGAACACCGTCTTTAAATCGGCTGATCCGAAATCGATCATTGCAGAGTTGAAAGCGATAAAATGATTGGGGAATTTTGGATTGGGAAATTGGGAAATTGACTTTTGATCGAATATACTTTCTACAGGCAGGTATCAAAATATTTAGAGGGTCGTGAACTGTGAGTCAATTTCCCATTTCGAAATTTCTCAATCTCCCAATTTTCTCATCTCCTAATCTCTACGTAACTTGAACCAGATTCTCTTATGAAATTCAACCGCCGCCAAATACTACTGACTGCATTCTGCTTATTGCTTTCTATACTCTCTTTCTCCCAAAAAAAATCAGCTTACGTTTCGGGTAAAATCGTAGACGAGAATGAAAACCCGCTGCCCAATGTATCAGTAGTCATCCTGGGTCAATCCAAAGGCATAACAACAAATGATTCCGGCTATTTCAGGATAAAAGTTGAAGCGGAAAAAGCCTTTGCAATTGTATTTACATACAGTGGACGAAATTCAGAACAAAAGAATTTCCTGCTCAGCGAAAATGAAGAAGAAACCATTACACTGCGGATGGAGAAAGGAGAAAAGACCCTGCAGGAAGTTGTTGTAACAGACCAGCGTGACCGGAGAGAAGCCGGGCTGATCAAACCGAATCCCAAGACCATCCTGAATCTTCCTTCGGCTGTTACCGGCGTGGAAAGCCTGATCAAGATATTTGTGGGCTCCAATAATGAACTGACCTCCCAGTATTCCGTCCGGGGCGGCAGTTATGATGAGAACCTTATCTATGTGAATGATTTTGAAGTTTTCCGCCCTTACCTCGTAAGAAGCGGGCAGCAGGAAGGATTGAGTTTTATCAATCCCGAGATGACCCGCAGCATCAGTTTTTACAATGGCGGTTTCCAGGCAAAGTATGGCGATAAGATGAGCAGCGTGCTGGATATACAGTATAAAAAACCAAAACGCTTTGGCGGATCTGCTTATGTCAGCATTCTCGAACAGGGATTGGAAGTGGAGGGCACGAATAAGAATTCAAAATTTGGCTACCTGCTTGGGATCCGTAACCGCAGCAACCGCAATTTATTGAGCCGGCAGGATACCAAAGGAAATTATGTACCCTCTTCCGCCGATTTCCAGGCTTTGCTGAGTTACCAGTTCAATCCCAAATGGCAGGCCGAATTGCTAAGTAATATTTCGCAGACAAAATTCACCCTTATACCACAATCCAGCCAATTAACGACTTCTGTTTTTTCTCCTGTCTTTACCGCCACCATTGGAGTGGACATCGCTTTCGAAGGACGTGAGAAAGACCGTTACCAAACGAATATGCTGGGTTTCTCCATCACCAACCAGGCCAGTAAAAGATTAAAGCTGAAATGGATGGTCTCCCGTTTTGAAAATGATGAAACAGAGAATATCGATATCATCGGGGCTTACCTCTTTGGTGAAAGGGATTTTGACAAACGAAACACAACATATGGTTTAATTGTAAATCCATTGGGTGCCGGGATATTTCAAAACTGGGCACGTAATGCCCTGAATATTGAGAACTGGAATATTTCACACAAAGGAAGCTATGACAAGGGCAAACATGCTATTCAATGGGGATTGGGTTATGATAAAACAAAAATCGCAGACAAGCTGAATGAATGGGAATTCCAGGACTCAGCCGGGTATGCCCTTCCCTACCAGCCTAATTTGCTCCGGTTGAACAAAGTGCTTAAATCAACTGCCAGCCTTGATATCAATAAATTTTCCGGTTACCTGCAGGATAATATTTTACTCGGTGATTCTATTCATGCAGCAACGCTTACTGCGGGTGTCCGGTTCAATTATAATTCACTCAACCAGGAATTCATCGTTTCTCCCCGTATCGGCGCCAGCTGGAAAACCGGCGGGAAAAGGGATATCATTTTCCGTGCAGCGGCCGGCGCTTATGACCAACCGCCATTCTATCGTGAATTACGGAGGTATGATGGTACGGTAAACACAAAACTTAAATCACAAAAAAGCTGGCAGGGTGTGCTGGGTTTTGATTATAATTTTATTGGCCTTAGTGACCGTCCCATGCGGTGGACCACGGAAGCTTATTATAAAAGAATGACGGATGTGGTACCTTATGATATCGACAATGTCCGTATCCGTTATTTCGGGGAGAATATGGCTACCGCGTATGCGGCAGGTATCGAAATGCGGCTGCACGGTGAACTCGTACCTGATGCCGAAAGCTGGATCAGCCTGGGTATCATGAAAACCAACGAAAACCTTACCGGTGATCATTATTACCGTTATAAAAATGCCGCGGGTGAATTCATTACCGCTCAAAGCACCGACCAGGTAATAGCAGACAGTGTACGTTTTGATGTCGGTTCTCTTCGCCGTCCTACGGACCGCCGTGTTACATTTGGTATGTATTTTTCAGATTATCTTGCCACGAACAAGAATTTCAAGGTGTTCCTCAATTTGCTTTACGGGAGCAATATGCCTTATAACATTCCGAATGCTACCCGTTACCGTAATGCCGCGGTGATAGAACCTTATATCCGCTGTGATATCGGCTTCAGCGCATTACTAATGGATGATGACAGGAGCAAACGGCGCAGCCACTCTCCTTTCCGAAATTTTGATAATATCTGGGCCAGTCTCGAAGTTTTTAATATCATTGACCGGGCCAATACGATCTCTTACCTCTTTATCAAGGATTTTTCCAACACGGTTTATTTATTGCCCAACCGACTGACACCAAGATTGGTAAATTTTAAGATCGTAGCGAGATGGTAAGTATAAGCGCATAAATTTCCAGAAAAATCTCATTTATTCCGGTTGAAAATCCCCTGTTTAGCTGTTGGCAAATCATTTAGTTGCTGTGTAATTTTTTTTCTATGCAGCTATCAATCATACAGAGCAGGATGACATCCGCGGCAATAGAGTAATGCTCGATTTCGACCTGGCTGAACTTTACCAGGTGGGAACCAAAGTGTTGAACCAGGCTGTCAAAAGAAATAAGAGTAAATTTCCCGTGACTTTATGTTCCGGCTTACCAATAAAGAATGGTTAGCCATGCGGTCACAAATTGTGACCGCATCCCAAATAAAACGAAACATCAGGGTTACTCCTTACGTATTTACAGAACATGGCGTCGGTATGCTGGCGAGCGTATTAAACAGTAAAAAAGCGGTAAGAATGAATATCGCTATTGTAAGAGCCTTTATCGCACTCCGCCAGTTTGCACTCGATTACAAAGATCTTGCAGAAGAAATAAAACTGATCCGCCAAAGAGTAAAAAACCACAACGAACAGATCAACCAAATCTATGTTGCTATAGAAAATATGCTGAAGGAAAAAGCCCAAAAGAAATCATGGGAAGAAAGAGAACGGATCGGTTTCAAAAAATAAAGTTTACCGCCAGTTATTCCTGAACCTGTCCCAGGTCGTCAGCCCGATCTTGAACTGTACCGGGTTATTGAATTTATTCGCAGCAGAACCAACTACATAAACTCCCAGTTTTATTTTCGCCAATGGATTGAAAGGCCATTTGAAGACCCTTTCAATACCGGTGAAGACTTCGAAATATTTGAGGTTCTTCTCAGGAGCAAGGAGAAATCCCATACCTGCCACTTCCTGTAGTTTTAATTTATTAAGGAAAGGAACTTTGCTTAGCAGCGCCCCGTTAAATTCATGCACAAGATTTCCCTGGTAATAACGCTGGAAGACCGGGAATGTAGAATCAAGCGCCTGGAAGGATTTCTCGGGGTTCTGGAAGAAGAGCGGGTCGCCCTGCTTCATAAATTTATAATCAATAATCCGCAGGTCACGCCTGTTAATAAATTCTCCTGTCTTTAAAATATAACTGGTATTGCCGGCCACGCTGAGGTTGATCTTATGGATCAGGCCGAATTCAAGGTAATTAAAATCGATCTTGCTCCTGAACAGTTCCGGTATGCCTTTTTTCCAGATCACATAAAAGGTTGGCCACTTGGAACCGAGGAAGATTTTTTCCTTTGGCTCCCGGATATATTTCAACCGCGGGGTATAATAAAGTTTTATTTCGCTGTAACTGGCATTATAAGGCTCGAAAGCCACCGGCGGATCATTCGGGATACCAAAGATACTGTCGGCATTATTACCCACTTTATAACCGCTCACCGAACGACGGAAGGCTATTTCGAAATTCGTGATCAGCTGGATACCGTTAAATAATTCGATCTCGTGCTCCACCTGTAAAGAATTGTTCAGGTAAATATTGCTTCGTTTCAGCACATTCACCCAGGCATCACCGGGGTAAATGAATTCAAAATTCCGGCCCGCACTTATTTTATATTTACCCCGGCTGAACGGGTTGTACATCCGTTGCAGGCTTATTGTCCCGTTAACATCATGGTTGCGAAAACCGTAACTGAGATCTGCTTCGACAGAAAGGTTGCGGCGGGAGGTAAATGTTTTACGGTAGGCTCCTCCCACTTTCAGTCTTGCGCCGCCAAAAGCGATCGGCTGGATCAGCGAGGTAAGAGGGGGAAGTATCCAGGTCCTTTCCTTTTTATGATCATTGAAGATCTGGCCGAATATCAATGCTTTCTTCCAGGTGATCTTATTGAGTGCCCTGTCTACCGAATCCAGGTAGGCCTCACTTCGCATGTAGCGATAAATGCTGTCCTGGTAACGGGCATATAATTCCTGCTGGCGGGATAGGGGCTCGGTACGGACCGATCTCCAGAAAGTAGAATCTTTTTCATAGGCTTCGGCGGAAGTGGTACTTACTTCATTACCAAAATAACCCTTCCGGAAATTCTTTTTTAATTCATAATTGGTATAGGCTACCGTGGTCTCGCCGTAGATCCGTCCTTTTTTTGTCTTGATATAATAATTGAACTGTTGCCGGGTGATCATCCGCGCACTATCGCCCACTTTTCCATATTCCTGTTTTACTTCCATGAAGTCGTATTCAGGCATATGTGCAGCCGGCAACCTGAACTCTGCGCTCAGCACGTCCCAGGTGCTGTCCTGGATGGTTATCTCCCCTTCAATCGTGGCATTACTGAGCTGCCTGGGTCGGATAGCAATTGTATATACTCTTGGTCTTACCGTACGGTCAATCTTTAGCGTTTTAAAACGATACGCTACCAGCCCGCTATAGCTAAGTGGTGATACAAAAGGTATCTTGGAAACAGGTGGTGTATTGATGAGGTTATTATAAAGATAGAAATCGCCTTCGGTGGCAGAGAGATAAAAAAGACTTTCCGTACTGCCTCTTTTTATCACCCCAAGGCGCTCTTCTTTCATCTGCCCGTTGCTGTTCTTATCGAGCTTGAGCGAAACTTCTGTCAATGACATTCCAGAATAGTCCTCATTTGCAAGAGAATCATTCTCTTTTTTCTTTTTAGCAAATCCTGAATCAAGCTGGAAAGCCCTGATATACGCTTTGTAGGAATGAGACCCAATCGCGTCCAGGATCGATTCCTTATTTTTTACAACGTTCCTGATGACTTCTTCAGCCCTGTCCCTGGCTTTTACTTTAATGATCACTTCCGAGAGTTCTGAAGATTCAGCAGGTTCGAGGATTATATTTTCAGTGACATCGGCATCGTTGATATAAATCGTCACGATTTTTGTTTTAAACCCAACCAGGCTAACCACGATATCATATTTACCCCTTTCCAGGAAGAATTCATAAGAACCGTCATCCTTGCTCACCGAACCTTTTTTCAACTCCTTTATTTCGACGGTGGCCAGTGGCAGGGGATCTTTCCGGTCATCCATGATCATCCCCGAAATCTTATACAACTGGCCGTTTGCAAAAACGGCCAGCAAAAGAAATGTGAATAAGGAACCAAGCTTCAGTTTCATCTCTACCTGTAGGAACTATTTAGAATGTAAAATTGCGATTCTCTGCCCGCTATTCCTGTATAAAATTATCTTTTCCTTTTTTTTAACAGAAAGAAAGGGAAAACCGCATTACCGAAGGACAGAGTGATATAAAAAGAAGAAGGTTGTTTGTTTCCCTGCAGCATTTTGAAATCCGGAGGTGCAGGACAACTATTCAACGCTTATTTATTTCTGTTCAAAGTCAAACCTGTCTTTTCCCTGGTAAGCGGCAAAAGCAGCAGGATCGCCAAAAGGGCCGAGGTATCGGGCATTACCAAATCCAAGGATAGGCCAAAAAATGAAACCCAGCAGCAGCAGGCCGGCTGTAAAGCCTTCGTCTTTACCAAAGCTTTTAGAAACCATATTCATTATCCAGATGATAAAAACGATATTGACAAAGGGTATAAGGCATAGCAATGCCCAGTAGCCTGGCTTGCCACCGATTTTTGCCATTATATGAATATTATAAATCGGGATGATGGCAGCCCAGCCAGGCTGGCCAGCTTTTTCAAATGCACGCCACGTAGCTGCGGTAATGAAAATAACTACCAGGAGCCAGATGATAATTACGCCAGTTGGTATAGTGTATTCCATAATCGGTTTTTTTCGTGGTAATAAGACTATGTAAAAAAAACTTAACTAAAGTTTGAGGCCGGTTATTTGTATTCACACATGTTAATAAGTAACTTTAGGAAAGAATAAGAGTCCTAAGTTATATTTGGAAAAGAAGGGTAAGCTTCTGAAAATGGTCAGGAGACGCTAACTAATCCGGTACCACCTTTCGCCGGTTTTGTGAACATGGTCCAGCTTCCCACCCAATGAAAAAAGAAGCAGCCATTAAACTAAAGTGAATTGACAGACACAATCATCAACCTTGAAACCGTAAACCCTATTGAATTTTTTGGTGTAAATAACGGTAAGCTCGACATTCTCAAAAAGAAATTTCCCCTGTTAAAGATCCTCTCCCGCGGCACACAGTTAAAACTGAGTGGTGCTCCCGAACAGATAGACACTGCGAGGGAAAAGATATCCCTCATCGTAACCTACCTGGAAAGGAATGGCCATATGAGCCAGAACTATTTTGAGCAGGTACTTGGAGGAGACGACGCGGAAGTGATCGATCATTTCCAGGAAAAAAACCCCAACGAAGTCCTGGTCTTTGGTCCCAACGGGAAATCTGTACGGGCAAGAACTGCCAACCAGAAAAGAATGGTACAGGAATCCGAAAAAAACGATATCGTTTTTGCCATCGGGCCGGCCGGTACCGGTAAGACCTATACCGCGGTAGCCCTGGCAGTGAGAGCCCTGAAAAATAAACAGGTTAAGAAGATCATCCTTACCCGCCCTGCAGTGGAAGCCGGCGAAAGCCTGGGATTTCTTCCGGGCGACCTGAAAGAAAAGATCGACCCCTACCTGCGGCCTTTGTATGATGCGCTGGATGATATGATTCCCGCGGACAAACTGGGTTATTATATGACCACCCGTACTATCGAGATTGCTCCTCTAGCTTATATGAGAGGACGAACACTTGATAATGCCTATATCATTCTTGATGAAGCACAGAATGCAACGGAACTGCAGTTGAAAATGTTCCTGACAAGGATCGGCGCCAATGCCAAAGCGATCATTACCGGTGATTTGACTCAGGTGGACCTGCCGAGAAACCAGCGCAGCGGGCTGCAAATGGCTACCCGTATCTTAAAAAATATTGACGGCATCGCTCATATTGAACTTGACGAAGAGGATGTGGTGCGTCACCGCCTGGTAAAAGCGATTATCAAAGCATATAACAAGGAAAGTGAAAAAGAAGCGGAAGAATATGCCAACCGCCAAACCCCGTCGATCATAAAGAAAGACAAGCCGGCGACATAGCTGTAAAGATTTATTATTTTGCAGGAATGAAGAGAACAGGTTGTATCTTTTTATTCCTGCTTTTTTTATGCTGGGAATGCAAACAAGCCGGCGTAAACAACAATACGGTATTGTCCGCATCTGCGCAGGCTGCTGCTTTTCGGTCCATCGACAGCGCCAAAGTTCTTATTCACGATGGTGATATCATCTTCAGGAACGGGAACGATGAAGTGAGCCAGGCTGCGAGGAGCATGAACCGGAAAGACACCTCCTTCTCCCACTGCGGCCTCTTATTTATCGAGCATGACTCGGTATTTGTTTACCATGCGCTGGGCGGAAGTTATAATCCCGGGCAAAAACTGCGGAGAGATCCTCTGGATAGTTTTTGTAACCCCGCTGAAAACAATTCCTTCGGTCTCTACCGCTATGACCTGCAACAGGAACAAAAAAGAAGGTTAGCAGTTGTCGTCGATAGCTTTTATAAGACAGGGCTGAAATTCGATATGTATTTTAATTTCTTCTCTGATGATGTAATGTATTGTTCCGAATTTGTTTTTAAATCCCTGGACAGGTCCGTGAACGGGGCTTATAGTAAATATGTACGCCTGGATACTATTCCATACGGGGTAACAACGGATGATATTTTCCTAAACGAGCATTGCAGGCTGATCTTGCGGCAAAAATTCGATCACTGAAATTTTAGCCGGTAATCTTACATTTGTCTTTCAAAATTGAAAAAATGAAAAAACTAATTGCTTACTTGCTGATGACAACTATGTTCCTTGCCCTACTCGCCGGGTGCAAAGGAAAGGACAAAACAATAGCGAATGATCCCAAGGCTGTTGTGACCGCATTTTTTGAAAGAATGTCAAAAAAAGACATGGATGGGGCTGCCAAACTGGCCACAAAAGAAAGTAAGGCTACACTTGACATGATGAAAAAAGCGATCGAGGCCGCAGAAAAGATGGGAGTAAAAGATACGTCTTCCAAAGACGATCCGGCAGCGGAATTTAAGAATATGGAGATCGGGGAAGTAAAAATCGATGGCGATAATGCTACCGTTGCTGTCACCAACCATGCTAAAGGAAACGAGACCAACCAGTTTCCCCTGAAAAAAGAAAACGGGGAATGGAAAGTTGATTTCAGCATGGGAACCCTGATGAAAATGGGTATGGACGAAGCCGGCAAAAAGAAGAATGAAGATAATACAGGGGCCGACAGTTCCGGCGTGGATAAAATTTTCAAGGACCTCATGAATAATGATACCCTGAATATAGACACGGACAGCACTTCACATTGATCATCTTCATCATAGTAGTTAATAAATAGCACTCCCGTCCGGGGTGCTATTTAATTTAAGGACTTAACCCTTACCTTAAATTTTTGTATTTTGCGCTATGAAAGTTTCATTCCTGCTAACAGGTATATCACTTGTCTTCTTATTTAGCAGCTGTAAAAGCAACGACAATAAATCCACCAATGACTCGGAAAATAATATTGACGCCGCGCGAAATTTTGTACGGGCGGCACTTGATGGCAAGTTTAATGAAGCCAGGAACTATATGCTGACCGATTCTGTGAATACCAACTATATGGATGTGGCCGAGCGGAGCTACCAACGGGCCGACCAGGCAGTAAAAGATGGATACCGGACATCCACCATCCGTATTTACAGTCCCCTGGTAGAAGTAAATGATTCCACGACGATCATCATTTTTTCCAACACTTTTAAGAATGATCCCGATACCCTGAGAGTTTTACGGGTAAAAGGCCAGTGGCTGGTGGACCTGAAATACCTGTATGAACATGACGCGGACAGTCTTCAACATCAACAACCCATTCTTAATGATTCGCTGAAATGATCAAAAATATCTTACTGGTGGGATTGGGCGGCGGCCTTGGAAGCATGGCCCGCTATTGTTGCCAGCGTTGGATCAGCCTGAATTATCTCAGTTCTTTTCCCTGGGGTACTTTTGCGGTGAACATTATTGGTTGTTTCCTGATCGGCATCTTTTGGGGACTTAGCTTCCGGTCATTTGAGAGCAACGAAAGCTGGAAACTGTTCCTGATGACCGGGCTTTGCGGGGGATTCACGACTTTCTCCGCATTCACGCTGGAAGGAATTGATTTGATCAAAGAACAAAAAATGGTTTTATTCTTTTCGTATATCGCAGCCAGCGTGCTGGTAGGACTGGCGGCAACTTTCGCCGGAATGAAATTAATAAGGTAACCCGATCGTATGCTTACTGTAAAACATCCATGGCATGGCGCCAGCACCGGGGAAAAAGCACCCGCTACTGTTAATGGCCTGATCGAGATACCGCAGGGATCCCGTTCTAAATACGAAGTAGATAAGACCACCGGCCTGCTCCGTCTCGACCGCGTAATCTATTCCTCCTTTCACTATCCCGTCAACTATGGTTTTATCCCGCAAACGCTGGGACATGATGGCGACCCGCTGGATATACTTGTGCTCTGCTCACAACCTATCCAGTCACTCTGCCTTGTAGAAGCCAACGTTATCGGGAATATGCAGATGATCGACAGCGGGCAGGTGGATGACAAGATCATTGCCGTTGCAGCGAAAGACCCTTCCGTCAACCATATCACCCGGATGGAAGAACTTCCCCATCATTTCCTGCTGGAACTGAAAAATTTCTTCGAACAGTATAAAGTCCTGGAGAATAAAAAAGTGGCGATCGATAATTTCCAGGACCAGCTTATCGCCTATCGTATCATCAACGAAGCCATTGCTCTTTACAAGGAGACTTTTAAAAATAATTAGTGGATACACCTCAAAAACATATCATGACAACTCAACTGATCATTATTGCCCTGCTGATCGGGCTGGCCGCCGGTGTTCTCAGCGGGCTGGTAGGCGTGGGCGGGGGCATCGTTATGGTACCTGCATTAGTTTTCTTTATGAAATATACCCAGCACCAGGCGCAGGGTACATCACTGGCCGTACTTACACTTCCCGTTGTAATCATCGCCTCCCTTTATTATTACCATGAATGCCAGAAAGCAGGTGCCCCTATCGATCTGAAAGTAGTGGGACTAATAGCGGCAGGTTTCCTGGTCGGCGGGTACTTTGGAAGCAAGCTCGCTTTGGTGATCGACCAGGCTTTGCTAAAAAAAATCTTCGCGGTCATTCTTTTTTATACTGCTTTTAAGATGCTCAGCTGGGATACAATGTTCATTAAATGGGTGAAGGGGATTTTCTGAGTATCACCACATCCTCCTGATGGCCCTTAAGCGGAGTAGTCTTTTCCCGGTAGTCGCATTGATAATCCCTTTCTTATCGATATTGTCGGTTCTGACCTTGCCTGAGGAATGAATGATCTGCCCGTTGCCCAGGAGAATACCAACGTGTACGATATCTTCCTTGTTATCAAAAAAAGCCAGGTCACCAGGCTGTGTCTCGCTGAATTTTTTAACAGCCTTTCCTCCCTGCGCTTGCTGCCAGGCGTCGCGTGGAAGGTCAATGCCCATCAGTTTAAAGATCACCTGTACGAACCCGCTGCAATCAACTCCCAACGGACAGCGACCACCCCAGAGATAAGGTGCATGCAGCCAGGCTGCTGTTAATTTTTTTACCAGTTCTTCACCCGGCTGCTGCTGATCCCGGGAAATATAAGCACCTGAAAAAGCATACTCCTGTTCTCCCAGTTTCCCTTTTCCATCCCGGAATGATGGCAATGAAGACCCTACAGGGATATTTATTTTTTTATCACCGGCCTCTACTACACTTAATATATCAGAAGTAGTAAAGCGGCTCCTGGTAGTGGCAGTTTTCTCATCGATTTCTTCCAGCATGGTCGATGTCATCCAGCCTTCATAATCATCGTGCAGGCTGCGGATCTTGCACCAAAGCTCATTTTTTGTTCTCAGAATTTTAACCGTTTCACCGAATAATAACTGGTTCACCATTTCTTTACGGTGAGCAGGTTTCCGGCGGACCGGCGCGGCAGCAACATTTACAACAGCATATTCCATCTGATAAAGTTTTTCCGAAAATAAAGAATTACAGGCAATCAAATTTTTAGTGAAATTGCAAAAACCTGCATCTTACTGGCAACAATTAGCTATTTTCCGCTTGTGAAGGCTGATCAATTCAACCATATTACTGACCAGGAACTGCTGCAACGGTTTTATGCCGACCATGATAATGAATGGCTGGGAGTGTTACTGCAACGCTATACACTCTTATTACTGGGTGTCAGTATGAAATACCTGAAAAATGAAGAAGAGGCCAAGGACAGCGTTCAGCAGATATTCCTGAAAGTGATACAGGAATTACAGAAATACAAGGTCGAGTATTTTAAATCCTGGCTGTACATGGTCGCCAAGAATCATTGTCTCATGCGGATCCGGGAGAAACAGGGAAAGATTACTGCCGAGATCAGCGACCGGCTGGCAGCCAAACCGGAAGAAGAATCCGACCGGCTGACTCTCCTGCAAAATGATCATACGCTTGACCTGATGGAGGCGGCCTTAAAAGAACTCAATCCTGAGCAGCAGCAATGTGTAACTTTGTTTTACCTGCAAAAGAAAAGCTACCAGGAGGTAGGCGATGAGACGGGCTACAGCATGCTACAGGTAAAAAGCTATATCCAGAATGGCAAAAGGAACCTGAAGATATTAATCGAAAAAAAATCAGCCGAAGAAATGAACCGTAAATAATGCCCGCCAATTATAAAGACATATTATCCCATTTGTCCACCGAGATCGACCAGGAAACCCTCCTGCTATACCTGCAGGGCAAACTTTCTGAAGATAAAAAACACGAAGTGGAAAAGCATATTCTCCAGGATGATTTTGAAGACGATGCGGTAGATGGACTGCAGGAATTCAAAGACAAGGAACAACTGCAATACATGGTGGAGATGCTGAACCGTGACCTGAAAAAGAAAACTGCAAAAAAGAAAAAATTGCGGGAGAAAATGAAATACAAGGACCAGCCCTGGTTGTATATCTCCCTGCTCATCCTTATCCTGCTGATCGTAATTAGTTATATCGTAATTCACAGGATGCTGAAGGGTTAAGCAATCATGCCGACGGAGAACGCAGGAGTTAATGATTTGATCCTCCGCGAACCAGGTGCTGTCAGCGTAAATTCACAGGCATAAACTTCTAACCACGGCATGATTTTCGTGCCTTTTACAGGCAACATCTTATTTGCTCTTTAAATCATTTGTTATGGGTACGCTACAACAGATCGAAAAATGGAGCACCACCCATCATCCCCGGTGGCTGGTATTACCCAGGGTTGCCCTGGGTATCTGTCTTTTTGTAAAAGGCATTTCCTTTATCAGTAATACAGTGAGTCTTGAATCCCTGCTCGCGGAAACCAATGCAGGACTTGACAACAGCTGGTTGCCATTGGCGATCACCTGGCTTCATTTACTATGCGGGGTCCTGATCATCATTGGTCTTCTTACACGGTGGGCCGCACTGATCATGATACCGATCCTCCTTGGCGCCATCATTTTTGTGAATGTACCAAGGGGATTATTTGCAGCAGGTTCCGAGTTTGCTTTTTCACTGATCGTTTTGCTGATGCTGATCTTCTTTTTTATTGAAGGCGGCGGGCCTTTATCGCTGGATGATTTTTTTAAGAAGAATCCCAAATAAAGAATCAGTATCTTTTTTTTCCTTCCCATTGTTTCCACTGGGCAAATACTTCTTTGGCCAGGGGATGAGGAACGTGCACGAAAGGGATCTTGCGGTCGGCCATTTTTGCATTGATTTCGTTATAGATAAAATCATCATCAAATTCGATGGCAGCGGCTTCTTCTCTTGTATTGGCATATACAACACGGAGCGGTCTTGCCCAGTAAATGGCTCCCAGGCACATGGGGCAGGGTTCGCAACTCGTAAATATTTCGCAATCTGTTAGCTGGTAAGTTCCGAGTTTGTCACAGGCATTCCGGATGGCTACCACTTCAGCATGAGCTGTAGGATCATTAGAAGAAGTAACCTGGTTACATCCTTCCCCCACAACTTCATCCCCCCGCACAACGATACAGCCAAAAGGCCCCCCCTGTCCTCCCAGCATTCCTTTCCTTGACAGTTCTATCGCTTTTTCAAGGAACTTTCTATCCCTTTCTGTAGTCATAGCTGATTTTTAATGATTTGAGAAATGGTCCTGCCGCAAAATTGTGGATTAATGGGCTATTTTCCACAGCTTATGCACCCGGAAGCTCTCAATATGAAGTTACTATTAATTTTAAGTTACCGTCTTGTTACCCCCGGAAAGCTTTGTAATTTGACATACTAAACCACGCTAAAACCTTTTACTATGAGATGGGAATCAGTCGCCTCGAACTCCAGTAACGAAGTCTATCATTTATACAAAGATGATAAAAAGATCCTCAGTGTCATTCTTAATCCCTTCTCAAATGCCGCCCGTGTTGAGTGTGAAAAACAAAAAAGAGTATTCCTGATCCGGAAAGAAGGATTCCGTCATCATAAAACAGTTCTCCGTAATGAATATGGTGTTAAAATAGGAGAACTGGGTCAGGAAGGCAAAATAAATTTTATTGATGTCGAAAACGAACGTTTCTATTACAGCAGCAATAATAACCCGCTGGCTGAACTTATCCTATATAAGGAATCAAAAGAGAACCCTTTTGTTACCTGCAATATGACAACCCCCGAAGGAAATGTTGAATTTACAAGGGATAAAAAACTCTCCGATACTTCACACCCCGGTTTACTGATGGCGATATGCTGGTATATGTTCCTGCCCGTTACCAAAGAAAATGCGGCAGAACCTGTTGCTGTCCTTTAAAAATTATTATTTTATAAATCCTGCCAGGTCTGTTTGGCAAATTGTTCCAGGGATGGATCTCTTGCTGCCATCAGTAAGACCACGCAATTATTTGTAAGGTGAGGACGTATAGCGGCGGAAAAATCGCTCCTGTTCTCAACGAAAAAAGCATTCTTTCCGAGTGCCTTCAGGTCATTCACCAGGTCGTTCGCGGATATATCTTTTACGGCTGTGCCTCCCGCATAGAATATCTCGCTCATCCAGATCTCATCTTCCGGGCGAAGAACCCTGGCAATCTCTTTTACAAAGTCTTCCCGCAGGAACTTGGTGGGTTTGTAACCATGAGGCTGGAACCAGGCTATCACTTTGGGCGCCACAGGCTGGCAGGCTTCGATAGCGGCCGCGCATTTCACCGGGTTATGGGCATAGTCATCGATCAGCCACACACCGTTCTTATTTCCCAGCACCTGGTGACGGCGATAAATGCCATCATATTTTTCGAGGGCAGCAGCACAGGTTTCCAGGGAAACCCCAATCCTGTTAGCAATGGTAACTGCAGCGAGGGCGTTTTCCATATTGTGCTTTCCAACCAGGTTCATCCTGAAATCGACCCCGGCTATTTTGAAATGAATCGTCAATCCCTGCTGCCTGAAACCTGTGGCCATATAACCGGCATAGATATCCGGGTTGCTTGAAAAATCCTGTTGTATATCCTGTGAAAGCGTTTTCGCCAGGGGATGTGATTGATTGACAACAAAATTCCGGCTATTTGTTTTAAAAATGCCAAAGACCCGCATCAGTTCATCGATCTCCTGGTGATCCTTGTCAATATTCAGCAACAGCCCGATCTCGGGTTTGTATTGTACAATGGAACCATCGCTTTCGTCTGCTTCGATCACCAGCCATTCCCCGGCACCAACTTTTGCATTCCCGATCTTTCCTTGCTTGATGATGCTTATCAAGCCGGCACCGCTGATGATACTGGGTTCAAACCCGGCATGTTCCAGGATATCAAATAACATGGCGCTGGTGGTACTTTTACCACTGGTGCCTCCTACAGCAATTGTTTTTTTACTTTCCGCGATCAGCGCCAGTAATTCAGAACGACGAATGATGGGAATTCCAAGTTGCCTGGCCTTTTGTATCTCGGCTACATTGTCTTCGATTGCAGTAGAGGCCACGATCAGGTCAACTGCCCCTGTAATTCCTGTTCCATCCTGGACAAAACAACGGATACCTTCGGCTTCTAATTTTTCCTGTACCCCGTTAGCAACACCCGGCGCGAAGAAACGGTCACTCCCTGAAACATTCATCCCGATCCCTTCCAGGTATTGGGCAATAGCACTCATTCCTACGCCTGCCACACCAATAAAAAACGGGTTCCGGAAATCCTTTATAGAAGAAATCATGCTGCAAATAAAAGAAATAATCGGAGAGAAGGATTTTTTGTTAGGACTGCGTCAAACCCCGTTCAGCATAGCCGAAACACGAGGTTATAATGAGTATGAATAAATTCGTAGTATCTTAAACCTTTAAATTACCAACCGGTCATAAGCCGGAACCAAAAGCCCGACCATGTTTGCCACCAAACCCAAGATGTACTTCCTGGCAGGAGTTTCCTTCCTGTTTGTTTTTATTGCCTGTAATAAGAATAATGACAGCACTACAGGCCCGGCTACTGATCCCGTCGCTGCCGTTCTCAATTTACCCCCCGTGCCATTTAATTATAGTAATATAACCCAGCCGGCATACCTGGTCGCCCCGCCGATACAGGGACAGGTCAATACTCCCGGCACAAATGCCATTACAGATAATGGTGCTACGCTCGGCCGCGTTTTATTTTATGATAAAAATCTTTCCATTAATAATACCATCGCTTGTGCTTCCTGTCATAAACAGGCAAGCGCTTTTGCTGACCCGGTGGCAAAGAGTTCAGGTTTTAATGGCGGGTTGACAGGAAGAAATTCCATGTCGCTGATCGATGCAAAATATTATCCCAATGGCCGTTTTTTCTGGGACCAGCGGGCTGCCACCCTGGAAGACCAGACACTCACCCCGATCCAGGACCTGGTGGAAATGGGAATGACATTAACGGCACTGGAAACCAAACTAAAGAACCTTGCCTATTACCCGGTACTTTTTAAAAGAGCATTTGGAGATGAAAATGTGACCAGCAACCGTATTTCACTCGCTCTTTCACAATTTGTACGTTCGATCGTTTCTTTCCAGTCTAAATATGATGCCGGCAGGGCCAGTTTCGCCATAGCCCCTCCCCCCGCACCCAATGCTGTGTTTCCTAATTTTACCGCCCAGGAAAACAGGGGTAAGGATATTTTTCTTTCTCCTGTCGGCGGATGTGCTCCCTGCCACGGTTCTGAAACATTTACAGCACCACAGGAAAAGAATAACGGGCTTGATATGGTCACTTCCGACAGGGGATTTGGTGCCGTCATAAGTAATACCAACCTGGACGCAACATTTAAAGTAACTTCTCTTCGCAACGTGGAGTTAACTGCACCTTATATGCATGATGGTCGTTTTGCAACACTGGAAGAAGTAGTGGAACATTACAGTTCAGGTGTAAAAAATCACCCGAATCTTTCCCAGCAACTCCGGACACCGGGTGGTCAGCCAAGACTAGCGAACCTTTCAGCACCTGATAAAGCGGCGCTGGTGGCTTTCTTAAAAACGCTGACGGATCTGAATGTAACGGCAGATGTAAAGTACTCGAACCCATTTAAGTGACCCTGTCCTGTCCTTCGATAAACCCAGGAGGAATTTTGTTACCCCCGTTCTTATATCTTTTTAGTTTTCTTTAAAGTAATGTTTGCTGACCTGGTATCTCTTTTAGGGAGACAGGGGGTTTTTCTTTTGTGCCCTGAGCATTTCATTGTACCCCCATTTTTTGGCAAGCGCATTAACCGCCATGGTAATACGTTTTATTTTGGTGGGTTCGGTTTTTGCTTCATCTATCCACTTACTGAAATAACGCTGGTGCGAACCGGTAAGGCTTTGAAAAAAAATCCAGGCAGGAGGTTCGTCTTTTAAACATGCTATAAAATCACCGTTGAAAACAAATTCACTATTATCAGCCAACAGTTCGGCTTTCAGCATAGCGCCCTTTTTCTTTCCAATGGCTTTGCGGAGCGCAGCATTCAAGGCAAGGATAAACTTTCCGCCACCCATGGGTAAAAGCGATACTCTCCTGATGGGATGAGCATCCAGCCTTCCTTTTACTTTAAATCCCTGCTTGTTGCCTGGTTTTAATTGTGCGGCCAGGTCGGCCGGTATCTCAATATAGGTCCATCCTGTTTTCTCCCCCTGTTTATCAAAACGGTGGATCGTAGCGGTAAACTTCACCAAAGCTGGCATAGATGGATTAAATTTCGGTATTGATATTGATACAAACAAGAAGAAAAAACAAGTTTGTATGAAAAAGAATAAAACGCCTTTTTTTGAAAAATTTTCTGCAGGGGTAACAAAAGCAACAGGTAAACCAGCTGCCTTTATCCTCGCGATGTTCGTTATTATCGCCTGGGCCGTTACTGGTCCCCTATTTCACTTTTCAGATACCTGGCAGCTTGTAATCAATACCGGGACAACGATCATTACTTTCCTGATGGTATTCGTGATCCAGCAATCGCAGAACAAGGATACGGTCGCTATCCACTTAAAACTGAATGAGCTGATCGCCACTTCTCCCGTTGCGAGCAACCGGCTGGTAGATGTGGAAGATATCACGGCAGAGGAACTGGAGACACTGAAAAAATTTTACATTAAGCTCTCGGCCCTTGCGAAAAAAGAGAATGATATTCACAAAACACATTCGGTGGATGAAGCCAAGAACTTCAGCGATAAAAAACATAAAAAGTCCCATGCATAAGAAAAGACGCCAAACGGGCGTCTTTTCTTATGTTTATAGGGAGAGACTTAATCCTTTTTTACCTTCTTTTCATCTGTTTCACCATCTGTTTTTGTCTTGCGGTCGCCATTCTTCACCTTCATATCGCCGTCCTTTTCAATTTTTACCTTGTAATCGCCATCCTTGTATTCAACAGAGCCGTCATTACCGGTTTTTAGTTTTTCGTCCCCGTCAAATACATATTCTTTGTCCCCGTTCACTACGACATGACCATTGATTACTTCACCGGTCTTGCCATAAATGGTGTCATGGGTCTTTGTGTCTACATATATATAAACGGGTCTTTTTGTTTCTTTATCGATCATCACCCCGGTTTTCTCATCTTGTACCAGTTGAACAGGCTCTCCTGTAGCAAGGTTAAGATACCGCTCTTTGGGCGCACAGCCCCAGCCTATGGCCAGCATCACTCCCGCAGATAAGACAGCTACTATTTTTTTCATAATTTAAAGTTTCTTTAGCATAGCCAACTATCAAGCCATTCTGTTATCCGGGAAAGAATAAATACTTTCACCGCCAGGATAGTATTCCGGGGAAAATTTTCTACATGATCCCGCACCCATCAAAAAAATAATATGTCTCTTAAACCATTACTGCTTTTATTAAACTGTGTCCTGTTATGCCCCCTTTTACTACGGGCACAGGATATAGACGTTACCATCAAGGTCATCAACCAAAAAAAAGAACCGGTAGCTTTTGCATCTGTTACTGTTATCAACAGGCTGGACAGCTCGATAATATTTAAAAAGGCTGCCGACAGCAGTGGTATCACACACTTCGGACTGGTGCGGAATAATCAATATACAGTCCTTGTAAGCTCGGTCAATTACCAGCCTCTTGAAAAAGGCATCACGGTAACGGGCAGTCAGCACTTTTTTACCTTGCTGGTAGAACCTGTTGGCAAAACCATGGAAACGGCCGTGGTGACTTCTAAAAAACCATTGATGAAACAGGAGGATGATAAACTGATCGTTGATCCCACCAACCTTATAGAATCTTCTACCAGTAGTTACGAAGTGATTGAAAAAACACCGGGCCTGTTCGTTGACCAGGACGGGAATGTATATATCAGCAGTCTCACACCTGCAACAGTGCAGATCAACGGCAGGGATATGAAAATGAGTGCGGCGGATATCGCCACGATGCTGAAGAATTTGCCCCCCAATTCCATTGCAAAGATCGAAATCATTAAAACGCCTTCGGCAAGGTATGAAGCATCCGGCAGCGGGGGTATTGTAAATGTTGTGTTGAAAAAGGGCATTAAGATCGGCATTACAGGGAGTGTTAACGGTGGCTGGCAACAGGGCATATACAGTAATGAATTCATCGGGCTGAACCTCAACAACAATACTGGCAGGAAGACTTCTTCGTTAAATATCAATTTCGGTAAACGGAATAATTATGAGAGGATCATGACGGACCGCCTGTTTGCTGTTGATTCTGTACTTAGCCAGGACGCATTGACAAAATACCCGGCTAATAGTTTTTATTCTTCTTTGTCGATGACCTGGGAGTTGGGAAAGAAATGGGATATCACTTATGACGGGGAAATCAATTACAATAATTTCCACAACCATTCCGATAACAAGAATTACATTAAAAAAATAAGTACGGAACAATTGTTAAGCAGCAGCCTTAACCAGGTAAAGAATGAGGGACATTCTCTTTCATTGGGCAGCGGGGTAGAATCAAAGTTGAAGATCGATTCGCTTGGATCGGAATGGGCAAATGACATTTTTTTTACCCATTCGGATAATACCTCCAACCAGGATTTCAACACCACCTATTTTATCCCGGTGTTCCCGGGAACAGGTGGGGATGGGAGTGCCATTTATCACCGCAACTATTTTACAGGCCGGTCTGACCTGAAATTAAAAATGAAGAGAAAATTCACTTTTGAAACAGGCGTGCAGGCTACCCTGCTTTCTTTCAACAGTGTTACTGATTATTTCCGTGAATCAGGCGGTAACCGCATCAAAGATCCAAGCCGCACAAATACTTTCCGGTACAACCAGCAGATCAATTCCCTGTATATCCAGGGTTCTAAAACACTGGGAAAGGATTTTATTGCCAAATTCGGCACCCGTCTCGAAAATACCAACATGAGGGGGCGACAATTCATTCCGGGCGACACTTCCTTTTCTATTCATCGTACCGACCTGTTTCCTTATGTCTATCTCAGCAAGAACCTGATGAAGATCGCGGGATATGACCTGCGGGCCTATTTAGTTTACCGTCGCAGTATCCGGCGTCCTTCTTATGATCAGCTCAATCCCTTTCGCCGGTACGTGGATGAATTCATGACTGAGAACGGTAACCCTTCGCTCCGGCCCCAATTCACCGAGAATTACGAAGCCAATATCAGCGTTGATGAAAGACCAATACTGGCAATAGGGATCAATAAAACCAAAGACATTTTCACCAATGTGGTTTACCAGTCTGATACCAGCAGTAAACAGGCATATCGTACCTATGATAACCTTGGGAAGAATAAAGAATGGTATTTCAGGGGACTGGGCGCTTTGCCCCCGGGAGGTAAGTACTTCTTTGTCCTTGGCGCGCAATACAATTATAATTTCTACGAGGGAATATATGAGAATAAACCTTTATCATTTAAAAAAGGTACCTGGACATTTTTCACTTACCAGACATTGAAGCTCGACAAACGTTCTGTTCTCTCGTTGAATGGGTTCCTGCGCTTAAACGGCCAGCAGCAATTTTATGAACTCACGACCTTCGGGAACCTGAATGCCAGCGTAAACAGGAAGTTCCTGAAAGACAAACTGGTGGTTACGGCGAGCATTAGCGATCTCTTCGCCTCCAATAAAAATAATTTCCAGATGAGCCAGGGCTCAGTTACGGCCAGTGGTTTCCGGCAATCCGATACCCGTCGTTTCGGTCTTAATTTCCGATACAGTTTTGGTGTGCGTAAAAAAGAAGAAGGCAATAATATGTTTAACGCGGACCCACCGATCGGGAATTAATAAGAAGACATCGGGCAAAGTACCTTTTAAGCCGGCTGGAGTATTAATAAAGAAAATGTGGCCGATTGCTACCTGTTGGTTTCAGGCTTATTTTAACCGGAATACTTATAAAACGCACTTAAAAAATAATTCGTTTCTTTTGAGAAGATTATGTATCTTTGCCCTGTTAATTTGAGCGATAAGAGCATTTTGTAAGTGAACGATTTTTTCTGCTACGCATTCCTGCTAATAGTTAGTCTTCTTTACCCTTGTGCTACTCTCAAGTATTTTTAAAAGTTAATTATTTTTTTACATGAACATTTATGTTTCAAATTTAAGCTTCGCCGTTGTGGATGAAGACTTAAAAAGTTATTTTGCCGAGTACGGAGAAGTTTCTTCTGCAAAAGTTATTATGGACAAATACACGAACCGCAGCAAAGGCTTTGGTTTCGTGGAAATGAGTGATGATGCAGCTGCCCAGAAAGCGATCGCTGAACTGGATGGCGCTACGGTTGACGGACGTTCTATCAAAGTGAACGTTGCAAGACCTAAAGAAGACAGGCCTGAAAGATCTTCAAAGCCTGCTTACTCAAATAACAATCGTTGGTAATAACAACTGATCTTTATTAAAAAAGCCCTGTTCCACCCGGAACGGGGCTTTTTTTTATTGTTGCCGCAAAAAAATCCCGCTCCAGGTGGAAGCGGGATCAATTTTATGCTCAATTAAGAACTAAGCTCTCTGTTTTGCTTTCGAAGCAGGTTTTTTAGCCCCCGCCTTACTTTTACTTTTCTTCAATGCTGAATCAAGAGCTGCACTCAGGTTGGCAAAAGTTGGTTTCAGGGTAAACGGCACATCATTGATAAAGAATGCGGGTAAGTCCTTTACACCGCGGTTGTGCCCTTCTTTGATATCATCCTGCACCTGCCAGCCATACACACCATTTACCAATTCATCCAGGAATTTTTTATTCTTTACTCCTGCTTCTTTGGAATGCAGCTTCAGGCTGGTAGTTCCCAAATTCCGGCGGTTAGCATACAATACATTATGCATTTCCCAGAATTTACCTTCCTGCCCGGCAGCCACAGCCGATTCGCTGGCCTTTAGGCTGCGCTGGTGGATCATGGTTAGCGGGAAGTGCCGGAACTGGAAGCGGATCTTTCCTTCATATTCTTCCAGCAATTGCTTTACAACTTCGTTTACTTTAGCACATTCCTCACTTTCGTACTCGCCAAATTCAATCAGTGTTACCAGGGCATCTTTTTTGCCCACAAAGATCTCTTTGGGTTCAATAATAATTACATCATCTTTCTTAAAAGCCATTTTAATACTCCTTTTTTGAGTTCATCCCCGATCTGGTTCTGAACCACTATTATTCATTAACAAAATCCCCGCCATATGGTTGAGGGAAAGACAGTTATGCCATTCCGTCACAGCGCCGAACCGCCTGAAGGTAATATTTTTTGCCACCCGGCCAAATCCACTTATCAGTAATTTCCTAACACGAAAGTCCCAATTTGAGGATCAGCGACTTAGCGCAAAAGAAAACCTGCCAGAAATAGTTTTAACGCACTGCCTTTACGTCGTCGCAAAAAATGTCTTGTAAAAAAGGGAATAGTTTCCTGGACATAACGGGTATTTTTCATCCAAATGCCTGTATTTCAATAAATTGAAAAAGCCATAATTGGGTTGGCGATACTGGTATTTACTTTAAATTGGTTTTGCAGCTCATTTTGCCGCCCTTAGTTTTACAGTATCAAAGCAGGTTGCTTCCTGCAGATCCAACAAGGACATTTCTAACTCCTCTTGCCATTTCCCCGGTTGTTTGCCCTGTCAAGTTTTTTCGAAACCCATTATTCACGTTTAAATCTTTCATTATGAAAAAGATCTTCCGTAACAACCGTCTTATTGCAATTGCTTTCTTTACTTTTTTTTCCTCGACGTCCAGTATTTCCCTGCAGGCAAATGACCGGGATAGTATTGTACCCGTAGAGCTGAAGTATGTCGGCAATATTCAAAACAAGCCGCTTTTCCAGTTAAGCTTTGCCGGTGATGCCTTCCAGAACGAATTCGTCATTAATATTACCGATGTGTATGGGTATCCTTTGTACAAAGAGAATATTAAAGGAGAGGTATTCACAAAAAAATTCCTGCTGAATACCGACGAGATAGGTGACGAGACCATCCGTTTCGAGATCAGTTGCAAAAAATCAGGTAAGACGGTGACCTATGAAGTCAACAGGCAGACACGTTTCCTGCAGGATATGGTAATAAACCAGTTGAGATAACTAACCCCACCACCAATAGAGGCTGCCTCAGAAAATTTCAACACAGCGTTACAGAGGATCTGAGTTACACAGAGAAATTATTCTAATACCAACACTCTGCGTTTCTCTGTTTCTCTGTTTCTCCGCGTAAAACACTCTCTTAAACGGCAACAGTAGAACTACGATGCATCGTAGTTCTACAATGACGTTTTATCAGCTTTTAAAAGTTCTTTAGTGATACTCATGCTGTTAACCCTGTCAGTTGAAAACTATTGCAGAAAAGGCTATGAGCGGGAATATTGGCTGCCTATTTTTACGTCGTTGTTTTACATGAACAATTACAGCGTTCCGTCTAATTGAAAAGCCTGTACCCGTCCGTACCCCGGAACACCGCTGTATCCTTTCTTCCAATACTCCTATACTGAAATTCCTTAACTGAAATCCAAACCCTCAGGGTCGGCATTGTTTTATTTTAAAATTAAAACGATGTTGAAAAGAAAACTTTACAAAGCGAGCTTTATCATCAGCAGCTTTATTTTCATGGCAGTAACATCAGGCAGTATACCAGCAGGTAAACGCCCGGTAGTTCCCTCCCCCGTAATACATAAGCCCGGTATGCATCATTTTGATTCCAGCGGCCTGTGTACCTGTCTTCCATTTACTACCAGCGAGGATATGGTCAAAGCACCCCGTATACAGGTCAACAAGAATGTAGCAGGCTTTGTGAAAAAGTATAACAAAGAGAATGGCTATTTTTTAAATAAAGCAAAAGCCAAAAGTATCCGCTACTTCAATATTATCGATTCGGTGTTCATGGAACTGGGGATGCCGGGGGAATTAAAATACCTGGCGTTTATTGAATCGGGCATGAAACACAATGCGATATCCTGGGCAGGTGCGGTCGGTCCCTGGGCATTGATGCCGGTGGCCGCCAGGCAGTATGGTTTAACGGTAACAAGAAAATATGATGAGCGTCTTGATTTTTATAAAAGTACCCATGCAGCGGCTGCCCTGTTAAACGACCTGTACGACAAATATGGTGATTGGATATTGGTGATCGCTGCCTATAACAGCGGGCCGGGGTGGGTCGATAAGGCCATCAGGTTATCCGGGAGCAAAAACTTCTGGGCTTTACAGCAATTCCTTCCGAAGGAAACGCAAAAACACATAAAAAAATTCATCGCCGTTCATTATCATTTTGAAGGTCATGGAAGTATCGTGACGATGACAAAAGCAGAAACAGAAAATCATATCAAGACGGTGGCGAAGTATATGGAAAAGCAAAAGGAGCTGGAAAAAACTGATTCGGTTTCCGTAGTAATGGCGAAATAACCCTTTGTCCTTTGTGTTGCAATTTGTGGAACACAAAGGACACAAAGGACACAAAGAAAGCCGGAGAACACAAAGCTTTATTATTTTTGGCAACTATATACCAACTGGAATAAGGGATGATTATTTTTTCGCTTTTTTAAGAGCCTCAAGATATTTTTTTTTAACTCCTGTATCTCCCTCTCTTGCGCATATTGATTCTATAGCGGGTATTAATTCTTTATTTAAATCTGTTTTAAGCTTTACAATTTCGCCTAAAGCATAGGCAGTTGCCCAACGAACAACCGTTCCCTTATTTTCAGAATTTACTAATAATTCCTTTATTACTGGTTTCAATTTATTAGTGGAGAAAAGGGAGGCTATGTTTCCTATTACTTTCGCAGACTCCCATTTTACTCTTGGGGCATTGTCGGTTAGCGACTTTGTTATAAACTTTAGGCATTTTTCAGTAGCAATTGTGGCTTGTTTCTTTGTGGCAAACTCAATTGATTCTATACAGGTAGCTTTTTCAATCTCCCTGGTTTTTCCTGCAAAATTGATAAGCTCATCAAGATTCATTTTTTTGTCCATGACCAAATCGCTTATCATCTCCACCTTTGTTTTTTGTTTTAAAGTTTTGTCTTGAAAAATGTCGTTAAGCTGCATATATACTTCCAATTTACACAAATTGCCGCTTTGTCACAACTGGTATATAGTTACCTTATTTTTTTACCAGGCACCCGCTGGCCCGGTGTTTGTTGGAGATTGCCTAAACATTATTATGGAACCCCGCCAACAATTAACGCTCATGGATAAGATTATCCGGGAGCTCGATGACCTTAAAAACAGTCAAACTTCCGTGCTGAAAAAGATCGCACAGATCGAAGCCGACAATATCAACCTTGGTATCGGACTTTTGAACGATGCTTTACCCGGTATACACGAAGAAGTGGATGATGCAGTCGAAAAAGTAGCAGCGTTGCTCGATGACTTCAGGGAACACAGGAATAAGTATGAAAATGATAACCAGCAATCCCTCGCAGAGACGCCTTCACAGGAGTCAAAGTAAGGCTAAAAGCTTACCCGGGGCCTGATTTACTCTAACCGTTATTTTACATAAAAACCCCGGCTCTCGCCGGGGTTTTTATTACTGTCACCGTCAGGGTTTTCAACCACTGACGGGACTTATTCCTTATTCCTTATTCCTTATTTCCATTCTTCTCCACCCCTTCTATTACCGGGGCAGGTGTTTCATTCCTGAATACTACTGTATTGTCAAACACATCCACCAATACCGGGTGCGTCTTATCAATATCTCCTGCCAGTATTCTTTTCGACAACTGGTTCACGATCTCTTTCTGGATCAACCGCTTTAAAGGTCTTGCGCCGAACTGCGGGTCAAAACCCTGGTCGGCCAGATACTCCAGCGCATAATCGCTGAACTGTAACTGGATGCCGCTCCCGGCGACCAGCTTTTTCAGGCTGTTCAACTGTATCCGCACGATACCGATGATTTCTTTTTTCAGCAGCGGGCGGAACATAATGATCTCATCCACCCGGTTCAGGAACTCAGGACGGATGGTTTGCCGCAACAGGGTCATCACTTCCAGTTTTGCCTTATCGGTCACTTCGTCGACATTCTTTTCGTTTACATTATCAAAAGCATCCTGGATCAGGTGGCTGCCGATATTGCTGGTCATGATGATGATCGTATTCTTGAAATTCACGACCCGGCCTTTATTATCCGTCAGTCTTCCGTCATCCAATACCTGTAACAATACATTCCAGACATCAGGGTTGGCTTTTTCGATCTCGTCCAGCAATACAACGCTGTAAGGTTTGCGTCTCACCGATTCGGTCAGTTGCCCGCCTTCATCATAGCCCACATACCCCGGAGGTGCACCTACGAGTCTTGATACCGTATGTTTTTCCTGGTATTCACTCATGTCTATCCTTGTCATCATACTCTCGTCATCAAACAGGTATTCAGCAAGGGCTTTCGCCAGTTCTGTTTTACCAACCCCGGTAGTACCCAGGAAGATAAATGAACCGATTGGTTTTTTTGGGTCTTGCAGACCGGCCCGGCTTCTCCGGATCGCATCCGCTACAGCCGTAATGGCTTCATCCTGCCCCACTACCCTTTCATGCAGGTGATCTTCGAGGTGTAATAATTTTTCCTTATCGCTTTGCAGCATCTTGGTTACGGGAATACCCGTGGCCTTAGCTACGCTTTCGGCAATATCTTCGGCATCCACTTCTTCTTTCAATAAACGCTTCTCACCACTTTCTTCAATTTGCCGGGTCAGCTCCTCGATCAGTTTTTCCTGTTCCTGTATCTTCCCATAGCGGATCTCCGCCACCTTTCCATAATCGCCTTCTCTTTCAAGACGCTCAGCCTGGCTTTTTAAATTCTCAATCTCGGCTTTGGCATTCTGCACTTTTTCTACCAGTTCTTTTTCCTGTTTCCATTTTGCTTTATATGTATCCCTTTCCACGGAAAGATTGGCGATTTCTGTATTCAATTCGTGCAGTTTGGTATCATCATTCTCTCTTTTGATCGCCTCCCGTTCAATTTCCAGTTGACGGATCTGTCTTTCGAGGGTATCCAGTTCTTCGGGCATGGAATTCATTTCCAGTCTCAGTTTGGCCGCACTCTCATCAATAAGGTCGATAGCTTTGTCAGGCAGGAAACGATCTGTAATATAGCGGCTGGATAATTCCACGGCCGCGATAATGGCTTCGTCCTTTATCCGTACATGGTGGTGAGTTTCGTAGCGGTCTTTTAAACCACGAAGGATCGAGATCGCATCTTCCACGTTGGGCTCGTCGATCATTACTTTCTGGAAACGACGCTCCAGCGCTTTATCCTTTTCAAAGAATTTTTGGTATTCGTTCAGGGTGGTGGCGCCAACAGCTCTCAGGTCACCTTTGGCAAGGGCAGGTTTTAGGATATTGGCTGCATCCATCGCTCCATCCCCGCCACCCGCTCCTACCAGGGTGTGTATTTCATCAATGAATAAAATGATCTCGCCTTCACTCCCGCTCACTTCTTTGACCACCCCTTTCAGGCGTTCTTCAAATTCACCTTTGTATTTGGCTCCTGCAATCAATAAGCCCATGTCGAGCGCATAAATAATTTTTGATTTAAGGTTCTCCGGTACATCCCCGTTCACGATACGGTGGGCAATGCCTTCGGCAATGGCTGTTTTACCTACGCCCGGTTCTCCTACAAGTATCGGGTTGTTCTTGGTTCTCCTGGAGAGTATATGCAATGTTCTCCTGATCTCTTCATCCCTGCCGATCACCGGGTCCAGTTTGCCCTGCCTGGCGAGTTCATTTAAATTCTTTGCGTATTTATTCAGCGCGTTGAATTCCTGTGATTGCGTTTGCGAGGTAACGGTATCGCCCTTTCTCAGGTCTTTGATAGCAGCGATCAGTCCTTTCTCTGTCAGCCCTGTATTCTTCAATAGCTTCCCGGCAGCATCATTACCCTGCACTATAGCAAATAGTAAATGCTCGGGCGTGACGAATTCATCATTGAATTGTTTTAAGGCAGCGCCTGCTCTCAGCACTACGCTGTTCGCGTCACGACCGATGGATTGGGCCGGTTCACCCGATGTTACCGGGAGTTTACTGATCAGTTCCTCCAGCTTTGTATCCACCAGGTTCACCGTCACATTGTTCTTCTTTAATAAATAATCCACCGGCGAATCTTCCTGGTCAAGCAGCGCTTTTAAAATATGTTCTGTTTCGATAGTTGGGTTTTTGGCATTGAAGGCCAGTTGTTGTGCCTGTTGAAATGCTTCAGCGGCTTTTATGGTGAAGTTTCCTAAATTCATATTAAATAGTTTATTGTTTATGGTTTGTAGTTTGGGGTTGCTGTCCTTAACAGGAAAGTTCTTTAGCATCCGGTTCTCCAACCATGATTAAAATCAAATAACGGTAATCTCTAATAACAAAACTTAATCCAAGCCCGCAATCCCGTAACAATGTCATACAAATTCAGTTCTATCTGCATGAAAGTCATAACAATAGCTGTTTTACTGCTATTCTTTCAGCCGTTGCAGGCGCAATACAACTGGGGCGAGCTGGACCGGGAACTAAGCGCCAAAAAGCAATTATTGGGGAATAATGTGGTAGTTCTGGTCTGGAAAAATGATTCGCTTATTTATAAAAAAGAAATGGGTGGATTTAACAGCAGTACCCGGGCCCCTATTGCCAGCTGCAGTAAATGGCTGACAGCCGCACTTGTCCTGCAATTTTCTGATGAAGGAAGGTTATCACTGGAAGACAAAGTGGCAAAATATATCCCGGCCTTTAATAAAGCGTCGAAAAAAGCGATCACGATCCGCGAATGCCTTAGTCATATGACGGGGATCACGGATGATGATAAGTTTATGCGAAGGATACTTCAGCGAAGAAAATTCGCTTCCCTTAAAGAAGAGGTCAATGATTTTGCCGGCAGGGATAACCGGGCTGCCCCGGGTACAGATTTCTGGTATGGCAATGTGGGGTTGAATATTGCAGGTCGTATTCTGGAAATCATCAGTCAACAGGATTTTGAAACCTTAGCCCAGGCAAAACTTCTTGGTCCGCTGGAAATGACCCATACTACTTTTCTTTCAGCAAGCGATAAGAGCCCGGTCAATCCCTCGGGCGGCGCGCAATCCACTGCTGATGATTATATGAAATTCCTCGTGATGTTATTGAACAATGGAAAATACAAGGGGAAACAGGTGCTGAGCGAAAATGCGATCACACAAATGAGACAGGTACAGGATAGTTTTGGACAGATCCGTTATGCACCAAAAGCTGCGGAAGGTTATACCTATGCACTGGGCAGTTGGGTTATAGAAAAAAGGACAGACACGATCGTGAGTCCACATTCAAGGCCGCCAGAAATAGTAATCAATACAGCAACTTCATTAGCCTGCCCCGGGTTATTCGGTACCTGGCCGATGATCGATTTTTGCCGTGGTTATGCTTATATTGTATTTGTTAAGAATCTCCTTGGTAAAGAACGGGCCCATGTTCATGAAGCGATCAAAAAAATCATTGACAAACAAATAAAAACTTCCTGCAGTAATAATTAATACCATGTACGAACACCGCAAACAACCTCTTGCCTCCAGGTCTACTTTCTACCAGCGGGTATTAAAAAATTTACTCACTGCCGTGTTGATCATGCTGTTCTGTCTCGCAATTGGGATTACGGGATATCATTATACCGCCGGTATTCCCTGGCTGGATGCACTTCATAACGCGTCCATGATTCTCAGTGGTATGGGACCCGTTGTAGAGATAACTACCGTGAGCGGCAAGTGGTTCTCTTCGGCTTATGCACTTTTCAGCGGTGTTATTTTTATCACCAATGTCGGAGTCATTCTAGCCCCGGCCATCCACCGCATCTTTCACCGGCTGCACCTGGAAGAAAAATAAGATCCCGCCTGTGTGAACAGGTCCCATTAAACAAATTTTACAGGACTAAAACCCTTTGGTAGTATCTTTTTTAACCAATACCACTTTATTGCGGTCGGCTTTGTAGACAGCTTCGTAGAATTTTACGAGTTCAGGATAATCAGCAGCGGGGTATTGTCCCTTGTAATGTTCATAATGACGGTAATAGATAAGTTTGTTGGATGATTTTGATATGGAGCAAGTATACTTCCCGAATTTGCTAAGAAGGGAAACATCCTTTGGCACTGCTTCCGTTTCATACCCGGCGGGCAATTCTATCTCCATGGTATCAATATCCTGGAATTCCTGTTTTAATTCAAGGTCATATTTCCGTTCAGTGTCCACAGGTAATTTCCGGTTGGCCCTTGACATAATATTAGGAATAATAAAAAGACGTTTTCCTGTAATAGTCGCGTAGTTCTTAACTGTAATATCCAGGGATTCTTCAATCTGCGGCAGTGAGGATTTTATTACCTTGTAATCAAAGTTGTTTATATCGTAAGTAGACAGGTCAAGCTGCTCGTGTAATACCTCTTTTATCTTATCCTTTGACAGGCTGTTCAGCATCATGTCCAGGTCATCCTGCTGCATGGCTTTGTAAACAGTATTTACTTTTACATTCAGGGTAGCTTCGTCGTCCAGAAAAGCAAGGGTATGCCGTACCTGTACATTCTCTTTGAGTGTATAAGAAGGGGTGGTTACCAGTTTACCACCGTCCTCAGTGATCAAGAGGGCATGACGGTTGCCGGTAAAACTTCCCATATATCCCGCCGATTTGTTTTGATCGGTACATTCCAGCCATATCGTATCCTTGCCGTCAGGCACACAAACAATGGCGTGATTAAACTGGCGTGAAGGAAAGTCAGTAATGATATCATCCTCATCCTCCCCGGCTTTTATCAATGTATAATGAGCGCGGATCCCTGCTTCCTTCAAGAGAGCATACATATAGTTTGAAAGAGCTTTACAATCGCCATACGCTTTTTGAGCAACATAGCTTGCCTCAAAGGGTCTCCATCCCCCGATGCCCAGCTGGATACTGATATAATGCGTGTTTGCCTGGAGGAATTTGTAGAGAATAGTGGTTTTCTCCAGGATTGTTTTTGCAGAAGCGGTCATTTTGACCACTTGCTCCTTTATATTCTGGGGCAAGACATCTTTCCCCTGGTTTAAAGAAAACTGGAATTTTCCTAATTCTGTCCAGTCAGTCATATTCCCGGCATAATCTTCAATCACAAAGTTTGATGGAGCCAGTAAAACAGCGGGAGTGATCTTTGTCCAGCCAGGGGCCGCGTATTCCTTTTTGACCGCTTCAAAGTTTAAAAGGCTCCAGCTATATAACTTTTTATCCGCTTCCTGGGTTACCAGTACAGGGTTTGGACAGTTAAACTCTTTGTACCGCAATTGATAGTTTTGAGGAACTTTTATCGAAATATTGCTTTTTTCTACTGCAACATATTCGTCCCATACCGGTATCCAGGAGGGAAAAAACATGCTTTCCTTCTTAACTTCTTCGATGACATACTCTACTGTATAGGGGTAGACCTTACAATAGAAGTCATGTACTTTAAACCGGGAATCATCGACCAGGTTCATGGATGAATACCCGCTCAGGTCCTCAATGTCTTTGTTTTTTAATGACTTGATTTTTTTTCCGCTCGCGTCGTATAAAGTACCCTCGATGGACCTTATCTCGTTGAATTTATCATACCATTCTACCAGTTTTGCGAATTTGGCACCCTGTTCATTCAATACAGTAATTACATAATGCCGACGGCTGAACATCTTATCCAGGGCCTGGAGATCCACAAAACGCTCTTCCAGCCGGATAACCACATCTGCGTTCTTTAATAATACAGGCGATATATTAGTGACCGCAAATTCATTGTCACCGGCTATAGCCGGCAAATTCCCTAAAATAAAGAACATAATTCCTATCGTGATTTTTCTCATGAATTATTTTTTCTTTTTAAACACAATCTGTTCCGCATGTTTTTTTACTACCAGGTTAAAGAATTCGCGCAACATCTCGTATTCTTCGGGCTGAAAATAAGTCCGGCTGATTCTCACCCTTGAACGGAAAGCAATATTATCCCCTGATTGCGAGATCCGGTATTCAAACATTCCTTCATTCTCCTCGTTGAGTTTTACCACCAGCGACTGGGGAAGTTCATCCACCACGTAACCCATCGGTACTTCCAGTTGCAGGTTATAGGTCTCATCAAAAGCAAAAGGCATTTCTACAGGATAGGAACGTTCGGCTGATTTAAAAGGGTTTTCTTTCTGTGCCTCTCCAAACATGGGATTCAAATAGATGATATCCTCTTTTTCTGCTTTCATGTCGAAATCATATTTGACACCCAGCACCTCTTCGTATTTATCCAGTGAATCGATCACAAAATTGCTGATATAAATCGGTAACCCGAAAGCTTCGCCCATATCTTTCTGAACCTGCTCCTTTCCTTTTTCTTTTATTTTATTCCGCAGCTGGTACGATTCATAATAACCGGGCGTTTGCTGCATACTGCCAACGAGGTTACCCTTTTCATCATTGATGATAAAAAGAGTAGTGAATTTTTTTTCTGAAACGGATTCAGCGTTCAGTTCAAGTTCATCAGCCGTTTTATTAATGACGCGGGCGTGCCCGTTGTAACAGCGAAGGGGGAGGTAACCAAAACCAAGCCGGGGTTCGCTGGCATCGAGAAGCCAGGCTTTGCCGTCGATTATGGCCCTTGTCACCACGTAATTATACTGGGTCAGCAGCGGGTACATGGAATAACTGTAGCCGTTGGACCGGGTACTTAATATCACAGGACTTGCATCAATATCCTCGTAACGAAGCATCGCGGTTAAAAGGAGGTTGATCTCGGAAACAGTTCCGTTCCTTGTCTTCACCAGGTTTCTCAATGTCTGGCCATTGTAGACACCCGAATTATAATTGGTGCAGGTAAAATTATCCCTTATCCAGGCAAATATTTTATGGGCAACAGCCATTTTATTGTCACCGCCTTCCCGGAGTGGACTGATAAATTCTTTTAGCCAGCCATTATCACGACCCACCTGCTGACCGAAGAATTCAGCCTTCATCAGGTCATCAGACAATTTGGCCCAGGTACCGATCAGTTTCTGGTAAACCAATGGCTGCCGGTATTCCGACAATTGGAATTCGATCTTGGCAGTATGGTTATCAATAGTAGAGGTAAAACTCTCTTCTTTCAGCGCCGGCACTTCTTTCATGACCCAGTGGTAATCTTCTACCCTTGCCATAAAGTTGAAGCGTTCAGAAGCCGCGGCACTCCGTGAATCAATAACCTGGAAAGATTCCTGCCTGTCGGTTTTTTCGCTGATATCGTATTTCTTATACCCCTGTGTCAAAAAAACATAGCCGAGAAATTCCGGCATGGAAAGATTGTACTCACTCCATAAACGGGGATAAGCCCCCTGGAATTCCCAGGGCTGAAGGTTATTCAGAAAATCAGAGCGGAGGGTGTACTCATATTCAATAATGGAGCCTTCTTTTACATTGGGAAGCGTGAATTTTTTTACTACCCAGTTCTTGCTAATCTTATCCTTGAAAACATTTGCCTTTACATCCAGTTTCGATTCCACCACTTTTCCATTCTCCAGGTTATAGGTAACCGCTTTTAATTTATCCAACTCCTCCTCATCGTCCCCGTTTGAATAAAGCCGGAGCGATACATCTGCTATATCATAGCCATTTTTATTCAGGATATGTACTCTCTTATAATGTTTATACACCAGGGAAAACCAGCCCTTACTGTTTCCTTCGATCTGGCTGGAACCGATATCCGCGATAACGACGGCATTAGCGTTGCTGTCGATAGCGTATACTTTGGGGGCAAAATCTTTTACAGAGACGGACCCGAATTTCACCGTATTCTTGCTTTGAGCAAATGCAAATCCTGATAAAATCAGCAGGATGCTGCTGGCAGCCAGTTTTACGATCATAGTTAGTGGTTGTGTGGTAAAAATAAATATTATACCCTTCATCAATTTTACATAAAAAAAGTCAAACTTGCTATGGGGAGGGGTATAATGCCATTTTCTCCTTTAAGGACAAGAGATACCCGTGAATTTGTTGCAGAAACATACCTCTTTTATTAAAAAAACAGCCACAGAGCTGGGATTTGACTATTGTGGTATTGCCCGCGCTCAAAAATTGGACGAAGATGCACGGAAGCTGGAAAACTGGCTACGGAACGGAATGCAGGGTACCATGAGTTATATGGAGAATTATTTTGATATGCGCGTCGATCCGGCAAAACTGGTACCTGGTGCCCGGTCTGTCATCAGTTTATTAAAAAACTATTACCCTGACCGGCAACAGTTGCCGGGCGCTCCTAAAGTATCCAAATATGCTTATGGGAAAGACTACCATGATGTGATCAGGGAACAATTGAACCAATTTATTAACCTGCTAAAGGAAAATATCGGCGATATCCATGGGCGGGGGTTTATAGACAGTGCCCCGGTATTGGAAAGATCCTGGGCGCAGCGCAGCGGAACGGGCTGGATCGGTAAAAACGGGAATCTTATCAACAAACAAACCGGGTCTTTCTATTTTATTGCTACCCTTATCACAGATCTTGCGTTGGAATATGATGACCCCTTTGTAAAAGATTATTGCGGTACCTGCACAAAATGTATCGATGCCTGCCCCACAAATGCGATACTCCCGGGCAAAGTTGTGGATGGCAGTAAATGCATTTCCTATTTTACTATTGAACTGAAAGAGTTGATGATCCCCGAAACCATGAAAGGGAAATTTGATAACTGGATGTTTGGTTGTGATACCTGCCAGGATGTTTGTCCCTGGAACCGTTTCAGCCAGCCGCACCGGGAAGTGGCCTTCGAACCCCTGCCGGAAATATTGAATCTGTCCACTAAAGAATGGGAAGAAATGAGCGAAGATACTTTCCGAAAAGTCTTTACCAATTCCCCGTTGTCCAGGGCCAAATTCCGCGGGATCAGGCGCAACCTGAAATTCATCCGGGAAGACGATTAAAAATCATTCCCCATCCGTATGACCAGCAACTGCTTCAGGAATTCCGCCCACACTTTAGCAGCATCGGGGAACTTATAATATTTCGTAAAGAGTTTTTTTGTCTCGGCGATATTTTTTCCAAACGAATAATAGAAGACAGCAATGTTCATGATAAATTCCTTCCGCAATCCATCATCCTGGGCACCAGCGCCCTCCAGTTTTACGTAAGGCTGCTCCCCCAACTTACCCAGGTTATCGGTAATGATGCTTCGCAATTCCTGGTCACCGGGAACGATCGCAAGCTTACCTTTCTGGTATCTTAATAAGATACCGCGGATTTCGACAGGGCCTCCATCACTGGTATCCACATAGGCACAGGCAAAACAAGTGAAGAAGTATCCCAGCTGCTGGTAAAAATTATAAGCAAAAACATTATTAGTAGATACACAGACATCACCAGCAAAGGTTTTCGCTGCATACTGGTATTTGTTCGGTCCGATATTCTTAAAAAAGTAGAACTCATCACAGCAGTGGGCGCCACCCGTATGGTTGGTGAGGACCAGTTCTTTTTTTGCATCGCCGTCCAGGTCGATCAATCCATATTCCTGGAATGGTGAGAGGGCAGCACTGGATGGTGCATTCACGGGCGCAGTACCTTTGGGTTGTATCGATGCCAGGAAAGCGGAAAGCTTCATGATCTTTTGAGTCTTTGTTACAAGGATCAGCTTAGCGGGATTTTCTATTTTTTCACTTCGATTGAAGAAATTCGCGGTGCAGTCGTATGCTCTATCCACCACGCTGTCACGCTGGTACAGCACGGTATCCGTTTGTGCCCCGGCAGAGTAACAGGTGCAAAGAGTTAAAAAGAAACAAAGGATCTTCCTGAAACGGTTCATGTGCGGGTGTTTAATCGCTAAAATTAAGAATAACAGGGACGATATAAAAAACAAAAAAGCTGCCGGGGCAGCTTTTAGAAAATGATCTTTAATTAACGCTTAATAACTTACCGGCACCGCAACGCGGGTCTTATCCCATTCAATAATCATTTCGTTTCGCTTCTCGTCAAACCGGATGGTCAGTTGTTCCACTGTATTCTCCAGTTTTTTAACAGGAACTTTTACACCTGCCACGTCTTTGTCCTTGTACTTTTCATAATCAAAAGCACCCCATTGACCCAATTGACCATTCAGGATGATCAGCCATTCGTTTTCTTCCGGCAGGGCAAAAAGGGTATACGTTCCTTTGGGTACATTTTGCCCTCCAAATTTTGTATCCTTATTAAAAGTAATCGTAGTAGCCTCATCTGCGCCTACCCGCCAAACTGATCCAAATTTTTCAAGCCCGCCGAAGATATCTCTCCCTTTTTTATAGGGCCGGCCATAGGTTACGTTTCCATTGGCATAGGTCACTGTATCATGCGGACTCTTTCGTTGTTCTCCCTGGCCATAACTGTTAACCATGGCAAAAAGGGCAAGTAGTACTGGTATTTTTTTCATATAAAAAATTTAGAGAAATAAAATTAGGAAGAAAGCTTCCGGCGTCATTACCGCTCATCTTATTTTTCCAGCAGGGCCTTAAGGTTCGAAAGACCTTTTTCCATCAGTGGCCCGTATCGTTTTTCCAGCAGCAGGCTGGAAAATTTTTCCCAGGGATACCAGCGGAGATGAAAATCCATATACCATTGAATGGTTACAGTATGGGGAGACGGTGAAGGATAAAGGTTCCATCCTGTAACGGTTTCTCTTACCCCGGGACCTGAGGTTATCGCTGTTACAGAACTGTCGCTGCTGCCGGTTATACTCATGACTCCCTGCAAACTATCAGGCCGCAAGCCCCTTACTTTTCCTTCCTCCATATAGAGTTCCATGGTATCAGCACCGGGATACCATTTTTTCCAGTTGGCCGGGTCTTTAAGTTGAAGAAGCACTGTATCCTTACTGGAATTGATATCGATCGCTTTTGAGATACGCACATGAGAAGGGAAAAAAAGCGAGATCCCTGTGAGAACAAGCGAAAAGAAAATAAGACTGATGATCCCGAGTTTGATGACGCGCATAAACGTACTGATTGACTATTGACTATTCACTATTGACCATTGTCCATTGTCCATTGTCCATTGACTATCGACGAACTATCATGGACTATGGACCTATTCCCACTTCAACACCTTTATCGCGATTGTATAAATAACGACCATCCAGATAGCGAGTATCCCGATCTCTCTCCAGCAGTCGAGTATGCTTTGCCCTTCAAATGCAATTTTGCGCATCGAGTCATTGAATTGTGTCAGGGGAAGGACATGGCAGATCTCCTGCAGCCATTTGGGAAAGACCTCGATAGGGAAAAAGGTACCCGATAGCATCATCTGCGGGAATCCAAAGAGGTTAATGAGCAGGGGGATGCTGGTATCGCTTTTTACAATACTGCTGAAGATCAGGCCTACCCCCATCAGCAGGAAGAGCATGATGATCGTCATCAGCAGCATTTCGATTACCGTCAATGCCCCATGTTGCAATGTAAAGTTGAGGAAGAAATGACCGACCAGTATCAGGACGATCACGTTCATCAACTGGAAAACCAGTCGGCTCATCCCGATTCCAAGTAATATATTGAGACGGTTGACGGGGGATGCATAAAAACGTTTAAGCACCAGTTGTTCCCGCAGGCTGAAAAAAGTAAACGCGATACCAAAAAGCGTGGAGAATAAAATTGAGAAACCCAGCTGGCCCGGCAGGATAAAATCAATTTGCCGGTATTGCCTGACTGCTGCTATTTCCGGTTTACCGATAATGATATGCTGATCATTGTTACCCGTAGCAGCCAGTTCATTGCGGAGCCTGATATAATCCAGTACCTGCATAAGAGCACCGATAGTATTATTACTTGCCGAAGTGGTTTTAACATTGATAAAGTATTTGGGAGTTGATGAAGAATCAGCAACACTCCTGAGAGAGAGGATACCGGTCAGCTTTCCCTTATTAAGATCTTTGTTCCTTAATACAGTATCTGTATAATTTACGATGCGGATCTGCGGATGGCTTTTAATGGCCTGGTAAAAGGGACCTGTTGTATCCGACCCAGGGGTAAGGGCAACCCGGTAACTTGGAGCACCTCCATTTCCAAAGGCGCCGAAAATCATAATAAAAATGATGGGAAAAAGAATACTGAAAATGATGGCGCTTGGGTTGGCAAAGATGGCTTTAAAACTGGCCCGGGTAATAGCCCATAAGGCCCTTGACTGGCTGTAACGTTGTGGCATTGATGGAATGTTGGTGGCAAATGTATTTAATTAACGGTTGAATAAAGGAAAAATCGATAGGGAAGAACAGGTTCTGTTTTTCACCACATATTGCCCTGATTTTGCAGATTACACAATATACCCGGTGAAGATCTACTCTGTGGTGAATTACCTTTTTCTCCGGTCGAAACAGGAAAATAAAGATATTTGAGCCATTATGAATAGGGCTTTCTTACTGACAGGCGCTAATCTTGGTAACCGCGAAGAAAATCTTGCCATTGCAAGGGAGTTGCTCGTGCAGCAATGCGGAATGATCGCCAGGTCTTCTTCGCTTTATGAAACTGCTGCCTGGGGAAAGACAGATCAACCTGCGTTTCTTAACCAGGCGCTGGAATTACATACCGATCTCAATGCACGCCAGCTGATCCGCAGGATATTAAAAGTTGAAAAAACAATGGGCCGGGTAAGAGAAGAAAAATACGGCCCCCGGATCATTGATATAGATATCCTGCTTTTTAACCAGGAAAAATACAATTATCATTTTTTGAAACTTCCGCACCCGGAAATGCAGAACCGGCGCTTTGCCTTGCTGCCACTGGCGGAGATAGCACCTGGCCTCCTGCATCCTGTTTTAAAAAAAACGATTACCGAATTGCTGGAAGAATGCAAGGATGAACTCCCGGTAAAAAAGTATTCCTGATTTTTTCCACAATCTTTCGCCAAAGAATCGCGAGCCTTGTCATTTAGCCTATTTTGCGACTGCTTATGAGCCTAGAGCCGTGACCCATTAACTACTGACTATTCACTAAATGAATTACAATTTTATCACCATAGAAGGAAATATCGGAGCGGGGAAGACCACACTGGCTCACCTGCTTAGCAAGCACTATAATGCCCGCCTGGTCCTGGAAGAATTTGCCGACAACCCCTTCCTCCCAAAATTTTATGAAAATCCTGCCCAGTATGCATTCCCGCTTGAATTATTCTTTATGGCCGAGCGCTTTAAACAGCAAAAGGAATTCCTGCAGCAAAAAGATATGTTCCAGTCACTGACCATTTCTGATTACCTGTTTACCAAATGTCTTCTTTTTGCCAAGGTCACTCTCCCGGATGATGAGTTCCGGCTTTACCAGCGGCTTTTTGAGATCATCAACCAGCAATTGACAAAACCCGATATCCTGGTCTATCTCCATGCCCCTGTTGCGAAGCTGCAGGCCAATATCAAAAAAAGAAACCGGTCTTATGAGCAGAATATTCCCGATGAATATCTTTTCAATATCCAGGAGACCTATACACATTATATCAAACAGCATAATATCAAGACTCTTTTCGTGGACGCCAGCAATGCCGATTTTTTGGGGAATGAAAAACATTTACAGGTTATCTATGATGCGCTGGAAAACGAATACGAAGATGGGCAGCATTATTTGACATTGCCGTAGGCAGATGAATATTGAACAGGGCGTATTGTGTATTGAACAATTTTAAACATTCAATTCACAATGTTCGATAAACAAATATTTAAGTACAGAAAATCCGGCTTCTTATCTTTGTATTAATGGACAGCAACCCCGCTCCTGTCACCCAAATAACCAACGATCCCTTCGCGGCCGTTCGCATTCCTGAATTCAAAAACTTAATGCTCGGAAGGTTTACATTCATCATGGCCCTCCGGATGATGAGCACGCTGGTGGCCTGGTGGGTCTATGAACTGACCAATGATCCTTTCGCGATCGGGCTGGTTGGACTTTCAGAAGTCATACCGGCGATATCCACGGCCCTTTACGCAGGTCATATCATCGACCTCAGCGAGAAAAAAAAACTGATACTCCGCGGAGTATTTTTTTATACCTGTGCCGCCGTCATCCTGCTGTTTTTTTCGGGAGGTTATATCGGTCATCATTTCAGTAAGATCGCCATTGCTATCGGGATCTATGCCGTCATTTTCTGCACGGGTATCGTCCGTTCTTTTACGGGTCCCACCTTCTCTGCCATGCTGGCCAATACGGTACCCCGCCAATATTTACAGAATGCCACCACCTGGAATCAGGGTTCCTGGCTGGCTGCTTCTGTTACCGGCCATGCAATAGGTGGCTTCCTGATTGCCAAACTTGGTATCAGCGGAACATTGCTCATTGTTTGTTGTTTATTGATCATTGCTTTTTTTGTACTTACTCAACTAAAACCCAAGCCACCCTTGCCGCAAAGCGGGGCAAAAAAAACCTGGGAAAGTGTGACAGAAGGGCTTCGTTTTGTTTTCCGGACGAAAGAGATACTGGCGGCTTTTTCGCTGGATATGTTTGCAGTATTGTTTGGAGGTGCGGTAGCGATGGTACCTGTTTATGCAAAAGATATTTTAAAGGTTGGTCCCATGGGTTTTGGCTGGCTCAATGCCGCCATTGATATCGGCGCTATTTTTATCGTTATCCTGCTGGCTTTTTTCCCGATGAAAAAAACACAGGGAAAGAAATTACTGATCGCCGTGGCGGGTTTTGGCACCTGTATCATCCTCTTCGCCCTTTCAACATGGTTCTTTCTTTCTTTCACTGCACTGCTCATCGCCGGGATGCTGGACGGGGTAAGCGTGGTGGTACGCGGCACGGTGATGCAGTTAAAAACCCCCGATCATATGCGGGGAAGGGTGAGCAGCGTGGGTTCCATGTTCATCAATTCCAGCAATGAACTGGGACAATTTGAAAGCGGGATGGCCGCCCGGCTGATGGGTGTCGTGCCTTCCGTGATTTTTGGCGGTTGTATGACGCTGATCGTGGTGATCATTACGGCGATCAAAGCGCCGACGTTAAGAAAATTTGAATATTAGACCGCCCTCTGTCTCCCTAAAGGGAGGACTTAGACTGAGCAACCTCACCCATTCACTATTCATTTATCTTGAAGAGTCTGCGCCCTCTCCTTAAGGAGAGGGAGTCGGAGAGTACAATATTTTGAGCCTTGTTGGGGTGAGGTATCATCCGCAGTAATATTGTAACTTCAAACACCTAAAGACTTTACCCCAACCCTAAACAAAAAACAATAAACCATAAACTATTAATATGGAACGTAGAAATTTTATTAAAACCTCTGCTCTTGCTTTTGGCGCTCTCACATTGGCGCAGCAGAACCTCCTGTCCGCTTTTTTCGAAGATCCCTGGAAGATCACCATGCTCCGTAACGATATCGGCATCTTTGAAGAAAAAGGCGGGACCATCGCTTTCCTGCTGGGGAAAAAAGAGATCGTTGTCGTGGATTCCCAATTCCCCGACCAAAGCAAACACCTGATCGATGAACTGAAGAAAAGAAGTGAGAATCCTATTTCTTTACTGATTAATACGCACCATCATGGCGATCATACGGCGGGTAATATTTCTTTTAAGGGAATCGTAGAACATGTGCTGGCCCATGCCAATTCAAAGACCAACCAGGAGAAGGTAGCCAAACAAAATAAGAACGAGGACAAACAACTTTACCCTGACCAGATCTATACGGAAACCTGGTGTGAAAAAAGAGGCAAAGAAAAGATCTGCCTGGATTATTACGGTGCCGGGCATACCAATGGCGATAGTTTTGTACATTTTGAAAAAGCCAATATCGTTCATTGCGGCGACCTGGTATTTAACCGCCGTCACCCCTATGTAGACCGCGGTGCCGGCGCCAATATGAAAAGCTGGATGCAGGTACTGGATAGGGCGCTGAATAAATTTGATAAGGAGACAATATATGTATTTGGACATTCCGGACCCGGATATAAGGTAACCGGTACTGCAGATGAACTGAAAGCATTCCGGGATTACCTCGGCAATGTGCTGAAATTCGTGGAGAGCGAAATAAAAGCTGGTAAATCAAAAGATGATATCCTGAAAGCAACGCTCATTCCGGGGGGCGAAGACTGGAAAACAGATGGCATACAAAGACCGCTGGGAGCGGCGTATGACGAATTGACGACAAAATAAATCCGTAGAATTTAATTTCCTGAACCCTTAATATTATTTCCCTCTCTCGACTGCGATCAGTTTTTCGATCACATAATAAGTAATCGGACAGAAGGAAGTATTTTTTAATGCCATCGGCTGGCGTTTCAGCATAAAATCATCATCCATATAGGGAAAGCGGGCGCAGTCCGTCGGGCGGACTTCGTAGATACTGCAGTAATTATCGGCGCCTAAAAAAGAACAGGGCATTTGCTTCATCACGCTGTCTCCTTCTTCATCCACCCGCAGGTAAGCATCCCTGAAATCACCTTCTTTCATGCCCAGGTGTTTGCTGATCCGTTTAACATCGGGTGGGGTGAACCGCGGGGAATAATTCTTGCAACAGTTAGCGCATTTTAAACAATCAATAACCGCGAAAGCCTCTTCATTCAGCGCGGGTAACTGCTTCAGCACTTTATTTTTATTGGCGCGGTGCAGGAATTTTTTATACTCTTTCTGCCGCTCGCCCGATTTCTTTTCCCAGTTGATTAAAAGTTCTTTTGCCACAGATTACACAGATTAACACAGATGAATTGCTTCGCAATTTAAAGTACAAAGCAGCGAATTTCACCAATTACATTTATTGAAACAAGGTATCGAAGCAAAGATCACTTAATTCGTGACAAAACTGGCTACCGCAGGTAGCCTAATCCGTATTAATCTGTGTAATCTGTGGCTAAACAACTGCCGCAGGCAGTATAACCGATAGCTAATCAACCTTCATTGCAGGCAAACAAGTATTTTTGTGGTAAGATGGGAACTCCACGGGAACAATTGCTTATTCTTATTACAACACCTCTCTACCTCGTGGTTATCGGGCTGGAACTGTTCCTGAGCAAACTCCGTAAACAGGAAACCTATACCCTCCGGGATACGGCGCAGAATATTTATTTCATGCTGCTCAACGGCATGATCGACCTGTTGTTCCGGATCATTTATATCGGCTTTATCCTCTCCTTTTTTTATGATCACCGCTTAGTGCAACCCATCAAAAATCCCTGGATTTACTGGATCGTGCTGGTCGTGTTCGAGGATTTTATGTATTACTGGCTGCACCGGGTAGATCATTACTGCCGTTTGTTCTGGGCCACGCATGTCACGCATCATTCATCTCCCAAATTCAACCTCACGGTAGGTTTCCGTTCTTCCATCCTCGAACCCTTATACCGTTTTGTATATTTTATCCCGATCGCCCTCCTGGGTTTTCAACCGATTGATATAGCTTTTATCTATGCAGCGACACAAACCTGGGGCATCCTGGTACATACAGAGAAAATAAACAAGGCCGGCTGGCTGGAATATATTTTCGTAACACCTTCGCACCACCGCGTGCATCACGGCTCCAATCCAAAATACCTGGATAGGAATATGGGAATGTTCCTGATCATCTGGGATAAACTCTTTGGAACGTTTCAACCGGAATTACCAGCTACCGAATACCAGCCGATCAAATACGGGCTGACCAAACCACTTGAAAAAGAAGACCCGGTAAATATTGTAGTGCATGAATGGAAGAGTATCGGGAAAGACGTTCGCCGCAAAGGACTTTCTTTTAAACAACGCTGGAACTATCTCTTCGGCCCTCCCGGCTGGAGCCATGATGACAGTACGTATACCAGCACCGAATTGCGCCGTATGGAAAATAATTCCACTGTATTAAAGGATGAATAGAAATATCCCTTTAGAGGATATTCTAATGTACGATCGTAATTTTTTTAACTGCCAGCACTTCTCCTTTATTTCCATATAGTTTAAGTATATATATACCTGTGCTTAGTTTACTGACCGGAACATAGGCTACTCCACCCGTGATGACTGCGCGGTGAATCATTTCACGACCAAATGAAATAAGCTCGTAGGATCTTGCCGCATTCGCAGTGATCACCAGGAAATCATTCGCCGGGTTAGGATAGATCATTACAGCGACATCGCTTTTATCAACCTCTTCCGGGTAGATCTCCCTCGATGCTCCCGGTGTACCGGTATAAGTAAACTCCAGGATACTACCGGGATTAGCCGGCGTAGAAGTAACGCCTCCCGTAGGACCGGAAGTCGAGCCTGTGTTATCCGTAGAGATGTATATCTTTTTACCATCGGGAGAAATACAGATATCCCGGAACCTGCCCTTACCCCTGAAGTACATGATCGTATCATTGATAATGGCCGTGCCGTCCGCATTTAATTTATAACGGATCATCGTCCCCGATTTCAAACCGGCGAGCAGGAGAGATCCGTTCCAGCCGGGAATAGCATTGCTGCCATAAAAATCGATTCCACTCGGCGCTGCTGATGGCCATGTAAGGTTACTGGTGGTACTATCCGGGGGGTTAGCCACAGTATAGAGCGTTTTTAAAGGCTCTTTTACACTCAGCGCAAGACAATTATTTTGTTCATTACCTACCTGCTGACCGCCCAGGTAACGGTTATTATAATTCCCGTCACAATAACCTCCTACTCTTGGCCATCCATAATTGCGCCCGGCTTCGAGCAGGTTGACTTCATCATCAGAGAAAGGTCCGTGTTCACAGCTGAATAAGCGGGTGTTGCCCGCGACATTGGCCCAGACCAGTCCCTGTGCATTACGATGCCCGAAAGTATAGACAGCTGTTTTGTTGCCGCTGCTGTTGGTAAATGGATTATCGGTTGGTATCCAGGATCCGCCAATAGGTTCGAGGTTGAATCGTAAGATCTTTCCTTCATAAATATCCAGGTTCTGTGCATTATTCGGCCGGTTAAGATTATCAAACTGGCCGGCGCCCATATCACCGATGGTATAATAGAGTTTATTATCGGGACCTATGGCAAGTCTCCCGGAATTATGATCATTACTTCCGGAAAGATTTTCAATAACGATGACCGGGCTGTTCAATACAGGTTTATTCCGTACTACAGCATAAGTATATCTTTCAATGCGGGTGAGACGATGAGTAGCATCGATCGACCTATATGTATAAGCGATGTATACATAGGGTTTGCCGGAAAGAAATTGCGGATGCAACGCAAGTCCCATCAATCCATCCTGGCCAGCCGACTGGACCATATTGTTTCCCAGTGTAAGAAGGACTGTTTTGGTACCATTAGAAGGATTAACCACGGTCACTCTTCCACCCGTCCGTTCGGTGGTCCAGATATTATTGTCGGGACCATAAACGATCTCGTAAGGAAAGGAGAATTTATTGGCCAGTACTTTCATGGTAAACGGCTCATTCTGGGCGGATAGCCCGGAAACAAAAAAAAGAGCAAATATGAAACAACCCGGGCGGCGAAGCGATAGAATTGGTGACATACAGTAAGTTTTGGTTCTTTAGGTGGTGAGTATAAAGGTATGGATTTGATAATGCCAGATTAAAATATCATTTAATGTTTAAAGTCTGAATTCCCCGGCTCCAGGGGACGATTTATTCCCACATCCCTCCTTCGTATATTTTGCCTCCTTCCCGTAACTTTGCCCCGCCTATACCAGGGCTAAGGCGGGTGTAACCGCTTACAGTTAACCTATTACTTACAATTTATTACTTATAATTTCTATGACCCTTTTCGAACAACAATCCAGCGAATTCATTCCCCGTCATATCGGACCCGGTGAACAAGATACAAGAGCCATGCTGAAAAAGATCGGTGCCAGCAGCATGAAAGAGCTTATCAGCAACACCGTTCCTCGCGCTATAAGAATGGACCATCAACTGAATATCCCGGCTGCGATGAGTGAACACGAATACCTGAAGCACATCCAGGAAATTTCTTTAAAGAATAAAGTATTTGCCAATTATATCGGGCAGGGTTATTATGATACGATCATCCCTTCCGTGATATTGCGGAATGTTTTTGAAAACCCGGGATGGTATACACAATACACACCGTACCAGGCAGAGATCTCGCAGGGCCGGCTGGAAAGTCTCCTGAATTTCCAGACCCTGGTAAGTGACCTGACTGGTTTACCGATCGCCAATGCCTCTTTACTTGATGAAGCCACTGCCGCAGCCGAAGCCATGACGATGCTGTTCAACAGCCTGAACAAGCAGGATCATATTGAAAGACCGAAATTTTTTGTAGATAAAGAAATCTTCCCGCAAACAAAAGATGTGCTGGTAACAAGAGCCCTGCCGGTAGGTATCGAGATCGTGGAAGGAGATTATACTACGGCAGCTATCGATGCACACTATTTCGGCGCAATCATTCAATATCCTAATGATAAAGGTAGTATTGAAGACTACCGTGATTTCATTACTAAAGTACATGCTGCGGGAGCACATGTGGCGATGGCCACCGACCTGTTGGCATTGACCTTGTTGACTTCCCCGGGAGAACTCGGCGCCGATGTGGCCATTGGTTTGGCACAGCGTTTTGGTGTGCCTTTGGGCTATGGAGGTCCACATGCGGCTTTCATGTCGACAAAAGATGAATTCAAAAGAAATATTCCCGGTCGCATCATTGGTATCAGTATCGATGCGCAGGGCAACAGGGCGCTGCGGATGGCGTTGCAGACCCGGGAGCAACATATTAAAAGAGAAAAAGCTACTTCCAATATCTGTACGGCCCAGGCTTTGCTGGCGAATATGGCGGCCATGTATGCCGTTTATCATGGCCCGGATGGTTTAAAGAACATTGCTAAAAGAGTGGCCTTGCTTACCCAGACAGTTGCTGCCGCGATCGAAGAAAGAGGATTTGAACTGGTATCTGCTAATTTCTTTGATACGATCGTGGTCAAAACAAAATCCCTTGCTGCTATTAAAGAAAAAGCAGAAAGACAATTTATCAATCTCCGTTATTATAACGATACCCTTATCGGTATTTCACTGGATGAAACAACGGGTATCGACGATCTCTATGACCTGATCAATTGTTTTGAGAATGATAAAGATCCTGTAGCTTTTGATATTGACCAGGATGCTGAATTGCAGCATATACCTACAGCGCTAACAAGAACTTCTTCTTTTTTAACTCACCCGGTTTTCAATACGCACCACAGCGAGAGCCAGATGATGCGTTATATCAAGCAACTCGAAAACAAAGACCTTTCCCTCAATACATCCATGATCTCGCTGGGCAGCTGTACGATGAAACTGAATGCCGCCAGTGAAATGATACCGTTGAGCTGGGCGCACTGGAGCAAGATCCATCCATTTGCACCAGTTGGCCAAACAGAAGGTTATAAATATATAATCGATGAACTGGCCGGTTATCTCTGCGAGATCACCGCTTTTGATGCCTGCAGTTTGCAACCCAATAGCGGCGCCCAGGGCGAATATGCCGGCCTGCTGACCATTAAAGCCTATCATGAAGCAAACGGGGATCATCACCGTAACGTGATGCTGATCCCTATCTCCGCGCATGGTACGAACCCGGCTTCCGCGGTAATGGCTGGAATGAAAGTGGTAGTTGTAAAAGCGTTGGAGAACGGTTATATCGATGTAGAAGACCTGAAAGCAAAAGCAGCCCATTACAGTAAAGATCTTTCCGGTATCATGATCACTTACCCGAGTACCTATGGTGTATACGAGGAAACAGTAAAAGAGATCACCGATATTATTCACCAACATGGCGGGCAGGTGTATATGGACGGCGCCAATATGAATGCCCAGGTGGGTCTCACAGCACCGGGTCTTATTGGTGCGGATGTTTGTCACCTGAACCTCCATAAAACATTTTCAATACCACACGGTGGTGGTGGACCGGGAATGGGACCTATCTGTGTGAAGAAACACCTGGAACCGTATTTACCCGGTCATTCGTCTGACCGTCCCGGTCTGACGAGAGACCAGTCAGACGGAGACCGTCAGACTGGAGCAGTCAGCGCGGCTCCTTACGGAAGTGCTTCAATCCTCCTCATCAGCTACGGTTATATCAGGATGCTGGGACAAGAAGGTGTAAGAGCGGCGACAGAATATGCCATTCTTAATGCAAACTATATGCGGGCAAGATTAGAAGGCGCCTATGATATTCTTTATACGAATCACAATGGTCAATGCGCGCATGAATTCATAGTGGACATGCGACCTTTTAAAAGATCAGCCGAGATAGAAGCCGAGGATGTTGCCAAAAGACTCATCGACTATGGATTCCATGCCCCCACGATGAGTTTCCCGGTTCCGGGTACGATCATGATCGAACCCACCGAGAGCGAAGACAAAGCTGAACTTGATCGTTTCTGCGATGCATTACTCAGTATCCGCGAGGAGATAAAAGCTATTGAAGAAGGTAAGACAGATAAAAAAGATAACGCATTAAAGCATGCACCGCATACACAATTCGTGGTAACAGCAGACGAATGGAAACATTCTTATTCCAGGCAGGAGGCGGCATTCCCCTTGTATTATGTCACACTGAATAAGTTCTGGCCTTCGGTAGCAAGAGTGAATAATACGCACGGAGACCGGAACCTGATTTGCACCTGTGAGCCTATGGAATCCTACATGGAGGCAGAAACCTGACTGTCACCCTGAGCGTAGCAAAGGGGTGGAGGCAGATGCGTAGTTGTTACTCTGAGTTTATCTGGAAAGTCATGTCTTTTAAAAAAAAACTAACTACCCGTAATATTCTTTGGTTCCTGGCTAGCCTATTCTTTGTGTTACAAATACTTGCGCTGATATGGGAGCTGTTTTTAAAGGAGTTGCTTAAAGAAAAGTAAACCAGGGTTGCCCAACTCATTTTATAAGTCTTAGGATCGCCGCAAAAAGGCGTTTGCCAAATCCCTAAGGGCCGTGTTGCTGAACGACTTAGCGATATTACGAAACTTAATAAAGCGATAAAGACAGGAAAACTTATCTTTAGTGCTTCATTAACCATTAACAATAATACAATGAGCGACAAAAATCAAGGAACTGTAAAGTTCTTCAATTCAGAAAAAGGTTTTGGCTTCATCAAACATGATGATTCCAATAAAGAAACATTTGTACACAGCAGCGGCCTTATTGACCAGGTAAACGAAGGTGATAAAGTTGAATTTGATTTACAGGAAGGCAAAAAAGGTATGAATGCAGTAAATGTAAAAAAAGTAGGTTAAGATATTTGCATCTTGCTTAAAAATGAAAGACCCCCGTAACAACGGGGGTCTTTTTATTTTCCAGGGTTTTATTAAAATCTTTTGCGGCCGTTGCCATTGCCTTTTCCATTATTCCCATCATTACTTTCCTGCTGACGGCTGTCATCACGACGTTCCATCTGGCGGGGCTGTTGCTGTGGTTGGGCCTGGGGCTGCTGACGTTGCTCCTGCCTCCGCTCCACCTGTTGTTGCGGTTGAGGTTGAGGCTGTCTCCGCTCGACCTGTTGTTGCGGTTGCGCCTGAGGCTGCCTCCGCTCCATCTGTTGTTGCGGTTGGCGTTCAGCCTGGACCCTTGGCTGATCATTCTGCCTGCGATCAAACTGGCGCTGTTGTTGTTGCGGCTGATCATTTTGACGACGATCAGTCTGGCGGGGCATTGGCTGCTGCTGTTGTTGCGGCTGCGGTTGCTCCTGCCTTCTATCTATTTGTTGAGGTCTGCGTTGTGACACGTCATTATTTCTAGTATCAGATTGATGGCCGGAATTATTACCCGTGTTATTATTCTGCCTGTCAAAACGACGATCATTATTACCAGGTTGGGGAGCTGTGCCCTGAACTGGGCTATTCATTCTCCTGTCACCTGTTGTACGATCAGGTTGAGCGTCATTAGAACGTTGCTGCCTGAAATCGTTATTGTCTCTCCTTCCCTGTACAGGATTATTGTTAACCCTGTCATTACGGTCGGGCAGGTTATTACCACGGTTAGTTACATTATCATTCCGGCGGAAGCCGTTATCAGTATTTCTTGCCGTGCTCCTGTCATAACGCTCAAACTGGCGGGGAGCGACCTGGCGGTTGTTATCGCGGCGGACCTGTGGGCGATAGATACTCACTTCATTGTTCCGGAATTGAGTTCTTCCGGGCATATTGCTGGCGCGGAACCTTACCGGGTTGATACGACCAACATATCTTTCTGCTTCGTAACGGCTTGGCCCAGACCGGAACCCATAATTGCTGCCATAACGGAAATTATTGACAATGATATTGGTCTGGTTAATGATTGTTACATTCTGCCGGCGATCCAGGTAATAATCATAGATCCTCGGAGATGTGATATAACGGCGGGGGGCAAAACACCAGAAATCATAGGGAGGTGAATAACCCCCGATATTAAAATTGATGCTGATGCTGATACCCGGCCTGATCGGTGCCCATCCATAATAGTCGCCACCATCTCTCCAGGCTACCCAGGCAGGAGACCACTCATAACCCGGAACCCAGTACCATCCATAGGAGGGATCATTATCCCAGCGTCCATAGTGGAAAGGCGCCCAGCCCCAGTCATAATCTGATACCCACATCCATTCATAATTATCTGTCCATACCCAGTGACCATTGGTACTGTAAGGGCGAAAATCAGAGCCAGCGTCGGGTACCCATACATAACCCAGGTTAGGGTAATCAACCCACTGACCATAAGGGCTCAGCTGATCATAAAATGTTTGGTAAGAAACATCACGGTCCTGGCCATAACCCTGGTCATCTCCCTGGTCGTAACCCTGGTCATACCCCTGGTCGGGATACTGTGCAGCGGCCGTGTTGCGAAGCGAACTACCCAGCACCATTACCAGGGCGAGGGCAGCGAGTTGAAAGATTCGTTTCATGGACTACAAATTTTTAGTAATAAATAATGCATAGAGAAATTGTTTTCTGTGATCTTTGGTTTTCTTAATTTATCACGCCCACATATGACGCTATTATTATGCCATGATGGTTGCATAAAACCCTTGTATAACAGGTTTTAGCAAAACATTGTACAGTTGTTAATGAAAAAAGCTGCTCAAAACGAGCAGCCTTTAAAAGTTTAATTAGGATCCCTTTACCGCCGGACTTTAAAATTGCAAATGACATTACGGGTAGGCCCCGTACTGCCTGAACGCATCTGCGCGGAAAAATTTCCTTCAATAAATCCGCCCGGTAATACTCCAAACGTAGTAATAGTAACCGTTGGATTCTGAGTAATAAATTCAGTCAGCAACCAGTTGCCATCTGATATTTTTATCTCCCCGTGGTAAGTGTTCAGGATCGGGTAAGTGCCAGGTTTAAGCAGGCAAGAAGAAATGTCGTACAGGCAGGTGCCTGTTACCTGTTTTCACGATATTATTCTAACGAATTTATTTTTTGACATTCACCATGATGGTAGTCGCAAGCTTGCTGCCGTAAGACCGGTGAAGGCCATCGGCCATTTGCAGGGTCAGTTTATGTTTACCGGGTGAAAGCTTTAATTCATATGCTGTCTGGCCTTTTCCAAAATGTACATGCGCAGAATCTTTAGGTACGATCTCACCTGCCGCCAGCGAATCTTCCGCGTCAATAAATAAATGGTGATGACCTGTCCCTGCAACAACAGGGCCTGCGGTATCTATCCTGATCACTTCAGTACCCATTTCCAGTTTGAAAGGAGAACTGATAGTCGCATCGTTTTTCAGGTTTTTGAAAACCACTTTTGCTCCTTCGGGTACAGCAGGCAGTTCCGGTACATCCCCGCTAACGGGTCCCATATGATGCATGCTGTCATCCATATTCTGGACAGTCGTCTCTTCTTTCTTTTCTTTATCGGAATTATTACAGGCAGTAAGGAAGGAGAAACAAATAGCAGCGAAGAATAATTTGCGGTACATAAAGTTGATTTTATCAAATAAAGGTAAGTGTATTTAGAGCCATTCCCATACCATTCACCATCGGTTAACGGGTGTTGCTGTATTTCCAAATGGCAGCAGGATATTATCCCCTGCCATTTATCCTTAACTTTAATATCCATTAAAATCGATTGTTATGGACCAGCAAATCATTAACCTTTATGATGAGTACACCCACAAACCATTAAGCCGGGGTGAATTTTTGCGTCGTCTTGCCCTGGTAGCGGGTGGAACGGCAGCCGCAATGGCATTGCTTCCCCTACTGGAAGTGAACTATGCACAGGCAGCCATGACTCCACAGGATGATCTTTTTACAGAAAGGATCAGTTACCCGGGTATCAATGGCGATATGCAGGCCTATATAGCAAGACCAAAAGAAATGAAACCCTATGCGGCAGTTGTGGTGATTCACGAGAACCGCGGGCTCAATGCCCACATTGAAGATGTTGCACGCCGGGCGGCCAAAGCTGGTTATCTGGCGATCGCGCCCAATGCACTTTCTTCCCTCGGCGGCACCCCGGAAAATGAAGATGAGGCAAGGGCAAAATTCCAGCAACTGAAACCAGAAGACAATCTTCAGAATTTCATAAAAGTTTTTGATTACCTCCCTTCCAGGAAAGATTGCAACGGGAAATTTGGTTGCGTTGGTTTTTGCTGGGGTGGCGCGATGGCTAACAACCTTGCTGTGAATGTCCCTTCGCTGAAAGCAGCCGTGGCTTTTTATGGCCGTCAGCCGGCAGCAGAAGAGGTTCCAAAGATCAAAGCCGCACTGCAGTTACACTACGGCGGACTGGATGAAGGTGTTAACAAAGGGATCCCTGCATTTGAAGAAGCATTAAAGAACAATCATATTACTTACGAAATGTACACCTACGAAGGTGCACAGCATGCTTTTCATAATGATACGGCACCGACCCGCTATAACGAAGCTGCCGCCAAACTGGCCTGGCAACGGACCATTGATTTTTTTGGAAAATACCTGGAATAAGGAAGCGGATTTTCGCTATTAATTTTTACATGAATTAGTTTTCTTTGCGCATGCACCTGAAGGATTACTATGCCCAACTGGAAATACAGCCCTCTGCCAGCCTGGCGGAGATAAAAACTGCTTACCGCAGGCTGGCGATCCAATACCACCCTGACACAACCCATAACGATCCTTACAGTACTGCCAGGTTCATTGAAATAAAAGAAGCATATGAAATCCTGACCCATCCCGTAAAAAAAGAAATGTATCTCCAGCAGCGCTGGTACCAGCAAAGTATTGGGAGGAAAAGAACAGCAACGATCATTTCTCCGGAGACCCTACTGAAACAATCATTGGAACTGGAACGATATATCTCGAAACTGGATGTCTTCCGGATGGATAAGAATGGCCTGCATGATTATATCGCTGGTCTTTTGACCAATGAGAATTTAGAAAAACTGGATGTCTTCCGGGATATAAGTACAAATGACGAGATCATCCGCATCCTGCTCCAATGCCTCCAGCCACTTCCTTTGTCATTGACCATCCCGTTGCTGGAGCAGCTAAATAAGATAAAGGGAAGCGCTGCTACCGGTGAAAAATTAAAAATTTATCTCGCGGAGCGACAAAAAAAGCATAGCCGCGAAAGTTACAGGACCTGGATCATTCTCCTGGTGGTCATTGCAATCTGCCTGCTGATCTTTTTCTTAGGCAATTAATCAGGAGAAATAGCTAACGCCTTCTTTATCTTTGCGCTATGCATTATGTTTCGGTTGAGGGATTGACAAAGAGCTACGGCATACAGCCACTTTTTACGGATATTTCCTTTAATATAGAAGAAGGTGATAAAATAGCGCTGGTAGCCCGTAACGGTACCGGCAAATCCACGTTATTACGCATACTGGCCGGCAAAGAAAACGGTGATGAAGGAAAAGTATGGATCAACAAGGATGTAGATGTAGTGTTACTGGAACAGGAACCTTCTTTTTACGAGGAGCGTTCTGTCCTCGATAATATTTTTTTCCACGATCACCCGATTATAAATACTATAAAAGAGTATGAATTACTCAGCGAAGAAGGCGACCCTGACAAACTGAGCGCTGCTATTATCAAAATGGATGACCTCGGCGCCTGGGACTTTGACGCCAAAGTAAAACAGGTGCTCGATAAACTGAATATCCATCACCTGCAGCAACCCGTGAATAAATTAAGTGGCGGGCAACGTAAAAGAGTGGCGCTGGCAAAGACCCTGATCGATATTGGCTTTGAACATAAACATGTACTGCTTATCATGGACGAACCGACCAACCACCTGGATGTGGAAATGGTGGAATGGCTGGAACATTATTTTGATAAAGAGAATATCACTTTACTGCTGGTGACCCACGACCGTTATTTCCTGGATGCCGCCTGCAACGAGATATGGGAAATGGAAGGGAGCAATATTTATGTACACAAGGGCGATTACCAGAATTACCTCGAAAAGAAATCGGCGCGGATAGAGAATGACCTCGCCAGTATCGATAAGGCAAAGAATATTTACCGCCGCGAACTGGAATGGATGCGTAAGCAACCCAAGGCAAGGACCACTAAAAGCAAGAGCCGGCAGGATAATTTTTACCTTGTCGAAAAAAAAGCGAAGCAGCAGGTTGTTGATGAACAGTTGCAGTTAGATATGAAAATGAACCGGCTGGGCGGCAAAGTGGCCGAACTAAAGAAATTATATAAAAGTTATGGCGAGAAAATATTATTGAAAGGCTTTGATTATACGTTTAAAAAAGGTGAACGGATCGGTGTCGTAGGAAAAAATGGTACGGGTAAATCGACTTTTATCAATATCCTGCAGGGGCTTGACCACCCGGACAGCGGTAAGGTCAATATCGGCGATACGGTCATCTTCGGAAATTATTCGCAGCAGGGCCTGGTGGTGAAAGAAGATATGCGGGTCATTGAATTTGTAAAAGATATCGCAGAGCATTTTCCCCTGGCAGGCGGCGGCACCTTAAGTGCAGCACAGTTTCTCCAGTTGTTTTTATTTGACCCCGATAAACAATATACTTATATCAGCAAATTAAGCGGGGGTGAAAGAAGAAGACTGCACTTGCTTTCTATTTTATTCCGCAATCCTAATTTCCTGATCCTGGATGAACCGACAAATGATCTTGACCTACCTACGCTGGCGGTGCTTGAAAATTTTTTAAGCGAGTTCCCCGGGTGTTTAGTAATCGTATCGCATGACCGGTATTTTATGGACCGGCTGGTAGACCATCTTTTCGTTTTTGAAGGCAACGGGGTCATCAGGGATTTTCCCGGCAATTATTCGCAATACCGGGAAGCAAAAGCGGATGGCCGCCTGGACCCGGCTGGAGTAATGTCTTCCCCAAAAAGTGATGAACCTGCATCACCGATGGACCCTGGACCATCGACCATGGACCGAAAACCCCAACTGTCTTTTAAGGAAAAACGAGAATTTGAATTGCTTGAAAAAGAAATCGCAGAACTGGGCAAGGAAAAAGAATGGGTTACGGGAAAACTGAACAGCGGCAAAACTCCTTTTGAAGAATTACGGCAACTTTCGCGGCGCATCGGCGAGATCAGCAGGTTGCTTGACGAAAAGGAATTGCGCTGGCTGGAATTAAGCGAGATCCAGGGACAATCCTGACTTTTCGGTATTGACTAAGTTTGCCCCCGTTCTCAATAGTTACTATTCAATACCGGTTTTTTCTGAAATGCGGCTTTTAAGTATCTTTTCACCGGGAATAAAAACAATTTATATGCTCCGTTATATATGTTTTTTACTGGTAATGGCTATGCCTGCATCAAAAGGTTTCAGTCATGAAAAGACTCTTCCCCCAAAGATCATCACCATAACAGTGAACCCCAATGGCGTGGTGTATATGGGCGTGGATACACTGACCACCGATGTTCTGGCTACTACCCTTCACGAAAGGCTTTGGAGGAGTTATCTCGGCAATGATAAAATGTATGATTCGATCCGGGTTGTACTGAATGGTGAAGTACTGATGGGTGTCAAAGGCGCCGCGCTGGATGCTATCCTCCAGGCACAACAGGGTGCACTGAAAGAAATCTGTCTTCAAAAATACAAGCGGCTGTTTGAAAATATTGACAGCCGTCAGCAAAAAAGGATCCGGAAACAATTCCCGGTTCTCTTCCAGAAAATTAAGTGGTAACGCCGGTATTCTTCTTATTCGATAAGATCACTATAAGCTCTCCTTCCATAGTAGGTGTACTTTTTTGATTCCCATTTTGTCCCGCAAAAGACCGAATGAATAAACCCATTCAATTCTACCTGTTGTGTATGATAAATACCCCTGTCGGTATTGATCTTAAAAAAGAACCTCACCCGCTGATCATGACTGCTGAAAAGGATAAGACTGTCTGTCGTCGATGAAGAGAAAGGGAAATCGGCCTGGAGATGCTTTAACAGCAGGTGACTCCGGTACCAGGTTCCTCCTGTGGCCGATACCAGTGGCTTGCCATTATAAAGAGCGATACTGTCGTTGTAGGCAAACACGTTCAGGGATGCCCCTTTCACTTCCTTTAACCAGTGGCTGAATTTGGGATAATAACTGCTGTCATAACCATAATCACTGTCAAGAAAACTGATCCGCTTGATATTTGCGGGTATTTGTTCCACTCCTGCGAGATAGCCAAAAATAAAACTTCCGCCCCCACTATGCCCGTTCAGGAAGATCTCTTTATGCTTTCCCAGGATTATAGCGGCCAGTGAATCGACGAGATGCGGGATGCTTTGCCTGTAATCCGGGTGTTTTTGTTTCCAGGCAGGCCAGCTTTTATAATTGTTCTCCAGGTAAATCACGATAAAATTTATTGCCGACAATTGTTGCCTGATAAAAGCCGTCTGCGCCCGGATATGCTGGATATCAAAATGCCAGTCGTCTCCCGGCTGCATTTTTTTACCCATGGTTTGTTCCGTACTGTTACCGTTGGGTAAAGCAAAAAAAGTAATGATGGTTTTTTTGCCACGCATTTCAGCCGTTCTGTCGATGGTAACTTTTACATCCCCATACAGTCGAAAAGAGTCAATAACCGCAGCCCGTTGCTGCCCGTTGGCCATAAGATGGCCAGTAAAGACGAGTATAAAAAAAATAATCCTGTAAGACAGACGCTGCATTAGTGCAAGTTACGCCAGCTAATATAAGTGAATAGATAGTTTACGATATAGTAAAACCACGATTTTTAAACGTAAACAAAAAACTGTTGATAATTTCCTGGCGGAATGCTTGCAGTTGATCATACTGTTGTCTACTTTGCTCTTCAATTCGTACTCCAATTCCTGCGGCAAAACACTCCAATATCCGGATTGTTAACTTAAATCGTAACCCCATGAGCAGGAACTTTATCCCGGAGGAGACTCTTATTGACCAGTTATTACTTGATGACACAACCGCTTTCGAAGAATTGTATCATCTTTATTGTTACCCCCTTTATACTTATTGCACTAATAAATTAAATTCTCCCGTTGACGCGAAACGTATCGTCAGGGATGTTTTTATCGTATTGTGGGAAAAGCGACGCAGTTTACCCGTCAATTTCTCCCTTTCGCTTTACCTGTACCAGGAAGTCCGGAAAGCTGTTGTTGGCTGTATCAACGAAAAACTGGAAACCGATAAGGATCTTTTGACTATCCAAACTCAGGTGATACCCGGGTTTGCGGTTGTCAACCTGCAACAGGCAAAACGACCCGTGAAAAAAACGTACAGCGAGATCAGGTACCTGCAATCACTGGCCAGGGATAAAAGTAATAATACACCCTGGTGGAACCAGCAACCAGCAGGTATCGCTACCCTCAAAAATGTATTACAAAAAGCATTCAACCTGTTATAATCCTTCAACTTTACCCCATGACTACAAAAATACTTCATCAAAAAGCCAACCGTTATCTCTGTGGTGCAGCAATGCCCGCGGAAACCAGGCAGATCCAGGCCTGGTTATCCTGTACCGATAATAATAAGGCCCCTTTATCGGAAGAAGAAAAGACCCTTATCGAAAAGGAGATCCTTGAAGAAGTAAGAAGCTATACGGCTTACCCGCTTTTCTATCCCAAAGAAAAGCCCTGGTGGAAAAAAATTACAGCCGTCTTTTAACGGCGTCCAGCAGCCGAACCACTTCGATCTTTTCCATACACCTGAAATGACCAAGCGGGCATTTATCATACCCGATCTTGGAACAGGGACGACACCAGAGTTTTTTTGTTTCAAAGATCATGTCCGCGACCGGCGCATCCCCATAATAAGGATACATACCAAAGGCAGGTACCGTGTTTCCCCACAGTGAAAGAATTGGTTTTTTATATGCCGCGGCAATATGCATCAATCCCGTATCGTGGGTGATCACAATTTTAGCGCGCCGAACCAGGTCGGCACTTTCATTAAGACTGAATTTGCCGCAGGCATTGTACACTTTTATTTTATCTATCGCGGCGATCTCTTCCCCCCGCTGCACATCTTCTGGTCCCCCAAGTAAGACAACAGGGTGCTTTAACTCCGCGCAGAACGCCTTCCATTTATTCAGGGGCCAACGCTTGGTAGGATGGGCGGCGCCGATCACACAGGCAATATAGCCGGCGGAATGAGAAGCGGGGATATCCTCCTTCTTTGTTTCCTCCCCTTTTGAAATAAAATAATCCAACCCCTCTCCGTCATTTTTTACACCAAAAGAACTTACCGTTTTCAGGTACCTGTCCACGATATGCACTTTCGGAAGGATATTAATCTTAAAGGCAGTCAGGAAATATTTTTGGATGTTGAGTTTATAAAAGGAAAAGGATTTTTTCTTCAGCGCTTTTTTTACGCGTAAAGTTTTTGCATTGTGATGAAGATCGATGATATAATCGTAGTCTTCGGTCTTTAACTCTTCGATCATCAGTTCCCAGCTATGCGCCAGCACATGCAGTTTGTCGATATAGGGATTGTGTTCAACGACAGACCGGAATTTATCCTTTACCAAAAAATGTACTTCAGCGTCGGGTACCTGTTTTTTCAAACAACGGATAACAGGGGTGGTCAGAACAATATCACCGATCGAGGAAAAGCGTATGACGAGGAATTTTGCCACGGTAAAAATCAGGGTAATGCTTCTTCTGATTCCAGGTAATCAAGGTCTTTATGATAAGTTTCTTCTGTAAAATAAAATGCGACCAGGGTTACCGTCATAACCACTATACCCGTGATGATCCCGCTTTTTACAAGGTCCCATCCAAAGTTTCGCTGGAACAGGTTCAGGAACATCAGGTTGATCAGGGGCAGGGCTCCCCTCACCATATTAGGAATAGTAGTAGCAGCGGTCGCGCGTAAATTGGTACCAAACTGTTCCGCGCCCATGGTAATAAAAATAGCCCAAAAGCCGGTACTGAAACCCAATAAAGCACAGCAGGCGTACATTCTTGCATCGGAATTATTAAAGCCGCTGAAAAACAGTACCAGCGAAGCGATGCAGAGCATATAATAAAGGAACAATCCTTTCTTGCGACTTTTGAAATACTGGCACACGAAACCAACCGCGATATCGCCTATGGCAATAGCTGCATAAGCAAACATGATGGAACGGCCTGAATCGATGCTGGTACTTCCAAAGAATTTATTGCCGAATTTATCACTCTGGTTTACCAGTATGCCGATCACGAACCAGGTAGGCAGGCCGATGAGTATGGCCAGTATGTATTTTTTAAACCGTTTCGCGTTGGTAAAGAAGGAAAAGAAATTTCCCCTGGAGACATTTTGCAGCTTTACCTTTTTATACAGGCCGGATTCAGCAACACTGATACGAAGCACCAGTAGTAAAATACCCAGACCCCCTCCTATTTTATAACACAACCTCCAGTCGCCTGTAACCTGGTAAGTAAAATAAGCCATCACAGCCCCGCTTAATCCTATTCCTGCTACCAATGATGTTCCTATTCCTCTTTTTGTTTTGGGTAATAACTCAGTTACCAGGGTAATGCCGGCGCCCAATTCCCCTGCCAGGCCCAAACCTGTTGCAAACCGGCACCAGGCGTATTCATTGACTGTTGAAGCATAGCTCGTAATAAAATTAGCAACGGAATATAAAATGATGGAGCCAAAAAGAACGGATAATCTTCCCTTCCTGTCTCCCATCACTCCCCAGATGATACCTCCCAGCAGCAACCCGATCATCTGCCGGTTAATAACCATTGTACTGTCAACCAGCATGGATGCGGGTGTTGCGCCCACCGCCAGCATGCTGTCTTTTTTTACAATCGTAAAAAGAAGGAGGTCATAGATATCTACAAAATATCCAAGTGCTGCAACAATGACAGCTATATTGAAGATAGAAGCAGTTTTTTTTTGATCCATAGATTATGATGATTTTGAATCATCCATAGGTAAATTGC
>JBDSBR010000030.1:0-132022 GCA_039921505.1 Chitinophagaceae bacterium
TCAGCGGGACGGCTCTATACTACGTTTATCCTGTTATCCTCACCCCCGAGACAAGAGGGCATGTCTGCCATGCTTTCGCAATTTCATCACCCCACAGTGTAAATAAGAACTTGATAGAACAAATATAGGCCGTTTAGCCTATTCATTCCAAATTATCTAATAAATATTTTGGAATTATAGAAAATATTCAAATATTTGCTTATTATTATAGAAATAATTAAAAACACTTGCTAAAATGGCGGATAAATTAAATCTTGACAAACTCGATCTCCAGATCATTCACCATATGATGGAGAATGCCGGGATCTCATATGCCGATCTTGGTAAAAAACTATTTGTATCAGGCGGAACCATCCACGTTCGTATCAAAAAACTACAGGAAGCCGGTGTCGTTAAAGGGACCAGGTTGAAAGCGGACCTGAAACAACTCGGCTACGATGTCATCGCTTTTATCGGTATCTATTTAAAAGAAAGCTCTTTGTACGATACCGTGGCCAGGGATCTCCAAAAGATACCCGAGATCGTCAGGTTGAATTATACTACCGGGAATTACAGCATGTTTGCCGAAATCGTGTGCAAAGATATTACACAACTCAGGTTTGTACTTCACGACCAGTTGCAAAAAATAAAAGGGATCGAACGTACCGAGACCTTTATCTCGCTGGAAGAAAGTTTCAGCCGCAATGTAAAAGTGATGTAAAGACCCTGCCACCAGTCCCGGAAAAATGCGGTATCAATAATCACGTCAGCTCCCTCTTAATGTATATTTTTATAGAGGTATTAAACCTCTCTTTAAAAAAATAAGGCATGACCGATATAAACGATCTCATAAAAAACTGGTGGAAGCAGATCCTATTTGTTGTGTTGTTATCCTTACTTGTCGTGGGAACGATCACTTTTATCAAGCCCCGTCAATATCTTTCTGTAGCTACAGCTGTACCGGCGAGTTCCTTTGCTGCCGACAGGTCAAAGATCTTCAGCGACAATATCCAGGACCTGTATTCGACTTTGGGAACAGCGGATGACCTGGACAGGATTGTCGGCACCGGCAACCTGGATACTGTTTATTTAGCCGTAGCCGCTCAATTCAATTTATTTGATCATTATAAAATGGCAGAGAAGAGTGATGTCGCCCTGCCCAAAGCCGCTGCGATCCTGAAAAAGAACAGCAGGGTTATGAAAAGTGAGTATGGAGAATTGAAGGTGAAAGTCTGGGATACAGATAAGAACCTGGCACCCCAGCTGGCCAATATGATCATGGATAAACTCGCAATTATTCACCAGCAGCTGCAAAGCGCCGGCAATGAAGCGGCACTCAAAGGGTTGGTAACAGGAAAAGTGAAACTACAGGGACAACTGGATAGCACAGCAATAACAGCAGATACAAAAAATGCCCTGGCAGTACAACTACAGCAATATGAAAAGCTGATTGGTGAATACCAGTTAATGGTCGACAGTAAACCCCCCGTGTTACTGGTAGTAGAAAATGCCCGGGCTTCCGCATGGCCTGACAGGCCCAGGCGGATGCAGGTATTGATAGCCACGGCGGTACTAAGTTTCTTTTTCGCTTTTCTCGCTGCCCTCCTGATGGAAAGCCGTAAAAAAACAAAATAGTGTTCGCTGTTATTCATAAACCCGGAGCCCTGTTTGCCCTGTTTGCAGGCTTGCTGGTAACTTGTCTTGCCATAGCAGCAGGCACAGGCGAATATGTATGGACTGTCATCCCTTTTGCAGGTCTTTTATTCTTTGCGGGCTGGGATCATAAAGAGATGATCTTTTATTTGCTCCTGTTTAGTTTACCCTTTTCCATAGAATATAATTTTTCACCAGGCCTGGGAACAGACCTGCCGGATGAGCTATTGATGATATTTGTTTCTTTTCTTTTCCTGGCCTATGGGTTGTATTCACCAACGTTACTTTCAAAAAAAATTTGGCAGCACCCGCTGATCATTTGCTTATTCATTCTTTTTGGCTGGATGCTGGTCACGGTATTGTTCTCCTCCGTGCAATGGGTATCCCTGAAATTCCTGCTGGCTAAAACCTGGTACATAGGAGCTTTTGTACTGGCGCCACTCATCGTCTTCCGTAATAAAAAAGGAATCGTCCTTGCGCTTGGTCTCCTTACTGCAGCGATGATGCTGGTCGCGTTGATCGCCCTTGTAAAACACGGGGCTGACGGATTCAGCTTTGCATCTATCAACGAAGCCGTTTCTCCATTCTTCCGGAACCATGTGAATTATTCGGCTATGCTGGTTTGCATCCTGCCGCTACTTACAGCCGGCCGAAGCCTTTGTAAACCAGGCATACTTAAAACTTTTTTATCCCTGCTTATTATGATAGGATTGGCAGCCCTCTTTCTTTCTTATGCGCGGGGTGCCTGGGTAGCTTTGCTGGCGGGACTTATAGCCTGGTGGCTGATCAAAAAAAAATTGCTGTTTATTTCTCTTTTGACCAGTATTATTATCCTGGCCGTTGCTGCCGGATGGTTAAAAAACAATGACCGTTACCTTCGCTATGCAAATGATTTTTCCACAACGATCTTTCATAAAGATTTCAGTGAACACCTTGTCGCTACTTACAAACTAAAAGATGTTTCAACGGCAGAGCGCTTTTACCGTTGGGTAGCCGGGGTGAGGATGATCGGGGATAACTGGCTTACGGGATACGGGCCGGGAACTTTTTATAATAATTACAAACCGTATGCGGTTCCCGCCTTCAAGACCTGGGTCAGTGATAATAAAGAACATTCAACCGTCCACAATTATTTTTTACTGACTGTTATCGAACAGGGTTTACCCGGGTTGTTCTTCCTGCTGCTATTGCTGGGCATCATGATCTGGTATGCAGAAGCACTGTATCACCGGGTCAGCGATATTTTTTATAAAAAGCTCGCGATCACTACAGGTGTGATACTAAGTATGATCCTTGTCGTTAACTTTTTAAGTGACTTGGTGGAGACGGATAAGATCGGGAGTCTTTTCTTTTTATGTCTCGCTTTACTTATCGTAACTGATTTAAATACAAGAAACTCAGAGCCGCCCCCTGACATTCAACGCATCCCGTAGCCCATTCCCGAGCAGGTTGAAAGCGAGTACCAGCAACATGATGGCAAAGCCGGGCGCTAATGCCAGCATAGGGTTTTGCGTGATGATAAAATTATAGTTCTCTTTTATCATGAGCCCCCAACTGGGTTGCGGTGGCTGTACACCTACTCCCAGGAAACTAAGACCTGCTTCAATAACGATCGCGGAGGCAAAATTGCTGGCAGCGATCACCATTACCGGTCCCATGATATTGGGCCAGATATGACGTACGATGATCCTGAAATTGGAAAAACCAAGTGCGCGGGTAGCTTCAACATACTCCAGTTCCCGGACCGCCAATACCTGTCCTCTTACCAGCCTGGCTACATTCACCCACATCGTCAGGCCTACAGCAATAAAAACCTGCCAGAAGCCTTTTCCCAATGCCAGGGTAATTGCAAAGACAAGTAATAAAGTAGGAATGCTCCAGATAACATTTATGAACCACATGATGATATCGTCCGTGCGTCCCCGGTAATAGCCGGCCAGGGAACCCAGTATAAGACCAATACTGAGTGAAATGATAACTGTGATCAGTCCAACGCTTAAACTTACCCTGGTACCGACAATAATGCGGCTGAGGATATCCCTTCCATACTTATCTGTACCGGCTAAAAATTTTTTAGTAACGACCGGTACAGGAGCTGCCCGGTCAAGGCGGTAAGCTAATCTATCTGTTAATCCCGCATCAACGAATTTTTGGACAATAAGACTATCTCCTTTTTGCTCAGAACTTGTGATGGGAATATAATAGTAAACATCTTCTTTCCCCGAGATCAACTGGTTGAAAAAGCTGGTGGAAGCAACATTCTTATCCTTCCTGATTTTAAGGAAGCGTTGTTGAAAACCGGGCTTTTCTCCCCCGATTTCCAGGATGATTCGGTTGGCATAGGGAGAAGGATCGGATGCGATGAAATACGCAAAAACAGCCACCAGTATGGATAAAATAATCACCAGCAGCCCCAATACAGCCCCCTTATTTTTCTTTAAACGCCGCCATGCAGCTGCCTGGAAAGAAGGGGATCCGCTCATGGAGGGAAGTTAAGCGTTAATATGGAATTGAGAATCATTTCACCTTTCTGCCTTTCCATTCATACTTTCCCCATTGTCCAAAAAAACCTGATAGGATGGTATACAGGATATGCAGGGGTTGGAAAAAAAAGAAAAGCGGGAGGGCCCATCGTTTATTAAAAAAGGAGGACACCGAAATGAATAAAGGAAATTCGATGATGGTTTTGGCTACCCAGCAACCGGTAAGCAATAACCAGTAACGGGGTGACCAGAAGCCGGCAATAAACAGGACGAGAAAGGATACATTCAACAGGTAGACCAGTAACAAAACAGGGAAGATCCTTTTATCATCATATTTTTTTGCCTTGCTGGCCCATCGGATGCGCTGGTTGAAAAAATTCTTCCAGGTCTTCATGGGTTGCGTGGTAACAATCACTTCTTTTGATTTGAGATACTGTATTTTTCCCGGGTTTTGTTTTCCTATCTTATACATCAGGAGCATATCATCCCCCGATGCGATCTGGTCAATTCCTTCAAAACCACGGGCATCATAAAAGGACTGCCGGGTGTACCCAAGGTTGGCTCCATTGCACATGTATAATTTTCTTTTCGAAACAACGGCACCGGTTATTCCCTGTAATACCATGAAGTCCATTGCCTGGAAAGATTGAAGAAGGGATGCATTACAATCAATGACAACCGGGGCGGTTATAAACACAGCCTGGCTTTCTTCCTTAAAAGCAGCCAGGGTATGTAACCAGTTTGGTCCTGGTAAACAATCTGCGTCAGTTGTTACGATCCATTCGCCGGTAGCGGCAGCAATACCTTTCTCAATAGCTTTCTTTTTATAAGAATTGATATTGTCTTCTTCCAGCCGGACCAGTTTAACTCCAGGGAATTGCTGAACGATAATTGCTGTATCATCCGTGGAATGATCATCTACTACGATGATCTCGAGGAGTTCTTTGGGATAACGCTGCTCCTGTAAAGCACTTAATAAATGACCTATATTTTCTTCTTCATTACGGGCAGGAATGATAAGACTTATGGTAGTAACAGGCTGCTCTTTCCAGGGCCGGAAAACAGGAATTGATTTCCAGCTCATCCAGCAATAGATCAGTAGCAGGCTATAGGCTATAAAAATTGGTATAAGAATGTAGAAAAGGATCATGCAACGCGGCAAAGCTAGTGATTGCCATCAGTGCAGCAAAGCCGCCAGGATATCTTCCAGGTGTTTCTCGTGCAGTACCTGGTGACCGGCAGCAATCACAGTTACACTGCATTGCCCTTCGATCCCCTTCCTGAATTTGTCGCCGACAGAAGAAAGAATAATGCGGTCATGTTTCCCGTAAACCAAACGGACAGGGGTATTCTTCCCTGCTATCTCTTTTTTTATCCTGCTGATATCCGGCCGGATTTTCCGCAGCGTGGTCCATCTAGTATACAGTAACCGCCGCACTTCAGCATCGCCGATATAATAATTTACAAATTTGAAAATGCTCGCATTGATCAGCTTCAGTTTATCCAGCAGTTTCAGGAAGCCAAAGAACCAGCCGGGCTTTTTCATAGTAAAAGCAAAGAATTTATTGCCCAGCCTGGTTTGGGTGGCCAGCCAGTACCATGAATTTACTTTCAGCCCGTCCGGTGCAAGCAGAACGAGCTTGCTGATCCGGGTGGGAATGGCCTGGTACAAACTCAACGCCATCCGTCCACCCAGGCTGAAACCAAGAAGGGTTAGTGGTTGGTTGATGGTTGATGCTCCCTGCAGTAGTTGTTCCGCAATTTGTAGCAGGTCTTGTGGCGTAAAGTTCGGACCGTCATTCCATTGTGATCTGCCATGAAAGGGAAGATCGATAGCATAAAAAGAATACTCATCCCCGGCATATTTCCCAAGGAATTCAAAAGCCGTTCCTTCCTCGCCATAACCATGGAAACAGATAACCGGCCGCGGCCCTCTGCCAAAACGGTAATACCCTATAATAGAGTTTCTGTAGTGAAGCTGGAGGGGGTCCATTGTACTAAAAGGAAACAATTATTTAGTAGAAAATAAGTTGGCCGTATCAAATATAATATTAATTTTGAATAGTTGCACAAACAACTATATGCCAAACAACCAATTTAAAAGAGGGGAACTGTACAGCTTTATTACGGGTAAAGCCTCTACGGCTATTGCCAGGCGGCTGCAGAAGAAACTCAATGCGGCGGGGCTGAACATTACCATTGAGCAATGGAGTGTCCTATATCATTTATGGAAACAGGAAGGGATCAGCCAGCAGGAATTATGCAATGCCACTTTTCGTGACAAGCCCAGCATCACCCGGCTGGTGGATAATCTCGAAAAATTAAACCTCGTGAAAAGGGTGGCTTCTGAGAATGACAGGCGCATCAATTTAATATACCTGACAAAACAAGCCCAAAAATTACAGGAAGAGACTATGGCCCTGGCAGAAGAAACATTGAACGAGGCATTGATAACAGTCCCGGCAGACAGGATAGATGTTTGTAAAGAAGTATTACAGATCGTGTATGATAATTTGAAATAGACAGGCGATGGTCAATGGACCATCGTCGATAGGCCATCGAAAACTTCCAATAAAAATATTAAACCTTAATACAATGAGTACTGCAACAGAAACAAAAAAAGTGCTGAAAGGTGGTGAATGGCTGGTCAGGGAATCATCTCCCTTCGAAACTTTTATTCCCGAAGAATTTACAGAAGAGCAGTTGATGATAAAGGATATGTGCAACCAGTTCCTGGATGCGGAAGTATACCCCAACCTCGACCGGATCGATAACCTGGAGCCGGGGCTGATGAAATCACTTGTAGGAAAAGCAGGAGAGCAGGGGTTGCTGGCTACTTCTTTCCCGGAAGAATATGGAGGCCTGGGTAAAGACTTTGTTACCTCAACGATCGTCAACGAATACCTCGGCGCCGGTCATTCCTTCTCTGTTGCAGTGGCGGCACATACAGGTATCGGGACTTTACCGATCCTCTACTTTGGTACGACCGCGCAAAAAGAAAAATATATTCCCAAACTGATCAGTGGTGAGTGGGCGGGAGCTTATGGCCTGACAGAGCCAAACAGCGGGAGTGACGCGCTGGGCGCCAAGACAAGCGCCAAACTGACTGACGATGGAAAATATTATATACTAAACGGGCAAAAATGCTGGATCACCAATGGTGGTTTTGCACAGATCTATACCGTGTTCGCAAAAGTGGATGGTGATAAATTCACCGGGTTTATTGTAGAAAGAGGAACAGAAGGTTTTACACAGGGACCTGAAGAACATAAAATGGGGATCAAAGGATCTTCCACGGTACAATTATATTTCCAGGATTGTAAAGTACCTGCAGAGAACCTGCTGGGTGAAGTGGGTAAGGGACATAAGATCGCTTTCAATATCCTGAATATCGGACGGCTGAAATTATGCGCAGCAGCGATCGGGGGCGCGCGGAGGGCCTTAACAGACAGCGTGGTCTATGCAAAAACAAGAGAACAATTCAAGCAACCCATTGCCAACTTTGGCGCCATCAAACATAAGCTGGCAGAAATGGCCATCAAAATATTTGTAGGAGAGTCTGCTTTATACCGTACTGCTAAATGGGTGGATGAAAAAGAAAGCGAATTACTTGCTTCCGGAAAACCCGAAAATGAATCCCTGTTGGGTGGGGCGGAAGAGTTTGCAATCGAATGTGCTATGTTAAAGGTCTATGGTAGCGAGGTCCTGGACTTTGTGGTTGACGAAGGCGTTCAGATCCATGGAGGTAATGGATTTAGCGCGGAGTACAATATTTCCAGGGCCTATCGTGACAGCCGGATCAACCGGATCTATGAAGGCACTAACGAAATCAACCGGCTGCTTACGCTGGATATGACCTTAAAAAGAGCCATGGGTGGTCGACTGGACCTGATGGGTCCTGCGATGGCTGTTCAAAAGGAATTGATGAGCATTCCTGATTTTGGAGCTGAAGAGGAAATGCCTTTCGCTAAAGAAAAAAAGCTGGTTGCCAACCTGAAAAAAGCGATCCTGGTAGCTTCCGGCGCCGCGGTACAAAAACTAATGATGAAAATTGATAATGAACAGGAAGTGCTCATGAATATCGCGGATATGGCCATAGAGACATTCAATGCAGAAAGTGTGTTGCTGCGGGTGATGAAGATGGTGGACCAGCAGGGAGAAGCAGCCTGCCAGGTTCAGCTGGACATTATGCGTACTTATTTATATGATGCGGCAGATAAAGTGAATAAATCAGGCAAGGATGCTGTCAATGCATTTTCTGATGGCGATGAGCAGCGAATGATATTAATGGGATTGAAGCGGTTTACCAAGGCCGAACCTTTTAACAGCAAAGACGCCAGGAGAAGGATCGCAGATAAAATGATCGGGGCGGGGAAATATTGTTTTTAATTCCACTCCTCCCTGTCGAAATCTAACATGGCTGCTCCTGCAGGAGCAGCTTTTTTTGTGTCCTTATAAATGTCAGAAAGTTCTTTTCGTGTAGTTTTTAACTCATATAATTTCTGTACCCGCTTTTTTTCAATAATGATCCCAGCGCACAGGAGTAAAGAAGAGAAGGTGACGACCAGGAAGTAGACCAGGAAGGTATCATCTACGTGCGGAGTTTTGAATACATAATACATGAGGTAGATGATCGCATAGCAGCCATAAGCAAAAAGCAGGGCAGCTGCAATAAATGCCTTGCCGGTAGCTTTATGGTGCAGGATGGTGATCTTGGTCTGGCGGATAAAAAGGGAAAGACAAAGACCAAATACAAGCAGCAGACCGGGGCCAATGATGATCGTAATTGCCTTAACATTCCATCCCATTATTACAAGAACAACCCCCTCAAACAGGAGAAAACCCAGCAGCGTTATTTTTATCCGCCGGGTAAATGCGGGTGATGTGCTGTAATAGGCAAGAAAAGAGAGCATTAAAGGAGCATCCAGCAGGTTATTGCCCACCCCCCAGTACTGAATAAAATTAGCAGGCGCTTTGATATAACCCTCGGTAAAAAGATTATAAACAAATACCGAGATATAATAGATCAGCAATGCGGGAAAACTCTTGTATCCTCCCAACCGGAGGGCAAGGATGAGAAAGATAGGCAGGAAAAGGGCAAAAGTTGAGATCAGCCCCATGACGGAATTCCAGGTCATACTCATTGGTTTTTTCTAGGATAAGGTTTCAGATCTTACAACACCTGGTTGCGTTGCGGTCTGTTATACTAACGGTAGGTTGTTGTACATAGTGCTTATTAATAATAGTTTATACTAAAATTCAGTAAAAGCATTGAGTTATTTCGTAATTCTACGGAAAAGGCGTTCGAGGGTTTTTATCCTAACTTGCTGTGATGATACGATTATTCCTTTTTACCTGTTTGTTTGGTTGTTACGCTGCCTCTTCGCAAAATAGAACCAATAATTTCATCGCTGGCAAAACAACAGGTGCCTTGCCTTACCTCGAATATGGACTTGGTTCCGACCGGCTGGGAGGGGCGAAAATTGGCTATTTAGATACCAGTGTTGTGGTCAAAGTAGTCGATAGCAGCATCGGCAATTACAGGATACAATTATCCCAAAACCATTTTGCCTACCTGCCCCGGAACAATTTCAAAAAAGACAGCCTTGTTAAGATACAGCCGTATTACCTGACCAATAGCTGGATGGTGAACGGTGATTCCTTATACGATTATGTAACCATGAGCCTGGATGAGCGATTGCCTTACCGGAGTATACAGCAGGTGAATCCTTCCAAACTTATCGTGGAAGTCTTTGGCGCCACCAGTAATACCAACTGGATCACCCAACGTTCTTCGGCAAAGGAGGTAAAGAATGTTTCTCATGAACAACCCGAGGATGATGTCTTCAGGATCATCATCGATCTGAAACATGAGCAACATTGGGGATATAGTATTTATTACCAGGATAAACGATTGGTGATAAGGATTAAAAGACAACCGGGGAACCTGGATATTGATAAAATGCGGATAGCGGTGGATGCGGGTCATGGAGGAGATAATAACGGAGCCTCGGGCGTTAAAACAGGTATCCTTGAAAAAAAATACACCCTCCTGATCGCAGAGCAACTGGAAAAAGAGTTACTCGATAAGGGTGCCAGGGTGTTTATGACAAGAACAAAAGATACTTCTATCGGGATGATTGAGAGAACAGAAATGCTGAAGAAGGAAGACCCGGATTTCCTGGTCAGTATCCATCTCAATTCATCGGTTCGTGATAGTATAAGAGGTGTGAGTACCTATTATCGTTATATCGGCTTCCGCCCCCTGACACAATATATCCTGGAAAGGATGGAAAAAACGGGGCTGAATAATTTCGGTAATATCGGGAGTTTCAATTTTTCACTTAGCGGGCCCACGGATTATCCTAATTGTCTTGTGGAAGTGGCGTTCCTCAGTAATCCCGAAGATGAAAAACTTATACTCAATCCCGAATTTCATAAAACCGTAGCTAAAGCGATCGTGGAAGGAATCAAAGACTGGCTCAAAGCCTGTAAAAAGCAGGATGATTAATCTGCGGGAGGAAAAGGCTCTCCTCGGTGACAGGTCTTGCAGGTCACTGTGTGCAGGTACTCTGGCCGTTCGTTTTTATCAAAATAGAAATTGGTCTTATTAATATGGATGGTCATTTTCATCATATCCCTTGCATTTTCTTTCATAGGTTCTGCATCTGATGCATAGTTAAGACTATCGATCCCGACCAACTGGCGAACATGGCAGAAATTACATTTAACACCCAGGGCGATATTGTAGGAATGCATGATACTATCCAGTTTTTCATCGCTGATATCCTTGGGTAATACCTTCAGGTTACGATCTTTCAGTACAGGAGGCTTACTGGCCGCAACGCCCAAAACAACAAAGCCTGCCAGCAGGGAGAAAGCAAGTATTTTCTTTTTGTGCAACATAGAATGCATATTTACAGACGCCGCCCAGGTGGATATGGCGGCATCCGGTTAAAATTTTTAACGGATCCATCGCTCAAAAAACTCGTAGGTCCTGAGCATCTGGTCAATACGCTGCCTGTTATTTCCGCTTCTTGTCAGTTCGTGCGTACCTCCCGGATGCCGCACATACTCTACCGGTCTGCCAAGCGCCTTTAAACTTCTGAACATCATTTCACTTTGGACAAAACCTGTGCGCCTGTCATTGTCTCCATGGAAAATAATATAGGGCGTAGTGATGTTTTGAACATAATTGATCGGGGATTCTCTTTCCAGGATTGCTTTGGTGGCAGGTTCCCAGGGATAACCGCCAAAATAATTCGGTACGAGGCGCCACGCATTTCCTTCGCCAAAAAAAGTAGCCAGATCATAAACACCTCTTTGTGAACAGGCGGCTTTAAAACGATGATCGTGTGCAATGATCCAGGCAACGAGATAACCCGCATAGGAACCGCCAGTTACCAGTAAGCGGGAAGTATCCACCCAGTTTCCGGCAGCAATTGTTTTATCAAGCGACGTCAATACATCTTTGGCAGGACCTGTACCCCAGTCATTGATATTGCCGCGGAGAAAATCCAGCCCATAACCACCGCTTCCTCTCGGGTTGCAATACACAACCCCATAGCCTTTACTACAGAAGTACTGGTATTCGTGCCACATACTTGTTTCTCCCGGTCCCCACATAGCAGAAGGTCCGCCATGTATTTCCAGTAACAGGGGATATTTTTTACCCGGTTCATAATTGGCAGGTTTCATTACCCAGTATTCGATCTCCATTCCTTTTTCATTTTTGAAACTGTATTTTTCCGGGAGACTTAATTTTTTTGTGGCCAGCCAGGCAGTATTAAAGTTGCTGATCCTGCCGGCATTTTTAGCGGATACATCGGCGACATACAATTCAAAGGGATCTGCCGGTTCTGTTTTTACAAAAACAAGTTTATTGTTACCAAGGTCAAAATTGGTGACACCACTGTTCACATCAGTTAATTGCTCGACGGTCTTTGTGGCAATATCTGCCCGGTAGAGCGGTTGGCCGCCATTGCTCTGGGCAACAAAATAAATGGACCTTTCATCAGTACTCCAGGTAAGGTTTCCTTTGTTACGATCAAAAGGAATATCCGTGATAAGTTTGGATGAGCCATCCAATGGCATGATCGCCAGTACAGGAACATTGACAAACGAAGTATTGCCATATTGAAAAGCCAGCCATTTCCCCGAAGGGGATATCGTTGGTGAATTATAACTTCTGCCATCTTCCCCCAACAGTTTCCGGAGATCACTGCCATCGGTATTAGCGATGAATATCTCACTTTCCAATGAGCGGTCAGCATTCTGTATAGAATCTATGTCGCCTGCCAGGATGATCTTTTTCCCGTCGGGCGTAAAATCAGCAAAATTATAGCGGTAAAAACCTTTGGTAATAGCAATCGGTTTAGCGTCTGCTTTTACTTCTGTAATAAAAAAATAATTGAAGCTGATATCCCCGTTTACATCCGTCTCATCCTGGAAATTCAATTTATTTACCACTTTCGCTTTTTTATCTGTCACATCGTTTTCCAGGTAGGCCCTTATCTCTTCCAGGCTTCCGTCGGGGTCTGGTTTTGCCGCAGAGCTACGTAATTGCTGGTTGCTGGTAAAACCCGGTTTTTCAAATGACCATTTAGGAATCTCTTTGCCTGGATTAAGCACAGAATCTTTCAAGAGGTCCTTCAGGGTAATAGTGGAAGAAAAAAGGATTTGTTTCCCGTCGGGACTCCATTTGGGAGTGCCGGCGCCATATTTATATTTTGTCAGCTGCACGGCCTCCCCAGCTTCCAGGGATAATAAGAATACCTGTGGTTTGCTATCAACGGCCCGGACAAAAGCGATTTGTTTTCCATCGGGACTAAAACTTGCCTGGGAGGAGCTTTCTTTAGTAGTCAGTTGTTTGGGCGCTGTACTTCCATCTGTATTTACAATCCAAACCTGGTTCACGTATTTATATTCCAGTTTGCTGTCGCCATCGGGTTCGATAGCCGTGACGGTAAAAAGAGCTTTAGTTCCATCTTTGTTTAATGTAACGCCGTTAAGCGATCTTATTTTCAGCATATCGGTTACCTTGACCGGGTCTTTACCTGTTTGTGCAGCAGCGGATAAAAAAAATAAAATAAAAAGAAGCCCGGAAAAGCATTTTTTCATAACTCTCAATTTTGGACGCTGAATGTACGAATTCATCATCGTTTCCTGAATGGGTAAATGACAAATGACGCTGTTTTCTACACTTAAGGTCTTAAAGCTTATACCATGAGTGATCTACAAAGCCATATTCAAAGTTCAATGATCAATATTCAGGGAGAAATATGCCCGGCAAGATCGTTTTGTGAATGTTGAACATTGTATATTGAACATTTATAGGAGAAGTGTAAATTTGTAGGAATCCTTATTTATGAGTGAAACAACAATAACCCCGGTCCTTACGGCAAAAGATTTTGCCACTGACCAGGAAGTCCGCTGGTGCCCCGGTTGCGGGGATTATTCCATCCTGGCCCAAGTACAAAAAGTGATGCCCACGCTGGGGATCGCCAGGGAAAATATTGTCATTGTATCTGGTATCGGTTGCAGCAGCCGCTTCCCGTATTATATGAATACTTATGGCATGCATTCGATCCATGGCCGCGCTACTGCTGTTGCATCAGGATTAAAAGCTTCCAGGCCCGAGCTGAGTGTATGGATCGTTACAGGCGACGGAGATGGATTAAGCATTGGAGGCAATCATACGATCCATTTGCTGCGCAGGAATTTTGATGTCAATGTGTTACTGTTTAACAACCAGATCTATGGGTTGACAAAAGGGCAATATTCCCCTACTTCGGAAGAACATAAGATCACCAAGTCGACCCCCATGGGAAGCATCGACCATCCCTTCAACCCACTTGCCCTTGCCCTGGGTGCTGATGCCACGTTTGTTGCCAGGACGATGGACCGGGATCCCAAACACTTACAGGCCATGCTGATCAGGACGCACCAGCATAAAGGAGCTTCTTTTTTAGAGATCTACCAGAACTGTAACATTTTTAATGACGGCGCTTTCGAAATATTTACTGAAAAAGGAAGCAAACCCCAGGAGACGTTGTTCCTTGAGCAAGGCAAGCCTTTTTTATTCGGCGCCAATAATGATAAAGGAATCAAATTGGATGGATTTACTCCAAGGGTAGTTAATTTAAATGAAGGGCATAGCGCCGATGATCTATGGGTACATGATGAACATGATATCTATAAAGCACAGATACTGGTCCGGATATTTGATGATCCCAAGATAGAAGGACATCTCCCAAGACCATTCGGGGTCTTCTACCAGACCAACCGTTATTGTTATGAAGACGTGATGGCAGCACAGTTAGAAGAGGCCAAATCCAGGAAACCCGCTGACCTTGACAAGCTGCTGAGAGGAAATGAAGTTTGGACGATTGCATGAGGTAATACTTAAAAATAACAGGTGAATAGTGCCTTCAGCTTGTGGAGGCATTATTGTTTGCTTTACCACGCTCAAAATTCTTTATGAAACATTTGTTCGTCACTACAATGATTGTTTTATCTGCTGCTGTTGCCAACAGCCAGTTTTCTTTTTACTACAACAACCGTGAGTACCATGTATTGAAGACGAGTGTATTTAAAGACTCAACCGGCAAACAGTATAACTACAATGAAGCCATGCTCACCATGATGGGTGGTGAATACGAGATCTTGCCTGCCGATCCAAAAGATGCAAGCAAGGGATTTTTATTATCGGGGATCAGTAAAGAAGAGCAATTGCAAAGAGCGATGGCAGCACCCAAACCAACGGAGACAACTGCTTTTAAAACAGGTAAAAAATTCGATGCTTTCAGCGCCAATGACATGAACGGGAACCTGGTGGATACGAAACAGCTAAAAGGAAAGGTACTGGTCATCAATTTTTGGTTCACCACCTGTCCTCCCTGTAAGCAGGAACGTCCTTACCTGAACCAGATTGTGGATGATTATAAATTGGATCCTAATGTGGTATTTCTTGCAGTTGCACTGGATAAGAAAGAACAACTGGAGCCTTACCTTAAAGAACATGAATTTAAATACAGAGTTATACCGGACGGAAGGAAAATAGCGGATTTGTACAATATACCAGGTTACCCGACGCAGGTGATAGTAGATAAGGAGGGAAAAGTAGCTTTTCACACGGTGAGTTACTATTCCGTTACCGGTTACTGGATGCGTAAAACAATAGATGAACTGAGAGGGAGATAGATCCTGGTGAGGGTATCAGGTGCTGGCAAGTACCCTTGCTGCGTTTTTATACACTTTCTCTTCTTTCCTTTTATACCACCATTTGGGCGCCGTCTTTTTCATGAGCGTATCAATATTTCGCATACCGACCAGGCTCCATATACCTTTTATCTTCCCGGACAAAGAGGGCTGCATAGCACGCAGGCTCATGGCAAAACCACTTTCAAGGTATTCCATATGATGCCAGTACCCTGCCGGCATAAATAATGTATCTCCCGGTTCTAATATAAAATCAAACCCTTCGGCCAGTTTCAGTGCCGGGAATTTTTCATAATCAGGCGAACCGTCCTGTTCATAATAATGCGAAAAGTCGGCCAGGCTTAATACTTCATAAGGTTTACGGTACAACTTGTATTGCTCTTTATTGGGAAACATCAGCACCCTTTTCCTTCCACCAAATTGTGTGTGCAGGATATGCGAAAGATCGATATCGTAATGCATGTGCGTGATGCTGCCTGCGCCACCTGTAAACAGCATCGGGTATTTTTTAATAAACCCTTTCATCAGGTGTTCGGGCCAGGAAAAATCCTTTATCAATTGAGGCGCATGGTCAAAAATATTGAACAGGAATATCCGCCAGGCGGCCGGGCCATTGCTGATCATATCAATGTATTCGCCAAAGGTCTTGTAATCGTCGGCTGTATTGATAGGGGTATAGGCGTCGCTTTTTACATTGTTGTACAAGGGAACTTTCTTATTCCCGACCAGCCCCTTGAAATAGTCCCAGTTCCATTTGGAAAAAGCCGGCCAGTTATGCGACAGGTTTTTAATGACCACGGGGACTCCGGGTTCATAAAATTCCTTCCTAAATACCTCCGGCTCAATGGTATCAAAAGTGGCAACCGGTTTTAACTGCATGACAATTCTTTAGGTTTTTGTAAGATAGCGGGGGTGAAAATACGAATTGCCGGGTAAACAACAACAAGGCAGGAAAAACAAAAACACCCCGTTAACAGGGGCATTATTCTTAGTTCCCATCAAAACAGATCTGCGGGTTCAGGTATCAACCGGAAACTTTTGCGGTGGTACTCACATAATCCATATTCCTCAATCGCCTGGCGGTGGGCCAGCGTGCCATAGCCTTTATTGCTTTGCCAGGAATAATGGGGGAATTGTTCATGGAGTTGTTTCATGAATTCATCCCGGTAAGTTTTCGCCAGTACACTGGCGGCAGCGATAGAAGCGTAGAGGCCATCGCCTTTTATAATACAATGATGTCGGATCTTTTGATAGGGGGTAAAACGGTTGCCATCGATCAGGAGACGTTCAGGAATCACGGGTAGCCTGTCAAGCGCAGCATGCATGGCTTTGAAAGAGGCTTTTAAAATATTGATCCTGTCTATTTCATGATTGTCAACACTGGCAACAGCATAAGCGATTGCTTCTTTCTCAATAACAGGCCGGAGCTCATCCCTTTCTTTCTCTAGCAGTTGCTTGGAATCGTTCAATAAAGGATGAAAAAAATCCTTGGGTAATATAACAGCAGCTGCATACACGGGACCTGCATAGCACCCCCGCCCGGCTTCATCACAGCCTGCTTCAATCAATTTTTTATGCAAGAAAGGTTTCAGCATCCGGGTGCAATTTCATAAATATTCCCGAACAAAAAATATTTTACCTGCTTCCGCCAACTAACTTTGCGGCCAGCATGACAGGCATAAGAAATTCCCGTTCCCCGAAACCCGTGGCGATCTGGCTCCTCGTCGGTGTGGGAATGATCATCATACAGATTTTATTGGGAGGAATCACCAGGTTAACGGGTTCAGGTCTCTCCATTACAGAATGGAAACCCATTATGGGCGCTTTACCGCCGATGAATGACCAAGACTGGAACAGCGCTTTTCAAAAATACCAGCAGGTAGCCCAGTATAAATATCTCAACGCTCATTTTACACTGGGCGATTTCAAATTCATTTATTTCTGGGAATGGTTTCATCGCTTATGGGCCCGTCTGATCGGGGTTGTATTTTTGATCCCCTTTATCCTTTTCCTTGTACAGAAAAGATTCAAAAAAGAGATGGTCAGGCCGATGATCATCCTCTTCCTGCTGGGCGCCCTGCAGGGACTGGTAGGATGGATCATGGTACAAAGCGGGCTGGAAGATTCAGAACTTCTTTATGTCAGTCATTATAAACTGGCAGTCCATTTCCTCCTCGCACTCGGGCTTTTGTGTTATACGTTATGGTTTGCCTTTGATCTGCTGGTGCCGCGTGAACAGATCCTTGTACACCGGCCCTTACGAAAGTCCGCTCTCGGACTTATCCTGTTACTGGTGATCCAGCTGATCTATGGTGCGTTTATGGCGGGGCTGAAGGCGGCTCCCTATGCTCCCACCTGGCCTTCGGTGAATGGAGAATGGTGGCCTTCCCGCGTTCATTCATTGGGAGGAAGAGAATTCGGCGGTCTTTCATTCCTCGTGGATAACCCTCTTGTAATCCATTTTATTCACCGCAATCTTGCTTACCTGCTTTTTGTATTGATCATACTATGGTGGTGGAGAGCCCGGCGCCAGCCCGGAACGATCCTGTTTCAAAAAACAAGGGTAATACCTTTAGTGATCGTATTGCTGCAGGTCCTGCTCGGTATTCTTACTGTGTTGAATGCAATGAACAGCAGATCATTTCTCTGGCTGGGCGTAGCTCACCAGTTTGTGGCAATGCTACTGTTACTTTCCCTGCTGTGGCTCACCTACATCATTCGCGGAAAGACCGTGCTTTCCCGTTAGGACATCTTCATTTGAAGAAGCAGCTTATTATCAGTATTTTTAGTAATAACCATTCACCCCGTTCATGAAAGCCTGGCTGAGAGGATTTTTTTATTCCTTCCCCATACAATTGCTGTTCCTGCATTTCCGGAAGTACCAGGTGCTCCTGCTGTTCTGGTTTCTCATGTTCAGCACCGTGAACGGGAGTTTCATGAAAACGTTTGGCGCTGATTCTTTATTCCTGGCGCCGGAATACCTTGGCAATGTGAACTCGTTCAGCGCTGCCATCGTGGGGATATCCATCGGGATGTTTATTATGAGCTGGAATATTTCCAGCTTTATTTTATTCAGCCGTCACTTCCGGTTCTTGTCTGCCACTTCGAACCCCTTTTTAAAATATTGTATCAACAATTCTATCATACCCGGGGTGTTCCTGGTCTTTTATTTTATGAAAGCCTACCAGTTCGACCATTATAAAGAACTGATCAGCACAACGGAGATACTTTTTCTATTTGGTGGATTTACGGCAGGACTCATTTTTATCCTGGCTGCGTCCTTTATTTATTTTTTCAGGGCCGACCGTTATATCCTTCGGAAAATGATGCCTGTCATCAAAAACCCGGGGTCCTATATCACCCACCTCAACCCTATTAAAGAAGTATACCACGGCGCACCACTTATGAAAGTGGACTGGTATTTTGAATCTCCTTTCCGGCTAAAACCCGCCAGGGATGTTTCACACTATACGGATGAATTTGTTGAATCGATCTTTAAACGGCACCACTTTGCAGCCATCCTTTCTGTCTTTGCTGCTTTTGTGTTCCTGGTAATGATCGGGTTTCTCCAGGACAATGCTTTTTTTCAGCTACCTGCCGCTGCCAGCATTACTGTCTTTTTTTCAATACTCATTGGTGTAGCAGGCGCTGTTACTTATTTTTTGCAGAGCTGGAGCGTCCCCTACCTGATCGGCCTGGTATTATTACTGAATTTGTTTTATAAACTGGACTGGATCGATCCGCGTAACAAAGCATACGGGCTGAATTACATGAACAAAACTGAAAGACCCTTTTATTCACGGGATGGCTTATTGAAGCTTTGCAGTAAAGAGAATGTGGAAGCCGACAGACAAAATATGATCGGGATCCTGGATACCTGGAAGAAAAAACAGGATCGTGAAAAGCCCCTGCTCGTGCTGATCAATACCAGCGGGGGCGGACATCGCAGCGCAACGTTCACGATGAGTGTATTGCAGCAGCTCGATAGTCTTACAAAAGGAGAGATGATGAAAAAGACCTTCCTGATTAACGGGGCCTCCGGTGGCATGATCGGGGCTACCTATTTCAGGGAACTGTACCGGCAACGCGAGAAAGGAATGAATATCCGGTTACAGGATAAACAATACGTGGATGATATCGCGGGCGACCTGCTCAATCCCTTATTCACTTCTTTTTTTGCACGGGACCTTATCTCTCCGGCCCAGAAATTCAACGTGGGTCCTTATCACTATGTAAAAGACAGGGGTTACGCATTTGAACAAAAACTTGGCAGTAATACAAGAGGGTTTCTAGATAAACAGTTAAAGGATTATGTAACGGATGAAAAAGCGGCGAATATTCCTCTTATGTTCTTTGGCTCAGTTGTGACAAGGGATGGCCGGAAAATGATCATCAGTACACAACCGGTCAGGTTCATGATGCAAAACCCGGGAGATACAGCGCGCATTCCTTCCGAAGATCCCGATGTCGTGGACTTTACTTCTTTTTTTGCGAAACAGGATCCCTACAGTATCCGCATGCTGACAGCGCTGCGGATGAATGCCACTTTCCCGGTAGTGCTGCCCAATGTCTGGCTGCCTTCAGACCCGGTTATTGATGTGATGGATGCAGGCCTCCGTGATAATTACGGGCAGGAAACAACCCTTAGGTTCTTATCTTCTTTTGACGACTGGATAAAACAGAATACCAGCGGGGTGCTGATCATCCAGATCAGGGACCGTACAGCCGGTGGTTGGGAAGCTCCTTATTTATCGGACGACCTCAGCGACCATATCACCAAGCCCTTCCTGCTGCTCCAGCACAACTGGTTCAAGATGATGGAATATTCACAGAACGACCTTCTGAATTATTATACCACCAATAATGGCAACCGCATCTATAAGATCGCTTTCCAGTATGCAGCAGATAAAGAAGAAAATAAGGCGGCCCTCAGTTTTCACCTTACACGACGGGAAGAAAAAGATATTATCAGTTCAATCCATTCTTCCGGCAACCAGGAAAGTTTCCAGCAAACGCTCAAACTGCTGTCCGGGAAATTCCCCGATACGGTCAATTCTTATTCACGGCCACATATTTGGTAATGGAGATTAAGCAGGCTGGATCAGCCGGAAACACTTTTTCTTTATCGTGATCACGATATCCTGTAATGATTCGGCCGGGTCTCCATCAATATGCAAAGGCGCCTCGAAACGATTGAGGATATTGAGCTGGTCTGTCTGAAAATAGATCACAGGAGTTTTTTTTGCTGTAATAAAACCAGTTTGCAGTTTGTTTTTACCCCGTACCTGTTTAAGTGTTTGTAGTAACAGGCTTAATTTATTTTGCCCCGTTACGATAACAATATCCAGTAACCCGTCATTTAAACTGGCTCGCGGAGCAATGGTAAAATTGTTCCCAAACTGGTTGCTGTTCGCGATGCTGATAAAAAAAGCATCAATACTTATAATTTTATGCCTGAACTTCAGTTCAAAGGTGTAAGGCTTTGCCGAAAAAAAATTCTTCACCACCTGTTTTACATAAGTTGTCAACCCTCTTTTGGGTTGCTGCGCAAAATCATGTGCTACGCGGGCATCAAAACCAAGACCGCAGAGCATGCAGGCAAATTGCTGGTTCACATAGAATCCATCGATCGCGGAAGCCCTGCCATGGAAAATGATATCCAGGGCTTTGCCGGGATGTTTGGGAATACCCGCTGTCAGCGCCAGTCCATTTCCCGAGCCGCAGGGAATAATACCAAAATTTACCGGGCATTTTATCAGGCTGCCTACTACCTGGCTCACAGTACCATCACCGCCAGCTATCACGATATCGGTAACTTTCTGTTCTTCAATAAGAGGGATAAGAAAAGAATAATCAGCACTGGCGACAGAGGGAAAAACCTGGAATAAAATCCCTGCTGCTGTTGTTTTCTTTTCAATAAATGCCTGCAGGTCCTTCCTGGACCTGGTGCCTGAAATAGGATTGATGATATAAATGATATGCCGGGACATTTGTTTAACGCAGCTGGAGCGTACACAAATGTACTCTTCGCATCCGTATTGCCATCATCGGGTTAACAGGAGCGATGATGGTATAAATGGTCAGTACTTTTCTACCGGCAAATAATTTACGTAGTTTGGATAGTGGTATTTTAGCTTTCGTGCTGTTCTCGATGGTTAATAACGGCACATCATTCTCATCTGTTATTGAAAAAGAACGTTTCCACATATCAGGTTCCCTCTCTTTAAAACTGATCTCCAGGTAGCCTGCTTTCTTCCATTCTGAAGTACTGATCTTTTTTATATTTACTTTTTCATTTTCGGTGCTGGTGTAGAATAAGGTCTTACCATTCATCTGGATTTTCCATTTCCCTTCCTGCGCACTAACAAAAAGCCCGGAGAGTACAAGACCAGTTATGAGTAATATCCTTTTCATATCCTTGTGTTTTCAATGACCGTACCAACCTGGCGCGGGTTCAGTTAAAGATGATAAGCTGGCCCTGATTGCATAATTATTACCATTTTATAAGGGCACTGGCCCAGGTAAAACCACTTCCGAAAGCAGCCAGGCAGACTAAATCACCCTCTTTTATCTTCCCCGCCTCCCATGCTTCACATAAAGCGATCGGTACCGAAGCGGCTGTAGTGTTCCCGTATTGCTGGATATTATTATATACCTGGTCATCTCTTAGTCCCAGCTTTTGCTGAACAAACTGTGCGATCCGTAAATTGGCCTGGTGAGGGATCAGTAGGCGCAGGTCGGCTGGTTTGAATCCATTGGCGGACAATGATTCTATGATTACTTCGGGAAATTTTACGACAGCTTTTTTAAACACCGATTGTCCATCCATAAAAGGAAAGTTCTGCGCATTATCGATCATATCATGGCTCATGAACATATCGCCGATCTCGTTATCATTAAAATCTGCCAGTTTTTGATCCACCCAATGATTGGCATGTGTTCCGGGGTTATACATCGCCAGTATTTCGGCTGCCCCGCCATCACTATGCAAATGAGTAGAAAGAATTCCCTGTTCATCTTTACCGGGTTGTAATACTACCGCACCGGCGCCGTCACCAAATATCACGGAGATATTTCTTCCCCTGGTAGTGAAGTCAAGTCCGAAGGAATGTTTTTCTGCACCTACGACAAGAATATTTTTATACATTCCTGTTTTGATGAACTGGTCGCCGACACTAAGCGCATATATAAAACCGCTGCATTGATTGCGTACATCCAAAGCGCCGATCTCTTTCATCTTCATAGCCCGTTGCAGGAGTACGCCACAACCGGGAAAATAATAATCAGGACTGAGGGTGGCGAAAATGATAAAATCAATATCGGTGGGAGTAATACCCGCCCTTTCAATAGCAATTTTTGCAGCTTCCACTCCCATCGTCGTGGTGGTTTCATCGGTCCGGTGAGCATAGCGGCGTTCTTTGATACCCGTACGTTCCTGGATCCACTCATCGCTGGTATCCATGTATTTCAGGAGATCATTATTGGTGACTACCGTAGACGGGACATACATACCAATCCCGGCGATCTTTGATTTTTGCATAACAAGCAATTACAATTAATTAGAATACCCGGCCGACAGGCGGCGGATAGGGAAGATAGGAAATCCACGCATACTGCGGGCCAGGTTATGTGGAAATGAAGCTGTTGAAGACTGCAACTATTTCATCCTGAACCGGGATCAGGCAAACGATAGCGTAGCTGTAGCGATGTTGCTACAAAAGAATGAATGATAATTCTATGTGCCGGTCCGGGTTAACAGCCTTTCTTTACCTGAGCAAAAAGAACCAAAACAACCTTAATAAAACATTTGAAAGACCGTCCGATCAGTTCCCTAAATCCTTTGAAAACCGTTTAAGATCTTATCCTTATGAAACGCCCAAACCCCGTTAGGTTATTTTAAGAAACCACCACACTTGCCAGGCCGCCCCCAACAGGGCGGCTTTTTTGTTGCGGTATTTTTGCACATATTATTGTTATGGCATGATTTTTCCAGCTTATAGCTGTTCTCTTTTTGTGAGGTGGTTCAAACGGGAAACCTGAGAATAAACTCATACTACCTGATACAGGTAATGCTGCCGAAGGGAAAAAAGAGAATAAAAGGGTTTTGGTTAACACCAAAGCCCTTTGTTTTTTATAAACGGAGGTTTCCGTTTCCTTCTTCTATAGGCAATTAAATTAATCAGGAAGCTTTGCCCTTATTGGCAGAAAGGCTTTCAATCCATGCTTTTATTTCCTGCCTGCTCCGGTTCATTTTTCTCCCGAGATGGGTCAGCATGGCTTCTTCCTGTCCGGGTTCAAAATCAAGATCAGCATCAGTGAGTTCCACGTTTGCTTCCTTGATTTTCTCTTTTACCTCAGACCAGGGAGTTGTTAAGTGCAGGTTATTTGTGTCTTTCATACTACTTAGTTGGGATTGAAAAGCAGCAGTTCCTTTATCATTTCAGCACATTTGTCACAAACAGAGCCGCAGTAAAGAATATCTTCTTCCTGGTATAACAGGCATTCATTATAACATTCCCTGCAGGACAGGAAACAATCAAAAACCTGCTGTTCTGCCTGCAAAGGGTTACTGATGAACACAGCCGCCAGGGAAAGACAGGAACCTGAACAGGACTTGCAGGCTTCTAACAATTTTTCTTTTGGGAAAAGCTTTTGACCTTCTGAATGAATACAAGCTTCGCATAAAAGCCAGGCATTCATGCAGTTCCTGATGTAGTTGTCGGTGTGGCTTAGTATCATATCCTTTTTTTGATAAGATCATGCATGACGATTATCATGCATGATCCTGGATTAAAACTTATGCTGATTGCGTGTCGCGCATTCTTTTTATTTTATCATGCGATGCTTTCAGCTTTGCTTTTTGTTCTGTAATAAGAACACGTACTTCATTGGAAAGATCTTCCGTTTCAAGCGCTGAATCGTATGCTCTTTGTGCGGCGTCTTCGCCATACTCACAGGAAGCCAGTATCGCCTTACGGCTTTGACCAGAGATCGCGGCTTTTACATCCATCCAGACCCGGTAAATCTTCCCGCGTTGAGTTGTTCCTTCGGCAGGATCTTCACCGGTTTTCTGTACATGTTTCTTCAGCTCAGCCAGGTAAGTCTTGCTTTCGCCGGCCATATCATTAAATAAGGTCCGGAGATCTGCATCGGCTGCAGCTGTTTCTTTGGCTGCTTTTTCATAACCTACTACCCGGTCATTATTGATCTCTATGAGATCATTAAGTACTTCTGCATTTTTTTCATTTGTTTTCATAACCACTTAAGTTTAATTCCAATAAAAATTGTTTCCTCTTCTCCAAAAAGAGGAAAATCATGCCAGCATGTAAAAGCCCGGTACTTACTGCCGGGGCCGCTTAACAACCGGCAGTCCGTGTAGAAATGAGGAAATTCTTTCACAACTTTCCCGGGAACAGCAGCCTATTCAGGCTAAAAAAAGACTGGTATTAAACTTGAATTAATGAAGAAAACACAGTTATGACAACGGACCCCAATCTTCAATTCATCACCCAAAAGATCAACCAGCTTCGCAGTGCAGTCATGTATAGCATGAGTAACAGCCTGGTAAAATTGCCCAATGATATTGTAAGTCTCGTAAAAACAGACGAGGAAGGCCAGCTTTGGTTCCTCGCCCATCTTCCTTCCCAGTCACTGGAGGAATGTGAACGCAACTTTCCTGTTCGTCTTCATTTCTTCCGGAAAGGATTTGATTTTTTCGTGGAAATAAGCGGTAAGGCGACTATTGAAAGCACTATGGACGAACCTGTAAGTCTTCCTGGCGAAGCACTAACTGCAAAAAGAGCAGTGCTGGTGAAAATGACTATGAAAAATGTAGAGTACAAGGAACCTCACGCGAGAAAGGACAAAACACGTTTGCAGGTAATGGTCGAAAAAAGTTATAAATGGATGCTGCGCAATGTCGGTTTCGCACATACGGAAGGATCCATATTTGGTAAAATTCATCAACCCCACTAATATGAGTAAAAAATTACACCTGATCAGTCAAAAAATTCAGGCGATCCGCTACGGCTTACTACGCTTCCAGGAAGGTGGTAATCAGCAAACGATGCAGGTAAGCACTTCTATGGATGACGGAGTTCATTTGAGCTGCATTATCCGGGAAGCTGATGAAATGCCATTGCTGAACAAGCGGGTTAGCCTGATCCAAAAACATAAGGATGATTATCTCTACATCTCCGGGGAGATCGATGATGAAGTAAAATTGAATTGCAAGGTCGTTTCTTTCCGGATTGCCAAAGCTTGCTGGTTTACCCGCAAAAGAAGAGGAAATACGGTTTGGTTACAGGAGAAATATATCTACCAGGTACCAGGGACAGCGATAGATATTGCATCCTGATTTTCCCGGTGGGTAAATAAGAGTTGGCATGATATTTTCATTCTTAACAATGTTCTCTTATAAAAATATATTCAACGGGCAACTGAAGATTATATTTTAAACTTTCCTGCCAGATTTCATTATTTACAGGAAAGATCAGTAAGCAGAATAAAAGGGGGTTTTGGTTCACACCAAAGCCCTTTTTATTTGAATAATGAATAGGGATGGTTGAATGTTTAAACACTCAAAACACAACAATCAATACTCAATTTTCAAGTTGTCTTTCCTTCAGGTGGAGTATCTCCATCGCAAACTTCTCACACTGTTCTTCCACCGCCTGGAAATCTTTTGACTTTACGTAAGAGCCTATCACATGGTCACCGGCATTGGGAACAGGCACCTGTCTTTTCAGGCTATCGGGTGTGCCGAGCTGGAGGAACATCCTTTTCATGGCGGAGACTTTTACAACAAGGTCCTGGTGTTCCTCATCCTTATAATAGTACAACAGCAAAGTGGGTTGGTTAACTTTTTTGAAAGTCGATTCTTTCATGGTTGATTCCAGCAATTCTTCCAGTTGTACGGTGGATTCAATCCTGTATTTATTATTCCAGTATTGTGCATAGAGAGCAGTCGTGTCTTTTGCCCTGTTATAGTTTCCTTTTACTATTTTGGCGATCTGCAGCCCCCAGTGATTATTCAGCAACCAGGCTTTGGAATCGTTGATCGCAATATTGGGAGAGAGTAAAATAAGTCCCGCGATCTCCGGGTATTCCGCAGCTAATTTCAGGGCCAGCGTGCCCCCGGTTGAAGTAGCCATTAGTATCACTTTTTTCCCAATCTGCTTGCCAATCGCATAGGCTTCCTTAGCAGAATTCCATACCCGGTCGGCTGTAAAGTTCAGCAGGGGTTCTGTGGTATCTATTCCATGATCGGACAGTCTTGCTAAAAATAAATTACAGCCGAATTTTTGCGCAAAGTCATAATGTACGGGATCGCCTTCTTCCTGGCTCGCAGAGAAGCCATGCAGGTACACAACAGCGTACTCGGTTTGTTGCTTCAGCGAATCATTCAGCCATAATATCCTTGCTTCGTTCTCGGGTTTGATCTTATGTTTTGCTTCGTTACCGAGGATATATTGTTCCAAACCGCTTGCGTCACCAGGTACCGCCGGGAGGTCAGTGCTGAATTTGGGAGGAGAAGGCCGGGGTCCTAAAAAATAAAGGATGATCAGTACTAAAAGGATGATGCCTAGCCATTTGAGGAATTTCATACGGGCTATTTTGATAAAACTAATATAAATCCCTGTTTTAAACGGGTTTAAGACCGGATTAATTGCTTCCTGGTTTGCTCTGGCCGGTGAATTTTCGTACCTTCGCCGCTCGTTTAAAAACAGCTCTTAGCTACCAGTTATTAGCCTTTAGCCATTCCCTGGTTAGATGCTGACAGCTGACAGCTAAAAGCTAAAAGCTGAATTCATGGATATAAGAAATATTGCGATCATTGCCCACGTTGACCATGGTAAAACAACCCTGGTGGACAAGATATTACATGCTACCAAAGTTTTCCGGGACAACCAGGAAACCGGGGAGCTGATCATGGACAGCAACGACCTCGAAAGAGAGCGTGGCATTACCATTTTTAGCAAGAATGCGGCCGTGGTATACAAGGACGTAAAGATTAATGTTATCGATACACCGGGTCACGCCGATTTTGGTGGTGAGGTGGAAAGGGTTTTGAAAATGGCTGATGGCGTTTGCCTGCTGGTGGATGCGTTTGAAGGGCCTATGCCGCAAACAAGATTTGTGTTGCAAAAGGCGTTACAACTGAACCTGAAGCCCATTGTTATCATCAATAAAGTTGATAAGCCCAACTGCCGTCCCGATGAAGTGCATGATGCGATCTTTGAGTTATTCTTTAACCTGGATGCTACCGAAGCACAGCTTGATTTCCCGACCTTTTATGGTTCAGGTAAAAATGGCTGGTTCAATGATACCCTCGAACAGATCGATAATATCAATCCCCTGCTGGATGGTATCGTTAAATATGTGCCTCCGCCCAAAGTAAACGAAGGACCGGTACAGATGCAGATCACTTCCCTTGATTATTCTTCTTTTCTCGGCCGTATTGCTGTAGGAAAAGTAAGCCGTGGTGTATTGAAAGAAGGACAGCAGGTTGTACTGATGCAGGCAGACGGGAGCATCAAAAAAACAAAAGTAAGAGAGCTATATGTGTTTGAAGGAATGGGGAAGAAGAAAGTAACGGAAGTAATTGCCGGTGATCTTTGTGCCGTGGTAGGAATAGAAGATTTTAATATCGGTGATACGATCTCCGATGCAGATACACCCGAGGCCTTACCGGTGATCAGTGTGGATGAACCTACCATGAATATGTTATTCTCCGTAAACAACTCTCCTTTCTTCGGAAGGGACGGAAAATTTGTTACTTCCAGGCACCTTCGTGACCGCCTGATGAAAGAGACGGAAAAGAACCTCGCTTTAAGGGTGGAAGACAGTGAGGAAGGCGATAGCCTGATGGTCTATGGCCGTGGTATCCTTCACCTTGGTATATTGATCGAAACAATGCGCCGGGAAGGATATGAACTGACCGTGGGTCAGCCCCAGGTGATCGTAAAAGAAATCAATGGCAAAAAATGTGAGCCTTATGAGAACCTTGTAGTGGATGTGCCACAGGAGTTTGCCAGTAAAGTGATCGACCTGGTCAGCCGCCGGAAAGGAGAGATGCTGATTATGGAAACAAAAGGAGAGATGCAGCACCTGGAATTCGAAATTCCTTCAAGGGGATTGATCGGTTTGCGTACACAAATGCTGACAGCTACTACCGGTGAAGCGGTGATGGCCCACCGGTTTACTGAATACAAACCCTGGAAAGGCCCGATCCCCGGGAGAAATAATGGGGTGCTGATCTCCAAAAGCACAGAAAAAACAACTGGTTACTCCATTGATAAATTACAGGACAGGGGAACTTTCTTTGTTGATCCAGCAGAAGAAGTATATACCGGCCAGATCATCGCGGAGAACATCAAGCCCGGCGACCTGGTGGTGAATGCAACAGAGCCGAAGAAACTAACCAACCACCGTGCAAGCGGAAGTGATGACGCAACGAAGATTGCTCCCAAAACCCAGATGACACTGGAAGAGTGCATGGAGTATATCCAGCAGGATGAGTGTATTGAAGTGACGCCGAATTTCATCCGGATGCGGAAAGTGATCCTGAACGAAGATGAGCGGAAGAAGGTCCAAAAGAAAATGGAAGGCGCCGCCGTTTAAGCCTGGCTTAATAAGCGCTCGTTTTATAAGAACAGCAAATGCCACCGGTATTTGCTGTTTGTTTTTACATTTGTTAATATGGCCGGGATTACTCCTGATATAAATGAATTGCTCCAGCAGTATTTTGACAAAGTACTGGTGCTGACCGTGCCGCGTTTCAAAGAGAGGCAGGAGAAAGTAAAAGAACGGCTGGCCGGTATCAATTTCGAATTTTTTTATGGCGTGGATAAAAATGATCTCGATGCAGAAGCGATCGCCCTTAACTATACCTATGATAAAAAGAACTCGCTGGCTATCCGTCAATATTTCCCCCCGCTTAATACGGGTGAGATAGCCTGCTCACTTTCCCACCGGGATATCTACAATGCCATCATCGACAACAACTGGAAAAAGGTATTAGTCTTTGAAGATGATGTAGTGCCGGATCGAGCTAACCTTCCTTTACTATTTACTGCTTTGAAAGAACTGCCTGCTGACTGGGAACTGTTCTATCTCGGTTACCTGAAGAATGAAAAACCAACAGCGGGAAGCCAGTTGAAACAATCCTGGTATAAGGTCATGAGCCGGCTGGGTCTTGCCCGGATGCCGTTGAAAATGATAAAAAACCGGTTACCAAAAAAATTCAGTTCGTCGTTGATGAAGGCCGGCTTCCATGATTGTACCCACGCATATGCGGTAAACCTGGAAGGTGCGAAGAAACTAGTGAAGGCTCAAACACCAGTAATCTACCGGGCAGATAACCTGCTGACCTCGCTGGTTCTCAAGGGGGAACTCAATGCGTTTACCAGTAAATCATTTTTGTTTAACCAGGAGATATTTACAGATAAAGCAGATCAATCTTTTATTCGTCAAAATCCCCCCGGGAAATAAAACCAGCTTAACTTTGCAAAAAAAGCGGAAATGATAAAGCGGTTGATGATATGGATAGTTGTATTTTTCCTGGTGAGTGCATCCTTCAGCAATGCTTCCGCCCAATGTTCCATTTGTACCAAGACCGCCCAGCAATTGGGGGAGAAACCCGCCAGGGGGATGAATTCGGGTATTCTTTATCTTGCTTTTGCCCCCTTCGCCATCGTCGGTTATATCGGTTACCGCTGGTGGAAGAATAACCAGGACGCCTGATCCTCAAAATTTACTCCCGAACTTTTTACAATGCTTAACTTAGGCAGCTAAACTCCTGCATATGCAAAAGCTGCTGCTTGCCCTGCTTTTATCACCCCTTTTTCTTGCCGCACAAAAACTTCCTTCCATCGAAGAAAAAACAAAGGACCTGAAGAAGTATGAAGGATTTTTTAATTTTTATTGGGATGAGAATTCGGGAAAGCTTTTCCTGGAAGTCAGCCGGCTTGATTCGGAGTTTCTATACGTCACTTCATTGCCGGCAGGACTTGGTTCCAATGATATTGGCCTTGACCGGGGATTGTCAGGTGGCGGCCGGATTGTAAAGTTTTCAAAAGTAGGGAGGAAGATCTTGCTCGTCCAGCCCAATTACGACTACAGGGCGCTCGGCAATGACGCTGCAGAAAAAAGAGCCGTCGAACAATCCTTTGCTCAATCTACGCTCTGGGGTTTTACAATGGAAGCAGAGACGGGAGTCCATTACCTGGTTGATGCCACTGATTTTTTAATGAGGGATGCGATGCAGGTAGTGAACCGTATCAAAAACAACCAGCAGGGAAATTATTCACTGGATAAGACCCGCTCTGCGTTTTACCTGCCCCATACCAAAAGCTTTCCCTTTAACTCAGAATTTGAAACAACCGTAACTTTTATAAACAGCGATGGCAATACCGGCAATTACGTAAACTCGGTCACGCCTTCTGCTGAAGCGATAACCTTAAGGATGCATCATTCATTCGTGCAGCTACCGGATAATAACTACCAGCCAAGAGTGTTCGATCCGCGTAGCAGTTTTTATAATATTTCTTATTTTGATTACAGCACCCCCGTCTCCGAACCGATCGCGAAATATCTTATTTGCCGTCACCGGTTAAAAAAGAAAGACCCTGCTGCCGCGATGAGTGAAGCTGTTAAGCCAATCGTTTATTACCTGGACAATGGAACACCGGAGCCCATCCGCACAGCTTTGATGGAAGGGGCCAGCTGGTGGAACCAGGCTTTCGAAGCGGCGGGTTATAAAAATGCTTTCCAGGTAAAATTATTACCGGAAGACGCCGACCCGATGGATATCCGTTATAATATGATCAACTGGGTACACCGATCGACAAGAGGATGGAGCTATGGCGCTTCGATCACGGATCCAAGAACGGGCGAAATAATAAAAGGAAATGTTACGCTCGGCTCCCTGAGAGTGAGACAGGACTATCTCATTGCACAGGGATTGTTAGCGCCCTTTGAAAATGGCTCCCCTTTAGGGGATGAGGGTGATAAAATGCTGAAGATGGCGCTGGCCAGGTTAAGTCAGCTGGCGGCACATGAGGTCGGGCATACACTGGGCCTGCAGCATAATTATATTGCCAGCACGGATAACAGGGCCAGTGTAATGGATTACCCGCACCCGTTGGTGAGAATAAATGGAACAGGAGAAATCGATCTTAGCGATGCTTATGACGATAAGATCGGGGCATGGGACAAAGTAGCGATCACCTGGGGTTACCAGGATTTCGCTGCGCAAATAGATGAGAAAAGCGCGTTGAATAAAATTATCAACGATGCCCAGGCAAAGGGGCTCGAGTTCCTGACAGACCAGGATGCGAGACCTGCCGGAGCCTTGCACCCACGTACCCATTTATGGGATAATGGAAATAATGCCGTGGATGAATTAAAAGAGGTGATGAAAGTGAGAACAAAAGCGCTGAGCCAGTTCGGAGAAAAGAATATACGCCAGGGGATGCCCCTTGCCATGCTGGAAGATGTATTGGTGCCGGTTTATTTCTACCACCGCTACCAGCTTGAAGCGGTGACAAAAATTGTCGGGGGCTTATCCTATACGTATACCTTAAGGGGTGACGGAAGGGTAGCAACAGAGCCCGTCAGCAAAGCAGAACAGGTAAAAGCATTGAATGCTGTAATGGAATGTATGGATCCCAGGAATTTAGTGATACCAGACAAGATTATCAAACTGATCCCGCCAAGACCTTCCGGGTATGATGTTTCAAGAGAACTTTTCCGAAAAAGAACCGGGCTGGCTTTTGATGCCTTGTCACCTGCGGAAACAGCTGCCGACCTGCCGCTTTCTTTTTTATTCAATCCAGACCGGTTGAACAGGATGGTACAGTATGAGACAATGAATAATGGCCTGGGTGCAACAGAGATGATCAATATACTGATCGCAAAGACCTGGAAAGCCCCCCGGCTCAACGGGATAGAAAAACTGGTACAACTGCAGACAGAACAGGTATTACTTACGTACCTGCTGGCTGCGGGTACCAATGATAATAATTCATTTGCTGTGAAAGGCTGTATCCAGAAAGCATTGAAAGAGCTGAGAGCCTTTATTGAAGTGCAGGGTAAAACAACTACGGATGAAACATACCGCGGTCATTTATGGCTGGCAATCGAAAGAATGAACGATCCCGGCAGCGCAAAACCAACGATGCATAAAGAAATTCCCCCGGGCGCACCTATCGGCTGTGACTGGGATGAATGATCAGCGAATGATCAGTTTTTGAACTGACTGGTTTACGGTAAGAATATAAATGCCGGCAGGTAAAGAAGGCAGGTTGATCTCTGCAGGACTGGTCAAAATAGTTCCCCGGAAAATAATTTTCCCGGATACATCCAGCAGTTTCAACGCTGCGGGATAATGATAATTGCCCGCAACCATGATCTTGCTGCTGGCAGGATTAGGGTAAACAATAAATTCATCTGCCTTACCGGTGGTTATTTTCCGGATGGAGGAATAGGAAAGCGTATTATTCTTTTCGATGAATTTGATACGGTAAAAAGTTCTTCCTGGTACCGGGTTCGCATCCGTGCTGGTATAATTCCGGGTCTGGTCATCGGCAGCTATAGTTTTTAATTCCATCCATTGATGACCATTTACAGAACGTTCAATGATGAATCTTGTTATATCAGCGGGGTTATCGATCTCCCAACTAAGCACTACTTTTTTATCAACCAGGACCGCGTTAAAGATCACCAGTTTTACCGGGAGCAGGAAAGAACAATAGCCGGCAGGGTCAGTGGATCTGGAAAATGTATAAGAAGGAGTCAATGTGCCAAGTGATCCGGGTGCTCCGGGCACGGGTGCTCCGCAAGTGCCGCGATTGAATTCAAGACCACCCGCGCCTGCATTTCTTGTAATTGTTGCCAGGCCTGGGATGGATCCGGTAAAATATAAAACACCACCGCTTCCCCCACCGCCTCCCCCAAAGCAACGGTTATTAGAAAAATCATTAAAAGAGTCGCCTCCATTACCTCCATTTGAAGATATATTGACAGCACCGGTATAGGTTGAAATATGCAGAACCAGGGTGCCGCCAGCACCACCTCCGCCAACCCCTTCCCCCGGACCATCACCACCTCTTCCTCCATTTGCACTTATTGAGTAACTATTTCCAATCAGTTCGTTTGCCCAAAGAAAAATAATTCCACCTCCATTCCCTCCATAACAAAAAGAAGATGACCCGTCTTTTGCATGACCAGCCCCGGCTCCCCCGCCCAAAAAAATCTTTGTTCCGCCCCAGGAACTTAAGGCTTTGCCTGCCCGTCCATAATTTCCACTGGTATTACATCCTATTGGTGCATTACTGCTGTTTCCGCCACCATTACCCCCCGTTGTGAGGTTGGCTCCTCCCGCACCACTGTTTTTGTGGTTATTGCCGCCACCTCCTCCGTTGGCAGGGGCACCTTTTCCTCCATCCAGGGTGGAGGGAATATTTGCGACACCTTCTCCTTTATATGCACCATTCAATTCTGATCCTAAAACATTTGCATCATAAGCATAACCAGTTCCAACCGGGCTAAAAAATCCACAATTACTATTATGCTTAAAATAAGCCCCACCCCTGTTTCCACTGGAGTCAGCATAGATTGGTGCATTCAATGTAATATCCTGGTCCGCATAGATTGCGATTACGCCACCGGTACCGGCAGCACTGTCCCAGGGTGCAGCTTTAACGGTATCAGCAACAGTCGCTGAATAATATTCTGCAAACTGAACTAGCTGTACTTTACCCGGTACCCCGTAACTATTGAATAGATTATGAAAAAGAAAGACAGAATCACCGATGATAAAGCAAACGGTCCCGATCTCGTAATTGCCGGCCTGGTTGAGAGAAAGAGTATCTCCGAAAGCTGCGGTATTCGTGGTAGTGATGGTAGCTCCCTTCATCTGTACGATCATTACCCGGCTGTTAACATCCAGCCCGGTGATATCCGCTACCCGCACACAAGCTTTGGAAGGAAGCACTTCAATTACTTTGTGATAAGTGTTGACAACCCCACTGATATTGGTCGTCTGTGCATAAGAAGAAAATGAAAGAAATAAAATAAAAAAGAGGGCAGCTGTTATTCTTCTGAAAACAGCAGCAGCAGGATCGGGGAGCAGGTTAAATTTTTCCATCACACGCTTACAAATTACCAATAACTAAGGAATTGGCGAATAAGTAAAATCCACAGCTCTTAATAACTAATTCCCGTAAAAAATTACGAAGTAATTATTGCATGTTCTCCCTGACAGCATGATGTGTGCCATCGCAGAAAGGAGGCGTTTTTGTCTGCTTGCACTGGCAAAACCATATTTCCTCCGCTTTGTCAAACAGGACTTTCACACTCCGGAAGGGTGTGCCCTCCACTCTCTTATGGTTGCTGTCGCAAAAAGGCTCTTTTTCGGTAAGCCCGCAACTGCACCAGGAATAAACCTTGCCGGGTTCAACCATTATACCGGCCGGTTCGCATTTGGCGATTTTGGGAAGTCCCTCACCCGAAATTAATTCCATACTGATTATTTGTCAACAATGAATTGATATAAGTTGAAATTGCCCTGCTGGTAAGCCGCTTCAATTTCTTTTTTGAGGATGCTTTTATCAACACCTTTCATTCTTTTTTGTTGGATCAGCCAGAAAGCTTTTTCCGCCAGCAACCAGAAAGTTTTGTCATTCAGGTGTGATTTTTGCAACTGGTGTAAAATAATATCCAGGAGTTCTTTCACTCCTTCTTTTTGGGACGCGACTGTTTTTATTACCGGCACTTCATTGTAATGTTTGCTGAAGGTCGGCGCCAGCATCAGCAGCAGATTCTTTACAAAGAGGTCGGCATCGGGCCGGTCGGCCTTGTTCACCACGAATATATCAGCGATTTCCATCAAGCCCGCTTTCATGGTTTGTACTTCATCACCTGCTTCGGGAACCATTACCACTACCGTTACATCTGCGAGACCAGCGATCTCGATCTCGCTTTGTCCCACACCCACTGTTTCGACAATGATATGATCGAACCCAAAGGCTTTTAACAGGTCTGTGATCTCGATGATCTTTGGATGCAATCCACCCATAGAGCCACGGGTGGCAAGGGAACGGATGAACACGTGCGGATCGGTATACCAGTCACTCATTCTTATACGGTCACCCAGCACGGCACCCAGGTTAAAGGGAGAGGAGGGATCAACACAAAGAACGGCTACTTTTTTTCCTTCTTTCACCAGGAGGGGGATGAGCGAATCAACAAGCGTACTCTTGCCCGCACCGGGAGGCCCGGTGATACCGATAATCTTTGCAGGAGCCGGTGGAAGGGATCGTAAAAGCGTTTCATAACCGGGATGTTCATTCTCTATGAGAGATATGCTTCTTGCGAGGGCTTTGATATCGCCCTGCTTCATTTGTTGTAATAATTCCTGCCACATAGAATGAACCGGATGTTGTACGTTTACAAAAGTATGCTGAACAAGTTACAGAATGTTCCGGTAACTAAGGGGAGAAGAACCCCTGTCATTTTTGGTTTACTGGTTTGTATGCTCGTGTCGTTGTTTTTTTCGCGGGCTCTTTTGTCAATCAGCATGATGACCTTTGTAGCGGTTTCTTTTTTTCATCCTGCCGTGAAGGAACAATTCCGCCAATTTTTTACCTCTCCTCTTTTATGGGGAATGAGTTTATTGTTTTTTGTTCCCCTGCTGTCAGGGTTATGGAGCAACAACCAGCAAGCCTGGCTGGAAACGCTACAGGTCAAGCTGCCACTGCTTTTCCTTCCCCTGGCTTTTGCTGCCCCTTTCAACTTCTCCGCTAAACAAGGGGAAGGGCTGGCTTATGTTTTTATCGGCACCGTTACAGTTGCCACGATATGGAGCCTGTTTCATTATGCCGCCAACCCAACAGCTGTTAACGAGGGATACCTGAAAGCAAAAATGCTGCTCACGCCACTGGAAAATGATCATGTACGATTTAGCTGGATGGTCAGCGTGGCAATCTTAACAGCAATGGCTATGCTGTATGCTAAAAGAAGTAGCCGGATTGTCCTCCTGTTATTATCTTTTGTTCTGCTTTGGTTGATCGTATTTCTTCATCTCCTTGCGGCGCGGACAGGACTGTTTTCATTTTATATTATTTTATTGGTTGTTTCCGGCTGGCTTATCTATAAAAAAATGAAATGGCGTTATGGTATTAGCCTGCTGGCCCTTCTTATTGCATTACCCTTCCTTGCCTACCAGTTCATGCCTACTTTTAAAAACAGGGTAAAATATTTCAACTATGACCTGGGCTATCTTAAGAAAACAAATTATCTACCCGGTGCCAATGATGCGGTCAGGGTGATCTCGTTGAAAGCGGGTTATGGAATCATAAAGGAGTACCCGGCGAAAGGAGTCGGGTTTGGTGATGTATTTACCGAAACGAAAAAATGGTACAACATACACTATCCGCAAATGGTGGAGCAGGACCGCATCTATCCTTCCAGCGAGTGGCTGATCTATGGTGCCGCCTGTGGTATAGGGGGACTTCTTGTTTTTTCTGTTATCATGATTATTCCTTTTTTTGTAAGAACGCATACCGGCCTGGCATGGGTTATTCTCAATCTTATAGCGGCAGCAGGCTTTTTATTTGATATCGGGCTTGAAGTGCAGTTTGGCGTGTTTATTTATTCCTTTGTCATATTGTGCTGGTGGAAATATCCCGGTTCCGTTCCTTTACCAGCTCCAGCCGGTCCTGCGTAATTTAAAAGGCATCCGGCAAAAAGGTGTAATCTTTGTATTTCTTATGCAATCCTTTTCAGTTGTTATAGTTTGCAGGAACGAAGCGGATGTGATCGCTGCTACCCTGCAAAGTCTTATGGGCGTGGCAGGTGATATTCTCGTTTATGATAACGGGAGTACTGACGGAACCCAGGCGATCATTAAGCAATTTGATGTCCGGCTGCATGAGGGGACCTGGGAGGGATTTGGAAAAACAAAGAACAAGGCTATCTCGCTGGCGAAATTTGACTGGATACTTAGCCTCGACGCCGACGAAGCCATTGATGAAGAACTGAAGCGATCGCTGCAGGCGCTGGAATTGCCCGATGAAAAAACCGTCGTGGATATTTCTTTCAAGAATTTTCTCGGAAACAAGGAGCTGAAACACGGTGAATGGGGCGGCGATCATCATATCCGTCTCTTCAACAGGAAGCAGGTAAGCTGGGACGAAGCCCCCGTGCACGAAAACCTGCTCTTTCCTGTCGCAGTGATTACAAAAAAAATAAAGGGATATATCTTGCACAAGACCATGAAGAACATGGATGACTATAGCCGGAAGATGATCCACTATGCCATGCTGAATGCAGAGAAATACTACCGGCAGGGAAAAAAAGCCTCCTGGTTCAGTATCCGCCTTTCCCCAGCATTCACTTTTTTTAATTACTATATTTTAAAAGCGGGTTTTCTTGACGGGAATGCGGGGTATGTGTGCGCAAAGATGACAGCTTATTATACTTTTTTGAAGTACGCTAGGTTGAGAGAGCTATGGAAGCTTGCTTCGGCCTTGCCCCGCAATAAGAAATAAGGTTGCTTCGGCCTTGCCTCGCAATGAAATTCGTAATTCATTGTTCATTCTCCGATATTCAATAATTTGCGGCAAACTCTTTTTTAGCAGTGACCAATTTCATACCCATATTCCCGCTGGGGATCGTAGTTTACCCGGGTGAGGACCTGAATCTTCATATTTTTGAACCACGGTATAAGCAATTGATCACAGAATGTCATGCAGCTAAAAAACATTTTGGTATTCCGACGGTGATCGACAATAAAATGCAGGATTATGGTTCAGTGGTAGAAATAACAGAACTCTCGAAACTCCATGATAACGGAGAAATGGATATCAAAACAAAGGGCATTAAAGTATTCCGGATACTGGAAGTGATCAAAGAAGTACCGGATAAGATGTACGGCGGCGCGATTGTCAATTACCCGGCTACGCATGAAAAGGGAAACCCGGAAATGATGCGGAAGCTCATGAACAGTATCCATGACCTGCATGGCATGCTGAAAGTGACCAAAGATTTTAAAAAAGAGGAAAAGGATATCCGCTGTTATGATGTGGCCCATCATATCGGGCTATCCCTGCAGGAAGAATACGAGATACTAAGCCTGCTGGATGAAAGACAACGACAGGAGTATTTAAAAAGACACCTGGCAAAAGTGATTCCCATGGTGGCGGGAATGGAGCTCCTGAAAGAAAAAATAAAACTGAACGGTCATTTTAAAAATCTCAGCGGGTTTGATTTGGGGAAATAAACTATTTCCTCTTTCTTCCTGTGCTGTATATAACCCCTGATCAAACATGCCTGCTTTTATTTCCCTTTAAATAAATGAAATGTCAACAACACTTTGTTTTGATTTTGGCAATACGAGAAAAAAAGTAGCGGTCTTCCACGAAGCTGAAATAAAGGAAGTGCTCGTACTGGAGAATGATGCAGTAGAAACAATCCAGGCGCTGGTAAGCAGGTTCCAGGCTAAGAAATCTATCCTGTCTTCCGTTATTGAACATAACCCGGCTATTGAAGAAGTGCTCGCATCGTCAACTAAATTTCATAAACTCAGTCACCTTACTAAAGTGGCTTTTACTACCCCTGTTGGCAAACCAGAAACCATCGGTGCGGATCGACTTGCCTTGTCTGCTGCAGCCGTACATTTCTACCCGGATAAGAATAACCTGGTGATCGGGTTAGGCACCTGCATCACCTATAATTTCATCAATAAATACCATGAGTTTGTTGGAGGCGCTATTTCACCTGGAATGGAGATGCGCCTAAAAGCCCTGAACTATTATACGGCAAAACTTCCCCTCGTAAAAGCAGACAGCAATTTGCCCCTGATCGGGTATGACACAACCACCAATATTCTCAGCGGAGTGGTGCTGGGTATGGCTAAGGAGATCGATGGCTTTATAGATGCATACCGCGAAAAGTTCCGGAACTTTAACGTCCTCTTAACCGGGGGTGATATAGTGTATTTGGCTTCCCACCTTAAAAGCAAGATATTTGCAGACCCTGATTTAATATTTAAAGGTTTGTATGCAATTAGTGAAGTTAATAACCCCTAAGATAATCAAGACGTTACGCTGCTTTTCCCTTACGATCCTGGTTTTATTTTTTATAGCTGTTCACCCTGCTTTTTCACAGGATAATTCACCTTATTCCCGATACGGCATCGGTGATCTTGTTCCGCCCACCAATGTTACCAGCCGCGGAATGGGTGGAGTATCGGCAGGCTATGCCGATAAATTTTCTATCAATTTCAGCAATCCTGCCTCTTATTCTTATTTTGAAGGAACAAAAGAATTAAAATCAAAAAAATTAAGTGCCGGCCGTGCCATCCTTGATTTTGGTGTCAACGTTGAAAACCGTACGCTTACGGATCCATTAAAAGCCACCAAATTCACCGCCAGTAATGCACTGTTCTCTTATATCCAGGTTGGTGTTCCGGTAAAGAAGAACTGGGGTTTAAGTTTTGGTCTTCGTCCCATGTCACGGATCAGCTATAAGATATTCCGCAATGAACGATTAAAGGACCCGCTTACGGGATTGCCGATTGACAGTGCGAATACCCGTTTTGAAGGAAACGGGGGAGCTTATCTCGCCTCCATAGGTACAGGATTCAGTGTCTTACATACAGTGCATGCTGACTTCAGGGAAACGAAATTAAGCTTTGGCATCAACGCGGGTTACCTGTTCGGGTCTAAAGATTACAGTACCAAACGTGACCTGATCAATGATTCCGTCGCTTATTACAATGCCAACTACGAGACCAAAACAAATTTTGGAGGTTTGTATTTCAACGTCGGCGTACAATATAAAATCCCGGTTGGTAAGAAAATGCAACTTATTACCGCTGCCTATGGTAACTGGGGACAAAAATTAAGCGCTACGCAGGATATCCTGCGGGAGACCTATGTATTTGATGATAACCTGGGGCAGTTAAGACTGGACAGTGTATCTGATCGCAAAGATATAAAAGGGAAGATCACGCTGCCCACTACTTATACGATCGGTTTTTTATTACAAAAACCAACGGTACCTAATAAAGAAGGCGGGTGGCTGCTGGGCGTGGATTTCGAACAACAGAACTGGGACCAGTACAGGCTGTATGGCCAAAAGGACTCTGTTCAAAACAAATGGGAGTTGCGGGTAGGTGGCCAGATAAACCCTGTTCCAAAAAGAAATTATTTCAGCAATGTCTCTTACCGTGCCGGTTTCTTTATCGGTCCTGATTATATCAAAGTAGGTCAGAAACTTTCACAGGTGGGTGGATCTTTCGGAATGGGATTGCCGGTAAGGCTTAGCAGGCAGGCACCAAACCAGGTTACCATTGTCAATGTTGCTATTGATTACAGTAAGCGGGGAAATAATGATAATTTGCTGAAGGAAAATATGTTCCGGTTCACCATGGGATTCTCTCTCAGTGATTTCTGGTTTATCAAAAGGAAGTATGATTAATCCTGGCCCCCAACCACTAAAGGGGAATCCTGGGTCTATATGAAAACAGGGGCTTCATATAAAGTAATTTTCAGTCCGCGCAATTACATTCAAATTTTTTGCCTGATAGCGAATAGCTTATTACTAACAGCTTTGCTATGCGCCTGTGAAAATGACGAGAAGACCGTGGACGAATGGACGAAAAAAGTAATACTGAAAGAAGAAGCGATTAATATTGAAAGTTTTCTCAGCCAGGATGGGAAAATGAAAGCCAGGCTTACCGCCCCGCTGATGTACCGTGTATCGGCTGATACCCTTTATACAGAGTTTCCCACCAGCCTGCATGTTGATTTTTATGATGAAAACACGGTTGTTGAAACAAGGCTGGACTGCAAGTATGGTAAATATTTTGAAAGCCTGAACAAGGTCTACCTGCGGGACAGTGTTGTTGTGATCAACGTGAACGGGGATACACTGAAAAGCCCTGACCTGTGGTGGGACCAGAACACAAAATTGTTTTATACGGATAAGTATGCCGAGTACCGGACAAAAGATAAAAAAATATTTCCTTCCAAGGGAATTGAGGCCACGCAGGATTTCAGCCGGGTTACCTTCCGCTATCCTACCGGCGTTCTCCAGGTAAAGGAGAATGGTTTTCCCCAATAGTAGTTAGCCACAGATTACACGGATTACCACGGATTGATTGCTTCGCAATCTTTTTTGCCACAAAGGGACACGAATTAACACAAAAAATACAAGCTTCAATTTCGTGTACTTTCGTGTGTTTTCGTGGCTAAACTTGTATTAATCTGTGTCTAAAAATTGCGAAGCAATTAGTTGTTACATCTTTCGCTAACCTTCTTCGGAGAATGATTTTCCCCAATAGTAGTTGGCCACAGATTACACGATTACCAGGGATTGATTGCTTCGCAATCTTTTTTGCCACAAAGGGACACGAATTAACACAAAAAATACAAGCTTCAATTTCGTGTACTTTCGTGTGTTTTCGTGGCTAAACTTGTATTAATCTGTGTTAACCCGTGTAATCTGTGGCTAAAAATTGCGAAGCAATTAGTTGTTACATCTTTTGCTAACTTTCCTTTAAATAAATAGTAGTATGGAATACCGTTACATGGGCAAGACCGGTTTACAACTCAGTGTACTTTCTTTCGGCAGCTGGGTTAGTTTTCACAAACAGATCGATGATGGGGTAGCTGACGAATTAATGGGAATCGCTTATGATAAGGGGGTCAATTTTTTTGACAATGCCGAAGTCTATGCGCTGGGAGAAAGTGAAAAAATGATGGGTCGTGTATTGAAAAAGAAGAACTGGGACCGGACCTCGTATACGGTTTCTTCGAAAGCTTTCTGGGGCTGGCGTGGAAAAGAAAATAAACCCAACCAGAGCGGGCTGGGCAGGAAACATTTGACTGAAGCCTGTAACGAAGCCTTACAAAGACTGCAGATGGATTACCTCGATCTTTATTTTTGTCACCGTCCGGATAAAAATGCGCCGATAGAAGAAGTGGTGTGGACCATGCATAACCTGATCGCGCAGGGAAAGATCTTATACTGGGGTACCAGTGAATGGAGTGGAGTAGAGATTATGGAAGCTCATCGCGTTGCGCAGCAATATGGATTAATCGGCCCCTCGGTAGAACAACCGCAATACAATCTCCTGGAAAGAAATAAACTGGAAAATGAATTCCTGATGGTATTCAAAACTGTAGGCATGGGCACTACGATCTGGAGCCCGCTGGCTTCGGGTTTATTAAGCGGAAAATATAATAATGGTATTCCCGCAGACAGCCGGTTCGCTATTGAAGGATTTGACTGGCTCAAAGACAGGTGGATGCAGGAAAGTTTTTTGAAAAAGATTAACCAGTTAAGCGGGCTGGGCGCAGAGCTCGGTATTTCCGTTGCCCAATTGAGTATTGCCTGGTGTATCAAAAACCCGCATGTTACCACCGCAATTCTTGGTGCCTCCAGGAAAGAACAGTTACTGGAAAACCTGCAGGCACTGGAAGCGGCTACAAAACTGGATGCAGGGGTTATGCAACGTATCGAAGATATTGTTCAGACCAAACCAGTATTACCGGAGTATTAAAAGATAAAAGGACGTTTCGCAGGGAAACATCCTTTTAATTACGTTGAGTCGGGTACGGTTTCCGCTCAAGTAGTTGGTTTCTGTTGGTTGCCGCCGGTTATAGCGGACGGAGGATATGGATTCATCAACGGGACAACCCTTTGGCACAAATAACCTGCCGTGCCTTGCAACTCTGATGTATTGGGGGAAGAAAATTTCTGCTGACAGTATTCCTACGAAACTGGAATAGTAATTCAACGAAGCGTTTCTTTATCTTCATGGCATGATGTAAATTTCTCGCAGCGAACGCAACCTGTGTTTTTCCCCGGGTTCGTTGTGTGAAATAATCACCGGATTCAAAGATTTCAAACAACTACTTAACATCATTAATTATGTCATTTGCCAATAAAACGATAGTGATCACGGGAGCTACCCGCGGAATAGGAAAAGCCATTGCCCTCCGGCTTGCCAAAGAAGGAGCGAATATAGTAGTGGCTGCAAAAAGCGTGGAAGAAAATGCCAAACTTGGAGGGACTATTTTTTCAGCAGCAGCAGAAATAGAGGCTGCTGGTGGAAAGGCACTGGCGGTACAATGTGATATCCGTTTTGAAGACCAGGTGCAGCAGGTGATCGAAAAAACAATCGAAAGATTCGGAGGGATTGATGGACTCGTCAATAATGCTTCGGCCATCTCGTTAACTTCAACAGAGCAAACAGAACCCAAACGGTTTGACCTGATGCACTCCATCAATGTGCGGGGAACTTTTTTTGTGACCAAAGCCTGCATCCCTCATTTAAAAAAATCCCTGAACCCGCATATCCTTACTTTATCACCACCCCTAAATCTTGATCCCAAGTGGTTTGATAAACATGTAGCTTATACCATTACCAAGTATAATATGAGTATGATGACCCTTGGTTGGGCAAAGGAATTTAAAAAGGACCGGGTTGCCGCCAATGCACTCTGGCCGAGGACCACCATTGATACGGCTGCAGTCAGGAACCTGCTGGGCGGGGATATACTGGCCAAAATGAGCCGTACCCCGGATATATTGGCAGACGCTGCTTATTATATATTAAAACAACCTTCAGTGGAATGCAGCGGTAACCTATTCATTGACGAGCAGGTGCTGGCCAAAGAAGGAATTACGGACCTGGAGAAATATTCTGTAGTACCGGGAGCGCAGCTGTACACTGATCTTTTTGTCTAGATGAATTTCGAACAGGTGGTTAATCATTCCTTGTTCACCTGCTCATCATTCGTAAATTTCTTCTCCGCCTCCTTTGCTTTTTCAAAATCAAGGACTACTCCGTTGATACAATAACGCAACCCTGTAGGAGGTGGACCGTCATTGAATACATGACCAAGATGTGCTTTGCAACGACCGCATTGTACTTCTGTCCGGTGCATCCCATGTGTATTGTCAGGAGTATTGATGATGCTGGTTTTGCTGATGGGTTCATAAAAACTTGGCCATCCGCAACCGCTTTCAAATTTGGTATCGCTTCTAAATAAAGCATTGCCACAGGCGGCACAATAGAAAGTTCCAATCTCTTTGGCGGCTTCAAATTTACTGGTCCAGGGTCTTTCTGTACCTTTTTGCCGGGCTATATAATAAACATCTTCCGGCAATATTTTTTTCCATTCTTCTTCTGTCATGGTTACCTTGGAAGTATCTGTGTTTGAATAGACCGGGTTCCCTTCTTTCGTCAGGGCAGGATTTTTTTTAGGGGTATCCATTTTTACTGAATTATTGTTGGCAGAATCATGTTGAGAAAACTGGATTGCTGTAACAAGCCAGCAATCTTTCAATACAACAAATTTACGGCGACAAGGTTTGGCAGGTTTGTCCGGCAGGAGACAGGCTGTTTTCTTAACATTTTATAGCAAAAACTCAATTATTCTAAAACTTAAGCGGGGAATGGATAATCTAAGCCCTGTATATTATATTTGTCGGCTCACCAAGGTTAGTAATTGTTTATGTTCAACCTGATATTATTTGGTCCTCCGGGGAGTGGAAAAGGCACGCAGTCCGATAAGCTGGTAGAAAAATACGGGCTGGTCCATCTTTCCACGGGTAACCTTCTCCGCCAGGAGATCAAGGATAAAACACCCTTAGGTCTTGAAGCTAAAAGCTTTATAGATAAGGGACAACTCGTCCCCGATGAAGTGGTGATCGGTATGGTAGATTCCTATTTTGACCAGCATAAGGAGGCAAAAGGTTTTTTATTTGATGGCTTTCCCCGTACCGTGGCACAGGCCAAAGCACTTGATAAATTACTGGAATTAAAGAAAACAGAGATCGGCAGGGTACTGATCCTGGATGTCGATGAAGAAGAACTGATCAAGCGGCTGGTTTTCAGGGGAAAGACATCGGGCAGGAGTGATGATGCAGATGAGAATATACAGCGTAACCGCCAGGCCGTCTATAAAAACGAAACGCTGCCGGTAGCCGACTATTATACCCGGTCAAGGAAAGCAGCCAATGTGAACGGGATGGGAGAGATCCACGAGATCTTTGAGCGGCTCTCTTCACAAATTGATAAAAAAATGAAGTAAGGATAAAAGATCGTCCGGCCCCCTTCGCGGGCCCTTTTTATTTCCTGACAGTCATTTCGTAATTTCCCCGTCGCAAAGCCTGCCATTATGAGTTTAGAAAAAGAGAATTTTCTCCGCACCAAGTTGGTTACCTGTCTGCAAAGACTGGATCCTTCCACGACGCCCCGCTGGGGCAAAATGAATGTACAGCAGATGATCGAGCACTATGCGGGAGATGCAGTACGCAATGCGAATGGCCGTTTAAAGATCGATACGATCATGACTCCACCCGAACAGCTTGAGCGCATGCGTGAATTCTTGATGAGCGATAAGCCATTCCACGAAAACACAATGAACCCGCTGATGAGCGAAGAGCCGGCACCCCTGCATTATAAAACGATACAAGCTGCTATTGGCAGCCTGCAGCAGGAGCTGATCTACTTTTTCGATGCCTATGAAAAAGATCCCGGGTTGATTATCCGTAATCCTTTTTTTGGTGACCTGAACTTTGAACAAAATGTACAACTATTGTATAAGCATGCACTCCATCACTTAAAACAATTTGGCGTGGAGCCGCTGACCAGTTAAAACCTGGCTTTCAGCAGGGAGTCTGCTTTAGCAATACTGGTGAGCACCGCTTCCCTGACCTTATCTACCTTGAGTTTTTCGCCTGTTAAATATTTCACTCGTTGCCGGAGATCATCCAGGGATGAATCAAAATTCATTTCGGCCATCCATTTATTCATGGCATTATCGGCATAGTTCAGTTCGTTGACCAGTTCCTGCAGCTTTGCTTTTAACGGCGCAGCAGCTTCTTGCGCTTTGGCCGGTAAAGCAACGATCGAATCGATCTTCTGCTGGACTGCTTTCTGCAATTTCGGGATCTTCATGGATTTGGGCATGGCAATATTATGTCCTTCCTCCACTTGTTTTTCCAGGCTGTCAACTTGCGCCTGCAGCGGGTCCGTTTTTTTATCGGTGTTATTACAGGCAAGAACCAGCAAGGCAATAAAGGGTAGTAACTGTTTCTTCATGCGAAAGAATTTGTGCTGGCAAAGATAAGCCGGAAGGAAAATGATTTATTGATGCTTTTTGGCTTTTCAGGTAATTTCGTCACGGATTTAACGATTGAGCTATGCATAAACTGGGGAACTATATTAATGGCAGTTGGGTAACAGGAGACGGTGACGGGCAATTATTATTCAATGCCGTGACAGGAGAACCGGTAGCAGCAGCTACCAGTAAGGGCCTTGATTTTGCCGCCATTGCTGAGTATGGCCGTAAGACAGGGAATCCTGCATTACGGAAAATGACATTTCACCAGCGCGGTAATATGCTGAAAGCACTGGCATTGCATCTTCGGGATCATCTTGATAAATTCTATGCTACCAGTTACCAGACAGGTGCGACAAAAGCAGACAGCTGGGTGGACATTGAAGGAGGGATCGGCAACCTCTTCGCCAATGCTTCCCTGCGACGGAAATTACCCGACGATGTTTTTTGTATCGATGGAGAAAGTCATAACCTTAGTAAGAATAATAGTTTTATGGGAACACATATTCTTGTTCCCAAAGAAGGAGTGGCTATTCATATCAATGCATTTAATTTTCCCGTATGGGGTATGCTGGAAAAAATTGCCGTGAACCTGCTGGCGGGAATGCCCTGTATCGTAAAACCGGCTACAGTTACCAGTTACCTTACTGAAGCCGTCGTAAAAGAGATCATCGCTTCCCGGATATTACCGGAAGGCGCCTTACAACTGATCTGTGGAAGTACCGGCGACCTGCTCGATCATGTCACTTCACAGGATGTGGTGACATTTACCGGCTCCGCATCAACGGGATTGATGCTGAAGTCGAATCTCACTATATTAAGAGAGTCAGTTCCTTTTAATATGGAAGCCGACTCGTTGAATTGCATTGTTATGGGTGAAGAAGTAATACCCGGCGTACCAGAATGGGATATTTTTATTAAAGAGATCAGGAAAGAAATGACACTCAAGGCTGGTCAGCGTTGTACCGGTATCCGCAGAATATTTGTTCCGGCGAATAAAATGGAAGATGTGTGGAAAGCAATTGGCGCTTCGCTTTCACAAACTGTCATCGGCAACCCGTTGAATACTTCCGTAAGAATGGGATCACTGGCCGGGCAGGCTCAGCGAAAAGAAGTAAAAGACCAGGTACAGAAATTGCTGGCTTCATCACAAATAGTGTATGGCTCACTTGATAGCGTGGAAGTGATCGATGCAGACCCTGGTAAGGGAGCTTTCATGTCACCGTTGTTGTTAATGAACGATCAACCATTCACCGCGAAAGAAGCACATGAAGTAGAAGCATTTGGCCCGGTCAGTACGATCATGCCTTACAAGAACCTGGATGAGGCTATTGCACTGAGTAAGTTGGGTAAAGGAAGTTTGTGTTCCACCATTGTGACGGCTGATTATAAACAGGCGCGACAATATGTAGTGGGCGCTGCTACCCACCATGGCAGGATACTGGTACTGAATAATGAATGTGCCAAAGAAAGTACAGGGCATGGTTCCCCGCTTCCATTGCTGGTGCATGGTGGCCCGGGCCGGGCTGGTGGCGGAGAAGAAATGGGGGGACTCAGGGGTGTAAAACATTATCTCCAACGAACGGCTTTGCAGGGTTCACCCACAACGATCACGGCAATAACGAATGTTTATCAACCCAATGCCAAAGGCAAAGAACCCGGGAAACATCCGTTTAAAAAATATTTTGAAGAATTACAGATCGGTGACCAGATCATTACGGAAAAGAGAGTTATCACGTCTGAAGATATTGATAAGTTCGCTGACCTCAGCGGTGATCATTTCTATGCACATATAAAGACCACCGACTTTAGTGGTACCATGTTTGAACAGCAGGTGGCGCATGGTTATTTTATCATGAGTATTGCTGCAGGGTTATTTGTTGATAGTTATGAAAAGAACCCTGTGTTGTTGAATTATGGGATCGATGAATTGAGGTTCACGAAACCCGTTTACCCCGGCACTGAGATCTATATCCGGTTTACGTGTAAGGAAAAATTACCCAACGATAAAAGGATCGTGGAAAAACCTGAAGACTTTAAAAGAGGTGACGATATTGATAAGGGCATTGTAAAATGGCTGGTCGAAATGCTCGACGGGACAAACGAAGTAACGGGAGTGGCAACCATATTGACAATGGTGGCAAAGAAAAATCAATTCTAAATTCTTACCATGGCGGATGCATATGTACAATCAGTAACGGAACAGGAAGTGACCAGTATTGAATTCTATCACCCGCAAAGCAATTCGTTGCCGGGAAAGATCTTACAGGAACTGGCAACAGCGATTCAGCATGCGGGGGAAGACCCGAATACAAAAGTCATTATTCTGCGTTCTGCCGGGGAAAAAGCTTTTTGTGCCGGCGCTTCTTTTGATGAGCTGATGGCTATCCAAAACGAGGAACAGGGATTTGCTTTCTTCAGTGGATTTGCCCGGGTGATCAATACGATGCGGACCTGTCCCAAACTCATCATTGGACGCATACAGGGAAAATGTGTAGGAGGCGGTGTGGGATTAGCTGCCTCTGTTGATTATGCGATCGCGGCTGAAGGAGCCGAAGTTAAGCTGAGTGAACTGGCGGTTGGGATCGGCCCTTTCGTGGTGGGGCCCGCGGTGGAAAGAAAGATCGGCGTCTCGGCATTTTCTCAACTCGCCATTGATGCATCCATGTGGCGGAATGCAGACTGGGCCAAACGAAAAGGACTGTACGCGGAATTACACCCGGCGGTTGAAGAAATGGATGAATCGGTCAAACGGCTTGCATATACCCTTTCCCACTCCAGCCAGGAAGCTATGGCTGAAATAAAAAAAATAGCCTGGAAAGATACAGCGCACTGGGAGCAGCTATTGCAGGAAAGGGCAGCCATCAGCGGAAGACTGGTGCTGAGTGATTTTACCAGGGATGCTATTTTAAAATTCAAGAAAAAGTAAACAAGGGTCTTTATTCGCCCATAATCATTCCAGCGGCTAAAGACACTATTTTTTTATTCACCAGGTGAAAAATGATCTCCCGGTCCCATTTGTCGTCTTTCACGTTAACGGAATACTTTGTTTTGCTTGGCGACCAGGTCGTATCATTTACCTGTTCGTAATCAGGACCCATGTCTATCGGCCGATCATCGTAGGGCTGCAGAATGGCTGCTTTATCATCGCCTACGCCAACCCCGTATTCGGTTTTACAAAGAGGACTGCTTGTCTCCAGGCCAGTAAGCTGCATGTAAGTGCTGTCTGAATCGCCACCCAGCCGTTCGAAATAAAGGGAAACCTCAATATTCTTGTATTTCGTTTTGATAGTATCCTGCCAGTAGCCCGGTGAATCCACAACCATCCTGAAATTGAATCGCTGGCTTACTAATTTTTCAAGTTCAGCATCTGTCATACCGATATGTAATTCGCCGATCCCGTCCTTGGTTATGGTATATTCATTTATTTCAACTTTTTTAACCGGCTGTTCTTTTTCTTTTTGATTGCAACTTAAAAAAGCAAAAGTCAGGGCCAGGTACAATAAGAAATTTCTCATAAAGTCATAAGTTTAAAGGTTATAAATCAAGAGCATGCTGATGACATTATTCCCGGTCCCTGAATGCTGCAGTAGGTTCTGAGCCGATGGCCACCACTTTTTTGTTTTCCATCCGGAAAACGATCGAAGAATGAAGGTTATCAATATCGACAAGCGTAATGCTGCCACTCGTGATAATAAGTAAATGTTTTTCATATGTATCGATAATCGTTTGCTGATCGGACCCTACACCAATCCCTTCTTTCGTTTTAAACAAGGGGCTGGTTGTGTGTACACCTTCCAGGCTGGCGTTTTTTGAATCAGATCCCGCCATATCAATTTCCATCTCGGCACCTTTGTAGGTCGCTTTGACGGTTTCTGTTAATTGTACATCAATACCGATATGCTTGAACACGATCTTTGTATGCAGTAATTTTTCCAGGTCAGCTTTTGACATGTAGCTCACCAGTTCATCTATCCCGCCAAAACTCACAAGATGGACAGGGTTTTGGGCGGTCAAAAAAAATGCTGGACTCAGCAGGCATATAAACAGGATTGTTTTTTTCATATTAAATTTATTCAGAGGTTAATAAAGTGGTCAATAGAACTCGTAATAAGATTGCACTTCTACAGACACTACTTTTTTGTTAATGATATGAAAGACCATGGCGCCGGTATTTAAAGTGTCCATTACTGCCACTGCTGACCTGGTACTGCTTCGTACCGGGTATTCTTCATATTCAGGAGCTACATATTTAAGATAGTCCGCATAACTGTCGATCACTTTCATTTTATCAGCACCCACGCCAACGCCGCCGGCTGTTTTGCAGGAAGGATCAGATGTTTGGATCCCCCGGAGCGTGGCCGAGCTGTCGGCACTTCCATCCATGAAAAGGGTCATATCTATGTTCCTGTATTTTACATTGATGGTATCGCCACCATTGTCAGCAACAATATGCGGAAAATTAAGTTTCGTATTCAATAATTTCTCCAATTCTGCTTTGGTCATCCCCAGGTTCAAACTGTCGATCCCGTTCATGCTAACCAGATAATCATTATTTTGAGGGGGATTGTCTTTTTCTTTTTTATTGCCGCAACTGAGAGCGATGACGGCAAGAACCACGAGAAACAGGGGTGTCTTTTTTTTCATAACAGAAGGTTTAGGCTTACTGAAAGTATAAAATAAGTTCAATGGCGCAAAATATCAGCACTTTTAATAAGACCAGTTTCCGCCGGATCTGCCGGAGCCTGGCGGCTATGGATGCTGACCTTGGCCATATTATCCGGCAGCACGGTTACCCGCCAATGTGGACAAGACCTGCCAGCTTTCAAAGCCTTATATTATTTATCCTGGAGCAACAGGTCTCCCTTGCCTCGGCTTATGCAGCGTTTAATAAACTAAAGGCTAGAATAGGATTTGTTACCCCGGCAAAGATCCTTGCTTTATCCGACGCAGACCTGAGAGCCTGTTATTTCAGCCGCCAGAAAATAATATATGCCAGGGAACTCGCGACAGCGGTGCAGCGGAAAAAACTGGTGCTGGGAAGACTCGCCCATCAACATGAAGATGCAATAAGAGGGGAGTTGAAAAAGATAAAAGGTATCGGGGACTGGACGGTGGATGTATACCTGATGCATTCCCTGCAACGGACAGACCTGTTCCCCCTGGGAGATATAGCTTTGGTGAACAGTTTAAAAGAAGTTAAAGACCTTCACCCGCAGATCAGTAAAGAAGAGATGCTGAAAATAGCCGATGCATGGCGACCGCACCGTACCATCGCATCCATGATCCTGTGGCATGCTTATATTCGAAAAAGAGGCATAAAGATCCAGGGTTGAATCCGCCGGTATAGGAGCCTTTTTCAAATGAGGTTATTTTCGGAAATCATTGTATATTAGAATTTCCCGATTGCACATGCTAAATACTATTATATGAAGTATCGTCTATTTTCCCTGCTGTTATTGCTTGCGCTAAACTCCGGCTCAGTTGCCGGCCAAACATCCGCAAAGAATAAAATATTGCCTTTTGGTATTTTCCAGAAAAAATTAGCTAACGGCCTGAACGTGGTCACGGTTCCGTTCAGCAGTCCCGGACTTGCTTCCCTTTATATTGTCGTGCGGGCAGGTTCAAGAGAAGAAGTGGAAGAAGGCAAGACCGGTTTCGCCCATTTCTTTGAGCACATGATGTTCCGCGGCACCGAAAAATATTCCAAAGAAGCCTATGACCAGGTATTAAAATCGATCGGTGCCTCTGCGAATGCGAACACATCGTTCGACCGCACCGTATACCATATGACCGGGAATGCAGGCATGATCGAAAAAATGTTTGAAGTGGAAGGCGACCGTTTCCAGCACCTGAAATACAGCGAACATGATTTTAAAACAGAAGCAGGCGCGGTAAAAGGTGAGTACACTAAAAACTCTGCAAGTCCTTACCAGCAATTGTATGAGAAGTTACTGAATACTGCTTTTGAGAAACATACCTACAAACATACTACGATGGGTTTTTTCAAGGATGTCGTGGATATGCCCAACCAGTATGATTACTCACTCGTATTTTTTGACCGTTTTTACCGTCCTGAATACACCACCATTATTGTAACGGGTGATGTAACAAAGGAAGAAGTAAACAAATATGCTGAAAAATATTTTGGTGGTTGGAAGCACGGATCTTATTCCCCGGTTATTGAAAAAGAACCGGCCCAGGTAGGAACGAGATATGTACATATACAACAGGCGGGCTTTCCTCCTTATATCGGGTTGAATTTTAAGGGCCCCGCCTTCTCGGATCATAATATCGACCTGCCTGCCCTGAATATCCTTGCTACACTGCTGCTTGATCAAAGCGGCGATCTCTACCAGCAACTGGTGATTAAGGAGCAAAAAGCGCGTTTTATCAATGGCGGGCCGGGTCTCAACCGTGATCCCCTGCTGGTATCATTTGGTATTTCTGCTGTAAAAGCAGAGGACCTGCAATATCTAAAAGATGAATTAATGAAAGCGCTTGAAAAAGCCAAGTCAGTTCCGATTGATCCCAAAAAACTGGCCGACACCAAATCAAACATCAAGTATAGTTTTGCCATGCGGCTGGACAGCCCTGACCAGATCGCCAATTCAATGGCCCTGTATACCTGGCTTACCGGCAACCCGGAATCCCTGAACAATTACTACGCCTTGTATGATAAAGTAACTGCCGCTGATATCATGAATGCCGCCAAAAAATATTTTATGGCTAATTCACTGACTATTGCAACGATCAGCCCGGCTGATGCAGGTAATGTAAAATAAGTACTGATAAAAGAAAATAGAACCATGAAAAATAAACTGGTAATTACTGCTTTAATGACAAGCTTCCTGCTGGCTGCTTTCTTTGTAAACGCACAGGAGGTAGTTGAATTAAAGCAACCCCAATCAAATAAAGTAGTGATCAAACTGATGTTCCGTAATGGCTCGATCTCGGATCCTGCCGGGAAGGATGGCCTTACTTCTGCTACAGCCAGTACGGTGATCGCGGGCGGAACAAAAGATAAAACAGCCAAACAGATCCAGGAACTTATCTATCCCATGGCAGTTAATTTTGATGCTTCCGTCGATAAAGAAGTAGTCGTTTTTACTTTCCAGGTTTATAAAGATTTTGCGGAAAAGTTCTATCCCCTGTTAAGGGATCTTATTTTATCGCCGGCCTTTGCGGATGACGATTTCAAGAATGTGAGATCCAACCAGCAGAATTACGTGGAAGAAGTCATCCGGTCCTCTTCGGATGAAGAATACAGTAAAATGGCGCTGGAAGACCTTTTATTCAGGGGAACGAATTACCAGCATATGGTAGATGGTACTACGGCGGGCGTAAGTGCTATCATGCTGGATGATGTTAAAGCGCACTATAAAAAATATTTCACGCGTAATAACTTACGTATCGGTATTGCCGGGAATTATTCAGCTGCTTTCCTTGACCAGTTAAAAAAGGACATGAAGACATTGCCCGATACAAAGCCGGATATACCTATGCCTGGTAAAGCGAATAGCCCTGATGGGATCAACGTGGAGATCGTTTCAAAAGAGAAGGCGCTGGGATCCGCCATTTTTACCGGGTTTCCTCTTGCTATCACCCGGACGGATGATGATTTTGCGGCCTTAATGGTCGCCAACTCTTACCTCGGGGAACATCGTAAAAGCTATGGTAAACTCTATGATAAGATCCGGACCACCCGTTCAATGAATTATGGCGATTATTCTTATATCGAATGGTACGAGAATGGCGGTGGTAATATGCTTCCTGTTCCGGGAGTGCCCCGCAGTTCCAACTATTTTTCGATCTGGATCCGGCCTGTGCAGGTAGCGGAAGGATTAAAAAAACAATATAAAGAACTTGACGGTATTGAAACCGGGCATGCACAATTTGCGCTCCGGCTTGCCGTAAGGGAAATGGATGAACTGATTGCGAACGGGATGAGCAAAGAGGATTTTGAACTGACGCGGCAGTTTCTCCGGAGTTACAACAAGCTTTATATTCAAACACCGGAAAGGCAACTCGGGTTCCTGATGGATTCCCGTTATTATGGGAGGAAAGATTATATCTCGGAAATGGATGCCCTGCTGGCAAAGTTGACAGTCGAAGATGTAAACCGGGCGATCAAAAAATACTGGCAAACAAAAAATATGTTTGTGACCATCGTCACCGATGACAGCGAAGCAGGCCCGTTAAAAACTGCGCTGGAACAAAACAAGCCATCACCCATGAGTTATTCCAATCTCGTGAAAGTTGGCTTACCTGCCGATGTAGTAAAGGAGGATGAAAAGATCGCTACCTATCCTTTAAATGTAAAGAGTGTGAAGATCGTAGACAGCAAGAACACGTTCAAACCCGCTGTAAAAGGATTCTGAGTTAAAAAATTTGAATAAGAAAAGAGACGCAGATCTTAGTGGTCTGCTTTTTTTTTGAAACCACCAAGGCTCTAAGGCACAAAGGTTCACTAAGTAGTACACTTAGTGTTTCTTCGCGTCTTAATGACTTCATGGTTTAAGTCTTGCGTCTTTGCGGTTAAAAACAAGTTCCGATGGGAACGAGACTCGTTGGGGATAGGTTAAATATTCAAACCACCAAGGCTCTAAGGCACAAAGGTTCACTAAGTAGTACACTTAGTGTTTCTTCGCGTCTTAATGACTTCGTGGTTTAAGTCTTGCGTCTTTGCGGTTAAAAACAAGTTCCGAAGGGAAGGAGACTCGTTGGGGATAGGTTAAATATTCAAACCACCACATACACTTAATGTCTGTCCTGTAATGTATGAACTCATGTTGGAAGCCAGGAATAAAGCGGCATTAGCGATGTCTTCTGCAGTTGCGAATTTTCCCAAAGGTATTCCGGCCCTGTATTTATCTGCGGCATCACCTTCCTTTAAATAACTGGTCATATCCGTTTCCACGAAGCCGGGCGCTATCGCATTACAGCGGATATTCCGGCTGCCGAGTTCTTTTGCAACCGATTTGGTGAAACCGATGATACCGGCTTTACTGGCGGCATAACTGCTCTGGCCGGCATTGCCGATCTCCCCGATGATCGAACTCATATTGATGATCGAACCGGATTTTGCTTTCATCATCGGGCGCATCACCTGCTTGGTCATATAGAATACACTGTTCAGGTTTACCTGTATCACATCATTCCATTGTTCAGGTGTCATGCGAAGTAACAGGTTATCTTTTGAGATACCCGCATTGTTTACACAGATATCAACGGTGCCGAATTCTTTCAGCACCTCGTTGACAAAAGCTTCGCATTGGGCAAAATCACCGGCATTGCTTTTGAATGCCCGGGCTTTGACGCCCCCGCTAATAAGCTTTGCTTCAAGGGCAGCAGCTTTTTCTGCACTGCTGTCACTAACATAGGTAAAGGCAACATGGGCGCCTTGTTCTGCAAATTTTATCGCGATACCTTCGCCGATGCCCCGGGCAGCACCGGTAACAATCGCGACTTTTCCTTCCAGTAATTTCATACAGATCTATTGATGATTAACAAATGTAATTCTTATCCAGGAACAGGAGTTCATCCACGAAACCTCTTTCATTACTCAGCCTGGGTACTTTATGCTGACCACCCAGTTTTCCCTGGCCGCGCAGCCATTCTGCAAAAATTCCTTTTTTTAGTGAATGGATGACAGGCATCCGCAAAGCAATATTTTTATACCGCTTCGCTTCATAATCGCTGTTGATATTTTTCAGCGCTGTATCTAATTCCTGCGTGAAGTCATCCAGCGAGGCAGGTTCTTTTTCAAATTCGATCAGCCATTCATGAGCACCGTTGGCATCATCGGAGAAATAAACCGGCGCTGCCGTGTAGTCATTTACAATAGCTCCTGTTTTTTCCGAGGCAATGGCAATCGCTTTATCAGCATTGTCAACGATCACTTCTTCACCAAACGCGTTCATGTAATGTTTTAACCTTCCGGACACCTTGATACGGAACGGCTTTAAAAGCGTGAACTGGATCGTATCGCCCAGCAGGTATCTCCATAATCCTCCATTGGTGCTGATCACCGGGGCATAGTTCCGGCCCAGTTCCACATCCTGGAGGCCGACGGTTTGCGGATCTTTTTTACCGTATTCACTTACCGGCATGAATTCATAAAAAACGCCATGATCTGGAAATAATAACATGCCCTCACTCCCGGGAACATCCTGGGCGGCAAAAAAGCCTTCGCTTGCATTGTACATCTCCAGGTAGTTAACCTCTTTCCCGATCAGTTTCTGGAACTGTTCTTTATAAGGAGTGAAAGACACGCCGCCATGCATGAATAACTCCAGTGACGGCCATACTTCGGCGATGGTTTTCTTCCCGGTGATCTCCAGGATCCGTTTGAACAGAACAAGCGTCCAGGTAGGCACACCGGATACAGATGTTACATTCTCTTTGATAGTCGCCGCTGCGAGTTTTTCGATCTTGCTTTCCCATTCATCCATCAGCGCGATACTAAGGTCCGGTGTTCTCAGCCAATGCGCCCAAAAAGGGGAATTCTGGAAAAGTACCGCGCTTAGATCACCATACTGCGCCTCCTTGTTCATAGGATTGATGCTATGGCTGCCGCCGATCAGCAATCCTTTTCCGGTCAGCAGTTCAGAATCGGGTTTGAACTGGTAGTACATCGATAGCACATCTTTTGATCCTTTATAATGGCCTTCTTCGAGGCTTTCATCACTGACGGGGATAAATTTGCTTTTATCGCTGGTGGTACCACTGCTTTTGGCAAACCAGTAAATGGGTGTATTCCACAAAATATTCTGCTCCCCGTTCATGATCCTTTCGATAAATGGCTTGAGGTCATTGTACTCATGAATAGGAACAGCCATTTTGAAATCCCGGACATTAAAGAGGTTGGAAAAATTATATTTCCTCCCGAACTCCGTGTACTGGGCGGAAGTAACCAGGTCTTGCAATACTTCCCGCTGGGCATCAAGGGGGTTATTTTTCCAGGCTTCGATGCGCCAGAGACGCATACGGGCAAGCGATGATATGGCAGGAGATAATAACCTCATTGAGGAAAGCAAAATAGAGAAATTAAAGCAATAGGTGAAAACTTACTGTAATGTTGATAGGCTAGTGGGGGATGACGAGTGGCTAGCGGGGATAATTTTTTTTATTGGATAGCCATTTTCCGGGTATCATTCACTTTCCCCACTCGCCACTAACTAAACCCCACTCTCCTGCCGGCTGGCTTCTTCATGTAAATAATCCTTCCTTTTCAGTTCGAAATTCCTTCCGAGGTATAGCCTGCGAACTTCTTCATCTTCCGCCAGTTCTTCGGCCGTTCCGTGTTTGAATATTTTCCCTTCGATCAGGAGATAGGCCCTGTCGCAAATGGATAACGTTTCGGTTACATTGTGATCCGTGATAAGGATACCAATGTTCTTGTATTTCAAGCGGGCTACGATGGCCTGGATATCTTCCACCGCGATGGGATCAATACCCGCAAATGGTTCATCAAGTAAAATGAATTTAGGATCTACCGATAAGGCGCGGGCAATTTCCGTGCGTCTTCGTTCACCACCGCTTAGCACATCGCCATTGCTTTTACGGACATGCTGCAGGCGGAATTCCTTCAGCAGGAATTCGAGTTTGGCTTTTTGTTCTGCCTTCGGGAGACTGGTCATTTCCAGGATGGCGGAGATATTGTCTTCAACACTTAGCTTGCGGAAAACAGAAGCTTCCTGCGGCAGGTAGCCAATCCCCATTTTTGCCCGCTTATACATGGGCATGTTTGTAATATCCTGCCCGTTTAAAAAGACCTTTCCTTCATCCGGCTTTACCAGCCCTACGACCTGGTAAAAAGAAGTGGTCTTCCCGGCACCATTAGGGCCCAGCAAACCCACGATTTCTCCCTGGTTTACCTCGAAAGAGACATGGTTGACAACTGTGCGGCTGCCATATTTTTTTACAAGACCCTTTGTTTCAATCGTAAACGCCATACCCTGCAAAAATAAGCTATGCGTGTCAAGGAAGTAGACTCATTATTGGAATTATCACTCACCCTTAACAGTGGTAAGGTAGCGTGATACCGAATATGGGTTTTGACTAATGCCCCTGCATTGTTAGCTTTGCACACTTATGAAGGTTATAGACCATATTAAAGAAGCCAGGGATACCCTGATCTCGTTCGAAGTATTACCACCTTTAAAAGGAAAAGGGATCGAAGCGTTGTATAATCACCTCGACCCCCTTATGGAGTTTAAACCCTCCTTCATCAATGTTACCTATCACCGTAGCGAGCATGTATTCAAAAAAAGACTGGATGGCAGTTTTGAAAAAGTGGTGATCAGGAAAAGACCCGGAACGGAGAGTATCTGCGCGGCTATTATGAATAAATACAACGTAGATACAGTACCGCACCTTATTTGCGGGGGTTTTGGTATCAATGAGACAGAGGATGCGCTTATCAATCTTCGCTATCTTGGAATAGACAATGTCCTGGTATTACGAGGTGATGCGGCCAGGAATGAAACCGTTTTTGAACCCGAACCCGGTGGTCATAAATACGCCAGCGAGTTGCTGAAACAGGTCGTTAACCTGAATGCAGGTATTTACCTTGAAGATGATCTTAAAGGAACACAGAAAACAGAATTCTGTATTGGTGTAGCCGGGTACCCCGAGAAACATTTTGAAGCACCCAATATGGATTCGGACCTGGCCTACCTGAAAGCTAAAGTGGATGCAGGCGCCGATTATATCATTACACAGATGTTCTTTGATAATGCAAAGTTCTATGCCTTCGTGGATGCCTGCCGTGCGATTGGGATCAACATTCCTATTATCCCGGGACTTAAACCTGTGACCACGAAAAAGCAATTGACCGTATTACCTAAAACGTTTTATATCGATCTCCCTAATGACCTTTCTACAGAAATACTGAAATGCAGAACCGATGAAGAGGTTGAAAAAGTAGGGCAGGAGTGGTTGTTACTTCAATCGAAGGATCTGAAGAAAAACGGGGTTCCTGTATTACACTTTTATACCCTGGGCAAACCGCATGTGGTGAGCAATGTCGTTCGGAATTTGTAATTCAAGTTTAAAAGAGATTTTTTAAACACAGAGATACGAAGACACAGAGTTACACAGAGATTGGTTTAAAACGACTCTGTGTAACTCCTTAACTCTGTATCTCTGTGTTGAAAATACCAGGAACACTTACTTCGAAATACTTTCCAGCACCTTCTGATCAATCACTACAGGATATTTTTTTCTTAAAGCCTCATCAAAGCGCTTCTCCAGGATTACCTGGTAGTCATTAATTACGAGTCCTCTTGCTTCAATAAAACTACGTTGGGTAGGTTGCGGGTAAACATTGATGATATAAGCAAAAGTGGCTGTATTGTCCGAGCTGTTTACCAGTGGTGGTAATATCATTCCGGGTTTTGGCGTCGCTTTACCGAGGCCGGGCACCTGGCTCCATTCATAGCGGGAAGAATCGGTGATTATTTTTTCTGAATACATCTCGGATATCCTGCGCCAGTTAGCGGGATCTTTTTTAACCTGGTCATAAGCGGTTTTGGCAATTGCCGAGTCTGAGCAAAAGAAGAATACGGCATCCGTACTTTTTTTCCAGGTATAATTCTTTTGATTCTGATTGTATAAAGCCAGCAAGGCGGCGGAATCACTTTGTGCCTTGTTCCAGATCTCCTGCTGCATGATCTCGAAGAACAGGTTACCGTCCCTGAATTCTGTCATTTGGCTGTGGAACTCGGGACTAAAATCTTCCAGGTGATCCCGGTAATAATTGTACATAGAAGATTTAACGTACTCATCCCAAACCAGCGGCCAGGGTTTGGCACCTGTTCCATCCGGGTTATACCGGTTTGAATTGGAGTAAAAAATCCAACCCTGTATAGTATAAGTGGAATCGCCGATCGTGAACAAGGGGGTCTGGGCATTTACATTCCGCCCGAGACCCAAAGGTTTCATCAAAAACACACTATCGGTATATGCCCAGAAAGCTATTTCACTATAATTATGCTTTGTGTAATTACCGCTTTTCTCTATGCGGTCATAAATAAAATCACGGGAAGATTTCCAGCGGGCATCGGCTTTCACTTTATCCTGCAACTCTGTCTGGTTGGCTTTGTTGGCGGGATCTGTAATGACGGGTTTTAAAGAAACACGTTTTACAATATGCCATCCATGGGCAGTAAGAAAAGGCTTACTGACAGCCCCGTCTTTTGGCAACGTCCACAATGCATTTTCAAATTGTATATCGTACTGGCCGGTTCCAATATCAGGCATCATACCACCGGAAGCGGCACTGATATAATCATTACTGTAAGCTGTGGCCAGCTTACTAAAATTATCACCCGCTATAATGCGTTTGTATAGTGAATCGGCGAGTTTACTGATCTTGTTTTTGGCCGTTTCATCAGAGCCGGGAGGAATAGCCAGGAGGATCTGTTGGGCTTTTATCCTGCCAACTGCTTTTCGTTCACCAAGGTTCTTGAAAATATGGTAGCCGGATTTTGATTGTGTTATTGAATATTTCCCGGGAGTAGTTTTATAAATAGTATTCTCAAAGGGGTAAGGAAGTGTGAATACGGTGATATAGCCCAGGTCGCCATTATTAGTTTTGGCAGAAGGGTCGTCTGAATTTTGCCGGGCTACCGTTAAAAAATCTTCTCCTTTCCGGAGACGTTCGAGGATAGCTTCCTTCCTGGTATTGGCAGCTATTGTATCGACCCCCCCCAGTTCATTGCGGAAAGAAATAAAGATATGGGCAGTATGAATATCTTTCTGACTGCGCTGGAAAGCTTCCTTAAAAAGTTGCTGACCAAGAGCCGGGTCGGTCAGGTAGTTCTCGGCAACCTGCGAACGGAGATTATCTACTTCCGAATTGATCTGGCGGAGGGTGTCATAACCGCGGTCATAAGCTTCCCTGACTTTTAATTTGGATTTGATATAAAGGTCAAGATAATCGCTGATCGATTTAGCCTTATTCGCTTTCGTTACGGGTTTGGTATTGTTCTTATTATATGTTTTCAGGAAATCCTGCGCATCGGCAGAATATTTTCCATACCGGAAAAGGGTCTGGGAAGATGCGGTCATCATTCCAAAACAGGCCAGGATGGCGATAATTGAGTGTTTGTACATGTTACTGGTTTCTGGTTATTGGTTTACTGGATGCTGGTTTCTGGTTTTTAAAGATTGTAAAGTTTAGCCAGGTTTTGGATACCAGCGACCAGCATCCAGCAACCAGCATTTTCTTTACTGTCCTTTCATCTTTATTTTTAATACCTCATCGATCTGCTGGTAAGACAATTTTTTTGCTATGATCCGTTTGTCTTTATCCAGTAAATATAAGGTGGGAAAACTCTGGATGTCGTAGAGCTGTGAATAACCGGGAATGCCGGCATCAGTACGGGCCTTATCATCTGCCCTGGAATAATAAACGTGTGTCCAGTCCACTAATTGCTGTGCATTGATAAAATTCAGCCAGTCTTTCCTGGTACCATCGGTCTCTTTGGCCACGGCATAGATCTTTATACCGGAGGCTTTCCATTTCGCACGGTAAAAAGAATCCAGCTTCGGTAGCACTTCTTTACAATGTTCACAGGTGGGGTCCCAGAAAGCTACAAGGGTATATGCGGCAGAATCATTGTAGAGATTCCTGATGGTACCGGTGCTGTCCGGCAAGTCAATATCAGCTGCGGGGGTACCCATGATATTGGCCATTAAACTATAGGCGCGTTCGGTAATGGTCTTCCTTCCCTTTTCAGCAAGCCAGGAATAATTTTTATTGGCAAAATATTTTTCAAAAAGATGCAGGAAGATGGCGTCTTCCCACATGTATTTCTGAACGAGGTAGCGGTTGACGAACTTAACCAGCAGGAACCTTGTCATTTCTTCATTGGCACTGGCGTATCCCATCATCCAGTCGATCTCTTTGATTACGGAGTCCGGCTGGGGCAGGACGAGCTGTTCAAAATATTTATCCAGCTTTTCTTCAAAGAAAGTGGTGTAAGCCAAACGGCCGTCCCAGAAATTAACGCCGTCCCAGTAATGTGTTTTGAAATAAGAATAGGAAGCCAGCGAATCGGCTTTGGTTTGGGGATCCTTGAGATTCCCTTTTAATTCAGGTTCCCGCATACTGATCAGCAAAGCACTTAGGATATTACCCGGGTTGTTTTTGATATAAGCCTGCCGGTAATCATAAACGATCTTATCCTCTTTGGTCAGTTCGGCAATGAGGAGCGCGGAATCCCCGCTGGTTTTGGCCGCACTTAATTGCCCCCGTAATCCCGCGATCCTTTTACCTCTTACCGCCATATATTGCTGGTACCCGTTGAACAAAACATTGTCCGGGGAATTGATGAAACTGATCCCTTTTTTCATAGTAAGGGTGTCAGCCACAATAGAAAACTTTTGTTGTTTATCAATAAGGATCTCAAAAAAACCGGTTTTGTTGGGATAGCCGACCAGGTAAATGCCACCGGGCAGTTTTTTAGAGCCTTTAAAGACCGCTTCGCTTTTATCATTCAGTAAGGCTGAATCGATGATGGGGTATTGTTTGCCAAAATAATGGCCCAGGTAGATATACTGTTTTTTGAAAGGCTTAAAAGTCACTTTGATCTCGTAAGCATTTTGGGCAAGAGCACTAAATCCCAGGAGCAGTCCGGCCAGCGATAAAATTCTTTTCATAGTCAGAATGAATCGGGTAAAGGTATTTAAAAACCGCCAGCCCTTAAAGGGGAAGCAGGGAAACTTCGTTAATGAGGTCTTATTGAAAGAATTCGTTGCTTTTTGGCAGGGTCTTAAAGGCGGTAATCTTCTATTCTCTTTAGGCGTTAGGGGTATATTTGCGCCGTGAGAAGAAAAAAGAAAAACATAGTCCTGGAAAAGCTGCTGGTGGAAGATTATGCAGCTGAGGGCAAATCCCTTGCCCGGGTAGATGGGAAGGTTATTTTTATTGAAAATGTGGTGCCGGGAGATATCGTGGATGTCCGCTTATTAAAGAACAAAAAGGACTGGGCCGAAGGAATACCGGTATTTACCCATTCCCTGTCATCGGACAGGGTAGAACCCTTTTGCCCGCATTTTGGAGTTTGTGGTGGCTGCCAGTGGCAGATGCTGCCTTATGAAAAACAACTGGCCTATAAACACAGGCAAGTGGAGGAAACCCTGAAAAGGATCGGAAAAATTTCTTTGCCGGTCTTTCAACCCATACTGGGCGCTCCTGAAACCAGGTATTACCGCAATAAGATCGAATATACATTTGGTACAAAGGAGTATACGAAGGAGAAGCCTCCGAAAAAATCCCTACTGCATTCTCCGCAAGAGGAAGCCTCCCCAAACCCCTCCGAAGGAATAGCCCCCCTGCCCCCCGAAGGGGGAGCCTCCCCAAACCCCTCCGAAGGAGGGGCTTTAGACTCCGATACCTGTAATGACATATACTTATTTGAAGACGCTGAGAACCCCCCTTCGGGGGGCAGGGGGGCGGTTAAAGTAGCAGGCTTTCACGCCAAAGGTTTTTTTGATAAAATCGTCGACATTCAAACTTGTTACCTCCAGGCAGAACCCACCAACGCTATCCGGCTGGCGGTAAAAAACTTTGCGATAAAAAATGACTGGACCTTTTATGATATACGGGAACATCATGGTTTTTTGAGAACCATGCAGGTCCGTCTTTGTACTACGGGAGAACTGATGGTAAATATTGTGCTGGGGGAAAACGATGATAAAAAGATCAGGCTGCTCATGGAGTATGTACAGGAACAATTCCCGTCTATCACAACCCTGCTTTACACGGTTAATACAAAATGGAATGACAGTTTATATGACCTGGAGCCGGTAGTTTATTCAGGTAATGGTTATGCAATGGAAAAGCTGGAAGGTTATCAATTCAAAATTGGCCCTAAATCTTTTTTTCAAACCAATACAAAACAGGCGGAACAATTATACCGCGTAACGCGGGAATTTGCAGAATTGACGGGAAAAGAGATTGTATACGACCTGTATTGCGGAACCGGGAGCATCGGCATTTTTGTAAGCGCGGGTGCTCAGAAAGTGATCGGCGTAGAGATGATCGCAGCAGCTATTGAAGACGCAAGGGAGAATGCCGCCCTGAACGGGTTGACAAAAGCGGAGTTTTTTGCCGGGGATGTAACCGTTATCTGTAACGATGATTTTTTTGCGGCGCATGGAAGACCTGATGTGATTATCACCGATCCCCCGAGAGCCGGGATGCATGAAAAGCTGGTTAAAAAAATCCTGGAGATAGCTGCGCCGACAGTAGTGTATGTAAGTTGTAATCCTTCCACACAGGCAAGGGACCTGAATTTACTGGATGAGAAATATGCTGTAACAAAAGTACAACCGGTTGACATGTTTCCCCATACACATCATATAGAGAACGTAGTGCAATTGAAGTTGAAATAGAAAGTAAAGAACAACCTTAGCACTTGCAGACAATCCGGTATAAGTCTTAAATTTGCCCGATGAGTGATTCCCGCTATACCCGTCCAGAGAGCTTTCCCCCGATTGTTAAAAATCTTATTATCATTAATGTGCTGGTTTACCTGGCGCAAATATTATTGAAACAATACGAGGTTACAGAAAAGCTGGTGATGTGGCCCATTATGCCGGAGAGATTACACGAACTTCTCGTTCAGCACGGTGCACTGGACAGCACAGACAGGTTTCAGCCATACCAGGTCGCTTCTCATCTCTTCGCCCATGCACCTCCGCCCGGGATCTTTCATATCCTTTTTAATATGTTCACGCTTTGGATGTTTGGAAGGGTGCTCGAGAATGTCTGGGGGGGAAAAAGATTTTTACTGTTTTACATCGCCTGTGGGCTTGGAGCCGCTGCACTTCACCTCGGGATGCAGTATTTCCGTTGCGAGCAACTATTACATTATTTTGATGCCAATGATATGGCGGCGGTTCAAAGCCATGTAGGCGCTGCTGCCCCGGCATTGGGCGCATCGGGTGCTATCATGGGTGTTATGGCAGCCTTTGCTTATACCTTCCCCAACACAGAGTTATATATTATGCTTATACCAGTCCCGGTAAAAGCCAAATGGGCCATGCTTGGATTGGCAGCTATCGACCTGTTCGGAGGTGTGGCCCGGATCAGCGGTGATAACCTTGCGCATTTTGCCCACCTCGGCGGGGCCCTTACAGGATTTATAATTGTATTGATCTGGAACAAAACCAACCGGAAAACGTTGTATTAAGGCTAAGCGTTAAAAGAAGAGAAAAAAGAGATAAAGAGGAAAGAATGGAAATTCACGAGGCTATGGTAAACTAAACGAACTTTGTAACTCACTTTCACAATTGACAATTTATCAGTAACCAACATGACCTATTCAGAAAAGCAATACAAACAAAAGATTTCGCTGGAGCAGAAGACCAACCCCCTGATGATGCTGGTCGCTATCAGTCTTATTCTTTTTGTCATACTGGCTTTTGTGAAGGCTCTCTGGTATTTCAATTACCAGGAAAAGAATATTGCTCTCCCGCTTTTTAATAAGAATGTATTGGGATTATTTGTTTTGTCAGCGGATACGAACACCCTGCTTAGCAAGCCCTGGACCATCATCACCCAGATGTTTGTCCATGATAATGTCTGGAAGATATTTGCCAATATGTTGTGGCTTTGGTGTTTTGGATATATTCTCCAGGACCTGACCGGTAACAGGAAGATCATCCCGGTCTTTATTTATGGATCTGTTGGAGGGGCCATTGCGTTTCTGCTGGCCTATAATTTCCTTCCCTCGCTGAAAGTTTTTGCACCCTATGCTACAATGGGTGGCGCTGCTGCAGGTGTCATGGCTATCGCAGTAGCTACGACAATGATCTCACCGGGGTATAGGATTTTCCCGATGCTGAAAGGAGGTATCCCTTTGTGGGTCTTAACAGGCTTGTACCTGGTCTCGGATTTTGCTACCGTATCCATCGGCGATACGGGTACGCTGATCACTCACCTGGCCGGCGCTTTTACCGGGTTTCTTTTTATTTTCTTTATGCGCAGGGGGTATGACTGGAGCGAATGGATGAATAATTTTTATGACTGGTTCAATGATCTTTTCAATCCCAATAAACCTTCCAAAAAAGTAAAGAGCCTGAAAGAAGAATTGTTCTATAAAGCCACTTCCAAGCCTTATATAAAAACGCCGAATGTTACCCAGCAGCGGGTAGACGAGATCCTCGATAAAATTAACCAGCAAGGCTACGACCGGCTTAGCGAAGAAGAAAAAGACCTTTTGAAAAGAGCAGCCGAGGAAGAAGGGTCTAGGCTCTAGGCTATAGGCTCCAGGCTGCCAGCTAGCTGCTTTTTCCTAAATTGCATCAATGGCCAGCAAGTTCCGTCTTTTCACCAAGCGGTTTTTTATTTATGCCAATGCAGTAATTGTCTTTTTTTTCCTGTTATCCTGCCTGGCGCCTTACCTGAATCCCCAAAAATGGTGGTTCATCACTTTTTTGGGCCTTGCCTTTCCTTTCTTGCTTGTTCTCGTCATTTTTTTCCTGGCGGGGTGGCTGATCGTTTTAAAACCCCGGCTAGCACTTCTCTCAGGGATCGCTTTACTCCTCAGTATAAAAAGTATCAGCGTCTTTTTTGCTTTTCATGCCCCGGGCAGGTTCAATTATAAAAAAGAGCCCGGCACGATCCGGGTCATGAGCTGGAATGTGGCCCGCTTCATTGAATTAAAGCGCAACAATAACCGGGGAAGCGAGACCCGGTTAAAAATGATGGACCTGATCCGTCAACAGGATGCCGATGTGTTATGCCTCGAAGAATTCCATACCTCCATTGATTCGGCCTATTACAATAATATCAAGGCCGTAAAGGATCTCGGTTACCCCTTTTTTTATTTTAATTATGATATAGACGGAGATAACCATTTTTACAGCTCGATCATCTTTTCCCGCTTCCCGATCCTTGACAGCGGGATGATCCGCTACCCGAGGCCCACCACACCTGATGCACTGATCCATGCGGATATCAAGATCGGGGATGACACGATCCGGATCTATACCACCCATTTACAATCACTGCAATTCGGCAAAAAGGATTATGAAAGGATCGGCGAGATCACAAGTGTGAAGGACAGCCTGCTTTCCAATTCCCGTAATATCCTTTCGAAAATTAAAAAAGGCTTTTCTTTCCGCAGCATCCAGGCCAATGTAATCGCTGAAGTATTGGGGGATAGTCCTCATCCTGTCCTGTTTTGCGCGGACCTGAATGATGTTCCCAATTCCTATACTTATTTCACCGTCCGCGGCAATATGCAGGACGCCTTCCTGGCAAAAGGGTTTGGAATCGGCCGGACTTTTTCCAGTCTCTCCCCCACGCTGCGTATCGATTATATTTTCGCCGACAGTCATTTCAGAATTCGTCAGTTCAACCGGATCGTCAAACGATATTCTGATCATTATATGATCGTAGCGGATGTCCAGTTGAAGAAGTAAGAGTTGAGAAAACGCAACAGGGAGACACAGAGATACAGAGTTTGACAAAGTCAGTAAACAGTACTCAATGCTCTGTGTACCTCTGTATCTCTGTTTCTCTGTGTTTAAGTCTCTCAATTCTGACCAGATTGATTATTTTTGAACCCTTACCGTTATTTATGAGTGAACTGAAGCTATACAATACTTTATCGAGGCAAAAAGAGATTTTCGAACCACTTACTCCACAGCATGTCGGGCTGTATGTTTGCGGACCTACTGTGTATAGCGATGTTCACCTGGGCAACTGCCGTACGTTTATCTCCTTTGATATCATCTACCGTTATCTTACCTACACGGGTTATAAGGTCAGGTATGTCAGGAATATTACTGATGCAGGACACCTGGAAGGGGACAGGGATGAAGGTGATGATAAGTTCTCGAAAAAGGCAAGACTTGAGCAACTCGAGCCGATGGAGATCGTGCAGAAATATACATTAGGATTTCATAAAGTGATGGAACTTTTCAATGTGTTGCCGCCGACCATAGAGCCCAGGGCTACCGGTCATATTACGGAGCAGATAAAAATGGCGCAACAGATCATCGATAATGGGTATGCCTACGTGGTTGATGGTACGGTTTATTTTGATGTAGAGAAGTATAATAAAGAAAAGCCTTACGGGGTATTGACCAACCGAAAACTGGAGGACCTGCTGGAAGGAACAAGAGACCTGGGCGGGCAGGAAGAGAAAAGAGGACGACTTGATTTTGCGCTTTGGATAAAAGCAGGACCGGAACATTTAATGCAATGGCCTTCTCCCTGGGGGATGGGTTTCCCGGGCTGGCATATTGAGTGCTCGGCCATGAGTGAAAAATACCTGGGTAAGCAATTCGATATTCACGGAGGCGGTATGGACCTTGCCGCGACCCATCATACTAACGAGATCGCCCAGTCACAGGCTTGCTATCATATATCGCCGGTCCGTTACTGGCTTCACACGAATATGCTTACCGTAAACGGGGTGCGGATGAGCAAGAGCGCCGGGAATGGGTTTTTACCGGAAGAATTATTCAGTGGCTCGCACCCATTGCTGGATAAAGCTTATACCCCGATGAATGTCCGGTTCTTTATGTTACAGACCCATTACCGCAGTACGCTTGATTTCAGTAATGAAGCCCTGCAGGCAGCGGAAAAAGGATTGAAACGGTTGTGGGAAGCGTATGAAACGCTGAAAGGTTTCAACCCGCAAACCTCAACGGGATCCATTGACCAGGAACTGGATGAAAAAGTAAAAAAACTCGTGGCCGAATTTGACGGGCACATGAATGATGATTTCAATACGGCCCGGGTACTGGCCAGTATGTTTGAACTGGTACCTATTATTAATTCTATAAAGGACAAGACCATTCCTCTCTCTTCCCTCTCAAATGATGGCTTGCTTATACTCCAGTCAAAATTCAAAAGCTACCTGGAAGAGGTATTTGGGTTAAAACCTGTGAATGAAGCAGACAACAGCAGACTACAGGGCGTGATGCAATTGCTTGTCGATATCAGGAAAGAAGCAAAGGGCAAAAAGGATTTCGCTACTTCTGATAAGATCAGGAATCAACTGACCCAACTGGGGATCCTGTTGAAAGATGAGAAGGACGGAACCATCAGCTGGTCGGTGGAGTAACCCTTCCCGAAGTCATTAAAGTTGTGCCCATCCCACATTCATTAAAGTTGTAGAATCTTTTAGTTCGCCTTCCCTGAAGGGAAGGAGTAGGGCCGTCCTACGCTAGTTGTAGAATCCTCTAGTTCGCCTTCGCTAAAGGGAAGGAGCAGGTTCGTGTTTTGGCAAGTAAATACCGGCATTCACTTTAATTGACAATAGGATGGACTTTTTCACTAACTTTTTGCTCCCAAAAACAAATGCATGAGAATCTTTTGCCTGTTGACCGCCTTCTTTTTTGCGATCCCCGTTTTTTCACAGATCAAAAAAGCTCCGGAGATTAAAGACGGTGAAGGTCCCTGGAACCAATTAATTATTCGTGGCGTTACACTGATCAATGGTACCGGCGCTCCGCCCGTTGGCCCCGTAGATATCGTGGTGGAAAAGAATCGTATTAAACAGGTAAGTATTGTTGGATCACCCGGTAATCCAATTAACGCATCAAAACGTCCAAAACTGGCTGAAGAAGGTAAAGAACTGAATTGCGAAGGCATGTACATGATGCCGGGTTTTATTGATATGCATGGACATATCGGTGGCACGGAGCAGGGAACGCCAGCCGAATATGTTTTTAAATTATGGATGGCACATGGGATCACCACGATCCGGGATCCTTCCGCGGGAAATGGATTGGATTGGGTACTGGAGGAGAAACAAAAAAGTAACCAGGGAATTATTACTGCGCCCCGGATATTTGCCTATACAGCTTTCGGACAGGGAAGCAAGGAACCTATCGCTACACCCGAACAGGCGATCGCCTGGGTAAGAGAGAATGCAAAAAAAGGAGCAGATGGTATTAAGTTTTTTGGGGCGGCGCCGGAAATCATGAAAGCAGCGCTGGAAGAAAATAAAAAATTGGGACTTCGTTCGGCCTGTCACCATGCACAAATGGATGTGGCAAGATGGAATGTATTGAACAGCGCCCGGGCCGGGCTGACCTCGATGGAACATTGGTATGGTTTACCAGAAGCATTGTTCACCGATAAGACCATTCAAAATTACCCGCTGAATTACAACTATGCCAATGAACAAAATCGTTTTGAAGAAGCGGGTAAGTTATGGAAACAGGCAGCCCCGCCTTTCAGTGACCACTGGAACAAAGTAATGAATGAATTACTGGGGCTTGATTTTACACTGGACCCTACCTTTAATATTTATGAAGCCAACCGTGACCTGATGAGGGCCCGGAGAGCGGAATGGCACGAGGAATACACACTTCCTTCTTTATGGAAATTCTATGAACCCAGCCGTGTCTCACACGGTTCTTACTGGCATAGCTGGGGAACTGAACAGGAAATGAACTGGAAAGAAAATTACCGGCTCTGGATGACCTTTGTGAATGAATACAAGAACCGGGGAGGCCGTGTGACAGTCGGGACCGATGCAGGGTTTATCTATGAACTCTATGGGTTTGCTTATATCAGGGAACTGGAACTCTTACGGGAAGCCGGTTTTCACCCGCTGGAAGTAATCCGCAGCGCTACCCTCTACGGTGCACAGGCACTGGGGATGGAAAAAGAAATCGGCTCGGTAGAGATCGGTAAACTGGCCGACTTCGTGATCGTGGATGCCAATCCACTGGAAAATTTACAATGCCTCTATGGAACGGGGGCGATCGTACTGAATGAAAAAAATGAAGTGATAAGAAAGGGAGGAGTAAAGTACACCATCAAAGACGGGATTATTTACGATGCCAAAAAATTACTGGCCGATGTAAAAAAGATCGTAGAGGAAGAAAAGAAAAAGACAGGATGGAAACTGGTGCAGCCGGGGATGAATTGAGCCTGGGCTTGTCGAAGGCGAATCGCAGGCTTCGATAAACTCAGCCTGACAATCATTAATATTAACAACAATATGGAATATATCATTCATCTGCAAAAGGATAAGAAGCTTGAGAAGCTGGTAGATATCAATAAGCCGCATAAACTTGTTAAAAGAAAGAATATTTGTACTTATCTCTGTGCTTCCATTATGAGCCAGCAGTTATCTACCAAAGTGGCGGATGTGATCTATAAACGCTTTATCAATTTATATGGCGGTAAAGAACCCACACCGCAGCAAATACTGGAAACGCCTTCTGAAACATTAAGAGGTATAGGGTTGAGTAATGCCAAAGTAAGTTATGTAAAAAATGTAGCTCAGTTCGAACTGGAATTTGGCATGGATCCGAAGAAACTGGGAAAAATGAGTAACGAGGAGGTGATCGAATACCTGGTCGTGATTAAAGGAGTGGGGAGATGGACCGTGGAAATGCTGCTGATGTTTGCCCTGGGCCGGGAGGATGTATTTGCTGTGGATGACCTGGGTATCCAGAATGCGATGATCAGCTTATATAAACTGGACAATGCCGATAAAAAGAAATTAAAAGAAGATATGCTGCGGCTCTCAAAAAAATGGAGTCCTTACCGCACTTATGCCTGTGTGCATCTCTGGCGGTGGAAGGATAATGCGCCTGTTCCGAAGAAAAAAAGACCAAAAGATAAAATCAAATAAAAAAGATTTATGGTTTTTAGTTTATTGTTTTTTGTTATCCTTACGAGGAGGTTTTACTACTGTAATTGAAAATCATGGTACTTAAGGCGATAGCTTTGTTGTAGTGTTCGAACTCAGTATGAAAGAACAATTTTCGGAGTGCTAAAACCAAAAACAATAAACTAAAAACCACAAACCAAGTTATCCTTATTTACTCGCAACAATCATTTTCCACCCGGGTATTGCCATACTGCTGATAGATTTTTGTGGTTTCAATCCCGCACTTTGTTGCCAGCCTTCCATTTCTTCAGCCGACCAGTTACCCGAAGCGCTGATCACAGAGAAATAAAGACCCGTAGCTGCTGCCAGCACACCACCCTCTCCGGGTTTTTTGGCCCGGATGAATTCACCAATGATAAAAAGGCCACCTGGTTTTAATGCACGGGCTACTTTAATAGCAAGGGCCTTGTTTTGTTCTGCCGTAAAATGATGCACTACATTGTTGATCATAACAAGATCATATACTGCTTCACCGAGATCATCCGCGAGGGCATTCCCGGTTTTATAGGTTACACGACCAGTGGTATCATATCTTTTAGCGATGGCTTCAGCGTTTTCTTTTGCCCCGGGCAGTTCGAGTATAGTACTTTGGAGACCCGGGTATTTTTTACAGAGTTCGATCGAATATAATCCATGCGAACCGCCGATATCCAGCATCGACCCTGCATTCTTTGACAACGGGATCTTCCCGGCGAGTTCTTTGGCTGCGTTAAAAGACAGGTCACGCATCCCTTCCTGGTAGAGATGCCATTCACCGGGAGACATATGACTATGCATTTCCATCGATTTACCGGTGCGGACATAGTCCTCCAGCTTTGCCATCCAGTTCCATTCTGACAACTGGAAGCGCAGCTTGGCGATGAGATTCACCTCGCTTTCTTTCAACAGCCATTTATAATATTTTGGCTTCAGGCAATATTTCCCATCACTCCATTTGATGTAGCCATTCCCTACCAGGCAATTCAGCAATTGCTCGGTAGCATGCGGATCTGTTTTGCAGGTGGCGGCGATCTCTGTCACACTCCGCGCCGATCTGCCTAATGCTTCATAGATACCCAATTCGGCGCCGGCCATGATGGCACGGGCGGAATTGAATGCGATCTGTGTATCCACCAATGGAAGCGGGGCCAGGTTCAGTCTTACCGCCATCCACTCCAGCGGGTTTTCGGGTTGGGCTTTGAATTTCATGTGAGGGGCAATTTAGAAGGCTAAGGTATCTTTTTTTGAATGGTCCAGTAATGACCAAAGGGATCTTTCAGATCGCCCTGCCTGTATCCATATTCATAATCATTAGCTGGACTGATCTCTTCTGCACCGGCCAGTATTGCTTTCTTCATAACAGCGTCCACATCAGCTACAAATAAACCAATGCAGACAGTAGAACCTTTGTTTGTTTCGGGGTTCAATAATTTTTTTTCTTCCGAATCTTCATGAAGATGAAACAGTGAACTATGGATTGACAATTCGGCATGAATACTGTTGTCGTCATTTGTCCAGCGTTATACTTCAACGGGATCAAAAGCTTTTTCATAAAAGCTTATATCACGGACCCCTGGTTTAATATACAGTACGGGTGCGAAAACAGCTTCCTTTATGCCATTCATAGTTATAATTTACATGTTAAAAAATCACAAGGCCCCCATAAATTGCATCCAATGTAAGAAAATAAGGGTCGTATTATTGCTGGAGTCTACAACATTTAACTGACCAGTTCATTTTTTTCTATAGGCAGGGAGTTCAAAAGTGAATTCGCTGCCGATATCCTTTTGACTTTGCAATTGCAGGGAGCTGTGGTGAAGCTCGAGGATTTTTTTTACAATAGCGAGGCCAAGACCAGTGCTATTTTTAAGATCAACAAAGTCATTTCCGCGGTAGTAACGGTCAAAGATCTTTGACTGGTCACTTTCTTTCACCCCGATGCCGGTATCGGAGACACTTACAGCAATATGCTGTCCAACCTGGCTTGTTTTAACAATAATTCTTCCCCCTTGTGGCGTAAATTTTACTGCATTATCCAGGAGATTTTGCATCACTCTTTCAATAAGTGAAATATCTGCAAGAACAGGGGGAAGGTTCTGTACCAGGTCTGCTTTAATAATGATGTTTTTTTCCTTTGCGATGACAAAATAATTACTGGTTATATCGCTTACTAACTCACTAATGGAAAAGGCCTCCTTTTGAGGCTGAACCTGGTTGGCTTCCAGTTTCGATAATTCAAAAAGTTCATTTACTAATTTCTGGAGTTTTTCAGTGCTTTCAATGACAATGGTTAAGTAGTGATTGCGTTCTTCCTGGGAAAGCGACGCCCCTTTTATTTGTAAGGTCTCTATGTAGCCATGAATGATAGAGATCGGTGTCCGGAGATCGTGGGATACATTGGCAATGAGTTCTCTTCGCAGGGTCTCTACTGCTTTTAGCTTTTCGACATTTTCTGTAAGGATATCTGCCATTTCATTGAACATGTCGCCAATTTGCTTTATATCACCGGTGGAGTTCAGGCGAACACGGGCTGTCGTATCACCCTGCCTGAATTTTTCCATTACGGCAACTACCTTTTTATAGTTTCGGGTGATGACCCAGATCAGCAATAAACCAATGAGCAAAGTGATAAAAAAAGTTATAGCAATAGATCTTAACCCGACCGTCCATAAATAGTTTTTTGATAAGGAGCCCGAAACGGCATCATATTCTTCACCGGCTAAAATGGCGTAGATATAACCCGTTTGCATTCCATCGCTAATGACCGGTGCTGCAGAAAAAATCTTTTGACCGCCGGTATGCCTTGGATCATCTCCTTTTATAAAGGTCGTTCCATCTTCTTTTATAAACCGGAGAATGGGCGCCAGGCTTAGCATCTTGCGGACAACTTTTTTTTCTGGCGCATAAAAAGCTACTATTTTCCCGGATGTGTCCAGGAGGTAGACTTCAAGACTGGGGCTGATAATCATCACCGAATGGATCATATCCTCGATCGCTTTTTTATCTATGCCTGTATCTTTTAAAGGGATGGTGCTTTTGGCAATGTCCTTGGCGATATTACGGTTGAGTCGCTGATTGACCTGTTCTACATATTCTCCTGATGACTTTACTGTAATGAATATATAACTGGCCCCTACCAATAAGAGGGTAATAAAAAAAATCAGGGAAACACGCCAATATAAATTACTTACTTTTTTCATTCTCATTTTTACAATTCATCCGTGAAACGGTAACCCACTCCCCAGGTAGTAAGTATATAAACGGGTTGCGAGATATCGGGCTCTATCTTGGTCCTTAAGCGGTTGATATGAGAGTTGACGGTATGCTCATAGCCTTTAAACTCCTGTCCCCACACCTTTTGCAACAACATTTCCCGGGAGTAGCTTTTACCAGGATTACAAACAAACAGGTACAGAAGATCGAATTCTTTTGGTGTCAGGTCGAGCTTGGTTCCTTTAAGAAGCGCCTTTCGTTTGGCATGATCTATAAAAAGCTCTCCGTATTCAATCGGCTGTTCCGTTGATGAATTGTATTGAACCGATAGTTCAGCCCTTCGCAATATCGCCTTAACGCGTGCCAATAATTCCCTTACACTAAAAGGTTTGGTCAGGTAGTCGTCTGCCCCCGTTTCCAGTCCAATGATCTTATCAATTTCTTCAGACCGGGCGGTGAGCATCAGGATAGGCGTTTTATTTTTTTCGGCTCTTAGTTGTCTGCAGATCTCGAATCCATCCATATCCGGCAACATAATGTCAAGAATAATAAGATCGAAATGCTGGGTCAAACCTTTTTGCAAAGCCTCTTTCCCGGTACTTACTTTTGTAGTATCGCAATTAATATCCCTTAAATGAATATCCACCAGCTCAATAAGGTGCTTATCGTCTTCTATCATCAGGATCTTTTTCATTGCGAAAAAATTGAACAGGATATAAAAACAGGTAACATTTAAAACTACGAAATGATCTGGCAAATAAGAAAAGGGCAATCTGTTCGTTGCCCTTTTCTAAAGGATAGACTGTCCTGCCAGGGAATATTATTTGGCAGCAAGACCGGCCGAGCCGCGGGGAAGCCCAGTCACCGTTCCAATATTGATAAGAGCGCCTGAAGACTGTACTTCAAATAAGCTGATAGAATTAGAAGCCCCGTTCCTGGAATATAAAAAATGAGAATTATTGCTTAATGCCAGGTCCGCAGGACTCATTCCGGTATTTCCCGAAACACCCGAAGGATCAAGTAAGCTTACTTCACCGTTACTGTTGATGCTGTAACCGGAAATAGTAGCGCTACCTGTATTAGCAGTATAGGCATATTTTCCGTTACCGGTTACTGCCACCCAGCATGCAGAAGTTTGGGTAGTACCTACCGGTCCTGAAAGCACTGCAAGCTGACCAAGGTCATTTAAAGAATAAGAAGTCAGCGCACTCTGACCAGTCATACCCCCATACGCATCGGAAACGAAGAATTGATCGTTTTTGTCAAAAGCAAAACCAAAAGGTGTAATACCCGTAGATGGATAAGAGACCCTTGCCCCCGCGACGCCATTATTTACCGGGAACACATCAACGGTATTGGTATTTTTTTCTGTTACCACCAGCGCAGTTCCTTCATTATTGAACTGTACTTCCGCCGGACCTGCTGCCCCTGAGCTGAGAGATTGGGTAGAACCTCCAATGGACATAAAATGGCCCTGGTCCACCCGGAAGCCATGGATATTTCCTGTACCACCAGCATTCAATACATAGATAACACCATCATTCAGCGTTAAACTTATAGGAGTAGTTCCCCCCGATGCAATCTTGTCGACCCAGGTCAATCCATTTCCATTTATCCTGAAAGAAGAAATATCATTGCTGCCGGCATTTACAGCAAAAAGATACTGGTTCCCATTGTCAAGTATGACAGCGCCCTGCGATCCCAACCCGGCACCTGTTCCGGTTCCCCCGGTTGCAAAACTACCATTCGCACTTAACTCGCCATTTACTGACCTGTCATAAACAAGCACATGATTACTTACGGTCGCATTATCCAGCAGATAAACAGCACCTTGCCCGGTTCCTTCTGAAACCCTGGCATTGGTATTGTTGTTTTGGGTCATTCCCATGATACCGTCATCATTTTTATTCACGGATTGGGTTTCTTTTTGGCAACTGGCAAGGCCCACTAAGCTTACAGCTGCTACAACTAATGTGTTTAATCTTTTCATAATATTTTTTTTGATTTATAATGGCAAACGTATTTCTTAAGTATCACGGAATTATCACGGAAGCATAACGATTCTATTCTCTTTATTGCTTCAAGAAAAATAGCAAGGAGATAATAGAGATAGAGTATTGATACCTGTGTAAAGGGAACAGCAGCCGTAAGAAAATTTTGGAAGAAATAGCGGAGGTAATTTCGATGACCTGCCGGGGTGGGATCCGGTGTTTTATTGAACGATAATTCGCCCTATTTGGGCACGTTCTATTTTACCAGCCCCGCATTGATGATCTCCTTCAAAACAGCCAGGTCTACGTCCTCAAGCGTATTGATGTAAAGACAACCCTTTCCTGTTTTATGTTTCCCTAATTTTTTCAGCAAAGCCTGTTGTTTTGTAACCGCCCCCGAAACATACAGAACAAGGTTTTGTTTCCGGGGAGAAAAGCCCATTACAAACCAATCCAGCTCACGGCCGCTGTCATATTTCAGCCGCTGGTCGCCAAATCCAATAATGGCAGTTCCCCACATCTTGCCTTTTGCTTTAGTTGCTTTTTCCATCAAGCCAAGAATAGTAAAGGCATCTTTTTGTTTTTGCGGCTCCGGCACCTTTTTGATAAAAGCATCTACGCTGAGTTTCGTTTTTTTTGTTTTTAATTCTGCCATGGTTGATGCTTAAAGTTATTATGAAAGAGGGGAGACTGTCTCCAGGAGTATTTTTTTTACCAGGGCTATTTGCCCCAGGTGATAATGACTGTGCTCAATGATGCCGTGAATATTGCGGTAGTAGTTCCCGTATTTTTCATCCCCCAGGTTTTCCCAAAGCCTGGCTTCGGGTAATTGTTCAACCAGGGCCGCAAATTTTTCCGCATCGGCCCAGGTCTTGTCCAGTAATTTTTCCCAGTCTTCAGTGGAATGAATGGGGGGAAGATCAAAACTGTATTTATCGTGCGCATCCAGCTGTCCCCCTTGTAAAACCCTGGTGACAGCGCTTACATAATAATTAATATGGTAGACCAGTGCTGCGATCGTATTCAACGAATGGACAGGCGTAGTTGCCTGTTGCCAGCTGATACCCGCCAGGTTATCCTTAAGATTGGAGCCGGTCCAGTTACCTCCAAAATTAATTTCCCTGAAATGTTTGGCTATCTGGGCAGTCAGGTTCATCTTCCTAAGTTACAAAAGTCGGAGAAAAATTGAACGTGGGATTTGTTCGTCAGATGATAATCTTCTCCATTTTATTTAGTCTACCCTCCTCAATGATCGCTCCCAACCCCACTGTCTCCGGAACTTTCACCACTCCATTCTTTTCGTAAACAATACCACCTGTCACCGGGTCTTCACGGAACATCAGTGCGGTATCAAAATCAAAATGCACAATGTTAGGACTGCATAATGCATAGTGCGCAAAGGCCGTCATGCCCAACCTCGATTCGAGCATAGCACCTACCTGCAAATGGATATGGGCTTTCTCCGCCATCCTTACCATTTTCAATGCTTTAAAAATTCCCCCTGACTTTCCAAGTTTGATGTTCATGTAGTCACAGGCATTTATCTTTATCAGTCTTTCGGCATCATGCTCATCCCCGCAACATTCATCCGCCATGATGGGGATAGGACTTTCTTTTTTTACCCGCGGCAATTCCATAAACGCCCAGCGGGGAACCGGCTCTTCACAATGCTGGATATTAAAAGCGGATAAAGCTTTTAATGTTTCGATCGCTTCTTCCACTCCCCAGCCCTGGTTGGCATCAATACGGACAGGGATCTCATTACCCACTGCTGCACGGATAGCTTTTATACGTTCGACATCTGTCTTGCCATTTTTTCCCAGCTTTACTTTTATCGCCGGGTAGCCCTGGCTTTTTATTTTCAGGGCATCAGCAGCCATTTTTTGCGGGTCCCCGATACTGACCGTATAATCCGTGATGATCTTTTTATTATTCGTTCCCCCAATAAATTCGTACAGGGGGACTCCCGCCTGTTGTGAAGCGATATCATATAAAGCCATATCAAATGCACTTTTGATACTGCTGTTGCCATAAATGATCTTGTCCATTACCGCCACGCACGCTTCAATCTCCAGCGGATTTTTTCCCTTCAGTGCACGGGCAAAATACTGGCCCACAATAAAACAAGTATCCTGGCTTTCCCCGTTGATCGGCATATAAGGGCTGCACTCCCCAAAACCAATAATGCCTTCAGCGGTGGTAATTTTTACGAGCACATTCTCTGCATTGTCATCACTGCCTAAGGAGGTAATAAAGGGTTCGATCAGCGGGATCGAGAGTTTATACAAGGCTACCTGTTGGATGGTCAGCTTATTGTTCATGAGCAAAATTTGATTGGGATAAAGATACAACGTGGACTTTAAGCTTTATTTTATCTGGTCTGGCCTTGTTTTTGTCTTTTTTGGCAGCAAATACCAAAAGCATCCTTAAAAACGTTTATATCCCGAATTCAAGTCTATGAAAAAGATAGTACCTGTTGCTTTAGCCGCTTTTTTACTGGTCTCCTGTAAAAAGGAAGTGGCCGAGTTGCCGCCTGCCACACAGACCGGCGCCAATACTTTCGGAGCAAAAGTGAATGGGGTCAACTGGATCCCAAAAGGGTTTGCTGGCATTCCCTCGAATGATATCCTCGAAGCACGGGTCCTTGGCAGTACTGATTTGTATATCAATGCCATGGATATCTCTTCTTCACCCACGGAGACAGAATTCGAGATATCGATAAAAGGTATTACAGGCCCTGGAACCTATATATTGAATGCGAACACATCTTACCCAAGCTCTGTTGCCAATTATGCCTATTATGTAAAGCGTATCCTCACCCCCAAGGAAGAGTATCTCACATCGTCATCGCAAACTGGTTCTGTTATCATTACCAGGTTTGATCTCAGCAACAAGATCATATCGGGTACTTTCCAGTTCAACATGGGAGATATTTTTGAACCTTCCCGCTCCATCAGTGTGACCGATGGCAGATTTGATATACGGATCCAGTAAATCAGAAACGGAGACGAAGACCGACATCGAACATGCCCACGAGGGGAGCATTGGTGTTTATAAAAATGAATTTACTCGGGTAATCCGTTGTTGGAACCCATACCCTTCCTTCGGTATAAAAGAAAAAATCACCGCCCAGCGGAGTTTCCCATCCGAGACCCAGGTCAATGGTCAGTCTCTTAAAATTTGCTTTGCCACTAAGAACAGGAACATTATAAATACTTGTATCGAGGGCAATCGAATGCGTATTGATCACCCGTCCTAACAGGAGACCGAAACCTGCATACGCATAAATACTCCAGCCTTTTTCAATGTCTTCACGTCCTGCCAGGTATTTTTTCCAGCCTACAGAGAATTGTTTGAGCCGCATCTGGGAGCGGTTCACATAGGGAACTTCGTGGGGTGTAAGGAAGGGATCTTTCCCGGTGGCAATGACATCATTCCTGAAATTCCCGTTGGTATAATAGCAAAACCATATATAGACCGCCTCTTTGGGTGTAAAATGAAAAATGGAATGTACGGTCTGGCCGATGGCCCAGTACTTTTGTTCTTTTTTAAAATTGCGCTGTACACCCAGGTCGGTAGACCAGCTGAAATGAGGGTACTGGCAGAAGCCGTCCCTGCACAATACAATAAAGAGGAGGAGTATGGTAAGTCTTTTTGCCAAAGGGAAAACAGGTCTGCAATGTTAAGCAATTAATCGCTGCTGTAAAACTGGAAGGCATGACAAAAACCCGTTCCCTGTTATGACAAGAAAAAGCCACCTGGTCTTACAGGTGGCTTTTTCTTTCTGCAAGCGAAAATCTATTTCATCAGTTTCAATTCTTTGATAATATTCGATCCGCCTCCCAATTTATCAATACACCACAAAACATAACGGATATCCACACAGATCGTCCGGTTCAGGTCTTTATCAAAAGCCAGTTTATGACTCAGGGCTTCGTAGTTGCCGTCGAAAGCCAGTCCGATGAGTTCGCCGCGGTTATTGATTACAGGGGAACCCGAATTACCGCCCGTGATATCATTGGTGGTAATGAAACCGATCACCAGTTCCTTGCGGGTAGGGTCCATGTATTGACCAAAATCTTTTTTCTTCAGGAGTTCGATCTGGTTGGCCGGAAGATCGAATTCATAATCGCCCGCTTTATATTTTTCCAGTATTCCTTTTGAGGTGGTCACATAATCATAAAATACAGCATCCCGCGGGTGATAAGATTTTACATTACCATAGCTCACCCGCATAGTAAAGGTCGCATCCGGGTACATCATCTTTGCTTTGGCAGGATCCATACTCATTATCCCTTTCAGGTATAATCTTCCCATATCGGCATTCTTCGCGGTGAACTGCTGGTAATAGGGAGCGTACTTGCTGTTATAATTCGTAAAGAAAGTGCTGGCATGCGCAAAAGCAGGATCAGCCTGGAGCGTACCCGCAGCAGGCTGGTTGATAAAGGCCTTCCATTGCTGGTCATTAAAGATCATTGTCTTGCTGAAGATATCAGCCGCGTATTTTTCATAGGTGACGTTATCCGTCAGCGGACCATACGTATTTTTGAGCGTGCCATAAAACCCAACCGGCTGCTGGTCTTTTACTACATCTTCATAAAACATTTTTGTGATGGCGGCAACGATCTGTTGATCGGAGACCTTGTTTTCCCCTTCCAGGAATACTGTTCTTTGTTTATCGGCCGCATCGGTTAATTTTTTTATATCAGACTGTGGAGTGCCAGCCTTAACCAGCGCGGCTTCCAGTTGCAGCAGTGTACCGGCAAAAGCAATCAGCGGAGAACCGGCAATACCTTCATTGATATACATCCGGTGTTTCGCATAAGGTTTCCAGGCATCATACGCCTTTCCCCATTCGGCAAAGATGTTTGTATATTCAGGTTTTCCATTAGCCCAGGCATTGAATTTCTCTTCCGCTTTTTTCTTTTGTCCCAGTATATCGTATTTCAGTAATTGTTTGGTCTCCCCATCATAGAACTTCCAGTAATTGGCGATACCTGCATAGGAAGAAGCGAGCTGTAATTTAATGGCCGGGTCTTTTTTCATTTCCTCGAACATGTATTTCAGCCGCACATCACGAAGTTTTACCAGCGTAGGGTTATTGATATCAGTGGATAGTGCAATACCATAGGAACTTTCATAACGGTTGGTGCTCCCCGGGTAACCCCAGATCATCGAGAAGTCTCCGTCTTTCAGTGGGCGGATGGAAACAGGGAGATACCATTTTGGTTTTAGCGGAATATTTTCTGCTGCATATTTTGCGGGTTTACCTGCAGGGCTTCCATACACACGGAAAACGGAAAAATCGCCAGTGTGGCGGGGCCATTCCCAGTTATCGGTATCACCACCAAATTTACCCACACTCTCGGGGGGAGCGCCGACTAAACGAATATCGGTGTAGCGCTGGTAAACAAAAGCAAGGTACTGGTTTCCTTTGAAGAGGGAACTCACCCTGGTCTCAATATTCTGCGCGGCATCGCTCATTCTTTTATTGATAGCAGCCAGCACAGCAGCCTGCCGTTGCACTCTTTCCGTTCCGCTTAAGCCCTTAAGTGAATCAAGTATTTCCGCAGTCACATCATCAATGCGTAATAAGAATTGTACAGACAGGCTGGTCGGAATCTCTTCGCCTTTATTCTTTGCATAAAAACCGTTTTGCAGGTAATTATGCTCCATGTTACTGGCTGATGCGATCGCATCGTAGCCGCAGTGATGATTGGTAAAGATCAACCCTTCCGCGCTTACGATCTCGCCCGTACATCCGCCGCCAAAGATCAGGATGGCATCTTTCAGCGATGGTTTGTTAATACTGTAAAGTTGCTCTTTGGTCAGTTTCAATCCTTTTTTCACCATATCATTATACACTTGCTGACCCAGTAACAATGGCAGCCACATACCTTCATCAGCAAAGGACTTAAAGAACAACCCAATGGCAAGGATAGTCGTTATAAAAAACTTCTTCATACTTGAATTTTTAGGCGACAAACCTACTGTAAAAAACAGGGGTAGCCAAAATGGTTTTTTCAACACAGAGGCACAAAGAAACAGGGGAATACAAGAACACAGAGGTACGGAGGCACGGAGTTACACAGAGCTCCGGTTAGGCTACTCCGTGTAACTCTGTTTCTCTGTATCTCTGTGTTGAAATAACTCTAACTTTTAACGGGTTCATTGAGCACTTTCCACAGCAAGTCCTTTAGTTCGGTAAGACCCTTGTTGGTCAGCGAAGAAATAAAGAGATGGGGTATATCAGCGGGCAATTCTTTTTCGATCGCTTCTCTCAGTTCTTTGTCCAGCATATCACTTTTACTAATGGCAATGATGAACTGCTTGTTTAATAATTCAGGATTATATTCCTCCAATTCCTTTACGAGGATATCGAATTCTTTTTTATGATTATCGCTGTCGGCAGGGATGAGGAACAACAGCACAGAATTGCGTTCGATATGACGAAGGAACCGATGCCCTAATCCTTTGCCTTCCGCGGCGCCTTCGATGATACCAGGCAGATCGGCAATACAAAAACTTTTTCCATCCCGGTATTCCACCATGCCAAGGTTGGGTGTGATCGTGGTAAATGCGTAATCTGCAATTTTGGGTTTGGCCGCTGTAATAACCGACAGCAGGGTTGATTTACCCGCATTGGGAAATCCAACCAATCCCACATCCGCCAAAACTTTTAATTCAAGCACCTTCCAGCCTTCCAGTCCTTCTTCGCCCGGTTGTGAATGTTCGGGTGACTGGTTGGTGGGAGTGGCAAAATGAGAATTGCCCAGGCCACCTCGGCCACCGGCGATCCAGATCACTTCCTGCCCGTCTTCCAGTATCTCCGCTTCCTGGTTACCCGTTTCTTCATCGCGGGCAATAGTTCCAAGAGGTACTTCAATGACCACATCTTTCCCCGCCCGGCCACTGCTGTTATTGCTGCTGCCGCCCTCACCATCCTCGGCCAGCACGTTCTTAAAATAACGAAGGTGTAATAAGGTCCACAGGTTGCTGTTTCCTTTCAGGATGATATGAGCGCCCCGCCCGCCATCACCCCCATCGGGGCCTCCCATGGCGGTAAATTTATCGCGCCGGAAATGCCTGCTTCCCGCCCCCCCATGTCCGCTGCGGCAAAAAATGCGTATCTGGTCTACAAAATTGCTTTTTTCCAAAACTGTATTTTTATGTTGTCCCCGTACGGGGCTGGCAAATATACTCTATCCTGTACGCACCGTATTTACCGGTTTAGTGTATCTTATAGGAGGAGCCTTTGAACCACAAAGACAGTAAGGCACAAAGGTTCACGAAGAAATACTTTGTGCTGCTTAGCGCCTTAGCGACTTGGTGTTTCTTGTATTCGAACTGAGCCTTTGAACCACAAAGACAGTAAGGCACAAAGGTTCACGAAGAAATACTTTGTGCTGCTTAGCGCCTTAGCGACTTGGTGTTTTTTGTATTCGGACTGAGCACTCCTTTACCGGCACGAACTTGGATAGTAAATAAAAAATTAATGTTATGAAAAGTACAGTCACCTCAATTTTTCTCCTGCTTCTCTTTACAGCATGCGGGAATGGGAAAAAAAGTCAGTCAGGAAGCAATGATGATATTCCTGCCTGTGTACAAAAAGTGATCAGTGAAAACAGCGTGAGCAACCCGCCCACCGCGACCCAAATAGACGAATACAGTTATAATGGTAAAAGGGTCTTCCTGCTCACTGCGCCCTGCTGCGACCGCTATAATATATTGTACGATGAAAACTGTACAAGACTCTGCGCACCCTCAGGAGGATTAGCCGGGAAAGGAGATGGTAAATGCGCCGACTTTGGGGCGACAGCGAAATTTGTAAAGCTGCTGTGGAAGAATGGAAATTAAATTTAAGCGCAGGTTTTTTTAAGCGCAGAGAAATAAGTAAATAGAGATCTCGCAGAGCTTTATTTGAAGTGGTGTATATTCCTCTGCGCAAACTCCTTATCTCTGTTCTCTGCGATGGAAATTTTTTTCTGTTTCGCTGTATAAAAAAAAGAGTTCCATTTTTAGGGAACTCTTTTTTACATCAGGGACATTATTATTGAACTACAAGCATTGTACTGTATACGGCTTTATTATTCTGGTCAAGAACTTTTACAAGGTATATTCCTTTTGCAGAAGAAGGATTCAGCCTGACCAGTTGAGACTGGTTTTCACCACCCACGGTAACCGGCTGCTGGAAAGCCTGGCGGCCCGTTACATCTGTTACCTGTAAAGTATAACTACCTGCTTCAAGCTGGTTGAATTGTACAACGAACTGGTTATTAAGAACGGGGTTGGGGTACACATTCACTTTGCTATCAGCTATATTGGCAGGAATTTTATTTGTCATCAATTCGATATTCTTTGCTTCGGCCCGGTTGCCGGAAACAAGCAGGTTACTGTTGGCGAGATCGGAACTATGCCAGACTGTACCTGCGATGCTGTAAGGAACAGCGGCAAGGCTTTTCATATCCACGCTAAAATAAGAACTGGCATCCATCGCGCTGCTCACGACAACCTGGTTGTTCTCACTCACGGCCGCACCATTGACGGTAAAGTTATTAGACAAACCGGAGATCACACCGATATGCGTAGCGACCCGGCTTTCCAGGTTCACTTTAAAAACATGGTTGCGGGCAGAGAACACATAGAGGTTATTATTATCATCGGCTACGATATCACCGCCAAAGCTGCTGCAGGAATTATGAATGGAGACGGCGTTATTGGAAGGGGCATCCACCAGGGAACCCATATCGGTGATCCTTGTTTTTTTGCCCGTGGTAAACTGCATCAGGTGCATCCCGTCGTTGGTCATAGCATAACCATTGCCATCCGACGCGATCACCATGCGGGTAATGATATTGCCCTGGTCGGGAGATTTCTGCGGCATAGCTGTCAGCACCTGGTCGGCCACAAAAAAAACTTTCATGCTGCGCAGGTCAATATAACGAAGCTGGTCAATGAACATCGGTGTATAGTAAAGGCGGTCATTTTTTTTATCATAAGCCATGGCCGCTACACCGGTGGCAAAAGCAGCATTGGCGGCAGTGCCATACAGGGCATCTGTTACCGGGGCTGTGAATTGTTTTTTACTCGCTGCATCATAAGCAGGGAGGGAAACATCGTTCCCGTTTAACAGTACAGCGCTGTACTGGCCGGTTCGCAGGTCCAGTTTTCTCAGGAAACTCCAGTTGGATCCCTGGAGAGCCACATCGGTCATGGAATAAGCAAAACGATCGGGTTGCTGGGCAGAAAGGGGGTTAGTCAGTAAAACGGTTCCCGCAAGAAGGGAAAGCAGGGGTAAACTTTTCTTCATACACAAGGTTTTTTGGGTTACGATCATAATAAAGAGCAGGATTAAGTTACAACAATTTGGAAACCTGCTAAAGAAATTTTTACGAAGGGAATCCCGGAGGGCGTAAAAATACATTTCACGCCACGGACCACGAGCGCAAAGAATACATCGCTGCGCCGCTGCTCCTTTGCGCACGCTGCGTGAAACAAAAAAACCCCTCCGCCACGAAAGCAAGAGGGGTTCAAGGTATAAAAACCCTGAGCATTTATCGTTTATTGCACAACGATCTTTTGCACAGTCTGGTCACCGGTAGTAGGAACTAACATCCTTAGTGTGTACATACCTGGTTTCAGGTTCTCAATAGTAATATTGTTATTGGTAACGCCTCTCACTTGCTTCACCGTTCTTCCGCTCATGTCGATTACCGAGATATCGCGGGCAACATTCGCATCTTCAAACACGATGTTTACTTTACCATCGGTGGAAGGATTAGGGTAAACGATCACCCCGCCCAGCTGGCTGATGCCACGTACGGCGCGGATCTCACTGTTCCTTGCTTTTCCGTCGATATCAATCTGGCGGATACGGTATTGCGTGATACCTTTTGAATTGTTGTTGTCAATGAACTGGTAGTCCAGGCCGGCAGTACTGTTACCATTCGTAGCTTGTGTAGGTACAAACGCTACCTGCTCCCAGGTTCCGTTGATATTTCTTTCTACTGCAAAACCACTGTTGTTTACTTCTGTAGCAGTAGACCATCTTACCAATACATTGGTTATACTGGAAGTGCTCCGTGTTGCAGTAAATGAGCTGAATGTAACTGGTAATGTTAAAGTGATCACATTCACGCCATTATTCACCGTAGATCCTGATTGTGAACAATTCGTAGATGCCACCGCAAACTCATTACTTGTTGTGTAAGTGATAGAAGCGGACTTGGTCCTTTTTAATGGTCCAAAATCAACATCAACCACGAATTTAGCTGTACCTCCTGCTGTAACAGTGGAAACAATTACAGGAGAACCTACGAATGTATATACACCTGCAGCCTGGGTTGAATAGACAAAAGCAGTTCCGGCACCAACCGGGTTACCACCTGCATCCGCCGGGAACACCGTTACTGTATAATCAGTAGTAGGATCGGGAGGAGTAGGGCCAAATTGAGTGAATGAGATTTTAACCGAGGTCATAATAACATTCGTTGTATAACCAACATTTTCTGTATAGGACAGGCCCATGCGGAATTTCTGCTGCCAGATAGTTTCAGTTACACTGATAGGCTGAAATAAAACAGAATTAGCATTTCCGGAGAACGCAAGACCTGAGCAGCATCCGCCTGCATTATCTTCTGCACCACTTACACCGCTGTTACCGCTACCTAAAGAAACGTGCCATGTGAATACGTTATTAGAGTTAATAGCAGTTCCTGCTGTTAAGCCGCTTGCAGTGTATTTGCCAAAATATTGCCATGGAACTGCAAACTCAACCCCATACCCAGTAACGGTTGCATCAGGATGTGTATCATTTAAAGTTGCTGCAGAAAAAACTTCTCCCGGAGCTAAGGCTGGAAGATTTACATTATTTCCCAATTTTTCAAAATCACCAGGCATGCTCCAACCATCTGCAGCACCCACCGTCCATTGACTTGTACCGGGACAGTTTTGAGCTCTAGCAACAGAAGCGGTCATAATATTTCCCTTAACAGCATCATATGATCCTGCAGCCGTACCATTTGAATTTACAGGATGATAATATCCCATCTCAATATCAGATCCGCTATTATTAAAAGTGACTTTGATAACAGGCTCACCCTGTGCCATAAAACCATCCACATTCAAATCAATAAAATAGTACAAAGAAACCTGGGCTGTATTATTGGCTGGCCTCCTGAAAATAAAATAAACATTCTTCAGGTCATAGGTAAACGCAAAATAGCGTAGATCACGATGTGTAGCACCCGGACAATCCCGGTCAAAATCGGGACCCGGCACTGCGGCTTTTAATCCGTCTTTTTGCGCGTTTGCCGGAGCAACAGGACTTGTATAAGGATTTGTTTCAAGTCCGCCACTTGTTGCAGCTGAATAAGCGAAGGGGCCTGTGATTGCGGCTTCCCAGTCTGTTGATGTACCGTTAATCAGGATTGGTGCAGGACCTGCTCCCTGGTCACCAGAACCACCGTTTCCAGTCCAATGGTAGATAAACCCGCTACCACAAACGGTTTGCCCGTACGACTGTTGCGCTGCAGCAGTCAGGGCGATAATTGCGAATGTTAATAGAAATTTTTTCATGCTCTTAGGTTTTATATTAAACAATAAATGGTTACACAGTTTTAAGAAAAACTGGTTTTCGGAGGCTTGGAAGCGGCCATCAAGAGGATAATAAAACTTAAGAGGTTTCTGTCAAGGGAATAGGAAAACTGTAAAAACTTGGAGGTTTCTGAAAGGAGGATGGAAAGGTTTAGGTGGTCTTCGGAGGAGTGGAAATGAAGTAATGGGGTGTAAATGTAACCAGCGTTTCTTTAAGATGCAAGCATTTTCCTGTTTTTTTACGAAAAAAATTTCGTGTTTTTCCCCTCCCATGGCGGGTTTTAACTAATATTCATTGATTCTGAGTTAACAACGCAATTTTATTTTTTCTATTTAATTTCCTTCCAGGGCTTATAATCCCCCGAAAGTGGTATGCCCTCTGCAGGAATTTCCCTTAAGGGCTCGCAGGGCCTGAAGCTGGCCAGCATGTTTCCGGGTAATTGGCGGTATAATTCCGTGCCTTGTGTTTTCCAGGCCATCATCTCATCACTTACCTGTTTAATGATCTTGCCGGGATTACCTACTACCAAACTGCGGGCAGGTATTATTTCTCCTTCTTTAATTAAGGTCAGTGCGCCTACAATACATTCATCCCCCAGTTGCACATTGTCCATGATAACACTGTTCATCCCTACCAGGCAATTCTTCCCGATCAAGGCACCATGAATGATGGCACCATGACCGATATGGGAACCTTCTTTTAATAACACCGTAACACCGGGGAACATATGGATGGTACAGTTCTCCTGCACATTACAACCATCTTCGATGAGGATCTGACCCCAATCCCCGCGGAGTGCCGCACCTGGTCCGATATAACAATTCCTGCCGATGATGACATTACCTGTAACTGCAGCGAAGGGATGAACAAAGGAGGATTCGTGGATGACGGGGATGCGTTCTTTATACTGATAGATCATAGAGGAAGTATATAAAGTATATAGAGTATCAGGCAGTCATTAAAGGGTTGGGGGTTTGGTTTAATTCAATTTTTTTCTTCAGCGCAGAGAACATGAGATAAAGAGTTTACGCAGAGCTTTTTTATCTGCCTTAGAATAAATCTCCGCGAAACCTCTATTTACTCATGTTCTCTGCGCTGAATGTATTCTTAAAAATTATAAACAATTCTCTTAAAGCCCTCTTTTAACAACGGCACATTAAAATTTATCAAATAACCCAGCTTTTTCTTGTAAAGTTTCAGGTACGTGATCACCTGGAAAGTACAAACAGGAGCAAAGCTCTCCACTGATTTATTTTCTATGATGATCTCTTCTTCTACCAGTAAATCTATCTCATAAGCCTTGCCCAGCGAGGTATCTTTATACGTCAACTCTACGGGAACCTTTGCTCTTACCCCCAGCCCCCTGATTTCAAGTTCTTTTTTTAATGCCAGTTGATAGGCCGATTCTAAAAGGCCAGGTCCCAATTCCCTGTGAACTGTAATTGCTGCGTCAAGAATAATTGCGCCGATATTGTTTAATTGCTCACGATCCATTTTCCTCAAGACTTTGGGATTTTTTTCAGCGATGATTTTTTTTCAGCGCAGAGAACAGAGATAAGAAGTTTACCCAGAGCTTTTTTACTCAGCCTAAATAAAACTCTGCGAAATCTCTATTTACTCATGTTCTCTGCGCTGAAACCTTTTCTCGCGCTGAAACCTTTCTCTCCCTACATTTTGTCAACTAAAATATACTCCCCCTTTCATAAAGCAACGTGTTTTTCAACGCGCTACCCGTTTTTTTTATCCAATAAAGATTTATCCGTCCGGTAACAGAGTCCTTTAAACTGCGCAACGAGGTGATTTTTTTGATTGATGATAGTAATATGATATAACCCTGTCGATTTGCCATTATGCAGTTCATTGGCTTCAGCAGTAAGCACATCATCAACATGTACAGGTTTGATAAAATTAATAGAAGTGTCCAGCGCGACAGACAATACGTTCCTGTTATTACAGGCAAACGCGAAAGCAGAGTCGGCCAAAGAAAAAGCGATGCCGCCATGAACGATCCCAAAGCCATTGATCATTTCTTTACGTATGGTCATTCTTATTTTACTGTACCCTTCTTTTATCTCCAGCACTTCGATCCCCAACCATTGACTGAAGAGATCATGTTCCATCATATGACCGACAACTTTTTTTGCCAGGAGATCTTTATCTGTATTCATGCACCTGTATTACTTTATATACTCTATATACCTATTTACCTATTTACTTATCTCCCATTAAACACCGGCTGTCTTTTCTCCAAAAATGCCTGTACTCCTTCTTTATAATCTGCTGTCCCGGCAGCCTTTTGCTGGAACAGGTCTTCTGTCTTCAACTGCTCTTCCCAGGAATTGTTAAAAGAATCATTCAACACCTGTTTGGTATAAGCCAATCCCCTGGTAGGCATTTTCGCCAGGTAGTGAGTGATCAGCAGGGCATTCTCTGCAAAAATATCATCGGCGAAAACTTTATAGATCATTCCCATTCTTTCAGCATCTGCCGCGCTTACCTTTTCTCCCAGCATCATCAGGGCAGAAGCTTTTTGCCAGCCAATCAGCCGCGGTAAAGTGAAAGTGCCACCACTGTCAGGGATCAGACCAATTTTACTAAAGGCCTGGATAAAAGAAGCGGATTGCGAAGCGATCACGATATCACAGCACAGGGCGATATTGGCGCCGGCGCCTGCAGCCACACCGTTCACCGCTGCGATCACCGGTTTTTCAAGCTTTCTTATTCTTGTAATGATGGGGTTATAATGTTCGGAAAGGATTTTTTCCATCCCGGGTCCTTGGGGATCTGCCACTTCGGCCAGGTCCTGGCCGGCACTAAAACCTTTACCGGCACCCGTGATATAGACAGCGCGTATGCCAGGATCTTTGCAGTTGTCCAGCGCTTCCTGCATCAGTAAAGCCATTTCCCGGTTAAAGGAATTCAGTTTCTCGGGGCGGTTAAGCGTGATAAAACCGATGGCGTCTTTTATTTCGAAAATTATTGAGGGCATGTATCCGTAATTTGAAACGAAGATACTGTTGTTGAAAAATAAGCTTTAAATTTTAACGCGGAGAAAAGAGGTCACGGAGTTTTCGCAGGGAATCCTGTGTAACCTCTTTTTCTTGTTTCTCTGCGGTTAAATAAAGCTGGATATTAAATCACCGGCTCCGGACTTCGGACCTTCTTAGTGGCACTTAAAATAATCAAACGGCTCTTTGCAATCGTAACATTGAAATAATGATTTACACGCGGTAGAACCGAATTCACTGATGCGATGGGTGTGGTAAGAATTACAATGGGGGCATTGAACCGCTTCATCAGGAGCGAACAGGTCGTTATTACAAACTTGTTGCCTGGGGTTGGGCGGGGCGATACCGTATTCCTTTAATTTTTGTTTGCCCGATTCGGTCATCCAGTCGGTAGTCCATACGGGGGTAAGTACTGAGGTGACTTTTACTTTATCAAACCCATTTACCAGTAATTCCATTTTGATATTGGTGGCAATCATATCCATGGCCGGGCAACCTGTATAAGTAGGAGTGATGATGATCTCGATACCCCCATCCCCTGAAGGGGAGTTAAGAATCACATCCCTGACAATACCCAGGTCAATGACGGTAAGCGCAGGCACTTCCGGGTCGGTCACATTTTCGAGCAAAGACCAGATTCGTGCCACCGATATATTTGCTTCTGTTACCATTGACTGTTTTGATAAGCCCTTTGTAAGAATTGCAGGTCAGCTAATATGTCGTCAAGATGTTTGCTATGTTTTCCTTGCTTCGCTCCGCTCGCAATGACGGGGTTCGCTTCGCTTGCAATGACTTGCTTCGCTTTGCTCGCAATGACGGATGAAAAGGGAAGCGTGGCTTCTTCGAAAATTTCGTTTACTTTTTTCAACCATTCCTCTTTTATGGAGGAAGGATCAATGCCTGCTTCTTTTTCATAATCCGCGGGGAGGAATAATTCTTCTGTATAAGGCCACAGCTCATCAATCGCCTTCAGTATACGCTTGCGGCTTTCTTCTGTTCCGTCACCAAGCCGTATCACCCATTCGCTGCTCCAGCGGAGGTGATAAGTAACTTCTTTGAGTGCCTTGGCCGCGATAGCGGCTATTTGTTCGTCCTTATGGTTTTGTAATTGCCCGTATAACAAATACTGGTAATTGCTGAAAAAGAACTGGCGCAAAATAGTTGCGGCCCAGTCTCCTTTTGGTAATTCAACCAACAGGCAATTTTTGAATTCATGCGCATCTCTGAGGTAAGCTAAACTGTCTTCTGTGACCTCTTGCTTCGCTCCGCTCGCAATGACGGGGTTCGCTCCGCTCGCAATGACGGAGGAAGAGGGGGCTTTCGACCCCTCCGGATTTTTCGATTTATTTATTAGCAGTGCAGCATATTGATAAAAATTCCTTGCCTGGCCGATCAGGTCAAGCGAGATATTGGTGATGGCGATATCCTGTTCCAGGACGGGGCCATGGCCACACCACTCGCTGTTGCGATGACCGAGTATCAATGCATTATCGGCAAGATGTAAAAGATAAGCCCCCCTGCCCCCCGAAGAGGGGTTCACAGCGTCTTCAAATTGTAGTTTCTTTTCCATAACCGGAGTTTTCCTAAGCCTTCCCATCGGGAAGGTTTGGAGGGACTTTACATATGATTTACTTCATCTGGAAGTACGTAAAAAGTAGGATGACGGTATATTTTATCCATGGAGGGTTCATAAAATTCTTCCGCATCATCCGGGTTGCTGGCATGAATATGTTTTGATTCCACTACCCAGATGCTTACTCCTTCCATTCTTCTTGTATAGACATCCCGCGCATTTTCAATCGCCATCTGCGCATCCGCAGCATGCAGGCTGCCGGCATGTTTATGATCAAGACCCTGTTTGCTACGGATAAAAACTTCCCAGAGTGGCCAGTCGGCCCCCCCACCCCCCGAAGGGGGGACTTTGGAAGAGTCGTTTAATTCGGTCCCGCCTGTATTGTCTTCCGGGATATCCCCGTAATAAAATTTTCGGATAAACGTTTTCATTATTAATGCTTAATTACTAATTCATAAATCATAATTCATAATTAATTCAGGCTGCTTCCTGTTCCTGTCTTGCTTTTCTTTTTTTAGCATAAGCGCTGGCAGCTTCTCTTACCCATTCGCCTTCTTCCCAGGCATTTTTTCTCGCTTCTATTCTCTCTTTGTTGCAGGGCCCATTCCCTTTGACTACCTGCCAGAATTCATCCCAGTTTATTTCACCCCAGTCATAATGTTTTGTTTCGGGGTTCCATTTTAATTTTTCATCCGGCAAAACCATCCCCAGTACTTTTACCTGTTCCGCGCACATATCGACAAAATTCTGCCGCAGCTCATCATTTGTTTTTCTTTTGATCTTCCATTTCATGCTTTGGTCGCTGTTGGTGCTTTCGCTGTCCTTGGGACCAAACATCATAAGCGATGGCCACCACCAGCGGTTGATCGAATCCTGGCACATGGCTTTTTGTTCAGCAGTGCCCCTACTTAACACCAGTAAGATCTCAAAGCCCTGGCGCTGGTGAAAACTTTCTTCCTTGCAGATCCTTACCATTGCTCTTGCATAGGGACCATAAGAAGTCCGGGTGAGCATTACCTGGTTAAGAATTGCAGCGCCATCCACCAGCCAGCCGATTGCACCGATATCTGCCCAGGCCAGCGTAGGATAGTTAAAAATGGAAGAATATTTTGCTTTGCCACTATGCAGGTCATTGATGGTTTGTTCACGGGTAGTGCCGAGTGTTTCGGCGGCGGAATATAAATAGAGGCCATGGCCGGCCTCATCCTGTACTTTGGCCAGCAGGATCGCTTTTCTTTTTAGTGACGGAGCTCTTGTTATCCATTCCCCCTCGGGTAACATACCGACAATTTCACTATGGGCATGCTGGCTTACCTGGCGGATATTCGTTTTCCGGTAGGCTTCCGGCATCCAGTCTTTTGGTTCTATTTTGACCTCCTGGTCTATTTTATCCTGGAATATTTTTTCCAGATCTTGAACGGGCATAATATTTTTATTTAGAAATCGCGTAGCTAAGGTTTTGGGCAGTAAAGCAAATTTACAAAAAACTAACGCCTGTTAGAGTTAATTGTAGGTAAAAATCCTCTCCCGTATTTAAAAAAAGCAGTAGGATTAAAACGCCTTTCTGTGCTCAAAGCGATTTGCTGGTATATGATTCCCATCTTAAATTAAACCGATCAGAAGCTATTTACTCCGAAATTCCATCCCTTTCTTATCGATGTAAATTTCTATTCCATCCCTTTCCACAATAGTTATCCCTTTTAGGAAGTATCCAGCTTCATCGTAAATACATGGAATAATTTCTTTACCTGTCGTATCAATAAAACCGAAAAGCCCTTCTTTCTTCACCCTTGCCATTCCCTCCCTGAATTCACTGATGTAAGAATATTTACAGGGTGAAACTTCTTGCCCTGTTTTATTGACTAGTCCCACTTTCCTTCCTATTATCACCTGGGCTAATCCATCCTTAAAACTTTCGGCCTGGTCATATTTACAGGCAATAACCTCCTTCCCCGCCTTATCTATAAATCCTCTTTTACCCGTTGAATACGATCCTTTCCTGACAACAGCAAGACCATCATTAAATTTTTCTCCCTGGTCATAGGTTGTAATTAACACTTCCTTGCCTGTTCTATCAATATATTTTACCGGGGCATTGGATTGTGTAACAGCTGCCAGTCCTTCATTAAATTCAGAACCTGTTTGATAAATACAGGGAATGATCACTTTCCCTTCTTTGTCAATATAACCATCCCGCGAGGAAAAAATATCCGTCCCGGTTATCACTTTTGCTAACCCTTCTTTAAAACTTCCGATCTGGCTGTACGCACAGGGTAAAATTTCTTTACCCGTAATATCGATAAGGCCATATTTATTGTCCATCATGACCTGCGCTAATCCCTCTTCAAAATTTAAAGCGCCTTCGTATTTGCAGGCGATGAACTCTTTGCCTGTTTTGTCAATAAAACCCCATTTTCCTTCTTTCTGGATGGTAGTGGTTTTCTGGAAAAAATTCCCTCCTTTATCGTCATAGATGCAGGGTGACACTTCTTTTCCTTCCTTATCAATAAAACCCCATTTACTGTTTTTTTTCACCCAGGCATAGTCATTCATAAAATCTTCAGCCGCTTCATATTGAAAAGAAGAGATTTCTTTCCCGGTATTATCAATAAACCCCCATTTGTTGTTGCTACTCACTTTTGCCCTTCCTTCTTTGAAATCCGAAGCGTCATTATATTGAAAGGCAGTGATTTCTTTGCCTGTTTTATCAATAAATCCGTATTTGCCATTCTGAATTACAACCGCGAAACCATCGCTGAAATCAAATGCTTTTTGATACTTGCAGGGAATAATTTCTTTGCCTGTTTTATCAATAAATCCATATAACCCATTTTTAGCCACCCTGGCAAAGCCTCCTTGGAACCGGGCAGCTTTGTCATACTTGCAGGGAACTACGATTTTTTTTTCCATTGTACTAAATCCCCATTTGTCAGCTTTGAGATAGGGAATTATTTCAGTTGTTTGGCCAAATGAGTGTCCGCCGGAAAAAAATACAAAACATATGCTACAGGCATTGAGAGCAAGTAACTTCATTTTTTTGTGGATCATATAGCTGGTATAGAATAGTGATACTTAACCCGGTAAAAAAAATCTTATCCTGAAAAAATTGGTATATTAATAATGATGTAAGATAATTCAAAATGCTAACGATATAAGATACCCGGGAGAGGGTAAATTTAAACTTAATGCATACTTTTTACAAACAGGTTCTGGTAGTTTTTTGCCCTTGTCATTATGGTAACCGGGTTAGGTTTAAAATCTTTGAATTCTTCTGTAGTAAAATCTTTTGTGGTTAATTCTTTTCCATTTACCTTCTTCTGCTTCTTTACTAAAGTATTACTTCACATCAAAGTCCACCACCACCTTTTCCGTTTTAGGATGACTCTGGCAGGTAAGTATATATCCTTTTTCTACTTCTTCTTCTTCCAGTCCCCAGTGTACATCCATCATCACTTCGCCTTCCAGCAACCTGGCTTTGCAGGTACAGCACATTCCTCCTTTGCAGGCATAAGGCAGATCGGCCCCTTCTTGCAACGCAGCATCCAGTATCGTAGTATCACTGCTAAGAGGCAGGTCAAAAGCAAAACTTCTTCCGTCCAGTTTAACGGTGATATTGCTTTTGGCTCCTGTATCGGTTCCCGGCTCCTGGCTTTTGGCTAATTGCTTCTTTTGCCCCGGCGATGTAAATAATTCAAAATGAATCTTCTTTTTATCAATTCCTTTTGCTTCCAGGAAATCTTTGACAGAAAAGATCATCTCTTCGGGTCCGCAGATAAAGAACTCATCGGTGCTGTCGTAATCGACCAGCCGGCTGAGCCCGGTAAGTTTCTCTTTCGTTATCCTTCCAAAATTCACAGGGGCGTCTGTTTTCTCCCGGCTCAATACATGGATGAGGTTAAATCTTTCCATGTAGCTATTCTTTAAACCTTCCAGCTCTTCAAAGAAAATAATGGAACCGCGGTTCTTATTGCCATATACCAGGGTGAAATTACTATGGGGCTCGGTGACAAGAGTTGTTTTAATTAAGGAAAGAACAGGAGTGATACCGCTTCCCGCGGCAAAAGCGAGATAATTTGTTGCCTGCGCAGGATTGAGATTCGTGTAGAATTTACCTACAGGTTCCATCACTTCGAGAAGGTCCCCTTTTTTTAATTGATCATTGGCAAAGGCAGAGAACAATCCTCCTTCTACTTTTTTGATCGCCACTCTCCATTCATCATCCAGCGGGGAAGAGCAGATAGAATAGGTACGGCGAACCTCTTCACCTTTGATCATGGCCCGCATGGTCAGGCTTTGTCCCTGTTTGTAGGCAAAATCTTTTTTTAATTCACCGGGAATATCGAACACAACAGAAACACAATCCGGAGTTTCTTTTTTTATTTCTTTTACCCGCAGCGAATGGAAATGGATCGACATGTTGAATCAGTTCTTTTTTAATCCGTTTATCAGGTAGTTCACCATATTGTCTTCCATGGTCTGCGGGGAGACCTTTTTACCGCTGCGGTGCCAGAATTCAAGCCCGCGTACAGAAGAAAGGATCGTGAGCATGGCTACATAGGGCAGGACCGGCCTCATTTCTTTCGTACGGACCCCTTCATCGATGATAGCTTCCATCCGCTGAACATAACTGCGGCGCTGGGCGGTGAAATTGGTCAGGTAAGGTTCGGAAAGATGGATCCATTCATTGATCATTACACAGTAATCATCAAAGCGGTTCAGCATCATCTGCACATGGAACCGGATCAGGGATTCTATTTTTTTTATACCGGAGAAATTATTTTCCTCGAGACTGTCCAGGTAGATATTGCAGTCATTGGCTGTGCGGAAAACGATCTCCTGCAGGATCTCCGATTTGGACTGGATATGATTATAAAGACTGGCAGCTTCGATCCCCACAGCTTCGGCAAGGTCGCGCATGGAAGTAGCAGGAAAGCCTTTTTCCCGGAACATCGCGGATGCCCGGAGCAGGATAAAATCTTTTTTGGATGCTTTTTTCCGCTGTGCTTTAGCCATGCTCAAAGATAAATGAAGGATGCCAAATTGTTTTACCACAGATTACACGGATTAAGGCAAGATAACAGGGGGTGTGACCTGTAAAAAAATCTGTCTTTGGTTAAAATCTTGAAACAGGTAGACAAAATTTAGGTAGGTTTGCACGCTTTTAGGAGCTCAGAGCCTAAAGCCTAGAGCCTAAAGCCCAGAGCTTAGAGCCAGGCTCACGACTCACGGCTCATGGCTTTCTTAACTTCAACCTGAATAAACATGTCTCTAATTACAGTCGGTACCATGGCTTTTGACGCGATCGAAACCCCTTTTGGAAAAACGGATAAGATTATTGGCGGATCGGCTATGTACGTGGCCTATGCGGCCAGCAATTTTGTAAAACCCATCCAGCAGATCTCTATTGTAGGCTATGATTTTCCAAAAGAAGAAATGGAAGAGCTGAAAAAAAGAGGCGTACAACTGGAAGGGGTAGAGATCGTGCCCGATAAAAAATCATTTTTCTGGAGCGGCCGTTACCACGAAGACATGAACAGTCGTGACACCCTTATCACCGACCTGAATGTACTGGCAGATTTCAACCCAAAGGTTCCCGACAGCTACCAGGGATCAGAATTCCTGATGCTGGGCAACCTGGCGCCGGCCACGCAGCTGGATGTTATAAAGCAAATGAAAAAAAGGCCAAAGCTGATCGTGATGGATACGATGAATTTCTGGATGGAGATTGCCATGCCGGATCTTCAAAAAGTATTGAAAGAAGTGGACCTGCTGATGGTGAACGATGCGGAAGCAAGACAATTAAGCGGGCAGTTCTCCCTGGTGAAGGCGGCAAAGACGATCATGGCCATGGGACCGAAATATATTATCATTAAAAAAGGAGAACACGGCGCATTATTATTCCATGACGAGAATGTATTTTTTGCGCCGGCCCTGCCACTGGAAGAGGTATTTGACCCGACGGGTGCCGGCGATACATTCGCTGGTGGCTTTATCGGTCACCTGGCTAAAACAGGAGATATTTCTTTTGAGAATATGAAAAGAGGGATTATTGTGGGTTCGGCGATGGCAAGTTTTTGCGTGGAAAAATTCGGACCGACAAGATTGAAGGAGATCAATGCCAAAGATATTTCGGGAAGAATACAACAATTCAAGGATCTCGTTTCATTCGAGATAGAACTTGTTTAGACACCCTTCCTCTTAAACCCTTTGTGTCCTTCGTGGTTCGTCGTGTTCTTTGTGCTACAAAATATGGAGCACGAAGTGCACAAAGAACCACAACGAACACAAGGATTTTCCTTTTGATCCTGAATCAGTTTATTTTCCGGGCCAAAACAATTGCATTTTTAAAATACTGTTTCTTCCCTTGCAGGTTGAAGATCTCGGTGAAAATGATATAGGTTCCCAACGGTAATTTATTCCCTTTATCATCCAGCCCGTCCCAGTTCCAGTTACCGGCCAGCCCCATTGTACCATTACGAACAAGATTGCGAACTGGCCTGCCCGCTGCATTAAAGATTACCATATTTGCCACATAGCCTGGTTCCATTACCGCATACTGTATCGTGGCAATATCATCGCGGCCATCGTTATCAGGGGAAAACACTTTCGGACTTATTTCTATGCTGGCATGAACAGCCATTACCAATTTATATTGTGAATTTTTATAGGTTGGCGTTCCGTATCCTGCCGTGGAAGCGGCGCTGTGCCAGTTAGCCGCGTCCTGCGATGGTCCTCCCGGATCGATTCGTTCGAGTGAAACGCCTTCGGTATTATCGATAAGTTTGAAATGCCAGTCGTCTTTATATTTTACTTCATCAACAACAAGACCCTGGAAGTTCAGCGTCACCACGTCACCTTCATTATCAGGAAAGGAAGGGGGTGAAGGAACCAGTAGTACATTACCGGGGTTTTTGACAAGCCATTGAAGGGAAAGATTATCTGGTTCTTCGGTTTCAACAATATAATCGCCCGGAAAAATATAAAAAGGAACTGAACTCAATGCCTTGATCGAGCTGATGGCCCCGCTGCTGTTGCGGTTGGCAATATATAATTTCGACGCATCAAAAATTTTATTGCTGTTGTTATAGAATTCGACAAAATCGGAGCCGGTTGACCCGGGATTAAATAATAGCTCATTGATAACCCATTCCCCGGCTGCAGGATCTACGGGTAAACCCACTTTGGCTTTGTTTGCGGTACCTATTATATTATTGCTGCAATCTTTTATATGGGCGGTTGTGATGGTATAAACTGTATTAGCGGCCATTGGCGTATTTGTTTTTAATTGAGCCAGGTTAAATAAAGGAGCTAAAGTGGCTGCACTGATCAATACTAAATTACCATCAATGGAATAATTCACCAGTGTTGCACCGGGTAAGCTGTCCACAGGTTCATCATATACCAGAATAATCGTTACACTATCCGTGGTATAAGCTCTTTTTAATTGCGGCGGAATAACATCTATATTAATGGCATCGACGGAATTCTTCTTAGCAGGTGTACCGCCTGTTACACTTATACTGGCTTTCCAGTTGCTGCTCCCGGCACAGGGGCTTTTGGTATCGATCATTTCAAGGGTCCAGCCTCCATCTTTTTTTACTTCATTCCGGTACCAGGCGGATTCATAACTCACAGCATGAATGGTTCTTCCATTAGCAGCCCGCAGGAAAGGCTGGTCCCCGTCATTATCAAGTGAAGGAAAACTGGTGACAGAAATCGTGCTGCCAAAAGCAGCCATTGCAGCTGCGGCAGTTCCGGTGCAAACGATCACAAAGCTATCGGGCTGCAATATAAAATTGGGCATGGGCCCGCTTTGACTGGTTCCATCTCCCACTCTCCAGTTTTGCAGGTTGATGGGTGCTGCCGTCATGTTCTTTAATTCCAGCCACTCATTATTGGGTAAACCAACTAGCGGAACCGGGTCGGCCATGATCTCACTGATCACCACATCATACCTGTTCTGCCCGCGCAGCCTGGGCGGCAGAGCAGCTATAAACAGCAGCCCTATAAAAATCCTGATCACCTGAAAAAGGTAAGAAGAGGAATGGGAACGTTGCCGTGAAAAAAACAAAATATTACTGTGTTTTTTTGGGCATCAGCTTTTCTGCGGTTATTTTTGCGAACATCATGATTAAAATGAAACATACAAAACGCAGCAAGAAACGCCAAGCATGAGGTTTGCAGCACTATGTATGTAACAACATAACAGTTTAGCAGGCCTCCCAAAACGGGAGGCTTTTTTTAACCTCACCCCTAACCCCTCTCCAAAGGGAGAGGGGAGAACCAAACAAAGAATATAATGAAAGTTGCAGTTGTAGGCGCCACGGGACTCGTAGGAACAAAAATGCTCCAGGTATTGGCAGAAAGAAATTTCCCGGTTACAGATTTAATTCCTGTTGCATCGGAAAGATCGGTGGGTAAACAGGTGGAGTTTAAAGGGATGCAATATACCGTGGTCAGCATGACGGATGCCATCGCGGCGAAACCGGCCGTAGCAATCTTTTCAGCCGGGGGGAGCACATCGCTGGAATGGGCGCCGCAATTTGCAGCCGCCGGTATAACCGTTATTGATAATTCATCCGCCTGGAGAATGGATCCTTCCAAACCTTTGATCGTTCCCGAGATCAATGCTGATATTTTATCAGGCGATGACAAGATCATTGCCAATCCCAACTGCTCCACTATCCAGATGGTGGTGGCGCTGAACCCTCTTCATAAAAAATACGGGATCAAACGGATCGTGGTGAGCACGTACCAGAGTGTAACGGGAACCGGGGTAAAAGCCGTCACACAATTGCTGAATGAACGCCAGGGTATCGCCGGTGAAAGGGCTTATAAATACCCGATCGACCTTAACGCGATCCCACAGATCGATTCCTTCCTGGAGAACGGTTATACCAAAGAAGAAATGAAGATGGTCAACGAGACCTGCAAGATCATGCGGGATAATTCAATACGGGTGACGGCCACTACAGTCCGTATCCCCGTCGTTGGCGGGCACAGCGAAAGCGTGAACGTGGAATTCGAAAAAGATTTCGACCTTAATGAAGTTAGATCGTTATTACAATCAGCAGCCGGGGTTGTTGTGGTGGATGATACAGCCAACCAGCTTTATCCCATGCCCATGGATGCGCATGAGAAAGATGAGGTTTTTGTGGGAAGGTTGAGAAGGGATGAAAGCCAGGCCAACACGTTGAATATGTGGATCGTTTCGGATAACCTGAGAAAAGGAGCGGCTACTAATGCAGTGCAGATCGCTGAATGGCTCCTGTCAAAGGGGTTGCTTAAATGAGTGTATACAGCGCATGCGGTAGAGTCAAGGCATGGACAGTAGAGTCAAGGCATACAGTAGAGTCAAGGCATGCCTTGACTCTACTGTCTATGCCGGTAGGGAATATGGAAGGCAAAATTCTCCGTGATATTGTTGACTACATAATCAGCCGGGGTATCCCAATCTGTAGCCCTGCGATAATTATCATTCCAGACCGTTTCACCTTTGCTTATGATACTGCAGGAAGCCATGATATCATTGGTCTTTGATGGCGCATATACGTTCCGCTTTAACACAGCACCCACGATCTGGCGACCATAATCGATACCCATGGAAGCTGCATCGCTCATGTATCTCTTTTTCTGGATCTTCAGGCGGATCACTGCATCCACTTTTAAAATTCTGCACAGCGCTGTATCGGTTTTATACCAGGAATCACGAAAGGAGATATTGTTATCGGCCAGCAACTGCAAAGTGTTGGTATAGTTCTGAACACTTACTGTAAGTGTATACCTTGGCGTGTTCCCGTTTTGCAGGATATTATCGTGTAAGTATTGCTGGAATATCTTGCTTTCCTGTTCCTCCATTTTATCCAGGTCTTCCTGTTTGACATTTTTGGGTGGAACACCCGTATAGATTATTTCGGCAGGTAAAATCGCCACTACATGGTGCGATGCTGTTTTCTGGTAAACGGCAGAGGAAGTAGTGTGACGGCTGCAGGAAGCAAATACAAAAACAAATGCTACCACGGACAGGGGTATAGTTTTTTTCATAAGGTTGATTTATCCGGAAACAAAATACACAGCATTCCGCTTACAGTCAAGTCCCTGAACGGGAAGGAGCGTTATAAAATTGTGAAGACGAAAAAGGGTTGAGGTAAAGCTGTGATAATGAACCACCCATTGGTTGACTATTCTGCTTGTACGGCTTCGTTAATAAACCCGACCAGTGGCTGTAATGCGCTAAACGCGGCCAATGTTTTTTTTAAAAGATCCTTTGAACCCAGGTCGGAGTCTTTGAGCGGTGTCAGCGCAACAAAACTTTTTAATTTCAGGTATTCTGATGCCGGGTTACCGGGCTCATAACCTTTTGGCAAACGGCTCAGCGTATATTCAGCATCCCTGGAAAGATCACCGTATACCGACTTAAACTTTACATTGCCCGTGATCTTTTTAAACGTTGCGAAATTGTAATCGATCTCCTGTCGTACCCTGCTCAATTCCGGGGGCATGGGCATCCACAAACCTCCACCCATAAAACAACGCCCGGGCTGGCAATGAAAATAATAACCGGCAAAAATGGATTTCTTTCCTCCGCGGGCGAGGTAAGCTCCCATATTATCTTTATACGGCGATTTGTCTTTTGAAAAACGAACATCGCGGTTGATGCGAAACAGGGTGTCTTTTACCAGGAGGGAAGCGATCGCCGGGTCTTTTTTTCCATGTTGTTCGATGACCTTTTGAATAAAGCCGGCAAAATTATTTTTTGCATCCACGTATTTTGTGCGGTTCTTTTCGAACCAGGCTTTGTTATTGTTCTTCTTTAAGTCTTTCAGGAATTTAAGAGTGGAAGGTTGAAGCATATGTTGTGTTTATTTTTTAATATAATGATCAAATCCGTTGATACCATTGGTTATCAGGAGCTCGATCTCTTCTTTTTTCATCTTTCTTATCCTGGGTGACACATTCCCGCTGCTGATGGAGACTGTTCGTGACCAGTCTTCCCTGGTTAACGTTTGACGGTTGAGATTTTCAATGATGATGTTGTAAAAAGCTGTAATATATTCTTTCAATGAATTAATAGCCAAAGGCGCCAGTCGTGGATCATCGTCCCGGTCTTTATTGATCTGCTCATCAGTATCAATACGTAAACCAAGGGTTTCTTTATTGATGATAAACCTGTTTACGAGTGCAGCATTTTCGGTATAACGGGTGCTATCGAACATCCTGATGGGAAAATTGGCGGTTATTCCTCCATCCACAACAATATCCAGCCCTGTTTTGTCTTTAGGATGATAAAAAGTTTTTCCCGTTGTATCAATAAAAGCAGCTTCAAAATAAAGGGGGATACTCATAGATATTCTTACCGCATCCCGGACCTTCATTCCCGGGTAGGTTTCATAGGAAAAAAAGAGTAGCTGTTGTTTGTTTAAGCAGGTCCCGGTAACATATAAATCTTTGAAACCTTTTTCTTTTAGTTCCCGGAAAGTAATATCCGGGTTAGCAGTTTTCGCTTCAATGATCTTGCCCAGCCATTCATCTGTTTTTTTATTCCGGTACCAACCGAAATATTTTTTTATCCTGTTAATGCCACCTGCGAATAAGAAACTTCCATCATTTAATTTTTTAAATGGTGTATGGAGGATCAGTTGCTTGACCTCTTCGCTGCTGTAGCCCAATGATACGGCTAACGCGGTAACCGCACCGGCAGAAGTGCCTCCCACCCGTTGAACATTTTTGAGCCAGTTCTTTTCTTCCATTTTTTGAAGGGCGCCGCAATAGGCGATCCCCCTTATACCGGCTCCTTCGAAAACAATATTGCGTGGTGGTTGGCTGGCAACGGTTAATTCCAGGAATGAAAGCCCCGTAAATAATAGTAATAAACGCGTTACTATATACATGTAGCAAGAGTAAATGTGCTGGCTAAGTTACTGAAGCACCAGTACCTAAAGCATGGCAGGATGATAATATAATATCGCTTTCCGCCAGATAGTACAGCCGCTTTAGCAGGACACAACCCAAAACCATAAACCAAAAACGATAAACCAAAAACCCCTCATATTCTTCCCCAGTTCTCACCACTTTTGATCCGGTACATGGTCATTTCACTGACGCTGTACTGCTGAGCCAGCTTTTTGATCGTTACATCCCTTTTCTTATTACTGAGAATAAGCTTGATTTTTTTTACCTGCGTGGCGGTAAGCTTTAAGCCTTCGGTTTTATTCGCCTGTTTTTCCTTGTAGGCAATTTTGGCAGGGCTGTTTTGCTGGTGGGCGATCATTTGTTCAAGTGTGGCCCAGCGAAGATTTTTAATGGAGTTATCCAATTTGTTATGGTTGCGGTGGATAACATATTTATACCCGGCTGCAGGTTTTTTCAGGAAGAGTTTAGCCATCTCCCGGTGAATGTACAAAGTGCCTTTATTGTTGGGGCGGTGAAGATTAAGGGTGCGGTAGCCTGTAGTGAGGGAACCGCTTAATAGTTTTCCGTCTTTAAGAGGATCAGTTTTATAACTGGCGATGCGCCCTTGCGAGGACACCGCATAACAATTTCGAAGTTGCCTCCATCCGGAAAAGGTCAATGGTTTCCAGATCTCGCCGGCTAATTTCTTGATCATAACGAATTTTTTTAGCCAGGGAACAGGTTGCAGTTGGTTACAAGGGTACGAGCCGGTCAGGAAGGGTTAGTGATGTTTACTAAGTTAAAAAATTTAAAACGCAATGGCAATATTATTTTTTACCGATGATCCTGAGGAATTCCGCTTCGGAAATGATCTTGACCGTATTGATTTTTTTCGCTTTTTCCAGCTTGCTCCCGGCATCTTCGCCGACGACGAGGTAATTCAGTTTGGCGCTGACACCTCCGAGGATCTGCCCGCCATTTTCTTCTGCCATTGCTTCCGCCTGGCTTCTTTTCAACGTGGGGAGTGTGCCGGTGAATAAGAAGGTCTGGCCTTCCAGGTTACCACCCGAAACATGTTCTTTCTTTTGATTTTTCAGTTGTAGTCCCAATTTTTCCAGTTCCTGCAGCATCTCGATATTGCTTTTATTACTGAAGAAATGATAAACACTTCCCGCTACCTTAGGGCCCACATCTTCAAGATTTTGTAATTCTTCCAGTGAAAATTTTTTAAGATCGAGTAAATGATCAATAGCCTGTGCCAGGGTCTTGGCTGTTGTTTCCCCGATAAACCGGATGCCCAGTGCATAGACCAGCCGGTGCAGCGGCTGTTTCTTCGAGTTGCTTATTGCGAGTTGTAAATTGTCTATTGATTTCTGTCCAAATCCTTCCATCCCGCTGATCTTGTCAAAGTTGAGCGTATACACGCCGGGAATATCTTTTAAGAGACCGAGCTCATAGAATTTGCGGACATTGGCATCGCCAAAGCCACGGATATCCATTGCATCCTTACTTACAAAATGAATGATCCGCTCCACAACCTGTGCGGGACATTCAATATTGATACAACGCCACACGGCCTCTTCTTCTTCTTTGAATAATTTACTGTTGCAAACCGGGCAGGTTTTCGGGAAAACGATTTTTTTCTCTTTGCCTGTTCTTGTATCCGGCAGTGATTTCACGATCTGCGGTATTACATCACCCGCCCTTTCGATCAGGACGGCATCACCGATACGCAAATCTTTTTCACGGATATATTCTTCGTTGTGAATGGAAATACTGCTGACCGTTACACCACCGACGCCAACCGGTTCGAGTTTGGCAACAGGGGTCACAGCTCCCGTTCTTCCAACCTGGAACTCCACGTTCAGGAGTTTGCTGGTTCCCTGTCTCGCTTTGAATTTATAAGCGATGGCCCAACGGGGATGATGAGAGGTCATGCCCAGTTTATCCTGCAGGGCTATATCATTTACTTTGATCACCATCCCGTCGATCTCGTAAGGAAGATCATCCCTGCCGGTCTCAAACCCGGCACAATATTTAATGACGCCATCTATACCTTTAAAAACTTTTTTCTCTTTTTCGGGACTGCGGAAACCCAATTGCCATAGCATAGCGAGGGAAGCGGAGTGAGTGGCCAGTTCTGCCGGAACTTTTTTGCGGTTGGCCAGCGAATAATAACTGACGTGGTACACAAATGCTTCGAGATTTCTTTTTCCCGCTTCCACCGGGTCCTTGATACGAAGTGTGCCCGCAGCGGCATTACGGGGATTGGCCAGGGGCGTCAGTCCTTGTTCCACCAGCTGCTTGTTGTAATTGCTGAAATTATTCTTATTGATCATTACTTCGCCTCTTATCTCCACCTGCTGTATTCCGTAGTCAGAAAATTTTGCAGATAAAGGAATAGAACGGATCTGTTTGATATTCGCTGTTACTTCATCGCCTTCCACGCCATCGCCGCGTGTTGCGCCGCGTACCAGCAGGTCGTTTTCATAGATCAGCGAAATACTGCCGCCGTCGAATTTAGGTTCAACGCAATATTCTATTTTATCCAGCCTGGCTAATTCCCTTGCTTTCCGGTCGAAAGCAATAAGGTCGTCGCTGTTATAGGAATTGTCGAGAGACAACATAGGAACAAGATGTTGTACGGTCGGGAAACTTTTGGTCAACCCTTTTGCAACCCGTTGAGTAGGGGAGTCGGCTGATTTCAGGGAAGGGTTTTCAGCCTCTATTTTTTCCAGGGCTTTAAAGAGCTGGTCGTATTCATAATCGGCTACCAGCGGATCGTTCAATATATAATAACGGTATTCATGAAAACGCAGGGTACTATGTAACTGGTTGATATCTTTTTTATTAATGCTGGTGGCAGCCAGTTTGCTCAACAAATCTTTGGTCTGCCGCTGCAACTGCCGGGTTTCTTCCACGGAATACATAAAGTGAATGTTGTTTTGTAAAGTTAATACCGGGGTTCCGGAAATCAGGGTCAAAAAATTAATGTGTTATAATTACATATCTGTAACTTCGGAAACTGTTTAAGTGCTAAACGGATTATCATGAAACGAGTTATTTGCCTGCTTATTCTTTGTACCGGTTTTGTCTTTACCGGCAGTACCCAACTGCTTACCTGGACACCTGATTTCCCTAAAGACAATGACAATATATCCATTACCATGGATGCTGCAAAAGGCAATCTTGGATTGAATAACTATATCCCTGTCACGGATGTATATGTTCATACGGGTGTCATCACCAACCTCAGCAGTTCCGCTACGGACTGGCGCTATGTAAAATTCAACCAGAATTTCAACCAGCCCAATCCTTTGCTACAGGCCACTTCACTGGGAAGCAATAAATGGAAATTTGATATCACCAATATCCGGGCTTATTATGGTGTCCCTGCCGGTGAAACGATCCAGAAGATCGTCCTCCTTTTCAGGAATGGTAACGGGAGCCGCAAGCAGGCGAATGCGGATGGGAGCGATATGTATATTCCTGTATATGATAATACCCTTGCTGCCCGGTTTATCATTCCCTTGTTCCAGCCCACTTATACTCGTATACCCGAACCTATTACTAAACAGGCAGGAGATAATATCAATCTTACCGGTATCGCCAATATTTCTTCGACCATGAAACTGTACCTGAATGGTACCGTTATTCAAACCGCCAGTAACGTAACAACAATTTCTGCCAACCCGACTATAACCGTATCGGGAAATCAAACCGTGATGGTTGAAGCCAATGATGGAACTACTACAAGGACAGAAACTTTCCAGTTTTTTGCGGCCCCTGCCGTCACCATAGCGCCGCTTCCGCCCGGAGTTAAAGACGGTATTAATTACGAGACAGGTAATACTTCAGCTGTGCTGGTATTATATGCACCGGGTAAGACAAGAGTTTCGGTGATCGGTGAATTCCCGGGGAGTAACTGGTCCGAACAGGCAGCATACATCATGAATAAAACACCGGATGGTAATTACTGGTGGTTACGGATCACGGGGTTGACACCCGGTACAGAATATGCCTTTCAATACCTGGTTGATGGTTCACTAAAAGTAGGCGAGCCTTATGCGGAAAAAATACTGGACCCCTCCAATGATGGTAGCATCAGCCCGGCTACTTACCCGGGTCTGCGATCTTATCCCACGGGACTTACTACCGGTATCGTCAGTATCCTGCAGACAAATGCCCCCGTTTATAACTGGGCGGTCAATAATTTTTCAAGACCCGATAAAAGAAACCTGGTGATCTACGAATTGCTGCTGCGTGATTTTATTGCGGCGCATGACTGGAAAACATTAAAGGATACGATCAGCTACCTGAAGCGGCTGGGCGTGAATGCTATCGAGGTGATGCCCTTTAATGAATTCGAAGGAAACCTAAGCTGGGGTTATAATGGCTATCAATATTTTGCCCCGGATAAATATTATGGTCCAAAGAACAGCCTGAAAGAGTTTATCGACAGTTGTCACAAGAACGGTATCGCGGTGATCATGGATATTGTACTGAACCATACTTATGGCCCGTCGCCACTGGCACAATTATACTGGGATGCCGCCAACAACCGGCCTGCTGCTAATAATCCGTGGTATAATCCGGTGAAACCGCATGCCTTTGGTTTTGGCGATGATTTTAATCATTCAAGCCCTGCTACCACGTATTTTTTCAACAGGGTATTACAGCACTGGCTTACCGATTACAAGATAGACGGGTACCGCTTTGATTTTTCCAAAGGACTTACGCAAAAAGTTTCCACGGATGATGCCGGGTTCTCGGCCTATGATGCTACGCGGATTGCGATACTGAATAATTATGCGACAGCCATCAAAGCCATCTACCCGGATGCCTATACCATCCTTGAACATTTCTGTGCGGACCAGGAGGAGAAAGAATTATCTGACAATGGCTTTATGCTCTGGGCTAATGTGTGGACACAATACCAGGAAGCATCGATGGGATATATCGGTAACTCCAATTTTGACAGGGGTATCTATACCGCGCGGACCTGGACCAACCCACACCTGGTGACTTTTATGGAAAGTCATGACGAGGAAAGAATAACCTACAAGAATTTTAAATATGGGAATTCATCAGGGACATACAATATTCAGGACCTGGCTACTGCGCTAAAAAGAATGGAACTGAATGCGACCTTCCTGCTTACGATACCCGGTCCCAAAATGATCTGGGAATTTGGAGAGTTGGGTTATGATTTCTCCCGTTGTTATTTATCTACGAACGGGGAAGGAGGAGACTGCAATACAAAAACGGATGCAAAACCTATCCGCTGGGATTATAAGGATGTAATCCTGCGTAAAAGGGTGTATGATATTTACAGCAGCCTGAATAAACTAAGGAATCATCCCTGGTATAAGGATGTATTCATTGGCAATAACATTTCTCTTTCAAGGGATGTCAGCGGATCTTTTAAGTACATAACGGTCCGGAGTGCGCTTGATTCTTCCGACATGTGTGTGCTGGGAAATTTCGGGGTGACAGCACAGACAGTCCCCTTCACCTTTCCACAGGGAGCTACCTGGTATGATTACCTGAACGGGGGCATTTTCTCAGCAACAGGATCCGTTCAAAATATTACATTGCAACCGGGAGAATACCATGTGTATCTTAACCGGAACCTTATCAATGCAGTGATAACGCCTGTTTCGGGAATCAATAATCCCGGCAGCGCCCTGGAAATGAAAGTGAGCCCCAATCCTGTGCAGGACAATTCAATTATTGAATTATATACCCCTGAAAGCGGTAAACTGACACTGGAGCTCTGGAACGAAACAGGACAAAAAGTTTCAACCGTTTTTTCGGGTGTTCTATCCAAAGGAAAACATACCTTATCTTTCAATCAAACCACCGGGAAATTATCTTCGGGTACTTTCCTGCTGAAAGCGCAGTTGAAGAATAAAACGAATACATGTAAACTTGTGCTCTGATATCATCACCTAATTGCTGCATATGGAAAATGGATTACAACTTAAAACGGCTGAGATCGAAAAGATCAGTCACCTCGATTATTTTAATATAGCCATATCCGTCGACTGTGTAATATTCGGCTATGATCAGAAAGAGCTGAAGGTCTTATTGATCAAATCGGATCTCAAGGAGTTTGCAGGACTTTATTCCCTGCTGGGAGACCTGATCCGCATCCCCGAAAACCTGAAAGAGGCTTCGTACAGGATCCTGAAAGAAAGGACCGGGCTGGAAGATGTTTACCTGGAGCAGGTACATGCTTTCAGCGCAGTAGACAGGCATCCTTCCGGAAGGGTTATTACGATTGCTTATTATTCGCTGATCGATATCAACCATCATAAACTAAAACTTAGTCATAACGAACTACACTGGCATGCTGTCGATGATATAAAGAAACTGGCTTTCGATCACAAGCTCATCATGGATACCTGCCTGCAACGCTTACGCCAGCAGGTACTGGAAAACCCGGTTATCTTCAACCTACTCCCGGAAAAATTTTCCCTTCGCCAGTTACAGGAACTTTACCAGGCCATTTTGGGAGTCAAACTGGACCGTCGCAACTTTCGGAAAAAAATATCGGTCAAGGACTGGCTGGTCGATATCGATGAAATGGAAGAGAACGTGCCTCACCGGCCTGGGAAGGTCTATAAGCTAAAACCAGAGTTCCGCAAAAAGAACAGGGTAAGTAAAGCGTTGATAAACAATGGAATGAGCCTTTAAGGGAGACCAGCCACGCTTTATTGAGTTTTTTTTGACGGGAAAAAATCCACCACTTTTTAATTAACCTGTATCAAACTGTTAAGGTCAGGCCAAAAATTAATTTTTTACGAGATAAAATTGTTCTATCATTATGTCCTAAATACACATTGTGTATTGGTTCAGGATTGCTTAAAACTTAATGATTGCTTATGTTCTTACACAAATTTGTTAAGACAGTTAGCGTAGTTGCGCTGCTCTTAGTCGTACAAATCTCCTTCGCACAAAACAAAGTCATCACCGGTAAGATCACGGATTCCAAGGATGGTTCTCCTGTGCCCGGCGTAAATGTCAGTGGTAAGGGAACGAGGATCGTGGTACAAACCAAACCAGATGGTACTTACAGTATCAGTGTTCCTGCTTCGGTAAATACATTAGTGATATCTTCTGTTGGTTATGGTTCGCAGGAAATATCTGTTTCGGGGAAAACAGCAGCCGATGTTTCGATGGTCGTTACCAATACTGCATTGAATGAAGTGGTGGTGATCGGATATGGTACGCAGCGGCGGAGAGACGTAACGGGTGCGATTTCAAAAGTTTCGGGTGATAAATTAACATCTATCCCGGTACCTAGTTTTGAAGCGGCCCTCCAGGGCAAAGCTCCGGGTGTACAAATCATCCAGGGCAATGGACTTGCAGGTTCTGGTTCGGTTGTCCGGATCCGTGGTATCGGTTCCATCTCTGCTTCGGGAGATCCTTTATATGTTGTCGATGGTATTCCTATTGTATCAGATCAGTTCTTAAGAGGTAACGGCGGTGCGATGAACCAAAACCCTTTATCTTCTTTAAACCCTGCGGATATTGAATCCGTTGAAATATTAAAAGATGCCGGTGCTACCGGGATCTATGGTTCCCGTGGCGCTAATGGTGTTATTATTATCACTACAAAAAGAGGCAAATCAGGAAAACCACAATTCAATTTTAATACAAGGGTCGGTATCTCCACCTATGCCAAAAGACAGCACTTTGCCAACACCTCACAATGGCTGCAGTTGCGCCAGGAAGGATGGATCAATGATGGTCATACCGGCTTAGCCCCCCTCCCGGGTTTATATACTTTCGCCACGGCCGCCGCTAACAATACTGACTGGTGGGATATGCTTACCCAAACGGGAATCATCAACGAGAACAACCTGAGCATGACACAGGGTACTGCAAAACTGAAAACTTTTGCCAACCTGACCTATAGCAATAATGAAGGGTATATAAAAAGCAACAGTTACCAGCGCATTAGCGCCCGGCTGAATATGGATTATAACCTGACGAAGAACCTGAAGATATCTTTAACCTCTGGTTATAATAAAGGAACAAACAAGAGAGTACCTGCTGCCTGGGATGGTGGTATCGGGGATGCCATGAGCAGTGCCCTTCCATTCTTTACAGTATACAACCCTAATGGCTCTTATTTTAAGAACGGCGCCAACCCGGTAAGAAGGATACAGGAAACCAAGAGAAGGGAGATTGACAATCGTTTTATCGGAGGGCTTTCTTTAGAATACCAACTTATCAAGAATTTGTTTGTAAGGGCAAGTGGTTCCCTGGAATATGTAACCGCATTCGATGATATCTACGAATCAAATGAATGGATCAACCAGCCGGATCCTGATTCAGGTTATGCCAAACGTTTCCCTTACTGGGGTACTAATAAGAATGGAAATGTGACGGTAAATTATCTCAAAACGGTAAAAGAAAATCACAAATTCAATTTCCTGCTAGGCGCAGAAGCCCAGGAATATGTCCGTAAAGGATATTTATTCGAGATCGGGAATTTTGAAGCAGTGCCTTACTGGAAAAATACTTCAGGGTACAGGACAAGAAGAGATGAGATCATCAACCAGCGCCGGACTGCCACTCCTCCGCAACCAACGGAGAAAGCCCTTGAAGAATATACATTCAATAGTTTTTTTGGACGGGTCAATTATTCCTATAAAGACAGGTATGCTTTGCAGCTGACAGCCCGTGTTGACGGATCCTCTAAATTCGGAACCAATAATAAACACGGGTTCTTCCCTGCTGTTTCCGGGGCATGGACCATAAGTGAAGAGGATTTCATCAAGCATGTGAAATTCATCAGTTTTCTTAAGTTAAGGGCCAGTTATGGTATCGTGGGCAACGCGAATATTCCTGCAGGTAAATATTATGGTAATTACCAGCCAGGGGGGATCGGGTATGTAGGAAATCCAACCCTGTACCTGAATTATAATGGATTTGGTAACCCGGATCTGAAATGGGAAACCATGCATAATATAGATGCCGCTGTTGAATTCGCCTTATTCTCAAGCAAGGTGACCGGCGAGATCGCTTATTACAACAAGCAGACAACCGATATATTAATGGAGCCAGGCACAGCCCCTTCCAACGGGCTGGGTAATATATACAGGAACCTGCCCAACAGCAAGATCCTCAATGAAGGGATCGAGTTCAGCCTCAATTATAAGGTCATTAATAAATCAAACCTGAAATGGTCTGTTGGTGGTAACATTTCAAAGAACTATAATGAAGTATTGGATTGGGAACTGGGACCTGATGCAGTAAGTGGTGGTACCAATGATACACGTGTTGTAAAAGGATTGCCACTGGGCGTTAATTACCTCGTACGATTTTATGGAGTTGACCCAGCTGATGGCCTTCCGATCTGGCTTGATGCAAATGGTAAACAAACAAAAACCTTCTCCCTGAACCACCGCGTATATGCAGGCAGTGTAATGCCGGATTATATGGGAGGTTTTAATTCTTCCGTAGAGTATAAGAATTTTGAGTTTTCAACCCTCTTCAATTTTGTAGTCGGCGGCAAAATCTATGATAACTCCGGCAAATACCAGTTTATGGGAGTTTCGAAAAAGAACTGGAATTTCCGGGAAGACTTTTTTGACAGGTGGACAAAACCAGGCGATATTGCCAAATACCCAAGGCTGACTTACGACATTACTACATTCCCAGGCGTACCGGGTGAAGACCAGTTCAATTCCACACTTTTTTTACATGATGCAAGCTACTTACGTTTACGTGAGTTGACCATCGCCTATAAGCTTTCTTCCCAAATGTTATCGAAATGGAAGATCAAGTCATTACGTTTCTACCTGACAGGAACCAACCTGCTGACGTTTACCAAATACCCAGGCGGAGATCCTGAGATCACCAGGGATTTTGAGAACCCGCAGGACAGGAACCTCAGCCCGAATGTTACTTACCTGACTGCACCAACACAGCGGACAGTCATCTTTGGTATCAACCTTGGTTTTTAATTGTTAATTATTAATTGCTTTCAATATGAAAAGATTTTATTTTAACCTGCTACTACTGGCTGCCCTGGCAGTATGCGTTGCTTCCTGTAAAAAATTCCTGGAGAGACCACCTGAAGGCCAGCTAACAGAAGAACAGGCTTTTAAAACAGAAGCTGACGTTGTTGCTTTTTCAAACGGTATCTATACTTTACTCGGCGACAACCAGTTTTACAGTGGTCGTCACCAGGTATTGAATGAGTTACTCGGGGACGAATACAAAGGCGATCGTTTTACAGGTGATTATGCCGAGATATTTAAACGCCAGAATTCATTCTTTGGTGGTACCCGTGATGATTATTATAAACTTGCTTACAGGATCATTGCTGATGCCAATATTGTATTAAAACACCTGGATCTGGCCACTACAGCAAAGAACCAGTTAGAAGGCGAAGCAAAATTATTCAGGGCTATAGCACATTTTGAACTGGTCCGGATGTTTGCACAACCCTGGGGTTATTCTACTGATAACTCACACCTGGGTGTTCCTATAAGGACGGAAATCGGGTTAGAACCAAAACCAAGGGCTACGGTGAAGGAAGTATATGACCAGGTGATCGCAGATCTTCAAAGTGCTGAAACATTATTGTCTGATGTAACTCCTTCGGGGAAATTTTATACAGCAACAAAATGGGCAGCAAAAGCTTACCTGGCTAAAGTTTATTTCCAGCAAAATGACTTTGCAAAAGCATTTCAATCAGCCAACGAGGTTATCAATAGCAATAAATTTACAATGGATGCGGCTTTTAGCAGTCGTTTCTCACTAGGGCTGAGCACGGAAGGGATCCTGGTGATTAAAGACCAGACCACTCCCAATCAATTTAATCCCGGTGGCGACCTGAGAGGTAATTTCCGTTCCGACCAGTCTATCCCCGGATTCACTTTCACCGACCAGTTTTATGCGGTTGGAACAGCTCGTGCTGCCGACCTTCGAAAAGCATGGTACAGTAACACCCTGCAGACCGGTTATAATGTACTTACCAAATACAATAAGAACTTTTTTGACCTTCCGCTCGTTCACTTAACAGAGATCAAATTGATCCGTGCAGAAGCAGGTGCTGAGACCGGGGGAGCCAACCTTGCCATTGCGATCACCGATATCAACAGTATCACAACAAGAGCATACGGCGGTACTACTTTCAATCTCCCTCCTAATGCTACTGCAGCAGCAGTTATTGCAGCTGCAAGGAGTGAGCGTGAACTGGAAATGGTGGGAGAAGGTAACCGGACGCAGGAAATAAAAAGGATTGGGGCGAGAAATGGCACCAATGTTGACCGACGTGGTTCTGTCTGGAATTGTAACGGCTTCATTCTCCAGTTCCCCAAGGCTGAAAAAGACGCGAATACAGCATTTGTAATGAATATTGAAGGTGGTTGTTTCTAAAATTTTTTAAAACGATTGTATATGAAATTAATTTTGAAAACAGGGACCTGGGTACTGGCCGCAGCTTTGCTTTTTGCCTCTTGCTCTCCTGATGCAAAAAAAGACCTGGGAGCACCCAGGAGTAATATTGAATCGCTGGCAGGTACCTGGAAGCTGACTAAGGCAACACAGGTTGACGAAGATGCTGCAAGAAAAGGGTTCCCATATAAAGAGATGGATATTACTTCCCTGTTCCCCTATACAAATTTTGTATTGACACTGAACCTTAATAGCGGAGCACCCGGAACCTTTACAACAACGCCGGGAACATCTCCTAAAATAATCAAACTTACCAGTGGTAGCTGGACAGTGGATAATATTGAATATCCCAAAGATATTACCCTGACAAGCGGGCTTATTACCGAAAAAGTTACACTCGGAGGTTATCCCGTCGGTCCTTACAATACCCTGAAGTTAAAGGCCGAGAGAAAAGATGCTTCCACGGGGAAGTTATTGATCACTTACACATACGAATTTGCTAAACAATAAAAGCATTGCTATATGAAGAAATTATTATCCCTCCTTCTATTAATAACTGCAGGACTTGCGGTGAAAGCGCAGAACCCGACTTTTTCGCCTTCCACCTTTACCGCGGAAGACCAGGTTACGCTTACGTTTGATGTAACCGGCACTGGAATGGCCGGTGCCACGGAAGCCTTTATATGGTTATGGGGAAACGCAGGTGACAGCCCGCTGAATTCAAGCTGGACCAATTCTCCCGATGCAGCGAAAATGACAGCAGCCGGAACCAATAAATGGAAATTTACCTTTACCGCTACAGTAATGTGGGGTCTTCCCCCTGCGGCGCTGACCAATTTCAGGTTTCTTGTCAAAAAAAGGGATGGTTCCGCGCAAACACCTGACCAGGGCCCGTTTTTCTTTGATCCATTGGTGTTCGTGCCTACGATGCTTCGTGTCTTCCCGGCCAAAGTAGGCGCCGATGATGTAGTGACTGTCAACTTTGACAAGACCTATGGCGTTACTACCAATGAACAGCGCATGACACCGGTGTCTGCAACCATCACCGTGTTCGATGAAACAGGGGTACAAGTAGGTTCACCTTTGACACTGGCTACGAGAAGCATTGCACCCACCATCTGGGCTGCTACTTTTATACCCTCTGCTAGTTTTACACCAGGAGCAGGTCATAAACTGGCCAAATTCAAATATAAATTCAACGGTACTATATTGGACCCATCCGGAGCTACTGTTACAGTATCTTCTTCCGAAACGGAAGTCATATTTACAACGATGCAGTAAAAGGCTGATTAAACTATTAAAACAACGTTATGAAAAAAATTATATTCCTTCTTTCGTCCGCCGTTTTACTGCTCGCGGGTTGTAAAAAAGCAGAATTCGAAGGGAACGATGCAACAGGTGAGGGGCTGGTTGATTTTACATTAATCACGCCGGCATCCGGTACTTCGGTTATCCTGAATGCGGCGACACCTTCTGCACCCGTTAATTTTTCCTGGAATGCCGCCAAACCAGGTTTGACAATACCCCCTGCCTACCAGGTGGTGATGGCGTTAAAGACAGGCGGTGATCTGAATGCACCGCTGATCCAGTTCGATGTAACAGGAAATGTTACCTCTATTGCTTTAACGCATAAGCAACTCGATGACGCTTTAAAAGCTAAAGGGATCGCGGATGGTGCAAAGACAGACCTTATCTGGAGTGTAAAAGCAACGAATAATTCAACGACTATATTAAGTTCAAGTGTTTTTAATATATCTATTACAAGAATGAAAGACGGGGCGACCCCTTTTATTTTGCTAGGACCTCCTCCTACCACCGCTGCCATGGAGATCAACCCGGTGTCTACTACCGACCTGATCAAATTCAACTGGACAAGATCAAAACCTGCAACAGGCGGTCCCTCGATAACATACAGAGTTTTGTTTGCGGAGAAAAAACTGGATGCTAACGGGAATGAAATTCCAATAAATTGGAACACACAAACGCTATTCAGCAGTATTTCGGACAATAGTGGTGCAGATAGTGTACTTACTTATACCACCAAACAAATAAGCGATTCACTGGCTGTTCATGGCTATTCAGACCTGAGCCTGCAGGCCAACCTTAAATGGACAGTAGTAGCAACTTCCGGTACCTGGAAACAATACGCTGATTATAGCAATGCTTTATCTATTCTCCGGCAGATAAAATTTTATATCGTCGGAAGCTTCACGGGCTGGGATATCAACAATCCCTGGGAGATTATTACAGATAAGAAGCCGGATCGTTTTGGTAAAGTTTTTTATACCTATGTTAAACTGAATGCCGGCGATGAGTTCAAGTTCTTTAAAATAAAAGGCGATTGGGGTTCCGGTTATGGTAATAACGGTGGCAGTATCGGTATCGGCGGTTTCAATACCGGCTATAATGTGGGAGGTAATTTCCAGATCCCGTCAGCAGGAATCTACCGCCTTACGCTTGATGTAGCGAATAACATTGCCTTTATCCAGCAGAAGCAGGTAGGTTTTGTAGGAAGTATGCAGGGATGGAACCCGGCAGCACCGATCTTTGGCGCATACGCCGGGCGTGATAAATTCCTTATCGTAGTAAATTCTTCCGGCACCGATGAAGGAAAATTGCATGACGGATCAGCCGGTTCTCCATGGACCTTTGGCGTGAAAGAAGACCGCTGGTGGGGTGATGCAGGTGGCGGCAACCTTGATAACGATGGCAACGGCGGTAACCTGGCTGCTAACTCAGCACCCCGTACAAGATTTATCTGGGATGGAACGAACGGGCAACAGGTAAAATATGAAAAAAGCCCGGCGATTGAAATGAGAGTCGTTGGAGACGGGATGAATGGCGTACCAGCCTGGAACCCGGGAGCATCACCGCAAATGACTTATACCAGCAATGGTACCTGGACCATCACGCTTTCCTTGCTTGCTAACAAGGAGATCAAGTTCCTGGCGGGCAACGACTGGGGTGCTTTTGATTACGAGGACAACAGCGGTCAAAGCCAGGCTACGGGAACGCCAAGAGCTATAAAATGGGATGGTGGAAACAACTTTAAAACACCCGTTACAAGTGGCACTTATACAATTACGCTGAATGAACATACGCAGACCTTAACGATCAACTAATATAGAACCACGAGTAAATACAAAGAGCTGCCTTATTATAAGGCAGCTCTTATTTTATGCTCCTGCTTTTATAGGAAGTTATTTCAGTAATTCGAATGCAAAACTTTCTTTGGGCTTTACTTCAACTTCCCCGGGAGTATATATTTTGCCGGTGATTGCATCTTTCAGCCTCGTAAATCCTTTTGTTCTTTCGGAATAACTATTCCATTTTACCCTGGCGTTCTTGTCGCCCGTATTCATAATGACCATTACTGTTTGTTTTGCATCATAGCGGAAATACGTATACAAGCCATCTTCGGGAACATACTGCATCAGCTTTCCTGTTTTGATAGCAGAAGAATGCAGGCGGAACCTGGCCAGTGTCTTTACATATTCAAAAGCTTCATTTTCCTGTCTTGTTCTCCCGGTAGCCATAAATTTGTTTTCCCTATCTCCCGGCCAGCCACCTTTAAAATCCAGCCGTACCCATCCATCCGGGTTGGTAACACCCGCCATGAGTATTTCCGTGCCATAATAAAGTTGTGGGATCCCGCGGCAGGTAAGCAACCAGGTTATTCCCATTTTATATTTTTGAAGATCTTCATTTACCTGTGAATAAAAGCGGGACATATCATGATTGTCCAGGAAAATAACCAGCTTCATCGGGTCTTTATACACGAAATCATTAGCGAGTGTGCTGTATAATTTATTGACACCCTCGGTCCAGCCAAAAGGCTGGTTCAACGCGTTAATGATGCCATACAGGTTGGTTTGAAAATCGGTAACGGCAGGCAGGTTGCTTTTATAGGGAATGTCCAGGTTGTTTTGTGTGAAATAAGCCTGGTTCAGTACACCATGCACCCATGTTTCGCCAAACAGGTGCAGTTGCGGATATTCATCCAGTAACGCTTTATTACAGCGGTTCATGAAATCAAGATCGTTATATGCGTACGTATCGATACGCCAGCCATCAAGCCCATATTCTTCGGTACTCCAGATGGCATGCTGGATAAGGAAAGTGGCAAAAAAAGGATTGCCCTGGTTTACATCGGGCATGGAACGCACAAACCATCCATCCGACATTTTTTTCCTGTCAATTGCGGCTGCATAGGGATCCATCAATACCTGGTCCTTATATGTAGTATTGGTATAGATAGGCCATTTGTGGAACCAGCTGCTGTCCGGCATATCGCGGAATAAAAAATGTTCGATACCTACGTGATTATACACGGCGTCCTGGATGATCTTCATACTCCGGCTATGCAGGTCATCCACCAGGTCATGGTAGGCTTTTTCGCCGCCGATACGCGGATCCACTTTATAATGATCGGTAAAAGCATAGCCATGTTCCGTTCGGTTGGGCATATCATTTTCAATCACCGGGTTCAGCCAGAGTGCGGTCACCCCGAGATCCTGCAAATAATCCAGGTGATTTTCTATTCCTTTCAGGTCGCCGCCATGTCGTTCGAATATTGTATCCCTGTTCAGTGACTGGTCTCTCATCCCGGGTATCCTGTCATTCGAAGGATCGCCGTTACTGAACCTGTCCGGCATAATAAGGTAAATAAGATCTTCTGATGTGATGCCTTTGATCCTAGTTTTCCCGTTCCCTGGGCTTCTTGCCTTTAACTGGTAATCGAATGATTGCCATTCACTGCGTATGTTACCTCCGAAAGAGAATTTTACGGTCTGTGGTTTTGCGGAAGCGGCGATAGTAAGGTCGACAAAAATATAATGCCTGTTTGCTGCCCTGGTTACCCTGGTTACTTTAACATCTTTGCTCGAGGAAATGAATGCCAGCTTATCTACGGCGATATCCTTTCCTGAATGGATCATGAGTTGCAGTGCTGGATTTTTCATCCCAGCCCACCAGTGGGTAGGATACACGGTGAATCCCTGTTGGGCAAGTAAACAAGAGGAAAATAATAGTAGAAACTGCCCCGTTAAAAAGATCTTTTTCATAAAAATCATATTGGTCGTTGCTCTTCAATCTCCAGTTTGATGGTAGCCGTTTCATTGTCATCCTTCTTATCTTTTATAAAGAAGAAACAAATCAGCGCGGCAATGATCATCAGCCCGCCGCCAATTTTAAGCGCCGCCATCCGGTCATTTCCTAACACATTTTTCATCAGCCATCCAAACCCCAGCGAAGCAATGATCTCAGGTAGCACGATAAAGAAATTAAAAATGCCCATGTAAACGCCTACTTTATCTTTGGGCAAACTGCCGCTGAGCATAGCATAAGGCATCGAGAGAATACTGGCCCAGGCAATACCTACTCCCACCATGCTTCCAAATAATAAATTCTTATTTTCTACCCAGCTTACACTGATCAAACCAAGTGCTCCGCAAAGCAGGCAAAGGGTATGGGTCGTTTTTCTTCCCAGTTTATCAGCAATAAAAGGTAAAACCAGTGCGAACAGGAATGTCACAACACTATAGAAGGCTAAAGTAAGACTGCCAAAATCAGCTCCTTTAGCAAATACGGGGTCGGTTGAACCTGCCTGGCCCCCAAATATATTTACTCCGACTGCAGTCGTATAAAAAAACCACATCAGGAAAAGTCCAGGCCAAGTAAAGAATTGAACTAAGGAAACAATCCTCATTCTTTTCGGCATGTTTGTCAGTGCTGTCATCACTTCCCTGAATCCACTTCCAAAACCTTTATTTGATTCCTTTACTTTATTTCGAAAACCAAGATCGGAAGGAGGGTATTCTTTTGTTGTAAATACTGTATATAAAACGGAAGCAATAAAAAAGAAGGCCCCGATATAAAAAGAGAATTTTACATTTTCCGGGATCTCTCCCTGTGCTGCCGTATTCGTCAGCTGAAAAACATTTTTCATTAACCATGGTAAAGCGGAAGCGATGCTGCCTCCCAGGCCGATCATCAGGCTTTGCATGATAAAACCCCTGTTGACCTGTGAATCCGGTAGTTTGTCGGTAACAAATGCACGAAAGGGTTCCATGGCAACATTGCCAAAAACATCCAGTACCCACAAAAGACCCGCTGCCATCCACAATTCACTGCTATGCGGCATAAATAACAAGGCGATGGAACTCAGGATAGCCCCGATCATAAAATAAGGTCTTCTTCTTCCCCATTTCGGATGCCAGGTCCTGTCACTCATATAGCCGATAATCGGCTGAACTAATAAACCAGTAAGCGGCGCTGCTAAAAACAAAAGCGGAACCTGGTCAGGATTGGCCCCGAGATTTTCATAGATACGACCCATATTGGCCCGTTGAAGATCCCATCCAAACTGGATCCCAAAGAACCCGACACTCATATTTATGATCTGGACAAGACTGAGTTTAGGCTTAACGCCGGTAAAAGCAGAAGACATAAGCAACCGTTGAATGAAGAAAGTATTTACTGGGAAGATAAGGAGTTTATGTAATAAGTACACATTTAGCCAGATGATTTATGTGACCGGGTATTGGGGCTTTTTTCCTGTTTTATACCACGTTCCTGCAATAAAAAAAGCCGCCCCTTGAGGAACGGCTTATGTTAGCCCCTGACGTAAAAAAACTCGTTTACTGCTTTATGAATAGTGCACTGGCCAACTGGTTAGGTGACTGGACGACAAAAGTATAAACACCCGGTACTAAACTGGTCAGGTCAATAGTCCAGCTGTTTGGCCCTGCATTTACATTCCTTGTATAGGTTCTCAATACCGTACCGATGCTGTTCACTATTTTAATATTCACCTGTTCAGTATGCGTTGAAAGGAAATCCACATGCAGGATATTCACCACCGGGTTTGGCGTAAGTCTTAAGGCCGGCTCATGGTTACCATACACCCGTATCGTATTGCAGATTCTGGTTTCGCAACCCAGTCTTGTCCTGATCCGCAGGCAGACTTCGTAATTGCCGGCATTGTTGTAAGTATGTGTTACTTCCTGGCCGCTGGCTGTACTGCCATCACCAAAACTCCATTGGTAGCTGATCGCATCATCATTCGGGTTGTGAATACTGAATCCTTTGAACTTAAATGTTTTTGCCGCCACAAGGGAATCCCTCATATAACCGCCGCATATTTCGGACGAAGGCCGGATCACGACTTCCTTGCAATCTTCGGCGAGACAACCCCCCTCATAAAGGATTTTTACACAGGCCCGGTAAACACCCGGAGCAGGATAGACATGACGTATAAAGAAGAAAGAAGGCCGGGAATCGGGTATGATACAGGTGTCTTCACCATCTCCAAAATACCAGCACACACGGACTACTCTTGCCGACGGGCTCGAATTGGGTAATGCAACGAATCCACGAACCAGGCTGGTGATGGAAGGAATAAGTTCGAATAGATGAACCCTGCAAGTTACCGGCGGTGGAATAACGACCGGGTTGCATTTTCTTGCTTCACAGCCACCATAGTAAAGAATTTTTACACACACTTCATATTGCCCGGGGTGTTCATAGCGGTGACTAACTACATACTGGCCTGTATAAATTTCCGGGTAATTGATACAGGTATCACGGCCATCGCCAAAGGTCCAGCAGATCCTTGCAGGGTTACGATTATTATCATGTTGTGGCAATGCCCTGAAATAAGCCTGGAGAGGATTATTGAGTGAACCCTGTATCTTTTCAAAATCGGCATTGCAATGATCGGGCTCGCCTACCTGTACCGGTGCACATTTACGGGCTTCGCAACCGCCGTAATAAAGGATCTTCACACAGACTTCATAAAGGCCGCGATGATCATACCGGTGACTTACGGCATACAAGCCGGTATAATTTTCCGCGTAGTTGATACAGGTATCCCGCCCATCACCGAAGGTCCAGCAGATCCTTGCCGGTTTACGGTTATTATTATGCTGGGGCAATGCTTTAAAATAAACCAGCAATGGATTGTTGGTCGAGAGCAATTTTTCAAAGTCAGCTGAACACCTGTCGGGTTCACCTACCTGTACTACTTCGCATTTTCTTGCCTCACAACCTCCGTAGTAAATTATTTTTACACATACTTCGTATTGGCCGGGATGATTATAACGATGACTCACAGCATACTGACCGGTATAATTATCGGCGTAATTGATGCAGGTATCCCGCCCATCACCGAAGGTCCAGCAGATCCTTGCGGGTTTACGGTTATTGTTATGCTGGGGCAATGCTTTAAAATATACCAGCAAAGGATTGTTGACTACTGGAGGGAGTTTTTCAAAATCAGCTGAACACCTGTCAGGTTCACCTACCTGTACTACTTCGCATTTTCTTGCTTCACAACCTCCGTAGTAAATTATTTTTACACATACTTCATATTGGCCGGGATGATTATAAAGATGCCTTACTGTATAGAGGCCGGAATAATTTTCCGGGTAATTGATACAGGTGTCATGACCATCACCGAAAGTCCAGCAGACCCTGGCCGGCTTACGGTTATTATTATGCTGCGGTAATGCTTTGAAGTAAACGAGCAGGGGGGTAGTGACCAGGTACTTCTGAAAATCAGCAGAACACCTGTCTGGTTCACCAACCTGGACCACTTTACATTTTCTTGCCTCACAACCTCCATAGTAAAGGATCTTTATACACACTTCATATTGACCGGGATGATTATAACGATGGCTCACTGCATACTGACCGGTATAATTTTCAGCGTAACTGATGCAGGTATCGCGTCCGTCACCGAAGGTCCAGCAGATCCTTGCCGGTTTGCGGTTATTATTATGCTGGGGTAATGCTTTAAAATAAACCAGCAAAGGATTGTTGACTACAGGAGGGAGTTTTTCAAAATCGGCACCGCAAATTGTTTCGATCGTCAGTGTTTTACAGATCTGTGCCGATAAAACAGAATCATTAAGATTCGAATAGTAGCGATATATTTTCAGGCATACCGTATAGGTACCGGCTGAGGCATAATGGTGATTGGTTCCCTGTAATGGCGGGGTCATGATGCCGGTACCATCTCCAAAACTCCAGAAAGCCTTCCTGGTCCCGGGTTCGTTTCCAAGGACAGATGTATTGGTAAAAACAACATCGTTGTGGGAAGGGTCGGTAACATACGTGAAATTGGCGATATCGGGGCTACCGGTACGGGCTGTCGCTGCAAGTGTCAATAGGATACCAGCAAGCAAAGCGTAAAGCTTTCTCATAATCTTCTTTTTTTGGTGACTAAATGCTCTTACGCGGGGTTTCTGCTAACCGGCATGTGACCGGGTTTAAACAGGCAGGTTTAAAAATTCGCCAATCTTTTTTTACTCTCCGGTAATGGGGGAATTACGATACAGCCTTCTGGTGATCAATTATAAACTGTACCAGCTCTTCGAGCGGGGTGTCGATCCTTGACAGAGCGTCTGTTATGTCGGTACGGTTAACCTGCGCAGCAAAAGAAGGGGTCTTTAACCTTTTCAGCACGCTTTTTACTTCCAGGCCTTCATAGCCTGTAGGGCGGATAAGGGCAGCGGCATGAATAAAGCCTGATAATTCATCCATGGCATAGATCATCTTATCCATGGTATTGACCGGCTCTACGCCAAAATAACCCGGACCATGGGAAGCAATACAGTGGATCAGTTCGGGGTCCATATTTCTACTTTCCAGTTCTTCAATGATCACCCGGCAATGGTCATCGGGATATTTTTCCCAGTCGGCGTCATGCAGCAGGCCGGCCAGCTCCCATTTCAGCGCGGTTTGTTCATCGGTTTGTTCTTTTTCGAGGGCCCAGGCTTTCATATTGGCGGCCACCTGTTTCATATGCAAACGGAGCCGTTCATTCGGAACCCATTCATTTAATAAAGCATGCGCTTCTTCGATCGTCATCAGGTTGCCGGTATTTTTGGGATCACCAAAAACCGAACGTCCAAGCGGGTGTGTTGCCATACTGGAAAATTGTACAATAAATATAGGCGTGATTTTTTATTTAAAAGGAAGACAGCCGGAAAAAGGTTAACCACAGATTACACTGATTAGGGTTCACGGATTTCAGGGTGTTATTTAAACCCATATTATTTTACTTCGCTATAAATTTGCAGTACTTCATGGACAAGCAGGTATTCAAAGGCAATATTTCATTTATCAATTACGAAAAGGAATTCGCGACCATCGAGTATTTGCATAATAATAAGCAGAAGTCGGTCAATTGTAAAACGGATGCCGAAGGCACTGGAAAAAAATCTCACCAGTTCAGGCTGGGTGATGGAGTAAGCTTCCAGCTTAAACTGGCGGACCGGGGAGATAAGATGACGGCCTATAATGTAAAATTTACCTATAATACAGCGATCGACCTGCTGATCCAGAAAGCGACACTGGAGAACCGTTTCTCGGGCTACTTAAAAATAGTGGGCGATAAATATTTTGTCAAGGAATGGGACAACTATATTCTTTTTCCCCTCCAGCTTTCCCCCTGGGAAAAACCGCCGGTAGAAACAGCAGCCAACGAGGCCATTACATTCAGGTTACTGAACCTGGAAAAACCAAAAGCCATCGTAGCAGAACTTTTTTCTCATAATTATATCCCGGAATATAAAATGGCCTTGCAGCACTTCAATCACAAAATAGAGATCGCCGCTCTTGCGTACAAGGTTTCACCGCATGCCGTCTATTTGAATTTGTTCAATAACATGATCACGGCCAAACTTCCACTGGCAGATTTTGAAGGCGGGGTGAAAGAAGGAGAGACTGTCCCGGTGCTGATCACTCATTTTACCAATAACCGTATGGTGGTTAAGCGGGTCATTTCGTAGCCTGTCGTTCAACTGGGAATATTGGTAACTCACCGAATTCAAAGCTATGGCTGGCAAGGGTTTCGCTAATTTGCGGCGGTAATTAAAATTGAATCACATGTCATTGAAGATAGCCGGGAAATTGCCTTCAGGTAAACTCCTCGAACGAATAAAAAAGTCTCCTAATTATAAGAACGGGGCTTTCCAGAACCTCTCTTCAACACCGATGAAGCCGGGAGACATTTCTTACTGGAAAATGATGCGGGAATTTTTTAAGAAACACCCGGAGACCGCGCCTAACTTTAAATTACCCGCAGTTATCACTGATCTCGGCAAACTCGTTTCAACCGAACCTGTTATTGTCTGGTTTGGTCATTCCTCCTACCTGCTTCGTATTGCGAACAAGAATTTCCTGGTGGATCCTGTATTCAGTGGGAATGCGGCGCCGGTATCTTTTATGGTAAAGGCTTTTCCCGGCAGCAATGTCTACAATGCAGAGGATATGCCTGTTATTGATTACCTGGTACTCACCCATGATCATTATGATCATCTTGATTTTAAAACGATCCGGAAACTGAAGAAGAAAGTGCGGGCAGTGTTTTGCTCATTGGGTGTCGGTTCTCATTTAAAACACTGGGGCATTGATGCGAATATCATTACGGAGATGGACTGGTGGCAACCGGAAGAACTGGATAATGATATGCAATTGACTGCTGCTCCGGCAAGACATTTCTCGGGAAGGGGGTTGAAAAGAGGCCAGACGCTTTGGTCATCTTTTATTTTAAAAACACCAACTCATAATTTATACCTGGGAGGAGACTCAGGATATGATACGCATTTTAAAGTGATCGGGGAGAAATACGGACCTTTTGATCTGGCCATCCTGGAATCCGGCCAGTACAATACGATGTGGCCCCTGATCCATATGATGCCGGAACAAACCGTGCAGGCGGCCGTTGACCTGAAAGCAAAGGTCTTATTACCTGTTCACTGGGGTAAGTTCAGGCTGGGGATGCATCCCTGGAATGAACCCGTGAAAAGGGTACTGGCAAAAGCAAAAGAAATGAATGTAAAAGTTCTGACACCAAAGATCGGGGAGCCGGTCCGGCTTGATGGTAAGTTCGATAACATTGATTGGTGGGAACCGTAAGCATATCATGCGCGGAGTTTATATTCTTTCGTTAACGCATCGATTGGTATCCTCAGCAGTTTACTGAATTTACGGATCATAGTCAACGAAAGCGCTTGTTTATAATTAAGTACTTTACTCACTGTCCCTTTATCACCATATTCCCTTGCAAGATCTGTTGCCGTGTAACCAAAATCTTCCATTCTTATCTTGATCATTTCAATTGGATCCACTTCGGGGACACTCCATTGTTTTTTTTCATACTGGTTTATCAGGAGTGATAGCAGGAGCATTTCTTTGAATTCAAGAGTTCCATTGGCAGCATCGTTTATTTCTTCGAAGCGGGTTGCTGCCTTTTCGTATTCACTGCGGGATTCTATGATCGTCCAGTTATGCATAATTAAATTGTAGAAGGATCGATCCTGTCATATTCAGAATGTGTTCCTATAAACCTTATTTGTACGATCTGTGCTTCATAATTGACCTTTGCTATCAGCCTGTAAGTGTTGTGTACTATTTCAAAACGGGCCCTGTTATCAGCGATCATTTTGGCGTTGGGAAAAGATCTCAAAACATCCTGTTTTGTATTCCATGTGGATTCTTCGGTTGTTGCTACCCATGTCGCAACGCTTTTCCTGGCATTAGCGTGGTTTTTCGCAAAAATATTCAGTTTTTCTAAATAGACGATAAGCATAAAAAAATTCTGTTTTACTTGTTACTAATAATTCTTCTACAGGCGGCTACAGAATTGAATTCGACTTATCTTCTATTTGAAGGTCTTCAATTTTCTAAAGGCAAGGTAAAATTAAGTTGGTAATTTGCCAACTATCTTAAAGAATTATTTTTTAAGTCAAAATATTTATTGTAAATCAGTGTTTTATAAAGGCCCGCTAAAAATTACTCCCCTGATTCTTAGGTTGTAAATCCTCTCAAACCTATCTTTGCAACCCCTTAAATAGCTGTTAGCTTTTAGTTATTAGCTGATCGGGGAACAGATCGAGGGATAGCTCCATCTGTTTATTATTTAACTGCTGAAAGCGACCGGGCCATAAGCCCGCAGCCAACAGCCAAAAGATTTCTTTATAATGAGCAAATTACATTTCACTACGAAACATGCGAACGAGGCTACCGTAAAACGCAACTGGCATGTTGTGGACGGTACTAATCAAACCGTTGGTCGGATGTGTGCTAAGATCGCTGCGATACTTCGCGGTAAGAACAAGGCATACTACACTCCCCACGTTGACACCGGTGATTATATCATCGTGATCAACTGCGAAAAAGTCGTATTAACAGGAAACAAACTGGACCAGAAAGTGTATGACCATTTTACCGGTTACCCCGGTGGTCGTAAAGAAGAAGTGGCCAGGAAGCTGATCAACCGCAGACCCGAAGTGATCGTTGAAAGAGCGGTGAAAGGGATGTTACCTAAGAACAGGCTCGGCCGCCAGATGTACAAGAAATTGTATGTATATGTTGGCGCCACCCATCCGCATACAGCACAACAACCTAAAGAATTAAAATTTTAAAAACAGCAATTAGCTGTTAGCGATTAGCCGTAAGCTAAAAGCTGATAGCCAGAAGCTAAAAGCTAAAAATAAAATGGAAAAGCAAAAAAACGGAATTGGTCGTCGTAAAGCAGCTGTGACAAGAGTGTTCCTCACCAAAGGTGAAGGCAGCATCATAGTGAACGAAAAAGACTACAAAGTTTATTTTCCGCTGGTGTATTTACAGAACCAGGTGGAACGCCCGCTGAAAACTGTTGATGTCTTCAACAAATTTGATGTGAAGATCAATGCGACAGGTGGTGGCGTAAAAGGACAGGCAGAAGCAGCCATGCTCGGTATTGCCCGTGTATTGCTGGAGATCAACCCTGAGTTTCGTCCTGCGTTAAAAGCAGCCGGGTTACTGAAAAGGGATCCCCGTTCTGTGGAGCGTAAGAAATTCGGTCATAAGAAAGCCCGGAGAAGTTACCAGTTCTCTAAACGTTAAAAGAAGCGCTGAGCTTTTAGCCTTTAGCTATTAGCTTGGAAAACAAATTCAATTTTTAACTGGCTAACGTCCGCCAGCCGGCGGATAATAGCTAAAAGCTTAAAATAAATGGAAAATAGTACATCCTTACAACAGCAACTTCTGGAAGCCGGTGTTCATTTCGGTCACCTGAAAAAGAAGTGGAACCCAAAGATGTTGCCTTACATTTTTGCTGAGAAGAAAGGTATCCACATCATTGACCTGAATAAAACAGTAGAATGCCTGCAGGAAACAGCGGCCGTGATGAAACAGATCGCGCGCAGCGGTAAGAAGATCCTGTTCGTAGGAACAAAAAAACAGGCAAAGGACATCGTTAACGAATGTGCCCGTAGGGTGAACATGCCCTTTGTTACCGAAAGGTGGCTGGGAGGTATGCTGACCAACTTCAACACGGTTCGTAAAAGCGTGAAGAAGATGCAGAGCATCGAAAAAATGCTGGGAGATGGTTCTTTCGATAGCATTACTAAAAAAGAACGTCTCACCCTGAGCCGTGATAAGGATAAAATGGAAAAAGTACTGGGTGGTATCGCCCAGCTGGGTCGTGTACCCGCTGCTTTATTCATCGTTGATATCGGGCATGAACATATCGCGCTGGCCGAGGCAAAACGTTTGGGTATCCAGACATTTGGTGTAGTAGATACCAATTGTGATCCAAACAAAGTTGATTTTGCCATCCCTGCGAATGATGATGCAACAAAATCGATTGCTATTATTTCTAATTACCTGACAGCGGCCATTGCAGAAGGACTGGCCGATCGCCAGGCTGCCAAAGATGACGAGGTAGAAGAAATCACTGATGATGAAAAAGAGAAAAGAGCAGCCCGGATGGAAGCTGAAGCACAGGCAGAAGGTGGTCGTAGCCGTGGTGCTGCAGGCCGTGGCCGTGGCGCAGCAGGTGGCGGTGCTGGTGGTGGACAAAGACGCCGTACAACCGGTGGTCCCGGTGGTGGAAGCAGGGGTCCTGGTGGCGGAAGAAGATAAGAAAGGTTTATTGTTTATGGTTTGTGGTTTTTTGTTTAACCACTCTGCCATCTGATCTTTTCTTAAGGACAGGACTGACTGGTTGTGGGAGAGAATTCTTAATTCCTAATTCTTAATTATTAATTATCATGAGTACAGTAACTATAAGTGCACAGGACATCAACAAACTTCGCCAGGCTACTGGTGCCGGTATGTTGGATTGCCGTAAGGCGTTAACAGAAACCAATGGTGATTTTGAAGCTGCTATAGACTGGTTGCGTAAGCAAGGCCAGAAGGTAGCTGCTAAAAGAAGCGACCGTGA
>JBDSBR010000031.1:0-5701 GCA_039921505.1 Chitinophagaceae bacterium
AACAACCGGCCCGGCGGCCCTAATGACTACTTAATCACTGATTAGGCAGCCATGGCATACTGAGTATTGCCATTTAAAGGTTTCGTATTCAGATTCAACTGCTAATTACGCAACGCAGTACATGCTTACACTTTCAAAGATCTACGCTGTCAAAACCAGGCGCCCCCGGTTATAAGAATGAGAAATACAAAATTAGAAATAAGGAATGAGAAAGTTAAACACTCTTATTACTTATAACATTTCGCATTTTTTACTTCACTTCCTTATTTTTTATTCCTTATTTCTTATTTCTTATTTATTTACCCCATCCAAACCAATCATTCCCGTTCGCATACAGCATCAATCCCAATAAAAGAACCATGCCAACTATCTGGGCATACTCTAAAAATTTCTCGTTGGGTTTCCTCCGGGTAATCATTTCATACAAAGTGAACATCACATGCCCCCCATCCAGCGCAGGTATCGGCAACAGGTTCATAAAAGCAAGGATAATCGACAGGAATGCCGTGATATTCCAGAAAGCTTCCCAGCTCCAGGTAGTGGGGAAGATAGAACCCATTGATTTGAATCCTCCTACTCCTTTGTAAGCCCCGGTCTTTGGATTCAGGATAAGCTTGAACTGGTCAATATAGGATTGAAGCTTTTCTCCGGATTTCCTGACACCGGCAGGAAAAGCTGCAAAAAAACTATACTTCTTTGTTGTGACATGATAGACCCCAAGGCTGTCGTATTGCCCATCCTTTAATAAGGCGATTTCGAGCCGGCCATCACTATTGACCTGGTTGGTCAGGTTAACGGTATCCTTTCCCCGCAACACTTTCACCTTCACAGATCCGTTCTTATATGGCGCAGCCGCTGTATTTACTTCGTCGATATAAGTGATAGGCTGTTCATTCACCGAAATGATCTGGTCAAAAGGTTTCAGCCCTGCTCTTTTGCCATAGGCAGTGTCCTTTTCGTTATACTCTCCTACGAAGGCCGGGAGCCTTTCGGAAATCAATATCCTTCTCTTATCCTTACGGGTGATTAGTTTATCGATAAGGTCAACGGGGACATCCAGTTCTTTGGTCACCCCGTTCCTGTCGAGGATTACTTTGCGCCCCCCGATCAACACCTTTGATTGTATTTCTTCGAAATATTTAATAGAATCGCCGTTAACGGAAATTATTTTATCGCCATTCTGGAAACCCAATTTTATCATCACTGAATCCGTTACCCATATACCGTTCTTCACGGTAGCGATCGGTGTTTTCTTATCTCCCCAGATCATCAGGATAAAAGCATAGATCACGAAAGCTGTAAGAATGTTCATAATAACACCCCCCAGCATCACGATCAATCGTTGCCACGCCGGCTTGCTCCTGAACTCCCACTCCTTGGCGGGTTCCTTCATGGCGTCCTTATCCATGCTCTCATCGATCATACCCGATATCTTTACATAGCCCCCCAGGGGTAACCAGCCGATACCGTATACAGTATCCCCTACTTTCTTTTTCACCAGGGCAAACCAGGGATCAAAGAAGAGGAAAAATTTCTCAACCCGGCATTTGAACCAACGGGCCGTGATAAAATGACCAAATTCATGCAGGATCACCAGCAACGATAATGCAAGTAACAGCTGTCCTGCCTGCAAGCCTACATTTGACCAGTTAATAGCTAATAAATTCATAGTTTTAAAAATCAGGAGTCCGGAGACCGAAGTCCGGAGACGAGTCCGAAAGAACGAAAAATTATAACAGATCTGCAAATCGTAAAGAAAACTGCGGGTCTGCCAGGATTTTTCAATCTTTAAGCCACATCTTCCGACTTCTGTCTTCGGACTTCCGTCTAAAGTTTGATTAAATCGGCAGCAAAGTTACGTGCCTCGCCATCGCTTTCAAAATATTCCTCCAGCGTGGGTTTCTCGATAAAGGGTATGTTCTGCATCGTCTTTTCGATAGCATCGGTCATATCGAGGAAGTTGATACGATTGCGGAGAAAGGCATACACAGCAACCTCGTTGGCGGCATTCATCACGCAAGGAAGGTTTCCTCCTTTATTTAAAGCTTCCTGTGCCAGGGCAAGATTTCTGAAGGTTTTAACATCAGGCTCTTCAAAACTCAGGTTATTCACTTTCTTAAAATCATACCTGGGGAGATCGTTTTTAATCCTTTTAGGAAAAGCCAGGGCATATTGTATCGGCAATTTCATATCCGGCAATCCCATTTGTGCTTTGAGGCTTCCATCTTCAAACTGTACCATGCTGTGAATAATACTCTGCGGATGAATGACGACCTGTACCTGTTCCGGTTTCAGGTTGAATAACCATTTAGCTTCGATCATCTCGAGTCCCTTATTCATCAATGTAGCGGAATCAATAGTGATCTTGGCGCCCATGGTCCAGTTGGGATGTTGCAACGCATGTTCCCTTTTTACATTCACCAGGTAATTGGGTTTACGACCGAGGAAAGGTCCGCCCGAAGCAGTAAGGATGACTTTTTCAATCCGGTTCCTTGTCTCTCCTACCAGGCATTGAAAAATGGCAGAGTGTTCCGAATCAACCGGGATAATCGGTACCCTGTTCTCTACCGCCTTCCGCATGATGATATCACCGGCGACGACCAATGTTTCTTTATTAGCTAATGCGATGGCTTTGCCATTGTTAATAGCCTGCAAAGTTGGTCGCAGACCCGCGTAACCAACGATCGCTGCCAGCATCAGGTCATAACAATCCATCGCCGCTACTTCTTCCAACGCTTTTTCACCGGCAAAAACTTTTACATCTGTACCCGCCAGCGCTTCTTTTACTTTGGTATATTTCTTTTCGTCACCGATGACCACCACGTTGGGGTTGAATTTCAGCGCTTGTTGTACCAGCAGCTCATCATTATTGTGCGCCGTCAGTACTTCTGCAGAGAATTTATCCGGGTTGGAAGCGATCACTTCAAGTGCCTGGGTGCCGATGGAACCCGTAGAACCAAAAATTGCAATCCTTTTTATGTCCCCCGCACCGGGAGAAGAAGTAACAGGATCAGGATTTATTTTTTGTTGTTCACTCATTCGAGGTTATTACTTTTAGCTTACTACCGCACTTCGTATTGCTTGTTCCCGATCTCCTGGTCACTCCATTTTACCAGGTCAGCTGCTATCTTCCGGTCATTACTCAGCCGGGGTACTTTATTCTGCCCCCCCAATTTACCGATTGATTTCATGTAATCAATAAATCCGTTCTTACGGACAGGAGTAATTTTTAACGGGGAAAGAATATGACCACCGACCAGGTCATCATAATAAACGTTCTTTTGGCGGAGGTGCCTGTCCAGTTTGGCGGCAAATGCGGCAAGATCATGCGGGTTATTTTCAAACTCCACGAACCACTCGTGGTAAGATTTTCCTTTATCGCTGCTTACAAAAGGAGCCACGGTAAATTCTGTAACCTGCAAGTTCTCCTCTTCGGCCGCTTTCAGCATGCTGGTTTCAACTTCCTCCCCGATCACATGTTCTCCAAAAGCCGATATAAAATGTTTGGTCCTTCCTGTTACCACGAGCCGGTAGGGTTCGGTAGAAAGGAACTTTACCGTGTCGCCAAGGTTATATCCCCACAACCCTGCATTGCTGCTGATGACCATCGCATAGTTCTCACCCACTTTTACTTCTTTTAACTGGAGCCGGGTCGGGTTATCATTAAAAATCTCGGCTGCCGGAACAAATTCATAAAAGATACCGCTGTTGGTATTCAATAAAAGACCTTCTGCCGATTGTGAATCCTGGAAAGCAAAAAAACCTTCGCTGGCCGGGAACAATTCGATCGTATCCACTTTACGCCCGATGCTTTCAAATAATTTGGCTTTATAAGGTTCAAAATTTACGCCGCCCTGTACCATCACGCTGAAATTGGGAAACAACTCACCTACTTTCTTACCGCTCCGTTTAATAAGTTCATCAAAATACATCTGCATCCAGGGCGGTATACCGCTGATCAATGTCATGTTCTGGCTGATGGTCTCCTCCACTATCTTATTCAACTTACTCTCCCAATCTTCGATGCAATTCGTTTCATAAGAAGGCATCTGGTTGGTGCGGAGATATTTGGGTACATGGTGATTCACAATCCCGCTTAATCGCCCCGTTGGGATGCCACCGACTCTTTCGAGTTCGGGTGAACCGGAAAGAAAAATAAGTTTACCATCGGCAAACCGGGTATTCCCCGTCTCTGCCATGTAACAAAGCAGGGCATTTCGGGCCGTATTGATATGATTGGGGATTGAATCCTTGGTGATCGGGATATACTTGGTACCGCTGGTGGTACCGGAGGTCTTGGCAAAATAGATCGGTTTGCCTTTCCAGAGAACATTGTGCCGGCCCTCCTTTATGCTATCAATCCAGGGGCGCATTTGTTCATAATCGCGAATGGGAATAGCCTGTTTGAACTCCTCGTAGCTGTTCACTTTATCCAGCCCTGCCTCCTTACCGATCCCGGTCGTGCGGCCTACTTTTAGCTGGTTTTTGAGGATATTTTCCTGGTCGGCCACGGCCGTAACCATAGATTTGCGGATACCTTTATATATATAGGAAGCGAAGGGCCTGGCTAAGAAAGACTTGATTTTCATACTTTATGCTATAGGAACCTAAAGGCTCACCCGGCCCGTCCGGATGGGCGGCTACAAATATAACGGATGCAGGGGCAAAATGGGGTCATTTATCCCGAAAGCCTTCGGGACATAAATCTTTGATTTTCCGTTTGCGGGTACAATTTTTCTTCTTACCTTTGCCTCCCGAATTTTAGGGACTAATTTTAAGCGTATGATAGCTGTAGTAAAAGTAGCCGGACAACAATTTAAGGTCGAAAAAGACCAGACTTTATACATCCCCCAAGTGGAAGGAAAGGCCGGTGATAAAATGGACCTGGAAGTTCTCCTGGCCTATGCCGGTGATAAATTAACCACTGGTTCTTCTATTAAGACAAAGGTCCAGGCCGAGATCGTGGATCATGTAAAAGGTGATACCGTGATCGCCTACAAGCAAAAAAGAAGAAAAGGTTTTCACAAGAAAAAAGGACATCGTACGGCGTATACTAAGATCAAAGTAACATCCATTGCATAATGTACTTGTTACCCTGAGACAACGAAGGGTAACAATCTATAAATATCAAAATCTAGAACATGGCACATAAGAAAGGTGAAGGCAGCGTAAAGAACAACCGCGACTCTCAAAGCAAACGCCTTGGTGTAAAAATCTTTGGTGGCCAGGCTGCAATTTCAGGGAACATTATTGTTCGCCAGCGTGGCACTGTTTACCATCCCGGTAAGAATGTTGGTGTTGGAAGAGACTACACATTGTTTGCATTAAGCGATGGTGTTGTTGAATTTCGCAAGGCAAAAAACAACAGGACTTATGTCTCTGTAGCTATTGCCGAAGCATAAGCCGGGTACCCCCGTTTGGAATTTTGTGGAAAAAAAATTTGGGTAGTATAAAATAATTGCTATTTTTACTACCGATAACCCATTTTTACTAACATTAAATTCTAACAAAATGGCTACTAAGAAAAAAGCTGCAAAGAAAAAAGCTGCTCCTAAGAAGAAGGCTGCTAAAAAAAAGAAATAAGTTTAAGAGTTTCTTAAACGAGATAGAAAGTCCCGAATCACTCGGGACTTTTTTTATGCACATACTTCTAATTAATCCTAAATTAGCGATATGGATAACGCTGCGATTGCAGACAATT
>JBDSBR010000032.1:0-19985 GCA_039921505.1 Chitinophagaceae bacterium
CCCCCATAGTATTGGAATTCTCGAGTATTTCATTCATTACCTCTTTTGCTTCATCGTCTAATTGTTCGAAGTGATCCTCCAGCAATACCTGGGTAAAGCCATTAATGGCACGAAGAGGGGCCCGCAGGTCATGAGAGACCGAATAGGAAAATGATTCGAGTTCCTTGTTGACATCTTCGAGTTGTAATGTTTGTTTTTCCTTTTCACTGTTTTGAAACAAAAGTTCTTCGTTTGCAATAACCAACTCCATCGCCCGTTTCTCTTTTTCTTCATTCTGGAACAGGAGTTCTTTATTGGCAATGATTAATTCTGCTGCACGTTTTTCCTTCTCTTCATTCTGAAAAGCCAGTTCTTTGTTGGCAATGATCAATTCCCCTGCACGTTTTTCCTTCTCTTCATTTTGAAATAAAAGTTCTTCATTGGCAATAAACAATTCGCCCGCCCGTTTTTCTTTCTCCCCATTCTGAAAGGCCAGCTCTTTATTGGCGATGATCAGTTCAGCCGCCCGTTTTTCTTTCTCTTCATTCTGGAACAAGAGCTCTTTGTTGGCAATTATCAATTCCCCCGCACGTTTTTCCTTCTCCTCATTTTGAAATAAAAGTTCTTCATTAGCAATAAACAATTCGCCCGCCCGTTTTTCCTTCTCCTCATTCTGAAAGGCCAGTTCTTTGTTGGCAATGATCAATTCCCCCGCACGTTTTTCCTTCTCCTCATTCTGAAAGGCCAGCTCTTTGTTGGCGATGATCAGTTCGGCAGCCCGCTTTTCCTTTTCTTTGTTTTGAACCACCAGTTCTTTATTTGCCAGCACAAGTTGTTCCTCAGCTTTTTTCCTTAAAGTGATATCGCGGATAATTTTGGAAATACCTATGATGGCTCCTGCCTGGTCTTTCAAAGGAGAGAAAGTAATTGCCACATAGAACTGCTCGCCGTTCTTCTTGAGCCTTATCGTTTCGCATTGCTCAATGATCTCGCCCCTGCCTATCCTTGCAAGGATATTTTTTTCCTCGTAAATCAGGTCCGGTGGAATTATAAATGAAATATTCTCGTTTACCACTTCTTTGGCAGCATACCCGAACATCCGTTCACCACCCTTATTCCAGCTTTTTATCGTTCCATCCATTAATTCACTGATGATGGCATCATCCGAAAATTCAACAATTGCAGCTAAACGATTTGTATATTCCGCGTTTCTTTTACGTTCATTACTACGTTTTTCCTTTTCTTTATTTTGAAATACCAATTCTTTATTAGCTATAACCAGTTCTGCGGCCCTTTTTTCTTTTTCCCCGTTCTGGAAAACCAGTTCTTTGTTCGCTATGATCAATTCAGCCGCACGGTCTTCCTTCTCGCTATTCTGGTAGGCCAGTTCTTTATTGGCGATAGCCAGCTCAGCGGCACGTTTCTCCTTTTCCTGGTTCAGGAAAACAAGTTCCTTGTTGGCTATGACCAACTCATCCGATTCGTTTTCCCTGCCCATAAAGTCTCAACTTAGGTTTTATTAAACGATGAAAAGTTCACGAACGCGGAACACGGAGGGATAAGTTCATTTCAATGAACTAACCTTCACGCCTGTTCCAAAAATGTAGTTTTGATTCGATTCTTAAAGAAGCCGGGTAAGAAATTAACCCATGGTGAATCTAAATGACCGCTCTTAACTTGTTTTCATTTTAAACAAACCAGGCGATCTTAGATAGTCATTGGATTAAATACCGGAAATATGAAGCATTACAAGTAATGTAGACCTATTAAACCGGTATTCACGTTATTGTACGAGGTATTAATTACAAAGGAACCGGCTTAACTGAACTTCCCGCAGAATTTTAATGCCGTATTCACTTAATACTGCGAAGATTACCATCGAAAAAAGGTTTTTGCTCAACGTTAAAGTATTACGGTTAACTATGTAAATACACTTAAGCAATAACACGTGTATGCTGGCAGGCAGGTAAAATAAAAAACCGCCCCTGTTTCGCGGAGCGGTCTCATTGAATATTTCAATTTTTAGGAGTACCCGTTCTGACCTCCGGCCAAATGGGTTAATTCCCGTCGTTCATAGCTAATAGCTAACAGCTAATGCCTAATACCTAACAGCTAATGCCTAATGCCTAACAGCTACTAGCAAACAACTACTTCTTCATTTCATTATTGACTGTCCTCCAGATCTTCAACGGATTCTCATCTTTCAACTCATCTGGCAATAAGTCATTGCTCCAATTCTGGAATGCAACCGGTCTTGCAAAACGTTTGATCCCATCGGCCCCCACACTGGTGAACCTGGAATCGGTAGTCGCTGGGAAAGGACCGCCATGCTGCATACTGAGACACACCTCCACTCCCGTGGGAACACTGTTCATGATAAAGCGGCCGCAAATATTCTTTATGATATCAATTAATTCGACATTGTTCTTTACATCATCATCCGTTGCCATCAGGGTCGCCGTTAATTGTCCTTCGATATGACGGGTTACTTCGAGCATCTCGATCATGTCCTTGCACCGGACCACCAGGGAATATGGGCCAAATACTTCCTGGTGTAATAAAGGGTTATTAATAAAGGCGCTTGCTGATGCAGATGCGATTGTGGGAAGCCCCTGGTTAATGATGGGTTCGGCTTCGGCTATGGCCACCGTATCTACTTCCTGTTGCGACAGGACATTGGCTCTTTTCTCCACGTAATTTTTAAAGATACCCGGGTTTAGCATATCACCCGGCGGCACTTTTTTTATTTCACCTGATAATGTTTCAATAAAATTTTGCAGGTCGTCATTATCAATACCTATAATCAGTCCGGGGTTGGTACAAAACTGCCCCACCCCCAGTGTCACAGAACCGGCATACATCGTAGCAATTTCAGCGGCCGCCGTTTTCATTTTACCGGGTAATAAAAAAACAGGGTTGATACTGCTCATCTCTGCGAAAACGGGTATGGGCTCCCTGCGCTGGCTGGCCCAATCATATAATTGTTTCCCTCCCGCAAAGGACCCTGTAAACCCCACCGCTTTGGTATGGGGATGCTCTACCAATGCCTTTCCCACTTCAAAAGAAGCACCATGCACATGCGTGAAGATCCCGGTAGGCATATAGGAATTTGCTGCCGCCTTCAGTATAGCACCGGCTACCAGTTCACTTGTCTGTGCATGGGCAGGATGGGCTTTTACGATCACGGGACATCCAGCGGCAAAAGCAGTGGCGGTATCACCCCCTGCCGTAGAATAAGCAAAGGGGAAGTTCGCCGCGCCAAATACTACTACAGGACCCAGCGGGACCAACATCTTCCTGATATCGGGTTTGGGCGGGTTCCTGTTTGGCATCGCTGTGTCAATACGTATATCCAGCCAGTTCCCTTTTTCACAGGCATCCGCGTAACTGGTCAGCTGGTACATGGTTCTCGCTCTTTCATTCCTCAGCCTGGCTTCGGGCAAATGGGTTTCTTCTCCCGCGACCCTTAATAATTCATCTCCCAGGTTTTCGATCTCCACAGCTATGGATCGCATAAAATCAGCCCGTTGTTTCAGTGAGCATTTGCGGTAAATAATAAAAGCCTTCCAGGCTTCCTGCATGGCTGATTCTATTTCTTCGTTTGTTGCGTCGTTGAACATAAAAATAATATTTTGGGCTAAAGCCCATTAGGGTTTCTATTTTGTTGTCCCGGGTCTGAAGACCCGGGCTATTTGCCCCGGGCTATTTGCCCCGGGCTATTTGCCCCGGGTTATTTGCCCCGGGTTATTTGCCCCGGGCTTCAGCCCGGGGACCTGGTTGGACAATAAATTGGGCTTTAGCCCAACCATTATACATTTATAAAACAGGCCGTTTTGCGATCCCGTCATTAATCACCTTCAAAATCCGTTCCCTTTCTTCTCCTTCCAGCATTAATCTTGGCGCCCTGACATATTCGCTGCCGATACTGGTTTGTGCAGCAGCCAACTTAATATATTGTACCAGTTTGGGATGGATATCCAGCTCCAGCAAAGGCATGAACCAGCGATAGATGGCGGCAGCTTCTTCGATCTTCCCGGCCTTTACTAAGTTATAGATCGTAACCGTTTCTGTTGGAAATGCGCAAACCAATCCTGCGACCCATCCATCGGCGCCGAGACAAAGCTCTTCCATCGCCAGCGTATCAACACCGCAAAGAATTTTGAAACGATCCCCAAACCTGTTCTTCATCCTTGTAAGATTCGTCACATCCCTCGAACTTTCTTTTAGCGCCGTGATATTCGCGCATGTTGCCAGTTCTTCAAACATTTCCGGTCTTGTATCAATTTTATAATCTACCGGGTTATTATAGATCATAATGGGTAACTGTGTAGAATTGGCAACGGATCTAAAAAATTGAATGGTTTCCCGGTCATCCGTTTTATACCGCATCGGGGGTAATAGCATGATACCATCGGCACCCCATTTTCTTGCGTTTTCCGCTTGTTGGATAGCGTCGCCCGTCCTGCTCTCAGCAATATTGATAATAACAGGGATCCTTCCATTCAGGTATTCAACAGAAAATTCTGTCAGCTCTTCTTTTTCTTTTTCAGTGATCGTGCTGGCTTCTCCCAATGAGCCACCGATAATGATCCCCTGGACCCCTGCTTCGAGCTGTGCTGCGAGGTTCTTTTCAAACATATCAAGATCCAGTTTATCCTCCTTTGTAAAAGGAGTGAGCAATGCCGGGAAGACACCTTTCCATTCAAATGACATAGTGATTTATTTTGGAGGGCTAAGGTAGGATAAGAAATGTGGAAATGAGAAAACGCGGCGATCGGGAAATTACATCCAACAAAGAGCATATAAGTACGCCCTATACATCTCCATGGCCAGGTGAATTACTTGCCGGATGTTTTTACAAACTCATAGATCGCTTCCTGCGCAGCAAGCGGTTCTTCCCCGCTATTGGCCCGGGGATTATCCAGGGAAGTATTGATCATGACTGCCTTGGAACTATCCTTTAATTGTAACTGCAGGATCGTATTGAGCTCTTCCCCGAAAGCACGATCATATACCGGGAACACGACTTCGATTCGGCTGTGGAGATTGCGGCTCATCCAATCGGCGCTCCCCATATAATATTGCGGTTCCCCGTTATTATGGAATACAAAGACCCTTGCATGTTCGAGGTAACGGTCAACAATACGGTGTACCGTAATATTCTCACTCTGCCCTTCTACACCCGGCGCCAGGCTGCATATACTGCGGACCAGCAACTGGACTTTTACACCAGCCCTGCTCGCTTCATACAGTTTTTCGATCATTTCCCTTTCCTGGAGGTTATTTAATTTAATAATGATACCGGACGGCCTCCCCTTCTTTGCGTTCTTGATTTCTCTTTCGATCAGCTTGTCAAAACGCTTGATCATATTGAACTGCGAGACCAGCAAATGTTCAAAAGGTATCTTCATGTAATCAGCAGGTTGTATCCGGCTTTGGAGGTAATCGAACAACCATTCGAGCTCGATACCAATTTCTTTACTGGAGGTAAACAGGACATGGTCGGTATAGAACCGGCCGGTGGCCTCATTAAAATTACCCGTGGCCATAAATGAATAGTTCTTCCACTCCTTATCTTCGAGTCGTTTTACCAGGGCTACTTTGGCGTGAACTTTTAATCCCGGAATACTATTGATAATCCTGATCCCCGCAGCCTTCATCTTCTTGCTCCATTTCAGGTTGTTGGCTTCATCAAAGCGGGCTTTCAGTTCCACAAAAACAGTTACTTTCTTTCCATTCTTCGCGGCGCTGATCAGCGCATTCACGATATGCGAATCAGCAGCCACCCGGTACAGGGTAACGAATATTTCTTTTACGTTCGGATCAATCGCTGCCTCATTAAAAAACCGGAGGATATAATTGTAAGAATGATAAGGAAGATGGAGCATTTTTTCTCTCTCGGTAATGCTTTGAAAAATGGACCGGTGATTATCAAAGCCAGGGTGTATCACATAAGGCCAGTTCTGATGTGTCAGTTTCCCTTTTTTCGGGTTGGGCAGGCTGCCAAGATCTTTCAGGTTATGATAGCGGCCTCCTTCTGCCATTTCTTCGGGGCGCAGCATCAGGTATTTCTGGGTAAAATCCTTCACTGCTTCGGGCATACGTTGGTCATAAAGCAGGCGGGTAGCATGACCCACTTCTCTTTTTTCCAGTTGCTTTTCTATTTTTTCAGCAATGTCGCCCAGGAATTCGTCCTCGATACTCATCTCTGCGTCACGGGTGAGTTTTACACTCCAGGCGCCATGTATAGTAAAAGCGGGGAATACCTCCTGCAGATTTTCTCTTATTACGTCATCGAGAAAAACAATATAATTGTCATCCCCCAGGTTGGGTAATTCAGAAAAACGGGGCAGGTTAGCGGAAGGGATATTCAGCAATCCATAAACATGTTTGCCGGGTAGTTCAGGCGATTCAAGGTCTACAATAAAATAGAGTGCATTATTGTCGAGGAAAACATTAGGCTGGTTATCTTTTTGCAGCAGGATGGGCTGTAAAAAGGATAATACTTTCGATAAGAAATATTCCCTCACCGTTTCCGTATGTTCCTGGCGAAGGGGGTCCCCGTAGTAAAGCCAGATATTATTTTTTTCGAGTTCCGGCAATATCTGTTCACGGAGAATAGTACCAAATTCTTCCTGTTGACGGAGCACTGTAGCCTGTACTTCTTCCACCAGGCCCTTCGGGTATTCTTCCCTCAGGGATGTTTTTTTGGCTTCTATGCTGGTAAAAGCAAAGATCGAAGGCATCCTGACCCTAAAAAATTCATCCAGGTTGGAGGAAAAAATGGATAAAAAAGAAATGCGGCTGTACAGCGGAACGCTCTTATCTGCGGCTTCCATCAGGACGCGGTGATTAAAACTAAGCCAGCTAAGATCACGGTTCAGGAACACGTATTTTTTTTCGTCTGCCATAGTCAGGTTTATGTAAACTAAGATAGTGGTTTTGAGCCAAATGCAGAACTGTTCTGCCAATCAACTCGCGATCGTGGGATCCGCTATAGCTTCCCTGGAGCAGCCATTATCGACAACGCTAAGTTGAATAACGAAAAAGGAGAAGCGGTTTACCAGGAAGATTTTCGGTGACCAGACCGCTCAGTGAATGATGCCGGTCTCCTTAAAATTTTTATTGCCAACCAATTTTACCAGGGAAGGGTCATCTTCCGCGGAAAAATTTAACTGTTGTTTTTTTATCTCGGTTTGAATCGCCAGGATCGTATTACGGCATTGTGTAAAATCTTCCCCATCAAATATACCATCTGTCATCATACGCATCAACCGGGATGTATGACTCATCAGCATATCGATCAGCACAAGCTCTTTCATCCTGTATATTCATTCATTTTTCCAGGATTAAACTTAGGTTATCAATTCAAAAACCGTGCAAGTTAGATCCGGGGAAAAATAGATGTTTCTCACTATCCGGTCTCAGGCCTTTTGCAGTTCCCCCCACAATATCACAGACAGCAGGATGAGGATAGAAATAACGAGGAAGAGCCTGTTGATCGATATTTTTTTTCCAGGCGAGGTCATCACGATAGCGTTTTAATGATATAAAAAATGATACAGAACAGGTTGAGACCGACCAGGACACCTACTATTACCCTGAATCCAATGGATCGGTCTTTAGTTGATTGCTCAAATAGAAAAAGGGTGTCGGCTTTTTGCTTGAAAAGCTGTAGTATCTGCTTCATGGTGCCGTTTTTTGCAAAGAAGTAACAACAATTTTCCTGCCATAGCAATATGGCCTGCCATTAACCCTTCATCAAATCTTTCCTACCGCAGATGTAAATCCATCGGTTAATTCAAAAGGAAAATCTGTTCTTGCAGGTTAAAGTATAGCCAACGGTATGAGAAAGACAATCATTACCCTTTGCATTTTATTGTCATATGCCTACTCTCTCGCTCAGTCATATCCCAAAACAGATGCTGTGAGGACCAACCTGCCAGTGAAGATCGACGGCCTGATCAATGAAGAGGCCTGGAAGCAGGCTCCGCTGATCACCGGGTTGATTGAGCAACGACCCAGTCCCGGCCGCGCCGAGGACCCCCGCAACAAGACCGAAGTATATTTAATATATGATAACGAAGCCGTCTATTTCGGTGGCATTCTCCATGAAAGCACCAGGGATAGCATCTCCCAGCAGCTTGGGGGCCGCGATAATATCGGCATCAACGATTTTGTAGGAGTGATCTTTGATACATACCAGGATAAGATCAATGGGTTGGGATTTTATGTAACGCCCCTGAACGAACAGTTTGACGTGAAATACGCCATTGGGATCAATAACGGCGAAGACATCAGTTGGAACGCGGTGTATACTTCAGCCGTGTCGCTGCTAAGCGATGGCTGGTCTTTCGAAATGCGGATCCCCTATTCCGCCCTCCGTTTCAGCAAAGGAAATATCCAGGACTGGGGTTTGCAAATCATCCGGAGGCGTTCCAAAAGCGGTCAGCAATTTTCCTGGAGCCCGCTAGATCCGAATAAGTTTGGTTTTATGAACCAGGCAGGAACCTGGAAGGGACTGAAGGATATCCAGCCGCCTCTTCGTCTTTCATTTTCACCCTATTTCTCTACCTATGTTACAAAGAACCCCGCTATCGACAATGAATGGAAGACATCGGTCAACGGTGGCATGGACGTAAAATATGGCATCAGCGATGGGTTTACCATGGATATGACATTGATCCCGGATTTCGGACAAGTGCAGAGTGATAACCAGGTATTGAACCTCTCTCCATTCGAGGTTCGTTTTAACGAGAACCGTCCTTTTTTTAATGAAGGGGTCGAACTTTTCAATAAAGGGAACTTGTTCTATAGCCGCAGGATCGGTGGACAGCCCATTCATTATTATTCTGTTTATGACAGGTTAAGTGGTAACGAATTCATCAAGAAGAACCCGGCAGAAAGCAAGCTGATCAATGCTACCAAGATCAGCGGACGCACCAAGAAAAAATTGGGCCTGGGATTTTTTAATGCCCTGACCAAACCGCAATATGCTATCGTAGATGATGGGACTGGTAAAGAATACAAAATGGAAACAGACCCACTCACCAATTATAATATCATGGTGATCGACCAGGGACTGAAAAATAATTCACGGGTCACCCTGATCAATACCAATGTGCTGCGAAACGGACATGATTATGATGCGAATGTAACTTCCCTTGACTGGGACCTCTATGATAACCAGGTGAACTGGAATGTGTGGGGACAGGTGAACCATAGCCGCCTGGGCAGCTACCCCAATTCCGGCGAAACCACCAAAGGATATTTGTACAACTTGTTTGCCGGCCAGTTCAAAGGACGCTTCAACTGGGAAGTACATCGCTTTTTCGCTGATGAGAAATACGACCAGTCAGACATGGGCTTTTTTACCAACAATAATTATGTCACGCATGGCTTTTATGCAGGTTATCGCTGGGTGAAACCAAAAAGTTTTTACAATAATATTTTCCTCAACCTGAATGGCAATTACACTGATCTGTATAAACCCCGTCGCTACCAGGATTTCCGGCTGAATGGGAATGTCAACGGCCAATTGAAAAATCTCTGGCAAGCCAATATCCAGTTTGATGTGCGTCCCAACAGCAATGATTTTTATGAAGCAAGACTTCCGGGATGGAATTTCAGGAGGCCATTCAACTGGATGAAGGGCGCCCGTATCGGGACGAATACTGCGAAAAAATATGCAGCGGTGTTCTATTTATTTCACCGGGTATCCCAGGAATATAAAACAAGTAATATCGAAACTTTTGTAAGTAACAGTTATCGTTTCAGCGACAAATTCAATGTAGCACTGAGTCATTATATGTTCTTTGGGAAAAATGACTACGGATTTGCTTATTACACCGATGATACCGACAGTGTGGCCACAGGGCTACGCAAACGCCGGACGGCTGAGAATATCCTGAATATCAAATATAATTTCAACAATAAAATGGGGCTGACCTTCCGGTTGCGTCATTACTGGAGTAGGGCTGATTATACAAAATATTTCAACCTGCGGAAAGACGGAACCGCTGAAAATCTCGCTGCACCTGTAAAGAATGCCGATGTGAACCGGAATCTTTTCAATATCGATATGAACTATACCTGGCAGATCGCCCCGGGCAGCTTTGTGAACGTGAACTGGAAAACATCTTCCGATTTTGCAGACAAATTGGTTGACGACCGGTATTACGATAACTTGAAAAGAACGATCGATCAACCGCAATTCAACAGGTTTTCGGTAAAGATCATTTATTACCTGGATTACCTCGATATCAAGGGCAAAGGGAAAAAGGATAAAAAATAGACCCCCTGATCGATCGAAGATGGAGACATGGAAATTGTTTTCTGGCACGATAGTTTAACTATAAAAAGAAAACGATGTCCGGAAAAAATAAACCCCTGTCTAAAGAAGAGATCAGCAAGAGCGCAGATCCCAGGATCGACGAAGATTTCAAAGGCTATCCTCACGGTCCTGCCACAGATAAAACCATTAAGCCCGGTACCAGCAAAGAACATGATGTTGCAGGAACGGAGGAAAAGGACGGAGAGAAAAGGATCATCCGGCCCGATGAACGCAAAGGACTCGATGAGCAGGAATCAGACGGATCGGCCGGTGCTTTCGATGACAAATGATCAGCGCGGAAGAAATTTCTTTGCCAGCTTGGGCGGAGCCACGGTACAATAAGCAACGGTCAGCGCGTCCTTAAACATCGTTCTTCTTACTTTTTTCAGGTTCACGAAAGTAAACCCCATTCTGCCCCATCCACCCGGAACGGGGTAAATAACAGTCTTGTCAAAAGCGCAAAAAACGGATTGATCGGCCAGCGTTAACTTCAAACTCACGGTCATATCCTTCTCCGACAGGGTGGCAAATATCTTTTTCTTTACCCGGAAAGCCTTTCTTTCAAAATGCGGGTGCTCATCCGTTTCCGGGAATGATAAAGCCAGTTGACGGACAGTCTCGATATTCACCATGGAAACTTTTTATCGGTAAATTTAATTTTAATATTGCGGTATGACAAAAACAAGACTGGAAGCTTTCAGTGACGCGGTGATCGCCATCATCATGACCATTATGGTGCTGGAACTGAAAGTACCACATGCTACAAGCTGGGAAGCGCTGAAGGAACTCTGGCCTGTGTTCCTTAGCTACCTGGTAAGTTTTATTATGCTGGGTATCTATTGGGGTAACCATCATCATTTACTCCATACGATCAAAGAAGTAAGAGGCGGAATCTTATGGGCCAACCTTCATTTATTGTTCTGGCTTTCCCTGATACCTTTTGCTACAGCCTGGATGGGTGAGAACCATTTTGAGCGGAATACGATCATTCTTTATGCTGTGCTGGCCGATCTTTGTGGTGTTGCTTATTTTATCATGCTGACCAATATTAAAAATTGCAACCCGGGGAATATGGCATTGCTGAAGGTTATAAAAGGCCAATCACGAAAAGGAATAATTTCCTGCCTGGTTTATACAGCGGCAATAGGTACTGCCTTTATACATACGGGTATCTCAGGGGGACTGATCATCCTTGTCGCGATTATGTGGCTGATACCCGACCGGAATATCGAAAGGTCTGTCAAAGAAATTTAGAAGCTATCGCTAAACGTTTCCAACACAGAGATACAGAGTGACAGAGAAACACAGAGCCCTGGCTTTTGAGAGATCCTTAGTCAACCACTTCACCTTCCAGGTCGTAATCGTAGGCCTTCATGATCTTTACATTGACAAATTCGCCAATAGGCAATTTTTTGCCAGCCTTGATAACAACCTCGTTATCCACTTCTACCGAATCGAATTCGGTACGGCCTAAATAACGACCGGCTTCTTTTTTATCGATAAGTACTTTATATATTTTCCCTACTTTTTCCTGGTTTAGTTCAAAAGAAATCTCCTGTTGCACTTCCATGATCTCCTGTGCCCTTCTCTCTTTCTCTTCCGCAGGCACATCATCCGTTAAAGCAAAGCCACTGGTGCCCTCCTCGTGGGAATACGTGAAGATCCCAACGCGGTCAAAACGCTGGCGTTGTAAAAATTCTTTTAATTCTTCCACGTCCTTTTCTGTTTCACCCGGGAAACCTGCGATCAGGGTGGTACGAAGACAGATACCCGGGACTCTCTCTCGGATGGCTGCGGTAAGTTCTTCCATTTCCTCCCTCGTGATCTGGCGTTTCATCGCTTTCAGCATATTGTTGGCCGCATGCTGCAAAGGCATATCAAGATAATTACAGATATTCTCTCTTTCCCTCATCACATCCAGTATCTCCAGCGGGAATTTAGAGGGATAAGCATAATGTAACCTTATCCACTCCAGTCCTTTTACATCAGCAAGCCGGTGCAACAAATCGGGCAACATCCTTTTCTTATAGATATCAAGACCATAGTAGGTGAGTTCCTGCGCGATCAGCATGATCTCTTTAACCCCTTTCTTCACCAGGCTTTCCGCTTCTTTTACCAGGTCTTCCATGGTACGGCTTATATGCTGGCCGCGCATTAAGGGGATGGCACAAAAAGCGCAGGTACGGTTGCAGCCTTCCGAGATTTTCAGGTAAGCATAATGCCGTGGCGTAGCGAGTAGCCGTTCACCCAGCAGTTCAGATTTATAATCGGCTTCAAACTGTTTCAGGATCAGCGGGAGTTCCATCGTACCGAAATAGGCATCCACTTCAGGAATCTCGGCTTCAAGGTTGCTCTTGTAACGTTCGCTCAGGCAACCCGTCACATAAACCTTATCCAGGATACCTCTTCTCTTGAGCTCAACCTGGTCAAGAATCGTATTGATGCTTTCTTCTTTTGCTTTTTCGATAAACCCGCAGGTATTCACCACCACGATATTGTGATCTGATTTTTTATTCTCGTGTACCACATCTATCTCGTTAGCCAGCAACTGCCCGCTAAGCACTTCGCTGTCCACCATATTCTTGCTGCACCCGAGAGTGATAATGTTGACTTTGTCTTTCTTGAGTGTTCTTGTCTTCATATTAAAACTTGCTAATAGCTGTTAGCTGTTAGCTGTTAGTTTTTTCGAGATTAAACAAACTATCAACGAATTCATGCTTATCAAATACCAGCAGGTCCTCCAGCTTCTCTCCTACACCGATAAACTTCACCGGTATTTCAAACTGGTCGGCTATCGCCAGCACTACCCCGCCTTTTGCCGTACCATCTAATTTTGTAATCGCCAATGCTGTTACATCAGTAGTAGCTATAAAATGTTTGGCCTGTTCCAATGCGTTTTGCCCGGTACTTCCATCCAATACCAGCAATACTTCATGCGGTGCATCTGGTATTGTCTTTTGTATCACCCGTTTTATCTTGCTTAATTCTTCCATCAGGTGAGCCTTGTTGTGCAAGCGTCCTGCTGTATCGATCAGCACCACATCGCTTTGTTTGGCAACAGCGCTTTGCACGGTATCAAAAGCCACCGCGGCCGGGTCACTGCCCATATCCTGTTTTACGATCGGCACGCCTACCCTTTCACTCCATATTGTTAACTGGTCAACGGCTGCGGCACGGAAGGTATCGGCTGCACCAAGCAAAACACTCTTGCCTGCTTTCTTGAAATTATAAGCCAGTTTACCGATGGTGGTGGTTTTGCCAACACCGTTCACTCCTACTACTAAAATAATATAAGGCTTTGTGGGCAGGTCCGAGTTAAAGGAGTAAGTGTTTGCTTCCGGTGCATCTACCAGTAATGTCTCTATTTCTTCCTGTAGCAGTTTATTGAGCTCGGCGGCATTCATATACTTATCCCTGGCCACTCTTTTTTCTACGCGATCAATGATCTTCACCGTAGTTTCAATACCCACATCTGCACTTACCAGGGCTTCCTCCAGGCTATCCAGCACTTCTTCATCCACACTACTTTTACCGGCAATAGCTTTGGTAATTTTAGCAAAGAAACCTTCCTTGGTCTTTTTGAGACCTTCGTCAAGCGTTTCCTTTTCCTTTTTACCGAATATTTTATTAAAGAATCCCATGCACTTAATCCCAAAGGGGAATTTATTCGACTTCTCCTGAACGAAGTCTTATCAAAAATTGAATTACCCCCTCCAGGAATGGGGGCGTTTAAAACAACAAAAGCCACCCGTTTGTCACGAATAGCTTTTGAATATTCTTACTAACCCAAAATTACTTCTGCGCTAAAAATTCCTTGATCTTGTCTTTGTGAACGATCTGCTCTTTGAAGGTGTAAGCACCCGTTTTAGGGCTGCGTACGGCCTTGATCACTTTTGTCCAGTTCTTTGCTTCGGCGGCTGCTCTCGCATCTTTTGTTTTGATCGCCGTTTTTGCTGCTTTTGCCATGATATTCTAATTTGCTAATTTGATAATTTGCCAATCTGCCAATGAATTCAACCCAACCAGCACATTCGCTAATCGGCGAACCGGCACATTACTTGATTTCTTTGTGAACAGTTACTTTCTTTAAGATTGCGTTGAATTTCTTCAGCTCCAGTCTTTCAGGATTGTTCTTCTTGTTTTTTACCGTAATATAACGGCTCGTACCCGGCTTACCGCTTGTTTTGTGTTCGGTGCATTCAAGGATCACCTGTACACGACTACCTTTCTTTGCCATGATTATTAAACGTTTAAAATATTCTTTAAATTCAACATTAATCCTGAGCGTAATTCGACAAGCTCACTACCGACGGATTAGATTTTTTCTCCTCTTGCTCTCAGTTCTTTCACAATCGTGAAAAGACCTTTCTTGCTGATGGTGCGGATCGCATTGGTTGACACTTTCAACGTAACCCATTTATCTTCTTCGGCCAGGTAAAACCTTTTTTTCTGCAGGTTGGGCAGAAACCGACGCTTGGTCTTGATATTCGAGTGTGAAACCTTGTTTCCACCGATGGGAACTTTACCTGTAACCTGACAAACTCTGGCCATGATTGTTCTAAATTTTGGACGGCAAAGGTAGGGGAAAGATGGGAGATTTTTCCCCTGTAAAGGGCTTTTTTTTCACCCCTGTTGAAAACTCCTTAAAAAGGCCCCTGGCCTTGATTTACAGGCGTTGATCTTAATTGCCCACCCGCTCTGTTTCTTCATTGGCACCCCCGGCGGATCGTTTGATCGCCTTCATCGCTTTCCCAAAGCGCCAGCTGAAAGTAAGCCGGGCGACCCTGGAATCCCATTGTACTTCAAAAGACTCTTTTGAATTCTCGAAAGTGGAATAGCCGGAATAATTCTGGTTGTAAAAAATGTCCCTGACAGAGAAGCGCAGCGTACCCTTCCCTTTCAGGACCTGTTTAGATACCCCGAAACCGAACTCTCCCTGCGGTGTCAACCATTCCTGCAGGTCGATCTGGCTATTCGTCTGGTAATAACCGCCCAACTCTGCCGTCCAGCCTTTATTAAACTTGAACTGGTTGTTCAAACTGAAATTCAATTGGTCGATCCTGGCTGTTATCGGGGTCCATACCACGCCTTTGATGACCTTATGATTATAAACAGCAACACTGGTCAGGTTCCACCATTTTGTCACAGGCACCTGTAATGTAACCGTTACGCCCAAATTTTGAAAGGAACCCACATTGCCCCGGGTATAAATAATGACATTCTTGTTGACATTGCTGCTGTTGGAGTCAATGATGAATATCTGGGAAAAATAGTCTTTGAGATAGCTGTAAGAAATGCCGGTTGACAAAAGCTGTTTATAGGTATGCGATAGTTCAAACTTCCAGGTATACTGTGGGCGGATAAAAGGATTGCCACCCTCGAACGTATACTTATTGATAGTGACCAAAAAAGGATTTAAATTCTGAAACTGCGGCCGGTCGATCCTTCTTCCAAAACGGAAAGTAAGACTATTGTTACTGTCGAGGTTGTAAGAAACAAAAGCCGTGGGGAAAAGGCTACCATAGTTCTTTTTAAAAGAAGAATCCTTTACCACGGTATTGCCCAGCTGGTTGGCCTTGTAACCCGTGTATTCATAACGAAGCCCGGTTTGCCAGTGCCATTTTCCCTTCTCCGCATCAATACTGCTATACAATGAGTGAATGCGCTCATCATACAAAAAATGATTACTGCGGCTCAGGTCATCCTGCCAGCCATTACCATTATTAAAATAATATTGAGCAGTATTATCTGTCCTGGTATTGGCAGATTTTATTCCCGATTCCCACAAAAAATTCCTGAACCGTTTTGAATAATCCAGTTTTGCTGTGAAGATCTCCAGCTCCGAAGGAATGTTTCCCCTAGTTGCCTGGACCGGGCTGCCGGGCGTGGATAATTGTGTCTGGAAAGACTGACCACCTGAAATAGTGAATTTTATAAAGTCAATATCAGCCAATATTTCGCTTTTATCACCGAGCGTATGTTTTGCGTTCACGTTGATACCCGCCCTTTCGAAACGCGTGGACCGTGTGCCCCAGGTGTTGATCGTGGAGTCGATTACATAAGAAGGCGTCATCCAGTCGATCGTGCTATAACTGTTGACAAACCGGTCATTGATATTGCCTGTGAAGACCAGCCCGATAGTGGTCTGCTTCCCCGGGAAAAAATCGATCCCTGTTTTAATGTTATGACCTTTACCCTTCGTTTTTGTAAAATTGGGCTGCTTCAATAAAAGCGAATCGTTACCATTCTTATCAGTGTATTTCCGGAGAACAGACATATTCATCATATCATACCCGAGCCTTGTGCCATAATTAAGGAAGAAATTGAATTTACCGTTACGGTAATTAAGGTTCAGGCTGTTGTTAGTTTTCCAATAAACCCCCTGTCCATAACTGAGGCTCAGCGATCCATTGAAACCTTTTTGCTTGTTTGTTTTTGTTTTGATATTGATGATACCTGCATTCCCGGCCGCATCATATTTGGCGCCGGGGTTATCGATCAGTTCGATCACATCCACCTGCGAAGCGCTGATACCTGAAAGATAGGCCTGTAGCTCCGTACCGCTCAGCTGGGTCTGCTTCCCATCGATCAGCACCATCACCTGTGGCTTGCCCTTCATGATAATGGTGCCGTCCCTTCCAACTGAAATCCCCGGGGCCCTTTCTAATACATCCATCACGGTGGCTCCTGCACTGCTGATGCTGGCGTCTACGTTGACCACTGTCTTATCCGGGAGAAACTGTATCATTGGCTTTTTGGCAACAACAGTAACATCCTGCAACAGGCGGGTCGTCGCTTTCAGGGTGATGATATCAGAAAAAGAGTTGTTTTTTTCCAGGTCGATCCAGGCCGTTCTACCGTCATCATGCCCTGCCTGGTTGGCACAGATCATATATTTACCCGCAGGAAGTTTATTGAACGAAGCCTGGCCGGAAGCATCGGCAACGACGGTACTAATCACCGCAGAGTCGGCATTCAACAAATAGACGGTGACCCCGCTTAGTGTATTACGGTTCTCATTAATAACGGTTACCCGTATAGTGCGATCACCCGTTTCCTGGGCGACTGCTCCAATACAGTAAAACAAAGCAATAAAAAGGGCTGATTGTTTATTCATAAATGCCAGGCAACGAAACTATTCAAACCGGAGTACAACCTTTAGCTTTTTGGGTTTAGTGGTAGGAATTGAGGGAAATCCGGAAAGCGGGCCGGAAGTTCAGATAACCCCAGAGCCGAAATGGACTGGTAAACAAGAAAAATATAACGCATAGAATCAGTTTATAAGAGCTATTTAGATAATTTGATGTTCTTGAGTCCAGGTTTTTAACACAGAGATACAGAGGCACAAAGTTGCGCAGAGAAATAGATGCTGCCCTCAGTGTAACTCTGTGCCTCTGTATCTCCGTGTTGAAATTTTAAAATCCTTTCTTTGCCGGCACCGATTGGGCACATTCCTTCCACCGTTAGTTTTGCCCGATTCCCCTATTTCAAATAACTTCGCCCCTCAATTAACTCATCCCTCAATCCAGTAATTTATGGCATACGATGTAGTGGTTCTCGGTAGCGGTCCCGGTGGTTATGTGGCGGCTATCCGTGCATCCCAGTTAGGTTTTAAAACAGCGATCATCGAAAAAGAAAGCCTTGGCGGCATCTGCCTGAACTGGGGTTGTATCCCCACGAAAGCCCTGCTGAAAAGCGCCCAGGTGGTGGACGATATCAAACACGCCGAAAGCTATGGTATCAAAGCGACCGGCACACCGGATTTCCCGGCTGTTATCAAAAGAAGCCGTGGCGTGGCCGATAAAATGAGCAAGGGTGTCCAGTTCCTGATGAAGAAAAACAAAATCGATGTGGTGATGGGTTTTGGAAAGCTGGTGGCGAAGGGAAAGATCGAAGTAACTGATAAGGATGGCAAAAAACAAAATGTAGAAGCTAAACATATTATCATCGCCACAGGCGGACGCAGCCGTGAACTTCCTGCATTAAAACAGGATGGCAAAAAAATAATCGGCTACCGGGAAGCGATGAATCTTCCTGTCCAGCCTAAATCCATTATCGTGGTGGGTAGCGGCGCTATCGGTGTTGAGTTCGGTTATTTCTACAACAGTATGGGTAGCAAAGTGACCATCGTGGAGTTCCTCCCAAGGATCGTTCCGGTAGAAGATGAAGAGATCTCCAAAGAACTCGAAAAGAACTTCAAAAAGAATGGTATTGATATCATGGTCAACAGTGAAGTGACCAAAGTGGATGTATCGGGTAACGGGGTAAAAGCAACCGTAAAAACAGCCGATGGCGAAAAAACACTGGAAGCAGATATTTTATTAAGTGCTGTCGGCGTAGCTGCGAATATTGAAGGGATCGGTTTGGAGGAATTAGGGATTAAAACTGATAAGGGCCGCATCATGGTCGACAAGTATGGCCAGACCAATGTACCCGGTTTTTATGCCATCGGTGATTGTGCTCCCGGCCAGGCATTGGCGCATGTAGCCAGCAAGGAAGGAATTATTTGCGTGGAAAATATTGGTTACAACGAAAAGAAATATAATCACCAACCCGAAGCGCTGGATTATAATAATGTTCCGGGTTGCACGTATTGCTATCCCGAAATTGCATCTGTCGGTTATACAGAGAAGCAGGCGAAAGAAGCCGGCTATGAAGTAAAAGTGGGGAAGTTCCCGCTAAGCGCCAGTGGCAAAGCATCTGCCGCCGGTCATACTGAAGGGTTTATTAAAGTAGTCTTTGACGCCAAATACGGCGAATGGCTGGGTACGCATATGATCGGGTATAATGTAACCGAGATCATCATTGAAACAGTACTTGGAAGAAAATTAGAAACCACTTACCACGAAGTATTGAATAGCATCCACCCCCACCCGACGATCAGTGAAAGTGTGAAGGATGCGATTGAAGTGGCTTATGGGGAGGCCATACATTTGTAAATAAGAAATAATAAATTAGGTTGCTTCGGCGCTGCCTCGCAATAAGGAAGTGGATCACCGGGAGACTTGTGATCTCTTTTTTTTGCATTTCAATCTAAGGCATATGAACCTTTTGTTTATTTGTAGTAGAAATAAATGGCGAAGCAGGACTGCAGAAACAATTTTTAAGAATAGCCAGGTACACCAGGTAAGATCAGCAGGAACGGCTAATAGTGCAGCAGTCAGAGTAAATCAAAAGGCTCTTCTTTGGGCTGACATCATTTTTGTTATGGAAGACAAGCATAAAAAATATCTGAAAGAACAATTCAACTCTATCTTTCCAAACGATAAAATTATCGTTCTTGGCATCCCGGACGATTATCAATATATGGACCCGGAATTAATAGATTTAATTAAAACATCGGTTTCCCCCTACCTGATTTAAAGGAGGTCAGAAAATAAGGCCGTTTATTGTAAATAAAAGCCCCGGATTTCTCCAGGGCGCTTGCTTGCCGTTAGTATAAGTTTGGTTGCAACCGTTATAACTTGATAAATTTCTGCTTAATAGACTCCCCGTCATCCTTTTTCGCTGCAAGGAAATACATACCGGGTTTGAATTTGCTGATATCTATATGCTGTATTTTTGACGTAATCGTCACATTCATAATGCTTTGCCCCTGTATATTGCTGATAAAAATTGTTTTCCCCATCCACCTGGGATCATAGGAAAGATCGAGCTGCAGCTCGTTAGTAGC
>JBDSBR010000033.1:0-3320 GCA_039921505.1 Chitinophagaceae bacterium
AAACCATTCAGCATAGGATGTATTCCTATGGTGCCTGGACCGGAAGCCATTTCAGGACGGTTTCCAGGCTGTAGTGCAGGTTCTTTACTTTTTTTCTGTATATAATCACCCACGAGATATCCAAAGATTACCTGGACAATTGCGGGAAGGCTACTCGCAAGCCCTTCCGGATCGAAGGGCAAGCCCTCACCTTTGTACATATGGGCGACACCCAGGATTTTTTTATCGATATCCGTCCCAAACCAGCCTGCAATGCTATAGGGGTCGGAAGGATTACCGACATAGCAGAGCATCCAGTACAGTAACAGCAATACGGCGCCGGCGTAGAAAGCTTTTCTCGGTTTCAGGTAATAAATCATCACGGAAGCAAAAAAATAGCAAAGCGCAATCCGCTGTAATACCCCGAATATTCTTACTCCCTGTAAATTACCTTTAGCATCGGTATACGTCCATTGTTTGAATACCAGGCCTGCATCGCCCCATTTTACAAATGGCCACCAGTTAAGAAAAAGCCCCACGGCAAAGATCAGGGCTGTTCTTTTCAACACTTTTCTCCAGAAAACTCTATCCCCGGCGGCTTCCATCCTGGGCATCACAAAAGCCAGGGCATTTCCTACCGCAAAAAGAAAGAAGGGAAAAACAAGATCGGTCGGCGCCAACCCATGCCAGGGGGCATGTTCCAGGGGTGAATAGATAGCTGACCAGGATCCCGGGTTATTCACGAGTATCATCAGGCAAACCGTGGCGCCGCGGAAGACATCAAGGGAATAAAAGCGTTGTTTCAAGCAGGTTAATTAAGAAATTAAATGTAAGGATTGCTGATTAAACATCCGGCATAAACATTGGTAATAGGGGTCCTGAAATGAAGAATTGGAAAGCCGAAAGAAGGAATTTTTAAAGCGGATGATTAAGGTATAAATCACTTGGTGTTTCTACTTAAGTATTTATCAACTTATTGGGGGTAAATCCTTCAAAATCTGCACATTTTATTCTCTTTCCACTCACATCTTATCCTATATTTGCTGGCAAAATTGAGACCTTGTCATCAGTGCCAGGGTCTATTGCATTGAAAACCAGTCATATAAACCTCATTTATGTGACTGAGATGGCGAAGCTATCTAAAAATTTCATCATTTGAGTCGTAAATGGTTAGCCGTATATACACGGCCAAGGTGGGAGAAAAAAGTAAACCAGCTGCTGAAAGAAAAGGGCGTGGAAAGCTATTGCCCGCTGAACAAAGTGCGGCGTAAGTGGAGTGATCGCGTAAAGATCATCGAAGAACCCCTATTTAAATCTTATGTTTTTGTGAAAGTGAATGACCAGGACCGCAGTGCCGTGCGGATGACGAGCGGGGCTATTAATTTTGTTTACTGGGATGGAAAGCCTGCTGTGATAAAAGAAAAAGAGATTACAGCGATCAGGAGATTCCTTGATGAATACGAGAATGTAGAAGCAAGACCCGTTGAACTAAAGGTGAACCAGCGGGTACGCATCACGAATGGCACACTGATGGACCAGGAAGGTAAAGTGCTTGACCTGCGGCATAAAACTGCCAGGATAGCTATCGACAGTCTTGGGTATATTTTGATAGCATATATTGACAGAACTAAATTAACTTCGGCAGCATCCAAATAAATCAGACCAATTGTTCCAGCAAGCGCTGCGGTTTATTTTAAAAAATCGTATCAATGAAATTCCACCAGTTATTTTTATTGTTAATATTTCCCCTGTATCTTATTTCCTGCGGCACCGTTAAAAGGCTGCCTTATTACCTGGAGCACGTCACCGATTCCACGGTTAAAAAGGATGTAAAAATCCAGGAACTACGGATACAGAAAAACGACCTTTTGTCAATACAGGTCAGCAGCCTTAGTACAAACCTGGAAGCTGACCAGATTTATAATCAACCTGTTTTAGCAGGTGCTACCGAGGGTAGTGGTTTTCTCGTGGACGCGAATGGCAATATTGAACACCATCGCCTGGGTACTATCCATGCAGAAGGATTAACCAAATCACAGCTCGCTGCTGAGATTAAGAAGAGACTTACCGAACCTGTTGAATTATTAAGATCCCCTACTGTTGTTATTCGTTTTAAAGAATTAAAAATTACAATGTTGGGACAGGTTGGTCAACAGGGTATGATAAAGGTTCCTGGTGAAACCATAACGATACTCCAGGCTGTGGGCCTGGCCGGGGGTATCCCTGACTATGGTAAACGAACCAACCTGAAAATATTACGGGAGATTGATGGTAAGAGAGAGATTGGGATCGTAGACCTCTCTTCGAAGGACCTTTTTGATTCTCCTTACTATTACCTGATGCAGAACGATGTGATCGTTGTTGAACAAACAAACAGGAAATTAAACGATGAAGACCAGGCAAGGGTGATTCAGAAAGTTTCCTATGCCTTCTCGCTTGTAACAATTGTCGCCACGCTGGCAAATATTTTCATAAAAAATTAAGCATACATAGTACTAACTGTAAAAACTGATGGAAGAATCGATAAAAACGACCAAGAGTGAACTATGGAGCCTTAGCTTAAGGGACCTTTTTTATAAATACATCCGCTTCCTTCCCATATTTGTTTTGTCGGTAGCCATTGCCTTACTGGGCGCTTATGCTTACTTGCGTTATGCTACTCCAATCTATAGTACCACCGGTACCCTGATCATTAAGTCAGATTTGCCCAATGCACGGGGAGATAAGTTTGACGATATATTTGGTGGCGGAGGGAGTGGTAAATCCCAAAATATCCAGAACGAGATAGAAGTATTAAAATCCAAAGGACTCATGTCCAGGGTTGTCGAAAAATTAAATCTCCAGTACAGTTACTATGTAAAGGGGAAGATCAAAACGATCAATATTTATAAATTTGGACCTTTTTTGATCGAGGCCAGCGAAATTATTGATTCATCGCAGGCTTTTACGCTGAAGATCAAATTTGTCAATGACCAGGCATTTAAGGTTAACAACGATAATACCGTTATCGGTTTTGGCAGGTATTTCAAGAACCAGTTTGGAACATTTCGTTTAATTCGTCAGCTTGGCCCGGTTTCCAAAGATTATACGATCCAATATCAACCCACTGTAGCAGCAGCTTCCTTGTATGCCGGCTCCTTACTGGTCACGCCAAAATCCGTAGGTACAGGAATTCTCAATATCACTATGCAAAGTGCTCATCCCAACCTGGGCGCTGATGTAGTTAACCAGCTTTTGGAGGAATACGGTGATTATACCAAAGAGTTAAAGAATAAGACAGCGGACCAGATGCTCGACTTTATTGATAACAGGTTGAGCGTAATAAAAAGAGAATTGGACAG
>JBDSBR010000034.1:0-167155 GCA_039921505.1 Chitinophagaceae bacterium
CCATTCCTATCAACCGCAGATACCGCAATCTTGGTCACCACGATCTGTGTGGTAACCTGTCCCGTTGGTTTCTTAATGGTAAATGATCTTTCCTTGTTGCTGAGTATCGTATAACTCCAGGCGCCACCATAAGTATAATAAACTACATAATGAAAAACATCGGTTGGATCGGAATGCTCCCATTGTAATGTTACTTCACCACCTGCGGTTAAAATTTTTACAGCAGGAGCCGCCGGCACTTTATCATCCAGCCAGGGACTGGCAGGCACCAGGGCTTGTTGCTTATAAGGGCCATCCTTGATTCCCTTTGTCATAGTAGGATTCTTTGTCAGCGACGAAATACTCCAATGCACGATTCCTTTACTTTCGGGAAGCATTCCCCGACTGATCATTATTTCACTCAATATCTCGTTTACATTTTTAGCACTCGTATCGCCACCCACACTGATACCTGGCCAGAGATGGCGTTTCATGGTGTTCTCACTTTCCCACCAGCCCAGCAATACAGGAAAGCTCTGGCTGATCCTGTTGATCGGCCAGTAGAGTTGCGGCGTGAAATAATCGACCCATCCTTTATTCAACCAGAGTTTCGCATCAGCATATAGCTGGTTATACTGGTCAAACCCGGAAATGGATTCCGGGTAACCGGGGCGCCAGATACCAAAGGGACTCAACCCAAATTTTACCGATGGTTTCACCGCTTTAATCTCTTTATATAACCTTTCGATCAGGGTATTCACTGCATCACGCCTCCAATCACCGCGGGATAATTTGCCACCGCCTTGCTGGTAAGCAGCCCAGCTTGCCGAATCAGGAAAATCAACATTGCCATTATAGGAAGGATAAGGATAGAAATAATCATCAAAGTGAACGCCATCTATATCGTATCGCTTTACAATATCCATCACCACGTTGGCCGTCAGGTCCTGTGTTGCTTTTTGTGCGGGATCCATCCACCAATAACCTTCTTTCAGGTACACAACCTGGCTGGGATGTTTTTTTACAACGGATTGATCACTGATCTCTTTTCCATCCTTATGATGTGCACGATAAGGATTTAACCATACATGCAATTCGATACCGCGGTCATGTGCTTCCTTTACCCAAAATTCCAATGGATCATAAAAGGGATCGGGCGCTTTTCCCTGCTGGCCGGTAAGATAATAGGACCAGGGTTCGAGATCACTTTTATATAAAGCATCACATTGCGGTCTCACCTGCAGGATCACAGCATTAAAATTATTCGTGGATAAAAAATCGAGCAGTTTTATGGCTTCCGCTTTTTGTTCTTCTACGGGCAAGCCCGGTTTGCTTGGCCAGTTGATATTGGCCACCGTAGCCACCCAGGCTGCCCTGAACTCTCTCATGGCATGAGGACCTTCCATATTAACGGGGCTGCTGGTCGTAGCCTGCTTGGCAGGATTGCAGGAACAGAACAACAAGACAAAAGAAAGAATAGGCAGGGCGATCGTTGATTTTTTTAGCATCTTATTTTTTATTGGCTGCGTTTAAAAATAAGATAAATTGGAAAGATTTATTGCCGGTTTGTGCGGGACCGGAGACCGGAAGACCGAAAGACGGGAAGACCGGAAGACGAAATCCAGGGAGCACGAAGGACACCAAGAACCACGAAGAACACAAAGAGAGTTACTTAATTCGTAAAGTCTTTGTGTCCTTTATGTACCCTTCGTGTTCTTTGTGCTCCATTTTTTGAGAAACGGTGTATAAGAATTAAGGTCAGGGAGCACGAAGGACACCAAAAACCACGAAGAACACAAAGAGAGATATTTAATTCGCAAAGTCTTTGTGTCCTTTGTGTACCCTTCGTGTTCTTTGTGTTCCCTTCTCTTTATCTCAGGAAAAGCATCTCCCTGTATTTCGGCAGGTACCATTCACGGTCATCCACAAGTATTTCCAGTTTGTCGACATTATAACGCAGCTCATCAAAAAAAGTATCTTTTACCTGGCTTTGATAAGCGATCGCCTTCGTGCGGGTATCACTCATATTATTACAGATCTTCCGCGCCCCGATCATTTTTTCCACGAGGTCACTGGTTTTGTTGATATGCTCGGATATCTTTTCCAGTATCTGTTTTTGATTGCTGTAACCAGCCTCTGTTAAGCCTGCATCTTTAAGTCCCTTGATGTTATTGGCCAGCAGGTTCTGGTAGCGGATAGCAGCGGGCAGCACATGGCTGGTGGCCAGCTCGCCCATGATGCGGCTCTCGATCTGGACCTTCTTAATATATTTTTCCAGTTCTATTTCGTGCCTGGCTTCCAGTTCACTATGGGTGTAAATATTATTGCTCTCGAATAATTTCTTGGCCTTTTCGGTAACCATGGCATCAAGCGCCAGCGGTGTTGTCTTTATATTGGCAAGACCTCTTTTTTCAGCTTCTTTTTCCCAGGCCTGGCTATATCCATCGCCTTCAAACAATACTTTTTCACTTGCCACGATATACTGACGGATAGTTTGCATGATGGCGATCTCTTTTTTCTCCCCTTTTTCGATCAGTCCATCCACATCTTTTTTGAATTGCTTCAGCGTGTCCGCCATGATCGTGTTCAATACCGTCATGGGATTAGCGCAGTTGGCTGAGGATCCTACCGCCCGGAACTCAAACTTGTTACCGGTAAAAGCAAAAGGTGAAGTACGGTTACGGTCTGTATTATCCATCAGCAATTCGGGAATACTCTTATGGATATCGATCTTCAGCAGGCTTTCATCTGTTTCATCCATTTTTTCCGAAACTCTTTCTTTTACATCCTGTAATACTTTAGAAAGGTATTGTCCGATGAATACAGAGATGATAGCGGGAGGAGCTTCGTTGGCGCCCAAACGGTGATCATTTGGAGCCGAAGCAATAGCGGCTCTTAATACATCTGCATAATCATGCACGGCTTTGATCGTATTGACAAAGAACGTCAGGAACATCAGGTTGGTCTTGGGCGTTTTCCCTGGAGCGAGTAGGTTCACACCGGTATCAGTCGCCATGCTCCAGTTATTATGCTTACCGCTTCCGTTGATCCCTGCAAACGGTTTTTCATGGAGTAAGGCACGGAGACCATGACGGCGCGCAACCCGTTCCATTACATCCATCAATAAGGAATTATGATCCACCGCCACGCTTACTTCTTCAAAGATCGGGGCGCATTCGTATTGACCAGGTGCTACTTCATTATGTCTTGTACGTAAAGGAATGCCCAGCTTGTAAGATTCTGTTTCGAAATCTCTCATATAGGCATACACTCTTTCCGGGATGGAACCAAAATAATGATCTTCCAGTTGCTGGTTCTTGGCGGAGCTATGACCATAGACAGTTCTTCCCGTCATCACGAGATCGGGTCTTGCATTGAACATAGCTTCATCGATTACAAAATATTCCTGTTCCCAGCCAAGGGTGGCGGTAACTTTTGTTACATTCTTATCGAAATAATTGCAAACCTCAACAGCTGCTTTATTCAACGACTCGAGCGCTTTTAAAAGAGGTGCTTTATAGTCAAGCGATTCCCCGGTATACGAAACAAAGATGGTAGGTATACACAATGTCCTGCCATTGCCAATGTCCATGATAAAGGCGGGTGAGGAGGGATCCCAGGCGGTATAACCTCTTGCTTCAAAAGTTGCCCGTAAACCACCGCTTGGAAATGAAGAAGCATCCGGCTCCTGCTGGATCAGTGCATCACCTTCAAATTGTTCGATGGCTGTGCCATCCCCCTTTAATGTAAAAAAGGAATCATGCTTTTCTGCAGTCGAACCAGTCAATGGCTGGAACCAATGGGTAAAGTGGGTAACACCTTTACTTTCTGCCCAGGCCCTGATGCCATTGGCAATCTGGTTGGCCATAGAACGGTCGATCTTCTGACTGGCTTTGATGGAAGATTGAAGACTTTTATAAGCCTCATCGCTCAGGAACTCACGGGCGATCTTAAGATTAAAGACATTGCTTCCGAAGATCGCGGTGATCTTGGCCGATTTCTCGGTCTTCTTATCTGTAGCATAGGAAAGCTTATCGATGGCATTAAAACGGAGTGACATTGGTTTATATTTTTTGCAAAGCAACTGCTTTGCGGGCAAACAAACCAATTTTTTGAGAATAAACCTTTAAAAAAGGAAAACTTGTTATAAAAAAGTGAGTAAAAAAGGAAGAAGAGGTCAAAAAATGGAAAAATCAGCTGGAATTTATAATATTATTTTTATTTTTAATATTGCTGGTAAAGAACCTTCCAATTCTTTTCCAATCTATTTGTGCAGCCATAGGAATGACCAAAAATGGCATGATCACACTTCTGTAACGAACGATAGCTCCAAGATTATTTACACTAAATCCAATCGCAAGCAACAAGGAAAGAGAAAAGAAAACGCAGAAATAGATGAGGATCCTTGAGCGGAGTCCATTTGTCCGGAAGAGTAAGAACAGCACGAACATCAGTAATATCCCGTCGATCTCGATAGCCGCCGCCAGGGAAAGTATATGCCGCACATCACTTGGGTAAGGCCTGATCGTGGATAAATTAATTGCCTGCGGTGTGTTCTTGAGAAAACTGATGGCGCTTGGTTGTAATTCTTTGATCGGGATACTTGAATTACCTCCTTTGAGTTGCATGAATTCCTGCTGCTTGTTGACAACCGCTTGCGGAAAATCCAGCCGGGGGTTAATATACCTCGCTGTAAAAAAGAAAACACCAAACAATAAATACAAGGCCGCGAACAGCGCCAGCCCGTAACGGGGCCAGCGGTTGGCTAGTATCCAGGCCAGGATTGCGGGTATGATAATTATGATCAGGAAATTGCGCAGGCTCAGTAAAAGAAGAAAGCCCACTACCATAATCATTATCTTTTTAATGCCCCACTTTTTTTCTTTCAGCCCGAAATACATACAATATACGATCAGGCTGATACCGGTGAAAATGAGCCCCTCCTTGTGGATGCCGCTGGTCCAGTATAAAAAGGAAGGAACAAGAAAAGTGGCGAGCAGCACCGTAATTCTCTTCCCCGGGAAAACATCGGTCATCACTTTGTAGATCGCGATGGTGCCAAAGAGAGTGATAAAGGAATAAAAGATGACATTGACATAATAATGTCCGAAACTAAAAATATTAAAAACAGAAAGTACTTTGATAAACAGGTTCCCTTTCAGGTCGTTCCAGTACGAGTCAGTACTTTCAAAAAATTTGGAAACCCCGCTTTCATAGGGATCTTTAAAAAGGTTGGTAAAATAATCGTGCGGGTTATTGAATAACAGGTGGTATTCCTGTATACTGCTGGTGTGAAAACCCCAGGTATCCTGCATTTGTGCCAGCCCTCCGTAATAAAGCCCGATCCAGCCATAAAATATACCCGCCATTATCTTGAGTAATAGAATGATAATTAGCTGGGGCTTGCTCAGGCCTGTCCCGGTAAAGAATTTTACTTTGGTAACCAGCCAGGCTATAAGTACAAGCCAGGCAACAAAGATCAGGTACTCCAAAAGGCGTCGGTTTTATCACACAAAATAGCCATTATTGCTGTGATTGTCAGCACAAAGTTGACAAGTTCTCTTCACGCATCGGCGACATCCTGTAAATTTGCGGCTCAATCTTTTGCCTACATGGAAGTAACCGTAAAAACTGCTCAGCAACTGCGTTTAACAGCAGAAGAATTCGAATTGATCAAACAAAAAATGGGACGTACTCCCAACTTCAATGAACTCTGTGCCTTTTCAGGAATGTGGAGTGAGCATTGCAGTTATAAGAATTCTATTAAATGGCTTAAGACATTGCCGCGGGAAGGAGAAAGAATGCTTGTAAAAGCGGGAGAAGAAAATGCAGGTCTCATGGATATCGGTGACGGGCTGGGTGTTGTGTTTAAAATAGAATCACATAATCATCCTTCGGCGATTGAACCTTTCCAGGGCGCTGCAACGGGTGTGGGTGGTATACACCGTGATATTTTTACCATGGGAGCAAGACCTATTGCGGCGCTCAACTCGCTCCGTTTTGGAAAGCTGGAGGAAGATAAAACACAGCATCTCTTAGCCGGGGTAGTCCACGGGATCGGTCATTATGGAAATTGTTTTGGCGTGCCCACCGTTGGCGGCGAGATTTATTTTGATGAATGTTATCATACCAACCCGCTGGTCAACGCAATGAGCGTGGGTATTGTAAAAGCAGGTGAAACTGTTTCAGCTACAGCACTGGGAAAAGGAAACCCTGTCATGTTTGTAGGAAGTGCAACGGGAAAAGACGGGATCGGTGGGGCTTCTTTTGCTTCCGCCGATATTACCGCGGAGAGTACACAGGAATTACCGGCTGTCCAGGTAGGCGATCCCTTCCAGGAAAAAAAATTACTGGAAGCCTGCCTTGAAGTGATACAAACAGGTGCTATTGTTGGCATGCAGGATATGGGAGCGGCAGGTATTATTTGTTCCACAGCCGAGATGAGTGCAAAAGGAGAAGTGGGAATGCGGATCGACCTGGATAAAGTGCCGACCCGGCAGGCGAATATGAAAGCATGGGAACTGCTGCTCAGTGAAAGCCAGGAAAGAATGTTACTCGTGGCGCAAAAAGGAAGAGAAGCAGATATCATAAAAGTATTTACCAAATGGGATCTGCCCTGTTCCGTGATTGGTGAAGTAACGGATGATGGCCTCCTTAATTTCTATATGCAGGGAGAGCTTGAAGCTTCACTCCCCGCACAGGAACTGGTGCTGGGTGGCGGTGCGCCGCAATACGACAGGGAATATAAAGAGCCCGCTTATTTTGAAAAGATCAGGGCCTTCAATCCTGAAACGATCCCGGTCCCGGAAAATTTAAAACACGTAGCGGAAGCGCTGGTCCAGCTCCCTTCGATTGCTTCAAAAAGATGGGTCTATAACCAGTATGACAGCATGGTGGGAACGAATAATACCACTACAAATGCCCCTGCAGATGCTTCGCTGGTGATTGTAAAGGGAACAAAAAAAGCGCTGGCCATCACTACTGATTGCAACAGCCATTACGTATATGCTGACCCTTATAAAGGAACGATGATAGCCGTGAGCGAGGCCGCCCGGAATATTGTCTGTAGCGGGGGACAACCATTAGGCGTTACTAATTGCCTGAACTTTGGAAACCCGTATGACCCCGAGGTATATTACCAGTTCGTCCATGCGATCAAAGGAATGGGGGAAGCCTGCAGAAAATTCAATACACCGGTTACGGGAGGGAATGTCAGTTTTTATAACCAGAACCCCGATGGCCCGGTTTATCCCACTCCCACGATCGGTATGGTAGGACTCCTGGAAGATATTAGTAGAAAAATGACCCTTGATTTTAAAGAAGAAAGTGATGTGATTTATTTACTCGGGGTGAGTAATAATGATATCAATTGTTCCCAGTACCTGAGTAAAATATGCAACATCGAATTTTCACCCGCACCCCATTTTGAACTGGAAGAAGAATACTGGCTACAGGAAAAACTGGCTGCTCTTATAAAAGGCGGGATGATCCGGTCGGCACACGATATAAGTGAAGGTGGCTTGTTTGTTGCTTTGTGTGAAGCAGGCTTTAACCGCGAATTTGGTTTCTCCCTCCTGACAAAAGGGGGTGTCCGTAAAGATGCATTTCTTTTTGGTGAAGGCCAAAGCAGGGTAGTGGTGACCGTGGCACTGGAAGATGTCAAAGGATTTGAAGAGCAATTAAAAGATATCCCATTTGAAAAACTCGGCGTGGTAACAAGCGGTGAAATAGTGGTGGATGGGGATTTTTGGGGGACGATCGACTGGTGGAAAGACAAATATGACACGGCCCTCGAGAATTATCTTTCAAAAGAAGAGGCAGGTGCGGCTTTAAGTTCAATTTAATGGAAAAAGATAAAAAGATATTATTAACAGGAGCGGCCGGTTTTATCGGGAGTTACCTGCTGGGTTACCTGAATAAAAAAGGCTATACTGATATCATCATTGCGGATGATTTCAGCGAGGAAGATAAATGGTTCAATTTTGATTCAAAGCAATTCACGGAAAAAATAGAAAGGGAGGAACTGTTTACCTGGCTGGAAACTAATGATCCTTCCATTGATTTTGTTTTTCACCTCGGGGCAAGAACCGATACCACCGAATTCGATTACGCTGTTCATGAGAAACTTAATGTTGCTTATTCAAAAAAAATATGGGAGTACTGTACTGCAAAAAGCATTCCCCTGGTCTATGCATCTTCCGCCGCCACCTATGGAAGCGGGGAACTGGGCTATAAAGACGACCACGATATCGTAGAACAATTGCAGCCGTTGAATCCCTACGGCATTTCAAAGAACGAGTTTGATAAATGGGTGCTCCGGCAACCCGGTCATCCTCCTTCCTGGGCAGGATTGAAATTTTTTAATGTGTACGGGCCTAATGAATATCATAAAGGAAGGATGGCCAGCGTGATCTTTCATTCTTTCAACCAGGTCAGGACAACAGGTAAAGTGAAATTGTTCCGGTCACATAAACCTGGATTCGAGGACGGTCAGCAACTGCGTGATTTTATTTACGTTGAGGATGTGGCGGCTGTTTGTTACTGGCTTTTGCAACATACCATTCCTTCGGGCTTGTATAACCTGGGGACCGGGAAAGCAAGGACTTTTGAAGACCTGGCAAATGCCACTTTTGCAGGGATAGGAAAAGCGCCCGTTATTGAATACATCGATATGCCCGAAGATATCCGGGAGAGGTACCAGTATTTCACCGAAGCCGATATGAATAAACTATCATCTGCAGGTTTTCATGAACCATTTCATTCGCTTGAAGAAGGGGTGGGAGACTATGTAAAGAACTACCTGCTGAAAAAAGCTTTTTATTAAAAACAAAAGGAGCAACTATCGCTGCTCCTTTGCTGAAATATTCGCAATCGTAAAAAGGGTATTATTTCTTTGGCATCAGTACGGCATCGATCACATAGGTAACACCATTGCTTGATACCACGTCGGCGATCGTGATATTGGCAATGCCGCCTTTCGCACCGGTAACAGTCCATTTACCATCTTTATAACCGATCGTTAATTCTTCTCCCTGTACAGTCTTTAATTTCTGCCCGTCTTTCAGGTCCATTGATTTCATACCACCCGCTACTACATGGTAGGTAAGGATACCGGAAAGCATTGCTTTGTTTTCGGGTTTCAGAAGATTATCTACTGTGCCTGCAGGTAATTTGGCAAATGCCTCATTGGTCGGTGCAAACACAGTAAAAGGCCCTGCACTTTTTAATGTTTCTACAAGCCCGGCTGCTTTTACTGCTGCTACAAGGGTTGTGTGATCAGCAGAATTAGCTGCATTGTCCACGATGTCTTTGGAAGGAACCATATTGGCACCACCCACCATCACGCCTTGTTCTTCAGCAGGCTTCATCGGCTCCATCTTAGCCGTGTCTTCCATCGTTGTTTCTTTCGTTGTCTTTGAATCATTGTTACAGGCAACAAATGTTGCAGTTGTAAACGCTGCTGCTAACAGCAGGCTGAAGCTCTTCTTTTGCATAAAATATTTTTTGGTTTAGTTGAATATGCAACAGATACGGTAAACAACTGTTCACAGATTGTAGGATAAATATTTTTTTTGTGATCTTGTCCAACGAAACACGATGATCAGGGGTTGAAAGTTCAACAGACGCGGGTAAAGCTTCGTTCTCTATCTTTACCAAAATAAGTTGTATGGGCAAGAAGATCGCCATCATCGGGGGTGGGAACCTGGGTTCCGCAATTGCAGAAGGATTATTAAAAAGCAAATTCAGCAAGCCTTCAGAGATCACGGTAACAAAACGAAACTTAACAACGATCCTGTCATTGAAAGCAAAGGGGATCGAAGTGTCGACTGATAATGCGATGGCGGCGAAAAAAGCGGAAGTGATCCTGCTCGCAGTTAAACCTTTCCAGGTGAAGGAGGTACTGGAAGGGATCCGGAAAGAACTAAATGGAACCAAATTACTGATATCGGTGGTAACGGGTGTTACGATCAGCGATATCGGGTCGATCATTAAAAAGAAATTACCGGTTTTCAGGGCGATGCCGAATACGGCGATCGCTATCCGGGAAAGCATGACCTGTATCTGTAGTGAGCAGGCTGCTGCTGCGGATACCAATTATGTCCGGGAGCTTTTTAGTACGTTAGGGAAAGTAGTTACCATCGATGAAAAACTGATGGAAGCTGCTACTATTTTAGGAGCATGCGGTACTGCTTATGCCATGCGTTATATCCGTGCCAGTATCCAGGGAGGTATCGAGATCGGGTTTGATGCCCTGACAGCTTCCCTTATTGCGGCACAAACTGTAAAAGGTGCCGCCGAATTATTACTACAAAAGGGAACACATCCTGAACAGGAGATCGATAAAGTGACCACTCCAAAAGGGTGTACGATCGCCGGGTTAAATGAAATGGAACACCAGGGATTCAGCTCTTCGCTGATCAAAGGTATTATGACCAGCTATAAGAAAATTTCGAAAGATTAATCTTCGGGGAACAGCAGTCCAGGCAAGGGTTCTGTCCTTTTTCCACGCTTAATTTTATTGACTGTGGATATGAAATTTTAATGACCCGGAAATTTCGTTTAACTTTACATGACCTCCCGGAAATTCTCCCTTACATTATTCCGCTGGTCAAATTTTGGCTGGGTTTTTCATCAGATCATTTTATAGTTATTGAATCAAACAAATAACCATTTGTATGGCTAAGTTCATTTTTGTTACCGGTGGGGTTACTTCTTCTTTAGGAAAGGGCATTGTTGCCGCTTCCCTGGCAAAATTATTACAGGCAAGAGGCCTGAGAGTGACGATCCAGAAATTCGACCCTTATATCAATATTGATCCCGGTACCATGAATCCTTACGAACATGGTGAATGTTATGTGACCGAAGACGGGGCTGAAACGGACCTTGATCTTGGTCACTACGAAAGATTCCTGAATATATTTACTTCCCAGGCCAATAATGTAACGACAGGCAGGATCTACCAGACCGTTATCAATAAGGAAAGGGAAGGTGCTTACCTCGGAAAGACAGTCCAGGTGGTGCCGCATATTACCGACGAGATTAAAAGAAGAATGCTCCAGCTTGGTCAAAATGCCGATTATGATATTGTCATTACGGAAATAGGAGGCACGGTAGGTGATATTGAAAGTTTGCCATTCGTGGAAGCCGTTCGCCAGTTGCAATGGGAACTCCCGGAAGAAGATACGGTGGTTGTTCATCTTACCCTGATCCCCTACCTGAAAGCAGCCAAAGAATTAAAGACCAAACCTACCCAGCACAGTGTAAAAATGCTCAGCCAGGAAGGTGTTCACCCTGACATCCTCGTTTGCCGTACAGAAAGACCCCTGATGCCCGAACTGCGGCGGAAGATTGCCTTGTTCTGTAATGTAAAACAGGAAGCCGTGATCGAAGCAGCCGATGCGCCTACCATTTACGAAGTGCCTTTGCTGATGATGCGTGAAAAGCTGGACATCATTTGCATGAAGAAGCTCAATATTGTGAATCTGAACGAGCCGGAATTATCAAAATGGAAAGAATTTCTTGATAAATTAAAATATCCAAAGTCCAAGGTCACGATCGGTCTTATAGGAAAATACCTTGAGTTGCAGGACGCTTACAAATCGATCCTTGAATCTTTTATTCATGCAGGCGCCATGAATGAATGCCAGGTCCAGGTAATCAATATTCATAGCGAGTTTATCACAGATGATAATGTGGCAGAGAAAATGGCCGGTCTCGATGGCCTTCTCGTAGCTCCCGGTTTTGGACACCGGGGAGTGGAGGGCAAAATAGTGGCGGTGAAATATGCGAGGGAAAATGGGCTTCCTTTCTTTGGGATCTGCCTGGGTATGCAAATGGCCGCAATTGAATTTGCAAGGAATGTACTGGGATTAAAAGACGCTCATTCCACCGAGATGGATCCTCAAACCAAAGAACCCGTGATCGACCTGATGGAAGAACAGAAAAAAGTAACAGCCAAAGGTGGAACGATGCGGTTGGGCGCTTATCCCTGTGACCTCAAAGAAGGGTCACTGGCTTATGAGATTTATGGTAAACCCTCTATCAGTGAGCGGCATCGTCACCGCTGGGAATTCAATAATAAATACCTTGAACAGTTTGAGAAGGCCGGTATGAAAGCGAGCGGCAAGAATCCCGGTACCGATCTTATCGAAATAATTGAACTCACCGGTCATCCATTCTTTATCGGTGTTCAGTATCACCCTGAATTAAAAAGTACAGTGGAAAATCCCCAACCGGTCTTTGTTCATTTTATTAAGGCTGCCAAGGCTTATTCGGATAAAAAAACAGAAGTCAAAAATCCTCTTCTACAAAGTGAGATGATCTAGGTGCTTACCGGGAACTTATTGGGGGTTGTTAGTTTTCTCCTGCACTGGCGTTTTTCGGTTAATATGCGGCGGGTAAACATTGGGTACCGGTAACCAGCGACCAGCAACCAGAAACAAGTACCCAGCAACCAGAAACCTGCTATCTTTGCCCCCTCCAAAAAAATAACGAATGAAGTTTGATCGTAATACCGTCCTGGGTTTTGTGATACTGGCACTCTTGTTCTTCGGGTACTTCTATTATACCAATAAAGGACAGTCCGCAGTCCGCAAGCAAAAACTGGAAGAGCAGGCAAAAGAAAAGGCGGTCCTGGATTCCGTAGCCCTTGTCAATAAGCCGGTCCAGGATTCATTGAACAGGATCAGGGATTCGGTTACGAAAAAAGACATGACCGGTATCTTCCATGATACGGTATCCGCAACCGAACAACTGGTAACGATCCAGAATGAGCTGATCAAAGTGACGTTTACTACGAAAGGGGGACAGCCTAAAAAAGTCGAATTAAAAAACTATAAAGGACAGGACAGTAATGTCGTCAAACTGGCAGCCACCGATTTTGATAAGATCAGTTACGCGATCAATACAAGCAAAGGCGCCAACCAGGGGAGTGCCCAGACAAGCGACCTCTTTTTTTCCAGGATCGATTCTTCTTCAAAGGATGGGGTCAAGTTCGTCTCTTTTACGTTAAGCTCATCCGACAGCAGCGGTGAATATATTACCCATGAGTATACGCTGAAGCCCAACGATTATATGATGGACTTCAATGTAAAAATGGGAAGGGCTGATAAACTTTTGATGGGAGGCGACATGAACCTCACCTGGCAATATGCTGCTGTCCAGCAGGAATCAGATGTTTCGTATGAAAAACAGAATACACAGGTAGGATATATTAAAGACGGGAGTTTTGATTACCATACGATCGGCCGTAAAAGCAGTAAGAATTTTGACGCGTCCGTTAACTGGATCGGGGTCAGGCAGCGGTTTTTCTTTTCCGCACTCGTAGCTAAGAATTCTTTTACTTCCGGTGGTATTGAATGGAACATTCCACCAGACAGCGCAAAGACCATTGTGCGTTCGACTGCTATCATGAAATTGAAAGTCCCCGCTGGCAATCCCTCTGTTGTTCCGCTTAGTATTTACTATGGACCTTCTGCTTATCATATTCTCACGAAGTATGACATGAAATTTGGTAAGATGCTGAACCTGGGCCAGGGAATGTATTCATTTGTCCGCCCCATCAACAAGTTCGTGATCATACCGATCTTCGATTTCCTCAAAAGTATTGCCGGGAGTATGGGGCTTGCCATTGCCTTGCTTACCATCTTTATCAAGCTTATCACATCCCCTTTATTGTATAAAAGCTACCTGAGCGGTGCTAAAATGAAAGTGCTTCGCCCGGAAATTGCCAAATTGAAAGAGAAATATGGAGATGACAGGCAGGCAATCAGTATGGAGCAGATGAAGATATTCAGGGAAGCCGGGGTGAATCCGCTCGGGGGTTGTTTACCGGCCTTATTGCAGATACCTATCTTCTTTGCCCTTTTCAGCCTGTTCAACTCAGACATTGCACTCCGCGGAGCAAGTTTCCTGTGGTCACACGATCTTTCGGCCTTTGATGCCCCTATAAAATTCGGAATGCATATTCCTTTGTTGGGAGATCACCTGAGTCTTTTCAATGTTGCTGCCGTTGTTACCAGTTTCCTGATCTCGCTTTATAGTATGAGCATGACAGCGGACCAGAGCAACCCGGTGATGAAGTACATGCCTTATATTTTCCCCGTATTCCTGTTATTCTTCTTTAACCGCCTTCCTTCGGCACTAACCTGGTATTATACGGTTTCCAATATTATTACCCTGGCCCTACAGTTTATTATCCAGACCTATATCATTGATCACGATAAAATACTGGCAAAAATGGAGGTAAACAGGAAGAAGCCAAAGACCAAATCGAAGTGGCAGGAACGCATGGAACAAATGCAGGACCAGCAGAAAAAAATGAAGGATGCGCAGCAAAGGAGCAAGCGCTGATTCGTTAAATAACTCATAATAACAACCGGGTTTGGCCTCTCGCCACCCGGTTTTTTTAGTTACGCAACTTATTGGCTAAATTGGCACGTCTTTTACATGTTACACAAGGAAAAATCAGAATGAAAAAGATCTACTACATATTGACCCTGCTTACTATCATCCTTTCTGCCGGACAGGCAATGGCACAGCGAAGGCTGACTGAAGCAACTATTACTTACGACATCATTATTAATACCAGCAATAAAACACCCCAGGGTGCAGACCTGCTGGACGGTGCTACCAGCGTGATATACCTTAAAGGGAATTCCAGCCGTTCAGAAATGGTGAGTTCGCTTGGTACACAGTCAACGATCGTTGATGGCAAAACTGGGTTTGTCAACATTCTAAAGGATTATGGAGAGCAGAAATATATGATTAAAATGACCCCGGAAAACTGGAGACAGTCAAACAGGAAATACGAGGGGGTTAGTTTCATCTACGTGAATGAATATAAAACGATCGCCGGTTATAACTGCCAGAAAGCGATCGGGCGAATGGCGGACAGCAGCACCTTTAATGTATACTTTACAAAAGAACTGGTGCCTATGAACAAGGATTTTCAATATTTAAATAAGAACCTTCCGGGGCTGGCCATGCAATACGAAGCTACGCTTGGTAAAATGATGGTTACCTACACGGTTTCGACGATTAATTTCAACCCGGTAGCACAGTCAAAATTTGACCTGCCAAAATCTGGTTACCGTGTAATGACTTATGAAGAGAGTAAGGGAAATGGGAATTAATTCCTTTTCAGTTGCCTGTTACCGATGTCGATCTTGATATTCGACAGGATCACTTTCTTTTTGAGGGGCACGATATAAGTAGTGTTACCCTTTTGCATAGTAACAGTAGTATTGAGACGGATATATCTTTTCTCGTTGGTATTGATCACCTCATTCCCCCGGTAGAGATAACCGGAACGAAGTGTAAAGGAGCCGGGTTTAGCCTGTGGCTTGTAAGAGAGAAGGGAAGCTTTTGATGAACCTGCTTTTTTCCTTCCATCTCCCAATGTGGCAAATGCACCGGCAGCTGAAACAGCCAGGAAGAGTATGATTGCCAGTTTCCTGCCAATCAATTTCAACAGTATAGTCAGCTTGGGGTGGTTCATTGCTTACAAAAATAAAGACAAAAGGGAATATAAAACAAACCGTTTATCAAGAACTTTAATAGTTCCTTAACGTCAAAAGATGCTCATTTGTTATGTCAGGTTGCTTTAAATTATATCTATTTTGCACATATGGGGAAAAGAAAAGGCCCTGGGAGCCATTTTTTTTGATTTAACTTGTTGATAATAACAAATTCAGGGGGCAAAGGGATTTGCTGTCTGACTGGCTCTTTAACAGTTTTGCTCACCAAAAGTCCGGATTAGATGAAAGAAAACAATCCTTACCGGGAAGACCGGGAACAACTTCGGGAACTGCTTAAACAATTCGAAAACCTCAAAAATGGCCACCGCCACTCCTTTATCGAAGAAGACGCTTTTGAAAAGATCATAGATTATTACCAGGAAAAAGAAGACCTCCCAAGGGCAATGGAAGCTGCCGATCTCGCCAGCGAACAGTACCCTTATTCTGCCATGCTCCTTATCAAAAAGGCTGATATCCTACTGGCCCAGCGCCGGTACCAGGATGCGCTTGACATTTTGGAACAGGCTTCCCTGCTGGATGGCGGAGATATCAATTTATACATCCTAAAGACCGATGCTTACCTGGCCCTGGACCAGCAGGAGAAAGCTGTAGTGTTGCTTGAAGAAGCACTTTCACTTTTTGACGGGGAAGAAAAGATAGAATTGCTTTTTGAACTCGCCGATGTGTACGATGATTACGAGGATTTTGATAAGGTATTTGATTGCCTGAAAATGGTGCTGGAAGATGAACCCAATAACGAAGAGGCGCTTTATAAGATTTGTTTCTGGACCGATTTTACCGGTCGTAATGAAGAAAGCATCCGCCTGCACCAGCAGATTATTGATGAATATCCTTACAATGAACTGGCCTGGTTCAACCTTGCGGCAGCTTACCAGGGACTGAAACTTTACGAAAAATCCATTGATGCTTACCAGTATGCCATCACCATCGATGAAAAATTTGATTATGCTTACCGTAATATGGGTGACGCTTATATCCGGTTAAGAAAATACAAAGAAGCGATCGAAGCATTGGAAAAAGTAAATGAACTGGCTAAACCCGAGGACGTCATCTTTGAAGCAATTGGCCATTGTTATGACCGGTTAAAGAATTTTGCCCAGGCAAGGTTCTATTACCGGAAAGCATCTCATTTGCGCCAGGATGACAGTAAACTATTTTATAAGATCGCCTGTACTTATTTCAACGAAGGCCAGTGGGAGAGTTGTATACGGCAACTGGATACGGCGTTAAAAATCCATCGCAAGCAATCAGAGTATAACCTCTTGATGGGGGAATGTAAAATCCAGCTGGGGTTATTCAAAGAGGCTGTCCAGTACTTCTCCCAGGTCGTCGCTTTGCGACCCCGGAATTCCGGTGGCTGGGAAGCACTGATCCGTTGCCTGTATAAGGCCGAATATTTTGATGAAGCCCTGGAGCAGACCGAAACCGCGCTCAAGGGAACTGGTCATAAGCCTTTATTTCTTTTCTATAAAGCATCTGTTTTGTTTGCGTTGGGTAAATCAAAAGAAGCGATACTTCAACTGGAAGAAGCGATGGGGGCGGCTCCCAAGCTATTGAAGAAATTCGTGGAACTCAACCCCGCGATATTACAAAACCAGCTGGTGGTGGATATACTGGCCCGTTTCAAACGAAATAAGTCTATTTAAACGGTAGACTTATAAACCAGGTACTGTTCAGCCATACTCTGCTGATTCTTCCCTATTTTTGCGGCCATCTTAAGACATCATTGAATCAAACCCCCTACGCATGAATTTTAAGTTGTCACAAATTCCCGAAAGGAAACTCAAACCCCGCCAGTCAGGTCTTACCATGGTGATGGACAAAGGACTGAGCGTGGAAGAAGCCAGGAATTTCATGAGTGCCTCTCACCCGCATGTGGATATTGTAAAACTGGGTTTCGGCACCTCGTTCGTTACACCAAACCTGAAGGAGAAACTGGAAGTATACCGTTCTTACGATATCCCGGTGTATTTTGGCGGGACTTTGTTTGAAGCGTTCCTGATCCGTAACCAGTTTGATGATTATATAAATGTTTGCCGTGATTTTGGTATCAGCTATATGGAAGTAAGTGATGGTTCCATAACAATACCCCATGCTGAAAAATGCGGGTATATTGAAAAGCTTACAAAACATGGAACAGTGCTGAGCGAAGTGGGGAGTAAGGATGCGGCACATATCATTCCTCCTTATAAATGGATCGAATTAATGAAGGCCGAACTTGAGGCCGGCTCAACTTACGTGATCGCAGAAGCAAGAGAAGCGGGTAATGTAGGTATTTACCGGGGAAGCGGTGAGGTAAGGGAAGGACTGGTGCAGGAAATACTGACACAGATAGCAGCTGAAAAGATCATCTGGGAAGCACCCCAGAAAGCACAGCAACTTTATTTTATTGAACTGGTAGGTTGTAATGCCAACCTTGGAAATATTGCTCCTTCAGAAGTGATTCCGCTGGAAGCTATGCGGATCGGCCTGCGTGGAGATACCTTCAGTTTATACCTTGATAAAAAAGAAGCCTGATGCGGCTGTTCGGACTCATTGGTTATCCTTTGTCCCATTCATTCTCTGCAAAATATTTTACAGCGAAGTTTGAAAAGGAAGATATAACTGAATGCAGTTACGAATTATTTCCCCTCAGAACCATCGATGAATTGTCCTTTTTATTACGGGATCAGCCTGGACTGGAAGGGTTCAATATAACCGTGCCTTACAAGAAACAGGTGATGCGGTTCCTGGATGAAAGCCGGGTCCCGGATGGCCTTGATGCCTGTAATTGTGTAAACATAAACGGGGGAAAACTTACCGGCTACAATACGGATATCACGGGGTTTGAAATTAGCCTGAAACCTTTGCTGAGGGCGCATCACAAAAAAGCATTGATACTTGGTAATGGCGGTGCCACGCTTGCCGTCGCATTCGTATTGAGAAAATTTGGAATTGATTTTACCATTGTGAGCAGGACCCCGGAAGGGCCCATCCTGGGCTATTCTGCTATCACCGGTAAAATCATGAAAGAGCACACACTGATTATTAATACAACGCCACTGGGGCAATATCCCGGCGAAAACAGCTGCCCTGCGATCCCGTACGGATCGGTTTCTGACAAGCATTTACTTTATGATCTTGTTTATAACCCGGCTAAAACATTATTCCTGGTAAAAGGAGAAGAAAGAGGTGCGGTAATAAAAAATGGGGAAGAGATGCTTATTCTCCAGGCTGAAGAAAGCTGGCGTATATGGAATCAATAGGCCATCGTCAACGGGCAGTGGTTAGTTTCTCCCTCGCTGCATCCGGAACAGATACAATCTTTTTTCTCTCATAGTTATAACAGATCATCCCGGTTTTTGCAGCAGCTGCTACTATTTGTTGGTCGCCGGATGCTTCCCGGGTTACTTCCAGTTTGTAAAACAAGTCAAACCCGATTTTTGATAGTTCACCTGCTTTTACAGATACTCTTACTGCATCACCATAAAATAATTCTTTTTTAAATTCAATGGCCACATCAGCCATTAGCATCCCCGTACCGGCAAAATTCATCTCCGTATAGCCTAAATTGCGGAAGAACTGCATCCTTGCTTCATGAATAACAGAAAGTACAGTGTCATTACCAACATGCCCTCCATAATTAATATCGGTAATACGAACAGGAATGATACAGGAGAAATAAAAGGGCCCAGGCAACTCAATTTTTATCCTTGCCATGCAAAAGTGTTTGCAATAAAATTAGGGAAACAAGCTGAACAAATTAGTTATCCTGCAGGGAATTGACCATGCTGAGTATATCCATGAAGTTGCCCGAAGAATGAGTGCCGGAAGGATTGGCTATCTTTTCTCTCCATCGCTTCATCTGGTCTGCGCAATTTTTATCCTGCTCTTCTCCCGAAACACAGCAGACGAGGTCACTGAGTTTTTTTGACATGCGGATAATATTCCCGTCCGGGGTCATCAATAAGATATAACGGCTGGTTATATCTGCCGCAGGCATGATAGCTTCAATGTCCAGCCCTCTTGTGCCCGGATGATATTCATCTTCTTCAGGAGCGTTAAAATAAAAAGCAGCGGCATTCTTTATTTTGCTTTCATGACGTGTGCCAAGTTTGGCAACGGTTTTCTTACTGGCTTCTAAAGCCGCATCATTCCTTGCCTCGTCCATGGAGGCGGTAATATCTGTTACCGCAATATTTTTATCAGGGATGTTGATCGCTTTTTCCTGATTTAAGGGTTGATTTATCCGGGAAGGATCAGCCTGTACTTTACTGGCCAGTCCCGTATTTTTTGCCCGGTTATCGAAAAGACGGATACCACCCCAGGCAAGAACGCCCGTAAGGATAGCAGCGGCAGCATATTTCAACCAGGGGGAAATTCTTCTTTCCGAAATTTTAGCTTCCTGTTCAGTATCCAGCGAAGTTTTTATTTTTTCCCAGACAAATGGCGGAGGGAGCACTTCCATAGCGGACAGTTTGCCTGCATATCCCTGTGCTGTTACAGGTTCATCAAGCGCAGCTGCAATTTCCTGCCAGGCATAGGCGGGAGGTGTTATCTCGATATCATGAAGACGGGAAGGGTATTGTCGGGAAAGTTCTGATTCGTCCAGTTCAGCGGCAATCTTTTCCCAGGCCCCCGCGGGTGGGGTCACTTCGAAGTTGTACATCTTTTGTTGCAATCCGCTGCTCATAAGTTTGTTCTTTTACCACGCTGCTTATCAATAAACGTTCTCACCATATCCTGCAGAATCACTTTAGCCCTGGATAATTGCGATTTGCTTGTGCCTTCACTGATACCCAGCATGTCTGCAATTTCCTTATGCGTATATCCTTCTACCACGTACATATTAAAAACGGTTCGGTAACCAGGGGATAGGTCCTGTACCAATGCCAGGATGTCCTTTTCAGCTAGTTCGTCGAGGACAGAAGTATATTTCCCTTCGATGGTATTTTCTTCTTTTTCTGTCACCGGCATCAGGTATCTTTTGCGGCGAAAATGTTCAATGGCCGTATTCACAAATATCCTGCGTACCCAGCCTTCGAACGATCCTTCGCTCCGGAAACTATCCAGTTTTTTAAAGATCTTGATAAAGCCTTCCTGCAATATATCTTCAGCTTCTTCGGCATTCCCGGCATAACGCAGGCAGACAGCATACATCCGGGGGGAAAACCTTCGATACAGTTCTTCCTGCATCCTTCGGTTGCCCTGCATGCATCCAACAATTAAGTCGCTATCGGTAATATTTTGGTTGCGTTCGGGTGTCAATATCAGTGATTTGATGATAGGTTAGTCAAAAATGCTACCAGCTTTTCGGTAGCCTTCTTCCGGTGGCTGAAACGGTTCTTTTCGTCTATCTCCATCTCCCCAAAGGTTTTGTCAGATCCAGCCGGAATAAACACGGGATCGTACCCAAAACCCTTGTTTCCTCTTTTCTGGTCAATAATCTGCCCTTCACAGATCCCTTCGAAAAGCGTTTCCTGTCCTCCTATTAACAAGGAAATAACGGTCCTGAAGCGGCCTGCCCGGTCGGGTTTCCCTGCCAAATTAGTCAAAAGCTTTTCAATGTTTGCATCAAATGATCGGTGCTCACCTGCATAACGGGCACTTTTTACTCCCGGAGCTCCGTCAAGGGCTGTTACTTCGAGGCCTGTATCCTCGCTAAAGCAATCGATTCCCGTCATTTCATAGATCGTCCTGGATTTGACCGAGGCATTTTCTTCCAGTGTAGCATAAGGCTCTGGAATATCAATATTGATCCCTGCCTCCTGCAGGGTAAGGATAAAGGGGTCATTCCCGATAACGGAACGGATCTCATCTACTTTGTGCTGGTTATTGGTGGCGAAGATCAGTTTCATAGGAGCCGCTCATGAGGTTATAAATTAAAAAGTCGTTTCAGGCATACCCATAATTTGCTTTTCTCCACGCGGTCATTCCCCAGTTCTTTTAAAGAAGGCGAGAATAAAAAAGAATTATTGGCAAATGCCTGTATCTGGTATGCCGGGAAACTCATTGGCAAACCAAAGTCAGCAGGCTCGACAGCAAACAATAAAACGATCCTGCTTTTAAAGAAAGCCGTTAAATCTTTATAGGTGGTCCCGGGATGATTATGAAGATTGACAATAGCTACATCCGCAAGGTTTAGTTTGCAGGCACCCAGTATTTCGGTAAGAAAGGCCAGGTCCTTATCCGGTAAACCGGCTGATTCTTCATTGTTCACGATGACCAGTATATGCCTGCCATTATTCCCGAGCCATTTCCAGGTGGAAGTGTTTTCAACCGCTTCCGTTTCAACAATTCCGGTAACCACCTGCTCTTTTACTGGCTTGTCATTTGCAGGTTTTTCATTGACCTCAATAAGAGAATCCCGGTACAGATCTGCTATGACGGATGCCGGTAATTCGATATGGTTCAAATCCATAAAAGGGTTGGTAATTTATACGAATGGGTGTTAGTTTTTTTCGTTTCTTTGACCTTTCAAAAATAAACTTTTATGATCGCAGCTATGGATATTTCAATAAGAAAAGCGGAGCGGAGCAAGTTACAGGACCTCAATCTTGAAAACATGCCGTTTGGCCGCTATTTCACCGACCATATGCTGGAAGCTGATTACGAGAACGGGGAATGGAAGAATGTCGAGATCAAACCTTACCAACCGCTGTTGTTAAGCCCTTCTCTTGCCGCATTACATTATGGACAGGCCATTTTTGAAGGGATCAAAGCCTACAAGGATAGCAACGGCAATGCTTATATTTTCAGACCACAGGATAATTACAAGCGGTTCAATATTTCCGCTGAGCGGATGCAGATGCCCGCTGTCCCAGAAGAATTATTCCTGGAAGGGATGCGGCAGCTGATCGGACTGGACAAGAACTGGATTCCTTCTAAACATGATCACTCTTTGTATATCCGGCCTTTTATGTTCTCTTCTGATGAGTTGATCGGAGTTCGTCCGTCTGAGTCTTATAAATTCATGATCATCTTAAGTCCCACAGGTCCTTATTACAGCACACCTATGCGGATCTACGTGGAAGAAAAATATGTTCGTGCTGCTCCCGGCGGTGTCGGTTATGCAAAAGCAGCCGGTAATTACGGGGCTGCTATGTATGCTACAGCGGAAGCCAGGAAAAAAGGGTATGACCAGGTATTATGGACGGATGCGCATGAACATAAGTATGTGCAGGAGTGCGGGACCATGAACGTTTTTTTTATTATAGGTAATACAGCGATCACACCGGGCCTTGAACAGGGTACAATCCTGGACGGAGTTACCCGTCAAAGCGCCATTACCCTGTTAAAGGAAATGGGTTTCGCGGTGGAAGAAAGGGATCTTAGTATGGATGATATCATTGATGCTCATAAAGCCGGCATCTTGTACGAGGTCTTCGGAACTGGTACTGCCGCTACAATCTCCATGATCAAAGAACTTCGCTACAAGGATTATGTGATGGAATTCGATGTGGAAAACTGGAAAACAGCTCCCACCATCAAGAAATGGTTGACCGATATCCGGGAAGGCCGGAGAGAGGATAAATACAACTGGATGCAAAAGGTTTAAATAAGAGAGAGACCTGATAGATCCTGGCGGACTATTCATCTTGATTCGCTATAATTCACTCTTTTACACCCATTTTTGCTCAAAATTCCCCGGTATAACCCGTCTGAATGTGGAAAACCCTGTGGTTTTAAAAATTATCCTTCTCCCGCTTTAAAATTATCATCTGTTTCCCTACCTTTGCCGTCCCAAAAACAAGGGTCAAGAATGCCTACAATTCAACAATTAGTAAGAAAGGGAAGACAAATTATCAGGGCCAAGAGTAAATCAAGGGCTTTGGATCAATGTCCTCAACGTCGCGGTGTATGTACAAGGGTGTATACAACCACCCCTAAAAAACCAAACTCTGCGCTTCGTAAAGTTGCCAAAGTTCGTTTGACAAATAAAATAGAGGTGATTGCCTATATTCCCGGGGAAGGCCATAACCTGCAGGAGCACTCTATCGTGTTGATCCGCGGTGGAAGGGTAAAAGACCTGCCAGGTGTTCGTTACCACATCGTACGTGGTTCACTGGATACTGCCGGTGTAAAAGACCGTAAGAAGAGCCGTTCTAAATACGGAACCAAGAAAGAAAAAGCAAAAAAGTAACCCCTATCCCCTAAAAGGGGATAAGGAAAATAAAATAAAACAGACAACGTAATTTATAAGTCATGCGGAAAGCACAAGCAAAGAAACTCCCTTTAGCGCCAGATCCCAGGTTCAACGATAAACTGGTAACCCGTTTTGTGAACAACCTGATGTGGGAAGGAAAGAAAAGCGGGGCGTTTAATATTTTCTATGATGCATTGGACAAAGTAGCCAAGCAAACCAGCGAAGAAGGCTATGAAGTTTGGAAAAGAGCACTGGTGAATGTTACACCTGCTGTGGAAGTTCGCAGTCGCCGTATAGGTGGCGCCACCTTCCAGATCCCTGCAGAGGTTCGCCCTGACAGGAAGATTTCTCTGAGCATCAAATGGCTGATCCGTTACAGCCGTGACAGGAATGGTCGCAGCATGGCGGATAAATTAGCCGGAGAGATTGTAGCAGCCAGCAAAGGTGAAGGCGCAGCCTTTAAAAAGAAAGAAGATACCCATCGTATGGCAGAGGCCAACAAGGCATTTGCTCACTTCAGGATCTAAAAGATACAAGAGCACACTTCCACGGAACCATTCGTTATACCGGGTCAAACCAGTGCGGATGGTTTTTTATTTCCCTTCCTTATAGTTATATACTCTTTCCCGGCTATCCGCAGACCTGTTCTTTCCGGAACAGCGGTAATCTCAGCGATTCATGAACTATATAATTGGGCAATTTGTGGTGTCAGGTGGGAAACAGGGATAGCCAACAATCCCTTTATATGACCTTATCTGGACAATGAGGAATTTTTAACCCAATCAGTTAAGCGGTATTTGCTCTTACTGAGAAAAAGGATACGCATTTAATAATAAACCTATCACAGGCATAATCCTTGTCTTATTACTCTCAAGGCTAGATTTTTTTACTTTTCTAAAAAATGAATTATGAAAAAGACTATTTTTTTAATGCTGTTAGTAGCAACAGCCTGGTCAGTGAAAGCACAGGAGGTGCTTGTTACACGGAAAAGCAACCCCGTTTTATTGGGTACTACGGTTCCCTCATTTATAAAAGCAGATTTTCAAGTAAATAACCCCGGTATCACTGTTATCTCCTGGGACCCTGTACAGGGATATTGGAGAGCCAGCTACAAAGTGGATAACAAGATTAATTATGATTACTATGATGCGAATGGTGTTGATTACAGGGCATCTCTCCCGGTTACCCAGAATAATGTACCCGAAGCAGTTATCGCTACAGCGATCAATGCGTATGGACCGGTTGTATATGGCATTACAAAGATCAAAGCAGCAAACAATACAGAAGTTTACCAGTTGCGGTTAATGGAGAATGATGTTACAAGAACGGTCTGGATGGATGTTGATGGTAAAGAAGTTTTGGATGTCTATAAAGTAAAAACGGACGATGTAGTAGCAAAGATTCAGGAATAAATTTTCGATGATCAGTGAAAAAGATAAAGCCCCGGAATATTCCGGGGCTTTATCTTTATAGTACCCTGAACAGGTATTAAATCAATTTATGTTCATACGCATATTTCACGAGCCCGATGACGGAACTTGTATTGGTTTTGCGGAATATATTCTTCCGGTGTGTTTCTACGGTCCGTTCGGAGATATATAAGGTCTCTGCGATCAGTTTGTTATTATATTCTTTCTCTATCAGCCGGATGATCTCTATTTCCCGGCTGGTAAGATGCGCTTCTTCTTTTTGTTTTTTGCGCTGGCTGCTGCGTTGTAATTCATCGATTACTTCTTCACTGAAATAGATACCTCCCGCAGCAATTTTCTCCAGGGCTCTTACCAATTCCTGTTTGCCAATGTTCTTTAATACATACCCGGAAATATCGGCATCTTCGATCATTTCGCTAACCAGGTCGCCCTGGCCGCTCATAGAAAGAGCCAGGATTTTTACCCCGGGATATTTTTCCTTTACCTGTTTGGCCAGCTGGTTACCCGGTAATTTTGGCATCATGACATCGGTCAGTAGAACATCGATAGGTGTCTGGGCAATTCTATCCAGCACTTCACCCGAATCCGTAGTAGCAAACGCGAACTTGAATTTATCATGACCTTTCAGGAGGGAGGTAAGTCCGTCGATCACAATTTGATGGTCATCTACAAGAGCGAGGGTGATTTTTTTCATTTGAGGTTGTGATGGGGAAGATACCTCAAAATGGGTTTTGGTTGTATACATATAAATTATTTTGGTAGAATAGAGATGCGGCTGGCCGGGGGTTTACAGTTGGGGATTTGTTAAAGGAGCCTAAGCCTAAAGCCTAGAACCTAGAACCTAAAGCCTAGAGCCGAGAGCCTGAATGTCAGGATAAGGGCACGTGCAGGGCAATTACGGTGCCTCGCCCGGGGGCTGAATCAAAGTCTACTGTACCCTTGAGGTATTCAATACGGGTGGTAATGTTTTTAAGACCGATCCCGTCGAAATTCAGTTTGCCGGCTGTATCAAAACCTTTACCATTATCCTCGATTGTACCGCTGATCCCATCTCTGTCACGGATAATAGAAATATCCAGGGTAGTGGCCCCGGCGTGTTTAATAGCATTGCTCACACATTCCTGTATCACCCGGTAGAGAACCGTTTCTACATTTGAATCGAATCTTTCATCAAGGCCTTCCGTGGAAACATGTGCCTGAAGGGTTTTATTGCTGAGTTTGTCAACGAAGTCGCGGATCGCGGTCCCTAAATTATTTTTCAGCAGCGCATTCGGCATCATGATATGTGAAACAGTTCTTACTTCCCTGCAGCTTTCATCCACCAGTTGAATAACTTTTTCAAGCGATTCTTTTTGTTCCTGGCTGGTAAAAATAGCTTCAGATTCAAAAGCTGAAAGGTTCATTTTGGCAGCGCTCATCATTTGCCCCACACCATCATGCAGGTCCTTGGCGATCCGTTGCCGTTCATTTTCTTCAGCCTCCATTACAGCCCTTACTGCAATTCCCTGCTGTTTCATGATCTCGGCCTGCATCTGTCCTTCTTTTTTAAGTTTATACCGGCGGTATTGGGAATGGACCAGGAGTGCAATAAGAAGAATCAGCCCTCCGATTCCGATGAATAAATAGGCCTGGAAACGAAGACGGTTCTGTTGCTGAAGGATCTGCTGCTCTTTACGGGCCGATTCATATTTCGCATTGAGTTCTTCAATCTGTTTTGTTTTTTCCAGGCCCATCAGGCTGTCCCTTAAGGCGGTTCTCTTCATGAAGAAATCAAATGCCTTCTGGAAATCTCCCTGTTTCTGGGCCACCGAGGCCAGTTCATTGTAATTATTCGATTGCAATTCCGGGTATTTTAATTTTTCAGCCACCCGGTTACTCAACGTCAGGTATTTGATCGCTTTCGCGTAATCACCCTTGGCGTTCATGGCCACACCCAGGTCGGAAAAAGTAAGGGCAATGGTAAAGCTATCTTTCAGGATCTGCCGGATATTCAATGCCCTTAACAGGTGCTCTTCCGCTTCCGGGTATTTTTTCTCAATAACATATACTCCTGCAATATTGCTGAGGGAATAAGAGACGCTTAAGGAATCTCCCGCTGCTTCGGCGAGTTTGAGGGAAGAAGTGTAGCGGTTAAGCGCTTCCCTATAATCTTCTTTATATTCATAGACCACGCCGGATTCATTCAGGATCATAGAAATCCCGCTTGTATCTTTTAATTCAGAATAGATGGCGGATGCTTTGTTATAATTTTCCAGCGCCCGGTCCAGTGCTCTTGTTTTCCGGTAGAGTTTAGCCAGTTCATTATAGACAGGGGCAAGTCTTTTTTTATCTTTTTTCTTTTCAAGTATCGCGATGGATTCATAGAAATTAGTTGCTGCGATGTCATACCTGCCTTTGAAATAATTGGCTACTCCAATACTTCTTTTTAGTTCGGCCACACTTACTGAGTCGGTATTTTTCCGGGCAATCTTCAGGGCTTTGTCTCCTTCAAGGATGGCGGAATCAAAATTCTTCAGTTCAAGATTCTGTACCAGCCGGATGGCCGCGTTGATCTGCTCCTGGTAGGGACGACTGGAATTGATGATGGCCCGCAGGCTGTCTGTATTAGTCTGTGCCTTTGCAACAGTGATGAATAAAAGGACGGCTATGAAAAGGGAGGTACGTTTCATAGGCTATCATCAGAGATGAAGTACTTCTTTCATGGTGAAATAACCTTGTTTGCCCCGGATAAATTCAGCAGCCAGCACGGCGCCGGTTGCAAACCCCTGGCGGTTATGAGCTGTATGGATAATTTCTATATCATCGATGGCAGAGGAATACCTGATATGATGCGTACCCGGAGCGGGATCAATACGCCGGCTGATGATCTCGAGGTCTCCGGGATCCTCGCTCAGTTCATTAACCCATTGTTTTTTTCGCTTTATTTCGCCGAGTATTTGTTCGGCCAGCGTGATAGCTGTGCCACTTGGAGCATCTTTTTTCTGGGTATGATGCGTCTCCTCCAGGATTACTTCGTATTCTTTATGGCCGGCCATCAGGATAGCCAGTTTTTTATTGATCTCGAAAAAAATATTCACACCGACACTATAATTACTGGAATAGATGAAAGCGCCTTTCTTTTCGGCACACAACTGTTTCATTTGTTCAAGCTTACCTGTCCAGCCCGTAGAGCCGCAAATAACGGGAATGCCAAGATTCAAACAATTCTTTACATTCTCAACTGCACTGTGGGGGTTTGTAAATTCAATGGCAGCATCTGCTTTAGATAAATTTTCAGTGTTGAGTTCCTGCAGGTTGGACCTTGAAACGCGAAGAACAACCTCGTGACCTCTTTGAAGCGCCACTTCTTCAATAGCCTTACCCATTTTCCCATAACCGATCAATGCAAGTCTCATGATGAATATTTAATGCCCCAGGCAGCAGGTAGCCCTTGCAGCAAATGTAATTATTAAATAAGGCTTCCGGCTAAGTGCTGGCACGGATTTATTACCTGCCGATCCGGAGAATAAGACTGAGGCCGTTTGTGTTTGCCAGGTCACTGTGCCCTGGTTTAATAAGAAGGCTAAGGTCGGGGCTTACATCAAAACTTTTAAGATGCGCATCCACAGTGGCATCTACCACGTTGAGCCCCCAGAGCAGGATAAAGACCAGGGCAGAATAATCTATGTCCCGCCTGAACTGGTCACGGTAGAAACGAAGCGATGATTCGCTCAGCGGCTTCAGAATAGGTTTGATACTTGCAAAGGAGGCCGAGTCGGAATGGTTGACCCGCATATTATATTTTACCCGGTAGGCAAATTTGGTAGCATTGTAATTGCCGAGGTTATAAAAGAAGATACCGGCACAGGTGCCCAATGCCCCATAGATGATCGGCAGTTTCCAGTATTTTTTATTGTAGATCTGTCCCAGCCCCGGTAAAATGGCGGAACGTATAGCAGCTACGCGGGGACTATGTGCTTTGAAAACAGAGTCATACTTATTGGTGCTTGTTTTATTAGTAAGGACCGGGATCGAATCTTTTTTGACCGCGGAAGAATCTTTTTTTTGGGAAAAAGAAAGCAGGCTGCATAAAATGAGTGAAAGCAGTAAGCCTGAACGGGTGATGCAAGAATTATTTATTATTTGCTTCATTTGTATGCTGCTGAACATTCATTACTGCCATTGAACATTGATAATAATATTCAACAAACAACGCTCAACTTTCAATATTACGGGTTAATCAAGCGGTGCATCCATTTGCCCGAGGATCTTGTTCAGTTCATCCTGCGAATAATAATCAATAATGATCTGGCCGCTGCCATTCCGGCTGTGTCTGAGTTTTACCCGGGTACTGAAATGAGATGCTAATTTATCTTCTATTCGCTGGAAAGCAGGAGGGAGGTGGCTTTTTGAAGATTTTTTAACAGCATCTCCCTGTTTGTAGAGGTTACGCACCAGCGCTTCTGTCTGTCTTACAGAAAGGCCTTTCTCTTTTATTTCCCTGAAAATATAAAGTTGCTTGTCCACCGTATCCACGTTGATCAGGGCGCGGGCATGTCCCATGCTCAGCTCACCACTGCGGACAGCCAGTTGGATATCAGGAGGAAGTTTCAGTAAACGGATGAAGTTGGCCACGGTGCTCCTGTCCTTTCCCATCCTTTCTGCTACCTGTTCCTGTGTATATTCCAATTCTTCCATCATCCTTTTATAGCTGAGGGAGACTTCCATCGCATTGAGGTCCTCCCGCTGAAGGTTTTCCAGTAATGCCAGTTCGAGCAATTGGGCATCATTGGCCTGGCGTACATACGCCGGGATATCTGTTATACCAGCGATGCGAGCGGCCCGTAATCTTCTTTCACCGGAGATGAGCCTGTATTTCCCGTTCGCTATCCTGGAGACCGTTACAGGCTGAATAATATCATGCAGCTTGATAGATTCCGCCAGTTCCTGCAATGCTTTCTCTTCAAAATCACGACGGGGCTGTTTGGGATTCGCTTCAATATCATCAATGGGGATGCGGTTGGTATTCGTCGCATTTTCCACTACGTTGGTCTTTAATGATCCGCTGGTCGTTTTGAGATCGGCGTCAATATTCTGGAGAAGGGAACGGATCCCTTTGCCGAGCAGTTCCTTATTTTGCTTCGGATTCGTCATTGGTTTCAGTGCTGGTTACAATTCCAGGATCCTTTCTTCATTCTTGATCCGGGTCATGTCATTTTTTTGAAGGATTTCTTTTGCAAGATTAAGATAATTCATTGAGCCTTTACTGTTGGCATCGTATAATATTACCGGTTTGCCGGCGCTGGGGGCTTCGGCCAGCCTTGCATTGCGGTGAATGATGGTGCTGAAGACCATATCCTCAAAATGCCGTCTTACCTCGCTGACCACCTGGTTGCAAAGGCGAAGACGTCCGTCGTACATCGTCATCAGGATACCCTCGATCACAAGGGCTGTATTTAACCGGCTTTGAACGATCTTAATCGTATTGAGCAGTTTTCCCAGTCCTTCCAGGGCAAAGAATTCACATTGAACAGGTACAACAACCGAATCGGCAGCCGTTAAGGCATTCACAGTAATTAAACCCAGGGAGGGTGAACAGTCAATAACAATAAAATCATAATCATCCCGGGCGGCATCCAGCAGGCTTTTTAATACCATTTCACGGTTAGGATAGTTGATCATCTCTATCTCGGCTCCAACCAGGTCGATATGTGAAGGAATAAGATCCAGGTTGGGAACTTCTGTTTTTAAGATCACTTCTTTCGCTTTCGCTTCATTGACCATGCAATCATAAAGACTCTGCGTAATATTATGAAGATCGAAACCAACACCGGTGGTGCTGTTGGCCTGGGGATCACCATCTACCAGCAGGGTTTTATATTCCAGCACGGCAAAACTTGCCGCCAGGTTGATAGCAGTAGTGGTTTTGCCAACTCCGCCTTTTTGATTTGCCACACCGATGATTCTTGCCATTTTGCCGAAAACTCCTTGAAAGTGATTGAATGTTAGTGGTAAAATTGCCCTCTGAAACCAAGAACACAAAATTAAGTTTTGCCCATTTTACAGGTTATTCCCTGGTTGCTGCCAACCGGCCGGCCGCCAAAGGGTTAACGGCAAAAATAAGTGTTCAGCAAAACAATGCCCATACTATTTACTCGCTTACTTTTGAAGAATATTTATGCGTAATTCTCCTTTTTGGTGGGTGCTGATCGGTTTTATGCTGCTGCTGGATTGGTATTTTTTCCAGGCCTTGAAAATTGTCTCTCTTTCCGCGCCGGGACGTGCCCGCATGATGATATATATTATTTACTGGGTCTTATCCCTCGCCGCCATCATTACTCTCATCATACTTCCCTATATCCATTTTGATAAACAGACCCGTTTTACGCGAACAGCTTTATTTTCCATAATAGCCGGTTTCTTTTTTGCAAAACTGATCGCTTCTCTTTTCTTTTTAATTGATGACCTGCGCCGCGGGGTACAGTGGCTGTGGGAAAAATTTAGCTCCCCGAAAACAAAACCCGCTGGATTGCAGGTGGAGGACAGGATCTCCCGCTCAGTCTTTCTCAGCTGGATGGGTATGATTGCCGGTGGAGGAATGTTCGGAACACTTGTATACGGATTTGGCAATAAATACCGCTACCAGGTTAAAAGAATAAAACTCAGCTATGCCAACCTGCCTGCTGCTTTTAAAGGGCTTCGCGTAGTACATATATCGGATATCCATTCGGGAAGCTTTAATAATAAACAAGCGGTCATAAAGGGAGTGTCAAGGATCATGAAAGAAAAACCTGACCTGATCCTTTTTACCGGTGACCTGGTGAATAGTGTCGCAGACGAGATGGAAGATTATATGGATGTGTTCAATAAACTGGAGGCGCCTTTAGGAGTTTATTCTACGTTAGGAAATCATGATTATGGTGATTATGCGAGTTGGGATAATGAGGCCGATAAAGCTGTCAACCTGGAAAAATTAAAACAGATCCATGCTACTCTTGGCTGGAGATTGCTCATGAACGAACATGTTGAACTGGCCAGGGGAACGGATAAAATAGCATTGCTGGGTATCGAGAACTGGAGTGCCAAAGCAAGGTTCCCGAAATATGGGGACATGAAGAAAGCACATGCAGGTACCAGTACATACCCTTTTAAGATACTCATGAGCCACGATCCCTCTCACTGGAAAGCGCAGGTTTTAGATGACTACCCGGATATTGACCTGATGCTATCGGGGCATACCCATGGTATGCAATTCGGTGTAGAAATACCCGGCTTTAAATGGAGCCCCGTCCAGTATGTATATAAAGAATGGGCAGGCTTATATGAGAAACAGGCCCAGAAGCTATACGTGAACCGGGGTTTTGGCTTTATTGGCTACCCGGGCAGGGTAGGGATACTTCCCGAGATCACAGTTTTAGAATTTTCCTGAGAATTTTATCTCTTTTGACTTCAATATTTGGGTCGGTACCTTCGTTTTGGCTCTGGTAATGAAGAAGATTAAACTATTTTTTAACCTTTCAGTCTTAAAACCGTTTCCCGCTTAAAAGCAGGGAATGTATTGCCATACCCGTGAGGCCGAACACAACTGCCCGATGCTGAAGAAAGTTTCCATACTACTGGCCTTTGTCCTGCTGGCTGTTATTGCGTATCCGCAAAACAATCCTGCAGATTCGGCGATGAAAGCTGTAAAAAATGTACCTGTAGATACGACCATTGATTATGATGAACTTTTCCAGGACTTTGATGCCTTTATGGATTCCATTTTATCTCCTCACAGTTATTTCCTAACGAGTCTGTCGGTGGGCAGAGGATATTACAGTTTTGAAAACAAGAGCAACGCCACGATCAGCACATTAAAAAAACTTACCTATTCGCCGACATTGGGGTACTATCATAAAAATGGGTTGGGGCTAACCGGTACAGGGTATATCGTAGATGACGGGCTGCATACGAATTTTTACCAGCTGGCACTCACCCCTTCTTTTGATTACCTGGAGAACAAGCGTCTTGCCACCGGTATCTCTTACACCAGGTACTTTACCCGGGATTCCCTCCCTTTTTATACCACACCTTTACAAAATGAACTCTACGGTTATTTTACATACCGGAAATGGTGGGTCAGGCCCATGCTGGCTGTTAGCTATGGATGGGGAAGCCGGACAGATTATATGGAACGGGAAGACCTGATCCTTGATCTGCGGCTGCGCCGGAGAGGGTTTACCTATATCAATACAAAAGAATCGATAAGCGACTTCTCCATAACAACCTCGGTGCGGCATGATTTCTATTGGCTCGATGCATTTGCCTATAAAGATCATATCCGGTTCACTCCCCAGCTTGCTTTTACCAGCGGTACCCAGAAATTCGGGTTTAACCAGTCTTCCAGCACTTATGCAACCCTGATCCGTAATAATTCCAACGTGTTGTACAGTACAGAAAATGTGTACCTGGATGACCAGTTGAAATTCCAGCCGCTGTCTCTTACCCTTTTTCTCCGCGGCGAATATTCGATCGGCAAATTCTTTATCCAGCCCCAATTCACGATGGATTATTATTTTCCTGCGGCGAGTGGCAACTTCAACAGTCTTTTCTCCGTCAATATCGGCTGTATATTCTGATTTGAGAAAACCTTCACATTCTCCCGACAATAGAATGGTCACGTTTTTTGTTTTGGAAAGTACTATCTCCCGTTAAGAGAATTTAACAGGATCAATCGGTTACTGGCATTATACTTGAAATTTTTAACGGTCATATTCAAGTTACCTTAAAACTAAAAGTTTACACATGAAAACAAAACTCCTTTCACTGTTTGTTGTATTGTTAATTTCCCAGGCCATGATGGCGCAGTTCCACCTTGGTGCCAAAGCTGGTGCTAATATCACCAAGATAGAAGGCAAGTCATTTAAGGACGAATTCAGGTATGGTTACCATATCGGTGGATTTGCAGAAGTCCGGATGGGAAATAAATTTGTACTGCAACCCGAAGTACTCTTCAACCAGTATTCCACTACGCTCGACAGTAATTTCAAAAATGTTTACCAGGATGTTTTTAATCCTTCCTATCAAAGCGGGGTGAAGCTCAATTATCTTTCGGTTCCTATTTTACTGAACTATAAACTGATCGGCAGTTTTCTTTCGCTGCAGGCAGGTCCCCAGTTTGGCGTGCTGATCAACAAGAACAAGACATTGCTGCAAAATGGCGGCGAAGCATTCAAGCGTGGTGATTTCTCCATGCTCGCGGGTGCCCAGGTAAAGATTGGCGCTATCCGGCTGAATGGCCGCTATATGATCGGCTTGAATAATATCAATGACATCGACAACCAGGATCAATGGAAAAGCCAGGGATTTCAACTATCCGTTGGATTAGCCTTATAAAAATCGATACAACATTGCCTAGTCATTGTTGTACAAAGTACCTTTTGAACAGGGCCCTTCTTTTGGAGGGCCTTTTTTGGATATAAACGGTTACCTGTCAGTTACATAGTTTGTCAGTTAGTAATCAACAGGCATGAATCTTGGCAATACTGATTTCCCGTTATATTTTTAGCCCCCCGCAAGGGGAATGACAGATTGTCTAAAGAGGATTTGAGTATGAACATTGAACATTTTTTACTGCGGTCAGAGGATGAGATGGATTTTCTACCGATTATTCCGCTAAATGAAAGCGACCAGGAAGATCTTAGTGGCATTGAGGTTCCAGCCGAAATACCCCTGTTACCCCTTCGTAACACAGTTCTTTTCCCCGGTGTAGTCCTTCCTATTACTGTCGGGAGAGATAAGAGCATCAAGGCCGTTAATGACGCTTACAGGGGTGACAAATTGATAGGCGTGATAGCGCAAAAAGACAGTAATATCGAGGACCCTTCCATAAAAGACCTGGAAAAGATTGGAACCGTGGCCAAGATCGTAAAACTGATCAAAATGCCTGACGGAGGCACCACGATCATTATCCAGGGAAAGAGCCGCTTCCTCGTTGAGTCGGTCTTCTCGGATGATCCTTATTTCAAAGCGAAGATCAAAAAACTGGAGGAAGAAGAATCGCCAAAGGACGAGGACTTTAATGCCTATGTAGCCAATATTAAAGACCTGGCTGCGGATATCGTCCAACTTTCACCCAATATACCGACAGAAGCTTCGATCATTCTCCGCAATATCGAAAGCCCGGCCTTCCTGATCCATTTTGTATCGAGCAATCTCAATACCGATATCAAGGATAAGCAGCGACTGCTTGAACTAAACCAGATCCGCCAGCGTGCTGACCTGCTGATGCAATTGCTCCAAAAAGAATTACAGTTTGCCGAACTCAAGAACAAAGTAACCACTAAAACAAGAACGGAACTCGATAAGCAGCAACGGGAGTATTTCCTGCAGCAGCAAATGAAAAGCATCAAGGAAGAACTGGGTGGTGACAGTAACCTCCAGGAGATTAAAGAAATGCAGAAAAAAGCCGAATTAAAAAAATGGCCGGCTGCTGCAAAAGAAATGTTCAAGAAAGGGGTAGAGAAACTAGAAAGGATGCATCCCAGTACACCTGATTTTTCTGTTGTGTACAATCACCTCGACCTGATGCTTGAACTGCCCTGGGAAACATATACCGAAGACCTGTACGACCTGAAAAAAGCCGTGAAGACACTCGATATCGATCACTACGGTATGCACAAGATCAAAGAAAGGATCCTGGAATACCTGGCTGTATTAAAACTGAAGGGTGACATGAAAAGCCCGATCTTATGTTTTGTCGGCCCACCGGGGATCGGTAAAACATCACTGGGAAGAAGTATTGCCAATGCGATCGGACGGAAATATGTTCGGCTTAGTTTAGGCGGTCTTCATGATGAAAGCGAAATAAGAGGTCATCGTAAAACTTATATCGGAGCCATGCCCGGGAGGATATTGCAATCTATCCGTAAGGTCAAAACCTCCAACCCTGTAATGATCCTGGATGAGATCGATAAAGTAGGAAGTGATTTTCGCGGCGATCCTTCTTCCGCGTTGCTGGAAGTACTGGATCCTGAGCAGAATCATACCTTTTATGATAATTACCTGGAACTGGAATATGACCTGAGCAAAGTATTATTCATTGCCACGGCCAATAATGTTCAGAATATCCAACCGGCTTTACGCGATCGCCTGGAGATCATCGATCTCAGTGGTTATGCCGTTGAGGAAAAGATCGAGATCGCTAAAAATCATCTTCTTCCCAAACAAATGGACCTGCATGGATTAAAAAGCAGCCCTTTTAAGATGAGCGATAAAGTTTTGGAAAAAGTGATACAGGATTATACCCGTGAAAGCGGGGTAAGGGAACTCGACCGGCAACTGGCATCCATCATGCGGTACCAGGCCCGGCAACTGGTGTCGAAAGGAAAGATCAAATCAATCCTGACGGCAGACGATATAGAAAAAATGATCGGCAAGCCCAAATACAGTAATGATATTTATAAAACGGCGAATATGGCCGGGGTGGCGGTGGGTCTTGCCTGGACCTATGTCGGTGGCGATATTCTTTTTATCGAAACAAGTTTAAGTGACGGGAAAGGGGAATTAAAACTGACAGGCAACCTGGGGAATGTGATGAAGGAAAGTGCGAGCACGGCTTTGACCTACCTGCATTCCAACGCCAAAAGATATGGGCTGGACAGTAAGCTGTTTGAGAAAAAGAATATCCATATACATGTCCCTGAAGGCGCTGTCCCCAAAGATGGCCCCAGCGCAGGTGTTACCATGATGTCGGCTATTGCTTCCGCCCTTACAGGCAAAAGGGTGAAGCCGTTCCTCGCGATGACCGGCGAGATCACGCTAAGAGGCCAGGTACTCCCGGTAGGTGGTATCAAGGAGAAAGTACTGGCGGCAAAAAGAGCCGGTTTGAAAGAGATCATCCTCTGCGCACAGAATGAAAAGGATGTACAGGAAATAGAACCTGAGTTTATTAAGGGGATCAAATTTCATTATGTAAAGACCATGAACCAGGTGCTGGAACTGGCACTTGTAGGATAAACTGTTACGGGTTCACCTTTTTAAATAGTCATTAGCTGTTAGCTATTAGCTAATAGCTAACAGCTCAATTTCAGGGACTTTGCGCACATTATTTATAATATCCCTTTTGCTGCTATTGAAGGCTGGTAATGCCCAGGCCCTTGGCGGTAATTCAGTGTTTAATTTTCTTAAACTTTCCAATACTCCCCAGTTAACAGCGCTGGGAGGCGTAAATGTTTCCCAATATTCCAATGACCTGGGACTTGCTTTCACTAATCCGTCACAGCTGCGCTCTTCCATGCATTCGCAAATGAATACTGTTTTCAATGATTTTTACGGGGGTATCAAAGTTTATCATCTTTCGGTAGGTTATCATCATCCCGCACTCAATACTAATTTTTCCTGGGGACTTAATTATTTCAGTTATGGTAATACAACGGAAACAGATGCTTCAGGAAATGTATCGGGCATGTTTCGGCCTACTGACTGGGTAATGCAGGTATCGGCTTCTCACAGTTATGAAGAGAAATGGAATTACGGGGCCACGATAAAATTCATCAGTTCCAATTATGGTCAATACCGTTCGAGCGGGCTAGCCATGGATGTGGGTGTACTTTTTCATGATTCTGCAAAACTCGTCACTGCATCAGCGGTTGCGAGGAACATGGGTTTCCAGTTAAAGAAATATAATGGTACTGATCCCGGCGACCTGCCTTTTGACCTGCAGGCGGGTATAACCAAAAGATTTGCCCATGCACCCTTTGGTATTTCCCTGACAGCCCAACGGATCAATAAATTTGACATCAATTATAACGATACGAGTTTCAATAACGAGAACGGGTTTGAGAACGGGGCAAAAAAATTTTCTTTTGGTAAGCTGATCAATCACCTGGTACTGGCCACTACGGTTTACCCCGCAGGTAAACTGGAACTGATGGCAGGATATAATTTTCTCCGGAGAAAAGAACTGAATATTGGCAACGCCTCGAATGGGTTAAATGGGTTCTCAGTAGGAGCAGGAGTATTATTCGGGAAATTGCAGATCCGTTACGCCCGGGCATATTACCAGAATAATTCAGCCTTTAACCAACTGGGCCTGAACCTGCAACTGAACGAATATTTCGGGCTGGGAAAATGGGGAGAGAAGATCGGGTGGTGACTTAACTGATAATCTTATAGACTTCGAAAGCTTCAGCATAATCACTGTTGCATTGCACCCCTCTTACTTTGGCAAGCGAACGTATAAAATCTTCCTGCATATAATTCCGGTGAGATTGCGAGGTATAAGTCTTCAGCGCTTTTATTTTTTTTGCCAGTTCAGCTTCTGAAAGACGGATAAAAAAACTGGTGCGGAAACTGTAATTGTTCCAGGGGAGTTCATAGCCTGCAAAACTGGTATTCTTGAAGGCCCTCATCCCTTCCTGGTGAATGACCTGGTGGTCCTGGTGTACATCTGATGCTGCAGGTAAGAGGACCATGTCAGGATTGATCTGTTTGTTAAGGGCCAGTAATTCTTCGAGTACCTGCTGGCGGGAAGCCGGAAGTTCCCTCACCGGGTAATTAAATAAAATCAGTCGTGAAGCCGGGATACCCAGCGCTGTTGTTGCTTTTTTGCATTCCTGTTCCAGGGTATCCGCTGGTAAGCCTTCGGGAAGTGACCTGGAACAAAGACAGAAAGCAGCATAATAAACTTCCCTGCCTTCGCTGCAGAATTTCGCGATCGTGCCACCGCAACCCAGTTCGCCATCATCTGTATGCGGGGCCAGTACCAATATTTTTTTAGGATCAATCATGACGGGTCATTTTTTTATAGAACAGTAAGTAGGCCCCGGCCCAGAATTTAAGTTAAAAATACATAGAATACAAAGGAGTTGATATAAACTGGCTGGTTATTCTACAAGGAAACTACTGGAATCTTTTAATAAACGGAGATGTTGCTGAAACTGCGTATTCAGGATGATTCTGAATTGATTAATGTTTGTTTGTCCTTTATAAAATCCTGAATAATTACTGCCTGGCAGGAAAACTGAATTCAGGTTCATAAAATAGTATTTTTTATCAACAGAATCTTTTAATTCCCTGAGTCCATGGTCACTCATTAAAATGATAATGGGCGGGGTTGCTGAAGCAGCAAGAATATGATCAATTAACTCAAGGTATTTCCTGTTTGAATAGTGTAAATAGCCGAGAAAGGCTTTTTTGTCCAGGATATATTCATCGGTCAGCATCGTGTAGGACATCGCATTGCCACTGCTGTCAAAATAGTAAGGGTAATGGGGCATTGCCAGGTGGGTGTACACGAATTTTGGCCTCGCAGATTTCTGTTCAGCTATCTCCATAGTCCGGGAAAAAAGTTTTGTGTTGTTATTCAGGTCCCTGTTCCTGTCAGCTTTGATAAGAGAAGGAAGTTTGAATGTAGTAACAAGGTGATAGCCCAGGTCTTTCTTCAGTCGGCTGGTAAATGTTTGAGTCGTAATTGATTTTGTTCTTCTCGGTAAAAAAGTAGGTACCGCTAATGAAGGTTGCCTGGCAAAATCAAAAATTGAGAAGTTGAAAAATTCGTAGCCCCTACCGGCCAGGAATTGTAGTAGGGCACTGTTTTGTAACGTATTGTAACAAAGAGATAGATCGTTTTTATTACTGTTACTGCCAACAATACCTTCCAGGTAATGCATGTTGAACATAGAAGAAACAGAAAACGGGGTAAAGTTATAATTGCTGCTGCTGCTGTCTATAATATGGAATTTTCTTTTTTGTAATTCATTTTCAAAGGCAGTGTTATCATAGGCGAATAGATCCTGGAGTTCTGTTTTGCCGGGATAGCCATCTGCAATGATGAGATAGATATCAGGTGACGGGCAATCCAAACAGGGTGAAAAAACCGTATTCACAGGTGCGATTGCAGTTTTCTTATTCGCTTTTATAGCCAGCAAGCCGCAGTCTGTTAAAATAAATATTCCTAAAAGAACATTGAGAAACAGTACTGGTTTCAATAGGGGCCGTTTTGTTTTTCTCAGCATAACCAGGACTAGTACAAAGGCGAGTAAACTTACCGGGAGAATAAAGCTGTAATGCGAAAGAAAGGAATCGTTGAAGGTCTTTTTCAAAAAATCAAAAGCACTTCCAAAGAAGAATTGGTAGCCGAGTATGCATATAGCAAAAAGGTGAGCTTTACGATGGCTTTTATACAGGGGCCAAAACAACAAACTAATTCCAAGCCCCAGGCCGATATAGAACAATGCTAAGATCACCGCATCTTTAACGGGTACAAGGTTGTAGTTCTCACTATAGCCATGTAAAACAAAAAAAACAGGTAGCAAGAATATAAAAACCGGTTTCGTCCGCAGGAAAGTTATCAGTTTAGACATGTTTTTTCATTCAATAAAGTGTGCGCCTGAACGGCCAGCCGGCTGTTTGCAGACCCGGTTACATGATGCGAAATATACTTTGGGTGCAAAACTATTGAAGCTGTATTATCCCGGCAATTTAATTTGAGTTTCCTTTGGCAGGAGGAATAGTTTATTTTCGGCTTTTAATCGTATGGAAAAGATCGTTTATATCGGTATGAGTGCGGACCTGGTGCACCCGGGTCACCTGAACGTGATCAGTACGGGCCGTAAATTAGGCCGGGTCATAATCGGGTTGCTCACAGATGAGGCGATCGCAAGTTATAAAAGAGTTCCCTATCTCAGTTATGAACAGCGAAAGATCATCATTGAGAATATCAGCGGGGTGAGTGAAGTGGTGGAACAGGAAACACTGGACTATACCAGCAATCTTTTAAAGATAAAACCAGACTATGTAGTGCATGGGGATGACTGGAAAACAGGAGTGCAGCAATCCACACGGCAAAAAGTGATCGATACCCTGCAGGGATGGGGGGGAGAACTTGTGGAAGTGCCTTATACAGGTGGAGTAAGTTCCACGACGATCCAGCAGGCATTAAAAGAAACCGGGATCACGCCGCAGCACCGGTTGCAACGGTTAAAAAGGATACTCTCGGTAAAACCCTGTATGCGGGTACTGGAGGCCCATAATGGATTGAGTGGACTGATTGCTGAGAACACTTCTTTTACAGATGAGCAGGGAATGGTCAATGAATTTGATGCGATGTGGATCAGCAGCCTGGCTGATTCCATTACCAGGGGTAAACCTGATATCGAAGCCGTGGATACAAGCTCGCGGCTTCATGCTCTCCAGGATATCCTTGAAGTAACAACGAAGCCCGTAATTTTTGATGGTGATACAGGTGGGAAGACAGAACATTTTGTGTTTACAGTTCGCTCACTGGAAAGACTGGGTGTATCAGCGATCGTAATAGAGGATAAAAAAGGGTTGAAAAGAAATTCCCTGCTGGAAAAACAGTCCTCGCAGGAACAGGAAAGCGTAGAAGGTTTTTGTGAAAAAATAAAGGCAGGTAAACAAAATTGCGTCACCCGGGATTTTATGATCATCGCAAGGGTCGAGAGCCTGATACTGGGTAAAACAATTGCCGATGCGCTGGAAAGAACAGTTGCTTATATCAAAGCCGGGGTCGACGCGATCATGATCCATAGTAAATCGACCGATGCATCGGAGATACTGGAATTTGCGCGGCAGTATGGTAAGCTGGAGAATAAAGTACCCCTGGTCGCTGTTCCCACTACTTATAATCAGCTTCACTGGCAGGAATTGCAGGAAGCCGGTTTCAATATCGTTATCTATGCCAACCACCTGTTGCGCAGCGCCTACCCGGCGATGCTTGCTACAGCAACTTCTCTTTTAAAAAATAACAGGAGCAAGGAGGCGGAGGCTAACCTGTTGCCCGTGGATGAGCTACTTAAATTAATACCCGGTAATTATGATCGTTCCTGAACGCTTATATGATCTTTTAAAGGAACTGGAAATTGATCTGTACACAGGTGTGCCTGACTCCCTGCTAAAACATTTTTTAAAATATCTCCAGGATAACTGCAGCCCGGAAGAGCATATCATCACGGCCAATGAAGGATTGGCGATCGCACTGGCTTCGGGTTATCATTTCCGTACCGGGAAAACTGCGCTGGTTTACCTGCAGAATTCCGGGTTGGGCAATATCATCAATCCCCTTACTTCGCTGGCAGATAAAGAAATGTACGCGGTGCCGATGCTGCTTTTGATCGGGTGGAGAGGAAGACCGGGATTAAACGATGAGCCGCAGCATGCAAAAATGGGACGGATCACCACCGGCTTACTGGATACACTGGAAGTTCCTTATTATATTCTCGATGCGGAAGAAGGTTATTCATTCAATAAAATTACGGAAGCCCTTGCTCTTGCCACACGTGAACAAAAACCGGTAGCGTTACTTGTGCCGGAAGATATATTTGAAATTTATGAAGGTATTGAGGAGGCTGACAGGCATTCGATGGAAAGAGAAGAAGTGATCAGGGAAATCATCCTCCATTTGTCGGGGAATGAAACCGTTGTTTGTACCACGGGGAAGTCGGGACGCGAATTTTATGAACAAAATATTGGCCTGGGTAATAAAATAAAAAAATATTTATTGAGCGTAGGGGCCATGGGACATGCCAGTCATATCGCTTTGGGCCTGAAAATTGCATCTGGAGACAAAGTGGTGGTACTGGACGGTGACGGGGCTCTCCTGATGCAAATGGGAGCCCTGCCGACCATTGCGCATCATGTAAAAGCGAATTTTATTCATATTGTCATCAATAATGGCAGTCATGAATCGGTGGGCGGACAACCAACAGAAGGGTTTTTTGCCGATTGCAGTGGAATCGCGAAAGCGGCCGGGTACCGTTCCGTAGTTTCGATCAGGAACCACCCCGAGTTGAAAGAATGGCTGGAAAAGGGGTTGGGCTCAACTGAAATGCAATTTGTAGAGATAAAGGTTAACCGCCATGGGCGCTCAGACCTTGACCGGCCTGCAGGATCGCCGAAGGATTGGAAAAAAGATTTTATGAATGCTCTGCGGAGTAAAGATCAATAATGACACATGCAAAAATTAGTACAGGGTGAGAACTCGCTTAAGCAGGTGGCTGCAGAGATTAAAGCAGCAGGATACGATTCTGTTTTTCTTGTCACTGGTAAACATTTTCTGCAAGAAAATAAACTTGATTTTCCGGATGGGATAAGCGTCAATCATTTTATTAAATCCGGGGCTAACGTGGGGGAAGAGGAGATCAGCAAAGCCGTTAAGGAATTTGCTCAAAACCCTTCGCAGGCAGTGCTGGCCATTGGTGGTGGGAGCGTGCTGGATATTGCCAAAGCTGTGATCCATCATTGCATAGAGACTTTATTGCCGGTTCCATTTTTTGTTGCAGCGCCCACCACCGCAGGTTCGGGCAGTGAAGCCACTCATTTTGCCGTTGTATATAAAGAGGGTAAAAAAATATCGCTGGTCCATCCCGACCTGATGCCTAAAGTGGTGTTCCTGGATCCTGTATTGACTCATTCTTTATCTTCTTACCAGACAGCTGTATCGGGGATCGATGTATTTGCCCAGGCAGTAGAATCTTACTGGAATAAAAATGTTTCGGAAGAGTCAAAACAATTTGCTGTTGACAGTATCTCTACCTGGAAAGAATTCTTTGTAAAGGCCGTTACTGATCCCGATCCCGTTGCCAGGGAAAAAATGCTGCTGGCTGCCTACCTGGCAGGTAAGGCGATCAATATCACCAGGACAACAGGGCCGCATGCTTTATCGTACTATCTTACGGTGAATCATGGAGTGCCACATGGTCAGGCCGTAGCTTTATTCCTGCCGGTATTCTTTTTTTATAATGAACCTTCAGCTGAACTGTATTCCCTGCTCGGGGTAAATGATGCGGAAGGCGCCAAAGATTTTATCCTGCAAAAAATGAAAGAAGCGGGATTAGCAACCAGTTTTGCCGAATTGGGGCTTGATAAAGAAAAAATCATGGAAGGATTGCTGAACGAGGTAAATGAAGAACGGTTTGCCAACAATCCATCATCATTTGACAGGGAAAAACTAAAAGCGCTGATAAAAGAGCATCTCTAAACTGCATGGGATTTTTTTCTGAATACAGGCAGGTCAACCAACTGCTGAAAGAAAAACAAAAACTGGTCTTTTATGCCGAGAGCCGGCATTATTACCCCTATTTCGGGCAATTGCTCCATGACCTCCTGGCTGCCCATGTTCCTGTTTGTTATATCACTTCTGATCCCCGCGATCCTTTACTTGCTGAGCATCCCGCGGGGATGAATGTTATCTATGTTAAATGGATGCTGGGGACCTTGTTCTCCAGGCTCCGGGCAGATACCCTGGTGATGACCATGCCCGATCTCGGCAATTATTTATTCAAGCGTTCACCCGGTGTAAAGAATTTTGTCTATGTTTTTCATGCTGCGGTCAGCACCCACCAGCAATACCGGAAAGAAGCTTTTACAAATTATGACACAATCTTTTGCACCGGTGAATACCAGCAAATAGAATTACGAAAGGCAGAAGAGTTGTACGGGCAGCATCCAAAAAACCTTGTTGAGTATGGGTATCCTTTACTTGATGAAATAAAAAACAAGACGGCGAACAGGGAACCGGGAAAAACAGGCAAACCAATTCTCCTGGTCGCCCCTTCCTGGTTTGAGGGCTGCATCTTCGACACCTGTATTGAAAAATTGCTAGAACAGTTATCGACATTGCCCTATACGATCATCCTGCGTTCTCACCCGGAATATGAAAAAAGAAAGAAAAAAAGTTTTAAAGCTGTCCGGCAGCTGATCAGCAGGTACCCGGATATGTCAATTGATGACTTACCGAATGTGATCGATCGTTTGCCATCAACTGATATATTGATTACGGATCGCTCGGGGATCGCTTTTGAATTCGCTTTCGGAACGGGAAGACCTGTATTGTTCATTGATACTGCCTTAAAAGAAACCAATCCTTCCTGGAAGGAGCTTGGTATTGAACCATTGGAGAACAGACTGCGGGATCAATTGGGTGTTACGATTTCGACATCAGCGTTGCAGCAGGTGAGCCAAAAAATCCGGGAACTGGAACAACTGCAACAAGGATTTGCTGCTAAAATGGATCAGTTAAAGCCGGGTATTTTTTACAATTCAGGAGCGTCCTATAAGAAAGGACTTGATATGATACTGCATCACCTAAAAGATTAACCAGAGGAATCAGTGGCCGTGCTGGTTAATTATCTTTCTTTTCCGCCGGCTTCTCTTTTTTTATTTTATTATCTCTGAAAAAAGCCTTTACCCGGTGCCAGGACATTTTTATCCAGAAAGCCGCGCCCACTAAGGCTGCGATGATTACCTGGAGAAAATAACTGCCGCTGCCCGGGTCAATGTATAGAAGCCAATTCATCATAAATAACGCAGGTTTGTTTTTGGCGTGATGGCGAGCAGGGTCTCGTACATCAGCATGATAGTGCTCTCGATATCATCACGATGCAGCATTTCAACCGTGGTATGCATATAACGGAGCGGGATAGAGATCAGTACCGAAGGACAGCCATCATTGGAGTAGGCAAAAGAATCTGTATCGGTACCGGTACTGCGGCTCAGCGCTCTCCATTGTACAGGTATCTTTTTATCGGCAGCTACTTTTTCAACCAGCGCCAGCAGTTTGTTATGCACGGCAGGCGCATAAGAAAGAGAAGGACCTTTGCCGGTGCTTACATCTCCTTCAATATTTTTATTGATCATGGGGGTAGTCGTGTCATGTGTAACATCCGTCACGATGGCAATATCAGGTTTGATCCGGCGGGCGATCATTTCTGCACCCCGGAGACCGATCTCTTCCTGGACTGCGTTCACCACGTAAAGCCCGTAAGGCAGTTTCTTTTTATTTTCCTTCAGCATCCGCGCCACTTCGGCGATCATGAAACCGCCGATGCGGTTATCAAAAGCACGGCCGATATAATTTCCATTCGCGAGTTCATCAAAACCATCCTGGTAGGTTACTACAGCGCCGATATGAATACCCAGCGCTTCCACTTCTTTCCGGTTCCGGGCGCCGCAATCCAGCCAGAGGTTATCCGTTCTCGGCGCTGGTTCTTTCTGATCGGGGTTTCCGATTCTTGTATGAATGGCCGGCCAGCCAAAGACTCCCTTCACTTTCCCTTTTTTTCCATGGATCCACACCCGGGAAGCAGGGGCGGTCTGGTGATCCACCCCACCGTTCCTTTTTAAATAGATCAGGCCTTCGGGGGTCACATAGTTTACAAACCAGCTGATCTCATCCGCATGGGCTTCGATCACCACTTTGAATTTATTGTCGGGGTTAATGATCCCGACAGCGGTACCATAAGGGTCTAAATAGCTTGAATCAACATACGGTTTGAGGTATTCGATCCAGAGTTTCTGCCCCCAGGTCTCAAATCCGACCGGTGAGGCATTGTTGATATAATCCTGTAAAAAATGGAATGCATCCGCGGAGATGATCGATTTCTTAGTCCTTGCTGCTTTTGCCATAGTGATTGATTAGTAGGCAAAATTAATTAAATACCCGCTACCAGCATTAATATTGCTGAAAGGGCCATCAGCCCGTCCAGGACGAAATAATACAGGCTATCGGAAAAATTCCTGCGGGCATAATTATAGATAGCACCTGTAATAATGCCAGGCAGGAGCAACAGCATAATGGCAACGGGAGCATAATCGTATCGTAAGAGCAGGAGGGTAGTTCCAAAAAAAACGGTCAGCGAAAAAATAAAAAGCGCGGTAATACCCTTTTCACCCAGGTAAGTGATCAGGCTTCGCACGCCATTCTTCCTGTCGTCATCACGGTCACGGTAATCAAATAAGATACAAATGGCATAGACCAGGAAAAAACGGCTGATGACAAATAGCGTGTGTTCCATTTTCCAATCCTGTCCTGAAATAATAACAGGTAGAACGGTTGTGACATGTGTCCAGACCCCGGCCAGGAAAATGGTCTTGCCAAGGGCCACCTTGCGAAGCATCCGGAACCAGGGATGGGGGATCTTGGGGGCTGAATAGAGAAAGGTCATTCCTGCAGACAAAAAAAGCCAGGGCCACCAGGGGTATAAATAAAAAAAGAAGATGCCGGCCCCGATCAGTCCTGCAATAAAAAGCACGAGATGGACCTTCCGGTTCCTTTCCATCCATTTTACCCGCGGTGTAATGACAAGAGGATCTTTGGTAAGATACCAGTGAAAACTATAACTGCAGACCGTAGAAAAGAAGACAAAACAGATAAAATGAATATTGACGGCGCTTCGTAGGAGAAAATGGTTGGTTTGGATAACCATGGCCACCGCGCAACCGGCAATAAAAAGATTACTAAAGACAAACAGATAGAAAAGCCGTTTACCCATCTATGCAAACTTAAGCTCTATTTTGTTTTTAGAGATAACAACGGCTGTCAAGGAAGTGATTACTGCCTGAAAATAATGATCTGTTTCGAGTCAATGGTATCGCTGGTATTACCGGCTTTATCGCGTACTGCCATGCGCAGGTAAAGGGTATCCGCTTCTTTTTTAGGTGGATTTGATCCGGGTATGGTCAGCGGGTTAAGGGCGGAGAGAATGCTCTGGTAATCCAGTGTGACCTGCACCTGGGTGCGGGTACTGGTGGGGAAATCAGGGAATTTATACCGGAGTGTATCGCGGATCGTTGCTGTTGGTCGTTTGTTGAGGCGCTTTTTGATGATGATCACCGAATCCTGTACGTCTCCTTCCTTATCGGTACATTCAAGTGTAATGACAAGGGTACCGTTAAGGGGAATGAAACTCGTATTCATTGATTTGATACTGATACTGGGTTTTGTCTGGAACTTATCTTTGTTGCAGGCCAGGACAATTACTACAAGGACGGTCAGCACGGGGAGAACAAATTTCATGGCATCAAATTGAGTTATAACAAATTTACAATTTTTAGGACACAAAAAAGGGTATGGGCGGACAAGGGAATCATAAAATTTTTGACATCAATAAGAGCGGATTTGATGCATTGGCCCTTGAAATATTCCATTCGCAGGTAGTTCAAACCCCTGTTTACAGGGAATATGCGGCTGCTTTACATATCAATCCCGAAACGGTGACCCGTCTTGAGCAGGTCCCCTTTTTACCTATCCGTTTCTTTAAGACCCACGCGGTACAGGCAGGTTTATTTGAACCGGCAGCTATTTTTGAAAGCAGTGGTACTACGGGTAGTATCAACAGCCGCCATGCTGTCAAAGACCTTTCGCTTTATGAAGAAAGTTTTACCAGGGGTTTTAACTTGTTCTATGGCCCGGCAGAAGATTACTGCATCATCGGCTTATTACCTTCCTACCTGGAAAGAAAAAATGCTTCGCTGGTCTATATGGCCGATAAACTGGTCGGGCAGAGCGGGCATCCGCAAAGTGGTTTTTATCTTGATGAGTATGAGAAATTAGCTACGGTATTAAGTGAACTGGAAAAAAAACAGCAAAAAACATTGCTGATCGGTGTCACCTATGCGCTACTTGACTTTGCGGAACAGTATCCTATAAAACTCAGGCACACGAATATCATGGAAACAGGTGGGATGAAGGGAAGGAAAAAAGAGATGATCCGGGAAGAAGTGCATGCGATACTGAAAGAAAAATTTGGCTTATCTGTTATTCATTCGGAATACGGGATGACGGAATTATTATCACAGGCCTATTCAAAAGGAGCCGGGATCTTTACTTGCCCGCCCTGGATGAAAGTAGTATTGCGGGATGAAGAAGATCCTTTGTTGATAAAAAACACGGGCTCAGGCGCTGTCAATATCATCGACCTTGTCAATATTCATTCCTGTTCTTTTATTGCTACGGATGATGCCGGGAGGTTGTATGCTGATGAAAGTTTTGAGATCCTGGGAAGAATGGACGGGAGTGATTTGAGAGGCTGTGGGTTGATGGTGATTTGAGTGCTGGTATGGAGTAGCCAGGTATATAAGTATCTAAGTATATAAAGTATCTACGTAACGCACTCCAATTAGCGGCGTGACCCACTTCCTTATTGCGAGCGAAGCAATTATTTTTTATTTCTTATTTCTTATTTACATTTGCACCCCTCCCGCTTTATAGCGGACCAACCAGCCCGGGTGGCGGAATTGGTAGACGCAGCAGACTCAAAATCTGCCGTTCGCAAGGATGTGCTGGTTCGATTCCAGTCTCGGGCACAATAGAAGAGCGAGAGCGGAGTGCGGAGTGCGATTCCCGCTCTCGCTCTGTTTCTCGTTCTCATTCTGTCTCTCGCACTCAATTGAGGGGAAGCGGAATTTTTCCTCTGCAAGGATCTTTCAAAAAAGCAATACAGAAATCCCGAAAATCCCTTCGCCTGGGTGCGTGTCTCATGCACCAATATTTAAATATCAATAGAAAGTGATTAATACAATACAATTCAAGTAAAGCGGTGCGTGGGATACGCACTCAGGCATTAGCTGTTGTACTATTATCAGCTAATATCGGGCAGACGAATATCTATCAGCTTTTGTTGTTAACTTCATCTTAAGTTTTTCAATGGGCTACAGTTGCCAGCCTGACGGTCATAAAATACCAGCACAGCAGCAAGCCCTGAACGTTGTACGTCATGCAATTTGCAACAGTATTCACAAACAAAGGACTTTTGCCAAATTAGAAAGTATAACCAAATTTAATGTCTCAATCCCGCCAGCTCGCTGTTATCATCTTCACCGACATCGTCGGGTACACGGCATTAATGGGCAACGATGAAAAAAAAGCATTTGAGTTACTAAATAAAAACCGGGGACTGCACAAGCCAATTATTGAAGAATTCAATGGAAGATGGATAAAAGAACTTGGCGATGGTGTGATGGCAAGCTTCACTACCGTTTCAGATGCAGTGAATGCCGCAATAAAGATTCAGCAGGCCTGTAATGATGCAAAAGATTTTCAATTACGTATCGGTATTCATTTGGGTGAAGTTGTTTTTGAAAACGATGACGTATTTGGGGATGGCGTAAATATTGCTTCCCGGATCCAGGCTGTTGCGAAACCGGGTTGTATTTATATTTCTGAATCTGTTTATCATAATGTTTCTAACAAAAAGGATATCCAGACAAGATTTGTTGGTGAAGAGAATTTGAAAAATGTAAAAGAACTTGTTCGCATTTATGAAGTGATCATTGAAAACAATTACCCGGCAATGCAACTATTGTCAAACGACAGTACATCAGGTAAAACTATTCCCGAAAAAAGTATTGCCGTCTTGCCATTTGTAAACATGAGCAGCGATCCGGAGCAGGAATATTTCAGTGATGGGTTGAGTGAGGAACTGTTAAACCTGCTGGCAAAAATTCCCGCACTGAAAGTGATTGGCCGTACTTCTTCTTTTTCTTTTAAAGGCAAGAATGAAGACCTGCGAAGTATTGCTGAAAAGCTTGGCGTATCCAATATCCTTGAAGGCAGTGTACGTAAATATAAAAACAGGATTCGCATAACAGCACAATTGATAAAAGCAACTGATGGCTCACATTTATGGAGTGAAACATATGACAGAGACCTGGAAGATATTTTTAAATTGCAGGATGATATAGCTGGAACCGTTGTAAAGGAACTAAAGCTTAAGCTTCTTGCAGTGCCGGACAACTCAGCATCTCCCTTGATTAATACAGAAGTTTATAACCTGATTCTTCAGGGGAATTATCACGTAGAAAAGAGAGATGAAGTGAATCTTGCCAAAGCCCTTGATTTTTACTCACAGGCATTGGCAATTGATTCACTCAATGCCCGGAGCTGGGCAGCGGTGGCAAAATGTTTTACCCTGCAAGCGGATTGGGGTTGGATCGATCGCAATGATGGTTTTAAAAAAGCTGAGGTCGCGGCTAAAAAGGCAATCGCATTAGATGAGAAACAATCAGAGGGGTATATGGTATTGGGAATGATTAAAATGAATCGATTTGAATGGGATGAAGCTGAAACTGATTTGCTGAAAGCCTTGAATCTTATTCCGGGAAATGCTGATTTATTGAGGCTCATAGGCTATTTTTATGTATTCCTTGGCCGCTTTGATGAGGCTATAGTGTTAACTAAACAATCCATAAACCTTGACCCGATAAAAAGTATCACCTATTTTAATTATGGTTATCTATTGTATTGTGCCAATAAACCTGAAGAAGCCATTGCAGCTTACAAAAAAACTTTAGAACTTAATCCTCAGTTTCCCCGAACACATTATTTACTTGCCAAGGTTTATTTGTCACAGGGAAAGCCTGAATTAGCTCTTGAAGAAACGTTACAGGAAAAAGAAAAAATTTCTAAAATTCTAGGCCTTTCATTGTCTTATCATTCCCTGGGACGCAGTAAAGAAGCCGATGAAACTATGCAAGATTTTATATTAGAATATCAACATGAAAGGCCCTACCTGATTGCCGAATTATATGCTTTTCGCGGAGAAAAGGATTTAGCATTTGAGTGGCTGGAAAAAGCTTATATACAAAAAGACACCTGGCTGACATGGCTTAAAGCCGATCCTTTATTAGAAAAGCTCTGGCCTGACCCGCTTTATATTGCACTCCTCAAAAAGTTGAATTTGCCTTTAAAATAATCCTTAAAAATTATATCTGGGCAATCCTGCCCACTCGCCGACATTATGTTTATTGACATCAACGGTTACATGGCGATCTTTAGCTTTAGTTCGTAACTTCAACAACATATTTTCAATCGGGCATTTCTACCGGGCTTGACCTTCAATGGATTCCCTGCTTCCCTTTGCCTAGGTGCGTGTCTCACGCACAAATATTCAAACTCGGTAGGAAGTGATTAATACAATTTAAGTAAAATTGTGCGTGGGACACGGACCAAGGCGTTGGGGGACAAGAAAACCAATTAGTTTATTATTGCTAAATTATTGTTGACAAAGAAACCCAGTCCCGGGCACAATAGAAGAGCGAGAGCGGAGTGCGGAGGGCGATTCTCGCTCTCATTCTGTCTCTCGCCCTCAAATTGAGGGGAAGCGGAATTTTTTCTCTGCAAGCATCTTTCAAAAAAAGCAATACAGAAATCCCGAAAATCTATAAATTGGGCTACACTACAAAGAATCCTATTACGTATATCTATGTGTTACCTGCAAACATAATTAAGCATGTCATTATTTAAGAAGCTATTTAGCCAGACACCTCCAGTTGACAAAGACAATCTTTGCCTGGGTGCGTGTCTCACGCATTAATATTCAAACATCAATAGAAGTGATTAATATATTACAATTCAAGTAAAGCGGTGCGTGGGACACGCTCCAAGGCATTGGTTTTTATTTCGTTGAAAGTTCCTTCTTTATCCTATCCAAATATTTCTTCTTGTAATAGTATTCCTTTACTTGCAGCAACTCTTTTTCGGTAGTAATACCTTCCTTATAATTCTCCACAATTTCTTTAACAGGTTCATAAATATCAGATGATAGTTGTGAAATGATAGATGATAATTTTGCCCCATCGGTTGTGTCTTCCATTTCCATGACTTGTTCGTTGATCTCCAGGACTTCCATTAAGAAGCCCGGGGGGAGCTGGTATTTTTCTTCTTCCTCCAGCAATCCTTTTTCCAGCAGCACATATTTAATCGTCAGATCAGGGTTCTGAAAGGTCTTCCAGGCTTTGTTCAGCAGCGCCGATTTTTCCAACGCCTCGGCCTGGTCCGCTTCATTCCCATTAACTACATAATCCGGGTGGTATTGTTTACTCAGCTCAAAGAACTTCCGGGTAAGGAGCGCGGTATTGACCCGGAGCTGGATGGGTATGTTGAATAGATCGAAGTAAGTCATGTTGTTCAATATAGTCGGGAAGTCCGCAAGTCCGGAAGACCGGAAGATGAGCCCGAGAGCGGGAAAAATCTTTCGGACTTTCCGTCTTCCCGACTTCCGGACTGTTTTTTTGGACTAGTTTTTTCTTAGTTTAGGTTACAAACTCCACCGAACATGGACAAAATTAAGCATTCAGCATGGAGCCAGGCAGGAACTTCCCGGATTCGGAACTGGTAGCCAAAGGCGAATGGGAAGTAGCTAGTGGCTAGTAGGGATTTCCCAAAATAAACATTCACTTCCCCGGGAAGATAATTTAAATCAGTTTGTTCGGCAATGGTTTAAGCGGCAACTTTGCCCCACTTACTTAATGATAAATGGCTTTATGACAAGAATCGGACTTATCAGGGAGGGAAAAATCCCGGCGGATAACCGGGTGGCACTGACGCCTGCCCAATGCAAATGGATCCATAAAAATGCCCCGCAGTTGAAGATCATTGTACAATCATCGGAGCAGCGCTGCTTTTCCGACAGGGAGTATCAATCGGCAGGCGTAGAGGTAAAGGATGATATCGGTGATTGCGAAATATTGCTGGGAATAAAGGAGGTCCCGGTTGAACAACTGATAACAGGGAGAACCTATTTGTTTTTTTCCCATACTAAAAAAAAGCAGCCACATAACAGGCATTTATTAAGAGCCATCCTGGATAAAAAAATAACCCTTGTGGACTATGAATGCCTGGAGCACGAGGATGGTCAGCGGATCATCGGGTTTGGATTTTTTGCCGGCGTGGTGGGAGCACATAATGGGATGATGGCTTATGGAAGCAGGACCGGATTATTTAAATTAGACAGGGTTTACAAGCAGCGCAGTTTCAGGGAATTGATTCATAATTATTTTGGCTTAAGATTGCCCAATGTCAAGATCGCCGTCACAGGATCCGGGAGAGTGGCGCACGGCATATTAGAAGTGATGAACCTGATGGGAATTCATGAAGTCGAGCCCGAGGATTATCTCGTAAGGCGGTTCTCCTACCCGGTCTATACTCAATTAAAGGGGTCCGAATTATACCGTCATAAAACAACGGGCAAGTACAGTCGCCAGGAATTTCATGATCACCCCGAAGAGTTTGAATGCAAATTCCTGCCCTATGCCGGGCAGACCGACATTTTAATGAACGGGGTCTACTGGGAAAAGAATGTTCCCCGGCTTTTTGAAAAGGAAGATGCCAAATCAGAACATTTCATCATACAGACCATCGCCGATATTACCGATGACGCGAATGGCTCGGTACCTATCAACCTGGGTGACCAGGCGATTGAAGATCCCGTTTACGGTATCGATAAAACGACGCTGGAAAGAACAATACCTTATACGCAGCATTCCATTGATATCATGGCTGTGGGTAACCTGCCCAATGAATTACCAAGGGATGCGAGCCGGTATTTCGGCGAACAACTGATCAAACATGTGCTCGAAGATCTGGTGGGGAAGGGGTCGGATGTTATTGAAAGGGCGACGATGGTGAAAAAAGGGGAGTTGACCAGGGCGTATGAATATTTAAGAGAGTATGCGGAAGGAATAAGGAATAAGGAATAAGGAATAAGGTTGCTTCAGCTCGCCTCGCAATGAGGTTGCTTCGGCTTTACCTCGCAATAAGGAAGTTGGAGACCCTGAAAGGGTCGAACAGTATTAACCCCGTGTAGCACACGGGGAGTTTACAAATAACAACATCCTTGTCCAAATTATAAGTGCAGGTAATAATCTTTCAGTAAGCTTATAAAATCCGACGTATACTCCCCATCGCTCCCTTTGATAGCGATCTCACTGATGATCGTTTCGGCAGGAATCTCAGGTCTTAGTTTCCCGGAGATCATCATCCGGAAATAATCGTGATTGACGGTTTGTCGTACAAATGTTATCTGTTCAAGTGCCAGTTCTTGCTCCAGCAGTAATTTCCTGATCTCTTCATTTCTTTTAAAGGGCAATAAAAGAAAGAAATGACCGGGAGGAGAAAGATTTTCTTTGATGATCTTTAATAATTCCGGGAGCAGCAGACCCGCATTATGATGAGCCATATTTTTTTTATGATCATCTCCCTTTAATTCTTTTTCATAAAAAGGAGGATTGCTCATGATCACATCGTATGCGTGGAGGAACTCAAATTCTTTTGCATCTGCATGTATAACTTTTATCCTATCTGCCCAGGGAGAAGCCGCGACATTTCCTGACGCCTGCTCAAACGCATCCTTATCGATCTCGATAGCATCGATGGGGCAATTGACTTCCTGTGCCAGCATCAGTGCCAATAACCCCGTACCTGTTCCGATATCAAGAAGGTTGCTGGCTACCGGCTCCTGGCTTTTGGTTCCCGGCTTCAAGTTGCTGGCTACCCATGCTCCAAACAAACAGGCATCCGTAGTTACCTTCATCGCAGTCTTATCCTGGTGAACGGTGAATTGTTTGAATTGGAAGTAGGAGTTAGGCAAGGGTTAAAAGTAGGTAAGTAAATAAGTTTACAAAGTATCAAGCCTCCGGGCTAATGGCTAATAGCTAATAGCTAACGGCTCATTGCTCCTGTCTTCTCTCACCATTCCGCTCTTGCTGTCGCGCTTACCGATATATCCGCGAATTCACCAGCCAGGTATTTATAATACCCGGTTATGGCGATCATCCCGGCATTGTCCGTGCAATACTGGAAATCCGGAATAAAAGTATTCCAGTTATTTTTTTGCCCCATTTCTTTAAATGCTTTTCTCAAACCGCTATTGGCCGATACGCCACCGGCGAGACAGATGTCTTTGATACCTGTTTCTTCCGCCGCTTTTTTCAGTTTATTGAGCAAAATGGTTACGATCCGTTGCTGGATCGATGCACAGATATCGGGAAGGTTCTCTTTAATGAATTGTTGTTTCTCTTCTTCGGTGGCCATGAATTCTTCCCTGAACAAATTGCTCTTGCCGGCATTCTGTAAAAAGTAGAGGATGGATGTCTTTAAACCGCTGAAACTAAAATTCAATCCTTCGATCCTGGGTTCCGGAAATTTAAAGCGGTTCGGATCACCCTCGCTTGCATATTTGTCTATCAAAGGTCCGCCAGGGTAAGGAAGACCCAATAGCTTTGCCGATTTATCAAACGCTTCACCGGCCGCGTCATCGATCGTTTCGCCGATCACTTTCAAGTCCGCCGGTGATTCGCATACCACGATCTGTGTATGTCCACCGCTAACGGTCAGGCATAAAAAAGGAAAGGAAGGTTTTGGAGTATCGATCAGGTTGGCCAGTACATGCGCCTGCATATGATGCACCGCAATCAATGGTTTATCCAGGGCGAGAGCCAGCGATTTCGCAAACTGGCTGCCGACGAGCAAAGAACCGATAAGTCCGGGTGCCCTGGTAAAAGCTATAGCGTCAACGGACGACAGTTTACAACTGGCAGCTTTTAAGGCTGCATCTACTACCGGGACAATATGCTGCATATGAGCTCTTGATGCCAGTTCGGGCACCACGCCACCATACTGTTCGTGGATCGTCTGGTTGGCAGTATAATTAGACAGGATCTTCCCGCCCACACAAATGGAAGCTGATGTCTCATCGCAGGAGGATTCTATGGCGAGAATGGTGACCCTCTGACTCTCCATAAGAGGATTAATCACATCTTTATCTTTTGATCCTTCATCAATCATTACGCAAAAGTAATTATTTAGGAAAGGTTAGTTGTACCGGTGGTAGACCTTCCTTTAAGGGAGGTCTAAAGAGTCTATTTCCCTCTTATCGCTGCCACCGGGTCCATCTTTGCCGCCTGTAATGCCGGAATAAACCCGGCAAGTATTCCAACGATGATACAGATAATGATCGCGAGGAACATATAGCCGGTAGAAATAAAGACAGGAAAACTCAGTGCTTTGCTAAGTACCTGTGTCAGCAGGAACACCAGTAACAAACCAATCAACCCGCCGATGATACAGAGAAAGGCGGATTCCAGCAAAAACTCCGCGAGTATCACCCTTCGCTTGGCACCGACAGCTTTTTTCAAACCGATCTGCCCCGTTCTTTCCCGTACCGTAACAAACATAATATTGGCAACGCCAAACATGCCCACGATCAGCGAAAGAGCGGCAATGGCCCAGCCCCCCAGGTTCAATCCTGCAAAAGCCGAACTGATGGTATCGCTGAAATCATTGATATCGTTGAGTGAAAAATCATCTTCTTTTTTTGGTGTGAGCCGATGGATCGCCCGCATCGTTCCCGTCAGGTCATCTTTCAGTGCTTTGCTGCTCACTTTATCCTGTCCCTGGACCATAATGAAAGGATCAGCTTTTAATTCATTCATTACTCCGCGGGCAAAACGGTACGAAACGATCATACTCTGGTCGAAATCCCATCCACCGATCATCTGCTTGCCCTGTTTTTTTATCACCCCGATAATGCGGATCTTTTTGCCCCGGCTCATTATTTCTTTTCCCACTGCCAGCCGGGGATCCGTAAATAATTTTTCCGCTACATCATTACCGATCACTACAGCGTTGTTACCGCGTTCAAATTCTGCATCAGACAAATAACGGCCATCCTGTATTTCGATGGGCTGAATATCTTCAAAATCTTCGCTGATTCCATACATATTCACGTTCGACAAATTATTGCCGTTGTATTCTGCATAGGTGGATACCCTGATCCGGAAAGCAGCATATTTAGCCCCGGGCGTTCTTTCTTTAATGAATTTAAGTTCCTGGTATTTGGGAACGGGTCTTGCCGCGAATTTCCAGATGGGGTAATCCGGTCCTCCGCCCGCGGTGTAATCCCATTTATCTACATAAATGGTGTTGGTGCCGAGTGAACGCACTTCATTCCGGATATTATGCTCCAGGCTGTTGACCGTGGCCAGTATGCCGATAATACAAAAAATGCCGATAGTGATCCCGAACAGCGAAAGGAAAGTACGGAGTTTATTCTTCCCCAGTTCCTGCAGGGCCATCCTGAAACTGCTGCCAACGATCTCTAATGAGCGGAGGATCATAGCCCAAAATTAACCGTAATCCGGAAAGAAAACGGAATGCTTTTAGACTACGATTTATATTTTATCTTGCCCCTTATTCGGTCACTATGGAGAGTTATTCAGCACCCCTGGTCAACCCGGGTATAAGCAACGATCATTTTTTCAGGAAACGGTACACGTCTGCTGCTTCTCTTACGGTGGGTATCCTGCTGTTCTTGCTACCTTTTGCAGAATTAAAGTGTGGTTCGGTTACACTGGCGGAAAATACGGGGATCCGTATTGCACTCGGACAAAAATGGAGATCTATTGACATGGGCAAAGGGAGTGATGTGTTTAATACAATAAATTCCGGGATCAGTGACGGGAAAAAAGAACCGCTTGAGACGCCACCCAATGTATTTGCCCTGGTTGCCCTGGCGGCGGCAGTATTTGGACTTGCTTTCTCTTTATCTTATCATAAAATGAGACCGGTCGTGGGTATCTGCGCTTCGATCCTGGCAGCTATGATGTTACTGGCTATGATGATACAGCTGAAAATGCTGATCAGTTCTGCTACCCGTACCAAAGCCTTCGATTCACCTTATGAACTGGGTGGGATAGTGAAGATCCAATTTACGCTTTGGTATTTTTTATCGCTTTTTTCTTTTGCAACCGCCGCCTTCTTTAGTTACCAGCATCATAAGATAGAGTTGAAGGATGCAATGGAGAATTTTATGGATTTCGAATTCCAGCGGCAGGAAGAGAAACCATTCAAATGAATTTCAACCCTAAAGCAATCCAGTGTACGAAGTACGAAGTACGATGTACGCCAGTCTGACAAGTTGGAAAATCTTCATTCTTCAGGATTTGCGTACATCGTACTTCGTACTTCGTTCACTGTACATCGTACTTCTAACATCTGCCATTTAGCCGGTCAATATTTCCCTGGATCACCGCTTTCTCCGCCGCTGATCGCACTGTGTTCAATGACAACCGGAAATGTTGCAACGCTTTTTCATTATTCACGCCCGAATAAAGATCTCCCATCAGCGAATGATATAAATGACTGCCCTGCAGGTTCAGTTTTTCAGCTTCAGCGATCGCTGCTGGTTTCCCATTGGCCTTACCCAGGGCATAGGTACGGTTCAAAGCGGCTACCGGCGAATATTCAACCTGGAGCAAACGATTGTAGAGTTGTAGGATGGCCTCCCATTTTTCGGAACTGTCTTTTTCCCTTGTGTGCCAGTAAGCGATGGCCGCTTCGAGATGGTATTTTGTTAATTCATTTCCCTCCGAAGCCCGGTTGAGATAATATTCTCCTTTTTCGATCAGTTCACGGTTCCAGAGTTCCCTGTCCTGGTCCTCGTATAGGATGATACCGCCCTGCGGATTCACCCGGGCTTCAAAACGGGAGGAATGAAAACACATCAGCGAGAGCAGTGCGCTGGCCCGTGGATCATCCGTGTGCTCATTCTCTACCAGCAAAAAATTTAACCGCATGGCTTCGAAACAGAGGTCCTGGCGCAAGGTATTGTTTTGCGAAGAGGAATAATAACCTTCGTTGAATAATAAATACAAGGTGGTAAGAACAGTCGCTAACCGGTCATTGATCTCTGCGAGCGTAGGCTGTTCAATGTTGACCTTCTCGGTGCGTAGCTTTTCTTTGGCCCGGTTCAGTCTTTTATAAATGACCTCTTTATTGGTCAGGAAGGCTTCGGCGATTTCTTCGGCACCAAAGCCGCAAAGCAGGTTCAGGGATAAAGCTATCTGTGCTTCCACGGAGATACAGGGATTACAGACCGCAAACATCATGGCCAGCTGGCTGTCGTTGATGTTCTTTCCCGAGAGATCGATCTCTATTTCTTCTGTGGAAACTGAACGATGCATTAATTCAAGCGACACTTTCTGCGCGAAGAGGTTGTCTCTTTTTAAAAGGTCTTTTGTTTTATTCTTCGCTACCGTATAAAGCCAGGCAGTGGGATTTTCAGGTAATCCCTTTAGTCCCCATAATTCCGTGGCGCGGAGAAATGTATCGCTGACGATGTCTTCTGCTGTTTCAATATGTTCTATACCAAACAAACGACAGAGTACGGCTACGATCTTCCGGTATTCTGTTCTGAAAAGATGTGGTATCAGCTCAGGTTGTTCCATAATAAAAAAGCCCTGTGAAGTTACGAAGGCTTTTATGCGTTTTTTAAAATGTGGTAGTGGGTAGTGCCCGTTGTGTTTTATTTGTGTTCTCTGGCTGCAAAAAAAGAAACACGAGGGACACAACGAAGCAACCCGGTCATTTACATCGCATTGATCTCTCTCACTTCCACGTTACCACCTGTGCCCAGGATAGGACAATTTTTTGCCAGTTCAGCGGCTTCGTCAAGGCTGTCCGCTTTTACAATGGTATAACCACCGATCAGTTCTTTGATCTCAGTGTAAGGACCATCGGTGATCACATTGTTGCCCCGTACCACTTTTCCGCCGGCAGCAAGGGGAGCACCGGCCGTGGTGAGTTTGTTCTGGGCAGCGATTCCACCTACCCAGTCCATCCATTTTTTCATAATAGCCTGCATTTCTTCGGGGGAGGCTTTGGGCTGTTTGCTGTAATCATTTCTGAATACCAATAAAAAGTCTTTCATCTTGTTGTTTATTTAGGTTATTAAAAAAAAGAATTACATTTTTTGAATCGCTCTTACTTCGACGGTATTGCCTTGCCCGGCCAGGATGGGACAGGCTTTGGCTATGACGAGGGCCTCTGCATAAGAATTGGCTTTGATGATAAGATAACCGAGGATGGATTCTTTAATCTCAGTATAAGGTCCGTCGGTGATCACAGCTTTATGGTTGACCACCTTTCCGCCAGCTTCCAGGTGATTGCCACCGGCCAGTTTATCCTGCGCGGTGATACTGTCGATCCATCCCTGCCATTGGTTCATATAAGACTGCATTTCTTCCGCCGATGCCTTGGCAATGGACTTGTAGTCGGACCGGAATACCAATAAGAAATCTTTCATATACCCGAATTTTTGGTTTAAAAAGGAATGACGAATGGAGAATGCCGGATTGGACAAGGAAGGCTATTTTTTTTAGAAACTATCTCAAAAGCCCGGAGTTTGACATAGAGCTACAAGGTTTCTGAGCTTCCCAGAGACTGGACCTGGAAGAAACAAGACTGAAACTGGAAATGTACCAGTGAATGTTGATCAGGGTTGTAATATTTTCAGGTATTCAACCCAGGGCCCTGCATCGGTTTTATATTGCTTTGCCATAACGCGGGAGATTTGGGTGATATGGTTCAGGTCGTGTACCACCCAGGCTGCCAGCAATTGTGCCAGGGTCACTTCGCCGAAGGCAGGATGAATACCTTTTTTTTCGAGTTTGACCTGGTCTATATTTTTTGAAAGTAATATCTCTACATTCTTTGCCCGCCATTGTTTAAACTCCTCAAGTAACTGTGTCAACGATTTCCCTTTGCTTTGCGTAAACTGGGCAAAACGATCAAAAGGAATAAAAGCTTTGTCTTTATTTTCTGAAAGAATAATTTCGAGTCTCGGTATCCAGTCTGTTTTTTCGCCATGGATCAGGTGACCGATAATATCATACACGCTCCAGGTATCAGGGCCTTCGTTGGGTTGGGTCCAATCAGCGGAAATGCCCCGCAGCAGGGTATCCAGCACTGCAGGGGTGCGTTCGAGTATCTCGACTGATCTTTCAATGGTAAAATTCATGGTTGGCTGATGAGTGATGTCGAAGATACTAAGAAGTAGCTAGTGGGGTTTTGGCTAGTGGGAATATCTAATCTCCACTCGCCGGCGCTACTAATACCGGAATCTTAAGATATCCCGGGAATGCCAATAATCTTTAACCGATCGCCTGTACAAATCGTTTTACCGGTCTCGGTAGCCGGAATCAAACAATTTACCGTGAGATAATAATAATGTCCGAATTCATTGAGCTCCGACCAGCCAGGAAGAGTAGCAGCGCGGTGACGTGCAAAAGATTTTGGAAAAGCATGTATTACTTCACCTGTTTCCGGATGACGGGTAGGCACTACACATCTTGCACGCGGACTTATTCCAATCATCTTTACATTGCCAGCTGTAAATTCAATACCCGAACCTTCTTTTCCAAATAAATGATCTTCCCAGAAAGCAGGTACGCCATCGATTTCGAGAGTGGCCCGGAAACGTTTTCTTGTTTCTTCCAGCCCCATTCCATCAAACCAGCTGCCGGTCTCCTGCAGGCTGGCCGTAGATAAGATGGTAGCACCGCTGATATCCGGTATATCGAGGAAGCGCCCACTGCTGTTTTGCAGCCACAAAACTTTCTTTCCAAAATAAGCGGAGAGATAAGATTCCAGTGCATCTTTTTCTTTTTGCAAATGAAAATCCGTCCAGCTGGTTTCATCCATGGACCGGAGCGAGATGATTTCTTTTTCCAAATCAATGGAAGAACGAAGCCTGTGCACCAGTGCATTCGTTTTACCGGTAATACGGATCCCGTTCTCATCGGTCATCATGTATTTCCTGTCGTGCTGGAGACAACCGCCTTCGCCGATCACGGCATTTTGCAGATCGATTCCATCCAGCGACTTGACCGGGTAAATCGTAATGCGGCGGAGAACGGGACTGCTCATATGCTGCTTAGTTTACCGTACTTCTGAGTTGATTTTTTTTTGGAAGCTGATCAGCTACAGCTGCATATCGTGAAAGAAAATCAAACAGTTTTCCTGGGCGGCAAATCAAATGCTATGGCCTCATGTTCAAAATGTCCATTATGCGAGCCATCACAAAAGGGCTTATTTTTTGAAAGACCACAACGGCAAAAAGAAACGATTTCCCTGCCCTGTAAATTATAAATCCCCCCGTTCCTGTCCACTACTTCAAAATCCCCTTCCACTTTCAACGACCCGTTATTGTTAACGGTAATTTTTGTTTTTCCCATGTATGATTTTTTTAAAAGTACTTACTAAATGCAACTTATCATCAATTAAATTGTTTATTCAATACTGTTTAACTTCATCCAATTATGTTTACCATCTGGCAGATCCTGGTCGGCTTTGTATTGATCGTTTTGATTGTCTTATTTGTCTTCCGGATAAGTATAGGAAAAGACCCCGTTTTATTACCGGAGAATTATAAAGAATTGCTTACTGATTACGTGAAATTTTACAGGCAACTTGGTGAGGACGCAAAACTGAGCTTTGAGAAAAGAGCGGAGCATTTTTTATCCACGGTCAAAATAACCGGTGTAAACGCAGTTGTCGAAGATCTTGACCGGCTGCTGGTTGCGGCGGGTGCGATAATCCCCGTTTTTGCTATTCCAGACTGGCAATATATCAACCTCCATGAAGTGCTGGTTTATCCCGGGGCTTTTAATGAAGATTTTGACCAGGCTGGTTCGGATCGTCATATGGCTGGCATGGTAGGCACCGGTGCAATGCAAAACGTAATGATCCTTACCAAATGGCAATTGCGGCAGGGATTTATCAACGAACAGGATAGTAACAACACCGCTATCCATGAGTTTGTGCACCTGGTCGATAAAATGGATGGAACATTCGATGGAGTTCCTGAAATAATTTTAGAACGGAAATATACGGGGCAATGGAGGAGTATGATGGATACTACGATCACGCAGATGAAAAACCATGGATCAGACATTAATATGTATGGGGCAACCAGTCCCGTTGAGTTTTTTGCTGTAATTTCTGAATACTTTTTTGAGCAGCCGGTCTTATTAAAAGCCAATCACCCGGAATTGTTTGAAATGCTGGAGAGGATCTATAAAACACGAGGATGATCCGTGTTCGCGGGGTCTTCATGTACCAGCGGGGATAAGAAACAGTACCGGGCGAACAGCAATTAAACTCTTACCGCCATTATCAGCGGCTCAGGTTCATGTACACTTAGTGAAAGAGCTTTATCATCTTTTATATTGAAAATGATCTTTACAGAAGCTGCTCCCGCCGGTGAGAAACTATTCTCATCTACTTTATTTAATTTACGGGGAAACGAACCTTTACGACCCAGCTGCAAAAAACCACGTGAATGCAGGTCCACCACAAATACCTCTCCCGCGCCTTCTCCAAACCGGTATTCACCCAGGTATTTCTTTTTTTCTTCGTCGGTGACATCAAGGCTTCTTGGTTTCATATCCGCATTTCCCAACCCTTCCAGGTAAGCAATCACATTATTTACATTAGCCTTATCCGGCTCCGTGATAGTTTTGTCTTCCAGCCTGTTCCTGGCGTGTTGCAGTAAGGTGATCCCATGAGGTCCCGTATGCGACTGGATACCCGGAACGGTTTCAATAATTTCCTGCACAGCTTTCAGCATCCCCATCATGGCATAGGTGAAAATATCAGGCCGGGCTCCATTGCTTATTAAGAACTCGGCAATATCCCGTCTCCCGACATGCGAGGCGGCGTTCAAGGCGGTTTCCCAATCACCAAAACCCCAGTCCCACGAAGCCCCGGCCAGCTCAGGTCGTTTGCTGACCAGCTCTTTCACTTTTGCGAAGTTGCCGTGTGATGCTCCCACGATTCCGCTTACCATATTATCATCCATGCTGGGATACCTGTAAAAAAGAGGTTCGGCGTTGCCAGTGATAAGTGTATTTCCTCCCTGTGCAGAAGAATAACCAAATGCGGTAATGCCGATCAAACCAAAGGCAGAACTTTTGATAAAGCGGCGGCGTTGATTTGTTGAGATGTTCATACCGGTTGTTTTAGATTCTATCAATTTAAGGTATTCAATATCCGTAGGATAGGAAGTTCTCTATGGGTGGTATTATTTAATTATTGGAGGTAACATGTTCCGTTGGAACGTACAACGCCCTGGAGAGTGCGACCTTTCGTGGCTTTGGGTAAGCTCCACAGACGTACCTGGCGGTACTGTTGCTGGGAAATGCAGATTGCTTCGGCCTTCCAGGTATTCGTTTAATTCAAACCACTTTGGGGCCTCGCAATGACGGGTTCCCCGCTCATGCCTTACCTTTGCCGCCTTAAAAGTTCATAGGTGAAGCGCAATACCTGTGCAGGAAATGGACCCAATCATAGACCCAAAACAATAAACCATAAATACGAAGTGAAATTCCATAACGAAATAGAACGCCGCAAGACCTTCGCTATCATCTCGCACCCGGATGCAGGAAAAACGACACTGACGGAAAAATTCCTGCTGTTTGGTGGCGCCATCCAGGTAGCGGGAGCGGTGAAGAGCAATAAGATCAAGAAACATGCGACCTCGGATTTTATGGAGATCGAACGTCAACGGGGTATCTCGGTGGCGACTTCGGTAATGAGCTTTGAATACAATAAAATCCTGATTAACCTGCTGGATACACCCGGTCACAAGGATTTTGCCGAAGATACCTACCGTACCCTTACGGCTGTAGATAGTGTGATCCTGGTTATTGATAGTGTGAATGGGGTAGAGGCACAGACCCGGCGACTGATGGAGGTCTGTCGCATGCGGGATACACCCGTGATTGTCTTTATCAATAAAATGGACCGGGATGGTAAGAACCGGTTTGACCTGCTGGAAGAAATAGAAAAAGAATTATCCATCTCTCTGCACCCGATGACCTGGCCGATCAACAGCGGGAAAGAATTTAAAGGTGTTTATAATTTACACGATAAAAATTTGTTGCTGTTTACCGCGGGTACTAAGGCAGCCGATGACAACGTGGTGAAAGTCGCTGACCTGGATGATATCGTGCTGAACGAGAAACTGGGAGAGAAAGATGCCAACCAGCTACGCGAAGATGTGGAACTGGTGGATGGTGTACACGGTGAATTAAAGATCACGGATTACCTGCATGGAAAAGTTGCGCCTGTCTTTTTTGGCAGCGCCATTAATAATTTCGGGGTGAAAGAAATGCTGGATACGTTTATCCGTATCGCTCCCACACCCAGGAGCCGGGAGACCACGGTTCGTCCCGTAGATGTGGAAGAAGATAAGATGAGCGGCTTTGTTTTTAAGATCCATGCCAACCTGGACCCCAAACACCGCGACAGGATCGCATTCTTCCGTGTCTGTGCCGGTAAGTTTGAAAGGAATAAATATTTTCATCATGTACGGTTAGATAAAGACGTCCGTTTCAGCAATCCCTATTCTTTTATGGCCCGCGATAAAAGCGTTATCGAAGATGCTTATGCCGGGGATGTGGTAGGGTTGTTCGATACAGGGAATTTCAAAATCGGGGATACGCTGACGGAAGGCGAAGACTTTTTCTTTACCGGAATTCCTTCTTTCTCTCCCGAGATATTCAAAGAAGTAGTGAACAAGGACCCGATGAAGACCAAGCAACTGGAGAAAGGGTTGTCACAGTTAACGGATGAAGGAGTGGCGCAATTGTTCACCCAGTTCGGCGGGACCAAGAAGATCGTGGGTTGCGTGGGGGAGTTGCAGTTTGAAGTGATCCAGTACCGATTGCTGCATGAGTACGGGGCATCGGTGATATTCAATTCACTGCCTTTCTACAAAGCCTGCTGGCTGACCAGCACGAACGAACAGAAATTGCTGGATTTCTCCAGGTTCAAGCAGGCGAATATTGCCGAGGACAAGGACGGACATATGGTTTACCTGGCGCAGAGCGAATGGTTTTTGAATACGGAGCGGACGAATAACCCGGAAATCGAGTTTCATTTTACGAGTGAGATACATAAATAACCGGGAAAAATATTTTGAACCATGAAGGCACAAAGAAAAAGAGTTTTGTAAAATAGCCAGCCTGGGGCCTTTGTGTCTTAGCGTCTTTGTGGTTCAAAGCGCACACGGATTAACACCGATGTATAATAAACAAGTTTCCTCACCGTCGATGCCGTTAAAGATGTTTAATTCACTTTATGCCCCGAGAACCAGTTATAACTTAGATTATTCAATGCCGGAGCCCGGGAATCAATGGTAACCTCGCCATCATGCTTAAGCCGAACATCAACAATATCTCCTTTTTCAAGTTTAGTATCCCCAGTTAAAAGGTAATACCTGGTCAAGGGTTGGTAGGACATACTAAATGCTTTCCTCATCCGGCCATTTACACAAAAACCTACCACGAGGTTATTAAACCTAGACTGGAAAAAACTGATTGACGCTTCAAAATGATAAATACCACTGCTAGGAGCTGTAAATTCTGACAATGCAGAAAATCCTACAGGAGTTATATAAGGGCCTGGTTTGAAGTTGTCCATCTCATCGTACTCTTCCATGTTGTACTTGATCTTTATAGGGACAGCCCCCGGGGGAAAATTCTGTGTAAGAAACTGACCTGTCCCTGGATCCCTGTAGTAAGCAGAGAAAGCCACTACATTATCTTGCGAAAAGCCCTGGCTGGAGAAAAAAAACGCTGCTGAAAGGAGGAGGATAAATGCTTTCATATTTTTGTGTTTGTCTAAAGTTATAGAGAGTTTTAGCCAAATCGAAGTATTTTAGGGCCTGTAAATGATATTTATTCATGAAAATGGTTTTTGAGACAGCGCGGCTACGGGTCAGGCATTTTACCGCTGCTGACGCGGATAATTATTTTTCCCTGCAGGGCAATCCCGAGGTGATGCAATATATCCGGCGTCCCAGGACCAGGAAGGAAAGTGATACTTATTTGAAAGAAAAGATCCTTACCGCCAACCCTGCTGATTATAAAGGGTACTGGATCGTGGAAGAAAAAGCAAGTGGTTGTTTTATTGGTTGTTTTGTGATCATTCCCATCCCGGATGATGAGGAAAAAACACAACTGGGCTATTCATTTCTTCCGGAATACTGGGGCAAGGGATACGCGACAGAAATAAGCAAGGCAGGCGTTGACTATTTCTACAACCGCACCCCGCTACCCGAAATTTACGGGGTGACTGAGAAGGCGAATATTGCTTCGGAGAAAGTATTATTAAAAGCAGGATTTACTTTTCATACTACCAAGATGGAAGGAGAGAGGGAGCTGAAAGTGTTTATTATCAGGAGGAATAAACAGGAATAGCATAACCGCTTATCTTATCAAGGTGACCGTACCTTTTTTAAAACCCGGCTTCCCTCCTTCAAGATGATAAAAACATTGCCAAACAAACACAGCCGAGCCTTGTGGAACTCCTTTAATGATACCGTTCCATCCTTTCAGCGGATCAGTGGTTAGGAATACCAGTTCACCATTCCGGTTATAAACTTCAAGCCGGAAGTACTTCGCAGCACCGTATACTGTAGCCCGGAATATATTATTTATCTGGTCTCCATTGGGAGTAAAAGCAGTCGGTACATAGACACCAGTGGGACATGTCTTTTGAAAAATCAAAATCGTATCACTGCCCGTACAGCCATTTTTATCTTTTACGATCAACCGGTATTCTCCGGGATCTGCTATAGTTATATACGGTTGGATTGAACCAGTTGACCATAAATAACTGGGATAACTATTTAAAGGGAAAATGGTCATTTTCTCATAGAGGCAAAGGCTGTCAATTGGTCTAAGGAAATCTGAAGGAGCTAACGCGGTATTTTTTATTACTATCGTATCGGTGTTAGAGCAATTATTGTTATTCGTTACAGTCACCCAATATTTGCCAGGCCCATTTACTGAGAAAGTTGGAAATGTGCTCATATCCTGCCAGGAATAACTGGGGAAGGCTCCGGGATCAAGTATTATAGCTATTGTGCCGCATATATTTTTGTCCTGCCCAAGGTCAGGACTTGGTTTAAGATTCACAGATAAGGTGGTGGTAATAATCGAATCGCAACCTGACTGGGCGACCAGTGTGTCTTTATAAATACCGGGGCTTGATTGATTGGCGCCACCGGCAAAATAAAAATTGCCTTCACAGATGGCAGCATTTACGGAAGTGGTCTTCGCAGGTATTACAGTGAGATTTAGTGTCCGCGTGCTGTCGCAGCCATTTGATCCAATGAGAATATCGGTGTAAATACCGCTGGATGTATAGCCTAAATAATTTTGGCCATCACAAATAGCAGCAGATAAACTGGAAGACGTTTTTGGTTTTACAGTAAGATTCAGCGTGCGGGTACTGTCACATCCGTTGGATCCGGTAAATACATCTACATATGTTCCACTAATTGTATACCCAGCGTAGGTTTGCCCCTCACAAATGGCCTGGTTGACAGTTGATACTGTTTTAGGCTTAACAATAACATTCACCATATCGGTATAAGTCCCACATCCCGGAACGATAAGCGTTAAAACATAGCTGCCCGAATTTACAGGTGTTGCATTGTTGATCGTTACATTCTGGGAATTGCTTATAAAACCATTGGGGCCTGTCCAGCTATAAGTTCCGGATATCACTGTCTCGGCAGATAATTGAATAGCGGCCCCTTCACACAAGGATGGAGTACTGGTAGATGCAGTTGCCCGTATAGAATTATAATCGCTGAAATAACCCACACTGGCCCCCGATAATATACCTCCCTGCATAACGCCTAGCTGGAAGATATGGGAAGTATTTGTTACGGTGATGATAGAACCATTTGGATAGGATCCTATCGGTAAAGTAACTCTTGCCGCATACCATTGTCCTGACGTAGCAGGAACAACCGCAAACTGGGCAGCCGTGATGACTCCTGCGACATTATTAACAAGGAAATTATTCTGACCTCCGTTTTGAACCAATAAGGAAACGATAAAAGATTCATTGGTACTCCGGGCTATTGAAACCCTGCTGCTGCCCGTACAGCCTATTTTGGGCAAGATAGCTGAGCCTACTTCACATCCAACTCCTGACAAATGATAAACATAAACAGGTGCAGAAGTTTGAATATAAGTTGAACTGTTGGAAACTGTAAGTTCAGTGGAGGCTCCGGTATTTAGTGTGGTGACCAGGGTGCCATCCTGGGAAACAGTGGTGCCGTCCTGGGTAGCTGTAATATATAACTTATCGAAAGGAGCATTCAAAGTGCTTTTTATCGCAATATATTCAGTCCCGATAATATTTACCGGGACAGTTTGATCACCTGCAAGGTCCTCACAAGGGCCACTAAATGGAGTGCCCTGGAGAAGGTCATCAGCTAAGGTGACTGCGACTGGTTTATTAGCAACAACATGTGAGCCATGAAGATGTTGGGCGGCCGCCTGGGAAGTGGCGATCGCTGCATAGGTTTGCCCTTTATTTAATGTTATGGAGAAGGCGATGCCGGCAGTATGACCTACGATATTTTTCGCTGGTGTAATTGTCACATTGGTGTTATCCTCCGTCGCTACGATATTAAAAGAAGAAAAGGGCAGCGGCGTGATCAATGAAACATTATTCAATATGTTTTGTGACGAAATATAGAATTCGGTTCCTATAGCATTTCTTCCTTTTAGTGCAAACAATTCAGGATTGGGCCCACCGGCATTGACCTCGTAATAAACCGCAATTTTGTTATCGGCGGTAATCTTTATCCCTTTGTTTTGTATCACATTTCCCGGGCCACATTCAATATTATTGATCCAGGTAGTCAGATCGGCCGACTGGGTTGTATTGGGACCAATTGAAATTGTTTGAACAGGCATGCCGCCTCCTCCAGGTTGCGAAATCTTTACTATAGCAGGTTGTTGATAGGTAGTAATCCTGAAAATGATCGGACGATCATAGTTAAAACCGGAAGAAACATCCGGAGCTGCAAACCAGAAAGCAGTGTCCGTTTGAGAGTAACCGGATAAAGCTTTAGATAGTATTAAAAATAATAAGACAATTCTTTGCATTCAATCCTAAGATTTGGGGTTAATGCCTGTATAATTATGGGGGGTTATTTTTTTTAATTCCTTTTTTAAATTTTCACCCACTTTTAGGTTGTCTATAAAACCATGTATAGCTTTTTTGTCTATTTGCTGGTTGCCCCTGGTAAGGTCTTTCAATGCCTCGTAAGGGTTAGGGTAATTTTCCCTGCGTAATATCGTTTGAATGGCTTCTGCGACGACCGCCCAGTTATTCTCAAGATCCTCGTAGAGTTTTTGGTCATTAATGATCAGCTTGCTCAGCCCTTTTTCAATAGAGCGGAAAGCAACCAGAGTATGTGCAAACGGAACACCGATATTCCGCAGGACTGTAGAATCAGTAAGATCCCTTTGCAGTCTTGATACCGGGAGTTTTGCCGAAAGGTGTTCAAATATCGCATTCGCCATCCCGAGATTTCCTTCGGCATTCTCAAAGTCAATAGGATTGACTTTATGCGGCATGGCGGAAGACCCGATTTCTCCTTTTTTGGTTTTCTGTTTGAAATATTCCATCGACACATAAGTCCATACATCCCGGCACAGATCAACAAGGATATTATTGACCCTTTTCATACAATCAAAATGGGAGGCCATATTGTCGTAATGCTCGATCTGCGTAGTGAATTGCTGGCGGTTTAGCCCCAGCTGCGACACAAATTCATTGGCCATTTTAACCCAGTCGATCTTTGGGAACGCAATATGATGTGCATTGAAATTACCGGTAGCGCCGCCGAATTTCCCGCTGAAAGGAATACCGATGAACTGTTCGATCTGGTTCTCGATCCTTTCCACGAATACCATAATTTCTTTGCCGAGTTTGGTGGGACTGGCGGGTTGGCCGTGGGTATGCGCCAGCATAGGAATGTCTTTCCATTCTTCCGCCAGTAGTTTCAGTTCCGTATTTAAATTTAATAAGGAAGGGAGGTATTCATACTCGATCGCATGTTTCCAGGAAAGAGGAACGGCAGTATTGTTGATATCCTGCGAGGTCAGCCCGAAATGTACCCATTCCTTTATGTCTTTGCCACCCGTTTTCTCCAGTTCATTTTTCAGGAAGTATTCGACCGCTTTTACATCGTGGTTGGTAGTGAATTCTATCTGTTTAATCTCCTGGGCATCTTCGGGGCCAAAATCTTCGGCAAGTTTCTGTAAATGTTTGACTGCTTTGCCGGGAATTTTGAAAAATTTCTTTTTCTCCAGGAAGAGCAGGTATTCAATCTCCACCATCACCCTGTACTTGATCAGCGCATATTCAGAAAAGTATTCATCGAGGTGCTGGACCTGTTTACGGTAACGCCCATCAACCGGGGAAATAGAAGTGAGAGCAGTCAGTTCCATGAAAGGGTTATAATTTATAGTTTGTTGTTTATGGTTGTTGGTTGCTGAAAGACCGGTCCTGCACCCTATAACCTTGTGTGATTATATTTGCACAAAGATAATAAACACAAATTGTAGTAATGAGTGACAAAAACACCCCTTTAGGGGTTGGGGGAAATAAGATTAAAGTCGGGATCGTCAATTACCTGAATACAAAACCACTTGTATATGGCCTGGAAAGGAGCCCGGTACGTGACCGGATCGAGTTGATCGGGGATTATCCTTCAAGACTGGCGCAGATGCTGATGGATAACGAGATCGATGTAGGGCTGATCCCTGTAGCCGTATTACCAAAACTTGCTGAATACCATATCGTGGGCAACTATTGTATAGGGACCGAAGGGGAGATCGCTTCGGTCGCCCTTTTTAGCGAAGTGCCCATGGATGAGATAAAAAAGGTCTACCTCGATTACCAAAGCCGCACATCGGTAGCTTTACTGAGATACCTGATGAAAGAATATTGGGGTATCAGTCCCGAAATTGTCGAATCGGTGGATGAAGATTACAGGAAAGAGATTAAAGGAACTACGGCCGGCCTCGTAATTGGTGACCGGGCTTTTGAACAGCGTAAGATATCTACGTTTATCTATGATCTTGGTTCGGAATGGCGTTCGATAACAGGGCTGCCGTTCGTGTTTGCCGCCTGGGTAAGTACCAAACCTTTACCCGAAGATTTTATAAAGCTATTCGATGCCGCCAATGCAATGGGCCTGGGTCATATCGACGAGATCGTTGCGGAGGCTTCTTTTGGGTTGTACGACCTCAAGAAATATTATACCCTCCATCTTAGTTACATTCTGGACGATAAAAAGAGAAAGTCACTGCAAAAGTTCCTGGAGCTGATCAGGTAGTAAAATTAAAACGGGCTGTAATCCTGTTTAAAAACGATCCGGAAGTTACCGGAATTCGGTATTTTTGTGATCAATTTTTTTATGGCAGAAACCCTTGGAATGCTTTGCGATAAACTGACAATCGTAAAGCTTAAACATTATCACACACATGATAAGGACAGGCTGACCAGCCTGGATAAACAGGCTGTGCAGTTACAGGCTGAAATTGATGAGTATATGACAGCTGGTCTGTCCGGAAGAATTTCTGCAGAAAGCATGGTTTTTGACGCTAACAAGGTCTATAAACTGGAAGGGAATGTCGTGGAGGATGTAACGGGAAATTTTGGGCAAGTAGTTTACCAGCTCGCCGATGTGAACTGCCGGTTATGGCATGAACAGGAAAAAGTGTATGAGTTTGAAAAAGTTCCCGCGGAAGAAAAAGACGGTGTTGTTAAAAAACTGGCCTTACTTAATCTTGAAAGAAATAAATGTATCGACAGGATCAACCTGCTTTTCAGCAATATGATCCTGGGAAAATAAATTAACATGCACATCAGAAAAAGAACGACCTGCCGGGTTTGTGGCTCTTCTTCGTTAAAGAAAGTAATTAATCTCGGCCCGCAATACCTGCAGGGCTCTTTTATAAAACCGGGAAAAGAAATGCCCAGCACCCGCAAGATCGGGTGTAGCCTGGTGCGCTGTAATCCCGAAAAAGATGAAAATGCCTGTGGCCTGTTACAGATGGAGCATTCAGTTCCCCCGGAAATCTTATATGCGGCTTATTGGTACCGGAGCGGAACGAATAATACTATGCGGAATCACCTCCGGGGTATTGTTGATTCGGTAACAGGACTGGTAAAGGAAAAAACAGCTTCTGTTCTTGATATTGGCTGCAATGATGGTACGCTGCTTGGTTATTATCCTGAAAATTTTGAAAAATTTGGTTGCGACCCCAGCGATGTGGCACAGGAAGTCAAGATCGCCAAAGTGGTACAGGATATTTTCCCTTCTGAACAATTATTCCAGCTTCTCGAAGGGAAGCAGCTGGATGTAATAACATCTATCGCGATGTTTTATGACCTGGAAAACCCTGTTGATTTTGTAAAGGGAATCAAACGTTTCCTGGCTCCTGGTGGTGTATGGGTATTTGAAATGAGTTATATGCCAAGGATGCTTGAACTTGATAGCTATGATACGATCTGTCATGAACATCTTGAATTCTACAGCCTTGCTGTTCTGGAGAGGATATGCGCCATGGGGGGAATGAAGATCTTTAAGATATCCTTCAATGATATCAATGGGGGAAGTATTCGCTGTTACGCTACTCATAAAGAGTATGCTGGTCATGATGAAAAAACAAATTATACCCTGATAAATGAGATAAGACAAAAGGAGTTTGATCTTGAACTGGATACTGATAAACCTTATACCGAATTTCAATCAAGAATTGAGCACCTGAAGAAAGATCTTCATAAGCTCCTGGTAAAGTTGAAAAAAGAAGGGAAGAAGGTTCATGTATATGGAGCATCGACGAAAGGAAATACCATTTTACAATGGTGCGATATTGATAATAGCCTGGTAGAATATGCCGCGGAAAGAAACCCTGATAAATACGGCGCTTCAACCCTTGGTACTAATATCCCGATCATCAGCGAGGCGGAAAGCCGTTCCATGAAGCCGGATTACTACCTGGTATTGCCCTGGCATTTCAAAGAAGAATTCCTGGAAAGAGAAAAAGAAACATTGGCAAAAGGAACCAGGTTCATTTTCCCTGTCCCTAAAGTCGAAGTCTATAAAAAATAAACCAGGCATATAAATTTCAGTAAAATCTTTGCCGAATGAGTAAGCCTGTTATCCTGTTCGTTTCCCACAAGCCAAAACAATGCGGTGTCTATGAATTCGGGAAAAGTATTTTCGAAGCCATTTCAGCTTCGACGGAATACCACTTTATTAAAGCTGAATGTGAGTCGCCGGAGGAACTGATGAAAGCCCTCGGCGTGCATCATCCTGCAGCGATTATCTACAATTATCATCCTTCTGTACTTCCCTGGATTTGTACCAGGATCAGCAAAGGTATCTACCGCAATAATATTTCAGGGATCAGGGCTATCCAAATAGGTATTGTACACGAGATAACACAGGAAGTGGCGGATACCGCTACCGGGTATAAAAATAAATATATAACCGGCCCTTCGAAGAAAAGACTGAACTCTCTTTTTGATTTTTATATTGCGCCAGACCCTACCTTGTTATTAAAGAACCCGCTGGTTTTTAAAACGGGAAGGCTTATACCTGCTTATGATGGACGAATACCAGTCCCTGGTCAAACAATCATAGGAAGTTTTGGATTTGCCACCCCAAAAAAAGGGTTTGAAAAACTGGTTCAAAGAGTGAACGAGGAATTCGGGGATGCTGTCATCAGGCTTAATATACCATCCGCAGATTTTGGTGATGCAGATGGAAGCAATGCCAGGCGTATTGCCGCTAATTGCAGGAATCTCGTCACCAAACCCGGGATCAGGCTTGATGTGACACATGAATTCCTGGCTGACCAGGTACTATTGGATTTTCTTGCCGGTAACAGCATGAATGTTTTTTTGTACGAGGATACCCAGGGAAGAGGTATTTCGAGTGCTGTCGATATTGCAATGAGTGTAAAAAGACCGGTTGCTGTTTCCCGGTGCCCGATGTTCAGGCATATCCTGCAGGCGCGTCCGTCAGTTTGCGTGGATGATAATTCCTTAAAGGCAATATTGGAAAAAGGTTTTTCGCCGCTTGAAAAGATGGCGGAGGACTGGACCCCAGAAAACCTCTGCTGGGACTATGAAAGGATATTGGATTCCATTTTCTATAGTGTCGGCCATCCTGTTCGTGCGAAGATGGGGGTGATCAGGACTGGAAAATCCGTGGTGAACAGGTTGTTTACATTACCTGATCAATCATTTACCTGGCTACGCAATACAGATGCCGCGACAGAGGATGACCTGACCCCGGTTCAGACAACTACATATACACCAGTCATTATCCCTGCAGGTAAAGGGTTAAACAGGATACTGGATGACGAAGCCAGGCTGCTTTATAAACCAGCTGAGGAAAAACTCTTTGAACTGGCTCCAAAAACAATGGCGAAGAAGATCAGCCGGGCCAATGTACAGCAGGCTTTTGTTTTTGACACTGTTTACAGGCAGTTGAATAAATATAATAATCCCAAATTGCTTTGTGTTGGCAGTTATGAAGATACCGCGTCGATGGCCCTGCAAAAGATGGGGTTTGAAGTTGAAGATATTGACCCCATGATCAATTATTTCCTGCAGGAATACTATACTAAACCTTCTACCAGTAAGAATTCATACGATATTATTTTTTCTACTTCTGTAATAGAGCATGACCCGGATGATGAATCGTTCATCAGGTGTATCAGTGGACTTTTGAAACCAGGTGGAACTGCTGTAATTACGTGTGATTATAAAGAGGGATGGATGCCTGGCGATCCAAAACCAGCAGTGGACGCCAGGTTTTATACAAAAGCTGACCTGGAAAAAAGGCTTTTATCCTGTATTCCTGACTGTGAAATTGTTGATGTTCCCCATTGGGATGCCCCTAACCCTGATTTTAACTACCTTGGTAAATACCAGTATACATTTGCCACCTTTGTAATCAGAAAGAAAAGCAATTAATGAAAGCTATCATCTTCGGCGCATCAGGACAGGACGGCCACTTTCTTTCAGCATTGCTAAAAGAACAGGGTTATGAAGTAATAGGAGTGTCCAGGCAGCCAGGCTTTTTACAAACAGGTATTTCAGCATACGCGGATGTACTGGAATTAGTAAAGCAACATAAGCCGGGCTATATTTTTCATCTTGCCGCTAATTCCACTACCAGTCATGCGGCCCTTTTCGAGAACCATGCAACGATCACAACCGGCACGCTTAATATACTGGAAGCTGTAAAAACCAGTTCCCCGCTTACCAGGGTATTTATTTCAGGAAGCGGTCTTCAATTCCGCAACGAAGGCAACCCTATAAAAGAAACCGACCCTTTTGAAGCAAGGGACGCTTATTCAGTCAGCAGGGTACAATCAGTGTATGCCGCAAGATATTTCCGTTCGTTGGGTCTTAAAATCTATGTCGGCTATTTTTTTAATCATGACAGCCCGTTAAGAACGGAAAGACACATGACCAAAAAAGTGGCTGAAGCTGCTAAACGAATAGCAACAGGCAGCAGCGAAAAACTGGCTATCGGCGACATGGATGCCATTAAAGAGTATGCCTATGCCGGTGATATAGTAAAAGGTATCTGGACACTAGTGAACCAGGAAGAAATTAAAGAAGCGAACATATCTTCGGGCAAGGGATATTCTATCAGGGACTGGGTAGAACAATGTTTTTCCCTGGTGAAGCTGAAATGGCAGGATCATATCCAGGCAATCCCCGGCTTTGTTTCAGCCTATAGCCAATTAGTATCTGACCCATCCCGGATATTATCATTAGGCTGGAAACCGGAAGTAAATTTTGAAGAATTGGCTAAACTGATGATGAAATAAAGAATGCCGGCGCCAAAAAAGATATTACTCGTTCAGCTATATTCAAATGGTGACTGTCTTTTTGCAACAACTATAGCAAGACAAATAAAGGAGGATTTTCCCGGATGCCACTTAACCTGGCTTATTGCTGATTTTTGCAAGGATATTATCGCCCACAATCCTTACGTGGACCAGGTAGCAGTAACAGGTGAAATCCCCAAAAATGACGTGATAGCTTTCAGGAAGCTAAAAAGAAAAGTATTCAAAGAGAAAGAAGAAGGAAAGTGGGACGAAGTGTTTGTCACTCATAATATGGATGACAACCAGGCATTATATGATGGCACAGTAAGAGGAATGATATTCAGGGCTTACCCTCACCCGGTTACCGTACCTGTACAACCCGTATTGGTACTTTCAGTACAAGAAAAACAACGGGTAAAAGAATTTGCTGAACTTAATAAGTTAGGCCAATTCAGAAATGTGCTATTGTGGGAATTTGCCCCCCAAAGCGGCCAGTCCGTTTTGAATTTCGATCTCGTAATGAAAGCTGCCCTGCATATCACACAAATTCCCTCTACCTGTGTATTACTTTCCTCTGCTAATTCATTTCCAGGAACTGAAAATATCATTGATGCGAGCAGCTTAACTGTTCGTGAAAATGCAGAACTGACACATTACTCTTCCCTGCTGATCGGTTGTAGCAGCGGCATTACCTGGATAAGTACCAGTTCTGCTGCTAAGCAACTACCGATGCTGCAGTTACTAGACCCCCAGGCATATTTTCGAAACGCCCCCTCTGTAGATTTTGCCCGTTATGGAAATTCAGCTGCTGAATTAATAGAACTGATGCATTTTGAAGAAGAAAAAGTACTGCAGGTGGTAAAAGCAATCATTGAGAGGGGAGCCAGTAATGTAAAGCAGGAATTTAATGAAGCGATGCCTGTACAATTTAATACAACCAGGAAGATAGTTTATAACCTGCTTTGCTACCTGCAGTTCAAGGCAATTGCGAGGCATTACCGTATAACAACTTCCATTTATGGCAGGCACCTGTTGTTTATCAGGCAGTTTCTTCTTGGATTTCTTACTTTCCCTTTTAAACTGGTAGCCAATAAATGGAGGAAAAGAAAAGATTAATGTTTAGCCTGGTAGACCAGTTCTGCTGTCATCATTTCTTTCACCATCATATCCAGGTTGTATTTGGGTTTCCAACCCAGTTTTGTAGTTGCTTTTGTGGCATCACCAATCAGCAGGTCTACTTCCGCTGGCCTGAAATACCTGGGATGGATACCCACTACCTGCTGACCAATTCTTAACGGGAAGGAGGGGTTTTCGGCGCTTGCGATAAAACCTTTTTCATTGATGCCTTCTCCTTCAAACCGGAGCCCGATACCAATTTCATTAAAGGCCATTCTTACAAAATCTCTTACTGTTGTGGTAACGCCTGTAGCTAATACATAGTCTTCAGGCTCTCCCTGCTGCAGCATCAGCCACATCCCTTCCACATAGTCCTTTGCATGTCCCCAGTCTCTTTTTGCATCAAGATTACCCAGCAGTAAAGTGTCAAGTTTACCTAAGGCAATCTGTGCGACAGCTATGGTTATTTTCCTTGTCACAAAACTTTCACCCCGCAATGGACTTTCATGATTGAACAGTATACCGTTAACAGCAAATAAATTGTAGGCTTCACGGTAATTAACCGTAATCCAGTAACCATAGAGTTTGGCTACACCATAGGGAGACCGGGGATAAAATGGGGTTTTTTCGGTCTGGGGAATCTCCTGCACCTTTCCGTATAACTCGGAAGTAGAAGCCTGGTAAAATTTTGTTTTCTTTTCAAGGCCCAGTATCCTGATCGCTTCCAGTATCCTTAAAACCCCTATACCATCAGAATTGGCCGTATATTCAGGGGTTTCAAAACTAACTCCCACATGACTTTGAGCTGCCAGGTTATAAATTTCATCGGGTTGCGTTTGCTGAATGATCCGGAGAATATTTGACGAGTCTGTAAGATCTCCGTAATGCAAATGAAAACGATCCGCGATATCTTTATTAAAGAAAAGGTGATCTATCCTGTCGGTATTGATAAGCGAACTGCGTCGTTTGATCCCATGTACATTATATCCTTTTTCAAGTAACGATTCAGCAAGATAAGCGCCATCCTGTCCCGTTATGCCTGTAATAAGGGCTGTTTTCATAAATCTTCTTTAGTTGCCACGCAAAAGTAAGATTTACAGGGTAATTTTATCAGGAACATTCTGTCGCAATTGACAAGGGTATTCTATTTTAGCGAAATCATAATGCCTAAAGTATCTATCGTCATACTCAATTATAATACGTTTGCCTTAACAAGCAACTGTATCCGATCTGTTATATCCGCAACGAAAGGAATAATCTTCGAGATCATCCTGGTGGACAATGCTTCGTCAGAATGTAACCCCGATCAATTCTTAACAGAATTCCCTTCTGTAAAACTGGTAAAAAGCGATACCAACGGGGGCTTTGCTTATGGCAATAACCTCGGGATCCAAAAAGCAACAGGGGAGTATATTTTACTCCTGAACAGCGACACGCTCCTGCAGGAAGACAGTGTCAGTCTCTCCGTTCAATATATGGAAGGACAGGCAGGTGCGGGTGTGCTTGGGTGCCGGATGGTCTACCCGGGCGGGAAAATTCAATATTCCGCAAGAAAATTCAGGAGCATCAGCTGGGAACTGCTCGACCTGTTTCGTTTTATACCTTTCCTGATGCCCTATGCCACGAGGTCAAAACGGATGCTGGGAAAATATTTCCGTCACGATGAGAACATGGCATGTGATTGGGTGAATGGCGCTTTTTTCCTGTTCCCCCGTAAAATGCTGGAACAATTACCGGGGCAGCAGTTGGATGACCATTTTTTTATGTATGGAGAGGACCAGCTATGGTGCGAGCAGATCAAAAACCTTGGATACCATATTCTCTTTTATTCGGGTACCACTATCATTCATATCAATAGCGGCAGCACAAGTCTTGAAAGACAACTGAACTTACGTGATACGATGATGAAACACGAACTGATCATTATGAAATTGAGAAAGGGGCAAAGCTTATATTACTTTCTTTTCGAAATGATATATGTGTTAAAAGAAGGAACGAGAAACTTTATTAAACGAATTTATTTTAGATTGACGGGTCGTTTACTTTTATGGACGGGATAAGTTTTTTGATGAGCCTGAATAGCTGCCAGTATAAATTATTGGTAGGTTACAACTAATTTGGGTCTTTTTGTTGCAGCAGTATGAACACTGGAGCAAAACTGGCGAATATTATAAGGCGTTTCATTTTGAAGGATCATCATAAACCCGTAATTAATATTTGTATGCATATCCCTGACCATGTTCGCTACGTCAATATCTATTAAGTCAAGAACAGGTTGGGTTGTGTGAGCTATGGTTATCTGGTTGGTAGATGTAGTCCCCGGTTGGTTTTGCCATGTCGCCGTAGCCCCGCTCCAGGTAGACGTTATTCTGCGTATATAAAATGTATTGTTTGGTCCCGAGTTGGCATTTATCTGATCCCCGTTAATAGGAGTTGGGTTCGTGTACAAACTTAATTTAGCAGTTAAAATTGTTGCCCCGGGTGGAATGGAAGACAGGTCAAATTTAAAAGCCCCTCTCAGATTTAACGGGTTACCCCCGCTTGTCCATGCCCCGGCATCCAGATCTATATCATGGGCAGAACCATTACCTCCAAAATTATTCCCCGCAAAATTAATTTCATTAGCGATATTATTTCCTGGTTGCAGGGTTAATGTTTGAATGGGAGAAGGATTTAATAGTATAGAAACAGTATCAACGCCGGTCAAACCTGCATTGTCAATAACTATAAACTGGAATTTATAGGAACCAGCGAGGAAACCCGTGATGGTAGTTGTAGTGGAACTGGGGCTTGTAATAACCGGAACATTGGGGCCTGAAATCAAACTCCACAAATACCCGGTAATCATACCGTTTTGAGTAGTTCCGGACCCGGTTAAAGTAAAAGAAGTAAGAGGTAATTGCAGGTTTTGACTGGGACCTGCATCTGCGACAGGCGGGGCCGGAATGGGAACAGCAGGATCTTTTTGGCAGCTAAAAAACAAAACACTCAGGGAAATAAGAAAAAAAGTTATTCTAAAAAGAGGGTTCATAAAATTCCTTTTTGCTGTTCCGGTTCAATAATTCCTATAAATATATTATTTCTGCTTGTAAAAAACAATAGGGTTTGGTCATACAGATTTTATTTTCTTTATCACATTCCCCCAATAATAATGATCATAATAAGCCTGTGGAGTAATAGACTGGTGAGTGGAATGATCCATCACCGCCCCTGAGAATGCAGCCCAGTCATTATCTGGTACAGTGACCAGTTTGTCGCCACATACTTCTTTCGCAATACCGGTGGCACCGCTTTCAGTGGATATAACCGTGGTTCCGCAAGCGATCGCCTCTACCATCTTTGTCTTGATCCCGCCGCCGGCCTGTACCGGGTTCAGGAAAATATCAGCCGCCTTGGTGTACGTTTCAATATCGGCGATAAAACCGGCGTAGATGATATTTTTATCCGCATATTCCTTTAAGGAATGAAACTCACCCGGCAGACCTTTCCCGCAAATAATGATTTTGTAACGGAAAGATAATTCGGCCTGCAACAGGGGATTGATTTTGTCCAGGATTATCTTCAGCGCATCCAGGTTAGGTTTATAATTAAGCAACCCGCTGAAGAGAATTATTTTTTCACCCGGCCCGATATCATATTGCTGCCTGACTAAACGGGCACAGCTGGCCTTATCTTCCGGGTAATTCATTATTTCAATTCCAAAAGGAAGATCCACGCATTTTTCTTTTGCGATCTTCCATTCATTGACCGCAAAATTTTTGTCTTCGGGAGTGATAAAGAAAAGGGCATCCGCCTTTTTAAAGGCTTTCTTCTCATAGGTTTTTAAGAAAGGCCACCACCAGCGGCCGGTGGAGCGGAAACGCTGGTATTCGATATTGTGGGTATGAATGATTGTCCGCACCCCGGTTCTCTTCCTGACGCGGAAAGCCAGCCAGGCATAATAGGGATGTTCCCAGATCACCGTATCGAATCCTTCTTTTTTTACGAGTTCTGTAATGGACCGGGTAAGGCTATGGTCATAATACCTGGAAAAAGACCCTTTGAGCAGGGGAATGAGCCGGTAATTTTTTGCCAGGGATGAATCGTTGGCAGCCACCGAAACCACAGAAAGGTCAACCTCTTTCCCAAGCCATTCAAAAAATTGCGCTATGAATTTTTGACCCCCCGAAAAATAAGGCAGGTAAGGGTAGGGGGCTATTGCAAGAACCTTCTTCATGAATGGTATCAGGTTGTTTTCCGGCCTGGCTTGTCGCCCTGTACATACCTGCTTTCTCTCCAGGCCATGAATAAACCACCTACCAGTACCAATAGGATAAAGATCGAAGCAATAAACATGATCGATACTCCTTTTTTAACGGAAGGTGGCTCAAAAACAAATTTTATCGCGTGCTTACCTGCCGGGAGTGACAAGCCACGTAGGATATAATTAGCCTGGCAATAGTTGGTTTTTTTTCCATCTACGTAGGCATTCCATCCAACAGGATAATAGATCTCGCTAAACACAGCGAATTGCGGACCATTGCAATTGGCTTCGTATTCCATTACATCAGCATCAAAACTGGTCAGCCGGATGGAGGAAGTTGAATCTCCCTGTGGCTGAACGACATCCTGGCTAAAAGTTTTTTCTACGATTGCGGTATCTTTCAAATTGGTCTTGCCTATCGCGAGGATCGATTCAACACGGTCATTGACCAGTTTTACATTTTTAACCAGCCAGCAAGGGCCAAACGTGTCCGGGTTGGTGATCAGCAAAGGTTGTTTGCTCTGCGGATCCTGCACAATGATATACTTTGCATCCAGCATGTTCAGGACAGCCGGTTCCGGCCGGCCGCTGGACAAATATTTTTCGATCACGTCCTGGTAGATCCGGAGTTTGGCCGGGTGATACCCGCCTACCGACCGGTGAAAATAAGAAGTGCGGGATTCGCTGAAAGTACCGGCGCTCGGCGTACCTGCCATATTAAAGACACGGTAATGGGAAGATGTATCCTTTAATATTTCCTGGTCGATAGCCGAAGTGCTGAAATTACTGCTGGCATAGTCATCCGGGGTTACAAAAAGTTTTTCATCGTCCCTTCTTTCCGAATACTGGTCGTTATAGTTGTTAAAATATTTATAGCTGGTCAGCGTAATATCCAGCGTACTGATCACCAGTAAAACAATAGCCGTGATCAGCGCCTGCATCCTGTTCCTGGCATACATATACATCGCGATCGCTGCCAGCGCGGCGATCCCCAGGGTTCTTAATACCTGCCCCCCGAACATAGCTTTTCTTTCGGCCTTCAAACCATTTACAATCAGCCTTCCCATTTCATCGGAACCATTTTTGTCAGTATAGCCTGCAATAATCTCCCTGTCCACCGGCATGCTGTAATCCATGGCCATATAAGCAAGCGCCAGTAAAGCAAAAACGCCGCCGAGCGTATAAAGAATAGGTTTAAAATTCTTTTGCAGGAATTCTTTGCTGTTTTGGGCAAATAATAGTTGCTGCAACGTAATCGCCGCCATGATACCGAGAGTGAACTGCGGAATGACCTGGGCGAAAGAAGGGGACCTGAATTTATTATACAACGGCAGGTGTTCAAAAAGAAAGACATTAAAGCCGCCAAAGTATTTACCCCAGGTCATAAAAATACCCAGCAGGGTAGCTGCCAGCAATCCCCATCGCATTGGAGTTTTTACAATAACAAAACCGATGACCCCAAACAGGAAAACGAGTACACCGAGATAAGCTGGGCCTGCAGTAAAGATTGTTCCCCAGTACTTAGGCATATTCTGGGCTACCTGTTCAGCATCTGATTCAGGAACTCCTTTATCGGTTAGTTTTTTGGCGATTTTGGATCCTTCCCCAAACCTCGCGTAACTCCCGCCACCAAAGGCATTGGGCATAAGCAGGGTAAAGGTTTCGGCTTTACGCAGGCTGTATTCAAAAGCATAGGAAGTATCAAGACCTGAGGTCTTTGCAGCTTTTACAGCGCCATCTTCAATGCTGATATCCTTACCACCTCTCATGGTGAATTGGCTGTATTCGGAAGTTGTTTTAAGGACCAGGGCATTCCCCGCAACACCGACCAGGGCGGAAACAATTGTAATGGCAGCGGCAATCCCCAAATGTTTCCAGTCTTTTTCTTTGATCCATTTTACCACGTAGGCCAGCGTTACCAGCAGTGCGATCAGGAAGAAATAATAAGTCACCTGCAGGTGATTGAAACCGAGTTGCTGGTAGGTGCCATAGGTCGTCAGGGCAAACCCCAGCCAGTATTTTTTTTCATAAGTAAAAACAAGACCGGCAAGAACCAAGGGCATAAAATCAGTTGCCAGCATCTGCGTATCGTGTCCTGCCGCGATAAGAACAGGATTATAGGTTGAAAAAGCATAAGCTAGGCCGGATAAGATACCTATAACAGGATTTACCCGCAGCGCGAGGCAAAGGATGTAAAAACAGATACATCCAAGGAAGAAAAAATTGATCGGTTTGGGCAGGCCAAGCGAGAATACTTTCACCATATCGGGCATCACGCTTTTTCCCTGCATGGCAACCTGGTAGTTGGGCATACCGCTGAACAAATTCGTGTTCCACAAAGGATAATGGCCGTTCTTCTTCTCGTATTTGAAAGCGCTTTCTGCCATTCCTTTCCAGCCAACATTATCATGCTGATTCAATACATTCCCTTCCAGGACAGGTTTGCAAAACACAAGTGAGACCAGCATAAAAACAATAACAGCGGCCAGGTGAGGGAGTATCTTTTTCAGCAGGGGATTTTTCATTACCATTCGATTATTAGGCTGACAAAATAATGCTATTTTAGAGTAAAATCCCGATGCGCTGGCTTTTATTTTTGTCAAGACTGGCTTTTATTTCAGGCATTTGTATAGTGACCTGGCTGCTGCTTGCCATGATCAAAACAGAGAATAATGAAATGTTCTCTTCTACCGTTATTACAATCGGTTACGTGATGGGTGCAATCCTCTTGCCACTCGTGAATATCTGTTACCTTGTACTTCGCCTGGCGGGAAAAAAAGCAGCACTTTCGGTTGTGCCCCGCTGGTTGATCATCGCCAATATTATTTTCTTATTTGTATTATTATACTATATATTTTACCTGAATGATCCATACTATCATTAAGAATAGACCTACGAGGTTATTCATCATCCTCGCCGGAATTTTTCTTACTTCAGCCCTGATCGCGGAATTTATCGGCGTAAAGATATTCTCCCTGGAAACCACCCTTGGTTGGAAACCCGCGGCTATTCATTTATTCGGCGGCACCTATTCCTTTAATCTTACCTGTGGTGTCCTGCTCTGGCCGGTCGTCTTTATCATGACAGATATCATTAATGAATATTACGGTCAGAAAGGAGTTAAATTCTTGAGCTGGATGACGATCTGCCTGATCGGGTTTGGATTCTTAATGGTGTTCGGGGCTATTGGTACTTCTCCTAACGCCTGGTGGATTACGAGTAAGAAAGAGGCGGGGATAGATAATATGAACGCAGCCTTTAACGGGATCTACGGGCAGGGCCTGGGTATCGTGGTGGCCTCCATGACGGCTTTCCTGATCGGGCAGCTTGTCGATGTCACGATTTTTCATAAAATAAAAAAAGTAACAGGAGAGAGTAAGATCTGGCTGCGGGCAACCGGTTCTACCCTGGTATCTCAATTGATCGACAGTTTTGTTGTGCTGATCATTGCCTTCTATATCTATCCAAAACTGGTAAAGGGACAGGGAGAGCCATGGCCTTTTGACCAGTTGATCGCCATTTGCATCGTTAACTATATTTATAAGTTTATTGTCGCGATATTACTAACCCCGGTTATCTATATTGTTCACAACCGTATTGAAAGATATTTGGGGCATGACCAGGCTTCTGTAATGCGGAAGGCTGCGATGGCTGATCATTGATATTTTTCCCTGATCATGCCGGCAACGATCTTATCGATCGGGAGGGTCATCATTTCTACTGAAAAGTTATTCCAGTCAATAAAGCGGAAGGCCTCGGTTTCGCCGGTTTCCTGGTACATTTTCATTTGCGTTTCATCAAAATCAAAAGGCATGGTCCTTAAGGGAACATTGATGGATTCTAGTGCATTGACAGAATAATAAATGGAAATGATCTGCTGTTCGGGGTTGAAGGCGGAAAGCTGGAAAAAATCGGTGGTATAAATATGTTCCCCGATCTCAACCCGGAGGTTCATTTCCTCCAGGAATTCCCTTCGCAGGCAGTCTTTTGTTCCTTCCCCGAATTCCAGCCCGCCGCCGGGAAATTTCGTGATCGAACTGCTGCGTACCAACTCATCACTTACCAATACCTGTTGCAGGTTATTGACAAGGATCCCGTAAACACGGATATTAAACATAGTATCAGAAGATTTTCTTACGGAAAAAATACCAGCCGATGACCAGGGCGATGCCAAGGGATAAAAAAGCAACGATATAAAAGGCGTATTCCGAATGCTCAAACCCGCTGGGTACATTCATCCCGAACAAACTCGCGATCAGGACAGGAAACGTAAGCACGATCGTGATCACGGCGAGTCGCTTTAATACCTGGTTCTGGTTATTGGCAATGATGCTGGCAAAAGCATCCAGGGTGCTACTGAGGATATTGGTATAGATATTGGCCATCTCGAGGGCCTGTGAATTATCCACAATCAGGTCATTCAGGATCTCTTTTTCTTCTTCGGTCAGCGCGAGGAAATTGGTCCGTTCCATCTTCATCATCAGCATCTCGTTGGAACGGAGGGCTGTGACAAAATACACCAGGCTTTTTTGTATCCGCATCAGCTCCAGCAGGTATTCATTCTTGCTGGCATTGTACAGTTTTTGTTCATAGGTGTTCCTGCGCTGGTTGATCTCTTTCAGGTGGTCCATGAAATTCTGAACGATTTTTTCGAAGATCTTCAGCACCATCCTGTTTCGCTTATCGGGATGACGGTTCTGGAAAGTGTTCAGGAATTTTTTGATGGCTGTATTCTCAAAAGAATTGACCGTTACCACCTGGTTATGCGTCAGGATGATACAGATCGGGATAGTGATATAGTAGGCATCGCTTTCGTTAAAGGAATTATTCTCGGTAGGAGTTTTGATGACAATCAGTTTTACATTATCCTCTTCTTCAAAGCGGCTTCTTTCGTCGATGTCAAGGGAGTCGGTGAGGAAGTCGATAGGAATATCCAGTACCGAAGATAATTCGGAGAACTCTTCCTGTTTCAGAGGTGGCAATACATTGACCCAGGACCCGTCTTCGGGTTTGTCAATCTCTACCGTCTGCTGGTTGATAATTTTAAAGTACTGGATCATGAACCGGCACCTGTCATCGTATGGATTCCAGGGGCACGCAAAGTTAAGCCCGGGACGCCAGATTTTAATCGCTTAATCGTTCTTTAATAATGGCAAGATGATGTTGGGTGTGATAAATGGTAAAATAACCAAGTTCACGTAAAGTGATCTTGCCTAAGAGCGGGTGAGGAGCGAGGTACTGGTCCAGTTGGGGATCCTTCCAGTTTTTCTCCATCGTTGCCAGCAGCTTATCCATGGCCCTGTTAAATTCATCCATTATTTTTTCTTTCCCCTTATTGACCGGAACAGGTTTTGCGACAAACCTGCCGCTGGCCCGACCGCCCTGTTCCAGTTTCGATTTATATTTTGCCACCAATTCATCATAACTGCGTGAGGGGCGGTTGGGTTTGCCTGTGTACAGCCGGACTATGAATTTCGGAAGCCGGTAAGCAAGCCGGGTCATATTGGCCGATGTAATAAGATGTGTTACATTTTGAGCAATGGACCATTTGGTGACGGGCTGGCGGAAAAAACCGGCTTCATTGATCGATGAGCAAAAAGAACTGAACTCCGAGAAAGTAGCAAGGGATTCTTTGAGAATATCTTCTTTGGAGATGATGTGTGGCATATTATTTCAGGTCAACAGTTCCTTCAAATACTTTTTCCGCCGGTCCGCAAAGCCATATATTCTCATAACGGTTATCATCAACCCGGTCAAACTCTACTGTTAGTGTACCGCCGAGGGTCTTTACTTCCACGTCATTGAACCCGTTTTCATTGTGATAGCAAACGAGAGCAGCGGCAGTTACACCCGTGCCGCAGGAAAAGGTTTCATCTTCCACCCCCCGTTCAAATGTTCTGACTATTATCTTGTCGGCTTCGCTGAGTTGCTCAACGAAATTCACATTGATCCCTTCTTCTTCAAATTCTTTACTGTGGCGGATCTCGTAGCCTTTTTTAAATACATCCAGGTCCATTACGTTCGTCACCATTTTAATATAATGAGGGGAGCCGGTGTCCAGGATAAAATCGCTGTGGAATTTATTGATATTCTTTACGTCTTTCATTTTTAATGAAACGATCCCGTCGATGTCAATTTCAGCTTCGTGTACACCGTCGGCTGCCAAAAAGCGGTATAGTTCCCTGTGGATACCAAGATGGTAAGCAAATTTCGTCATACAACGGCCACCATTCCCGCACATACTTCCTTCTTTTCCATCAGCATTATAGTATTTCATTTCAAATTCGAAGCCAGCTTTGGTGTTTAGCAGCATTAACCCGTCGGCACCGATACCAAATCGCCTGTCACAGAGACGGCGTACCTGTTCCGCCGTCAGCGAATATTCATTTTTTCGGTTATCGGCGAGGATGAAGTCATTTCCCGTGCCCTGGTATTTGTAGAAGTGGAAGGTCATTTGGTGAGTGGTTAGTGGTTAGTGGGGTTTGGCGAGTGGCGAGTAGAATGTGAATCAGCCAGGTTGGCTATCATTTTACTGAGCATCCTGAAGATTGATTCGAGATATTCTTCCAACTCTTTTATTTGACCGGTATTAAAATAGTTTAATAATAATGCTATTTCAAACTGTGTATCCATTTCAACAAGCGAACTCCTGGATATTTCATAAAATCTTCTTTTTTCAGCCTTTGAATGCCTTGACGCTCCTTCGGCGATATTACTGCAAACCGAAATGGCAGATCTCCGGATTTGTGAGATCAATACATACATTTCTTCTTTAGGGAAAGTCTTAGTAATGGTATAAACTTCTTTTAAAAGCTTCAGCGACATAGTATAAACATCAAGTCTTTTATGTGATAAATTGAGCATATAAAATAATTTTGTGCTCAATTTCTAAATTCATATAACAAAACAAGCGTCGAAAACACCAAATAATAATGTTTTTTACACCCCCCCCACTAGCTACTAGCCATTAGCCACTTGCCACTCGCCCATTCCCCACTAGCCGACACTCTCCGCAAAGATCTCCAAAAACCTAACGATCAGGTTTTCTACAGCTGCTTTTCCATCTTTAGAAAATTCTTTTTGTACCCTGTTTGCAACGATTGCGTTTACCGCAAGACAATTATGACCCAGTAATTTCCCCAACCCATAAATGGCTGATGTTTCCATTTCGAAATTCGTGATGCGGTGCTGGCCAAAACGAAAATCGGTCAGCCTGTTCACAAAGTTAGGGTTGCTGATCCCAAGCCTGAGTATTCTTCCCTGCGGACCATAAAAACCCGGGCAGGTAACCGTAATGCCCTGGTGAAAATCCTTTACAAAATGTTTGATAAGGGAGGCTGCGCCACTGCTGATATAGGGATTCCCGATCTGGCCGTGGATCTGGGTATGGGTTACAAAGGATTGTAGTAATTCTTTTTCCTGTTCGTTCTGTTCATGCCGGTAAAAGTTGAGGAGGTTGTCAACACCTAACCCATGGGTTGAAGCCACAAAACTGTCAACAGGGATATCCGCCTGCAGGGACCCCGAAGTTCCGATCCGGACAATATTTAATGTCTTTAATTGCTTTTTAATTTCGCGGGTTTCAAAATCAATATTGACAAGGGCATCCAGTTCATTCATAACGATATCAATATTATCAGGCCCGATACCGGAGGAGAGAACGGTCAGTCTTTTCTTCCCCACATAACCGGTATGCGATATAAATTCACGGTGTTGCCGTTTTACTTCCACAGAATCAAAATGCTTACTGACTTCCTTTACCCGGTCCGGGTCTCCGACGGTAATTACGGTACCTGCGATCTCTTCCGGCCGCAGGTCCAGGTGGTAAATAGCGCCCCGGGGATTGATGATCAGTTCTGATTCGGCAATACGACTCATAGTTTGCTGTTTTACAGGATGTATAAGTTCAATTTATCAAAAATATCTTATTTTCGCGGCTGTTCAAAACTGTGTCAGGTGTATAATGTACGCAAACTGGTAAAGAAGGGATATCCCCGGTTTTAGGGCAAGCGTACATCGTACTTCGTACATCAGTATTTAAAAGGGTCCTGTGGCCGAGTGGCTAGGCTCAGCTCTGCAAAAGCTGCTACAGCGGTTCGAATCCGCTCGGGACCTCCATCCACAAATGCAACACCTGCAAAATCCTGCTAATTCTTGATTAGCAGGATTCACTTTTTTTAACAGCCTGCAGAGCCCTGCACAAACTATTTCTTTAGTTACTTATTTAGATTGTGCCGTACGTTTATTCCCGAACAACTCGTAAGGGGCTTTGCTAAACTCGTGGTTAAATAAAAAGACTGTAAGAAAGATATAAGCAATCATTACAAGAACAATAAACAGCTGTATGATGGATGTTTTTTGAATAGCCTGTTTGGATGCCGCATCGCACACTTCACCCGGACAGTATTGAACTTTATCCTTATACAATAATGGGTAGAACATGCAACCCAGGCAAATCCCAAAGGCCGATTCAAAAAAAAGGAATACCAGGCAAATAAGACATATAATACCGGTTATCGGGCTATATGAATTAATCACTACCATGAAAATGAACATGATAGCTGACAAGACTACGCCAATTATCCAGGCAAATCGTTTTTGCCGGGCCCCGACGTATTCGGGGACCTGGTTCCTGACGATCAAACGCCCCAGTATTAAAGTAGGGGAGAACCTGGGGTTAATAAATACACGTATAATAAAATCGGTAAGGAAAAACGTGAGAACATATTTAATGGGCAAAAAATTGTTTTTAAATACGATAAACATCAGCGAAGTAAACGTCGCTAAAAAAAGGATGCCCGCTGCAGCCCTGATTTCTCTTTCATTAAGGACAGGAATATTGTAACCTTCTACAGTTTCCCCGAATTTTATAATGTTTCCCATTGGTTAATTTATATATGATAAAGACATGTTCTAATTTCCTATCATCCCGCCGCCTTGCTGCACCCTTTTTAATTCATCCTCTGCGCCACTTGCGCGTTGTTTGGCAGGCTTTACCCCGTTATTCCCAAACCTGTAATTGAAGCTGAGCTTGAGCTGCCGTGATTCCCCCTGGAAATTGATCTTCATGACCTGTCCCGCAAAATCAGATGTAGCCCTGAATTTCAGTGTATGAAATACATCGCTTACGGAGGTTTTAATCGTGCCTTTTCCTTTTAATACCAGTTTGGATAAGCCAGCATCAAGATTGTACATTGATTTTCCTTTGAAACTACCCTGGAAAACAGTAGGGGCATTGAAGAATCCGCTCAGCTCTGCTGTCCAGGTTTTGGCAAACTTCAAACTGTTCTGCATGAAAAGATTGAAACCAGCGGCACCAATATCTACTTTGCGGCCGGTGCCAAAATCTGCTTTGTACATAGAATAGTTGCTATTGATGCTCGTGAAAAGGCTGTAGGATTTATGCTGGTACGGATAACTTACACTAAAGCTTACGATATCCTGGGTAGCCAGGTTTTTCTTGGATACAAAGGCTTTGGATTTCTCTGTTGTATCAACTATCTGCGTGAATAGGTCTTTTACGTGACTGTAATTAAGCGTCATGTTCAGTTTGTACTTATAGGTATGGGTGATCCCAAAACTGTTGGTATACTGCGGACGCAGGTTGACATTTCCTTTCATGAATATATATTCATCAATTTTAAACTCAAATGGATTCAGGTCCTGGTAAGCAGGCCTGTCGATACGGTGGCTATAGGTCAAACTCCATTGTTTCAGGGGGTTCTTATTAAAGGTAATGGCCGCACTCGGGAACAGGTCGGTATAAGACCTTTTGAACGAAGAAATACTGGGCACATAATTACTCCCTGAAAGTTTTAAGCCATTCGACACACCTTCCGCAACTGTATTCTCAACCCGGAGACCTGCCTGGATCATAAACTTCTTGTATTGCCGGTTATAATTGATATAACCTGCATTGATATTTTCCCTGTAAATAAAATGATTGCTGCGATCTTTATCCAGGTCTTCCAGGGAACCGTTTACATTGTATCGCTGGAAATCATTATCGGTTTTTACCCAGGCTGATTTTGCACCAAAACCTAATTTCCCTTTCCTGAAATTCTGCTCGTAATCAGCTTTCAGGGAGTTGATATTAATCTGCGCCGGTGAAAGCATGTGGTAGATCACACTGCTCAGTTGTACCTGCCCGGTAGCATCATAATAATAATTAGGCTGCAATTGTTCGCTGTTAAGATCGTAAGCGCCGCGGTCGGCATTTATAACCAGGCTGGTTCCTTTGGGATCGGTGTAATTATAGTTGAAGTTTATATTAACATTATGCCGCTTCATACTGTTCTTGTTACTGGCAATTAGTATGCGGTCAACAGTATTGGTTGTTATATTGGATATATACGTCTTGTTAGCCGTGGATATTTCCGGACCAGAAAGAGTTCCGTTCACCATGATACCAAGCGTATTCTTTTTATCAATAAAATAATCAGCCCCGATCTTGAAATTATGCGCTTTACCCACCTGGCGGATAGTTCCCTGCTGGTCAAAAAGGGTATCCAATACCGTTCTCATGATTTTTAAATGTTGTTCGTTGGGACCATAATTAAAACTGTAGGTGCTGAAGATGTTGATTTTTTTGTTGCGGTAATTAAGTGAAGCCCCTGCATTGTATTTCGCGGAGGTCCCTATATTCCATCCTGCATTCACAGCGCCGTTGGTTCCAAGGGCTTTGTTTTTCTTTAACCGGATATTGATGATCCCGGCATTGCCCGCCGCATCATACTTGGCAGATGGATTGGTGATGAGCTCGATCGCTTCGATCTGGGAAGATTGCAGGGTTTTGAGATAATTCGCCAGGTCCTGCCCGGATAAAGGGGTTTGCCTGTTATCAATATAGATCTGTACACCGTTTTTCCCTGCCAGGCTGATGTTTTCATCTTTGTCCAGCAATACGCCCGGTGATTTACGAAGCAATTCCAGCGCATTTGATCCCACTGCATTAATAGTTCCTTCTACATTTAGTATCGTTTTATCCGCCTTCACTTCAACCATGGGTTTTTGTGCTGTAACAGTTACATTACTTAGGTTGCCGGTAATTTTGAACAGTTTTAATTCCGGCACATTCACTTCCGTTGTACTAAAAGAAAAGCTCGATGAAAAGGCAGGCTTGTAGCCAGTAAAAGTCACACGGACTCTGTAATTACCTTCTTTGATTCCTGAAAAAGAATACGCGCCGCCTGGTTTTGTAATGGCCAGTTTAACGGTGGATGAATCAGTAGCCTTTAACAGGCTAACAGTAGCAGTAGTAAGCGGGGTGCCGCTTTCATCTTTTACCAGGCCATTTATTTGTTGAGCGGGTAAAGAAACGGTAATAACCGTAAGCAGTAACAGGAATAAATATTTCATAATTTTAAATTCAGATATAAACATAGACAGAAGGGTAACCCGTGCGAAAAAAGTTATACCAACAAGCTTATTAGCAGGACGAAAAGGGAAGCGGTTTAGAAAGAATTCAGTATCCCTGGCCTATATTCACATTACTAAATGAAGTTTAAACCACGATATCGTTTTTGGCATATACTCCTGGCATTTATTTGTTTCGGGGTTATAGCTTCCATTATTTATTACGCCACCGGGTACAAGCATTCGGCGGAGCCAATGAAACCAAATCCCAACGCAAATCCTGAAAGTAGTCTCAGGTCTGTACATGATTTTGCCTACTACGTTATATTATTTTATTTCACTATCAATTATTATTACCATTTTATTGCCACCAATAGAAAACTAATTGCCTTCCTCAAATTAACAGCAGTAATCATATTGGTCACTTTTGCCTATAAAACTTTTCTTCTTTATTGCTTTCCCATCGTATTGCACAACAGGCATTCTTCACCCTTATCCCTTTACCGGTCCATGATCGGGAGCATCATCCCCGTCCTTATTGCCAGCTATCTCTTTGCTTATATTACTTATTTGCTGGAAACTGTGAAACAAAGAAGGATTCTTGAGGCGCAAAAGCTGCAGCTTGAAATGCAGATTTCCCAGGCCAATTTTAATTTTTTAAAGGCCCAGATCAACCCGCATTTTCTTCACAATACACTGAACTTTCTATACGCAAAGTCGCTTCCTTATTCTGAAGAATTATCGGAAGGCATCCTTACGCTCAGTGATATTATGCGGTATGCGCTGGACCAGGGTTACCAGAAAGACGGCAAGGCCCCTTTAAAAGATGAAATTGAGCATGTTAACAGTGTTATCAAAATAAGCCAGCTCCGGTACAGTAACCAACTGAAAGTGAATTTTGATGTAAGCGGCGAAGTGAATGGGAAAGTGATCATTCCCTTTGTACTGATCACGCTGGTGGAGAACGCTTTCAAACATGGCGACCTGAAAAGCGAAGATCACCCCATAACCATTAAGCTAACAGTAAAAGGTAACAGGCTTTATTTTTATTGCAGTAATAAAAAGAAATCAGGACCGAAACAACTATCTACGGGTATAGGACTGGACAATATCCAAAAAAGACTGGAACTTGCTTATGGTGACCAGTACAAATTTACCGTGAAGGATGAGCCTTTTATCTATACTACCGAATTAACCATTGATAAGTTATGATAAACTGCATTATTGTTGATGACGAGCAACATGCTATTGATGTGCTGGTTCATTATGTGAAGCAAACTTCGCAGTTGAACCTGGCAGGAGGCTTTACCAACCCGATCGAGGCCTTGGAATTCATAGGTCAGCAAAAAATTGACCTTGTTTTTCTCGATATACAAATGCCGGAACTCTCCGGTATTGATTTTATTAAAACCATCCGTGGTAAAACGAAGATAATTTTAACGACTGCTTACAGTGAGTTCGCGTTGGAAAGCTATGAGTTGTACGTTGTGGATTATCTATTAAAGCCCATCCGGTTACCCCGTTTTTTGGCAGCCGTGCAAAAAGTAATTGAGCAGGCACAGGCCGGTGAAACAGGAGAAAAAGCTGAAGAAGACTATATTTTTGTAAAAACAGAAGCAAAGGGCAAACTGCTGAAAATTGATTTGAATGATATTGATTTTATCGAAAGCATGAAAAACTATATGGCCATACATTGCGGGGCGCAAAAAATATTAGTGTATACAAGTATGAAAGAGCTGGAAGAACACTTGCCCAAAAAACAATTTATCCGTGTACATAAGTCCTTTATTATTCCCATTTCCAAAGTAACCGGCATTGAAGGGAACCTGGTGCGGTTAAAAAACGTGTCTGCGGAAATACAAATTGGAGAGAATTATAAAGCTGAGCTAATGGAGATTATCAGGGGAAAAATGATCCAATAAGCTAAATACTGTCTTCCCGGCAAAATCGCTGCGGGAAAGATATTCCCCAAAAGGGCATTCCTGTGAATTATTTTGCAAATAGCGGATCAATATCGATGCCCCGTAGATACGGTTCAAGTATACTTACCTCTTCAAAACAGGCGATTTTCTTTATAGTACGCTTTGGTAGGGTATATTTCACCTCCATATAGAATCCATCTACCTGGAATAAGATATAATGGAACATCTTATCAGCACGGCGAAGCAACTCAACACCTCTATTCCACAACAGGTCTTCCTGGTCGTCTTCACTTAGATATTTAAACTGGGTAAATGTCATCAGTTATTCCAATTAAAATAGTGTACCAGTTTTTATGTTGGCATAATTATTTCAATTGGACAGGTAATGTTTCTCTTTTTATTAACTCAAAGGGCCAATGAACGATTTGTTTCAGTGTCCCCCGCGGGTAATGTATTAGGAGAAACCTTTAAAAGAGTTCCGGTATTGCCGGAATTCTTTTTTTGATTTAACCTGCAGGACTAAAAACGTCCTAGTAGCCAGCAAGGCGAATTTCGACGAGCCGATGAAAAAAAGAGGCCATATAAGGATCGGTACAAGTAATGTTGTAGTCCCTGGTAACAAGCAAACATTTCCTCCCGCCTTCCGGCAAAAAAGCCGTCTTCATTATTGTAGCAGCATCTTCAATACAGTTGAGATCAACAGTTCTTTCTATAAAGTCCCTTTACGATCCACCTATACAAAGTGGACACTTGATGTTCCGGCTGATTTCCAGTTCTCGCTGAAATTGCACAGGGAGATCACGCATGTAAAAGAACTCAAAGGGAAACTGGATTCTATGGATCAATTTATGGAAACTGCGAGCGGAGCCGGTAAGAAGAAAGGATGTTTATTGATCCAATTCCCCGGCAAGATCACCCTTGATTATTTTGATAAGGTAGAAAATATCCTTCAGCAACTGGATAAACTTGATGAGTCACGTGAATGGCGAAAGGCGGTTGAATTCAGGCATCCAAGCTGGTTTCTCGGGGAAACCTGGGAATTGCTGGATGAATATGGAGCGACAATGGTCCTGGAGGATATCCCGAAAGCAAGGCAGGAAGAACAGCGGGGAAAAGCAGGGTTCGTTTATATGCGTTTTCACGGACCAAAAGGAGATTACCGGGATAGTTATTCGGACAAATTTCTGCAGGATAAAGCCAGGCAGATCAAGCAATGGCTTTGCAAGGGGATGGATGTATATGCTTATTTTAATAATACCCTCGGTAACGCCTATGCCAATGCCATTAAACTTAAAGATCTGTTGGACGGCTAAGCCATCTGGCATGTTATGTGCAAAACGAGGTGTATGGAAAAAAATATAGAAATACTGGTCAATGAGCTGAAAGAACTGGACAGGGAAATGGTAGACGTGGATGGTACCCGGTTAAAACCCAGCCAGTGCTATCATTTCGAAACCGACCCGGCTCACATGCTTTTTAACCTGAATTGCCCGGAAGCATTAAAAGAGAAGATACAGGGTCTTATTACAAAATACCTCCCTGGATATGAAGGTCGTACATCTCAATAAGGAAAACCCTGCGCCGGATTTGCTGGAAGAAGCAGCAAAATTAGAAAAACTGATCCTCCGGCAACCTACTAATGCAGCTGCGTGCAACCGCCTGATGGCGATCTACCGGAAACTGAAAGATCCCGGTAAAGAACTAAAGGTCATCAATAAAGTCATAAAAGCGTTTGAAGCGAAATTTCAAACAAGGATTCCAGGGTATGATAAAAAAGTTATCCGCCTGAGTAAAGCGTTAAGAAAAATGACAGGACTGGCGGATGAAAAAGGCAACAATCTTTATCAATGGGGAGACCTGGGTAAATGGAAGAAACGAAAAGAGCTTATTTTAAAAAAGCTAAGCAAGGGATCATAACATTCAACCTGTTCCTATAGCATTACCATCCTGAGCTGAGTAAAAGTGACTTGGCCGGGTTATTGTTGCTAATAGAGGACAACTGGTAATTCTTCTCATTTCAACTTCAGTATCATGGAAACAACGCTCACTAAGACAAAATGGAATATTGACAAGACCCACAGCGAGATCGGGTTCAAAGTAAAACACCTGATGATCACCAATGTAAGGGGGACTTTTGGGGAATTCGATGCCAGCATTTACACGACGGAAGAAGATTTCGTGAGCGCTGAAATTGATGTGTGGATCGATCCTTCCTCGGTGAATACCGGGAGCGAACAAAGGGATAAGCACCTGCGGGGCGCCGACTTTTTTGATGTAGAGCAGTTCAAGGAGATCCATTTTACCGGCAATACGTTCACAAAAACTGGTGAGGATGAGTATGAACTTTATGGAGAATTAACCATCAAAGGGATCAAAAAGCAGATAAAATTGATGGTTGAATCCGGGGCTGTTGTCAAAGATCCATGGGGAGGCTACCGTACAGGTTTTACGATCACCGGTAAGATCAACCGCAAAGACTGGGGACTGAACTGGAATACGGCCCTGGAAGCAGGAGGACTGATGGTCAGTGACGAAGTAAAGATCAACTGCGAAGTTCAATTGACAAAAGATGCCGAACCCGCCAGTTGACAGATAATATATACAGGCTGAGCTGGAGTACATATTTTGAAAACTCCTTTTTAAAGAGAAGCAGGGATGCTTCTCTTTATCTTTAAATACTGTTTCATTTACAGAAGCAGGAAAAACCGGAATCGTTTGCGGAATTGTTATTTTCAAAGTTCCTAAACTGGAATAAATTCGTTGACACAGGGGTAATAAATCGGCATATGAAAAAATACGTTACGGGTATCCTTCTCCTGTTCCTGGGCTGCCCATCAGCTATGACCGCGCAACCGGTTAAACTTAAAAAAATAATGGGAGAGGCCGGGCAACAGGAAGAACTTATGTTGTTGTCATTACCTGCTGCGGGAAAGAGCAGCACGGACCCGGTCTTACCACGTAGTTTGCAGGACGGGGAGTTAAAAGTTGTTTCTTCCCGTGACTGGACCAGCGGTTTTTTCCCCGGTATTCTCTGGTATCTCTATGAATATACCGGTGAGCAGAAATGGAAAGAACAGGCGCAAAAATTTACCGGCATACTTGAACGGGAAAAAACAAATAGCACTACCCATGATATGGGTTTTAAGATCTGGTGCAGTTTTGGGAACGGGCTCCGGCTGGCACCGGATGAACATTATAAAGAAGTGATCATCCAGTCTGCCCGTACGCTCTGCACTCGTTTCAACCCGGTGGCAGGTGTGATCCGTTCCTGGGATATGAGCAAAGATAAATGGGAAGACCCCGTTATAATAGACAACATGATGAACCTGGAATTATTATTTGAAGCCACTTTGCTATCGGGTGATTCTTCTTTTTATAAAATCGCCGTAAGCCATGCGAATACAACCTTAAAAAATCATTTTCGCGCGGATAACAGTTCTTACCATGTACTTGACTATGATACGGCCACGGGACGTATCATCAAAAAAACAACGGCACAGGGTTATGCCAACGAATCCGCATGGGCAAGGGGACAGGCCTGGGGATTTTATGGGTTTACCATGTGTTACCGGTTTACCCGGGATCCTCGTTACCTGCAACAGGCAGAGAAAATCGCTGCTTTTATATTGAACAATGCGAATATGCCGGCTGACCTTGTGCCTTACTGGGACTATAATGCACCAGGAATACCCGGTGAAGAAAAAGATGCATCTGCTGCCGCCATCATGGCTTCCGCCTTATACGAATTAAGCACATTCAGTAAAAAAGGAAAGGCCTACAGGCAAACCGCCGATAAAATATTGACATCACTGACGACTCATTACCGTTCACCAGTAGGGGATAATAAAGGATTCATCCTTTTGCATAGCACGGGTCATAAGCCAGCCAAAAGCGAGATCGATGTACCAATCATTTATGCCGATTATTATTACGTCGAGGCCTTATTACGGAGCAAACAATCAAAAAAAAAGCGGTATTGATTCAGATATAATGGATAGATAATAGTTCAATAATGCGCAATTATGATCAACTGCGAACTGCAATTGACAAAAGATGCTGAATTGGCTTCCTGACCTGCCGGCATAAACCAATCTATTCGTGGCCTCAACTTTTTCCAGGATCATTTATGATCAGCCAGGTTCGTACAGGTCACCTTGCGCTGATAATATCTCCCTGTATTTATTGAAAAGTTTTGTTTTTGAAATAAACCCCTTGAATGTTTTATCCTTATCCAGTACAGGCAGGTACCAGCTTTGGGAAGTATCAAATTTTTTCATTACGGTATGCATGTTATCATCATAAAGCAAGACCGAAGCCGGCTTTTTCATGAGGGATCTTACCGTGATATTTTCAAACTGGTCAGGCTGGAATAATTGCTGCTTGATATCATTTAGCTCAATAATACCCGCGAATTTTTGTTTAGCATCCGTGACGGCAAAAATGTTCTTTTCACTCCTTTTAATTATATCTACAAGATCGGCCAGCTTTTTGTCAATGCCAATGCTGTCGTAACTGTCCTGCAACATTTCTGCCAGGCTCATCGAAGTAAGTATGTTCTTCTCTTTTTTGTGTGTAAATACCTGTCCCTCGAGAGCCAGCTTTTTCAGGTCCATTGAATATGGCTCATAGGACTTGACGATAAAAAAAGAGATCGAAGAAACAATCATAAGCGGGATGAATAGTTCATAACCATTGGTGATCTCCGCGATCAGGAAGATGGCTGTCAGGGGGCAATACATAACACCGCTCAATACCCCGGCCATTCCGACCAGGCTAAAATTTCCAACAGGTATATTGATCCAGGGAGAACTGTTTAATAACCGGGAAAAAAAGAAACCCAGGTAGGAGCCGGCAAAAAGGGAAGGGGCGAAGTTACCACCGTTCCCGCCGCTGCCAATTGTTATACCTGCGGCAACAGGTTTGAGTAACACTACCAGGGCTGTAAAAGCTATGATACCCCAATTTTCTCCCAGGCCAGAAAATAAACTTGTATTATCTGTAAAACTGGTAAAGGAGCCGTTTGCAACTGATTTTACACTTTCATACCCTTCCCCAAAAAGAGGTGGGAGAAAAAAGAAAAGGCAAAGTAATAGCATTCCCCCTGTTATCGTCTTTGCAACTATATTCAGCTTCCTCGTATAGATAAAACTTTCAGTTTTCTTGAATGAACGGGCATAATATAATGACATAAAACCTGCAACGATGCCGAGCAGGATGTAATAAGGCACATTCTTATAGTCAAAGGATTGCTTTAAGGCAAAATTGAATAAGGAAGACTCCCCGAGTATTATTTTTGAAACCAATACTCCAACAACAGAAGATATAATCAATGGTATAAAATAACTCACTACCGTTTCTGTCAATAATACTTCCACCGCAAAGATGACTCCCGCGATCGGGGCATTAAAGACCGCGGAAATGCCGGCGGCAGCGCCGCAAGCTATTAACAAAGTTCTCTCCGGGTAATTCAGATCACTGATACGGGAAATATTGGAACCGATAGCCGAACCTGTTGCCACGATTGGTGCTTCCAGTCCAACGGATCCACCCAGCCCAACCGTGATTGAACTTGTAATAACGTGTGAATAAGTATGATTCAGGGGTATAAAGGAGGATTTCCTGGCAATGGCTCTTAGGACCATGGCAATACCTCTTTCCAGTTGACCTTTAAAGAAATACCTGATTATTAGGGCGGTGATGAGCAGCCCAATCGTAGGAAATAACAGGTAGGCGTAGCGGTGAAAGGAAATATTTTCTACCCCGTGTTGCAGGCGATGCACAATTGTTTTGAGTAATACAGCTACCAGGCCTGAAATAAAACCAACAATTGTCGCAATCAACATGATAAACTGGACCCTGCTGAGTTTAGTCCTGAGAAAATTAATGACCACCTGGTAAGTTTCTTTTACACCCATCGTTTTTAATCTGCCAGCAAAGATAAGTAATCATCGAGTGCAGGAAGGCTTATCACTCTTGCTGGCAGGACAATAAGGCGTGTTATATTTTTTACCTCCCAGGTGATTTCAATATTCTTTTACTTCTTATTCCCGAACATGAAATAAAAAAAGCCCCGGTTCTTCTGCCGGGGCTTTGAATGATAAATAATTTATTTTAATGTCCGCCACTTACTTCCGTATCATAATCGATGCCCTGTTTCTTCAGTATGCCTTTTACCACGAAAGCAAATATTGCCAGGTACGCAAAACAGATAACCGGTACAAAGAAGGACTGGTGGATACCAATAATATCAGCCAGTTTACCCTGTATTGGCGGGATGATACCACCCCCGAGGATCATCATGATCAGGAAGGCCGAACCCTGCGTGGTGTATTTGCCAAGACCGGCAATGGCTAATGCAAAAATAGAAGGCCACATGATGGAGCAGGCAAGCCCACCACTTAAAAATGCATAGACCGCTACTTTTCCTTCTGTAAACAATCCTATCAACATAGCCGTGATCCCAAGAAAACTGAATAACAAAAGCGTTCTTGCTGGTTTATTCCCGCTGACATAAAACACAATGATCTGCATGACCACGCATACAACATACCAGAGCAAAGGTTGTACATCATATTTCGCAAGCGTATTTACTCCCAGCACCACGCCAAAAGCAAACAACGGAACGATAAAGGTCAATAGTTGTTTTGTTTTACTGGAGAAATTGAAAGCACTGATCGAACCGGCCCATCGCCCGATCATTAGGCTTCCCCAGTACATCGAAATGAAAGGCGCTACCTGTGAAGCCTGGTAACCTCCAAATTCCTTTCGTTTTAAAAGTTCTCCCAGGTTACTACCAATGGCCACTTCCACACCCACATATACAAAGATGGCAAGCATGCCCAATACGAGCTGCGGGTATTTCATCGCACCCCAGCCCTCCGGTTTCTTTTTCGCCATGGAATTGGCCAGGAGTAGCCCCAGCACAATAACAGCCAATGCACCCATCAACCAGTACATCCGCTTTTTTTCCAGCGGGTGTTTGATGGCATCGCGGGCTTCAGTTGTTTGCTGCAAATTTGTTTGCGCAGCGTTAAGTTCGGGTGAAGATTGGGTAACAGAAGGGGAAACTTTACTTAACGAATCCACCTGTGTTTGAGCCATAGCGACCTGGCCATTCATTTTTTCTATATCCTTTGCCGCCTGGCTGTTATAACTGCTGAAAACAGGCGCGAACATCACGATCAGTAATCCTGTAATAATCAGCAGGGAACTTAAAGCTTTATTCGCCTTTTCGGTTTTCTCTTCATTGATACCAGCCGGTACTTTTTTGGAAAAACCGAATAAGGCCGCCGCGCTCAAAAACAAAAAACCTACGCAGGCGTAAAGAATAATTACTTTAGAAAGACCGAGGGCATTTATTTTATCATCCGTAATCGCAGCCGTAGTACCAAAAAGAGCAAAGGCGACAACCAGCGGACCGATTGTTGTACCAAAGGAATTGACCGCGCCGCCAAGATTTACACGGCTGTTCCCGGTAGCAGGATCACCCAGGGAAATAGAAAAAGGTTGCGCGGCTGTTTGTTGGAGCGAGAATCCCAGTGCCACAATAAAAAGACCCGCCAGCATACCTGCAAAAGTGTTTGCATTCACTGCAATGATCATGGCCGCGGCCCCGATAGCAGAAAAAAGCAGCCCGTATACAATACTTTTTTTATAGCCCCATTTACCTACCAGGTCTTTTCCGCCAAAGGCGCCATACCAGAAAAGCCCCAGGGCTCCCAGGTAATAAGCGAGGTAAAAAGCGAAATCGATCAGCTGGCTCTGGAACTGGTCAAGATGAAAATAGTGTTTGCAAAAAGGAATGAATACACTGTTACCGGCAGCAATAAAACCCCAAAAGAAGAATACCGTGATCAGTGTGCTTAGTGCACCGTAATTCGTTGGTTGTTTAGCTTGATTCATAGCAATCGGTTAATATTTATAGTAAGTAAGATGAAGTACTGAAAGTAAAACAAATTTCAGTACCAGCAGCATACCGGGAGTAAGTTTACAATTGTTAGTATAATTATACCCGTGTCAGGAAATCGAACAGGTTCACATCGGTAGGCATTCCCAGTTTTTTCCGGAGCCGGTAACGGCTGATCTCAACACCCCTTACCGAGATATTCATCAACTGGGCCATTTCCTTGGTGGTCAGGTTCATTCTTAAATAAGCGGACAATTTCAATTCATTGGGGCTTAAAGAGGGATATTTATTCTTAAGATTCGAGAGGAAATCGCTGTGCACATTATCAAAATGCCTGGAAAACTGTTCCCATTGTTTGTCAATCTTATCTTCATCGCTTAAAACCCGGATGATCTTTTTTAGGTCGTCAGCATCTTCGGTATTGACCTGGTTCTTTTTCAGGTGTTCCATCTGCTCCTTGATCTTGGCCAGCATTTCTCCTTTCTGAACCAGGTGCATAGCTACGGATGCCAGCTCGGTATTCTTGTGCTGAATTTCACCTTCGAGCTTCTCGTTTTTCAGTTTTACGATCTCCTTATCCGTTTTTTCTTTTTCCAGCTGGTGCAGGTACAGTAAGCGTTTCTGCTCTTCCTCGTGCTTTTTTTCCTGGTTCCTGAATTTGTTTACCTGGAACCTGTATAAACCATAGGCACCCAGCAGGAATAAACAGATATAAAGGCCATAGGCCCACCGGGTCTGGTACCAGGGCGGTTCTACCATGAATTTATAGCTGCTGGTACCTGAATCCGTTCCCAGGTTATTACGCACTTTCACTTTGAAAGTATATTCACCGGTGGGCAGGTTCGTATAGTCCTTTTCCGGTTTGCGGGAGAATTCAGACCATTTCTTATCAAACCCTTCGAGGAAATAACTGTATTCGATATTCGATTGCTGGGCATAGACTGGTGAAGCATATTCAAAATGAAAGGAATTCCAGGAATGACTCACACTCGTTGTTTTCTTCTTTTCCTGGGCATTCTCTTCGTTCGCTTCCCCTGTATAACCACCAAACAGCAGGCTGTCCTTTTTATTGATCGCCTTTACCGAAGTGATGAACACTTTCAGGGGATATTTGAGTGTTTTGTACTGTTCGAAATTGATATGGTAAAACCCTCTTTCACCACCCAGGAAGATATTATTCTTATTGACAGGGAAAATATACTCGAAACCACTGACCAGTTTGTTCGCGAGCTCCGGGAAATAAATAATATGCGGGCTTGACTCTGACATATCAACCACACCCAGTATCTTATCAAACACAAACCAGATATTGCCCGAATCGTCTTCTTTCAGGTAGCGGATATCCTTATCACCAAACAACTTATCATAAAAGGCGGAAGGTTCGAAAGTATCTTTCGCTTCGTTGTAGACAAAGATCCCATTTTCGGTAGCCAGCACTAACTGATTCTTGATCCTGAAGATATAATTGCCATTAACGGAAAGGACCCCTTGCTTTGGCGTATACTGTTTTGTTTCCGGGGTTGGCCCGTTCAGCCGGACACGGTAAATACCTTTATAGGGATGAGAGATCCAGATATCACTATTATCAATACTTACAAACCGGGCTGATTCAAAATGTGCTACTACATGCCGGTTGGTAAAGACACCGTTTTCGAAATTGTAAAAATTAATACCCTGGTAGGTCCCGGCGATCATAATGGAAGAAGGCAATACATTGGAATAGGGGAGGAAGGTCCAGAAACCGGTCGTATTATCAATCGGTACTGCTGTATTACCAGTAATGGCAAAAGCCCCGTCGTGGTGGCCCATTAATAGTTTGCCATTAACCTGTGATAAATTCCAGACCTGTCCTTTCGTATTCGCCACCGGGAGGAAATAACCTTTTACAAAGCTCAGGTCTTTCTCTGCTGAAAGCGTTGTTTTGTATAAACCGTTAGAAGTTCCTATGTATAGTTCATTATTATATATAGACGCCGCATAGCCTGATCCTTCATTCAGGTAATCGGGGTAAATATGCTTGATGGCATTGTTGTACGCAACAAAATCGATCCCGTTATCAAGACCCAGCCAGAGGTTCTTTTCCTTGTCAAGGAAGATATCCAGTATATTATTATTCTGCAGCCCCTCTTTCACCGAAAACTTTTGAATAAGCATGCCTTTCTTGTCAATGATATAACAGCCATCCAGGTTCGTGGTAAGTGCAATATGATCTTTGTTAACCATGGCGGAGGAAGAGATATGCGTCTCCGCGATGCCATCGAGGAAAGGTGACCGCATCCGTGTAATATTATTTCCACTGAGGAGGAATACCCCGTTTTTTACCGTTGTAAGGATCGCGCTGTCCTGGCCGATCCCCGTTATAGAAGTAACAAAATAATCTTCAGGTAATTCAGCGTGTTCGAGGAAGGGTGTCCAGACGCCATCGCGGAAACTGAGCAATCCCCGGTTATAATCCTGGGCGATCAGTTTGTTATTACAGACAGTAATGAAACGCCAATGGGTACTTTTAAAAATGTTACGGTAATTGTCCCCGATCTGGTATATATTATTACTGGTCTGGAAAAAAATAGAGTTCTGAAAGAAGTAGATCTCCCAAACATCTGTAAATGACCTTTCCGCGGGGGGCAAACGATCTTTCATCGAATGATAGATCAGTGTCCCATTTGCAGAAGGAGAAAAATAGCCAAACTCATCCTGGCCACCGACATAGAGTTTATTATCCGGCCCAAATTCCAACGACCTGACGATGCTTTTATTAGGCAGCGGGTAGGTTTTCCAGTTAATGCCGTCAAAAGTCATGACACCTTCGCTGTTGGCAAAGTAAAGCACCCCTCGTTTGTCTTGTCTTATCTGCCGGTTTTGCGCTCCGCCCTGGTATTGCCGTTTTGTATAATTAAGAATATCGGGCAGCCCGATAGTATTTTGGGCCTGGGAGCTAAAAGCTACCAGCAAAGAATAAAAAATGAAAAACTTTTTTGTCATTATTTAGTCAAAGGTGGATGTGAAAGTACAAAAATCAAAATGATGTAGTAATGATGTAGTCCAAAAATGCATAAATAGCTGCAAATAAACAAGTGAAGTAGTAGTGAAGTAGGTAATTATTAGCAATCTGAGTTACCTCCCCTTATATTTACCTGACGGTTTTTTCTACATTTGAAAACTTACAAAACGATTGCATTATGAAACAACTCAGCAGGTTCTTGCTCTGTGCATTGCTTACATTAACCGCTACTTTCGCTACGTTGAATGTTAACGCCCAAAATCTTACAGTCTCCGGGCAGGTGCTCTCCCAAACGTCAAACGCTCCTCTGGAAGGGGTCACAGTTACCGTAAAAGGTACAAATGTGACTGCCCTGACTGATGTAAACGGGAAGTATACCATTTCCGTTCCCAAGGGAGGCGGGGTTTTGAAGATCACCTACGTAGGAATGGTCAGCCAGGAATTAAAGGTCAGCGGTGCCGGTACTCAAAATTTTACCCTGGTTACAGGAAATGACGCACTCGATGAAGTGGTCGTGATTGGTTACGGGCAGCAGAAAAAAAGCCTGACCACCGGTGCGATCTCATCGGTAAAGGCCAGCCAGTTAACAACAGTATCTAACACAAGGATCGAATCGGCTTTATTGGGAAGGGTTTCCGGTGTATCCGTCGGGCCTCAATCTGGTCAACCCGGTTCGGGTCTGAGTGTGAAGATCAGGGGCACAGGTTCAAATGGTAACACCGGTCCTATTTATGTAATTGATGGAATTAAATCAGGTGGTATCGAATCCCTCGATCCTGCCGAAGTAGCCTCTATAGAAATATTAAAGGATGGAGCTGCCGCAGCTATTTATGGTTCGGAAGGTTCCAATGGAGTAGTTCTTATCACTACGAAGACCGGCAAAAGGAATTCAGGTGAGATCACTTATTCTGCCCAGTATGGACAACAATCGGTGAAGGATGATTATATAAAAATGATGAATGCCCCGCAATACCAGCAATACCTGGCAGAGGCGGGCGTAAATGGTGCACCAACTCCTGCGGATCTTTCGGGGATCGGGGAGGGTACTAACTGGATAAAAGAGGTCGTACAAACCGCGCCCCAGCAACACCACTCTCTCTCCTTTAGCGGGGGAAGTGATAAATCAACTTATTATCTCGGTGGCAATATATTCACCCAGGATGGTATCGTGGGAGGTAAAAAAGCCCAGTTTAAAAGGTATACCGTCCGGATTAACAGTGAACACAAAGTAAAGAACTGGCTCACGGTAGGAGAGAGGATCTCTTTTTCACATCATGAAAGAAGAGCGATTTCCGATAACACAGAATTCGGTTCTATTCTTAGCAGTGCCACGGTAATGGATCCCATTACGCCCACTATTTATACAGGAACTTTACCAGCGCATGTACAAGCTGCTATTGCGGCGAATAAACCGTTAAGAAAAGATGCCAATGGCAATTATTATGGTATCTCCAATTTCCTGAAAGGGGAATATGGCAACCCATTGGCTAGAATTGATATGGCAAAAGGACAGAATGTACAGAATAAAGTCTTTGCCAATGTATATGCAGACGCCGATCTTTTCAGGGGACTTAAGTTTACGTCACGATTTGGTATAGATGCAGCCTTCCAGACTGGTCACGGGTGGACACCGACCTTCTGGTTCTCCGATGAAAGCCAGAATACTATTGCGAACGCTTATGACTATAGCGATACCTGGACAAGCTGGTTGCTGGAAAATTTTGCAACTTATACTAAAACTGTCCGGAACCATAATTTTACGGTGCTGGCAGGCGCTTCCCAGCAAAAGAATCATGAAGTACATATAGGAGGAAGTTATTCCGGTTTATTTAAAGAGGAGGATAAGTTTTCTTATGCCGATTTTGTCCCGGATGCCAATGATCGCATCGGTAGTATTGCATATGACTTTACGGCTGCTTCTTTTTACGGAAGACTTTTATATGATTACAGCGGTAAATATTTGTTCAGCGCTTCGTTCAGAAGAGACGGCTCTTCCAAGCTCCCTCCCAATAATCGCTGGAGAAATTTTGCTGCAGTTTCCGCGGGATGGGTATTCACGAAAGAAAGTTTCTTCCCGGAGAGCCTGGGCCGTAAGATCAACTATGGTAAACTTCGTGCCAGCTGGGGTCAGAATGGCAACGTAGGAAGTATCGGTCTTGCTGATTACCTCAATGCAATTGGCGCAGGTGGTATATATCCTGATGGTAATGGTGGATTCATCGTCGCGGCTTATCCATTGCGGCTTGCCAACTACGAACTGGTATGGGAAAATGGAGAGCAGTTTGATGTAGGTCTTGATCTTTCCATGTTTGGCAACAGGATAAACCTGACGGTTGATTATTATAAGAAGACAACTAAAGACCTGCTTACCGGTGGCGTTCCACCTTATTTTGTAGGAGCTAACCTTGACCGGGTAAATGCAGGTAACGTAGAGAATAAAGGCTGGGAATTTGACCTGACCTATAAGAACCAGCCAAAACATGGCGGAATCTCTTATGAAGTTGGCGGAAATATGTCTTTCAACAGGAACGAAGTTACTTACCTGGATCCTAACTCCCCCGTATTACCGGGTGCAGGGATAGGAACGGGCTGGACTGCTTCATCTTCTAAAGTAGGGGAACCCCTGTGGTATTTTAACGGGTATAAAACGGATGGTATATTCCAAACGGTGCAGGAAGTGAATGCTTATCTCCTTAAAACCGGTATCACCGGTTATTCACCGAAACCGGGTGACCCGATCATTGTCGATATGAACAATGACAAACTAATCTCTCCCGGGGATATGACCAAGATAGGTAACCCGCATCCGAAGTTTATTTATGGAGCACATGCCAATGTTGCTTATAAAGGATTTGACCTGACCGTGTTTGCCCAGGGTCAGTACGGGAACGATATGCTGATGGGTTTCAACCGGACTGACCGCCAGACTGCTAACAAGCCTGCCTTTTTTTATAATAACCGCTGGACCGGCGCCGGCAGCACGAATACCTGGTTTGCTGCAAACACATCGGATCCTTATATCTATAACAGCGACCTGATGGTTTTCGACGGAAGCTTTTTACGGATCCGGCAATTGCAGCTGGGTTATACATTACCTTCTGGTATCATGAATAAAATTAAAGGTAAGAGTGCAAGGATCTATGTATCACTGGATGATTTCTTCACGTTCACCAAATATCCCGGGGTAGACCCGGAAGTGAGCAACAACGGGAACAGCATAGGAATCGATCGGGGAGGGTACCCGATCCCCCGCAAAGCAATGGTTGGGATATCCGTTACATTTTAATTTTAAACAGGTAATTATTAAAAAATATAACAATGAAAAATTCAATCATAAAAATAACGACACTTTGCCTGTTACTGGTAGCCGGGTCAACCAGTTGCAAAAAGTTTCTCACCAACGAGATTCCGGGTGCTTATCCTGAGAGTGATTTTTACAAAACAGATAATGACGTGACACAGGCCGTCACCGGCGTTTATGATATGATGCAGGCGCATTATAATAACAACTGGGGAAGCCTTTTCATGGTAAAAAGTCTTTTATCTGATGAAAGTAACGCGGGAGGAAGCAACGCAGGTGACCAGCCAGGTTACCAGACCTTAGATGATTATGCGTTCGACGCGACCAATGATAAAGTAAGGGATGCCTGGAGGATGTCTTATTTTACAATCTACCGCGCCAATAAAGTGATCAACCTCGCGGATGATCTTACTCCCTTACGGAAAAGACTGAGAGCGGAAGCAAAATTCTTACGTGCCTACAATTATTTCGAACTGGTCAGTTTGTGGGGTGATGTGCCCTTGATATTAAACGACCTGCTGCCTTCCCAGTTTACGACCACTCCCCGTACTCCTAAAGCAGATGTGTACAAACAGATTGAAAAAGACCTTGCTGATGCAGCTGCCGACCTGCCATTAAAAACAAGTTATTCCGGTTCAGATAGGTTCCGTGTTTCCAAGGGATCTGCCCAGGCGATGCTTGGTAAAGCATTGTTGTATGAGAAAAAATATGCGGAAGCTGCCGTACAGTTTGATCTGGTGATCAACTCCAATATATACAGTGTGGCGCCAAGTATAGCAGCTGTGTTTGCCCCAAGTGGTGAATTCGGCCAGGAATCTCTATTCGAGATTTCCTATTCCAATGCCCGTAGTTATGACTGGGGTAATTTCCCCTGGGGAGGAGCACCGGAAAGCAATATTCATATTCAGCTGATGGGCCCCCGTGGTGATTTCTATACGAAAGCCCCCGGTGATTCTTTGCTTGCAGGCTGGGGTTTTATCCGTCCTAAATTAAAGTTATGGAATGCTTTCATTGCTGATGGAGGTGTGGTAAGAAGACAGCAAAGTATCATGTCACAACCCGAACTTATCGCAGCCGGTGGTAACTGGACAGCACCCGGTGATCGTGACTATGAAGGATTTTTCCAGCGTAAGTATGGCTCCTTCAACACACAGACGGGAGCGCCGATCGGTGAACTGAACTATGGTACGAACTGGCGTCATCTTCGCTACAGTGATGTATTGCTGATGGCGGCTGAAGCCAACTACCAGTCCAATGAAGGGAAAGCCCGCGGATATATCAACCAGATCCGCCAGAAAAGAGGGGTGGCTGATGTTACGGCAACTGGCTCAGCGCTCTTTGATGCCATTGTTCGTGAAAGACAGGTGGAGCTTGCATTTGAAGGCGTAAGGTTCCAGGACCTGGTAAGATGGGGTAAAGGGGTGCAGGAACTCGGCGCACTTGGCTTTGTAGCCGGCAAACATGAATTATTACCGATACCTGATTATGATGTAAGGACCGGTAACCTGCCGCAGAACCCGGGTTATTAATAAAATCGTGTAGTTATTTATTACCATTAAAAGTTTTTTGTTATGAATACGTACAATAAAAAAAATTTTATCCCGGGTCTTCTCTTGCTTGGCGTTGTCCTGTTTTTATATTCCTGCAAGTATGATGTAAAAGACCTGATCGCGAAACCAGTTGCATCGTTCACCGTTACTCCTGTATCAGGTGTGCCGAACAAATATGTACTGACCAGCACTTCCCAGAATGGTTTCCGCTACGATTGGGATAAAGGAAGCGGTACAGGGTTTGTCAAAGGCCAGCAGGTTGATACTGTTTATTTTCCTTATATGGGAAGTTATACGATCAAGCTATTGGTATTTGGACAAAGCGGGATGGATAGCAGCAGCCAGGTTATCAACGTGACAGCGAATGATCCAACTGCATGTGTTGGGACACCGCTTGGATTTATTACCAGTTGCACGGCAAAAAAATGGAAACTGGATCCTGCCGCCGCTGCTTATAAGGTCGGACCCAACCCGGATGATGGTAGTTGGTGGAGCAACAATTCAGGTGATGTAGCAGCGAGGTCCTGCGAATTCAACGATGAATATACTTTTGCTTTCAGTGCGGCGCGGACATTTACCTATGATAACAAAGGTGATTTTTATGGAGATGGGTATTTAGGCGACAATTCAAATGCCTGTCAGCCCAGTTCAAATTATACCGCCGTGCAGTCACCCTGGGGCTCCGGCAGTTTCACCTATTCATTTACGTCAGGCACGGGTGTTAATCGCCTTGGACAACTCACCGTCATCGGGCTCGGTGCTCATATAGGTCTTCAAAAGGTCAGGAATGGCGGGGAAGTAACCTCGGGTCCTGCTACTTCCATTACCTATGATGTGCTCGCGGCAACGCATGTAACAGCAGGCAACTACGACCTCCTGACCTTAGGTGTAAATATCGGTGGCGGCTGGTGGACATTCCGGCTCCGTTCATTCTGATAAAAATTGTAAGCAGTTCTAGTTTCAGCAATCAGGGGTGAGTAGTAAAATACTCACCCACTTTTAAGCGACCCTGAATCATTTTTCTTTTCAATGAGGATCTTTTATTCTTTTATATTTTTCCTGGCAGTCTTTACAGCTAACGGGCAGGCCCTGTTACGCGCTAAAGGAAGCAGTATCCGGGATGGTCACGACCAGGAGATCATTCTCCGGGGTATGGGACTGGGCGGGTGGATGCTGCAGGAACCTTATATGCTGAAACTTTCAGGTGCCGCCATGGCACAACACGAGATCAGGAAAAAGGTCGAAGACCTTGTCGGCAAAAAGAACACCGTGAAATTTTATGATACATGGCTGGCCAATCACTGTACCAAAGGTGATATAGATTCTCTTGCTGCCTGGGGTTTTAATTCGGTGCGTCTTCCGATGCATTATAACCTGTTCACCTTACCCGTAGAGAAAGAACCTGTGAAAGGAAAGAACAGCTGGCTGGAAAAAGGATTTGCACTCACGGATAGTTTGCTGGGCTGGTGCAAAGCCAATCATATTTACCTGATACTTGATCTCCATGCGACACCCGGAGGACAGGGAAATGATAATGCAATCTCGGACAGGGATCCTTCGAAGCCTTCCTTGTGGCAGGAGGAAGCCAACCGGCAAAAGACCATCGCTTTATGGGAAAAATTAGCATCCCGTTACGCAACCGAAGAATGGATTGGTGGTTACGACCTGGTCAACGAACCTAACTGGGGATTTGATGACGCCTCAGATAAAAATGGATGTTCTGAAAAGAACAATACTGCTTTAAAGAATTTATTAAAAGATATTACCACGGCCATCCGGAAAAATGACCGGCAGCATATTCTTTTTATTGAAGGGAATTGCTGGGCGAATAATTATGACGGGATGTTCCCTCTCTGGGACGACAATATAGTAGTGAGTTTCCACAAGTATTGGAACTATACGGATAAAACATCGATCCAGCGTTTTCTTGATATCCGTACAAAATATAATGTACCGGTCTGGGCGGGAGAGACAGGTGAGAATTCCAATTCCTGGTTCACCGATGTGATTACTCTTCTCGAGGCGAATAAGATCGGGTGGAATATGTGGCCATTAAAAAAATCAGGGTTGAATAACCCATTGCAGGTAAAAATTGATCCGCGGGCGGAACAGGTATTTGACTATTGGAAAGGCATAGGAGCTAAACCTCCTGCTTCATCAGCGCGGGAAGGGCTGCTTCAACTGGCCCGGAATACCCATATCAAAAATAATATTGTTCACCGTGATGTGATAGACGCGATGATAAGACAGGTCAATACGGCTGAAGTAACTCCTTTTCATCAAAATATTATTGTGCCCGGTACATTATTATATGCCACCGATTATGATATGGGCAGGAGCGGTATAACCTACCATGATGAGGACTCTGCTGAGTATTGGGTGTCTACTACAAAAAGAACTCCCTGGAACAGCGGCGGCTATTACCGTAATGACGGGGTAGATATCGAACCCTGTACGGATGCAGTCACCAATGGCTATAACGTAGGCTGGATACAGGCGGGTGAGTGGTTGCAATACAGTATCTATTTACCCGAAGACGGCCAGTTTGACCTCCATATCCGCTCGGCATCAAAAGACAACAGTGGGGAAGTAAGGATCCTGTTAAATGATGTATTCGTAACAGGGAAGGTGTTATTGCCCCGTACCGGTGAAACTCAAAAATGGGAAACGAGTATACTAAAAAATATTAAACTACCGAAAGGACTGAGCCGTTTACGTGTTCTCGCTACAAGCGGTGGTTTTAATCTTAATTACCTGGAATTCACGCAAACCGATAATACAACAAGGACAGATTGATAAAATTATAAAAGAACCTTATGATAAAAAGAATTGGTAACGTAAAAATATCGCTGGCAGTTATCGCCTGTTTTTTTTATTCGGTAACAGTTGCACAGGGAAAAACAGATACATCCGCGCTGATCAATAACCTGGTTTCCCGGATGACACTCGAAGAAAAAGTAACGATGATCCATGCTTCCTCCTCTTTTACATCGGGCGGGGTAGCAAGACTGGGTATACCTGAATTCTCCATGTCTGACGGACCTCATGGAGTAAGACCGGAGCATGGACGTGACTGGAACCTGGATAATAATTCAATGGACTCAGGAACTTATTTGCCCACCGGTGTTTGCCTTGCAGCTACCTGGAATCCTTCGTTGGGTTATGAATATGGCAGTGTTCTCGGACAGGAAGCAAAATTTCGTGGGAAGAACATCATTCTCGGGCCGGGTATCAATATAATAAGAACAGCGCTGAACGGGAGGAATTTTGAATACGAGAGCGAAGATCCATACCTCATTTCAAAAATGGTGGTAGGCTATGTAAAAGGTGTGCAGGACCAGGGCGTATCTGCCTGTGTAAAACACTATGCAGCGAATAACCAGGAATTATGGCGGCATACGGTGGATGTACAAATGAGCGAAAGGGCATTAAGAGAAATTTACCTGCCGGGTTTTAAAGCAGCTGTGCAGGAAGGACATGTCAATACATTGATGTCTTCCTATAATAAGTTCCGGGGACAATGGGCTTCCCAGAATTATTACCTGCTTACACAGGTCCTTCGCAAAGAATGGGGGTTTAAAGGAGTAGTGATGAGCGACTGGGACGCCATCACCAGTACAATGCAACCCTTATGGAACGGGCTGGACCTCGAAATGGGAACCGATCTCCGGATGCGGGATAACCCCGATTACAGCAAATTCTATTTTGGTGATACCGTAATTAAACTGGTAAAAGCCGGGAGATACCCTGAATACCTCATCAATGAGAAAGTTAAGCGGTTATTATATGTAAGGTATAAATCAGGAATGATGAGCGGGATAAAAATACCCGGATCATATAATACCAAAGAACACCAGCAGGTCGCGGCCCGTGTCGCCGAAGAAGGAATGGTTTTATTAAAGAACAGCAATATAACAGCAGGGAACCCTTTATTGCCGCTGGATAAAAATTCGGTGAAATCAATTGCTGTTATCGGTTATAATGCGGACCGGAAACAATCGATGGGAGGAGGAAGTTCCCAGGTAAGGGCTTTTTATGAAATAACACCATTAAAAGGAATTCAATTGCTCGCAGGAAAGAATATTTCTGTCAACTACCAGCAAGGTTACGAAATCAGGAGGGATGCAAAAGCCAACCCCGATATGATTGCCCGGGCGGTGGAAGCTGCTTCCAGGGCGGATGTTGCCATTATTGTAGGAGGATGGACACATGGCTATGATTATTCTGTATGGAAGGATAATGCATACGATGCTGAAGATTACGATAAGCCCGATATGAAAATGCCTTTCGGGCAGGATGAACTGATCAACGCGGTGTTGAAAGCAAATCCAAAAACAGTTGTTGTATTGATGGGCGGTGGCGCTATCGATATGAGCCAATGGGTGGACAGGACACCGGCCATTTTACAGGCCTGGTACCCGGGACTCGAAGGTGGCAATGCCCTGGCAAAGATCTTGTTTGGCGAAGTGAATCCGTCCGGTAAGCTGCCGATGAGTTTTCCCAAAAAACTGGAAGACGAGCCAGCACACAAACTCGGAGAATATCCCGGGGATGATTCATCCCTGGTCGTCCATTACTATGATGATATCTATGTTGGTTATCGTTATTATGATACGTATAAAGTAGATCCGCAGTTTGCTTTTGGTCATGGCTTGTCTTATACAACATTCGAATACAAGGATCTCAAAATAACAACCCAGGGGAAAACAGCTACGGTTAGTTTTACGATAAAGAATACTGGGAAAAGAAAGGGTGCAGAGACCGCGCAGGTATATGTGAAACAATTCAATCCCGGCTTACCAAGACCGGAGAAGGAATTGAAGGCTTTCCAGAAAGTGATGCTGAACCCCGGCGAATCAAAGAACGTGCAGATCAGTCTTGATGAAAATGCTTTCCAGTATTACAGTGATGTGGAAAATAAATGGGTCCTGGAAAACGGGGAATTCGGGATACAGGTTGGAAGTTCTTCAAAAAATATTCAATTAAACGGGAAGTTAAAGATCCAGTGATGTATAAGCCGGTAAATAGTTATTATTGGACATGGGCCGTCCTCTGTTGTTTGATCGCGGGTTGTAATAAACCCGGGAATGCACCCGGAAATTCTGTTCCTCCTCCGCCGCCAACAGCAACAGGAATACCGTATTGGCTGACAACGGGTGATAAAAGCAATCTCTTATCGCGGCAAACAACTGCGCTGGATTTTGGCAGCAGTTCAAGCTCACTGCCTGTTATCACGGTTGATTCAACTCAGGTATTCCAGCCGGTTGATGGATTTGGTTATACGCTTACTTCAGGGAGTGCACAGGTGATTAATCAACTGGCGCCCGCGGAAAAAAATGCTTTGCTGAATGAATTATTCGGAAGCGGGGAAAACAGCCTGGGGATAAATATCCTGAGGATCGGTATCGGCGCAACAGACCTCAGCGCTTCCGTTTATTCATATGATGATATGCCGGCAGGCCAAACAGACCCGTCCCTGCTGCAGTTTAGTCTTTCCCCCGACCAGTCGGCCCTGGTACCTTTATTAAAACAGATTGTGTTGGTCAATCCTTCAATCCGGTTAATAGCAACCCCGTGGTCGGCTCCTGTGTGGATGAAAGACAATAACAACACAGTAGGAGGAAGTTTGATCCCGGCCTATTATACCGTCTATGCCAATTATTTTGTGAAATATATACAGGCTATGCAGGCAGAAGGACTGGCTATCTATGCTATCACGCCGCAAAATGAACCTCTTCACCCTGGTAATAACCCGAGTATGTACATGACGGCGGTGCAGCAGGCTTCCTTTATTAAGAACAACCTGGGTCCTGCGTTCAACGCGGCGGGTATCACAACGAAGATCATTATCTATGATCATAATTGCGACAGGCCTGATTACCCGCTGGACATTTTGAATGATGCAGCTGCCAGGGCCTATGTTGACGGATCGGCTTTTCATTTATATGCCGGAAATATTACTGCTTTATCACAGGTATATGCTGCATACCCGGGTAAGAATATCTATTTCACGGAGCAATACACCCCGACTACGGGTAGTTTTGCCGGTGATATTGTATGGCATTTAAGGAATGTGATCATCGGTTCCATGCGTAACTTCAGCCGTATTGCCCTTGAATGGAACCTTGCCACAGATCCTTCCTATGGCCCTCATACAAACGGGGGATGCACTACCTGTCTTGGTGCCTTAACGATCGGGCCGGGTACTGTTACCAGGAATGTATCTTATTATATCATCGCTCAGGCTTCTAAATTCATCACGGCGGGATCGGTAAGGATCGCCAGTGATGATTACGGCAACCTGTATTCGGCCGCTTTTTTACGTCCTGATGGAAAAAAGGTGCTGATCGTATTGAATGATGATGCATCGGCTCTCGTGTTTAATATAAAGTTTAAAAATAAAATGCTGGCAAGTACTTTGCCGGGTAAAGCGGTTGCCACTTATGTATGGTGAATTTAAAAAGTGAAAAAATGAAACGTATGTTACCAGCCATGATTTTTCTTTTGCTGACAGTTTTTAGTAATTGTAATAAAAAAGGAAGTTCGCCGGCGCCGGCGCCCGTATTGTCAAAAATATCCATCGATGATATAGCACACCCCGAAGGCAATACAGCTACAACTTCTTTTATATTTACTATTTCACTGGATCGTGCTTCCGCTCAGAACGTATCTGTTACCTATGCAACATCGGAAGGATTTGCCAGGATCAATACTGATTTTATATCCTCCACCCAGACTGTTACTTTCCTGCCGAATGAGCTGCAGAAAACAATTTCCATCACGGTGATCGGGGATGATATAAAAGAGGGCGATGATGATTTCAACGTATTACTTTCCGGGGCCGTCAATGGCGTAATTTATAAAGGAACCGGGAAGGCCGTGATCGAGAATGATGACAGCCGCGTGGATTTTACCACTACAGGTTATGATGCGCCAACATCCTACCCGGGTTATGCACTGGCCTGGGCTGATGAATTCAACGGTACTTCTCTCAATTTATCCGACTGGAGTTTTGAGAATGGTGATGGTTGCCCCGGTAACTGTGGCTGGGGTAACAATGAACTTGAATATTATACAGGCCGGCCCGATAATCTTTTTTTCCAGGACGGTAAGCTGATCATTGAAGCTAAAAAAGAAAATTATTCTGGCAAAAGTTATACTTCTTCCAAGATCCTGACCCGTGGTAAAAAAATATTCAAATACGCGAGGATCGATATTCGCGCAAAGCTTCCCAAAGGAAAGGGTATCTGGCCGGCATTCTGGCTATTACCCCAGAGCAATATATTTGGCGGATGGCCCAGGAGCGGGGAGATCGACCTGATGGAAATGATCGGCAATGAACCCAACAAATCATATGGTACGCTTCATTTTGGTCCCGGGCCGGGGAGTACGCAGCTGGGACGAAATTATACACTCCCTTCAGGTATATTCAATGATGAGTTCCATGTGTTTTCGCTGGTATGGAAACAAAACCAGCTACAATGGCTGATCGACGGTACTCTTTATTCCACGTATACAAATGCCGATTTTGGGGCGAATAACTATCCCTTTAACGAAGATTTCTTTTTGATCTTTAACATGGCGGTAGGAGGTAACTGGCCAGGCAATCCTGATGCAACCAGTTATTACCCGCAATGGCTGATTGTGGATTATGTTAGGGTGTACCAGTAGATCGATGTTTAGTGATCAATAATAAAGGGAAAGAACCGAATGGTTTACCTTGCATATGTAATCGAATTGTGAATGACCCTTAGACTCTTCCGGATACTCTTATTCCTTCTGCTGATGACCGGGAGCGTATATGCCCAGTTATGCGTGGGTAGTCTTGGGGATCCTATTATTAATATAACATTCGGCCAGGGCTCCAATCCCGGGAGTCCCTTATCAGCCGCCAGCACCAGTTACCAGTATGTGACCAATGATTGCCCGGGAGATGGGTTTTATACAGTAAGAACCAATACGATCGGTTGTTTCGGAAATACCTGGCATACGCTGAATGCCGATCACACAGGCAACACAGGTGGTTATTTAATGCTTGTGAATGCTTCCTTTCAGCCCGGCGCGTTTTATATTGATACGGTAAAAGGACTTTGTGGTAACACTACCTACGAATTTGCTTCCTGGATCATTAATATGCTGTTGCCTTCTGCCTGCGGAGGGAGTGGTATACAACCTAACCTTACCATGACCGTTGAGCGAACGGATGGAACGGTACTGCAGACTTACAACACAGGGAATATTTCACCCGTATCAAGCCCATTATGGAAACAGTACGGATCTTTCTTTACTACACCAGCAGGTGTCGGCGATATCGTATTACGCATCGTAAACAATGCGCCGGGTGGATGCGGGAATGATCTTGCACTGGACGATATAACTTTTCGCGCCTGTGGTCCCCTCATCAGCCCAACAATTGATGCTATTCCGCAAAACAGTGTAGCTTACTGCGAAGGACCGGCAAAACAGTTCGTCCTGAACTGTGCTGTATCAGGAGGTTTTACCAACCCTGTTTTTCAATGGCAACAACGAATAATTCCTAATTCAAACTGGACGGATATTCCGGGAGCAACTACCAATACTTACCTGGCTGTTTTTCCTGCCAATGTTTCACCGGGTGTATACGAATACAGGCTCGCCATTGCCGAATCGGGAAATATCAATTCCTCTTTTTGCAGGGTTTATTCACAAGTATTGACCATCAGTGTTAATGCCAACCCGGTTACCACTGTCAGCAACAATGGACCAGCCTGCGAAGGCAGTTCACCGGTACTGTCTGCAACAGGTGGAACGGGATATGCCTGGTCGGGGCCCGGTGGTTTTACCGCAACAGGCACAGCAGTCACACTAAATAATGTTCAGTTAAACCAATCAGGGAAATATTATGTAACGGTTTCTTCTGCTGCCGGCTGTACTCACCTGGATTCTGTTACAGTGATCGTGAATCCATCTCCGCTTGCTACTACAGGGTTTGTAATCGATACGATCTGCGCAAAGGATAGTATCCGTTTAATGGCAGGGGGAGGAATTGCTTTCCAGTGGATTCCTTCGGCAGGATTGTCCAATCCTGCGATCGCCAACCCGAATGCTTCCCCTCCAGCCACTACTACTTACAGTGTGATTGTTTCCAACCAGTATTCTTGTAAGGATACCGCTTTTAGTATTGTTCATATTATTCCTTTACCGGTTGCCAATGCAGGTCCTGATAAAGTCATTTTCGAAGGCCAGTCCATACAGTTATCGGGTAGCATTAATGTGCCGGGAGATAGCTGGTCCTGGTCACCGGCTTTTGATATTGACGATATTTATTCACTTCAGCCGGTTGTTAATCCGCCTGCTGATCAGAATTATATCCTTACGGCTGTTTCCGCTTTTGGTTGTGGTACAGCCTCTGATCTTGTACTGGTCAAGGTCTTTAAGGATATTTATATACCGACTGCTTTTACCCCGGATAATAACGGGAGAAATGATGAATGGAATATATTGGGTATAGCTGCGCTGAAATCTTTCCGCGTAACGGTGTATAACCGCTGGGGACAACAGGTGTTCCAGGCAAAAGATGATCCTGCAGGATGGAATGGGAAGTTCAAGGGTATTCCTCAGCCTGCTGGTGTATATGTATATGTTGTTGAAGGAAAAGGAAAGACTCCTCTAAAAGGAACTTTCGTGCTCATCCGGTAATTTTTACAAGTACAGGTACGCAAGGGAGGTGATTAGCTATTTTTGTAATAACCGGAAACCAGGATAATAAGATAATCGACTTTTCAATGTTAATGCACCAGACAATGCGATGGTTCGGTCCCAATGACCCCGTAAGCCTGCCCGATATCCGGCAGGCCGGTTGTGAGGGAGTTGTAACAGCGCTTCATCATATACCGGTTGGAGAAGTATGGTCTATTGAAGAAATTGACAAAAGGAGAAAGTCGATCGAAACTGCGGGAATGAGCTGGACCGTGATCGAAAGCCTCCCGGTGAGTGAGGATATCAAAAAACAAAACGGCCGGTACCAGCAACACGTGGAAAATTATAAACAAAGTCTCCGGAATGTGGCTGCCTGCGGACTAAAAGTGGTTACCTATAATTTTATGCCCATCCTGGATTGGATGAGAACGGATGTTTCTTATACTATGCCCGATGGTAGCAGGGCCCTGTATTTTGAAAGGGCGGCTTTTATCGCTTTTGACATTTTCCTTTTGAAAAGACCCGGTGCCGAAAAAGATTATACAGAAGAGGAAATAAAGAAAGCAACACTTCGCTTAAGCCTGATGACCGACGAAGAAGAAGAAACGCTTTTCCGGAATGCCTTGCTGGGCTTGCCCGGTAGCGAAGAGCAGTTTACCGAACAGCAGATATTAGCAGCATTAGGAACCTATGAAGGGATCAATGCGGCAAAACTGAAAGAACATCTTTTTTACTTCCTGCGACAGGTGATTCCCGTGGCAGAGCAATGCGGGTTAAAGATGGCGATTCACCCTGACGATCCGCCTTACCCGGTTCTGGGTTTGCCCAGGATCGTAAGTACGGAACAGGATGCAGCCGATCTCCTGGATGCAGTGCGGTCGGCTGCTAACGGCTTGTGTTTTTGTACAGGTTCTTATGGCGCAAGACCTGATAACGATCTGGTGAAGATGCTCCGGCGTTTTGGAGACCAGGTACATTTTCTTCATTTAAGAAATACAAAAAGGGATGTGGAAGGAAATTTTTACGAGGCAGATCACCTCGCAGGAGATACAGATATGTATGCGGTCGTAAAAGAGATATTAGGGATACAAAAGAGAAGAGGCGTTTCTATCCCCATGCGTCCTGATCATGGTCACCAGATGCTGGATGACCTGCGCAAAAAAACCTATCCCGGTTATAGTGCAATTGGAAGATTAAGAGGTTTGGCGGAATTGCGGGGGCTGGAATGGGGCCTGTGGAATTACATGAAGGGAGATTGACCGGGAAAGTCGCGATGCACAGGAAAATCATTGCTTATTGCTCAACAAAAACTTTCCTGCCATTTAAAAGGCTTAAGGAATCTGCGATCTTGTTTGTCTCTGCCGCAGTTGCGGGCAACAGCATAAATATTTTATAGGAAAGGGAGTCTTTTGTTTCCATTTTCACATCCCATTGAAAAGTTTTTAAACGGCTAAAGCGGTCAAATGCTCTTTTAGCAGGAGAAACTTCCAGCACAAATTTATAGTTACCGGCAGCAACAGCAGCAGGGGGTTGTTCCACCACGCTGTCTTTCTGGTAGCGTACTGTATCGGGGACGGGAACAGTATTAATCAGTTCTTCTTTTTTTTCCACTACGGGAGTTTCATCATTCTTTGCGGTCGTTTTTTTATACATCCTGTAACCGCCCCAAATGGCAAGGCCTACACCGGAAAGTAATAATAAGAGGGCAGCAGGTTTTCTCCAGTTCAGTTTTTCTTTACGGGGATAAAAAATGCTCTTGTAATCGGCAAGCGATTCTTCTGTGGGGGATGCAGTGGACAGTTCACGTACTGAAGATTCTTTCTGGCTTTCCGGAAGTAGATCCCCGGCGGTAAAAGTAAATTGCCCCGACCTTATCCTGGCAAGATGGCCGATCCCTTCAAAGAGGAAGGGCTTGCCCATATTCAGGAATTGTTTGGCCAGTTCAAGATGTGAGTCAAGATCTGCAGCAGCGAGGGCCTTTATTTTACCCGTTTGGGAGGAAATATAATTAATAAGATCAGGCGCATCCCTGATCGCTGCGTCATTTTCAAATGAAATGCCTTCGGGGTGAATCAACTTGCCTTGTTTGGCATCAGTTACTGTAGATACAGACGGGTCAAGAATAAAACTCCCGATTCCCGGGAGATCAAGCCGTTTGTTGCTGTAGAGGTATTGTGCAAGCAGGGGTGCTAATTTCAAGGCTTATTGGTTATAGCACACAATATATATAATTTGCCCGGCTGTTACAAGTGGAGAAAGCCTTAGTAGTTTAACTTTGTGCCCTTATGCTTAACGAGGAAGAAAAAAGGTTTATCCTGTACTGGGAAGAGAACAGGCTGCGCAAAAAACGATTTATGTGGCAGCTCGCGGCTGGATTACCCCTGGGGGCTTTGCTGGCGGGAGCCATTTGCATAAATTTTTTCTCGGGCTGGTACCAGCGGGCAGATATGGAACTGCGGGTCGATTCATCGGGAGTACTGGTTGTGCTGATCGGGTTATTGCTTACCGTGGTCTTTGTCGTGGTCTATTCTGCCAAACACCGCTGGGAAATGAATGAACAGCGGTATAAAGAATTGATGGCTAAAAGAGATAGGTCCTGAAATAATAAGGAATAAGAAATAAGGAAGTTGAACTAATGCCTAAATTTGCCGGGCTCTTGCAGCATTATAGTACAGGGCCGGGTCTTATATATTAAAAGGTCACTAAAAACGAAACATGAAAAAAACAATTAATATTTTATTCATATCTATTTTACTGAACGGGGCGGGAAGTTGTATCAAGGATAAAGGATGCCAGGATAAAACTGTACAGAGCGAGCAAGCTACTATACAGGCTTATGCAACTGCCAATGGTATTAATGCTGTTGCACACAGCAGCGGTTTGTATTATGAGATTACAAATGCCGGGAGCGGAGTCAGTCCGTCTCCTTATTCAACAGTAAAAGTGCTGTACACAGGTAAATTACTTGACGGAACCGTTTTTGATACACAAACAGGCGCCGGCGTAACCTTTCCCCTTGGGCAGGCGATCTATGGATGGCAACTGGGTCTCCCGTTGATCCATAAAGGTGGTTCTATAAAACTGATCATCCCCTCATCGCTGGCTTATGGCTGTGGTGGCAAAAGCCCCATACCCGGCAATGCAATTCTCTATTTCGATATTCAACTCGTGGATGTTCAGTAGCTGAAACTATCTGCTTTGCTTAACCCCGGTCTTACCACCGGGGTTTTTTTGCAGTTTGCGGGTTTTATAGTTAACTCCCGCAGTTCATCGTTCCGCAAGAACTAAATTGTATTTTTGTAGTTAAACAGATCCGCTTGTCACACGAAGCTATTTCGGTATTTGATATTTTTAAAATAGGCATAGGGCCTTCCAGTTCGCATACACTTGGTCCGTGGAGAGCTGCCCAGCGTTTTGTAACCGGGCTTCAGCAAAAGAATGTGTTGTTTGATATAAAAGAGGTAAAAGTGCTTCTTTATGGTTCCCTGGCGAAAACAGGTAAAGGACATGGAACCGATGTGGCCGTTCAGCTCGGGTTATGCGGGGACGACCCTGTAACTTTTGCGGTGGACAGGATCAATGCCAAGATCAGCGATATTGCCGCCATGAAGAAAATCGTGCTGCTCGGTTTGCACGAAGTGGATTTTGATCCGCGGAACGATATTGATTTCCTGGTAACAGAATCGCTGCCCTTTCATCCCAATGCGTTGACCTTCCTGGCCACTATGCGGAATGGTGATGCTGTCGCGGAAACCTATTATTCTGTCGGGGGCGGTTTCGTCGTAAAAGAAGGCGAGAACAGTTCCGCTAAAGATGAAGTACAATTACCTTTCCCCGTTAATAATGCCGATAATCTTCTCCACTGGTGTATCAAAACAGGCATGCATATCAGCGAGATCGTGATGGAAAATGAGACAGCCTGGCGGAGTGAAAAAGAAACCCGCGACGGTGTCCTGAATACCTGGCGGGTGATGAAAGAATGCATTTATCGTGGCGCACATACTTCCGGGATTTTGCCCGGTGGATTAGGTGTAACAAGAAGGGGAGCGGCGTTGAATAAAAAATTATTGGGCAAAAAAGAATACAGGGATTATGATTCCTGGCTGGCTGCTATCCGGTCCGGCGGGAATGATTTCAAATATACCCTTGACTGGGTCAGTTGTTTTGCCCTGGCGGTTAACGAGGAAAATGCCTCTTTTGGACGGGTGGTAACGGCGCCAACCAATGGGGCGGCCGGTGTTATACCAGCCGTATTACAATATTATATAGCTTTCTGTGACGGGAATAAAGAGGATAAGATCGTACAGTTCTTATTGACGGCGGCAGAGATCGGAAGTATTTTTAAAAAAGGAGCTACGCTCTCCGCTGCCATGGGAGGTTGCCAGGCAGAGATCGGTGTATCATCCGCCATGGCGGCAGCCGGGTTGACTGAATGCATGGGGGGTACCCAGAAACAGGTAATGATGGCTTCCGAGATAGCGATGGAACATCACCTGGGCCTGACTTGTGACCCGATCGGTGGCCTGGTACAGGTTCCCTGTATTGAAAGAAATACCATGGGAGCTATCAAGGCGATAACAGCCTCCCAGCTGGCCTTACAAAGTACGCCTGACTTCGCCAAAGTATCGCTCGATGCTGTTATCAAGACCATGTGGGATACTGCCAAGGATATGGACTTCAAATACAAGGAAACCGCTGATGGTGGTTTAGCCGTGAATGTTCCACTGAGTTTACCGGAGTGTTAATTACTTTCTTTTTTATTTCTTTTCATTTATTGTTTTTAAGTAGCTGCATGTTGTAATTTTATCATCCCCAAAAGCTGATTATTCACAACAATTAAATCATAGAATTATGGCTACTAAAAAGAAAACGAAAAAACCTGCCCGTCGTGCCGGTAAAACAGCGAAAGTGGTTAAAGCAAAACCTGCTAAAAAGAAAGCCGCCCCGAAGAAAGTCGCAGCTAAGAAGAAAAAGGCATCGGCTAAGTCCGTACGTAAAATAGTATCCCGTAAAAAATCAGCTCCTAAAAAGTCGGTTCCTAAAAAAACAGCAACCAAAAAAGCTGCAAAGAAAACAATAAAGAAAAAGACGACGGGAAAAGTGGCGAAAAAAACTACCCGCCCTGCCGGTATTTCGGTTAAAAGAAAGACACCTGGAACTGCTGCAAAAAAGGAAAAACCAATGCCTGCTCCTGTAATGGAAGAAGCAGTTGAAAGAACGATTATGCCCGAAACCGTTGCGTCCGTTCATGATGACAGGGATGGCGGCGCTGATACTATCCGGGAAGGTATCGCCGAAACAGAAGATAAAAAAGACGGAAGCAATGGGGCAATGATGTAATGCTAGTTTAACAGGAGATTGCTTTCACTATCTTTTTCATCAACATTTGTATAATTTCTTATCTCGTTATATAGCGTATCTCTTTCTACCGGCTCTCTCCTGGCCTGTTTGATAAGGGTAACCAGTTCGGCCGTGCTCATGGAAGGGTTTTGTTCTTCCGAGCCGGCCATACTGTAGATCTTTGTCGTATCATCAATGGTGCCATCCATATCGTCGACACCAAAAGCCAATGACAATTGGGCATTCTGCCTTCCGAGCATAGGCCAGTAGGCTTTAAGATGCGGGAAATTATCCAGGTAGATCCGGGAGATCGCATAGGTTTTCATGTCTTCCACTACGCTGCTTTCGGGGATAATGCTCATGTCATTGTCCTTGTTCCGGAATTTCAGCGGGATGAATGTATTAAAACCGCCTGTCTTATCCTGGAGTTCCCGGAGCCGCCGCATATGATCGACCCGGTGTTCATATTTTTCAATATGCCCGAACAGCATGGTAGCGTTGGAGTGTAATCCCAGGCGATGTGCTGTTTCATGGATCAGTAACCAACCGTTCGCATCCACTTTATCAGCACAGATCTTTTCCCTGATCTCCGGGTGAAAAATCTCTGCCCCACCTCCGGGTATACTATCCAGTCCCGCCGCGACCAGGAACTTCAACCCTTCTTCCACGCTCACTTTTGCTTTGCGAAACATATAATCATATTCCACGGCTGTAAACGCTTTGATATGGAGACTGGGGCGATGCGCTTTGATGGCTTTTAGCAGGTCAGCAAAGAATTGCAGGTTCATTTTTGGATGAACGCCGCCGACAATATGAACTTCAGTGATGGCCTTACCGTCATATTTTTTTACCATATGCAGCATCTGGTCTATGCTTAGTTCCCAGCCATCTTCCCGCTGTGCATAGAGTTTGCTGTAGGCGCAAAAATTACAACTGAACACACAGACATTGGTCGGCTCGATATGGAAATTGCGGTTGAAATAAACCTTGTCGCCGTTTTTCCGCTGGCGGACTTCGTTGGCAAGACTACCCACGAAACCCAGGCTGGCTTTTTCAAATAACAATAATCCTTCTTCATCACTGATCCGCTGGCCGGCTTTTACTTTTTCGGCGATTTGTTGCAGGTCGGGGGAGACACCAGGTGTAGCTATCATATCTCAATTACAATTATCTGGCTGCAAAGTTACGTGGGGAAGGAAAAATGATTAGAATTTAATTGCCACGGGTTTAAACCCGTGGCAATTAATAAAAACCTGGTTTAAACCCGTGGCAATTAAATGAAAACCAAAATCCTTATCTTCCCTTTTGATTACTTTTTACAACAAAAAAAACAGGCACATGAATACCAAATTAAGGCTTACGGTTCTTAGTTTTCTGCAATTTTATGTCTGGGGTGCATGGCTCATTACGATAGGCACTTATTTCTTCTCCAATGGCATGGGAACCGGTGCCCAGTTCGGGGCCATTTTTTCAACACTGGCCATATCTTCTATTATTATGCCGGCGCTCACAGGTATCATAGCTGACAGGTGGATTAATGCAGAAAGGTTGTATGGGGTTCTTCATATTCTTTACGGCGGCTTTTTATTTTATGTAACACAGGTACATGATGCAGACACTTTGTATTATGTGATCTTCGGGGCGATGCTTTGTTATATGCCGACTATTTCACTCTCCAATTCTATTTCTTACACTATCCTGAAAAGAGAAAATTATGATGTGGTAAAAGTATTTCCTCCTATCCGGGTTTGGGGCACGATTGGATTTATCGCAGCTATGTGGACAACCAACCTTAGCGGGAGTAAAGCAAATACCAACCAATTCCTGATAGGTGCTGTAGGCGCAATATTGCTGGGCATTTATTCATTTACATTACCCAAATGCCCGCCCCAACGGTCGATTTCTAAAAATGCTTCTATCGTGGATCAATTGGGACTGAAAGCATTTGCCCTGTTTGCCAAATATAAAATGGCTTTGTTTTTTATCTTTTCTATGTTCCTGGGCGCGGCCTTGCAATTGACCAATATGTACGGAGACACCTTCCTGGATGATTTCAAGAAAATCCCCGAATATGGACCAGGATCATTTGTGGTGAAAAACTCCACGATCATCATGTCAATATCACAGATTTCTGAGACGGTATTTATCCTTACTATTCCTTTTTTCCTGAAACGGTTTGGGATCAAGAAAGTGATGTTGTTCTCCATGTTCGCCTGGGTATTGCGGTTTGGCCTTTTTGCCTATGGCAACCCCGCCGATGGTTTATGGATGATCATACTTTCCTGTATCGTTTATGGAATGGCATTTGACTTCTTCAATATATCCGGATCGCTGTTTGTTGAAACAACGACAGATTCGTCCATCCGTTCCAGTGCACAGGGCGTCTTTATGATGATGACAAACGGATTTGGGGCTTATATGGGTGCTAAGGTCAGCGGTTTTCTCATCGATAAATACTTTACGGTGAATGGGGGTGATAAGGACTGGCATAATATCTGGCTCAGTTTTGCAGCCTATTCATTGGTGGTTGCCATCCTGTTTGCCATTTTCTTCCGCCATAAACATAACCCGGCGGAAGTGGCCAATATCAAGCATTAGCAATTAAGAACCAGTGAATGGAAAAACAAGTATTCATACCTGCGAAATAATTGAGCAGGTACTTTCAGTTCAGCACAGGACAATCTAAGGCCAACAAAAAACAGTAGCAAATAAAAAACCCGTACACCAGCTGGCGTACGGGTTTTTTAATCTTATCAAGGGAAGCTTAGATATGCGCTTCGATTTTCTTTACAAAATTACCTTTAGGCTGTGCCCCTACTAATTTATCAACAACCTGCCCGTTCTTAATAAAGAGAATTGCAGGAATGGAAGTAATGCCATAGTTCATGGATACCTGTGGATTATTGTCCACGTTCACTTTTCCCACGTTGATCTTGCCATCGTACTCTTTACTAAGTTCTTCGATTACCGGTCCGATAGCACGGCAGGGGCCGCACCATTCTGCCCAGAAATCCACTACGGTCAGTTTATCAGAAGCCAGCACATCGGCCTGGAAATTACCATCGTTATACTCTTTTGCCATTTTAATAGATTTTATTTTTTAATCTTGTTTTCTCTTAGGTGGGTTGCAAATTTAAGTCCGTTATAAATAACATGCGGAGTTGGCACAAAGTTGTGTAAAACTTGTCATTCCTTTTGTCGTATTTAAATGACAGGCTGCTAAAAAGTCTCTTTTAAGTGGAATAGTCAGAAGCATTATTATACTGTTAACACTTGTACCTCCAGTTCCGGGCTTTTTTCCAGGAACAGGATCATTTCTTCGTTCATTTCAAAACCGCTGTTCATCGTTACAAGGCTGATTTTCATCTTGTTCTTGGGTTCTGTGAGAGTAAATTTTAACGAGGATTTACCCGGGTTATTTTTCAGGTTTTTTTCGATGAAATTTACCATTGCAGGGCTGACATCCTGCGGGTGTGCTTCAATAGTTACCTGTTTCGTCATATTTCGTTTCATCGTCTCCGCTAGTGTCACACTCATCACTTTGAATTCAAATTCTTCCTTATTATATCTCGGTTTGAAATAACCATTGATAAGCACGGTGCTGCCCTGCTGTAAGATCGGGGTCAGGCGTAAATAATCTTCACTGAACAATGGGAATTCCGTTTTCCCAGAATAATCCTCGATGATAAAATTTCCGTATTTGTTCCCGCTCCGGGCAATACGATGTTGCGTGTCAGCAACCAGCCCAACGATCCTGAATGGACGACCGGGGTTGGGTTGCAACTTGATTGCGTCTTTGAACTCGTTGAAATCCGCCAGCGGGGTGATCCCGTAATGCTTCATTTCAAATTTATAGTTATCCAGCGGGTGACCACTTAAGAAGATACCGGTCACTTCTTTTTCTTTATCCAGTTGCACGATGAGGGGCCAGGGTGTACAATCGGGTATCCGTGGTGGCGGGATCTCCATACTGATGGGGAGATCGCCAAAAAGGGTATTCGTAGCTGTTGCGTTTTGTGTTGCATATACCTGCCCGTACTTGATCACTTTTTCCAGCCCGTTTATTATTTCACCATCGGGTACATTGAAATACTGTGCCCGGTGATGTTCAGTAAAACAATCAAAACCTCCGGCATAAGCCAGGCTTTCCAGTGTCTTCTTATTTACGGTACGCTGGTTGATACGTTTGATAAAATCAAAAATATTGGGGAAAGGGCCCCCTTTCATTCTTTCTTCAATGATACTTTCCACGGCCGCTTCGCCGACGCCTTTCAAACCACCCAGTCCAAATCGTATCTCTCCTTTATCATTAACCGCGAAACCTTTCAGCGATTCATTGATATCGGGCCCGAGCACTTTTAATCCCATCCGCTTACATTCTTCCATGAAGAAGGTGATCTTGTCGATGCTGCCGGCATTGTTCAATACCGCCGACATGTATTCAGCAGGGTAGTGGGCTTTTAAATAGGCGGTCTGGTAAGCTACATAAGCATAGCAGGTGGAGTGCGATTTATTAAATGCATACTGGGCAAATGCTTCCCAGTCTGTCCAGATCTTCTCCAGGCGTTCAGCAGGTAATAGCTTCTCTGTGGCACCGGAAATAAACTGGGCTTTCATTTTATCCAGGACGGATTTCTGCTTTTTACCCATGGCCTTCCGTAACACATCCGCATCACCTTTGCTGAAACCGGCCAGCTTTTGTGCCAGCAACATAACCTGCTCCTGGTACACTGTAATACCATAGGTCTCCTCCAGGAACTCCGCCATCTCGGGCAGGTCATACGAGATCGCTTCCCTTCCATGTTTGCGGTCGATATAATTAGGGATATACGCCATGGGACCCGGGCGGTACAAAGCATTCATCGCGATCAGGTCACCGAATTTATCCGGTTTTAACTCCCGTAAATATTTCTGCATACCGGCACTTTCAAACTGGAAAGTGCCAATGGTGGAACCATGCTGGTAAAGTTCAAATGTCTTTTTATCGTCCAGCGGTATCTTATCAATATCAATTTCTACACCATGTATAAATTTGATCAGCGCCAGGGCATTCTTCAGGATGGTAAGTGTCTTTAATCCCAGGAAGTCCATCTTGAGTATCCCTGTTTCTTCGATCACATTTCCTTCGATCTGTGTCAGCCATAATGCCGATTCTTTGGAAGTGGCAACAGGGATCAGTTCTGTCAGGTCCTGCGGTGCGATAATGATACCTGCCGCGTGGATACCGGTATTACGGACAGAGCCTTCAAGTCTTTCCGCTTCGTGCAATACTTTGCTTAGTAAGCTCCCTTTCTGGTTGTAGATCTCCCGTAACTTCTTTACGTTCTCCATGTCATCATTGCCCATCCCTTCTTTTTCTTCGAGTGATTTCTCACCTTTTCCTCCTGCATCATCAGAACGGGTATCCTTCATTTTCATCGGGGCATGGAGTACCCTGCGTAATTCCGTACCGGGCCGGTCAGGCACCAGTTTCGTAAGGGCCCTGCTCTCCGGTAAGGGAAGGTCCATTACCCTTGCCACATCGGCAATACTGGACTTGGCAGCCATCGTGCCGTACGTGATGATCTGGGCCACCTGGTTCTTGCCATATTTCTCTACCACGTAATCGATCACTTTCTGTCTTCCTTCGTCATCAAAATCTGTATCGATATCCGGCATGGATTTACGATCGGGATTTAGGAACCTTTCAAACAGCAGGTTGTACTTGATCGGGTCAATATTGGTGATACCAATACAATAAGCTACCACGCTGCCTGCTGCCGATCCACGACCCGGGCCAATGAATACACCCTGGTCCCTGCCGGCCCTGATAAAATCACTGACGATCAAAAAGTAACCAGCGAATCCCATCATCCTGATCGTGAACAATTCAAATTCCAGCCGTTCTTTTATTTCATCGGTGAGTTCACTGTAGCGTTTGGCAGCCCCTTCATAAGTAAGATGTTTCAGGTATTCCCATTGGTTCTGTGACTGTGCCGACACTTTATATTTACCAACCTGCTCTTCTTTGGTATGCAGCTCAAATCTTTTTTCGATCGGGAAATTCGGAAGCAGGATATCACGGGTCAGGTTGAGCAATTCTACTTTATCCACGATTTCACCTGTATTGTCGATGGCCTCGGGCAGGTCATGAAACACGTTGCTCATTTCTTCCGTGGTCTTGAAATAGAACTGGTCATTGGGAAAAGCAAAACGTTTACTTTTTGAATGCACATCATCATCGGTGAATTCTGTCTGCTTTTCTGTGGCGAATTTTTCTCCTGTATTTATACAAAGCAAAATATCGTGAGCATTGTAGTCTTCCAGGTCTACATAATGAGAATCATTACTGGCGATTATTTTTACCTTGTATTTTTTTGCCAGTCTTACAAGCACTTCATTCACTTTATCCTGGTCAGCCATTCCATGGCGCTGGAGTTCTACGTAAAAATCTTCCTGGAAGACATTGAGCCACCATTTAAATTCATTCTCGCCTTCTTCTTCTCCTTTCTTCAGGATGGCCTGGGGCACGGAAGCGCCAAGGCAGCAGGTAGTGGCAATAAGACCTTCATGATGTTTCAGGATAAGCTCTTTATCGATCCTGGGGTATTTCCCGTACATGCCTTCAATAAAACCGAGCGAAGTAAGTTTGATCAGGTTCTTATACCCCTGCTCATTTTTTGCCAGCAGGATCTGGTGATGACGTTTATCTTTTTGTTCCTTGGTGAATGTTTTCTGGTGACGTGTCTCTGTAATATAGAATTCACAACCCACGACCGGTTTTACTTTGACCTTGCCGTTCTCATCTTTATTCTTGTAGGCTTCAGCTACAAATTCGAAAACGCCAAACATATTACCGTGATCGCTGATGGCCAGCGCCGGCATTCCGTCCTTTATCGCTTTCTTGTAAAGATTCTGTATCGAGGCCGCCCCGTCAAGGAGAGAGAATTGGGTGTGTACGTGTAAATGAGAAAATTTCATGTTCGCTAAATCCTTTTTCACTTGTTGAATAAGGAAACAGAAAGTAAAAAACTACTCCGGCACTTCCTTATTTTTTATTTCTTATTCCTTATTTCTTATTTGTCTCAGTCTTTCTTTTTAAACGAGTATATACTGATCGATCCGCTGCTATAACTGCACACCCAGGCTTCCAGTACTTCATCATTTTCAAATATATCCACACCAACCGGGTGTCCGCCACAGGGCAAAGATGCTACTTTCTCAAAGTTGTCGTCATTGATTTTGTACACATCGAGGTAGTCGCTGCTATAACAGGTGACGAAAATAAATTTGTGATTTTTTGATAATACGATAGTCCGGGGCTGCGCATGGGTTTTGGCAGTAAACAACTGGTTGCCCGTAGTGGCATCGATACAGGCAATCGTCCCAAGGCTATTATAAGAAACAAATAAATGACCGCTGGTATCCATTACGATATGCCGCGGACTGCTCCAGACATTCATGATACGTTCACTTTTCCAGGTTGTATTATCAACAACGTTCAGGCTGGCGCCCCCCATAATGGCGATATAGGATTTTTTATTTTTATCATCAACGGCAATCCCTCTGGGTATAGCGGAAACCGGGATCGTACTGATAACTTTTGCATAGGGCAGGGCGGTAGTATCCATTTCCAGGACACTCGTGGTCCGGGAATGCCAGTTGCTGACGAGTAAATATTTACTGTCGGCTGTCCGGGATATCACTTTAGGTGTTTTGCCGGTCTCGATCAGGGGTACGCTGAATTTATCAACCCGGTCTGTTCCGGGATATATTACCGTAACTGGTTTAGTTTTTCCCTCGTAGGTTGAAAATACAGACCGGTATGGGGAAGAGGGTGTTTCACTATGTTCAATCCATATTGGAACAATACCTTCTGCATTATGAAGAGATACCCAAAGGATCTTATCACCATGACTGAAACAGGCTTCCACTGGTTTTTCCTGGAAAGACGCGATGGGGCGGCTCTTATTGTAATCCCAACCCATGCCCCTGGTAGGGGTGAATTTGAATTCCCTGCTGATCTTCCGGGTAGCCTGGTCGAATTCATACACACTCATTCCTTCCAGGTTCATCGCGTAGAGTTTAGTTCCCATTGCATTAAAAAGGACCGATTTGGTACCCCCGGCAGCTATCAGCACTTCCTTATCCTTATAAGTGATCTTGGAATAAGACTTTGGAACAGGAGCCAGGGGAAGGGTATCCTTTACGAGAGTAGCGGAATTAACAAGTTCTGATTCAGCCGGCAACCTGGGAGCGCTTTCCGAGTTCTGGCAACCATAAGTAACAAGAAATAAGGCAAAGATGGATAAGAGTATTTGCATGACTAAGAATGGTGGGATATTAAAAATAAGCCATCTAAATTACTTGATCCATCTCAATATCCACAGGGTATTAACAAATTCTAAATCACTTGGTTACAGTGATTTAGGATTTCGGCAATAATGATAGGGGAATTTCGTTTACATCTTGTGGTTTTTTTTGGACATTAACGGCTACATTTGCCCAGTTCGAAAAAGGATAGACTGTGAGTTTGCGTTGCCCCGGCTGGTGAACCAACAGAAAAATCCGATGAAAAACCCCATGAAATCATCCTAAAAGAAAGACGTAATGGTTAAGCAAATTTTACCAGCGATAGCGGTCCTTTTCTTCCTCAGCAGCTGTACTACCTTCAAGCCGCTGAATTTTACGAGCAACAACCAGGTTGCTCCGTCAACTACGCCCCAGGCTAAATTCATCAGTGATATCTCTGTAACTCCGCAGGTTACGACAGATAAAACAACCGTAAAAACTGAACAGCAGGTATCCATAAGTACTACCCGTGGACTTGGCTCCTCGGAAACAGTCGCTGATAAAGAAGAAGCCAGCGAGATCAATCGTTTAATGGCCAGCCGGAATAAAGCTGTAAAAGCCGATGTTGAAAATGCTTCCTCCATCCAGCTGAAATATGCCGTTTTATTGAATACAGAAGTTGAATCCCTTCCCAGCAAGACCTTGCTGGAAAATGTGGATGACTGGTATGGCGTTCGCTACCGCACGGGTGGCAATACCAAATCCGGCGTTGATTGTTCCGGTTTTACCGTCGCCGTCTATGCAGCGGTGTATGGTATCATGCTTCCGAGGGTATCGCGGGAACAATACAGGATCAGCCGCAAGATTTCTACCACGGATCTCCAGGAAGGCGACCTTGTATTCTTTAATACCAAAGGCAATGGCGTATCGCATGTAGGCGTTTACCTCGGCAATAACAAATTCATCCACGCTTCTGTTTCAAGAGGAATAATGGTGAGCGGTCTTTTCGAACCCTATTACCTCCAGCGTTATGTCGGTGGTGGAAGGATAGATGATAAGCAGATCGTATCTACGAATTAAACCTATTTGATCCCCAATCTTTTTTTAATCGTTGTCACCACCGGCCGGATGTCGGGAGTCAGTTTCATGTAAATAACACCTGTTGCATAAAGAAGGATAAAGACGAAACTCCGGGTGAGCATCCCCGGAAAACCGTGCATCTCCCTGAACGCAAAATAACAGGCGCCATAGCAGGCTGCAGCCAGCAAAACAGTATACAGGGATTGTATGGTCAGCGGGAATAACCTGAATTTCTTCCAGAGAAAAATAATGCGGATGATATTATAAATGGTGATGGATACCAGCGTGCCGATCGCAGGACCGATAATACCATATTGTTTAGTGAGTATATAAGTAAGCGGGAGCATGATAAATAATAAGATCACCCCGCTTTGCAACTCAAACTTCCAGAACGTGGAAGTGGCGATGATCTGCGCATTCACCCCGGTTCCCATATCAATGATCTTGGTAAGACCCAATACAAAAAATACCCAGGCCCCATCCAGGTAGAGCGGTTTTACTTTAAAGGTGAGAATGCCGTCCGTAAAATTGAGCCAGATCAGCAAAAAGATAGCACAGGCAAAAATGAGCTGGTTGATGGAAGATCGCTGGTAAACTTTCTGGAGCAACGCCATGTTCTTATCCTTCCAGGCTTTGGATAAATGTGAAATAGAAGCCGATATGATTCCGCGTTGCGGCGCTACGATGATGCTCGTCATGATTGTGGCCAGCCCGAAAATACCGGCCTTATCCAAACCATTGTCCAGTACAGACGCAATAACGAAAGAATCGAATACCTGTGACAACGTAAAGATCAGCGTGCCACCATAGACAAAGGAGCAGAGCGCAAGAATCTTTTTAAAAAAACGCCGGCTGACCTTACTCACTTTAAATGTAAAGTGTATTTTTTTTGTAATGACCAGGTACGCAAACAGGCTGATAGCGATACCGGGATAAGTAAAGGCAAATAGTTTGATAAAGAGGTCGAAATCCCTGATCGTACCCGTAACAAATAACACGATCAGGATAGTAGTCAGTATTCTCCATTGCACTTCCCTGAAAAAATTGGTGAGCACCGACTTGTGCAGACTCCAGGCATAAGCTTCCAGCACGGTATAGATGGTTAGACCCAATCCCATCGGGAAGATCCAGTAATAATATGTGACCAGTTCCGGGGCATTGGTACCAAATTTCTTTATAACAAGATGCTTGAGGGCCAGGCCTGCTACCATTACCAGTACAAACCCGATCCCGCTGACAAGCAGCGCCCAGCTTACCTGGTCATTTTTTTTCAGCGGGAGATGCTCAGTATAATAAGGATAGAATTTAAATATATAAGAAGGCATCGCCATGACAGCAATAGTAGTCATCATGGTGGCGATAGCGATAAAAATAGTGGTGAGGCCGTACTGTGCGGGATCAAAATTCCCTTCCCGGGTAAAGAAGTAAGTATTCAGTAAGCCGACAGCAAAGCCTATATAAATAACAACCGATGAGATGATGCTTTGCCGGCGGATGCTGCTCATGTGGTAAAGATAGTGGTCAATAGTGAATGGTCAATGGTCAATGGACGATTGACCATGGCCATCTTTCATCTTTAGTCAACCTTCTTAACGGTCACATAATAATTCTTGTCTGCTGCAAGGGTTTTGTTTTTCATGTCCGCCGTCATAGATGTCGATTTCCATTGGATAGTGGGAGCCAGGTATTCGCCGTCTTCCAGTTTTACTGGCATCGTAAACCCGGGAATTACATTCGTCCAGCGATAACTGAGATTATCATTCTTTATTTTATATTCCAGCACCGGGATCCTGGTAGTCCGGAGGTATTGATCAAATATCTTCGAAAGATCCTTCCCGGAGTGCTTTGAGAAGTAGGCTTCGACGTCTTTCGAATCAACCGTCTTATGATAAAAATCTTTGTTCAACCCCCGCAATATTGACCTGAAGACAGAATCGTCATTGATCACCTGCCTGATCGTATGAAGCATATTGGCTCCTTTATTATACATATCCCCGCTGCCCTCCTGGTTCACCCCATAAGGCCCGATGACAGGTTTATCATTATCAATATTCTTGCGGATACCCTGCACATATTCATCCGCCGCCTGTTTCCCATAATAATATTCTATGAAAAGCGCTTCTGAATACATGGTAAAACCTTCATGTACCCACATATCGGCAATATCATTAGTGGATATATTATTCGCGAACCATTCATGCCCGCTTTCATGCACTATGATATAATCCCATTTCAAACCCCACCCGGTCCCGGACAGGTCAGAGCCCAGGTAGCCGTTCAGGTAATGATTACCATACGCGGTAGCACTTTGGTGTTCCATTCCGAGATGAGAGGATTCCACGAGTTTATACCCGTCTTCGTAAAAAGGGTAGGGGCCAAACCAGTATTCAAAGGCCTTGATCATGGGCTTTACATTATTGGCAAATTGTTTCTTTGCTTTTTCTAAATTATAATCCAGTACCCAATAGTCGAGCGAAAGATTTTGCCCGGTTTCCCCGGTATAATTATCAGAGAAGTGGACATACTTGCCGATATAAGGAACGATATTGTAATTATTGATCGGGTTTTTTACCTGCCAGGTATAAAGCACGCTCCCGTCATGCTGGTCGTCTTTTGAATACAATCTGCCATTGGAAACCGCCACCAGGGTATCGGGGACCCGTACCTGTATCAAAGCTCCCAGGTCCGGCTCATCACCCTGGTAATCTTTACAGGGATACCATACGCTGGCGCCCAGTCCCTGGCAGGCGACGGTCATCCAGGGTCGTCCCAACGCATCTTTTCCCCAGATCCAGCCACCATCCCAGGGTGGGTTGATGGCTTCACGTGGTTTGCCATGAAAATAGATGGTGATACTATGTAGAGGAATGGCTTTTTCTTTTTTTGCGAAGGTCCTGGCTGCCGTGAATTTAAAATTGCCAAAGTCAAGGAGATAAACATTCCCGTTACGTTTGAATTTTTTTAGTTGTTTCTTATTGAAGATGATGCTGTCGATTACCATCGGTTGTTGCAGGTCAATTTGCATCTTGCGGTTCTTCCCGTCACTGTTGATATCAAAACTCACCTGGTTCCATCCACGGATGGTCTTTGTCTTGTAATCGGGGACAACATAGATATTATAAGAAGCAACATCCCACCAGGCTCTTTCGGGAGTAACACTACCGCGGAGCGTATCCTGGTGAGTGAATTTATTTTTTTGACTTAATGGCTGAGAGATGGCGGAATAAGAAATAAGAAATAAAAAATAAGTAATAAGGAGTGGGCTAACGTATTTCACCATGATACAGTTTGTTACTGTAAATTTAAGGCTTGATTATTAAGATGAAAGTTAAAACTGTCCTTCGCTTCGCCCAGGATGACAAGGGGCTCCCGGCTCCCGGCTCCCGGCTCCTGTCCTTCGCTTCGCTCTGGATGACGGCTGCCTGCTTCCTCCTGGCCTCGTGCTATAACAGGAAAAGCAAAGAAGATAATATTTTCCATTATAATGAATTCAACGGTATCTCCTCCCTCGACCCGGCATTTGCCAAAAGCCAGTCCACCATGTGGGCAGCCCACCAGTTTTACAATACACTGGTTGAAATTGATGACAGCCTTCATATCAAACCTTCCCTCGCCAAAAGCTGGGATATTTCTGAGGACAGGACCGTATTTATTTTTCACCTCAGAACTGATGTGTTTTTTCATGATGATCCGGCTTTTCCCGGCGGAAAAGGAAGAAAGCTCGTAGCGGGTGATGTTGTTTACAGTTTCAACCGCATCATGGATAAAACCACGGCCAGCCCCGGTACCTGGATCTTCAACCGGAAGGTTGACTCCCTGCAGGCTTTTACCGCCCTTGATGATTCTACTTTCCAGCTAAAATTACAGCGGCCTTATATCCCTATGCTGGGGATCATTTCCATGCAATATTGTTCGGTGCTGCCAGTGGAAGCGGTCGAAAAATATGGAACTGAATTTCGTCGTCATCCTGTGGGCACAGGGCCTTTCCGGTTCGTGACATGGGAAGAAGGACAGGCGCTGGTATTAAAAAAGAATCCCAATTATTTTGAAAAAGACAGCGCAGGGAACCGGTTGCCCTACGTAGAAGGAGTGAAAATTTCTTTTTACGACAGCAAGGCTACGGAGTTCCTTTTGTTCCGCCAAAAGGAACTGGAGTTTATCAATGACATCGAGGCTTCTTTCAAGGATGAGATATTGACAAAAAAAGGAACACTTCGCAAGGACTGGGAAGGAAAGATCGTATTGCAGGCTACGCCCTACCTTAATATTGAATACCTCGGGATCATGGTTGATACAACGAACAAACTCGTGACGAATTCTCCGTTGCGGTTTAAAAAGATAAGACAGGCCATTAATTATGGATTTGACCGAAGGAAAATGGTCTTGTACCTGCGGAACTCGCTGGGTACAGCCGCGGAATCGGGGTTTGTTCCGATGGGACTTCCTTCTTTTGATACGACAGCAGTAAAAGGATATCATTATGACCCGGCCAAAACAAAACAATTGCTCGACGAAGCGGGTTACCCGGATGGAAAAGGATTACCGGCTATCAAATTGCTGACGATCGCCATCTATGCCGATATGGCCAACTTCATCGCCAGGCAACTCGGGGAATCCGGTATACCTGTACAGGTGGAAGTGATACAGAAATCATTGTTGCTGACCATGACCTCCAATTCAACGGCCCCTTTTTTCCGCGGCAGCTGGATCGCTGATTACCCGGATGCGGAGAATTATCTTTCTGTTTTTTATTCCAAAAACCCTGCACCGCCGAATTATACAAGATACAGGAGCGCTGCTTTTGATGCGGCCTTTGAAAGGGCGATCAAAGAAGACAATGATTCGCTTCGTTACAAATATTACCAGGAAGCAGATAAGATCATGATGGATGACGCGCCAGTGGTGCCGCTATGGTATGATAAAGTGGTGAGACTTGTACAGCCCAATGTAAAAGGATTTAATCCAAACCCGCTCAACCTGCTGGAGCTGCGGTATGTGAAAATTGAAAAATGAAATTTCTACAGTCCAAGTATTTTCTTTTCAACAATGGCAAGCAGGTCAAAAATAACAGGGTTAAATTTTTCCTTATTTTTCTCCATATAACTCATATCCGGGGGTGTATTTGTTTTGATCGTTTCCGGGTGAGGTCTTTCCCATATTTCGTTTGTATCCACAAGGATCATCCTGGTCAGGATCTTCCCTTCCGCGTCCTTTAACAGCAGGAAACACTGGAAACTATAATTCGTAAAAGCCTGCCACGAATCAACGATAGAGGTATTATTGGGATAGTACAGGTTACCACTGGATTCAAAATTCATACTTTTTTGAAGAAGATTTCTTGTATAAGGATCTGCGGGAGTGATGATCTTTTTTGTAGTAAAATCAACCACGGTAGGTTCTGTGAGGTAAAAGTCAACTGTATATGCCGGGTTGCAATCATCGCCGCAGAGTTCTTTGCCGGCAAGTTCTTCGCAAACCAGTGGAAGTTTATCAATAAGAATCTTCCATACTTTATGGCCTTTTCCCCAATAGGAGGGAAGATTGATCCTATACTTATCATTTTTTACCTGGGAAGTATTTTTTTGAGCAGTGATTGCCATAGAGAGGAGCAACGCTGGTAGAAGGAGCAGAAGTTTCACTTTCATAAGCATTGATTGTTTATAAAAGGTAGTACATTTTGCAACAAAAGGTAAAACAGGCCTGTTAAAAATTCCTGTTAATGACTGTCTTTCAGTTTGTCTTTGAATACTTTCCGGAATTTGTCCAGTTTAGGCCGGATCACGATCGTGCAATAGGGGTTTGAATTCTCGTTATTATCAAAATATTGCTGGTGATAATCCTCCGCGGGATAAAATTTCGTGAAAGGACTGATCTCGGTAACGATCGGTTTTTCAAAAGCCCCGCTTTTATCCAGCTCAGCTTTATATTTCTCCGCTTTTTCTTTTTGCTCAGCGTTATGGTAGAAGATACCGCTGCGGTATTGAGTTCCGACATCAGCTCCCTGCCGGTTCAGCGTTGTAGGATCATGTGTTTCCCAGAAAACCGCCAATAGTTCATCAAAGCTGATCTTAGCAGGGTCATATTCTACCTGCAAACATTCCGCATGACCAGTTTCTCCCGAGCAAACCTGTTTATAAGTGGGGTTGTCTGTCTGTCCGCCGGTATAACCGGAGGTTGCACTGATCACACCATCCAGTTCTTCAAAAATAGCTTCGGTACACCAGAAGCATCCGTTGGCAAAAGTGGCCGTTTCTGTTTTTACTGAGTTGGAAGGATCGGTTGTCATATTTTTTTTCTCCATAATTAAGTTAGGGGTTGTAGTTGGTCGTTGCTCACAGGAAACCAGGATCATCAGTCCGAGAAAGGCCGGGATCAGCATTGTCTTCATATGATAGATTTTAACCGCACGCAGATAAATTTCGTGCAAATTAGCGGTTTAGCAAGGGCTTGTTTTGTAAGTTGCACGACATTAACCTGGTTTTCAAATTTTATTAACAGTACCTTCTATAACAACAGCACTTACGAATGGTTGATAAAAAAAGATGCAGCAATGGGATAGGGGTGATTTGTTTAACAATTCTTATTTTTTCAGCCTGTCAATCCAGCACAATGAAAGAGGAAAAAATAACTAGTTATGCTTTTCGCCTGAAACCGGGAGAGGATCTCAGGGAGGGTATTGAAAAACTGGTAAAAGAAAAAGACATCAAAGCGGGCTGGGTGGTTACCTGCGCCGGCAGCCTGACAACTTAGGGGATCAATAAACGACCGGCTCCGGACTTCGGACCCCCGACTTCCAGCCAAATCCCGAAATTTACACCCTGTTTAAATTAATAAAGAAATCATTTGAAACTATTTCCCGAATCAGCCTGGTTACAGCTTGAATTCAATAAAATAAAAGAATTGCTGGCAAATTATTGCCAGACCGATCATGCGCGGACAAAAGCGCAACAGTTACGTATTCACACCCGTAAGGAATTTGTGGAAACCGAACTGAAGCAAAGTCATGAATACCGGCAACTTGTTGCCAACAGTACCTATTTTCCTAATGACTATATCCTGAATCTTTCCCGGGAATTGAAATTATTATCCATACCCGGCGCTGTGCTCAGCGGTGAGGAATTACAGTTACTCCGGAAACTATCTGAAAGCATCGAAAAAATATTCCGTTGGTTTGACCCCGAAAGAAAACTGGCTTATACTGCCCTTGCCAAAATAATAGAAGACACATACTATGAGAAGGCAATCGCTGCACTAATCAATGAAGTGCTGGATGAATATGGCCAGGTAAAAGATAATGCTTCCGAAGAACTCAAGAATATCCGGATGAACCTTTACCGGAAACGAAATGAATTAAGAAGACTCTTTGACAAAATTGTTGCTAAACTCAATAAACAAGGTCACCTGGCCGAGATCGAGGAAAGTTTTATGAATGGCCGGCGGGTGCTGGCTGTATTTGCTGAACAAAAAAGAACGGTAAAAGGGATTCTGCACGGGGAAAGCGATAGCCGTAAAACAGCTTTCGTAGAACCCGAAGAGACCATTGAACTGAATAATACGATCTATGAACTCGAAAGCAATGAGCAAAAAGAAGTGTATCGCATCCTGCGGGAACTGACTGCGAAATTAGCTGCCTATACTTCATTGCTGACTGCATGGCACGTGGTGCTGGGGGAATTTGATTTTGCCAGGGCCAAGGCAAAACTGGGCATTGAAATAAAAGGGGAGTACCCTGCAGTAACTGACAAATCTCATATACACCTGGTAGAAGCCTGTCATCCTTTATTATACCTCTATAATAAGCATACGGGAAAACCAACCATTCCTGTCACGCTTACCCTTGATGAAACAAAAAGGATCCTGGTGATCAGCGGGCCGAACGCGGGTGGTAAAACCGTGACGATGAAAACGGTGGGGCTGCTGCAGATGATGGTACAAAGCGGGTTGCTGGTACCGGTGCATCCCTCTTCACAGTTCGGGATATTCAAACAACTGATGATCCATATCGGTGACACGCAAAGCATCGAATTCGAACTGAGCACCTATAGCAGTCATCTGCTCCATATGAAACACTTTATGGAAGAAGCCAATGGCCGCACCTTATTTTTTATTGATGAACTGGGTAGCGGGAGCGACCCTAACCTCGGGGGCGCCTTTGCAGAGGTCATTTTGCAGGAGCTTGCCAAAAAACATGCTTTCGGAATCGTTACCACGCATTATCTCAACCTCAAAGTTATGGCAGGTAAAACGGCCGGCATCCTGAACGGCGCCATGGCCTTTGATGAAAAAAACCTCCAGCCGCAATACAAATTGCTGGTAGGTAAACCAGGAAGTTCCTATACTTTTTCCATTGCAGAAAGGATCGGGCTGGATAAAGACCTGATCAACCGAGCCCGGCAACTGGTGGATGAGGACCAGTTTCACCTGGACAAACTGCTAAACCGTACTGAACAGGACCTGCAGGACCTTCAAAAAAGAGAAAAGGAATTACAGCAACTGCTAAAAGAGAATGAACGGTTGAAAAAGGAAATGCTGGAGACAATTGATAAAGAAAAACACCGGCAACAGGTAGAGTTATTAAAAGAACAGAATAAGATAGCAGAGGACCGTATCGTCTACCTGAAGGATATGGAAAGAAAGCTGAAACAAATGATGATTGAATGGAGAAAAAAAGAGAATAAAAATAAAGTGATCAAACAAATGGAAGCCCTGTTGTTTAATAAAGACGAAAAGAAGATCGTCAGCAGGATGCAGAAAAAGATAGACTCAAAATTCAATGAAGTTGGCGGGGAGATTAAAGCGGGGGATAAGGTGAAGTTGAAAAGAAATCACCAGGTAGGAGAAGTGATGGAGTTGCGGGGAAAAAGAGCGGTGGTCAAAATAGGGCTGCTGCCTATGCAGGTGGATGTAAAAGACCTGGTTGTTGTGGAGGAGAAGGAAGTGGGGGATAGGCAATAGGCAATAGGCAATAGGCAATAGGTAATAGCCAATAGCCAATAGCCAATAGCAAGCAGGCCGTCATCGCCACCAACATTGCCATCTTAATTGCAGCCATCAATGTGACCGTCATTGCAGCCATCAAAATGTGACCGTGATCGCCACTTTCATTACCCGCGTCATTGCGAAGCGAAGCTGAAGCAACGTCATTGCGATCGTCATTGCGAGCGCAGCGAAGCAAAAAAAATGCGAAGCCTTACGGGGCTTCGCGGTGTATTTAACGAGTGTGTAAGTCAGCTTTGAATATAGTTCTGTAACTGGTCGATGGTATTTTTCTGTGCCCGGATGGTTTCTTTAACCACGTCGCTCATCGAAATGATACCTGTCACCCGGTCATTTTCCACTACTGGCATATAGCGGATATTCTTTTCTGTCATTAGTTCCATACAGTGTTCAATACTGTCTTCCGGTTTTACCTGCGGGAGGTCGGTTGACATGATCTCCGCTACTTTTGTTGTCGTGGAATGTTTTCCTTTCAAAATAACCTTCCTGGAATAATCCCTTTCTGTCATGATGCCCAGGTATTCATTTCCGTTCATCACCACTACGGAGCCGATATTCTTTTTGGCCATCAATTCCAAAGCTTCCATCACGGTGGTTTCAGGAGTTACCGTTACCGGTACACCGCCTTTCCTCCCCAGCACAGATGACACCGTATTCATATTGCAAGCTTTACTGATGAAATTTACGAAAAGATATAACCTGTACAAAAACTATTTCCGGTAAACTGCCGTTGCTGATCATTTTCTTATCCTGTAGTCCGGGATATACATGACTGAATAATCATTTCTTTTTATACCTTGTATGCAATAAGAGCCACCATCTGTATGGAACAAAAACCTGCAACTATAAAAGAGATCGCCAGCCGGTTAAATGTTTCAGTTTCTACGGTTTCCCGGGCTTTGCACAATCATCACAGTATCGGTTTGCGGACAAAGATGCAAGTCCAAAAATTGGCCGAAGAACTGCATTACGAACCTAACCAATCTGCTATTTCTTTCAAACAGGGAAAAACGATGACGATTGGGGTGATCCTTCCCAACCTGGGAGAAGAATATTTTTCCATGGCGATTAACGGGATCGAGGATGTGGCTACCAAAAACAATTACACGGTGCTGATCGGGCAGTCGCACGATGATGTGGAGCGGGAGCGACGGATAGTGGATACGATGCGGCGTCACCGGGTAGATGGGTTGATCGTTTCTCTTTCCAAGACCACGAAGACCTACGAACATTTTGAACAATTAAAGAAATATAAGATCCCCGTTGTTTTTTTCGACCGCGTGCCGGATATGCCCGGCGCTTATACGGTTTCCTGCAACCTGGAGAACAGTTCAGTAGAACTGGTTGACTGGCTGGTAAGCCATGGGCACAGGAAGATAGGATTTATCAAGGGGCCCGATACGATCACGCATTCGAAACAACGGTTCACGGGGTTCCAGGAAGGTCTGAAAAAACATAAGATAAAACCCGACCCCGCTTTTGTAGTGGCCACCGATCTTAGCCAGGCCAAAACGGAAGATGCCATGCATAAATTGATCGCACTGAAAAATCGCCCAACGGCCATCATTGCGTTTAATGATTATGTGGCGCTGGACGCGATCAGGTTTGCACGCAACCAGGGATTAAAGATTAATAAGGATATTTTCTTTGTCAGTTATGCCAATCTTCCTATCACCAGTTACCTGGATAACCCGCCGGTGGCATCAGTCGAACAATTCCCTTACCTGCAGGCGGAGAAAGCAACGGGTATTTTATTACGGCTGATCAGTTCAAAAGGAGTAGCAGGTGATATTCCTCAAAAAATAGTATTGGAAAGTAAAGTAGTGATGCATACAAAAGATCGCAGTTAAAAAACAAAACCCGCCTTCGCTAATGCTACGGCGGGTAAAAGCGGAGAGAGAGGGATTCGAACCCCCGGACCTTTTGGGTCAACGGTTTTCAAGACCGCCGCATTAGACCGCTCTGCCATCTCTCCGGCGCAAAAATACGTCCCCAGCGATTTCAACCCAAACTTTACTGAAATTGGTGATGCTTTAATTTGAAATTTTTATTACCCGAGACCAGGAACATCAAGGACACGATGTTGGGTTCTACTTAGCAGAACTTTGTACTCTTTAATACGGGGACACTAAAAGCCATTAATTACAAAATGTTCAGGACGGCCTTTGTATTCTCTGTGTTCCTTAGTGTTCTCTGTATCTCTGTGTTCATTGTATTTATCGCGGCTAAATTTCTGCCAAATGAGATACAGCACCCGGGTATCATTTAACTTCGTTGCAAATTCCCCGGGTGAAGCACCTCAAATCCCTCAATAAATATTTCTGGAAATACCGTATCCGGCTTGGCATCGGGATACTGTTTGTTTTTTTGTCGAATTATTTTAACGTGCTCTCCCCGCAGGTCACCGGTTTTGTGATTGATTTTGTTCAGCGTTCACTGAACCTCCCCGGGTATAAAGGTCCGGCCCACCCGCCGAATTATGATATCCTGGTGGACAAGTTTATCCATACTGTTGACGGACATGATTATTCGACAGGAAAAGTAGTGGCGTTGTGCGGCATCACAATACTTCTGCTGGCCCTGCTCAGGGGATTTTTTCTTTTCCTGATGCGGCAAACGATCATCGTGATGAGCCGGCATATTGAATACGACCAGAAGAATGAAATATATGGTCATTACCAGCAACTCGATATCGCTTTTTATAAAGTCCATAATACCGGCGACCTGATGAACCGGATCGCGGAAGATGTTAGCAGGGTGAGAATGTTTACAGGCCCGGCGATCATGTACCTGGCCAACCTGGTGGCGATCATTTCACTCAGCGTTTTCTTTATGTTAAAAAGAGACGCCGAACTTACGGTCTATGTATTATTACCCTTGCCCATCCTTGCGGTTGCTATTTATTTTATCAATAATACAATCAACCGGAAAAGTGAACGGATACAGGAGTCTTTGTCGGAGTTAACCACCAATGCACAGGAATCGTATTCCGGGATACGGGTGATCAAGTCTTTTGTCCAGGAAAAAGCGATGCTTGGATTTTTCACCCGTAACAGTGAAGCCTATAAAAAAAATGCTACCGGTCTTGCCAAAGTGGAGGCCATTTATTTTCCTTCGATCACCTTATTGATCGGGCTCAGTACGCTCTTTACGATCATGATCGGGGGTTTGCATCATATTGCCAACCCGGCCACAACCAACCTCGCTACCATTATTGAATTTGTTATGTATGTGAATATGCTTACGTTCCCGGTAAGTGCGATAGGACTCACCGCCAGTATGATCCAGCGGGCAGCTGCTTCGCAAAAAAGGATCAATGAATTCCTTGACACCCGGCCGGCTGTTGCCGATGCACCCGGGGCTGCCATCCTGCCGCTGAAAGGGGATATACAATTCAGCAACGTAAACTTTACTTACCCGCATACGGGTATACAGGCGCTTAAGAATTTCAACCTCCGGGTAAAAGCAGGAGAGAAAGTGGCCATTGTGGGCAGGACCGGGAGTGGCAAATCAACGGTTGCCCAGTTATTATTAAGAATGTATGATGTAAGTGATGGAACAATTGAACTCGATGGGCGGGATATTAAAAGTATCGGGCTGCAGGCATTACGGGAGCAGATCAGTTATACGCCCCAGGATGTTTTTTTATTCAGCGAGACCGTGGAGAACAATATCCGCTTTGGTTTACAGGAGGCAGGAAAGGAGGAAGTTGTAGCTGCCGCCGAAAAGGCAAGTGTTGATAAAGAGATAGCCCGGTTTTCCGAACAATATAATACCATGATCGGGGAGAGAGGGGTAACGCTTAGCGGCGGTCAGAAACAAAGGATATCTATCGCAAGGGCGTTGATAAAAAAACCGGGTCTTGTTATTTTCGATGACTGTTTAAGCGCCGTTGATTCCCGGACTGAAAAAGAGATCATAGGAAACCTGAATGAGTACCTGGAGGATAAGACTGCGATCATTATTACCCACCGCATCTTTTCACTCTTCAGTTTTGATAAGATCATTGTCCTGGAGGAGGGTGCAATCGTTGAGCAGGGAACTCACCAGCAGCTCCTGGCCATCCCCGGAGGATACTATTCCGGTTTATATGCCCGCCAGCAGGAGGGGGACAGGAACGGGGAACTTTAATAAGCGGTCTAAGTTGTGGGCTGAATAGGTTTGGCTGTTTCAAAAACATCTCTATATTTGTGAGTTCCCAAACCAAAGCAATTCCTTAACTGCTAAAAACTTATACAGTGGCGTACGAGAATAACGACAAGAAAATGGAGAGCATTTACAGCAAGCGCATTCGTGCCGGAAAAAGAAGGACCTACTTTTTTGATGTAAGAGCTACCCGCGGTAATGATTATTACCTCACGATCACAGAAAGCCGTAAACGTTTTGATGATAACGGGTATGACCGGCATAAGATCTTCCTGTACAAAGAAGATTTCAACAAATTTATAAAGGCCTTAGGCGAAGCGGTTGACTATGTAAAAACAGAGTTAATGCCCGATTTCGACTTTGATGCTTTTAACCATGATGAAACTGCCGAAGACGGGATGCAGCAGGAAACGGGCCAATCGGCGGAGGCAGGACCTGTAATATCCACAGAAGTGGAAAAACCAGTGGAAACTAGTCCAGTGGCTGAAACTGGCGATGTCCAGGCGGCCAGCAACCAGGAAGAAGTGGACAAATGGTAGATGGGCAATTTATTTTTTTATTGATATTCCAAAAAAAATTATCTTACGTCCCGGTTCCCGGACATTACCTGTATTACAGGTAACAACAATCACTTAAAATATCTATTATGCAACCAAAATTTACGCAACAAAGATTAGGGCATTTTTGGAGAAAGATCATGGCGCTCGCTTTGGTTTTTTCAGTGTCGACCCAATTTTCTTTTGGGCAACAAAACCCGGCACAATACAATACGTTAAGTCTTTTTGAAAAACAAAAAGCAGATCAACTTAACAAGGTTTCACAACACGTTCAGAAAATTAAGCCAAATGGAAAAGCTGATAATGATGCAGGTTTGCCAAACAGGGTGAAGACCCAGTTGGTGAACAACCCGCAGGCTGTATGTACTACCTGGACAGGTGCGGTTGGTCCTGCTGATCTTGCTCTGCCTGCGAGAGCGAACAGGGACGGTGTAAATAAGACTTGCGCGGCTCCTGCCACTTGTACCAACGCACCGTTAGCTGGTGCATTCAATTACAAAATACATACCTGGACAAACCCGGTCGCGGGTCCCCAGTGCGTTACAGTGACTTATTCTATCCCGACTGCTAATACAAATTTTAGCTTTGTTGGGGTTTATAATGGCGCGGTGAACATTGCCGCTCTTTGTACAAACTGGCTGAGTGATGCAGGGTCAAGTGCCGTGGTAGGAGCTCCTGTTACTTTTTCATTTACTGCACCTGCCAGTGCTACGATTAACTTTTTAGTTACTACCGTTGTGGCTGGACAATCTGCAGATTATAGTATAGCAATTGATGCTACCCAGTGTACTGCAGGACCACCCCCGCCGCCTCCACCATGTAGCTTTACTGCATCAACTGTGTACCCTGTTCCTATCCTTGACCAGGCAGCTGCAACTGTAGGTACTACCCTTTACAGCTTCGCTGGTGTAAGCAATAACGCAGTAATAGCTAACTCTTACAAATTTGACGGAACGACCTGGACCCCGATCGCGGCTTACCCCGTTGCGGAAGAGTGGCCTGCTGCTGCCAGTAACGGATCAGATGTTTACATCGTAGGTGGATCCGATAATGTCGGTGCTGTTACAACTACTTTACGCAGGTATAATGTGGCATCTAATACTTATACAACTCTTGCTCCTTGTACTGTTCCTACCTGGAACCATGCATTTGTATATTACAATGGTAAGATGTATAAAATAACCGGGTTTAATGTTGCGACTGCTACTACTGCAGTTGAAATATATGATATTGCCTCTAATACATGGAGCTTAGGCGCTCCTTACCCACAAGGAGTTGGTTTTGTCAATGTATGGCAGTCCGGTAGCTTTATTTATGCTGCTGGTGGTACTTCACCTGCAGGAGTAGAAACTAACAAAACATATCGTTACGATCCAATAGCAAATACATGGGATGACCTAGCCATTGCTGACCTTCCCGCAACCCGTTGGGGTGCTGCAACAACAGCTTATAACGGAGGTGGTGTAGTAGCCGGTGGTTATGTTACCGGAGCTATCAGCAGTACCGTATTGCAATGGGACCAGGCTACTAACGCCTGGACTGCCTTACCAAGCCTGGTAGGAGTTCGTTCAAGAATGACAGGTGCAGTGGTAAATGGTAGTTTCCATGTTATTGGTGGCCGCCAGGTCAATGACTTTATCGGTACCAATAATAACCAGAAATTAACCTGTATACCTCCAACTCCATGTTCTGGCGCACCTGCTCCAGGCAATACATTGAGTTCTACCAACCCTGTTTGCGCAGGCACAAGCTTTACCCTTTCTTTACAAAACAATCCTTTCCAGACCGGGTTTACTTACCAATGGCAAAAATCTGCCACAGGTATTGCTGGATCCTGGTCAGATATCGCGGGTGCTACAAGTTCAACACTTACTACCACTCAGACAGGACCTACCTATTACAGGGCTAATGTAACCTGTACGCCAAGTGCAACTACAACAGCTTCAAACCCGCTGCTGGTTGGAGATGGTCAGGGAGTGTTTACAGCTCATCCCGCAAATGCAACGACATCATGTGGTGGAAATGCATCTTTCACCTTTACTGCTACCGGTTTAGCGTTGGTCTACGGATGGGAATACAGGGTCACACCTGCCTCACCATGGCTGACTGTAAATAATGGTGGTGTTTATTCAGGAGCAACTACCAATACATTGGTACTTACTAATGTTCCTGTCTCTATGAGCGGCTACCAGTACAGGGGATTGATCTCCGGTCCTTGTACGGCTGTTGACTTTTCTAATGTGGCTACACTTACGGTTACTCCGCTGGTGGCTACAGTTAGTCCAACATCTGCTACTATCTGTCTTGGTTCTATCCAGGCATTAACACTGACCAACACACCGACACCAACTGTTTTCTCTTCAGGGCCTGTCAATGTTACTATACCTGACGGAAATGCCGCGCCTACTACGAATGTATTGGCGGTATCCGGTTTGCCGGCGGCAACACCATCAGAGGTAAGGGTTACTTTAAATATGACCCATACTTATCCTGCTGATATGATCATCAACCTGAAAGCTCCGAATGGCCAGATCCTGAGTTTGTATAAGCATAATACAAATACTGATAACGGACCGGCTTCTGTTGCGAATGCAGGTTTTTATGACGCAGTGGTCAGTTCACTTGGTACTGTTATCTTTAAAAACGTGCCCACTCCGTTCCGGTATGGAATCACTCCACCTACGGGTCCTTTCCTGGCTGATAATCTCAATGGAGTTACAAACCCAGGATATGTCATTATGGATCCTACAGGGTTTGCTTCCAATGCTGCTGGTTGGAATTCACTCACTTCTGGTGCACTGAATGGTAACTGGACACTGGCAATGGCCGATGGCGGCGCTGGTGATATTGGAATATTTACCGGCTGGTCAATCAGCTTTAGTTTTGGAAATTCTGCGGGTACCTGGACACAGTCTTCACCTGCGACACCTCCAAATACTATGTTTAGCGATGCACTTGCAACTGTACCATATGTAATTGGGACACCGGCAAATACGATCTATGTTAAGCCAACCGTTAACAGTACTTATTGTGTTGTATACGCTACATCAACTTGTACTTCTGCTCCTACCTGTATCAACGTAAATGTATCTACACCGGTTACTGGTGTTACTGTTTCACCGACTTCCAGCGCGGTTTGCCTGGGCAGCGGAACAACCTTTACTGCAAATACAACAGGCGGTGGTCCTTTAACCTATCAATGGCAGGTAAGTATTGACGGCGGATTAACATATACCGACATCCTTGGCCAGACAGCCCAGACACTTGTGCTGAATAATGTAGGTCAGCTGATGAATAATTATATCTATCGTGTGAGAGTATCATCAGGACCTTGCGGAAGTTCTACCAGCGTTGGAGCAGCACTGACAGTGAAGCCTCTGCCAACTGTAGTTATTTCAGCACCTGACCTGTCACTCACACCTGGACAAACTACAACGATTACAGCTACCAGCACTCCACCGGCTAATTCAGCTACCAGCTACTCCTGGACGCGGAATGGTGTTACGCTCGTAGGGGTTAACACAAGTTCGATTGTTGTTGGAATCAACCAACTCGGAACTTACCGTGCGACTGTAACAGCTAACAACGGTTGTGTAGGCAGCTCTAATGATCTCGTAATCGGTTCTGAGAAATCAGATCGTCTCTGGATCTACCCGAACCCGACTACCGGTAAATTCGAGGTTAGATTGTATTATGGCGATGCTATTACCGAAAACAGGTATGTGACTGTATTTAATTCACAAGGCCAGATTGTTGCAACGAAAGAAGTAGTGCTTACCAATATAAGCGAACCATATACGAAGATCGAGTTCGACCTGACTAACATGGCGGCCGGTCCATATGTGGTGAAAGTAGCGCACAAGCGTACTGGTAAGATCACTTCCGGAATCGTGATCAAACAAACCAATTAAGGTTGAAGAAATAACGGAATTAGTTAATATCAAACGAGACCCCTGCAACTGCGGGGGTCTTTTTTGTGCAGGATCAACTCTTCTTACCAGTCATAATATTCGGCCTCTTCAGTTCGTGTTTTCCCTTATATTCGCGAAACCGGAAAAAGGGAAGGAATACCCGGGTCTGTCTCTCGTTAACCTTATCTACTGTTAGTTCCGCTAAGTCTGTTCTTACCGAATCCCGGATTTTATTGTCTTTTTTTTAATTAATGCAGCACCAAATTCAAACACATGATTAAACGTCTACTCTGTTTTTCTACTGTACTTTTCTTGTTTGCACATGTCTCTGCCCAGGCACCCAATTATGCATTCCAGGCTGTCAGTGGAACCTATACCCCGATCGTCGGTGGTACTGCAGTTACACTGACCTATAATGCAGCCACTAATTATGATGATGGGATCACAACACCGGCAAACGCGATACCTATCGGGTTCAGTTTTATTTATAATGGAACGTCTTATACTTCCATAAAGCCCTGTGCAAACGGGTGGGCTTCTTTCAGCACTACGGCCCTGGCAAACAACACAGATACCTGGAACAACAACCTGACCAGCGGCCCGGCTGCCAACCAGCGTCCTCTTATCTCTCCCTTCTGGGATGACCTTGATATGGGGGTAAACGGCGCTGTTTCTTACTTGCTTTCTGGTGTGGCTCCCAACAGGGTGCTGACCATCCAATGGGCCAATGCAAAATGGGAATATGCTGCGCTTACCGGCGTTATTTCTTTCCAGGCCAAACTATACGAGACCAGCAATATTATTGAATTCGTCTATCACCCCGAATCAGGTGCTATCACCAACACAGGAGACCTGGGTGTCAGCATCGGGCTTAGCGGCACAGGTACAGGAATCAATACCTTCTTATCATTGAGCGATGCCGGTACAAGCCCTTTTGCCAGTGCAACCGTTGAAACCACTTCCATCGTTACCAAACCAGCCGACGGCCAGGTCTATCGCTGGATACCTTATTGCAATGCCGCAGCTACCAATACAACAGGAGAGAAGATTTCTAACTTTACCTACAATACAATTAATAATAACTCGTCTTCAACCGCCGTTTATGAGAATTTCAGCAATATTTCCACTACGGTAAGTTTATTCCCTAATTCTGTATTGCCATTTTCTGTTTCTATTTCTTCTTTTGTTCCCACCGACCAGGTAATCATTTTTGTCGACTTCAACCATAACGGTGATTTCGGAGATCCAGGGGAAACATTATATAATTCAACCGTACCCCTTGCTTCAGGAACTGTTACGGGTAACCTGACGATCCCGGCTCTTTCAGCAACAGTCCTGCAGGGGCGTACACGCATCCGCATCCGCCTTCATGATACAGGTTCAGGAGCCAATGCCACTTCTTGCGGAACTTCAACGAACGGACAGGTAGAAGATTATTCTATAGATATTCAACCTTGTTACCCTGGAGCTATCGTCAACCAGCCGCCGAACACTACGGTCTGCAATGGCGGCAACACTTCTATCAGCGTGGGTACTACCGGAACAGGGCTTACTTACCAATGGCAGATCAGTACCAATGGAGGTAGCTCTTATACCAACCTTAGCAATGGGGCTCCTTATTCAGGAACGACTACAAATACACTCGTCATTTCAGGAGCAACACCTTCAATCAGCGGGTATCTCTACAAAGTAATAATCAACGGTATTTGTACAAGCCCTAACCTGACTTCTACTGCGGCCGCATTAACGGTAAACCTTCCGGGAGCCATTACCAGCAATCCTGTTAATACAACAGTTTGCGAAGGTAAACCAGCCAGCTTTACAGTTGCTGCTTCAGGATCTTCACCTCTTTATCAATGGCAGGTAAGTACTGACGGAGGAATCAATTATTCAAATATCGCGGGAGCAAACGCAGCTACACTTTCTTTTACAGCAGTTACAAATGGCATGAGCCTGAACAGGTACAAGGCCATTGTAACGATCACCTCCTGCGGATCAGTCACCTCAACAGGTGCGATCCTTAAGGTAAATCCTCTGCCTACAGTAACACTGACATCATCGCCGTTGGCACAATTGCACCCCGGTCTTACGACTACGCTGTTTGCAACAAGTAATCCCGCAGGTGTTTCTTATTCATGGACGCTCGATGGAACGGTCGTTCCCGGCGCTACAGCAAGTACACTAACAGTGGATGTAAGAGGATTGGGCCAGTATAAAGCAACTGTTACTGATATCAACGGCTGTACCAATACGACCAGCGAATTCTACATTACAGGCCTCCCCAGCGAAAGGTTATTTATCTATCCTAATCCTACTACGGATGGAATATTCCAGGTCCGCTTATACAGCCTGATCCTTTCTGACAGGAGAACCATTACTGTTTATAACTCGGCCGGGGCAATTGTAGCAAGAAAAGAATTCCCGACCGGCAGCACTTACGAACAAACCACTTTTGACCTCGGGAAAGTGGCACCGGGAGTTTACATGGTGGAAGTAAAACACCTGCATGAAAATAAAACAGCAGTCGGTAAACTTATCATACGTTAAACCATAGATAATTCAGCTGTCCCGCGATAGCGGGGCAGCTGAATCTAAAATAATTGAAAGCATCCCTCAAAAATTGATACAATGAAAAAAATTTACATTTTACTTATCACCTGTGCTGCCCTGGTTTCATGTATTTTTATAACGAACATAAACCAGCAGAAAAAATATTCTCACAGGGCTCCGCTGCTTGCTGTTACAAATGAAGCGGAACAGGAAGAAGAGGATGGTTATGATGGTCCGGCAGAAAGAGACCAGCAGGAATTCAACTGGACAGTAGATCCTGCATTAGGTTATGTTCCCTATAACCGTCTTAATGATGCCCTGGCCTATACCCATTACCTGCGCGATTCAATAACAAACAGTGGTGCAAACAGGGGCCAGTCTATTATGTTATGGCAGGAAAGAGGACCCAACTATGACTCGGTAGGACCAAGTAATGGTAATACACGAGGAAATGATCTATATACGGCAGGCCGGATGGCAGCTGTGTTAATTGATACCCTGAACGATCCAACCGGAAATACCGCGATCGTTGGCGGTATCGCTGGTGGTGTATGGAAATGTACCAATTTCCTTACCGGTTTTCCTAACTGGAAGTTCGTGAACGATTATTTTGACAATATGGCGATCTCCTCTATTTGCCAGGATCCCACCAATCCTTCTGTAATGTATTTCTCTACAGGGGAAGCTTCCAGTAATGCAGATGCACATTTTGGAATGGGTGTCTGGAAATCTACCGACAAAGGTAATTCATGGACCCAGTTACCTGCTACGACCAGTTTTATCCGTAACTGGAAAATAGCCTGCGATGCCGCAGGAAATGTTTACCTGGCATCCCGCACTACCGCTACTCCTGTCGCGAATACTTCGGGGCTGCTGCGCTCTAAAGATGGCGGCGCTACCTGGGTGAATATTACCCCGACAGCACAGGGTACAGCAACAGCAACGGCTACCTGTACCGATATTGAAATAAGCAGCACCGGTAAATTATATGCAAGTTTTGGTTACCTGGGAACACTTGTAAGACCTTATGTGACCAATGATCCCGCCAACGTTACACAGGCAACAGGCTGGACATTGGGTACTGGTATCCGCACTTCAGCTGTAGCTGCTGTTCGTCTTGAACTGGCAGCATTAGCTGACACCCTGTACGGTGTTACGGTAACTACCGCTTATAATTCAGACAGCTGTTATAAATCCATCGATGGAGGTCTTACCTGGACCAAACAAAATACTACAGTAATGCCCGCCGGTGTATTAAACGGGCAGGGATGGTACAATGAAACATTATCGATCAATCCTTCCAACTCTGCTGAGCTTTTATGCGGAGGACTCGATGCCTATCGTTCTGTGAATAACGGGGTAAACTGGACACGCGTTACTTTTTGGGTAACGACTATTCCATATGTACATGCGGACCATCACTATATGAGCTGGTGGAAAAAAGGAAATGAGAGCAGGATTGTCATTGGCTGTGATGGAGGTATTTTCTATTCTAATGACGGTGGTGTTACCTGGGCTGATAAGAACAGGAACCTTTCACTGAAACAATTTTATGGTGCCGATATACATCCTGCTGCTGGTTCTTCCTACCTCCTCGCAGGTGCACAGGATAACGGTACACACCAGTTAAAAAATCCAGGTCTTAGCTATTCAACAGAAGTAACAGGTGGGGACGGAATGCATGTATGGATCAACCAGGTTGACCCTAACATCCAGTTTGCCTCCTATACCAATAGTAATTACCGGAGAACAACCAATGGTGGTCTGACATGGTCATCCTTCCCCACAAATAATAATGGCGCTTTTACAAACCCTTATTGTTATGACGATGCGCAGAACATTCTTTATGGTTCGTATACAGCGAATAACCTTTCCCGTATCCTGAATGCCAACACGTCAACTGCAATCGTTGCAGTTCCTGTAGCTCTTTTGAACGGCGCTACTATCAGCCAGCTGAAAATGTCACCTTACACGGTGAACCGGCTTTTCCTGGGTTCAACAGGCGGAAGGGTGCTGATGCTTGATAATGCAAATGCAGTTCCTACAGTTACCAATATCACGGGCGCTACTTTCCCTGTTGGAAATGTAAGCTCTGTGAATGTTGGTGCTTCCGACAATAAAATCGTAGCAACTTTTTCTAATTTTGGTATTTCTCACGTATGGGTTACCAGTGATGGTGGCACTAACTGGACGAATGTCACCGGGAATTTACCCGACATGCCTGTATGGTGGGCATTGTTTGACCCGAATGATAATAATAAAATGTACTTAGGTACTGAAACAGGTGTTTGGTCAACCGACCTGATCAATGGCGCCGGTACAGTATGGCTTCCCAACCCCGGAATACCAACAACCCGGATCCCTATGCTGAGAATGCGCAGCAGTGATAATACAGTCGTTGCAGCTACGTATGGCAGGGGCCTTTTCACCGCGCAGATCCCCGGTTCCACACCACAAATAAGTTTCGTATTACCAACAATGAGTGGTGCTGAACAAACCGATGCAACAGCGGGTTGCAGGAATTATAAAGACTATACCGTGAATGTCGGGATCGTAAATGTTCCCACTGGTAATGCTACTGTCACTTATGCTGTCTCGGCCGGCGCTACTGCAAGAGAGGGTGTGGATTTCGACTTTACCAGCAACGGAAGCTTTACAAGTCCATCCAAACAACATATTTTCCCCGATGGTCAAATGGGTATCAAGCCTGTTACGATCCGTGTATATGATGATGCGGAAGTAGAATCTACTGAATCATTTAAGCTTGGATTTACTATTTCAGGAGCTACCAATGCTGTAGCAGGTCCTATAAGTAGTCACACTTTCTCGATCACAGATAATGACAGGTATCCTGTTCCTTATGGAACCGGTACTTATACAATTGGTACTTATAATACTGACCTCACGGCGCTGAATACGCCTTTTGACGGAACAAAACTCAAACACAGGCTGCAATTGATCTACAGGGCTTCTGAATTACAGGCTTCCGGTATCAGTATCGGGGCTACCATCAGTTCGATGAAGCTGAGGGTAAAAACAAAGAACTCTACCCAGCCATTTAAAGCCTTTACCATCCAACTGGCAAATAGCTATAAAACCAGTCTCGCTGCCGGTTTCGTAACAGGTATTCCATTTACACAGGTTTATTCAGCTGATTATTCAACCGTGGTAGGTGACAATGTCTTTAATTTCAACACCCCATTTGTTTGGGATGGAACTTCAAATGTCGTTATCCAGCTTTGTTATGATAACAGCCCGGGAGTTCCCGATGGTTTGATAGATATCGTGGAAGGAATGGCTGCTCCTCTCGGGGCCGGAACCAGGGCTTCTACTTATTCTAACTATACTACCGGCGCAGTTGTGGGCTGCTCACTGCCTGCCGCGCTTATTGACGACAACAGGGCCAATATAAGCTTTACGGCTACATTTGGCGATCCGGTTGCTACTGCGCTGAACAGCACCAGGACGGAATCTTTAGGACCTAATACAGATCTGTACTATTACGCCAGTGGTGGCCAGATTATGGCCAGGGTGCTGAATTTGTCCAACCATGATTATGGCTGTACCCAGGTGATCATCGACAGGGCAGGTACCGGTGCATCTCAATTCTGGAATGCCAACCCGGCTAATTACCTGATGAATAAAACATTCAGGATACTGCCGACTACTAATAATGCGACGGGTAAGTATGAAGTGACCTTCTACTTCTCTAAAGCGGAGAAAGAAGGATGGGAAGCTGCAACAGGACAAACCTGGGATAAGATCCAGTTGGTCAAACTGCCATCCAGGATATCAAATGTAACCCCATTGAATGCACAGCCTGACGGACCCGGAACCATACTGGTAGTAAATCCCGTAAGGAGAACGTTCGGACCGGTGTACTATACGGTTTCCTTCTTGCTGGAGAATGGGTTCTCCGGTTACGGATTTGGTGTACCGGGCAGGATGAACACGATCCTGACATTGACGGGGGCAGCCAATTCCAATAATGTGGATGTAGATCTTAACTGGACAACATCAGCAGAGATTAACAGCACTTTCTTTGAAATCGAAAAATCATACGACGGTATCACCTGGCATAAAATCGGAACAATGCAGGGTGCTTTCAACAAACTGACACCAAGCAGTTATAGTTCTGTGGATCATGAAAACACACAGTTCAACTATTACCGGATCAAGATGCTGCATACTGATGGTTATATCTTGTACAGTAATACGGTATTTATCAGGAGGGACAATGCGCCGCAACGCCTGTTCGTTACCCCGAACCCGTTTGTAGATAACCTGACTGTTCGTTTTGCAAGACCTTCGACCGGTCCTGTTACTTTCTCGATCTTCGATCTGACAGGAAAACTGGTGAGGCGTTATACGATGGCAGCCGGGTTACCCTCTTATGACCTGAATACTTCTGGTATCATGAGTAAGGCGATCTACATGCTGAAAGTAAATGCTGACGGGACAGTGATCTCGCAGCAGGTAATGAAGAAATAATAAGAATATAATAGTAAAAAAAGGGGTTGTTATTAAACAACCCCTTTTTAATGTTATTCCATACTGCTGTAGGAAAACCTGCTTAGGGCCGGTAACTGACCTGCTTTTACGTAGCCGGGAGAATAAGTGAATTGTGCACTGACATTGGGCATGGTTCTGAACCTGCGAATATCCGGCTGAACCGAAGGCATAACCCGGAATTGCCTCATATCAGGTTGTATGCAGGGCATGTGATCAATGCTGGAAATAATAACTTTATCGCCGTTGGGCAGGGTATACGATTCGGATGGACGGCTTGTTAAATAAGGGTCAACGACCGGGAAATTTTTAAGGAAGGGCAGGGCCATGTTTTTCTTTTCAGCCAGTTTTTTCCCATCAGCCTGTTTTTTACGGAGGTGCTGGCCAATATCGAAAACATCTTTTTGTTGTCCTGAAGCAGCCGAAAAAGCGGCGAGACCGAAGATCAGCAGGATCTTTTTCATACAGGATGGTTTTTATTTTCCTGAAACTACAATTATTTTTTCATTTGTTTCCAGGCATTGATCATGCCATTGGTAGAGGAGTCATGATTACTTACAGGTCCTTCTGCCTGTAACTCCGGCAGTATCTTCCCGGCTAATTGTTTACCGAGTTCTACACCCCATTGGTCAAAACTGAAAATATTCCAGATAACACCCTGTACAAATATCTTATGTTCATAGAGCGCAATGAGTTTTCCCAGTGAACCAGGGGTGATCTTTTTCAACAGGAACGAGTTGGTGGGTTTATTCCCCGCGAAAACCTTATAAGGGAGCAGCCTGGCGATCTCTTCTTTGCTTAAACCCTTTCCCAGTAATTCTTTTTCGACTTCTTCATCTGTTTTCCCGTTCATCAGCGCTTCTGTTTGCGCAAAGAAATTGCTTAATAATTTAGGATGATGGTCACCAAGGGGGTTATGTGTTTGGGCGGGAGCGATAAAGTCGCAGGGAATAAAAGGAGTACCCTGGTGTAAAAGCTGGTAGAAGGCATGCTGGCCATTGGTGCCGGGTTCACCCCAGATCACCGGCCCGGTAGCGTACTCCACAGGCTCCCCATTTCGGTCTACACTTTTGCCGTTGCTTTCCATATTTCCCTGTTGAAAATAAGCTGCAAAACGATACAGGTACTGGTCATAGGGGAGGATAGCTTCCGACCCCGCGCCAAAGAAATTGTTGTACCAAATACCAAGCAGGGCCATTATCACCGGTATGTTTTTTTCAAAGGACTCGGTTTTAAAATGCGTATCAGTTTTATGAGCACCTCTCAGCAGTTCTTCAAAATTCTTATAACCTGTTGTAAGGGCAATGGAGAGGCCGATGGCGCTCCAGAGTGAATAACGACCACCTACCCAGTCCCAGAATTCAAACATGTTGTTTTTGTCGATCCCGAACTTCACTACTTCTTTTTCATTCGTAGACAAAGCGACAAAATGTTTGGCAATATGCTTTTCATTCTTCGCTGTTGCCAGGAACCATTCTCTTGCTGTCAGGGCATTGGTCATTGTTTCCTGCGTGGTAAAGGTTTTGGAAGCGACCAGGAAAAGGGTTCGTTCGGGCTTTATCTTTTTGAATGTTTCAGCAATATGGGAGCCATCCACGTTGGAAACAAAATAGGCTTCTATTCCATCTACCCAGTACGGTTTGAGTGCTTCGGTGACCATTTGAGGGCCAAGGTCACTTCCGCCTATACCGATATTGACTATATATTTGATCCGCTTACCGGTATAACCCCTGAATTTGCCTTTGTGTACCGAGTTCGTAAAAGTTTTTACTTTATCCAGTACTTTTTTTATATCGGGCATAATATCATTCCCGCCGGTAAAAACAGGTTGACCGGTGAGATTCCGGAGGGCAATATGCAGGACGGAACGTTTTTCTGTTTCATTGATCGGCTCGCCGCTGAACATAGCCCCGATAGCTTCTTTCAGTTTGCATTCTTCAGCCAGCTGCAGTAATAATTGAATCGTTTTATCCGTGATGATATTTTTGGAGTAATCAAATACCAGGTCTTCCAGGCAACAGGAATATTTCCTGAACCGGTCCGGGTCGTCGCGGAAAAGATCACGGAGATGAGCAGACTTCATCTTTATACAATGTTCTGCTAATGCTGTCCAGGCTTTCGTGGAGGTTGGGTTGATCTTGGGTAACATAAATTTCTAAGGTATTATAATTGATGGAAGGCCTGGATAGTTCTTGTTATCATTTCCTTGCTGATGTCCAGGTGAACGACGAGTCTTACCCGGTTAGGCGAGATCGCATACCCCAGGATCGAATGCTCTTTCAGTTTAGCAACCAGTCCAGGCGCGGTCATGCTGTCCTTCAATTCAAAGATGATGATGTTTGTTTCAACAGGTAATACTGTTTTGACAAATTCTTTTGCAGCGATCGCTTCCGCTAATTGCCGGGCATGAGCATGATCTTCCGCCAACCGGTCTATATTATGTTCGAGCGCATAGATGCCGGCTGCAGCAATAAACCCTGCCTGGCGCATACCGCCCCCGAATGCTTTCCTAACCCTTCTTGCTTTTTTGATCAGATCTTTTTTCCCCAGTAATAAACTTCCAACAGGACAACCCAAACTTTTACTGAGGCAGATTGAAATGCTGTCAAAAAATTCTCCATATTGTTTTGGGGTTTCTTTTTTTGCGACGAGTGCATTCCAAAGTCTTGCACCATCCAGGTGAAAGGCAAGACTATTCTCTTTACAAACAGCAGCAATCTTTTTTATTTCCTGGAAATCATAGCAGGACCCACCGCCGCGGTTGGAAGTATTTTCCAGGGATACGAGGCTGCTATGTGCCCGGTGCGGGTCATCGGGTTGGATAGCAGCTTTTACCTGTTCTGCAGTAATCCTTCCAAGATCACCCAACAATAATTTTACTGATGCACCTGAATTGGAGGCTATACCACCGCCTTCGTATTGATAAACATGAGAACTTTCATCGCAAATCACTTCATCGCCGGGCTGTGTATGACATTTGATCGCAATCTGGTTGGTCATAGTACCGGAAGGGCAGAAGATGGCTGCTTCCATTCCAAACAGGGAAGCTGAAAGGGATTCTAGTTCATTGATGGAAGGATCTTCTCCAAATACATCATCCCCCACTTTTGCCTTCGTCATTGCTTCGAGCATGGGAGGGGTAGGACGGGTAACAGTATCAGAACGGAAATCAATGGTCATTTGCTGAGTTTTCTGCAATATAGTTATTGAAGTCCTGTTTTTCTTTTTGAGCCTGTAAATGCCCGATCCGCGCTTAAATGCCTTCAAAAAGAGAGTTTTCCCGCTGGTCGTTCCCATTCGCCACTCATCCCTAATCAAAAAGGTCCTGTAACCCGGTTTAGGTTTCTGCGTCTTAGAAATATCCCCCAAATGACATTAAGATGACCGGTCATCCCTAAAATAGGCCGTTCATTTTAAAACAATATACTTGGTAATGCAAAGTACCTAGTTTTGGGCTGTAATAATCAAAAACAAGTACTAAAGAGATTAAACATCAAAACATGAAAAAGACCTTAAGCCTGCTCATCATCATCCTGACAAGTTTAGGCATTACCAGCCAGGCTCAGCAAAAAACCAGTAAAGTCAGCGGAACGGTGATCGACGGAAACACCAAAACCATCGAATCAGCTACGATTACGCTATTAAGAGCCAAAGATTCTTCTGTCGTTAAAATGAGCGTTGCTGATAAAACCGGCAAATATGAATTTGACGGCGTTACAGAAGGAAAATACCTCGTTTCTATAACTGCCGTAGGTCATACCAAAGGTTTCTCTGAAACTTTTGATGTAACCGCAGGTGCCGCTGCAGTTAGTTTAAAAACAATTGAACTGGTCCCCCAGGCAAAATCGATCGGGGAAGTTACGGTGACCGCAAAAAAACCTTTGATCGAACAAAAGCTTGACCGTACGATCGTGAATGTAGAAGCATCCGTAACGAATGTGGGTAATTCAGCACTGGAAGTGCTGGAAAAATCTCCCGGTATAACGGTCGATAAAGATGGTAATATCAGCCTGAAAGGAAAACAAGGTGTTGTCGTTATGATCGATGGCCGCCCGAGTTATTTAAGTGGTGCCGACCTGGCGAGTATGTTACGGAGTATGAGCGCCAGCCAGCTCGAGCAGATCGAGATCATGACCAACCCGCCTGCTAAATATGATGCCGCAGGTAATTCTGGTGTCATCAATATCAAAACAAAAAAGAACAAACAATTTGGATACAATGGCAGTATGACCACCGGTTTTACCCAGGGCAAGTATGCACGATTCAATGAAAGCGGCAATTTTAACTACCGTAACGGTAAACTTAACCTGTTCTCAAGCCTCAACTACAGCCGTAATCACAGGGGAGAAGACCTGCTGATCACCCGGAACTTCCGGGAGACAACTACGAAGGATATCATTTCCATATTTGATCAGCATTCTGTTATGATCAATAAAAGTAATTTTTACAGTGCCAAAATCGGCCTGGATTATACTGCGAGTAAGAAAACAACGCTCGGATTTGTACTGAGCGGGTTCTATAATCCTAAAGTATGGGAAAGTAACAGCATTACATTCATCAATGATCCCAATAATATTTTACAAAGCAAAGCAATCAGTTCCACTACCAATGATGAAAAATGGAAGAACTTCAGCAGCAATTTTAACCTGCGTACCGTGCTTGATTCTGCCGGGCAGGAAATAACTGCCGACCTTGATTACCTGCAATACAGGTCTACCAGCAAGCAGCCGCTGATCAGCGCTTATTACGACAATGCGGGTAACCTTAGCAAGGGTCCCGATACTTTACTGGGAAATCTCCCGCAGGATATTACTATCTATAGCGGTAAAGTGGATTATACATTGCCCTTAAAGAAAGGTGCAAAATTTGAAGCGGGTCTCAAGACAAGCTATGTAAAAACAGATAACAATGCAAATTATGACAGTCTTCAGAACGGGGAACTAGTGCATGATTTTAACCGCAGCAATCATTTCTTATACGAAGAAAATGTAAATGCAGCCTATATGAATTACAGCAGGCCTCTTGGAAAGAAATGGAGCGGGCAATTTGGACTTCGTATGGAGAACACCAATGCAAAAGGTAACCAGCTGACTACAGGTGTGCAGTTCAAAAGAAATTATACCCAGCTTTTTCCGACTGCTTACCTGCAATACAAAGCCAATGAGAAGAATTCATTTGTTATCAATTATGGCAGGAGGATCAATCGTCCTGACTACGAAGATTTGAATCCTTTTATCCATTTTCTTGACAGGTATACTTTTGAAAAAGGTAACCCTGACCTGAAACCCCAGTTCAGCCATAATATCGAACTGAGTCATACTTATAATGGGTTTCTTACAACAACCTTGAACTATAGCAATACTACAGATATCATCCAGCAGGTACTCGAACAAAACGAGGTTACGAACGAGACTTATATCAAGAAAGCAAATATTGCTACCCGTAACCAGTTTGGTATCGCTGTAAGCGCATATAAAGAGATCAGGAAATGGTGGAGCGGGAATGTTTATGCCAACCTGTCCAATAATAAGTTCAAAGGTGTTGTGAACAATGAGCATATTTCACTTGGTATCAATATGCTGATGATGCAGGTACAGCAGCAATTTAAATGGGGAAAAGGCTGGGCTGCTGAAGTGAGTGGGTTTTACCGCAGCAAAGGCCTCGAAGGTGTCATCTTCATCAAACCAATCGCCCAGGTAAATGCCGGATTCAGCAAACAAGTATTAAAAAATAAAGGATCCGTACGCCTGAATGTCCGGGACATTTTTGCCGGCAACAAATTCAAGGGTTACAGTAAGTACGGTAATGTGGATGCAAGATTTACAGATATCAATGACAGCCGTGCAGTAAGTCTTTCTTTTACCTGGCGTTTCAATAAAGGAAAACTGAAAGCCGGAAGCAGTAAAAAAGAAGGCGGCGCATCTGATGAGCAGGGCCGGGTAAAAACAGGTAATTGATTAGCCTGAACCATTAAAATTAAACCTTATCGACCTCCTTTTTGCCCCTGGCGGAAGGGAGGTTTCCTGTTTTTTGGATGAATGTTAATGCCTTTTTAACATTGATTCTTAATTAAATGGAAAATTTGCCGCTGGTGTATCGGTAAGTAATTTTTACCCTTTGTCACGGGAACTACGAAACTTGTCATATTTCGTTTCGCCGCAATAGTTTTATCCCGCAATTTTAATTTTTAAACGGAATTATTTAACCAAGCCATGAATATGAGAAATTATTTTACCCTTTGTTTCTTCCTTTTTATAAGTGTTGCACTGTCTGCACAGAATAAAACAGGTAAAGTGTCCGGGTCAGTGCTGGATGCTTCCGGTAAACCGCTGCCATCTATTTCTGTTTCACTGCTGAAAGCAAAAGACTCTTCGCTCGTGAAAATGGCTGTTACAGCCAGGGATGGGAAATATGAGTTTGAAAAAATTGCCGACGGCAATTATCTTATCGCTACCTCTTCTGCAGGTCTTGAAAAAAGTTTCAGCAGTCCCTTTATCCTGAATGAGTCCAGTCAACAGGTGCAGGTGGCGGCATTGCAAATGGTAGCAGCCGCAAAAGGGCTGGGAGAAGTGACCGTTACTGCAAAACGACCTTTTATT
>JBDSBR010000035.1:0-52393 GCA_039921505.1 Chitinophagaceae bacterium
CCGATGCCAAGCAGCACCCAGTCAAAGGCGGGTTTTTCTTTCGGGAAGAATTTCCTGATTGATCTTTCATATTGCGAAGCACACGCTTTAGGAGTACCGCTGACGGGTACCGGGAAAATATTTTCCACCGGTACGGGGATATGATCCAGCAAACTTTCTTTGGCCATCCTGTAATTGCTGTCCGCATCTGTATGTGCAACAAACCGTTCATCGCTCCAGAAAAGAAAAACCTTCTTCCAGTTAATGTTGCGGCTGAATGCTGCTGTTGCCAGTAACTGGAATAATCTCCGGGGCGTACTCCCGCCCGAAAGAGCCACGACGAACTGACCTTTTTCAGCAATGGAGCGCTCAGATTCCATGACAAAAAAATGTGCCGTGGCTGTGCTTAATGTTTCGATAGTTGACCAGGTGCTTATGGCAATACTTTTTTTCATCGATGTCTTTATGCTTTTTTCATGTTGATCTTTATCATCCCGTTTTCCGGCAACAAGGTCCAGTCGCAATGCTGCCCGTGAATCAACTCTTGCGCAGCTTTGGGTCCCCAGCTACCGGGTGCATAATTGGGAAACCTCGGTGCAGGATCTTTACTCCAGGTCTCCATAATCGGCGTTACCACTTTCCAGGCTTCTTCTACCTGGTCGGCACGCATAAATAAAGTAGCATCACCCTGCAATACTTCCAGCAACAGTGTTTCGTAAGCTTCGGGTACGGGTACTGCATAACTTTCTTTATAAGTAAAATCCATTTCTACCGGTTTGATCTTTAATTCCACCCCCGGTTCTTTGGCATGAAACAACAACGAAGTTTCCATTTCGGGCTGGAGGCTGATGATAAGCTGGTTGGGTCTTGTATCTGTCATTACGGAAGGACCGAATAGATTATGGGGAACCTGTTTGAATTGTATCACAATGACCGAAGCTGTTTTGGCCAATGCTTTCCCGGTACGCAGGTAAAAAGGAACATTTTTCCAGCGCCAGTTGTCAATGAATAATCTCAGCGCCACAAATGTTTCAGTAGTGGATTTCGGATCAACGTTTTTTTCTTTCCGGTAGGCGGGCTGTTTTTTCCCATCAAGTTTTCCTTCTTTGTATTGACCCCGTATAACTTCTTTCGTGACTGTTTTTTTATTCAGCGGACGGATCGCCTTCAGCACATCCACTCTTTTATTCCGAACATCTTCCGCTTCGATCGATACAGGTGGCTCCATGGCCGTAATACAAAGCAATTGCAGCAAATGATTCTGGATCATATCCCTTAGTGCACCCGCCTGCTCGTAATAACCTCCCCGGCCGCCCACGCCGATATGTTCAGCGACCGTTATTTGCACATGGTCTATATAATTATTGTTCCAGACAGATTCGTATACAATATTGGCAAAACGAAATGCCATCAGGTTTTGTACAGTTTCCTTGCCCAGGTAGTGATCGATACGGAAAATTTGTTTTTCACTGAAATGCGCTGTCAGTAACTGGTTCAGTTCTTTTGCTGTTTTCAGGCTGTTGCCAAAAGGTTTTTCAACAACGATCCTGTCCATGTTCACATCGGCAGCAAGCTGGTGCTCAGCCAGCAACATGGAAATGGGTTCAATAAAACGCGGCGCCACGGAATAATAGAATAACCGGACAGCCCGGCCTTTCCAGCCTTTATCGTTTTGCTCCAGTATACCGGATAAACGCCGGTAAGTATCGGTGATCGTAAAATCTCCTTCAAAGAAAAAAAGATGCGAAGAGAATTCCTTCCATTGCTGCCGGCTTGCTTTGCCATTCCGGGAAAAATTATTGATGCCTTCGAGCATATAGGCCTTGTAATCTTTTTCCGCCATCTTTTCATAATGAACAGCATAAATAGAGAACTGTTTCGGTAAAAAACCACCTGTATAAAGATTGAAGAAGGCGGGAATAAGTTTTCGCCAGGCGAGATCGCCTTTACCACCAAAGATTACAATATTGGCTGAGGAAGAGTTTGCGTGATTCATACTAATAATTTTAATTCCAGTCCGTATGGAAAGTTCCGGGTTTATCAATCCGTTCATAAGTGTGTGCGCCAAAATAATCCCGTTGTGCCTGGATAAGATTGGCCGGTAGCCGGGGAGTACAATAAGCGTCAAAATACTGCAGTGATGCCGAAAGGGCCGCAACAGGTATTGCAGCAGCAGTGGCCATATTAACCAACATAGTCACGTCCTCTCTTAAAGAGACCAGCCGGGATTGGAACAACGGGGACCGGATGATATTAGTTAAGGAACCATCTTCCAGGTAAGCTTTGCGAAGATCATTCAATAAAGCTGAGCGGATGATACAGCCACCTTTCCAGATCCGGATCACTTCGGATATATTGACTCCATAATTGTAAGTAGCAGAGGCGGTATTTAATAGTTGCAAGCCTTGTGCATAGGATAACAGGAATCCAAAGTGCAGGGCATTTTTACAAAGGACAGGAAGTTGTTGCGGATCTGCTGCCAGGCCTGTTTGCGGGAATGAATATTTTTCAGCCGCAGCCATTCTTTCCTCTTTCATAGCAGAAAGGTAACGCATGCTGACGGCTGCATCAATAACAGGGAGGGGCACATTCAGGTCCATAGCGCTTTGTGATGTCCACATTCCCGTTCCTTTTTGTTTGGCTTTGTCCAATATTATATCCACTAATGCATTACCCGTTTCTTCGTCTTTTTTTGCTAAAACAACAGCCGTTATTTCAATAAGAAAGGACTGCAACTCCGTTTTATTCCAGTCGGCAAAAACCTGTTGAAGGGCTTTGTTGTCCAGGCCGCCCATTTTTTTTAACAGGTCATAAACTTCACTGATGAGTTGCATCATGGCATATTCAATACCATTATGAACCATCTTGGTATAATGACCGGCAGAACCTGTGCCGGTAAAACACACACAGGGACCATCTTCTGTCTGCGCTGCGATCTTCTCCAGGATATTTTTTAATTCAGCATAGCTTTCCGGGTTGCCACCAGGCATCATACTGGGACCCAGCCGCGCACCCTCTTCACCACCGCTGATGCCCATGCCTGTAAAATGAATACCGGTCGCTTTTAATTTTTCGATGCGGGTGTTGGTATCTGTAAAATGGGAATTGCCACCATCAATTAAAATATCACCGGCTTGCAGAAAAGGACTTACTTCATCAATCACTGCATCCACTATTTTCCCCGCAGGTACCAGCATCATAATGCGTCGCGGAGTTTCAAGACTGTCTACTAACTCTTTCATGCTGGCAGCTACCTGCACCGCTTTGCCCGCCCCTTCTTCAGCCAGTCTTTTTTGCTGGACCGGATCCCGGTCATAACCGCAAACAGCAAAGCCTTTATCCGCCATATTCAGTACCAGGTTGCGGCCCATCGTGCCTAGTCCTATCATTCCAAATTGCGCAGCCATAAGAAAATTTTATTGAAGTTACGCCAGAGCAAGGGAAACGTTGGTAACCCGGTTCCAACAAATAAAAACCACAGCGACCACGGGATTCACAGAGATGAGTTTATATACTGGCTATTGTGTTTCTCCGTGTTCCCGGTGGTTTATCTCGAAACCGGGACAGAAACATCCTGTCCTCCCCTCCCGATAAATGAGTTACATTTGCACCTTTATTAAATAACTCAATTTGCGTTTTACAGAATTTAATTTTCACGCTAACCTGCTCGAAGGCATTGAAGCATCCAACTACGAAACAGCGACCCCAGTCCAGGAACAGGTGATCCCACCGATACTGGCGGGCAGGGATGTGATCGCATCAGCCCAAACCGGCACGGGTAAAACCGCCGCATTCCTGTTGCCAGTAATGAACAACCTGCTGATCAACCATGTGGACGGGCAAGTGGGAGCTTTGATCGTTGTTCCTACCCGGGAACTGGCCATCCAGATATCCCAGCATATGGAAGGACTTTCCTATTTCACCCATCTCAGCTCGATTGCTATTTATGGAGGAAATGATGCGCAGAATTTCGTGGCTGAAAAAAAAGCATTGCAGATGGGTGCCGATATCATTGTTTGCACTCCCGGTCGTATGATCGCCCATCTCAACATGGGTTATGTAAACCTGAAAGGCTTACAATTCCTGATACTCGATGAAGCAGACAGGATGCTGGATATGGGGTTCCAGGATGATATCGCCAAGATCATTAAAGTACTTCCGGCAAAACGACAAAACTTGCTTTTCTCGGCTACCATGCCGCAAAAGATAAGACAGATGGCCAAGAAGATCCTTCATGACCCGGTGGAGATCAATATCGACATCTCTAAACCACCTGAAAAGATCATACAAAAAGCTTTTGTTGTGTACGAACCGCAGAAGCTTCCGCTGATAAAAAAACTGCTCAAAGAAACTCCTTACAAAAATGCCCTCGTCTTTTGCAGCCGTAAGCAAACCGTGAAGCAGTTGACAAGAGAACTGAAACATGGAGGCATCAATGTTTCAGAGATACACAGTGATCTCGAGCAATCGGAAAGAGAAAGTGTCCTGGGCGCCTTTACGGCCGGGCGTATACCCGTTCTTGTCGCTACTGATATCCTCAGCCGGGGTATTGATATTGATACGATCGACGTCGTGATTAACTATGATGTACCCGGTGACGGGGAGGACTATGTTCACCGGATCGGTCGTACTGCAAGAGCAGAAGCCGATGGCGCTGCTTTTACACTGATCGGTGAAAAAGAACAGAACAAGTTTGCTGCAATTGAGCAATTACTGGGCAAAGAGGTAGAAAAAGCAGAGCTGCCCCGGGAATTGGGACCCGGACCTTCCTATCATCCAAGATCCCGGTCCGGCTCCGGACCAGGACCCGGGGGCAAAAGACCGCCACGGAAATTCCATCGGGGCGCACCGAAGAGAAGATAAATTCTTTCTTATTTAGTCTTATATATAATGGCCGGCACATGAAAAACAAATTTGCTGCAATACTTTTATTCGCAACTCTTTTTCTTGCTTACAGTTGCTCTCAAAACAAATATGCCAGCACCAATAAAAGTTATAAGGAACAGGTAAAAGCCTATGCAAAGTTGCTGGCAGAATACCCGGTGAAAGATTCGGCGGGCCTTCCTTATACAACAGATTGGGTGGGTACTACCAATCTTTCCATGCGCCGGGCAAATTTTGTCATCATCCATCATACGGCGCAAAACAGTTGTGAGCAAACCCTGCAAACATTTACCCTGCCCCGGACACAGGTCAGCGCCCATTATGTTATTTGCCGGGATGGAACGGTGCATCATATGCTGAATGACCTCTTGCGGGCACACCATGCAGGGGTGAGTAAATGGGGCAACACTACTGACCTGAATTCATCCAGTATCGGGATTGAACTGGACAATAATGGCTTTGAACCGTTTGCCGAAGCCCAGATTAACAGCTTACTGATCCTGCTTGACCGGTTAAAGAAAGCGTACAGTATACCTTCTTCCAATTTTATCGGGCACGGGGATATTGCACCTACGCGCAAGAATGATCCGAACTGGCGTTTTCCCTGGAAGATGCTCTCGGAAAAAGGATTTGGTTATTGGTTTGATGATCCTAAAAATGTAGAATTACCTGTTGGGTTTAACCAGTTGCAGGCTTTACGGATCGTTGGGTTTGATACCAAAGATACCAATGCAGCGATCGTTGGCTTTAAACGGCACTGGTTACAGGATACCACGAGAGGATTGAATTCTGAACAACTGAAAGTGCTGTACCAGCTCAGTAAAAAATATCAGTGAAGTTCCCCGGCAGGTTCATGATCATCATAGAGGTTCCGCATTCTTAATAACTCCTGTTTCATTTGAATAAGAATTTTTTGGTAAGCCGCTGAATTGATAAGATTTTTTTGTTCCTGCGGGTCGGTTTGCAGGTCATATAATTCCCACTCGTTGACAGGGTAGAAATAGATAAGTTTATACCGTTCCCCTCTTACACCCAGGTGCTGGAGTACCGTATGATCGGCCTTGTACTCATAGAAGTGATAATAAACAGCATGCCGGGGAATGATCGTCTGTTTGCCGGTCATACTCGGCACGAGACTTAGTCCCTGCATAAAATCCGGCACTTTTATCCCGGCAGCATCCAGCATCGTGGGAGCATAATCAATTGCCTGCGTCATGTTGTTATTGACAGAGCCGGGTTTGATATGACCGGGCCAGCGCATCATCATCGGCGCCTGCATAGACACATCATACATCCAACGTTTGTCAAACCATCCGTTCTCCCCTAGATACATTCCCTGGTCCCCGGTGTAGATGACCAGTGTGTTTTTCGCGAGCCCTGTTTTATCAAGGTAATCCAGGACTCTCCCGATATTTTCATCGATACTGGCTACGCAGGCGAGATAATCCTGCATATACCACTGGTATTTATATTTCAGTAATTCTTTTCCTTTGGGTCTTAACTGTTGTAACAACCTTCCTCTTTCTTCATAGATCTTTTTGATAGATGCCCGGTCCGGTTCGGGGATGCGGTTGAAAATGGCATTATAATAAGCGATCTCGGCCGAATCGGGTTTAAGTTCCGGGATATCCATCAGGAATTTCGGATCTACTTTAAGATCACTTGATAGTTTCATGTCGTAGAGAATACTCATGGTCTGCAAATGCCAGGCCGTGCCGTGACCCGCCGTATCAACATAAAGCGTGGAAGGTTCGGGAATTTTTTTGCTGTGGAATTGTTGAATGTATTTTAGAGGAGCCAGGAAATAACGGTGCGGGGCTTTATGATGGATATGCAAAACAAAAGGCTTGTTCATATCCCGGTTGTCGAGCCATTTGATCGCTTCATCGGTGATCACGTCTGTGGCATAGCCATGATAGGTGGTTGTGTCTCCTTTCATGGAAATAAATCTTGGTTCTACATATAGACCCTGGCCGGGAAGTATTTTCCAGTAGTCAAATCCTGTCGGGTAAGAGACAAGATGCCATTTTCCAACGATTGCTGTCTGGTAGCCATTCTGCTGGAAGATCTTGGGCATCGTGAGTTTGGAAGAATCGAATCTTGTCCGGTTATCTTTCATCCCGTTTTTATGGGAATGCTGACCGGTGATCAGGGTCGCCCTGACGGGTCCGCAGATAGAATTGTTTACAAAATTGCGTTTGAAGAGCATTCCCTCTTTAGCGATCCGGTCCAGGTTTGGGGTATTGATGAATTTCTTATTGTAAGCGCTGATCGCATCCGCGTCATGGTCATCACTCATGATATAGATGATATTGGGGCGTTGTTGTGCCAGGGAAAAAGTGGATACCAGCAAGGAGAAGAAAAGTAATCGCATGGGAAATAATTGTATAGCCTAAGATATGTAGATTTGAAGGATAAAAAATATGTTATGGAGTTTGGAAGGGTACCCGAAAAAGAATTGGATCATATTGATTTCTCATTGCCAGCAGAACCTGCAGGAAATAAAAAGATATTGAAGGGAAAACCGGTGAAAGCTCCTAAAGTATACCTTGGTTGCGCCAAATGGGGAAGGACGGAATGGGTGGGTAAAATATACCCGCCAAAAACAAAAGAGAAGGATTTCCTGCAGCATTATGTCAACCACTATAATTCGATCGAACTCAATGCTACTCATTATAAAATATATGGCGAAGCGGGGATACAAAAATGGGCGGACAAGGCGAAAGGAAAGGATTTTAAATTCTGTCCTAAGATGTACCAGGGCGTTACCCATCGCGGAAGCCTGAAAGGAAAGGAATTCATTACGGGTGAATTCTTCCGGGGTATCGTTGCCTTCGGTGAACATCTGGGTCCCATCTTCGTGCAGGTAAGTGATAGTTTTTCTCCGAAAAGAAAGGAAGAGCTTTTCACTTATTTAAAGTCCCTGCCAACCGACCTGCAGTTTTTTCTTGAAGTGCGGCATCCCGACTGGTTCGCCAAAAAAGATATCCAGCAGGAAATGTTTGAAACCCTCAGCTCGCTAAATATGGGTGCCGTGATCACGGATACAGCAGGAAGAAGAGATTGTGCGCACATGCACTTAACGATACCGAAAGTCTTTATCCGGTATGTTGGGAACAGCCTTCACCCTTCAGATTATACGCGGTGTGATGCCTGGGTGAAGCGGATGAAATACTGGCTCGATAAAGGTCTTGAAGAATTGTATTTTTTCATGCATATGCATGATGAAGCTACTTCACCAGAACTGACCGTTTACCTGGTGGACAAGCTGAACAAGAAATGCGGGCTGAGTTTGATCAAACCCCAATTTATAGAGGGAGGGTTATCACAAAAAACAAAGCCAAAGCAAAAAGGCTTGTTTGATTAATGCACTTCAAATAATTCATTCCACCTTGTCGTGTAGCGCTGGCTGATATGGTTCTGCTGCATCTTCCAGTTGCGGGTAGTACCGGAAGCGGCGAATTTCAATACATCATCCCGCTGACTGAAGTTCACATTGTCGATCATATCCATCAGCTTCCGGTCACAGTTCCTGGTTTCGGACCGGAACAGGTTTCCCTGTATCGAGTCATCGGGGACAATGCCGCTGAGCATCACTCCTGCTTTTTTATAGAGTTTGCCGGGTTCGTATAATTTGTCTACTAATTCCGCGGCGGGTTTGATCAGTTCATGGGTAAATGAGGTGGCAACCGGCAATGTTATGGAATCTCCATGCATGGCACCGCGAAAATTTGTATTGTGATCTTCTCCTTTTGATACGATGAAGACGTTTATTACTTTGGCTGCGCTGTGTTGCCGTCTCAGTTTTTCTGCTGCCCTTGAAGTATAGGTAGCTACGGCTTCTTTGATGGAGGTTATATCACCGACCGGGCTGCCAAACATCCTTGTCGTGGCGATCATTTTTTTGTTTACCAACTCCTCTTCCATGTCTTTCGAGGGAATGCCTTTTAATTCACGCAGCAGCCGGCTGCCTACGACACCACCGAGATATGTCTTTCCAAATTCTTCACTCATCCGGCTTAACTGCAGCGCATCATAGATACAAAAATGCTCTTTTAGTTTTTCTGCATATTGATAACCGACTCCCCAGATATCGCCGACCTGGGTTTGCCTTAAGGCAGCAACTATTTTTTCTTCAGTATCCAGCACCATTACCCCATTATATTTACTTACATATTTTTTTGACAGGCGGTTGGCGACTTTCGCTAAGACCTTGGTGGGCGCAACTCCTACGGATACTTTGATACCGGTCCATTGTTCGACGGTTTTTTTTATTTTCTCTGCCACTTCCTGCAATTCATTCTCTGGGAAAATGCCCAGGTCGAGGAAGGCTTCATCTACGGAGTAGACCTCTACATTTTTTTGGCCAAACAGGATGCGTAAGGTTTCCATCACCCGCCAGCTCAGGTCGCCGTATAAATTATAATTGGAGGAAAAAACGGCCACCCCGTGTTTTTCGATCAAGGGTTTAGCCATAAAATAAGGCCCTGCCATTTCCACTCCCAGTTGCTTGGCTTCATTGCTCCTTGACACAATGCAGCCGTCATTGTTGCTGAGTACAACCACGGGCTTATTGTCCAGTCCCGGTTTGAATAACCTTTCGCAGGAACAATAGAAATTATTACAGTCTACAATCGCTTTCATCGTTAGGTGGTTGACGGCGGCTATAGCCCCGTTAGCGTTTCAGTTTCTGATTTTTTCTGTTCTAAGTAAAGTTGATGCGAATGTTCAAATTGGTCAACACCTCCAAACCGGTATATCACTTTTTCCGCTGCTACCAAGGAACTGTCATTTCTTACTGTATCACCATAAGACGAGAATTCCCATTCCCCGGGATTGCTGACAAACCTATGTAAGGGAGCATTCAGGTTGCAATAATGGATCATCCTCATAAGGTAATCTTCATTTTGCACGAGTATCCTTTCAAAAGGGGACTCAAATAATGGCCCCGTACGGTTATAGGATTTGTTAATTGCCTGGGCGTAGGAGTTAAAAAAATGTCCCAGCTGTTTTGACGCATTCATTTTGAACAGGCCATTTCTATCTTTTCGGGGCACTTCGACGTTTTCTTTCACATATACCAGGAAATGAAAATGATTTTTTAATAAACAGTACGCCAATGTTTCCAGGACAGGGGAACAATAGGTTTTGTATTGTTGCAGGAAATAATAATAATTCTTTGTTTCTTTAAAAATGTCTTCTCCGTTCACTCCGCGGTTGTAAATATGAAAGTAGTTGCCCTCGGTAAATGGTTGTACATACATAGTTATATTTTTTTAGGAACCGCCGTCAGGGTTTTCATACATAGTTAAATTTTTTAGAGAACAGAACCCCGTCAGGGTTTTCAACCGCTGACGGGGTTTGTCATCATCCCAGGGAATGAATAGAATAAACAACCACCCCCCATACCACGAAATCACTGAATTCAGCCAGGTTGATGGCTTTATACCGGTTATTCTCGGGTATTAAGAAGGCCGACGAAAAATTCTTATGGAAGCGCCGGACCAATAATTCCCCATTTAATATGGCGACAATGATTTTCCCATTGGCCAGTTTTACCGAGCGATCCACGATCAGCACATCCCCGTCAAAGATCCCGGCTTCCTTCATCGCATCTCCCTTCATCCGGAAAAAATAAGTAGCAGGCTTATTCCTGATCAGTTGCTCATTCAGGTCGATACCCCGTTCCATATAGTCATCCGCGGCAGCGCCAAAGCCGGTAGCATTGGCCATTTTCACTTCCTGTTGTTTGAACTCTTTCGAGCCTTTGTAGGCAGCACTGTAAAATTCTTCCCCTTCCATACGAATTATTTTTAACCTCTCCTCTAACTCCTCTCCAAAGGAGAGCAGGACAGCAGAGCCATTAAAGAATAAGATTTCTTATATAAAGGTGATAAAATAATTTGGAAAAACTAAATTATTTAGTAAATTAGTGCTAAGAAAATGGGTAGTATTTTTTGAACCGCTAAATGGATGGGTTATGGAAACACTTGTCAACACGATCCCGGGTTACCGGGTGTACGAGTATTTATTGGTGCTGGGTCCGCACGAAGAGCTTTGGAACCGGGTCATGAAAGTAAAAGAAGAGTTCTCCGCGGAATACAAGTCCGATCATGCAAGGTGGGGCAAACCACATGTCACGCTGGTCAATTTCCTCCAGTACGGAATGAAAGAGGAAAGGATCATTAACAAATTACGCATGGTGGCCATGGGCTATCCACCATTCAAAGTGGAGCTAAAGGATTTTGGCAGTTTTCCTTCTCATACCATCTATATAAATGTGTTGAGCAAGTTGCCCATCCAGAACCTGGTAAAAGAGATCCGCGGCAGCGGTCAAAGCCTGATGAAACTGAATGATGATAATAAACCTCATTTTATCATGGAACCTCATCTGACCATCGCCCGGAAACTAAAGCCCTGGCAATATGAAAAAGGTTGGCTGGAATACAGTAACAAACATTTCACTGGTCGTTTTATCGCGGATGCCATGACGCTGTTAAAAAGACCTGCGGGAGAAATGAAATATCATATCGTTGAGAAATTTGAATTCCAGAACCTGCCTGTTACAACAAAACAGGGAGAATTATTTGGGTAACGAATGGTAAAAAAGGCTTTGAAACACCAAGACCCCAAGACACGGAGACACGAAGAAGGGACGTGGGTTTCTATAGACTACTGATTTTCTTCGTGTCTTGCTGTCTTCGCGCCTTCGTGGTTCAAAAAAAAGTTGGAATTTATTTGAGATAATTAAACGTGGGATGGGTTATGTGTAAGGAGAATAAAGAGTAAGGAAATGTGTGAATGAATAGGAAGGGAAACTCTTTGTTCTCCTTTTTATTTGCGAACAAAGCAAAGCAATCTTAAAAAACGAAAACAGTATACCGATCGAAATCAAAACATTTTATGTCAGAAAAATTACAGCAGGACCATTTTAAAGTGGCTGCAAAGAAAGAAGACCCCGAAAACCCCACCTATTTAACAGGAAGAGGTGCACAGTTCAATACAAAGAATCGCTTTCTCAAGAATGAGACCACGAGGGAACATATCGAGGGGATCGATGATTGGGAAGAACCCAATGTGCCGACCATTTATATGGAACAGGAGTCAAAGACAATCGTCAATAAAGTAGAGAGTAAGGATGTGGGGATGGGTTACAGCATGAATCCTTACGCCGGCTGCGAGCACGGCTGTATTTATTGTTATGCCCGCAATGTGCATGAATACTGGGGTTACAGTGCCGGGCTGGACTTTGAAAGAAAGATTATTGTCAAGAAAAATGCGCCACAGCTGCTCCGCAAATTTCTAATGCACCCGAAATGGGATGGTACTCCTATCATGCTCAGTGGCAACACGGATTGTTACCAGCCCGCCGAACAGCAATACCGCCTGACCCGGGGTCTGCTCGAAGTCTGTAATGAATTCAACCAGCCTGTCGGGATACTTACCAAGAACTCCTGGATACTAAAAGATAAAGATGTACTGCAGGAAATGGCAAAGAAAAAACTGGTATCGGCGATGGTGTCCATCACTTCGTTCAACGAAGACCTGCGTCGTATCATGGAGCCAAGAACCACCACGGCCAAACAAAAACTGAAAGTGATAAATGAATTAAGCGCTGCCGGTGTGCGGATGGGGATCATGATGGGGCCGATGATACCGGGTTTGAACGAACACGAGATGCAGCGGATCATGAAAGCTGCGAGAGATAACGGCGCCAGTTTTACCGCCTACACATTCATCCGGCTGAACGGTGCGATCAAATTCTTATTCCACGACTGGCTGTTCAAAAATTTCCCGGATCGTGCTGACAAGGTCTGGCACCTGATCGAGCAAAGTCATGACGGCAAAGTAAATGATACCCGCTGGGGAGTGCGAATGCGGGGAGAAGGGAATATAGCGGACATGGTGGCTCAACAGTATAAAAAATACGGAAAGCTATACGGGATGAATGCCGAAGAATGGAGTTTGGATACCAGTATTTTCAGGAGACCCGGGGAACAGGGGAGATTATTCTGAAAGTAAATGGTAGAACCTATCAAAAATTTTTCAACACAGAGTGACAGAGACACAGAGGAACACAGAGAAAGGTTATACTCAACTCTGTGTTTCTCTGTCACTCCGTGCCTCTGTGTTGAAATTCTCTGTCACTCTGTGTTGAAATTTAACGCCTAATAAGCGGGAGGTATTTAAATAAAAAAAACCTCTGTGGAAACAGAGGTTGAACCAAAACTAACTGCTTATGAGAAAAAACCTAAAGAGCTATAATGTATATTAAGACGAGGCCATTTTTAAATTGGCGCCGCCAAAAAAACCGCCTTCTTTTTCTTCCTGTTCGGTGATCACGAAATCCTCTTTATAAGTAGAAAAGCGAAACTTTTTGATCAGTTCCTTGTGCTGTTTGATCTTCTTGAGTGATTCATTCAGGAATTTTTCAATCGACTTTTTCATACTACTTTTTTACTGATAGGGATAATTTCAATTTTCATGCCATGGCAGTACTGGAAAAAAAATTTGGCAAAAAAAACAGGATAAAAATTGAAAAAAGGTGAGGTTATCGTTGATTGTAGCAGTCCTTACAATAAAATTGAACAACTGGGGTATAAACTCCGCAAACTGTGGAGATAAGGTGTTACACTTTTATGTAGATCTTCTTTTTATCCATCCAGTAACAAATGGCCCACATAAATGTGATGATACAGAGGGCATATAATAAAGAACCGTTTTCTTTGGCCCCGGGCGTATGGATCAGTACCTTTTTATATAACCAGTTCCAGGGATTGAGGCCATCACCCAGTCGAACCAATGCGAGTCCTTTGGGTAAAAAAGCGCTGAGCGCAAAGACGAAGAGAGCGTTCTTTCCAAACACATCAAAGAAACGGGCTAAGCCGCCCCGGATCTTTTTTACCTCGATCATATAGATCATTGTGGCAATCGTGATGATCGCCAGGCCGGTTGTGTAAACTGTGTAAGAACTGGTCCATATTTTTTTATTGATCGGGAAAACCATATCCCAGCAAAAGCCGGTGAGAAGCATCGCCACCCCGGCAACAAATAACCCATTCAGCATAGGATGCAGTCCGGTTGCGCCTATCCCCGGGATCGCGACAGGAAGGTTTCCCGGCTGTTGTATAGGTTCTTTACTTTTCTTCTGGATATAATCGCCTACGAGGTATCCAAAGATCACCTGGACGATAGCGGGGAGCGTACTTGCCAGTCCTTCGGGATCAAAAGCAAGCCCTTCACCCTTGTACATATGAGCCACGCCCAGGATCTTTTTATCGATCTGGTCCGTTCCAAACCACCCCGCCAGGCTATAAGGATCGGAAGGATTGCCCACATAACAAAACATCCAGTATAATAAGAGCAGAACAGCACCTGCGTAGAAAGCCTTTCTCGGTTTCAGGTAATAAATCATCACGGAAGCAAAGAAGTAGCAAAGTGCGATACGTTGTAGTACCCCGAGAATCCTCACTCCCTGCAAATTTCCCTTGGCATCCGTATAAACCCAGGGCTTGAAAACCAACCCTGCATCGGCCCATTTTACAAAAGGCCACCAATTAAGAAAAAGACCCACGGCAAATATCAATGCCGTTCTTTTCAGAACTTTTCTCCAGAAAACCGCGTCCCCGGCGGCTTCCATCCTTGGCATTACAAAAGCCAGGGCATTCCCCACTGCAAAAAGAAAGAAAGGGAAAACAAGATCGGTAGGTGTCAAACCGTGCCAGGGAGCATGTTCCAGTGGGGCATAAATAGCCGACCAGGAGCCCGGGTTATTTACCAGTATCATCAAGCATACCGTGGCGCCACGGAAAACATCGAGGGAGTAAAAGCGTTGGTTCAAGCAATTTGTTTAATAAATTAAATGTAAGGATTGTCCGGCATAAACCTTGGTAATAGGGGAACCGGAATTGAAGAATGCAAAGCGGGAAGATTGAATTGGCAAGACGAAGGATTAGGTATAAATCATGGGTTATTTCTACTTCAGTATTTAAAATCTCATGGGGGGTAAATCCTTCAAAATCTGCACATTTTATTCTCTTTCCACTCACATCTTGTCCTATATTTGCTGGCAAAATTAGGTCTTTGTCAGTGACACTATGGCCTAATTGATTGATAATTAGTCATATAAATCTCATTTATGTGACTAAGATGGCGAAGCTATATAAAAAATTCATCATTTGAGTCGTAAATGGTTAGCCGTGTATACACGGCCAAGGTGGGAGAAAAAAGTAGACCAGCTTCTGAAAGAAAAAGGGGTAGAGAGCTATTGCCCGCTGAACAAAGTGCGGCGTAAGTGGAGTGATCGCGTAAAGATCATCGAAGAACCCCTATTTAAATCCTATGTTTTTGTGAAAGTGAATGACCAGGATCGCAGCGCAGTGCGGATGACGAACGGGGCGATTAATTTTGTTTACTGGGATGGAAAGCCCGCGGTGATAAAAGAAAAAGAGATTACGGCGATTAAAAGATTCCTTGATGAATACGAGAACGTGGAAGCAAGACCGGTAGAACTGAAAGTGAACCAGCGGGTGCGTATCACCAACGGTACCCTGATGGACCAGGAAGGCCGGGTGCTGGACCTGCGGCATAAAACTGCACGGGTAGCTATCGACAGTCTTGGGTATATTTTGATAGCATATATTGACAGAACTAAATTAACTTCGGCAGCATCCAAATAAATCAGACCAACTGTTCCAGCAAGCGCTGCGGTTTATTTTAAAAATCGTATTAATGAAATTCCACCGGTTATTTTTATTGTTAATACTTCCCCTGTATCTTCTTTCCTGCGGCACCGTTAAAAGGCTGCCTTATTACCTGGAGCATGTGACCGATTCCACGGTTAGTAAAGATGTGAAGATCCAGGAACTACGGATACAGAAAAACGACCTTTTGTCAATACAGATCAGCAGCCTTAGTACAAATCTTCAAGCTGACCAGATCTATAACCAACCTATAATCGCAGGAGCTACCGAGGGTAGTGGTTTCCTGGTGGATCTGAATGGAAATATCGAACACCATCGCCTGGGTACTATTCATGCAGAAGGATTAACCAAATCACAGCTCGCCGCTGAGATCAAGCAAAGACTTACCGAACCGGTTGAATTATTAAAATCCCCTACTGTTGTAATTCGGTTTAAAGAATTGAAAATTACAATGCTGGGACAGGTTGGTCAACAGGGTGTGATAAAGATTCCCGGTGAAAGCATAACGATACTTCAAGCCGTGGGCTTGGCGGGGGGGATTCCTGATTATGGTAAACGAACCAACCTGAAAGTATTACGCGAGATTGATGGCAAGAGAGAGATCGGGATCGTAGATCTCTCTTCGAAGGACCTATTTGATTCTCCTTATTACTACCTCATGCAGAATGATGTGATCGTTGTTGAACAAACAAACAGGAAATTAAACGATGAAGACCAGGCAAGGGTGATCCAGAAAGTTTCCTATGCCTTCTCGCTTGTAACTATTGTTGCCACGCTGGCAAATATCTTCATAAAAAATTAAGGTACTTACATAGTACTAACTGTAAAAACTGATGGAAGAATCGTTAAAAACCACCAAGAGTGAACTATGGAGCCTTAGCTTACGTGACCTGTTTTATAAATATGTTCGTTTCCTGCCCATATTTGTTTTGTCGGTAGCCATTGCTTTGCTCTGCGCTTATGCTTACTTGCGTTATGCTACTCCAATCTATAGTACCACCGGTACTCTTATCATAAAGTCAGATTTGCCCAATGCAAGGGGAGATAAGTTTGACGATATATTTGGAGGTGGAGGGAGTGGTAAATCCCAAAATATCCAGAACGAGATTGAAGTATTAAAATCCAAAGGACTCATGTCCAGGGTTGTCGAAAAATTGCATCTCCAGTACAGCTACTATGTGAAGGGGAAGATCAAAACAATCAATATTTATAAATTTGGCCCTTTTTTGATCGAGGCCACCGAAATCACTGATTCATCGCAGGCTTTTACCCTGAAGATAAAATTTGTCAATGACCAGGCATTTAAGGTTAACAACGATAATACTGTTATCGGTTTTGACAGGTATTTCAAGAACCAGTTTGGGACATTCCGTCTAATTCGCCAGGGGGTTGGCCCGGTTTCCAAAGATTATACGATCGACTATCAACCCACTGCAGTTGCTGCTGCCTTGTATGCCGGGTCCTTACAGGTCACGCCAAAATCGGTAGGTACAGGAATTCTGAATATCACTATGCAGAGCACTCATCCTAACCTCGGCGCGGATGTAGTTAATAATCTTTTGGATGAATATGGCGATTATACCAAAGAGTTAAAGAATAAGACAGCGGACCAGATGCTCGACTTTATTGATAACAGGTTGAGCGTAATAAAAAGAGAATTGGACAGTGTGCAGGGTATGTTACTTCGCTATTCTCAGGAAAATAATTTGATCGATATTGAAGCACAAAGTACCAATTACTTCGCTAATCTCAGTGAAGCTGATAAAGCCGTTAATGAGCAGCAATTACAGATTGTGATCGCAGAAGGTATTGAAGGTTATTTAAGAAATAAAAAAAACGAATTTGACCAGGTAGTGGTTCCCTCTTCTTTCACATTAAGTGACGCTACGCTGAATGAATTGATCAGTGCTTATAATCAGTTGCAGGTAAAGAGACAGGAATTGCTGGATAGTAATGTGCCGGAAGGTAACCCGCTTGTACTGGAAAATAAGCAGCAAATTGAAAAAATAAGACAAAGTATTCTTGAGAACATTACTAATATTAAAAAATCATACAATCGAACTATTACTACGCTCCAGCATAATAGCCAATTAACTGAAACACAATTAAAAATTATTCCCTACAAAGCAAGAGGCTATTATGAATTAAAACGCCAGGTCGATAATAAACAGGCGCTGGTGAATATATTACAAGCGAAAAGAGAAGAAACGGCTATTTCGAGAGCCTCGACTATCGCTAATGTACAGATCGTAGAGAATGCTTATGTATCCAATACGCCGGTAAAGCCCAACCGCCGTTCTATACAAATCATGGCAATGCTGGCCGGTTTAGCAATCCCCGCGCTAGTTGTATTTGCCGGCGAGGTGCTTAATGATAAGGTCAGTACCCGTTTTGATATTGAGAAGATAACATCAGCGCCGATCCTGGGGGAAGTAGGTCATTCATTCTCCAACAAAACACTGATCGTAAATAAGACCACCCGCAGCATGGTAGCGGAACAATTCCGGATCGTTCGGTCCAATCTCCAGTATATCCTTACCAAGGTGGATAAATCAGTTATCCTCGTAACTTCTTCTTTCAGCGGTGAGGGTAAATCTTTTATAAGCACCAACATGGCTTCAGTAATGGCATTGGCCGGAAAGAAAACCGTGATCCTGGAGTTTGATATACGCAAGCCAAAAGTACTTTCAGGGCTTGGGATGGCGAAAGGCCCGGGTATTACCAATTACCTCGTAGGTAAGGCCAGCCTGGAAGAACTGATCAAACCCGTACCCGAGCAGGAGAATTTTTTTATTTTAGGTTGCGGGCCTATACCTCCTAACCCTTCTGAATTACTACTGGACAAGAAAGTCGAAGACATGTTCACCTGGCTGCGGGCCAATTTCGATGTCATCATTGTTGATACGGCTCCGGTGGGAATGGTAAGCGATGCCATGACACTGAGCAAGTTTGCTGATTGTACCTTATACCTCGTGCGACAAGGCCATACTTTCAAAAAACAAGTTGTATTGATCGATGAGTTTTATACGGAAAACAAATTACCCAAGGTCTCGATCATCATCAATGATGTAAAAATGAAAGCCGGTTATGGTTACTATGGTTATGGCCGCTACGGCTATGGCTATGGTTACGGTTACGGCAGTTACTACGAAGAAGAAACTCCGCCAAAATCCGCCCTGGAAAGATTCCTCAACCGGTTCTCAGGCAATAGAACAAAAAATAGTTAATCTTTCATGCGAATATTAGTCACCGGCGGCGCCGGTTTTATCGGGTCTAACCTTGTGGGGGCTTTATTACAGGATGAACGTGTGGAAAAGGTCCGGGTAATGGATAACCTAGCTACCGGCGCTGCCCAAAATATTGAAGAGTTCAATGGGCACCCGAAATTTGAATTCCAGCTGGCAGATATCAGGGATTATGAATTGTGCCTGCAAGCCTGTGAAGGAATGAATCGTGTAACTCACCAGGCTGCACTGGGATCTGTGCCACGCTCTATCAAAGATCCCCTGACGACCAACGACGTCAATATTACCGGTACCCTCAATATTTTTACAGCTGCTAAAGAAAAAAATATACAACGTATCGTGTATGCTGCAAGTTCCTCTACCTACGGTGATCACCCGGGCCTGCCCAAAGTAGAAGACAGGATCGGGAAGCCGCTCTCACCCTATGCCGTTACAAAATATGTGAATGAATTATATGCTGCTGTTTACGCAAGTCTTTACAATATCGAGATGATCGGGCTGCGGTACTTTAATATTTTTGGACCAAAACAAAACCCCGCTGGTCCCTATGCGGCTGTAATACCACTTTTCGCCGAAGCGGTGCTGAAAAATGAAGCGCCAACTATTAATGGGGATGGCAGTCACAGCCGGGATTTTACTTTTGTAGATAACGCGGTGCAGGCAAATATACTTGCCCTGTTTACAGCCGATAAACAAGCAGTGAACCAGGTATACAATATCGCCTGCGGGGAACAAACCTCGCTGAGTGAATTGTTTGATGGGCTAAGGGAAGAAGCAGGCACAACACTCACACCTATACACGGACCCGAACGTGCAGGTGATGTAAAACATAGTCTCGCAGACATATCAAAAGCAAAGCAGTTGCTTGGTTATGACCCCAGGATAACGGTAAAGGAAGGATTGAAGAAAACGCTGGAGTGGTACAAAAAAAGTTTAGGGTTTAGGGTTTAGGGTTTAGTGTTTTGTGTATGCCACATGTTTATTCATTTGAGAAATTAGATGTTTGGATTGAATCCCGGAAGTTTGTTAATTGGGTTTATAAAATGACTTCGGTTTTTCCACCTGAAGAAAAATATGGATTAACGAGCCAATTGCGGAGGGCTTCGGTTTCAATTGTATCAAACCTGGCAGAAGGAAGTGCACGGAAAACACCAAAAGACCAGGCACATTTTTATCAAATGGCCTATAGCAGCCTGATTGAAGTGCTTAATCAACTGATCATTTCTAATGACATGGAGTTTATTGCCAACGTACAGCTTACGGAAGGACGAGGGCTCATAGAAAATTTAACTTCTAAAACAGCTGCACTAAGAAATGCTGCGCTTTCCAAACTCAAACCCTAAACCCTAAACCCTAAACCCTAAACTCTCAACTCTCAACTAACTCTCAACCAGTATAAATGTCTTCCCCTAAAAAAACAATCATCATCACTGGCGGTGCCGGCTTTATAGGATCACATGTAGTGCGCTTATTCGTTACAAAATACCCGGATTATAAAATAATCAACCTGGATGCCCTCACTTATGCAGGCAACCTGGAAAACCTTCGCGATATAGACCAGTTTCCCAATTACCATTTTGAGAAAGCTGATATACTGGATCCCGCAAAACTTGAAACTATTTTCACAACCTACCAGCCTGATGGTATTATTCACCTGGCGGCAGAATCTCATGTGGACCGTTCTATTTTATCTCCCCTTGATTTTGTGTACACGAACGTGATCGGAACGGTAAATTTATTAAACGCAACTAAGAAATTGTGGAGTTCAAACCTCAAACCTCAAACCTCAAACCTTAACTCTAAGCGCTTCTACCATGTATCCACCGATGAAGTATACGGCGCATTGGGGGACACCGGCCTTTTTACCGAAGAAACAAAATACGATCCGCATTCACCCTACAGCGCTTCCAAAGCTGCCAGCGATCATTTTGTAAGAGCTTACCACGATACTTACGATTTACCGGTCGTGATCAGCAATTGCTCAAATAATTATGGACCCAATCATTTCCCCGAGAAACTGATCCCGCTTTTTATTAATAATATACTTACAAAAAAACCGTTGCCGGTCTATGGCGATGGCTTGTACACCCGCGACTGGCTGTTTGTTAAAGACCATGCAGCAGCGATCGATCTCGTTTTCCATAAAGGGAAAACGGGTGATACTTACAATATCGGCGGCTTTAACGAGTGGAAGAATATAGATTTAGTGAAGTTGCTTTGCACCCAGATGGATAAAAAACTGGGTAATACAGCAGGCACCAGTGAACAACTGATCACTTATATAAAAGACCGCCCCGGCCACGACAGGCGCTATGCTATTGATGCCTCCAAGATCAATAAAGAACTCGGATGGAAACCCTCTGTAACTTTTGAAGAAGGCTTAAGCCAGACCATTGACTGGTATCTTCAAAATACGGAATGGCTCAGGCATGTGACATCGGGGGAATACCAGCAGTATTATAAAACACAATACCAGCCATAAAATAAATATTATGCCAAAATCATTAATTACCGGGGGCGCGGGTTTTATTGGCTCACATGTAGCACGTCACTGTCTCGGAATGGGACACGAGGTTGTCGTATTGGATGATCTCAGTGGGGGTTTTGAAGACCATGTACCTGAAGGCACCACATTTATTAAAGGAAGTGTAACGGATGAGAAATTTATCAGCGACCTTTTCGCTACTCATCGCTTCGATTATATTTACCATTTGGCCGCCTATGCAGCGGAAGGACTGTCCCACTTTATACGGAGGTATAATTATAATACCAATCTTATCGGGAGCATCAATCTTATTAATGAAGCTGTAAAACAAAAAGTAAAATGTTTTGTGTTTACTTCTTCTATTGCTGTATATGGCAAAGGACAATTACCAATGACAGAAGAGATGACGCCGGTTCCGGAAGATCCTTACGGGGTTTCAAAATACGCTGTTGAGCTCGATCTCCGTTCCGCGCACGAAATGTTCGGTCTGAACTATGTCGTTTTCCGTCCGCATAACGTATATGGGGAGAACCAGAACATCGGTGACAAATACCGTAACGTGATCGGGATCTTTATGAACCAGATCATGCAAGGAAAGAAATTAACGGTCTTCGGAGATGGAACACAGACCCGCGCTTTCAGCTATATAGATGACGTAGCGATCCCAATCGCAAACTGCGTCAATATACCCGGAGCACAAAACCAGGTTTTCAATATCGGCGCTGATAAGCCTTATACGGTTAATGAATTGGCTACTGTTGTTTGCAATGAATTCGGAGTCGCGCCAGATATCAATCATCTTTCAGCCCGCAATGAAGTATTGCATGCATATTCCGACCATGCAAAGGCCCAACAAGTTTTTGGTGAACCTACGGGTATCACTTTACAGGAAGGTATAGCCAGGATGGCCGCCTGGGCCAAAAAAACCGGGGCGAGGCAAGGCCAGGAATTTGAGAATATCGAGATCACTGAAAAGTTGCCGGATGGCTGGAACCTTGTAAAAAAAGCAACGATCCAGTAGCAGGCATTCCTATGAAGAAAGTACTTATTATCTGCCACCACCGGCCGGGACGTTCACCGGGACAACGTTTTCGGTTTGAGCAATACCTGGATCATCTCCGGGAAAACGGTTTTGACTGCAAGATGTCATACCTCCTTAATGAAAAGGAGGACAGGACATTTTATTCAAAAGGAAAATTCCTTAAAAAGTTCCTGATCTATTCAAAAACATTATTGAAAAGGACCGGTGACTGGTTCGGGATGAAGCAGTATGATATTATTTTCATTTTCAGGGATGCATTAATGACCGGCTCTACTTTTTTTGAAAAAAGATTTGCCCGTTCCGGTGCGAAGATCATATTTGATTTTGATGACGCGATATGGATCCAGGGTGTTTCCGAAGCTAACAAAAGGCTTTCATTTTTAAAAAATGCAGGGAAAACCGGAACGATCATCAGGCTCTCCGATCTTATATTTGCCGGTAACCAATATTTGGCTGACTATGCGGCCCAATTCAATAAGAACATTGTCATTGTCCCGACAACGATTGATACTGCAGTATATGTTCCGGTGAAAAAAGAAGAAGGGGAGCGCCCTGTTTGTATCGGCTGGAGTGGCAGCTTTTCTACGATCCAGCATTTTGCGTTAGCTATACCCTCGCTTAAAAGAATAAAGGAAAAATATGGTTCGAAAGTAAAGTTCAAGATCATTGGTGATCCAGGCTATTATTGCAAGGAACTTGAGACACAGGGAGAACCATGGGTATCAACAACAGAACTGGAGGACCTTGCTAAAATAGATATTGGGGTGATGCCCTTACCGGATGATGAATGGGCAAAAGGAAAATGCGGTTTAAAAGGATTGCAGTATATGGCGCTCGGGATACCTACGTTGATGTCACCCGTTGGGGTCAATACAGAAATTATCCAAAATGGCGTGAACGGCTACCTCCCGGCCACAGAGGATGAATGGGTAAACGATATCTCTAGGTTGGTGGACAATAAAGAGGACAGGATAAAGATGGGTGCCGCCGGCAGGCAAACAGTAGTTGATCATTATTCAGTTGACGCATGGAAGAATAAATATGTTGAATATTTTAACCGGCTAACTCAAAAAAAACAGCCATGAAAGGTATTATTCTAGCAGGAGGCAGCGGCACCAGGCTTTACCCGATCACTAAGGCCATCAGTAAACAACTGATGCCGATCTATGACAAGCCAATGATCTATTACCCGCTTTCCACGCTCATGATTGCGGGAATAAATGAGATCCTGATCATTACGACACCCGAAGATAACCCACAGTTCAGGCGTTTATTGGGTGATGGAAGTCACGTGGGTTGCCGGTTTGAGTATGCCATACAGGAAGTGCCCAACGGCCTGGCGCAGGCTTTTGTGATCGGCGCTGACTTCATCGGCAACGATAAAGTAGCCCTGGTATTGGGGGACAATATTTTTTATGGGATGGGTCTTGGGATACAATTAAAAAACCTGACGGATATCAACGGCGGCTATGTTTTTGCCTACCGCGTATCTGATCCCGAACGATATGGGGTTGTAGAGTTTGATAAGAAAATGAATGCCATCTCGATCGAAGAAAAGCCAACCAACCCCAAATCAAACTTTGCTGTTCCGGGACTTTATTTTTATGATAATTCAGTTGTATCAATCGCTAAAAATTTAAAACCTTCTGCCCGCGGTGAATACGAGATCACAGATGTGAACAGGGAATACCTGCGGAACGGAACACTCAAAGTAGCTTTATTGGACAGGGGTACGGCCTGGCTGGACACGGGTACTTTTGATTCGCTTAGTGATGCCAGCGAGTTTGTACGGGTGATAGAAAAAAGACAGGGTAACAAGATCGGCTGCATCGAAGAAATTGCCTACCGAAACGGGTTCATCAATAAAGATCAGTTGCAGGAACTTTCGACGCAACTGGCCAAGAGCGGGTACGGGAAGTATCTTGAAGGGTTGTTAAAGCAGTAGAAATAAGAAATAAGGAATGAGGAATAAGAAATGAGAAAGTAGTGTCCTTAACCTGAATTATTCTAATAGCCCCGGACTTAGCCCCGGACTTTAGTCCGGGGAATGAAAATCAAAATGAATTTTTTCTCACATCCCACAGCGATCATTGATGAAGGATGCAGGATTGGATCTGGTACAAAGATCTGGCAGTTCTGCCATCTTATGCCGGGCTGCGAAATCGGCGAGCATTGCAATATCGGCCAAAACGTTTTCATAGCTCCAGCGGTGAGACTGGGAAACAATGTAAAAGTGCAGAATAATGTTTCTGTTTATGAAGGTGTTATTTGTGAAGATGATGTGTTCCTCGGGCCTTCTATGGTATTTACGAATATATTAAATCCCCGCAGCGCGATAAGCCGTAAGGATAATTTTATACAGACCATAGTAAGAAAAGGCGCCAGTATCGGCGCTAATGCAACGATCCTTTGCGGCAACGAGATCGGGCAATATGCAATGATCGGTGCCGGTGCTGTTGTCACGAAACCCGTACAAGCTTATGCAGTTGTAACTGGCAACCCTGCCCGTCAAACAGGATGGGTAAGCGAATATGGTCATAAACTGGTTTTTGAAGAGGGAAAAGCTGTATGCCCCGAAAGCGGGCAGGAGTACAGGATTGAAAACAATAGGGTTTACAGACAGGCTTAAACCCCACCAATAAAGTGAGATACCACCGGGGAATGCTGACCACCTCCCCTTAAGGGGAGGAGAAATACCCCACCCATCAAGTGAGATACCACCGGGGAATGCCGACCACCTCCCTTTAAGGGAAGGAGAAATAAAATTGATAATAATAATTGAATGATGAAGGAAGGGGTAAAAAATTTTGTTCTCATAGGAGCAGGTGGATATATCGCACCAAAGCATATGAAAGCGATAAGAGATACCGGTAATAATTTACTGGCAGCCCTGGATAAGCATGATTCGGTAGGGATACTGGACAGTTATTTTCCCGAGGCTGATTTCTTTACCGAGTTTGAACGCTTCGACCGTCATATTGAAAAATTAAAAAGGCAGGGAATAAAGACGGATTATGTAAGCGTTTGTTCACCCAATTACCTCCATGATGCACATATCCGCTTTGGACTCCGTGTCGGTGCCGATGTGATCTGCGAAAAACCGCTGACGTTGAATCCCTGGAATGCACATGCACTGATCGATATAGAAAAAGAAACAGGCCGCCGGGTGAATACGATACTGCAATTGCGGCTTCAACCTGGCGTTGAAGCGTTGCGGGAAAAAATTAAGAAAGATCCCGCTGGAAAAAAATACAAGGTCAGCCTGCGGTATATCACTGCCCGGGGACATTGGTATCATAGCAGCTGGAAAGGAGATATTCACAAAAGCGGTGGCATTGCTACCAACATCGGTATACATTTTTTCGACATGCTATTATGGATATTCGGCGATGTCCGGGAGAATGTGGTATTGGAGCATACAGGAGATAGGGCAGCAGGTCGTCTTCTGCTTGAAAAAGCGGAGGTAGACTGGTTCTTAAGCATTGATCCTGCTGAACTGCCGGAAAAAATAAAAAAAGAAGGAAAAAAAGTATTTCGATCCCTGACACTTGATGAAGAAATGTTTGAATTCAGTGAGGTAAATGAAGGGCTGCATACCCGCTCTTATGAAGAAATTCTTAATGGGAGAGGTTTTAGTATTCATGAAGTGCTTCCCTCTATTCAATTGGTGCATGATATACGGGAATCAGCGACTTAGGAACTTAGCCGGAAGACTGCAAAACGGATGAGAAAATTACTGGCGAAAATTTCATCTTTATTTTTAAGGGGTCATTTGTATTTCAACCGGCGTGCGGCGAAGAAGAGCCTTGTTCCCCCACGCTTACTGAGGTACCAGCCTCACCCGGAAAAAACAAAGATCTTTCATTTCAATGGAAACTTTGTTATCGGCGGCACCAGTCAATTGATCGCCGACATAGTGGAGAGGACCTCTGATAAATACTTTCATCACATTATTGTCCCGTATCATCCCAAACCCTTACCCTACCAGCCACTGTCCATCTCGGAATTTTCTCTTGCGCAAATGCCCTCCTTGTTTGAGCAGCTGGAAAAAGAGAGACCGGCATTCGTGCATATCCATTATTGGGTAAGACCTGTGCACCGGTATTTCGATTTTGGTTTATGGTACCGGGCTATATTCCAGGTCTGCGAAGAGTTGAAAATAAAAGTAATACAGAATATTAATGTGCCCACTTCACCTTTCGAAAGTGATGCAGTTGTACACAATGTTTTTGTAAGCGAATATGTCAGGAAGCAATTTAATAACAGTCCAATAGCCTCTTCTGTTATTTATCCCGGTTCTGACCTTACTCATTTCACTTGTCCCGCGGACCACCCTTTCCCGGGCAATTCAATCGGCATGGTATACAGGTTAGACACCGATAAACTGAACCCGGAAGCGATAGAGGTTTTTATTACCGTTGCCAGGAAGAAGCCCGATGTGCTTTGTTATATCATCGGGGATGGGTTTTACCTGGACCACTATAAGAGCCGGGTAAAGGAAGAGGGACTGGAAAATAATTTTATTTTCACCGGGTTCATCAGCTATGAAGCCTTGCCGGGCTATTATAAAAAGATGAGCCTGGTCATTGCCCCGGTACACGATGAAAGCTTCGGCCAGGTAACGCCATTTGCAATGAGTATGGGTTTGCCGGTAGTGGGTTATGATACGGGAGCGCTGGAAGAGATCCTGGGATCTAAAAAAACATTGGTGAAGTTTGGTGATAAGGATGCGCTGGCTACACTCGCTATCGACATGATCAATGACCCCGGGAAAAGAAAACAAGCAGGCCGGGATAACAGGGAGAGGGCGCGGCAATATTTTTCGGTTGAAAAAATGATCAGTGAATACGAATATTTATATAACTCCATTTTGTCCTAGATTTTGAATGCTCCCGTCATAAAGGTTGAAGGGTTAGGAAAAAAATATATCCTCCAGCATGAAAAAACAAACAGGCCCGTTACGTTCCGGGAAACTGTTAGTCGGTCTACCCGGGAGATGGTTCGTGGGAAAAGCGAGCTATTACCTGGAAGGGAAGAATTTTGGGCGCTGAAGGATATCAATTTTGAAGTAGGAGCAGGAGAATCGGTGGGAATCATTGGACGCAATGGTGCCGGGAAAAGCACTTTATTAAAGATACTAAGCCGGATAACGGAACCTACGGAAGGAAAAGCAACGATCAATGGAAGGGTGGCTTCCCTACTTGAAGTAGGCACAGGTTTCCACCAGGAACTGACGGGGAGGGAAAATATTTTTTTAAATGGCGCGATCCTCGGGATGAGCCAGGCGGAGATCAGGCGTAAGTTTGATGAGATCGTTGATTTTTCGGGGGTGGAAAAATTTCTGGACACTCCCGTTAAGTATTACAGCAGCGGGATGAATGTGCGCCTTGCTTTTGCTATAGCTGCTCATCTCGAACCAGAGATCCTGGTCGTGGATGAAGTGCTGGCCGTAGGAGACGCGGAATTTCAAAAGAAATGTTTGGGAAAGATGAGCGAGGTGAGTAAACATGATGGAAGAACTGTGCTTTTTGTCAGTCATGATCTTGGCAGTATCGCCCAGCTTTGTGAAAAAACGGTCCTGCTCAACGAAGGCCGCGTAACGGGTTTCGATACTACAGAAATAATTATTAAGAAATATCTCGAATCCCATAGTGGCGGTAAAGGATATAGCTCTCCCGCTCCTAAAAGCCTGAATTATATCAGGGAGATGAAATTGTTCAATCAAAGCGGCCAGGAAAGCTACTCCTACGCGCATGACGAACCAGTAACTATCCGTTTTACAATTATCATTGGTAAATGGGCACCGGGATTGTTTCTGGCATTCGCTGTTCAGAACCGGTACAATAAAAGAATAGGCCTTGATTACGTGGAGATCCCCCGTGAGCAGGCGATGAAACACAACGGGATCAGCATCATGGTTAACCTCCCCGCGGATTTTTTAACACCCGGAACCTTTTCATTTGATGTGTCTGTGATCACCCCGAATATCGAAGCATTTGATTTATTATACGGTGTCTGTAATTTCGAGGTCATTGATAATAATTCCCGTATCACACGTTTTTCAAAAGCAGATTACGGGGATGTTTTTCTAACTACAACGCATTCGTTCCAAGATTGATCTTCATGGCAGAGCTTCCATTACTTTACCTGGAACTATTAAAAAAAACGATCATCGATTTCCACCGGCCGGGTAAGGTGGATTACCGCCCTGCCATAACAGGAAAAAAGATCAATTGGGGGGTAAGACCGCTCCTTCGTTTTTTTCAATCGTTGGAAAAGCGAAAACTGGAGATCTGTGAAACAGTTTCGAGTAACGCTGCTGACAGGTTGAATGGCAAAGACTGGCCTTTGCATGCGGAAAGCATGATAGGGTACAAACGTCTTTCCAATGTACAGGACTGTGTGATTGATGTTATTAATAAAAAGGTGGAAGGTGACCTCATTGAAACGGGCGTTTGGCGCGGTGGTACCGTTATTTTTATGCGGGGGATATTAAAAGCGTACGGGATCACTGACCGGATCGTATGGGCAGCGGATTCTTTTGAAGGCCTGCCCCGGCCGGATGCGGAAAAATACAGCGCCGATAAAGATGATAAGTTATACACGTTTGATGAACTGCGGGTATCGCTGGACACGGTCAAAGACAATTTTAAAAAATATGGTTTGCTTGATGAGCAGGTTCAATTTTTAAAAGGATGGTTTAAGGATACGCTACCGTCAGCACCGATCAGGAAATTAGCGGTGTTGCGCCTTGACGGGGATATGTATGAGTCAACCATGGATGCTTTACAACATTTATATCCTAAATTATCTGCGGGGGGTTATATCATTATTGACGACTGGGGTTCCGTGGAAGGCTGTCGTCTCGCAGTCCAGGATTTTCGTAAAACGAATAATATTACCGAAGCCATTATCCCGATCGATGAGGATGGTGTATACTGGCAAAAGCTGTAAGTATTTGAAATGACGATCGCCTTTACCATTTGCAGTAATAGTTTCCTGGCACATACCAAGACAATGCTGGATTCGCTCCGGGTGCATCACCCGGAAATAGGAACGTTTATATTCCTGGTTGACCTTCCTGATGCTTCGGTGGACTATTCCATTTTCGCACCCGCCGATGTAATTGTCGCGGATGAAAAGATCATCCCCGGTTTTGCTGAACTGCTGGATCGCTATAATGTGATCGAGCTAAGTACATCCCTCCGGCCTTTTGTGATCCGTTACCTGCAGGACCGCTTTGCCGAAGCCAGCAAGCTTTACTACATTGACCCCGATATGGTCGTTTATGACAGGCTGGATGTTATAGATCAATTGCTTGAAAACCAGGATATCATCATCACCCCACATTTTTTGCAGCCCTTACCTCTTGACGGCCAGGTACCGTTTGAGAACCTGGCACTGAACTATGGAACTTATAATCTCGGGTTCTTTGCCCTGAAGCCCCATACCACCAATACAAATAGTTTCTTAAATTGGTGGGGTGAAAGAACAAGCCAGTTCGGCCATATTGATCCGGCAAATGGCTATTTTACCGACCAGATTTGGTTTAACCTGGTCCCGCTTTTTTTTAAAAAAGTGCATACCCTTTTACACCCGGGGTATAATATGGCTGCCTGGAATCTTCATGAGCGGTCGATAAGTTCTTATGAAGAAAACGGCAACATAATGCTTGGTTCCGGGGAAAGGCTGGTGATATATCATTTTAGCTCATGGAATATAAAACACCCGGACCAGTTGTCCAGGTATTATAACCGGTATAGTTTTACTGATCGGCCAGACCTGGTAAAACTTTATGAAGACTACCGGCTTGCCCTGGTAAGGAACCGGGTTGATTTTTTTAGTAAAATACCCTGTGCCCTTCCTTATAACAGGAAAACGGTAAAGCGAAGCCGGGTGCAGAAGATATTACTACCAGGGATAAAACTGATGAGAAGGGTCTGGCAAAAGATATGATCTTGAAAGAACGTATTTACATAGCAGGTGGTGGCGGAATGCTTGGAGAAGCATTTTACCGGCTTTTTTCAAAGGAATTTGAAGTAAAGGTCACTGATATTGACGTGAATGAAAGCTGGATCAGCTTCCTTGACTTCAGGAACGTCAAAACATACCGCGATGATGTGCTGTCATTTCAACCTCACTATTTATTCCACCTTGGCGCGCATACCGATCTCGAATATTGTGAAGAGAATTCAGAAGACGCATACCTGACGAATACCCTGGCGGCAAAAAATGCAGTTGACATTTCAAACGAGATAAATATACCGTTACTCTATATCGGTACAGCTGGTATCTTCGACGGCACAAAAGATACCTATGAAGACTGGGATATCCCTAACCCACTGGGTCATTATGCCAGGTCAAAATTCCTGGGAGAAAAATATGTGACCGAAAATAAAAAAGAGCACCTTGTTTGCCGTGCTGGCTGGATGATGGGCGGGGGCCCGCGTAAGGACAAGAAATTTATCGGGAAGATCCTTCGCCAGATAAAGGAGGGAAAAAAAGAACTGAATATTGTAAATGATAGATTCGGAACGCCTACTTATACCGATGATTTTGCTGCTAATGTTAAGACAGTACTGGGCCACCGGCGCTGGGGTTTGTATAATATGGCCTGTGCCGGCGAAACATCCCGGATGGAAGTAACAAAAGAAATATTGAGGATCCTTGGGAAAGAAAAGGAGATACGGCTTAATGAAGTGAGTTCAGATTTCTTCACGAAGGAGTATTTTGCTCCCCGGCCTGTTTCTGAAAAGATCATAAACACCCGGCTAAACCTATGGGAGATGAACAGGATGAGGAATTGGAGGGTTTGCCTCGAAGAGTACCTTGATAGTTATTTTAATGAATATCTTGAAATAATTCCCGGAAGGGCCGCGGTAACAAGTTGAAGAATTATATGCTACACCGGAAATGTGATCTGGTTTTTAAATTTCAGCGCGGATGCCCAGGCTTTCTGTGATCATTACAACCTTTAACCGGGACCAGTTACTCCCAAGGGCAATAGAAAGCATCCGTAACCCCGGAGTGGATAGCGAGATCATTGTAGTAGATGATGCATCCACGGATGAAACGAGGGAGTATTGCGAAGGCGTTGCAGGGATAAAGTATATACGACAGGAACAGAACCAGGGAACAGCAGCGGCCCGCAACGCAGGGATACTTGCAAGCAGTGCACCCTATATAGCGTTCCTGGATGATGACGACTGGAGGTTACCGGGAACTTTTTATTCACAACTCTCCTTATTGGACAAGGATAAATCCTGTGGGCTGGTGTATGGGAAAGTATTATTTTCTAACCAGGATAATGAGTTGACCGGCGACTCGACAGTCAACCACCCTTCCCCGCAGGGAGATGTATTACTGGAACTGCTTAAAAGGAACTTTATTACTTTGTCTTCTGTGGTCGTACGCAGGGAATGTTTTGATAAAGTAGGGATGTTTGATAATTCCCCTAAAATGCTTGGTCTTGAAGATTGGGATATGTGGTTACGACTGTCGGGGTATTATTCTGTCATGGCCATTAATGAGCCTGTAGCTGTTTACAGGAGACCGGATAAGGATTCCGGGCAATGGTATTCGGACCTGGGCAGGCAGTTTTCGATGGCAGCGGATGCCTATAAGCAAAAATGGTTTCAGTTACCTGGTGTAAGATCAAAACTGGGTAAGGAGTTTGCCGCCAGCAGAAAAGAGATCCTCGCCCATGCATCGGATATCATCCTATACCACGCCTTGAACAACTCAAACAATATAAGGGAAAAAGGATCCAGGTTCAGGGCAGCGGTAAAATGCTGGCCGAAGAACCTGGTCCAGTTAAGATTTTATAAAGCAGTGGCTAAAGCGATTTTGAACCGGGCATAGAGCAGAATTTGTTCAAAAGGAAAAATCATTATTATGGCGCATCGAATTGTAATAGAACCGGGACGTACAGAGAAAAATTACTGGAAAGATCTCTGGCGGTACAGGGAGCTTTTTTATATCCTGAGCTGGCGGGATATTAAAGTAAAGTATAAGCAAACTGTATTAGGAGTTTTATGGGCCGTCCTCCGCCCGCTGCTTACGATGCTGGTTTTTACCCTGGTATTTGGCAAGGTTGCTAAAATGGATACACACAGTAATGTGCCTTACGCGATCATTGTTTTCGCAGGATTGTTACCCTGGCAATTTTTTTCTAACGCGTTAACAGAAAGCAGCAACAGCCTGATTGGGAACACGAACCTGATCACGAAGGTTTATTTTCCCCGACTTATCATACCGGCTAGTTCTATTATTACCAGCTTCATAGATTTTTTCATCTCTTTCGCGATCCTGCTGTTATTATTCGCCGTTTACCGGTATGTGCCGCCCGTGGAGATCTTTTACATGCCGCTTTTCTGGATCATGGCTTTCCTGGCTTCTTTTGGCCCGGGGCTTTACCTTACCGCGCTGAATGTTAAATACCGTGACTTCAGGTATATCATTCCATTCATTGTCCAGTTTGGGTTATTCATTTCACCGGTTGGCTATTCGACTTCACAGATACCGGAAAAATGGCTATGGGCCTATTCACTGAATCCAATGGTAGGGGTGATCGATGGCTTCCGCTGGTGTATTGTAAAAGATGCCCCGAACCCGCTATTGCATTACCCTTTTTATATTTCGCTGGGGGTTACATTATTGCTGGTATGGCTGTCTATTTACCAGTTCAGGAAAATGGAAAAGAATTTTGCTGATATGATCTAAATTTATAGTTAACCTGGTATATGAACGAACCCTTTATTTCAATTGTATCTCCCGTGTACAAGGCAGGGAAAACAGTTTCAATACTTGTCGACCAGGTGAAGGAAGAAGTTGGAAAGATCACCCAGGATTTCGAGGTTATATTGGTGGAAGATGGAAGTCCCGATAACAGCTGGCAGGCAATTTTAGCGGAAACAGCGAAAGATAAAAGAGTTAAGGGTATAAAATTGAGCCGCAATTTCGGGCAACATTATGCAATAACGGCCGGGCTGGATTTTACAAAGGGAGAATGGGTGGTTGTAATGGATTGCGATTTACAGGATAAACCCAAGGAGATAATTAATCTTTACAATGAAGCCCAGAAAGGATATGATATTGTCCTGGCTCGAAGAACAGAACGTAAGGATGCATTCCATAAAAAAACTTTTTCAATAGCATTTTATAAAATTCTTAGCTATTTAACGGGCACAGACCAAGATGCAGCAGTTGCCAATTTTGGTATCTATAACCGAAAAGTAATCGATACAATCTGCTCCATGCGGGAACAAATCCGTTATTTCCCTACAATGGTAAGATGGGTAGGGTATAAAAAGTCACATATTTCTGTAGATCATGGAGAAAGGGAAGAGGGGAAAACAACCTATACATTTAGGAGATTGCTGGTCCTTGCCCTTGATATTTTATTAGCTAATTCGGAAAAGCCTATACGCCTCATTGTCCGAACAGGTTTTTTTATCTCAACCGCTGCCTTTTTTTTCGGCCTAATCGTTCTTATAAAATATTTTGTTGGATCAATTAAAGTCTTGGGCTATACAAGTTTGATTGTATCATTATGGTTTCTTGGTGGTATGATCATGATGATGCTGGGTATAATAGGCTTGTATATAGGCAAAACATTTCAAGGTGTAAAAAATCGACCAATCTATATCATTTCAGAGAAAGAAAATCTTAATGAATCCTGAATTACTTACATGACGACCGTAAGCTTTTTTTTAATGAGCCATAAAGGGCTATCTGTATTAAAATCTGCGGTGGAAGATTTTGGTGCTTCATTCATTGACAACGTTATCACATCAACGAATAAAAATGTAAAGGAAGATTATTGCGAGGATATTCTCAGCTTTTGCCGGAGTAAAAAAATCAAGGTTTATTTAAAGGAAGATAAGTTCGAGATTAAAACACAATATGCATTTGCCATTGGATGGCGCTGGCTAATTCCGGATGCAGATAAATATAAACTTATTGTATTGCATGATTCCCTATTGCCGCGAAACAGGGGCTTTAATCCATTAGTTACTTCGCTGGTTAATGGGGATACAAAAATTGGGATTACGGCTTTGTTCTCTGCTGATAAATATGATTGTGGCCCCATCATCGATCAGGAAGTATTCGATATTCAATATCCTTGCAAAATTCAACGTGCCATAGAAATTATTACCGATGGGTATATTCGCCTGGTGAAAAGGATATGTCTGAAAGTCAAAGAAGATACAGAAATTACTGCTCTTAAGCAGGACGAAAGTCTGGCTACGTATAGTTTATGGCGGGATGAGGAGGACTATAAGATCGATTGGACCCAAGATGCCGAAAAGATTCAGCGCTTTGTAAATGCGGTTGGATTTCCTTATGCAGGTGCTTCCAGCACTATTGATGGAAAACTGATTCGTATTGATGTCGTTGAATTATACGAGGATTTGGAAGTGGAAAACAGGATTCCCGGCAAACTGATTTTTTTTGAGGGTGGACATCCCGTAATAGTTTGTGGCAAAGGGTTGCTTTGTATCCGGTCTATGCGTACGGAAGCAGGCGAGAGATTTTTATTAAAGAAATTCAGAACAAGGTTCAAATAATGATTGAGTCAATAATAATAACATTTAATAAACCTTATTTATCAGGTAATGATGTTAAATATATCGGGGAAGCAGTAGCTGTGGGTAAAATTCTTGGCGATGGCATTTTAAACAATGTCATAAATTGATAAAGAAGTAATGGAAAAAAGATTGGGGCTGGATCAAAATGGCATTTACACTGCGTCAGGAAGCGACGCCGCACTTTCCTACCCCAATGAAGGGAATGATTTCTTTTATGATTTGGAAGAAACCAGTTTTTGGTTTAAGCACCGCAACAGGATCATCGAAACATTGATTAACAAATTTCCCTTCAAAGGTAATTTTGCGGACATAGGCGGTGGCAATGGATACCAGATACAATATTTAAAAGAGAAATTTCCCGATAAGACTTTTTACCTTATTGAACCCAACTATGCGGGTTGTCTGAATGCCCGCAAAAGAGGAATTGATGAAGTTTATTCGGTAGGCTTTAGTGATTTCCCTTTTATAGGAAAAAATGTTGATGGTGTCGGGTTATTTGATGTTATAGAACATATCGAAGATGATGTAGCCTTTTTAAGTGGGTTACGGACCTACCTTCCTACCGGATCAATATTATACCTCACTACACCCGCGTTTGGTAGTTTATGGTCGGACGTAGATGATTACTCGGGACATTTCAGAAGATACACACGTAAGACAATCGGAAAGGTGATGATGGATGCTGGCTGGACGGTCGACTTTACCTCTTACTTTTTTTCTTATTTGCCTCCTTTGGTTTGGACATTACGCTGCCTTCCTTATAAGATCCGGGGAAGTCGTTCTTCCGAAAAGATCAAAGCCAGCGAGAAGGGCCACCATTCCGGAAGCCTGTCAGAAAAGATCCTCGCAAAACTTCATAAGGACGAACCAAAAAAATTAGAGGCCGGATATATAAGGACCGGAAGCAGTGTCCTTGTGGTTGCTACAAAGAAATGAATACGAAAATACCTTTTAATAAACCTTACCTCTCGGGTAATGAGCTAAAATATATTAGCGAAGCAGTGGCTACCGGGAAGATCTCTGGGGATGGGATGTTTACAAAAAAATGTCATGAGTTTTTTGAGGAAAAATATAGGTTTGAAAGATGTTTTCTCACTACCTCCTGCACCGATGCCTTAGAAATGGCTGCCATCTTGATTAACATTGCACCGGGAGATGAGGTGATCATGCCCTCTTTTACCTTTGTTTCCACGGCTAATGCGTTTGTGTTAAGAGGCGCTAAAATTGTATTTGTGGATAGCAGAAAGGATCATCCGGGAATGGATGAAGAAAAGATAGAGGAATTGATTACGCCGAGAACCAGGGCTATTGTGCCTGTGCATTATGCTGGTGTTGCCTGTGATATGCATAAAATCATGGAGATCGCAAAGAAACACGGAGTGTTTGTAATCGAAGATGCAGCCCAGGCAATTGATAGTTTTTATACTTACCCGGATGGAACGGTTAAGCCACTTGGAGGAATCGGGCATCTTGCTGCATTTTCATTTCATGAGACGAAGAATGTTATTTCCGGGGAAGGAGGGATGTTGGTTATTAATGACCCAGCCTTTATTGAACGGGCGGAAATCATCCGCGAAAAAGGCACTAACCGTAGTAAATACTTTAGAGGTGAAATTGATAAGTACGGGTGGGTGGATATTGGGTCATCCTTTCTTCCGTCAGAAATAATTGCGGCTTTTTTGTATGCCCAGCTTGAATCGATTGATCGGATTCAGCAGAAAAGGAAAGAAATCTGGATAAGCTACCGTGATTTTCTGAAAGAAACAGAAGAATATGGGATGATTTCTCTGCCTGTGATCCCGCTCTATGCTACCAATAACGCCCACATGTTTTATATTGTTTGCCTGTCAGAAGGCTTCCGTGATTTTTTGATCTCACAGTTAAAGGAGAGGAACGTTTTGCCGGTATTTCATTACCAGTCCCTGCACAGGTCTGAATATTACAGTAAGTATTTTACCCCGGGAGAGTTAAAGCATACTGATGAGTATTCTGAGAAACTCCTTCGGCTACCATTCTATTATGAATTAGGACTGGACCAGGTGCGTTTCATTTGTGATATTGTCACCGAATCTTCAAAAGAATTTATTGAAGCTGAAAATTAAGCTATTATATCCGGGGAAGGAATAGAGTGGATTTCTGTAATTTATTGGGAGGCAAGTCAGGCTTGTCGAAAAATATAAAAGAAGTGTAAATAAGTTGAAATGGATAAAAAATGGATTCATAAAGTCTTGTCAACAAAACTTATTCTGATAAGTTGGGTAATTGTTTTTTTATTCAAACTGATTTTTGCTTATGGATATTGTAAGTTGATTTTTTCTCAGAAACCGGAAAGAAAAATAGGATCAATATCATATGCCTCGGGTGACTATGGCTCTTATATCGGGGCAATGGAGAATTATATTCAACAAGGGCAATACTACTTTATTAACCAGGTAGGTGATACCGTGAGATCCGGAAGGGCGCCTCATTATACGATTCCGTATTGGTTGGCCAGGCAGTTTGCCGGGAAAGCTGTTGCCGGTGATTTTTTATCGGTAGTAAACATTGCCCTGGACAGCACTGCTATCGTATGCCTGGGAATCATGGCTTTTGTTCTGTCTGCATTTCCCCGGATAGCTTTTTTTACTATTTTGGTAGCTGGCGCTATCAGTACCTATGTTAGTAACTTGACATTTATCACTGTCCCTGACGGTGCGGCTGCAGCACTGTTTATGATGGGAACATTTTATTACTGGAAAGCCTATAGTTTTAATAAAAACGCAGTTAGAAACATTTTCCTTGCCTCGTTTTTTTTCTCATGGGCCGTTATGTTACGACCCTATCTCATAGTGATACTAGTTCTTTTTGCACTCATTTATTTAATCCGTAAAAGACCTGCGATCACAATACTTCACAAATTGGCGGTCGCCGGTATTTTTCCTTTATTGCTGTTTATGCTGCCATGGGTTGCCAGGAATTATAATGTAACTCATAGAGTGATACCCTTTCAACAGGATGTGTACGCGGGGTATGGGTACTATCCTACAGAAATACAAGTGCGTAAATTAATCACGGCAATGGGGGAAGATGGTGGCACTTTTTGGGACCCTACCGCAATGGCCTCCTATTATTCTCCTGTTGTATACAAGACAAGCAAATATCAATATCCCCCCTATTTACTAAAGGATTCCGTGTTTGTTCATGACCTTGAAAAGATCCGTATGGAGCATATTGAGACTTTTTCAAGGCGTACTGATAGTGAAGAAAATAATGTTGTTATTAAAGCTGCCGCGCTCAGGAGCAGGTATATAAATAATCACCCTTTCCGGTATTATCTTTCAAATCCTTTAAGGCGAACTATAAAATTTTGGGGACACAGCGGGTCTTATTATATATCACTGGAGGGAGAAAACAACCTTTTTCTATGGGCAAATAAACTTTTGCAATCCTTACTCTATTTTCTTGTCCTGATCGCAGGCACAATAGGCCTACTGATAGTTGGAAAACGAAATGAATTTTGCTGGATCCTGCTTTTGCCTTTGATTATCCTGACGCTGATGTTCCCAGTGATATTTGGTTTTATGGAACCGAGATACGCTATTGCTTTTTATTACCCCTCGCTGCTTGGCCTGTTACTATTATGTGAGTACGTGGTAATAAAGTTTCATCGTAAGCGGATGGGCTTACCAGTAATAAGCACCTGACCCGTTAGGGAAATAGAAGAAATACACCGAACTAATTTAAAAGAATAAACGAAAAATGAGTGATTATATCATAAAAGCAGAAGGAGTTGGAAAAAAATACATCATTACTCATGAACAAACCGGGAGTTATTCTGCCTTAAGAGATGTGATCAGCAATAAAGCCAAAAAACTGGTAAGAAAAGAAAAGGATCAAACAGAAAAGGAAGAATTCTGGGCGCTGAAAGATGTAAGTTTTGAGATAAAGAAAGGCGAGGTAGTAGGTATTATTGGCAGGAATGGGGCCGGGAAAAGCACGTTACTAAAAATTCTGAGTCGTATCACGGAACCTTCAACGGGCCGGATTGAACTGAATGGCCGTGTGGCCTCGCTGCTGGAAGTGGGTACAGGCTTCCATCCTGAACTTACAGGCCGGGAGAATATTTTTCTGAATGGTGCGATATTAGGTATGGGCAGGGTGGAGATCAAAAGAAAATTTGATGAGATCGTAGATTTCAGCGGGGTAGAAAAATTCCTGGATACACCGGTGAAGCGTTACAGCAGTGGTATGTATGTTCGACTGGCTTTTGCGGTTGCTGCCCATCTTGAACCTGAGATCCTGGTTATTGATGAAGTATTGGCGGTGGGGGATGCAGAGTTCCAGAAAAAATGCCTCGGTAAAATGGACGAGGTCAGTAAAAAAGAAGGACGAACAGTCTTGTTTGTCAGCCATGACCTTAGTGCCATTTCAACACTTACATCAAAATCGATCTTCCTGGAAAAAGGGTCTATACGGTGCATGGATAACACCAATGTGGTGATCAGCCAATACACTTCGAAACAGGACCAGGGGAATATCTATGAGGCTATTCCTGATCTTACAAAGCCAAACGTTACAAGAGTTGAATTGCATACCTCTGAAAAAGGTATGATCCATTCTTTTGGTGAACCTTTATCTGTCCAGTTTGAAGTGAATATACCTGGTGAAAGAATGGAGCATATGGCATTATCTGTACAGGTAATGAACCATCTGAATTACCCGGTATTGTATAACTGGATTTTTGATATGGAACAACCTATATTCCGCACCCAGGGCCGCCATACGATCACACTCCAATTCAAGAACCTCAGGATGTATAAGGGAAATTATTTTATAAGAGTACATCTTGCAGAAACCCGTACCAAGCAAAAGTTCCAGCAATTTGATTGCTGCTCTTTTGAAGTCGTGATGTTAAACCGGAAAGAACCGGAATGGGGCTGGCAGAACAATGTTTGCCAGTATTTTGAAGACGCGGCCTGGCTAATAAACAACCAGCCACTCAAACACCAGGATATTAACCAGCTTTAATTACAGGTTGAATACAGAAAGGTAAAAACAATGAAACTGGACCGAATCGATATTTCGAAAGAATTCAATCCCGGCTTTTCTCATCATTTTTATTACATGCGACGCGGCCTGCTGGCAGCAATAACCAAACATGCTTCCTCTCTTAGTGGTGTGCTGCTGGATTTTGGGTGTGGCAGCAAACCCTATAGGCCAATAATTAAAGTGGATAAATATATAGGACTTGATTTTGAAAACCCCGGCCACAATCACGCGAACGAGGATATAGATGTTTATTATGATGGTAAATCAATACCTTTTGCTGACAATTATTTTGACAGTGTATTGTGTAGCGAGGTTTTTGAACATCTTTTTGATCTTGAATCCACGCTAAAAGAATTGAACCGGGTGCTTAAGAAAGGTGGAAAAATGCTGGTGACATGTCCTTTTGTCTGGGGCGAACATGAAATGCCTTATGATTATGCCCGGTATACTGTATTTGCATTGCAGGACCTGTTTAAAAAAAATGGTTTCCAGGTGATAGAGTTTGAAAAACAGGGAAAATTTATAGAAGCGATTACCCAGATGAAGGCATTGTATTTTTCCCAGGCCTATGGCCCTTTTTTATCACGCCTGTCGTTTGTCGGCAATTTTATAAGAAATAGCTTCCTGTTCATGATAAACGGGTGGGGAAGTTTGAAAAGTAAAATATTACCCTCGGCAAACAACTTGTACTTGTCGAATGTTTTTTTAGTAGAAAAAAAATAAACTAACGCTGTTTTATAGTATTGGACCAATGGATATGCCAGGGAAAAAAAAAGTTCTTCTTTTCAGCACACTTAACCCTTACCCGTTCTGGGCAGGATCAGAAAATTTCTGGTTTGATTTTGTAGCTGATAAAAGAGTACATACGCTGTTTGATTTTCATCTTTTGTTGGCGGATAGCCCCACCACAAGAATAAAGGCAGAAATGCTTTCAATTAAGGGTGCAAAGGTCGGTTTTTATAAACATTTTAATGTAAGTTTTGCCAGGAGAAATTATTACAAAATCCAGGATAAGCTGAATGGGAAAAAATCCCGTACGTTGCCCTGGTATGACCAGATTAAAAAAGATAAGTATGATCTTGTCTGGTTTAATGTGGCGGGTCTCGGCGATTTGCAGGACCTTGTCTACCCGGTACAACAATGTAAAAAACTTGGGATACCTTACTGGTTGATATTACAACACGGATTTGAAGATTTTTTCCTGACAAACCAAAACGAAATTGAAGCCGTTACTGAAGTAGCCACATCAGCAAAAAGATTCGTTTTTATATCAGAAAAGAATAGAATTTCACTGGAAAGAGCAATCGGGGTGAAATTGAAAAATAGTTTCCAATCTGTCAATTCACTGCGCAATGAAATAATAAGTGAGGCTTTTAAGATCAGCGAAACCAATTTGCCTAAAGATGAGGGAGTTGCCAGGTTTTTTAACCTTGGCCGGTTTGCACCAAAAGATAAGGCACAACATTTATTACTGGAAGCATTCAGCAATAGCAAATGGAGGAACCGGGATTGGCAATTAAGTTTTATTGGGGTTTCAGGTTTTGGGGAATTCTATTTAAAAAGATTATCCGGTTTTTATGGATTGGAGAAAGAAAAAATTAAAATTCTCCCACATACGGAGCATGTATTTGAAGAAATCTCAAAAAATGATGTTTTATTAATGCCATCACTTTCAGAAGGAACACCATTTGCAATGATCGAATCAATGGCTTGTGGCCGCCCGGCCTTAGGAACACCCATTGGTGGCATTCCTGAATTGATCATTCAAAACAAAACCGGCTGGCTTGCCCGGACTACTGACATCATTGACGTAAGTGAAGCAATGGAAAATGTTTGGCAAGATCGTAGTCAATGGTCAACATTCGGTAATAATTGTAGAAAATTTATTGTTGAAAATTATAACCAGGAAAATACATTTGCCAGGCTATTAAGTAAATTAATTGATGACACTAATTAATAAGCATTGCGAAGTTGAAATTTTATCTGCTATTTTCAAATTTCTATCTATAACATGACAATAACTGCATTCTATTTAAGAATAATCCGGAGAGTTGGTTTTTTGAACAAATACGCACAATCTGTTATTCGTAAAAAAGTAATGGGCGTGAAATCAAGAGAAAAACTGAACAAATGGTATAACAAACGAAACATCGATGAGAAAGTAGTCTTCCAAAATATATTCTGTAAGATATTCCGGAATACTAACACTACAATAGAAGATGGACTATGGACAGTGAATTTCATGGGAAAAGAGATAGTACTTCCGTTGAAAAAGGAAAGTAGTTGGCTGGACTGGGATAATGCTGTTTCAATCGTGGCCCATGATCCAGACGTTAAAATCACCTATGAAAATTTATTATCAAGGGATAAAAAAATAAAAACATTTTTTGATATAGGGGCAAACTATGGAACACATAGTATGCTTTTTTTAAGCCAGGGAATCAGGACAATTTCTTTTGAGCCTAACCCGGGACTTAAAATCCAATTTGAAAATTTGTGCCAGCTAAATAACCTGGCCGGGAATATGGAGAGTTACGCAATTGGTGATACAAAAGGAGCTGTTAACCTCTTTTTTCCAACCGATGCGACGTGGCTGGGTACTATTGTGAATTCGGAAGTTGATTTTTTAAAAGGAAGCCATGAACTGCAAAAAATAGAAGTTCCGTTGATTACTCTTGATGAATATGTACAGACCCATAAGATTCAACCTGACCTTATTAAGATCGATACCGAAGGAAACGAAATTAATGTATTGAGAGGTGCTACAGAAGTTATTAAAAACGGGCATCCATTAATAGTATTTGAATCTAATAGCCCAAAAGGGAGAAAAGAGATCTGGACTTTCTTCAATGAATGCAAGTATAAGGTTTATGATCTTCCATTTGGGAATAGCAGCCAGCTTCCTCTTCCTGGCGAAGAATTTTTTAATAGTCAAAAGTTTAATTTCATTGCAGTGCCTGAACAGCTACCTGTTTAACTGGGTATGAAATTTTAATTGCAAATGAATTAATGGACCCGGTTTTTGACATAAGTATTATTATTTCCAGTTATAACCGGAAAGACAAAGTTTTACTAACGGTTGAACAGCTTTTCAAAAGTAACCTTGAGGGATTTAATATAGTAGAATTGATCGTTATTGATGATGGATCACCTAGTCCTGTTGAAAAGGCACTTGAAAATATGGGACCGGTACCGGTAAAAATCGAATTCCGGCTTATCACTCAAAAAAATGCCGGCATTGGGGCGACAAGAAACCGGGGATTCCGGGAGGCAAAAGCACCAGTCGTTATTTTTCTTGATGATGATATCCTTTTAGAGCCTGGTACCATCCGTGAACTTTATAATGCACTGCAGGAAGGACCGGGACCCGTATTATTCGGAAACTATCCTTTTATTTCTCATTCATCCGGATCGCTTCACCACTTTGCACGACAATTATATGGTTACGATTCGATCACCCGGGAGAGGAGTTTTGAGAAAGTGGATGCGATCACCAGCGGCCTGCTCGCGGTCAATAAAGAACAACTCAAGGGGGTAACCAATTTCTATAAAGATGACCTGACAGTTCCCGCTGCTGAAGAATACGAGATCATCGCAAGATTTCACCGGATGCAGGTGCCAATTTACAAAGCCCGGCATATTTCTGCCCTGCACAATCATCATCTGGAGATCCGCTGGCTCGTGCAGCAACAATATAAATATGGTCAGGGAACAGCAGAGGCTTTTGTAAAATACCCGGAGATCAAAGAGCTGGATAAGTTTTCCGAAATGAAAAAAAGGCTGGACGCGCAAGGCAGGAGTCTCCTGAAAGGGGCAGTTGCCTCGGGCTTCGGTCGAAAATTATTATTTTTATATGTCAGGCTGACCGAAAAATTATTGAAGAACAAGAAAAGAAACTTTATTTTAGGAATATTGACAACTGCTTATTTTTGGGCGGGCTACAAGGATGGATTGAAAAGATTCCTTGTTAAATAATTGAAGTATTCATGCAAAAAGAAAATCTTATCCTGGGTTTAAAAGGACACCCGGACCTGCAGCTCCGCGTTATCACTAAAAATGATATAGAGGATCTCCGCAATTGGAAGAACAGCAATAAAACCTCTTTTTTTCTCAACCAGGATATTACCCCGGAACAACAAACAAAATGGTTTACTGTTTTTTCAAACCAGGAACATGAGCATATGTTCATCGTAGAACAGGAAAATGGGGGGGAATGGAAAAGTATAGGGTGTATGGGATTCCGAAAACTGGATGACGAAGGTTGTACAGATGCCTATAATATTATACGTTCCCAGAAAATAGAGCCCGCTTCTTTTACGATGAGTGATGCTTTCGGTACCATGCTGGCTTATGCGGCTTCATTATATGATCTTCCTGTCCGTTGTAAAGTATTGTCCGTGAACCCTGCGGTAGAATGGTATAAAAAGAATGACTTTTCCATCGTCAGTACGGAAAATAATTATTACCTGATGGAATTAGACAAAAGCACTTTAAGAAAATTCGATTGGTTCATGAAAAACAATCAACAATAGTAGTAGTTGGTTCAAGTATCGTGAAAAAAGGGACAGTCAATGTTTTCGCCATGCAGGTGATTACATCCATTAAAAACACTTCGGTTATACTATACCAATAGAAAATGTTTAAGAATATCCTGGTTATTTCTGATCATGTTTTGATGTGTAAAAAGTTTTTGGAAATTGTTAAAGCCAAGAAAATTTCAATCGAAAATATTTCTTTTGCAATCAGCCCCTTTTCAAAAAAAGAAAATTTCCAAATTTCAGAAGAGGTTGAAATCCTGGTATTGGATTTAAAAAACAAGGACGATGTGGAAATTATTAAAAAAAATTATGACCTAGTTTTTTCAATCCATTGTAAACAGATTTTCCCGGCTGACTTAATAAATGAAGTAAAGTGTATTAATGTACACCCCGGGTATAATCCAATCAATCGTGGATGGTTTCCCCAGGTTTTTTCCATCTTAAATAAGGTACAAACAGGCGCAACCATACATGAGATTGATGGAGAAATAGACCATGGTGGTATTATAGCAAGAGAATTTGTCAACAAAGAAATATTTGACACTTCAAAGTCATTATATACTAAAATAGTGGAGAAGGAAATCGAATTATTGGACGCCTGGTTAGAAAAAATTATTAATAACGAATATAGCGTAACACTTCCTGGGGAAGAGGGGAACCTTTATTTTAAAAAAGATTACAAAAAACTTTTAGAGATAGATTTAAAGGAGAAGATTTCTGCAGGAGATTTTATTGATAGACTCCGGGCATTATCACACGAAGGTTTTGATAATGCGTATTTTCTTGATCCAGGTTCGGGAAAAAAAATATACGTTGAAATTAGATTAAAACCGGGTCAATGATTCTCCTTGAGGCACGGTTTATTTATCCCGAATCAAATAAGAAGTATTCTTAAATATGGCGAATAAAGATTTTACCCTATGTTTAGAGGGTCATTCAGGGGCCCGACTCAGAACGATTTCAAAAAATGATATTGAAAATTTGCGGACCTGGAAAAATAGTAAAAAGACAACTTGTTTTCTAAACCACGATATTACCCCGGAACAACAGGAAAAATGGTATGGGATGTTTTACAAGCAGGAACATGACTATATGTTTATTGTCGAACTGGCGATCGGTGAAGAATGGAAAGGGATAGGGTGTATGGGTTTTCGTAAATTAGAAAATGAAGGATGTATTGATGCATATAATATTATCCGGGCTCTGAAATTTGGCCCGCCCGTATTTACCATGGGTGACGCATTTTGCCTGATGCTCGCTTATGCTGCTTCTTTATATGATAATTTGCCTGTTCAAAGTAAAGTCCTCATTACTAATCCCGCAGTGGTATGGTATGAAAAGAATCATTTTTTCATTGAAAAAGCTTTCAGTAATTATTACTTAATGGAGTTAAACAAAGAGGCTATAAAAAAATATAATTTGTTTATTAAAAACACAATAATATGATATCAGTATTCGGTTCAAAAGTTGGGAAAGAAGAGATCGCGAATGTGTCGGCAGTCCTGGAAAGCCAGTGGCTGGGTTTTGGAAAAAAAGTGAGCGAGTTCGAAGAAAAATTCTCCAAACGTCTTGGCCTCGAAAATTTCGCGATGGTAGACAGTGGATCCAACGCCCTTTATATGGCGGTGACATTATTGAAACTGCCTCCCAATTCAGAGATCATCGTTCCGGCATTTACCTGGGTCTCCTGCGCGCAGGCCATTCTGCTTGCTGGTCACACTCCGGTATTCTGTGATGTTGAACTGGATACGTTGAATGTAAACCGCGATTTGGTACAGCAATGTATTACCAAAAAGACCGCTGCGATCATGGTTGTTCACTTCGCAGGTAAACCTGTTGATATGGACCCCATACTCGAACTTGGTTTGCCGGTGATCGAAGATGCCGCACATGCAGTTGATTCTTATTATAAAGGCAAAGCCTGTGGGGGGATCGGGGATGTGGGGATCTTTAGTTTTGATGCGGTGAAGAACCTGACTACAGGCGAAGGTGGCGGAATAACCACACGGAAAAAAGAATTGATCGAGCGCGCAAAGATCCTGCGTTATTGCGGGATCGGTAAATCAGGTTTTGAAGCAGCAGCAGCCAGTGCTGGCGAAAAGAACCGTTGGTGGGAGTACAATATCCTGGAACCTTTTATTAAAATGCTGCCGACAAATATAGCCGGTGCTATCGGCCTTGCACAACTCGAAAAGATTGATGAACTGCAGGCTTTCCGCAAAAAGGTCTGGGATATTTATCAGAAAGAATTCAAAGATATTTCCTGGATCGTTCGGCCTCCCGACCCGGAAGAATATGAAAAGCATTCCTATTTCACCTATGTGATCCGGGTGCCGAACCGGGATAAACTGGCCCGCTATCTTTTTGAGAAGGATATCTATACCACCTTAAGGTATCACCCTTTGCACCTGAATCCTTTATACAAGAGCAGTGCAAAACTCAAAAATTCGGAGATACTGAATGAGGATTCGCTGAGCATCCCGCTACACCCGAACCTTACGCTTGAACAAGTTGAACTCATCATTGACGCCATAAAAAAATTCGAAAATTAATAAACCTTAACGCTGATCTAATTATTATGAATATCAGGACACTCGATCACAGAAAATTTCTGACAAAGGATGACGACGGCGGAGTCAATGGGTTTTTAGTACCGCTTTATAATATCCACGACAAGTTCTTTAAAGAAGGAAAAGAACCCCAGCAGGTTTACCTAACCAGTATCCTGCCCGGTACTGTGAAAGGCCCGCACCTGCATTTTGTCCGCACAGGTTTTTTTACCTGTATCAAAGGGAATGTGCGGGTGGTCCTTAAAACAGAGGATGGTTATCAAAGTTTTTTCAGTGGACAGGATCACGAATTCAGATCCATTGAAGTGCCGACAGGTGTACCGGCAGCCATCCAATGCCTCGGTGATGAAGAGGCTTATATGCTTAACATGCCGAACCCCGCATGGACCCCTGAGATGAACGATGAGCATAGCGCTGATTTCACTGATTTTGATTTCGATGTCGATTTTTTGGTCAGGCCACTTTAACGACCAAGCCAAAAAATTAAAACAACAATTATGAAAATTTCCGTTTGCATGATCGCCTATAATGCACAGAAATATATTGCCCAGGCGATCGACAGTATCCTGGTCCAAAAAACCAATTTCCCATTCGAGATTGTCATAGGGGATGATGGAAGTAAAGATGATACTCGTAAGATCTGTGAGGACTATGCGGCGAGATTTCCAGGTAAGATCAGGTACCATTACCACGAAAAGAATATCGGGATGATGCCCAACATGATCGGAACATTGCAATCCTGCGAAGGCAAGTATATTGCGATTTGTGAAGGAGATGATTATTGGGCGGATGAAAACAAACTTCAATTACAGGCTGACTTCCTGGATGCTCATCCTGACTATTCACTTTGCTGCCACACTCATTTCATTTTCACAAACAACAAGCTCATCCCCTCACATAAAGAATTAGGTGTCGAATGGAAGGAAGTAACTACTGAAGAGTATATGCTCGATCCTTTTTTTCATACGACCAGCTATTTTTTCAGGAAGGAAGCGCAACCCGCCCCTTACCCCGACTGGTACTATAAAGTTCTTGCCGGGGATCATTTCCTGGTTCTCTTCCTTTCTATGAAAGGAAAGATCGGTTGCCTCGATAAAAGAATGTCCGTTTTCCGCAACCATGGAAAAAGCGTGTCTTTTACAAGGACTGCCAGGGAGATCAAACGAAACTTTGTTCACCATCTGGAAGTATTTGATGGATACTCCGGCGGCAAATATCATCAGACACTGCAACAGGTCATCCTGAAATGGAACCTGGTCTACAAAGTTTACGAACCCGGCAGTTATTTCCAGCGGATAGGCTATCTCTTCAGGAACAGTGGGTTCTATATGCGCCATTTCAGCGACCTGGGTGGGGTAAAATTGTTAGTGAAATACCTGCTTCCCGGTGCAGTTCTTAGGAAGGTAAAGAGTTAAGTTCAATGAAGGCAGGAAAGAAAAAGATCAAAGTTGTTTTTATCATTTCGCATATTGATAAGGCGATCGGTTTCGAATGGATCTCGGAACGGCTCGACCGGTCAAAGTTCGACCTATCTTTTATTTTACTGAATAACAAACCATCCTGGCTGGCCAATTACCTGCGGGAAAGATCGGTTCCTGTATATGAGTTGCGTTTAAATAGTAAAAAACATATGCCGCTTGTCCTCTGGAAAGTGATGAGCATACTCCGGAAAGAGAAGGCAGACGTCATTCATACCCATATGTACATGGCCGATATCATTGGCCAGGTTGCGGGAAAAATCTTAAGGATCAAAAAAAGGATCTATACACGCCACAGTTCCAATGAGAACAGGAAATACCATAATAAGAAAAGAATTGACAATCTCGTGAATTCACTTTCCACGCATATCCTCGCCATCAGTGAGAATGTCAAAAAGATCCTGGTGACAGAAGAAGGGGTGGATCCCCGGAAGACCCGGCTAATTCACCACGGATTTGACCTGGATCGTTTCAGTAACGTTACTTCCAAAGAAGTAGAAGAACTTTCAGCAAAATATAACCCGCAGGAAAAAAGACCCGTGATCGGTGTGGTGGCGCGATATTCCCATTGGAAAGGAATTCAATATACGATCGCTGCGTTTAAAAAGCTCCTGGCAGATCATCCCAATGCATTGTTGCTCCTTGCGAATGCCAGGCACGGGGATTATAAGGATGAACTGGCTGCACTTTTATCGGAACTCCCGGCGAACAGTTATCATGAGATAGAATTTGAGCATAATTTATTTGCCCTGTACCAGCTTTTTGATGTGTATGTACACATACCGATCGATGCGGAGCTGGAAGCGTTCGGGCAAACCTATGTGGAAGCACTGGCAGCCGGCATTCCTTCAGTGTTTACTAATTCCGGGGTGGCGAGGGAATTTATCAGGAACGGGGAAAACGCTCTTGTCGTGGATTTCAAGGATGCCGACCAGGTCTACAGGGCCATCCTTGAATTACTGGAAAATGCTGACCTTCGGAACAGGTTGATCAAAAATGGCCGCGAGGATGTTAAATCTCTTTTTTCGCTGGAGAGGATGATCGATAATCTCGAAAGGCTTTACGCAGCGGAAATAACCTAACATGTATGCACAACAGTAACCTGGATAATAAAAAACAACTCAGGTATTATTTCGAGGAGGTAAAGACCTGTGAAATGTGCGGAGACAGCACGGAAAAACATAAAATATTAGGTCAACGACTTAATAAGTCCCAGGGTTTTTCCCCAAAGAAAAAAACTGGTATTACGGTTTCCGTGATGAGATGCAGGAACTGCTCTTTGATCTATGCGCAGCCCATGCCCGTTCCATTTGATATACAGGATCATTATGGTACTCCCCCTGAAGAATATTGGCTGGAGAGTTATTTCACCGAATTGGACCCTAACTATTTTGCCCCGGAAATTAAAACTGCCAAAGAATTATTGCCTTTTTCAACCGGCATGACCGCCCTGGATGTTGGCGCAGGCCTGGGAAAATGTATGATCTCTTTGAACAAAGCAGGGTTTGATGCCTACGGATTTGAACCATCCCAATCTTTTTACAAGCGTGCGATCGCTGATATGGGTGTTGACGCCGATCGATTAAAATTAGGGATGATCGAAGAGGTGGATTACCCGGAAAATTCTTTTGATTTTATAACATTTGGTGCCGTATTTGAACATCTTTACCACCCTGCAAAAAACCTGGAAAAGGCGTTCAAATGGCTAAAACCAAATGGAGTGATCCATATCGAGGTCCCTTCCTCGCGTCATTTTATAGCAAGACTATTCAATTTTTATTACAGGCTGAGAGGAACTAACTATGTAACCAGTTTAAGCCCGATGCACAGCCCTTTCCATCTGTATGAATTTGGCCTGAAATCCTTCCAGGATTTAGGAGAAAAACTGGGATATCGTATTGAGAAAAGCTTGTATAGTGTTTGCGAGATATTTTTTATCCCTAAAATATTCCATCCTTTATTGAGAAAATATATGGAATGGACCAAAACAGGTATGCAGCTGACAGTTTATTTACGTAAGGGGGGAGGATAAGGGGGCGGAACGGGTCTATCGTAGTTTTACGAGTTATAGGCGGGTTGAAGTACCCTTTTTTCTGAATTGGATGCGCCACGATTTATTCATCCCGGCTTTTCGATTTATTTTGGTCTGGTTATCCAATTCCTGAAAAATCAACCCAGCCAAAACGATGAAAAGGCTATTTTTTTCATTACAATTCCCGCTGTTTATTGCGTTCAACTTCTTTTTATTGATGACCGTATTCCAGGTCCTGAGTTCCCCGGACTCGATGAGCCGTCTTCATTATAATGACCCAAAATATAATGCGATAGAAGAGTTTGATCCTTCCCTGGAAAGATTGAATACGATCGATAGACTGGTTACCTATATCGACAGCGTTTATGCGGAAAAAGCTTATACGGATGCGTCCATTAAATACGAACAAAATTATCCCGAGATAGCAACGGCCGTAATCCGGAAAAGATTTTACCATGGTTATTCCTTGTATGGCTTCAGCAACAATTTTATGGCAATGTTCGCATCACAGCTTGTCCAAACCGACGGGTTAAGTGCGATCGTTATACCAAAAGATATCCTTCGGTACCCTTTTGCCGCCTGTAGCCAGCAATCCATCGTGTTGATGACATTGCTCCAAAGCAAGGGCTTCAATACCCGGAAAGTGGGTTTCCTGGGAAAGAATGGCGGCCATTTCTGTTTCGAAGTATATTATAACGGGACCTGGCATTTTTACGACCCCGATATGGAGCCGAAAGTTTCAGTTTTGGAGGCTTATAATTACCCAGGTATCGATTTTTTGGCTAAACATAAGGACATCGTATTAAGTGCCTACCCGCACTATCCGAAAGAAAAGGTCCTGGATATCTTCTCAAATTATTTTTATGGCAAGGTAAATGCGTCAGCCGCCCCCAATGCATTGATCTTTCAAAAAATTACCCAATTCTTATCCTATACTACCTGGTTATTTTTTCTTGTTAGCTTTATCTTTGTGCGCAGAAAATATTTACGATTAAGTCGGCAAACACATGTGCGGAATAGCAGGATTCGTTTCCCCCAATTACAACGAGGAGCATCTCCGGAATTTAACCTGGAATATCAGGCATAGAGGCCCTGACGCGGAAGGTTTTTTTTATCAGCCAGCCGACCAAATAGGGTTGGGCCATCTCCGGCTCAGTATCATTGATCTTTCAGCTGCCGCCAACCAGCCTTTCTACTCACATGACGGCAGGTTTGTGATGATCTATAACGGCGAAGTATATAATTATAAAGAGATCGCCGCGAAATTTAAGATCCAGCCCCGCACTGCTTCTGATTCGGAGATCATACTCGAACTCTTTACCCAAATAGGTACCAACTGCTTTAATGAATTTAACGGCATGTTCGCCCTTGCTATCTGGGACCGTGAGGAAAGGAAACTTGTTATTGCGAGAGATCGTTTTGGAAAAAAACCAGTTGTCTATTATCACAAAGGAAATGATTTTGCTTTTGCATCTGAGCTAAAAGCGCTCATGAGCCTACCGGTAGAAAAAAAGATCAATCTTTCGGCTCTACAGGATTATTTTTTCCTTGAATATATCCCCGACAGCAAATCCATCCTGGAGAATTTCCACAAATTGCCCAACGGGCACTTTATGATCGTGCAGGGGGAAAAACTGGAAGTGAAACCTTACTACCGTTTCAGGGATAAGATCCAGCAAAGACCTTTGCCCATAAAAAAAGAGGAGGATGCGCTGGATGAATTCGAGGACCTTCTTGGCTCCGCAGTCAAATACCGGCAGATCAGTGATGTTCCTATCGGGGCCTTTTTGAGTGGCGGAACGGATTCTTCTCTTATCTG
>JBDSBR010000036.1:0-12466 GCA_039921505.1 Chitinophagaceae bacterium
TTGCCGCGCCGGACAATAATTCATCCATGACCCGGTAACGCTGGCTCGTTCCCGGGTCGTTTTGAAAAGGATGAATAAGGTTCTTTACTTCGAACATAATAAAAACATATTTCCATTACACGCTGGCCATGGCTTCGTTGAGGTAATAATCATACACGAAATTGTACCGTGAATTAGTTTTTGGTACAAAGTATTCGACCTCGATAATAAATTTCCCTTCTATCAGTTCAAATGATTCTGCACTCGTCACCGAAACTTTCTCAGCTATGATCCTGGGTTCATAATACAGGATGGAATTCTCGACATGATGTTTGATGATCCCGATCAGGTCGGCGCTCAATGCATCAAACATGTATTCATTCAGGTTACAACCATATTCGGGCTGCATGACGCGTTCTCCCAGGCTGGTCGACAGGAGGATCTGCAGGCTTTCGTTAATATCCTGCATTTCACTGACCATCTCCACCTCCCCGGTATTCGCGTTAAAGGCCGGCGGAAATGCCCACCCGGTACCCAGGAATGAATTGAATGTCTCTTCCATATTATTTTTTTTATCCCCCGATCTGTACTGTCATCAGCCCGGCTACAATAACACCTCCATGTGCAGTGGTATCTCCCTGCCTTGCTGCCGGCATCCCGGCGATATATACAGTACCTGATCCTTTAATAATTACATCCGGCGGTCCGGCACAAACAAGCATATCCCCTACCCTTGCCGCGGGCATCCCACCGATTATCACGGTAGTAGCTCCCGGTCCCGAAACAGGTCCCCCAATATGGGGAGATGGTCCGTTAAACATGGGACAGGTATGAAAATCCGTAAGCCGGGCCGCTGCTGGCATTGTTTTCTTTTTTTCTGTTAGTTAATTGTTACCATCGACCCATTAATCTGGGCCATACCCGAGGCCTTGAGTTTGGCAAGTGCGCCTTCGAGACTCAGGTCCGTATCGGCCTTGACGGAAACAGATGGTGCACCGATAGACATAGAAGTACCGGCGCTTATCGTTAATACGGTCCCTGCTTTGATATCGATCTTCGCAGGGCTCTCCATTTTAATTCCGGAAGGCTCCATGACTATTTTATTATTGTTCTGGTCAATCACTTCAATGGTCTTTTGTTTTTCATCAAGTAACACGTGGTTACCTGCCGGTGTATCGATCTTGATAGTTTTTGTATCATCATTAAAACTGATATGCATTTTACTGCGGGTGGTAAATCCTTTTTCGTGGTTTACATCTTTGGCGGAGATCGGGGCTGCTTTATTGCTGCTGTGCAGCATTCCAAGCACCACCGCATCACGGGGATCATCATTGATAAATCCAACGATCACTTCATCGCCGATCTCCGGTCGGAAAAAGGCGCCACGGTCAGCTCCTGCATCCAGGCTGGCAACGCGGGTCCATATTCCCTGCGCTGAATTATCGATAACAGGTATTTTCACGAGAATGCGGTGTTGACCGTCAGGATCATTTTCCAGTTTTTCTACTTTCCCGATCTGCAATCCATGAATGGCCCCTACCAATCCCGAAGATGCCGCATCATCGAGGTCAGTATGACGTAGAGCATAACGCGCAGGATCAAGGCCAAACTGGATCTGGGTTTCCCAGGTCCCGTTACCCATGTCCTGCCTCACAGCCGTTACATAAGCTTTACCATTAAAGCGTTCACCCACGCCAGAAAGTTTGACCGTATCACCCGGCTTGATATCGCTGAAGCCTATACAGCGCGTACGTCCCGTTATCTTGGAAAGCCGGCTACGTATCATGATGCCATCCACCCAATCCTGTAATTCCTGTTCAAGCTTATGACCGCTATGATGCATTTCATATTTATCCGGGCCGATCTTGCCTGATATATCACTGCCACTTAAGTTCCCATGTTCGGTGAACGGTGATGATGTTGCATCGGCTTCGAATAAAGATTGGTTGGCGTAATCCCAGGAAGAGGCATTCACACTTTTGAATTGAGTTCGACCATCCATTTCGGCTTCAAACTCAAGAACAGATGAACCGTAATTAACCTGCAAAACTTCGCCCTGTATCTTTGGTTTACTTACGGTGATCTTTCCGTCATTGGCTAATACAAGCATCCCGTTAGCTTCTGCCCGTAAAAGCAGGAAGTCCCAATCGGATACATGATGCTGCACGAGTTCTTTATGCTCCAGCTGGGTAGCCTGGGGATCGGCTTCCAGTTTATATTTACTGATTAGCTCGTCCATGACCTGGCTGTCTTTCATCTTTTCAAAATAATGGCTGTGCCGTCCGATCGTCATTTTCACACACTCATCCTGGCATTCGATACAAAGCTGGCTATGACCGTTACCTTTCACCTTTACGCCATGACGAATAATAATCCCTTTAAAAGCCTGGTTGTTTTTCCCGTCGCGGCCAATATTGACCTGGATCTTTTTACCGGGAATAAAAAAGTCCTGGTTGCTGATTTCGAATTTCTGCTGTGACGCATCACCATCGCGGAACACGATCGTCGCGGACGGGATACGGTTGGCTTCTTTCTGGATAGATAGGGACAGCAACTGGAACGTGGAAGGCACTTCAGTTCCTTCCACCAGTATATTAAAGGAAGCTACATCGTACTTGCTTTTATTGGGGATCAGCAGTTCTTCCATCAGGGTTCATTTTTATCGATCGGTGGAAAATATATTTCACGTCCCAGGGGAAGCGCCCTGACAGAACTCAGGTTATTGACACGACCGACCTGCAGGAAAAAAGATGGGTTCTTATAGATCTTGTGTGTCATGAAATCAAGTCGATCACCTTGTTTACTGGTGCGTACATGGGTGAGGTCGGGAGAACTTGGCCTGTTGGCTGCTTCGATTGCTTCGGGAGTTTCATATTTTATGAAGGTGGCGGTAACTTTTGCCCGGAGCGGGTTGCCATTGGATTTAAATAAGGAATAACTTACATCCAGGTGCGATAACACACAAGGGAATTTTAACTCGGCTCCCCATTTCACGATCAGGAAACGCGGCCGGTGGATTTTACCTTCATACTTGTATACACAATCGGTAAAAGCTTTGATCTGCTCAGAAACTTCCATTTCCTTGTATTCTTTCACATATCCTTCAAGAGAATTCGTTCCGTCGAGTACAAACTCGATTTTTAATTCTTCGGGTTTGGTGGATTTATACTTGGGATTCGTTCCCGGCTGACCATGACCGCGCGTGGTCTCCAATTCAATAAAGCTCGTTTTGGTAAAGGTCTCAGGGTTAATGGGGGTAGTGAACCGCAATCCCTTGTCCTCCTCCTGGAATTTATGCTCGGAAAAAGAATGGATCACCAGTTTAGTGAGTTCCCCTCTTTTCTTATCCTTAGCGCTCATGTTTAGTTTTTAAAATGTCCAGAATCTTTTCCACGCAGGTGCTGATCAGTTGTTCATTGGGAGAAATATCATTATTCGAACCGGAAGAAGCAGGTGCTGGCTGTGCCCCGCTTCCTTCCTGGACGACTGTTGCGCGAATGATAAGTTCCCTTACTTCCAATGCCATGGTTCTTTTTTTTCCTGCTGTTGCAGCGTTTATCTACTTCTCAAACACCAGCCGGTTATAATTCAATTCAAGTGTTTCGATCAGTACTGCTCCCTGTTCCGCATTGAGTTCTCCCAGTTTCCAGCTGGTCGGCCATACATTATTGACCCGCCATCGCATCAACTGGTCGTGCTCCTCGTTGAGCAGGGTGATCACCACCGTTTCCACCGGTTCGATCATTTCAGATAACAGGTCATCGTCAAAAGTCCTTTTCAACCAGTCGGTCAATTTTGATTTTCCCGGTTTCCAGATCCCTCTTTTCAGAATGAGCTTGGAATAGGTTCTTCTCACTGGGAGTGCATGGGTGTACCGGTTCTCGCCTCCTTCTTTCAACGGTTCCGTTTCCAGCGTTGAATCAAGCCCCGACACCGACTGGAAACCGATATCATCGATCGTGCTGTCCTTATGGTTAAACTCTACCCGGAAATGAAAGTTGACTGTTTGGTACGGGATGGTTACCGGCTCATTCAAAAGGTTATTGAGTTGATCAGCATTTCCCATACAATCCAGGTATAATAATTATTTACGGTTTAGCCATGACCAGTCCTTCATGTACGAGGGTCATTGTCTCTATTGCTACCTCGTTAGCATCTGCTTTCAGGTCTGTTGACTGTATTTTCGAGGGCCAGGCTTTTGCCAGGGTCCAGGTGATGATCGTATTATGCTCTTCGTTAAGCAGCTTGATCGTCACAGTCCGGCGGTATTGTTCTTTTTTCTCCTGGAACATGGCCGTCTTTACCCATTGGTCATAGTATTCGAAATTATCGAGTACGATTCCGCGTTTGAGCGTGACATCGGAAAACTTGGTGAGGCCCGGTTGCTTGGTCTTGTTGTAAGTACGGAGATGGCCTTCCCTGTATTCGATCACTTCTGTTTCGAAATCGAGCCCGCTCACTTCCGTGAATCCAATGCGGACACCACCCCATTCCAGTTCGAAATGGAATTTGGGAAGTGGATATTTAAAATCATCATTTTTCATAAACGCTGTTTTTAATTTTAATAATCTCGAGGCTGTTTACTATTTACACCTGTCTTTCGGGTCTACTTCCTTGACCGCTTTGGTCAGGCTGTCTTTGCAGGCTTGCAGGGATTCTTTCTTCTTGATTATATCTGTCAGTTCCTTGCGGAGTGTATCTACCAGGCCTTCATCTTTCCGGAGCAACCGCTCGATCTCGAGCTTATACCAATCTGTACAGATCGGGAAATAGAAAGTAGGCTCCAGTTCGCACTCGCATTTGATCGGTTCGGGATCCTGGCTTTTGCTGCACTCTTTCTTTTTTTCTTCAGCCTTCATCCTTTCTGTCTCCAGCCGCTTGACCTCTTTTTTGCGTTCTTCTTCGCTGAGGTTTGACGGGAGGCAGTCAATGTTACAATTGAACTCCTGGTACCACTCGCAAACCACGGCCTTAAGCCCGTAATATCTTTCATCATCCCCGCAGCATTCAGGGCACAAATCATCATAAGGATGGCAGGGATCATAAGGCTTATTATCCTTATCGGGTGCTGGCCATGCCCTGGTAGATATATTATTACGGATCAGGTTTGCGATCCGGATGGCTTCCATAGCCGGTTTGATCATTTCATCGCGCACCTTGATTACATCCTCGAGTTTCTTGAGGTACTCATCACAGACTTTCAGGATACCTGTGTCTTTACCAATATTCTGGTCGTGGTTATTATTTACACAGTTAAGAAGGTCATCATATTCTTTCCTCAACCCGTCCACCTGGAAAAAGAAATCCCTGATCATACAGAAAAGAATCTGTACGGCATCGACGGTTTTGCCGGAATTATACCAGATTTTACGTGTTTGCGAAGCCAGTACATCCAGCTGCTGGCAGACAAGACGTGCTTTTTCTTCTGCTTTTTCCAGTTCTTCTACCCAGGTGCGGTAACGGTCCCTGCGGTCGGTGATAAAAACCAGTTTCTTTTTGGCCTGTTCGGAATTTTCTACGGCAGATTTATAATCCTGGCTGACCAGTTTTAATTGTTCATCCCATGACTGGTAGCAACAATCACCATTGGAGCCATCATCGGGGCCAGGCTGACCGCAACACTCACTGATCTTGCGTTTGGTCTCATTGTCGGTTACCTCGTTCCAGCATTCAGGAATATTCTGGTAACAATGATTGGTTAACATATTTTTCTTTTTTAAAGTTTTAAATTAAAATTGGTATCAATCGCCGCAGCAACCGCGTGGCTTTGGTTCAGAAGGATTATCAGGATCACAACAGAAGGACTGTTTCACTTCATCACAGATGATGCAGATATTCTCTTCACAGGTCTTCAGGCGCGGCGTGCAGTCGCAGTAACAATCTCTGTCGCCTGGTTTTGGTGGCTGCTTGCGTAATCCATCCTGGCAATCAGGATCATCCGGGTCTTTTGGCCCGACACAATCACAGGGCGGACAGCAGAGATAGTTAACCGTATCAAACCAACCTTCGAAATCACTGCGCATGCTATTCCTGTCCATGGCCGATTTGGTGATATCTTTCACGGATTTGACCAGGTCTTGCTGGAGTGTTTTCAAATCACCTTCTCTTGTTTTCATTACTTCACCGACATGTTTTTCCAGGTCTTTTGCATACAGATCCAGGTCTTTGTGCAGCGGTTCCAGGGTATCGATGTTGGAAAATATCTGGATGCCGACGACGTCCGAAGAAGATTGGCAGATGGAATCGATATCCAAACTCAAACCTATCGGTTTACATATCATGTCCTCTATAACTCTCGAGGTTTCTGTACAGGCAGGATGAGTACTGGTTGGGTTGCCGCAATCTGCTTTATCTTTTCCGGTCAGGGCTTTCCACTGGGCAGCGTTGCATTTGTCATAAATGCTGGATTTGAGCAGGCAACCTGCCTGGTGCAGGAGGGAAAATTTTCCTTTAACATCCTTTACCGTTTTGCTGAGTTTTTTCAGGATTGCGTTAAGATCTGAATTCCATTTTTTTAGCTGGTCCACGTTTCCTTTCATTGATTCCGTGGTAGCCAGCATTTCTGTACCGATGGTGATTTCAAGGTTGCGGTAACGGCGGTAGTTTTCCTCGGTATAATTGAAAAGGCATTTTTTGTCATTATAAATATCGCCTTCGCCGGCATATTTTACTTCCTGCTGGGATGTAGCGCCCTTCGATTCATACAAAGACAGGCAATATTTATTGCGTTCTTTGTTGATGACCATCTGCGTTGGGTTGGTATCGTCCTGCTTACACTCCGGCGGTACAGGTACCGGTTCCGGTTGTTGTCCTTGTTGTTTATAATCTGGTCTCATAATTTAAATTTTAAAAGTTGAGGAATGTACCGCATCAGGATTCTCCCAGCATTTTATGCATGAAGCGGAGTATGATAAATTCAGCAGGCCGTACAACGGCCATTCCTATTTCCACGATCATTCGTCCTTCCAGGATATCCTGGTAGGTCATGGTTTCATCCAATCCCACGTGGACATAGAACGCTTCCTTCGTGCTTGCTCCCTGTAACGCTCCTGCTTTCCATTGCTGGGTGAGATAATTGGACACCATGGATTTAACCCTGACCCATGTATTGATATCATTGGGCTCAAAGACGAATTGCTCCGTTGCGTTCTTGGTGCTTTCTTCCACCATATTGAAAAAACGACGGACTGAAATGTAGCGCCACTCATTATCGTTACCCGCGAGCGTACGGGCGCCCCAAACGATAGCTGGGCCGCGACCGGTGAAGGTCCGGATCACGTTGATGGATTTCCCGGCCAGCGCATCTACGTTCAGTTCTTTCTGTTGTTCATGCGTCACAAGAAATTCGGGTCTTACCGCGTTATCGATATTAACGTTAGCGGGCGCTTTCCATACTCCCCTGGTAGCATCTACAAGTGCATAAATGCCAGCCATAGCCGAAGAGGCCGGCAACAGCATCTCCATATCGGAGATAGCGGCCTTAGCCATGAAATAATTGGCATTACTGACGCTCTTTAATTCGGCCATCGTCTCCGGTAATGCAATTCCCTTCCCGATGATTTTGACCTGGTCTTGCAACGGCGCATAGAAATCAATGCCGGTAAATAATTTAGGGAAATAGACAGCCGCGTATTTCAGTTCTTCGGTGGTCCCGGAAAGAACATTGCGGAGATTTTCAGTGTCCAGTCTCCAGTTGTCCAGGTTTTCCGGGTTGTGATGAACATCCATGATCACAAAACGATCCTGGAGTTTTACGCATTGATCAATTGCTTCATCATGCAAGGCATAATAATTGAACCCGTTGGCGAGGTTGATGGCATCAGGGAAAAGCAACAAGGTTACTTCGTTGATCTTCTCTACTTCTGCCAACCCATTTTTAAGGTCGGCGTCCATTATGATACCGCCGGTACCCGGGTAATCACCCACGGATACGATCCAGCAGGGACCACCCCCATTAATATAGAACATCTGGAGGGAATAGTACATCAGGTACTTAGATCGCAGTTCAGGGTTGATCCGTGCTTTTACATCAAGTCGCGGTCCTGTATTATCGAATATGACTTCGATACCTTTTTCGGGATCAGCATACCCGAAAAAAGTTTCATAATCGAGCATGGAATTGATCCGCCTGGGAACATTCCGCAGGTCATTCGGTTCTTTCCACTGGGCTTTCTGCGTATACCCAATAAATGCAGGGATCGCAGTTTCTACTGATGCAATAGAGGGGGGTAATTTGGGGATTTCCTCAATATATACTCCCGGGGTTTTATACTCTGCCATATTTCTGGTTTATTTTAAGAAAGTGATTTAATAAAATGTATTAAATATCAAACAACGCAGACTTTGCCACCGTGATATCAAAGAATTGTCTTCCCTGTTTATCACTGTCAACCGTGTAACTGGTCGGGTTGGGAAAATATCTGCGGGCGTCGCCATTTACGTTTTTAAGTTTGTGTCCTGCTTTAGAAATAGCTTTAGGTTGGACCGTGATCCATCTTTGATCGATCCGTTCGAGAAAACCATCAAAAACGGGGTTATAAACAATTTCCCGTTTCTTGTCATTGCTGTACCGCCAGTATGCAAACCGGCTCCTGACCGGGATTTCGAACAAGGGTGGTTGTAGTTTCGCCGTAGTCGTATCGCGTTTATGCAGGTACCCGTCTCTTGCCAGGAGATTAAACGCTGCATTTTCGGGTTGAACCACGAGGGTAACCACTCCCCAGGCCGACTGGTTGTAAAAAATATCACTCAGGAATACCGGGTGTGAACGCATATAACCATTGGCATCCACGCTGAGGGTGAAAAAAGATTTACGTGTTATGGCCATATTCCCTGAAAGTCCCGGGTTCACCTCTGCGGTAAAATCAAGCGGGAATTTGGCGATGCGTTCATTACTGCTGGTCGTAACTGTCTTAATAGTATTCCCTCCTGCATCTTTCAGGGTGAATGTCACTTCTTTTATGTCTGATCGTAGAGGGAATGAATAATGGAAACGGGATGGAAGGAGGTTCCGGTCTGCCTCACTGGCAAACCCGGTTCCGGGTAAAGGGTACCATTGCTCACCTCCTGCATTGGGATAATAAGCATGGATAACGCCATCGCCGATTGCAGCAAGTTCTCCCTGCTCATAGTCATAATTTGACGTACGATCCGGAACTCCATTTGTGAGGAAGGGGAAGATTTTTTCCCTGCTGCTATTTTGGTTGGAAAAGAAATAGAGCGCTGGTAAGGGCCGGTTAATACGTGCGCTGGTAAAGTGATTAATAGCTGCGCTTTGTTTGGTGAGCAGAATATGGATGGCCAGGTCAGGTGGCAGCGAGACCAGCGGTTCATACACCAATGTGCCATCGGGTAGTATTTTCTTATTCACCCGCGTCAATACGCGAAAACCCGAATAGCTTGGTAACACTTTTAAATAAAAGCTTTCATAAAATGCACTCAGGGAGTCGGGGAATTCGAAAGCGAGGTCATTGCTGACAGACTCGGCACCCCGGGCATACTGTTCTTCCAGGAAGGTTTTGCGGGCGTCCTGGTCGACCGACTCAAAAATAGTAGTACCATCCCGGTTGGTGAGATAATATTCGTGCAGCAGTTTTACGTCGAACAATGTTTTATAAATAACCGCCATAGTCTTGTTGTCTGTAGGTTCAGATACCCCGGGCCTCTGTTTCAATTTCTTCAATGAGTTGCACCTCGCGCAATACTGCACGTTCGGTAATCGCCACCAGTCTTAATTTATACATCACGAACGGCACCTGTCTTCCTCCCAACGAGCCCCACAAATGGTTGATCTGTTCAAATGTGAGGGTATATAGCTCCAGTGTAAATTTCAGGTTCAATACATCTTCGATATCGAGATCGAGTCCATCGATCACAGAGGAACTGGTCGTGGAAAATGAATTTTTTTGTTGCATGAACTGGATAATGCGGGAAAGCCGCCGTAAGGCAAGCAGGTAATTGGTACCTGAATAGTTGCAGGTAAATAAGAGGTATAGATTCAGGAACACCGGGGGGTTCATGTATATCGCATTCGTAGTAAACGGACGCCGGATCGCAGGATTGTTCTTCAGGGTGCTCTCTTCTTCCACATTGACCAGCGTAATGATGATACTATCTGTCAGCGAATCACCCTTGGACGTTTCGAAAAGGGCGATATTATCGACCTTTACTTCAACGGAATTATCGATGGATTTTATATAGGACTCCAATTCCGTTTGTAATAATAAAATAGCTTGATCAATCATCTCGCTGGTTAAGGTTGTACGTTATTTATTTGCTCCATATAATCGCTCAAGTGAAGGCAGGATATATAAATTGAACATCCGCTTATTAATAGTTTTCCATCCCGGGCTTCCATGACCCAGGCAAACGGTGCATTCCGTGTCCTCCCCCCAGCAACTATTACAACTGCCCAATGCTTCGGCTAAGGAATTATTTAATTTCATAAGATCTTTTAACTTGTGCATGACCTGGTTTTTATCACTGCTGTTGTGTTTTAACTGGTCTCTCAACAACGTCACCTGCTCCATCAATTTCTTGTTCTGGATTCTCAACCGGCGGATGATCTCTTTAGAGATTTCCTTTTGCTTTACCTTTTTATCACTGTTACTGATCTGTTGTTCGATAAACTCTTTAATTCCGGGGTCGTCTTTTTTAATTTGCTTCAGCATCACCTGCAGGAGCTCAAATTGATTTTCTTTGTCCATTTTACTGGTAGCTATTTATACTGCGTGGCGATTTATATTCGTCTCTTGCCGGTGATTTATCTGCAATCACCAAATCTAAACTGAGCTTGGACTGAAGTCAATCCTTATTTCTAAGGATTTCCACTTAGCCAATACCGTATTCCCACGGATATACCCCGAAAAGGGGATCCCCATTTTTAAGGATTTCGCAGGGGTGATGATTTTCTTTTATAGTAGTTCCCTATCTTAGTTAGGACTTACTACTAACCCCAAATTCCGCAGACTTATCTCAGCCCGATTGAAATCTTGGTGAAAGCAAAGGATTAGCAAATGTTTACTTCATTTTGTAAGACGACTGAAAAATGCTGCCGGATAAATCAATCTTGCTGGAACAGATCACTACTGCTATCAATAATAACTCCTGTAAAAACGGGTGTGAAGAAGGTGAATTTACCAGGGGGAAGGTGATAGATGTCAGCCATGCTTTAAGTGACCAGCACTATTTCTCCGTAACGCGGAACCAGGAATCCTTTAAAAAATTAGAGCAACGCATCGATGCGCTGGAAGAACAGAATGACCGGTTACTTTATTTTATTCATTTCCTTTATAAAAATTTCCCGGACCTGGTAAAAGATATTATACCGGGAGATATGCAGGTTAATAGCTACGCGGCAATCACGGGACAAACTTCGATGGTTACTGAAACCCAGGCCCCATCAGTGACGAGGAGGGAAATAGAAGTGCTGCAGCTTTTAGTAAAAGGCTTGTGTGCCAAAGAGATTGCGAACATGTTGTTTATAAGTGAATCAACCGTTATTACGCACAAAAAGAACCTAAAGGAGAAATTCAATGCACGGAATACCGTAGAATTAATTTCCAAGGCATTGACGACGATACATAAAAAGTAAATGACACCGGGCCTATTACCTCTCTTCCTGGTATCCTTCAATATGGCGTGCGCGAATTATTTATCCAACTTCCACAAAATTCTGCGGAAATAGCTTTTACACAGGCGCTATTTTTTCATTAAAACAATCTAGCAATTTTTCCCTAAACCGACTGGTTAGCCATTTAGCATCAAAATAGCTTTGCTGGAAATCAGCAAAACAGATCGGGAAAGAATACACTTCAGGCAGATTCATACTTAAATTTAAGTCTCCTATCCTGTATATTCCGCAATTTCCCCAATTGCTACACTGGAAGCAAGATGAAAATCATAACTCTACCAGCATCACTTGTTACGATGGTATCACAGGCGTAACGTCCGTTCTGCATAATTTTATGAATATCCTGATTATTATAAGCTCATAACCAGCATGGCGTTAATTTTCCCGGCGTCTTTTACCTTGATCGTCAAAAGTGAATTCTGCCAGAACGAAAATATCTCTGAAAGTACACCAGCATTCAGCGCTCTGATGGAGTTTCTTGCAGGCATAAAAAAATGCAAGAAACTGCTTAAAAAAGTGTTGTACTTTTTAGCAGCTTCTTGCATCTAAATCTTGGTGGAGGCGAGGAGAGTCGAACTCCTGTCCAAACATATTCTTCAAAAGCTTTCTACATGTTTATTTCGTCATTATTTGTCGGCAACGAACAGGAAACGAACATACCAATTCGCTGCTTAGCTGCATCCCGGTAATAAATTACCGGTCTTTTGCGATCAGCACAGCCTTTGATCGCAGCATCCTGTTTTGTTTTTAAGTCGGCGGCGGGGCATGGTAACAGAACAACCGGCCCGGCGGCCCTAATGACTACTTAATCACTGATTAGGCAGCCATGGCATACTGAGTATTGCCATTTAAAGG
>JBDSBR010000037.1:0-73320 GCA_039921505.1 Chitinophagaceae bacterium
CTATATGCTGTATTTTTGACGTAATCGTCACATTCATAATGCTTTGCCCCTGTATATTGCTGATAAAAATTGTTTTCCCCATCCACCTGGGATCATAGGAAAGATCGAGCTGCAGCTCGTTAGTAGCAGGGTTGGGATACATTCTTGGCTCCAGCCATTTGGGGTCTGCCTCCGGGAGAGGTGATTCAAATATTAATGGATTGTTTAATCCTTTCGATAATAACAAAGAACTGCGAACCCCTCCTGTTTCAAACAAGGAACGCATTTTTGCTTTCTGTCCCAGTGTGAACAGGTTCATACAGGCATCGCTGGTAAAGTCCATATAGTTCATATACATATCGCCATTGGGGCCATTGCCGCAGGTGATTTGAATTCCCGAAGGGCAATCAATATTATACCAGGCTTGCTTAGGAGTATCAGCGATACCATCATCCCCGCAATCCGTGTCACCCCACAGGTGTTTTAGCCCAAGCCAGTGACCTGCTTCATGTACAGCTGTCTTACCCATATTATACGTACTGCCACCATTGGTACCAAAAGCGGGGAAACCGAGCACGATACCCTCCACATTCCCGGGGCCACCCAGCACACTGGAATAACCCGCTACCTGGTCCAGGTTGCAAACCCAGATATTGAGATAGCTTTTGGTATCCCAGGCATCATCGCCCATCTCAGCAGCAAATTTCATTTTATCATTGGCTTCCCATCTTAAGATGGGTGTGTATTTCCTGACGATACCACTGGTATATCTTTTCCTGGGATCAGAAAGGGCCAATTGGAATTCGATCTCGCAATCAGCGGCCAGCGACCGGAACCTTGCCGGTGTCTTTACACTATCGGCATTCCGGCGGCGGAAACATTTATTGAGGACATCCAGCTGGCTTTGCACCTGCGCATCGGAGATCTTCTCTTGCGGGAAATGATAAAGTATATGTACGATTACGGGAATCTTAATGATCGTCGCTGCACCCCGTTGGGCTATATTATGTTGCTGGGTAAATGATTCGATAGCTGCTATTTTTCCCGCCAGGGAAGGGTCGTTTTGCAAGGCTTGTTTTTCGTAAGCAGTGCTGACGCAGTTTCGTTGGGCAACCAGCGAGCCGGTTATAGCCAATAATACAAGGGTTAAGATCAATCCCGCCTTCATAGTTTCCAAATCTTTTGAACGTTACGGCATAGCAACAGTAGTACTGCCATGAGTCATTCATGCGGAATTGGAATTAAATACTACGCGAGTAGCATAACGGTAAAAAAGAGGAGTATTGGGGGGATTAAAAGCGGCGATCCAGGGATACGGATTTCAGGGAAGAAGATTCTGTCTAAGGATTAATAGGAAACAAATATAAATCTTTTAATCAATTGTACAAGAAGTTTTTGTATCGTATTTTTCCTATACCAGCCTGTCCTTATTAAGCTTTAACAGCCAAAAAAGATGCCAGCCCTTATTTTTGTATGAATTCAAATGAACTGCATGAAAAAAAATTTGTGGATAGCTATCCTGGCCGGTTTTGTTGCCTGTAAAAACAATGACAGGGAAAATCCTGATAATAACCCGAAAGGGCCGAAGATCATGTCCGATTCCATCATCTCTACTTACCCACATGATACCTCTTCCTATACACAGGGACTGCTTTTTTACAAAGGAGAATTATATGAAGGAACCGGTTTAGAAGGTGCTTCCAAACTGATGAAGGTAGATCTCAAAACAGGAAAGATCCTGCAGAAGATTGACCTGGATGCAAAACTCTTCGGGGAAGGCATTAGCATTATCAACGATACGGTTTACCAGCTTACCTGGCGGAATAAAGTTGTACTGGTTTATACGCTTAAAGACTTTAAAAAAGTAAAAGAGTATAAAATTAATACGGAAGGCTGGGGACTGACCACCGACGGGAAGCAATTGATCGCCAGTGATGGCAGCAGCACGATTTATTATTATGACCCTTCTACTTTCAAACTATTAAAGACACAGGATATCACCGAAGGTGGCAGCCTTTCTTACAACCTTAACGAACTGGAGTATATCAATGGGTTCATCTATGCTAACCAGTACAATGCTCCTTATATCTTTAAGATCGATCCGGCCAGCGGCGAGATCATTGCAAAAGCTGACCTCACCCCGATGTGGGACAGGATCAAGGCCATCGACCCGGCAGCCGATGTTCCCAACGGGATCGCTTATGACGAGACCACCAAAAAGATTTATATCACCGGAAAACTATGGCCGGAATTATACGAGATTCAGTTTGGGCAGTAGAAAGCCCCTAAATCCCTAAAGGGGACTTAATATTTCGGTACCAGAAATGACTTCTACGTTTTTGAAAACTCCAAGAACCCCCTTTCGGGGGGCAGGGGGGCTTTTCCTTCGGAGGGGTTGGGGAGGTCTTTCAGCAGAGGCTTTACTTTCCAATAATATAAATCACCGAACTGCATCGTTGCACCTTCCCTATCGCTTTCATATTGGAGCGTAGTCCGTTAAAAAAAGAAGCCACAAGATTTGTTTTGCCGTTCTTATACTTACTGCTCAGCATGGAGACATAAAAGCTGTCAAACCACATCGGTTTGTAGGATACGATCTTCAACCCGTGTTTTTCAACCAGTGTCTTCATCGATTGCGGCGAAAAATGATACAGGTGTCGTGGCACATCCCAGGCGGCCCAGTCTTGTTTATAGACCGCTGCATCCTTCGAGGTATAATTGGGGACAGCAATAAACAACCTGCCGTCCTCTTTCAATAAATTTTTTAATTGTGCTAGATAACCCTGCAGATCGTGGACATGCTCCAGCACATGCCATAGCGTGACAGCGTCAAAAGAAGCAGCGGGTAACTGGTAAATGCGGTTACTGTCATCAAGCCCAACCTGGAAAGATTGTTTGGCCACCAGCCTCGCGTCCGGGTCAGGCTCCAGGCCTGTTACCTGCCAGCCAGCCTGTTTCATTGTATGAACAAAGGCACCTGTACCACTACCCACATCGAGTAAATTACCGCGGGTAATATGGGTCGCTGTTTCAACGAGTCTTCGTTTCTGCTGTAATGTTCGCCTGCGCACCGACTGGTATAAACGGTTAATCAGTCCCTTCGAACTATTCGTATGCGAAATATAATTCTCCGATTTGTAATAAGGACCAATGGAAGCGGCATCGGGAATATCCTGTGTAAACCGAAGAGAACAGGATCCGCACTCAGCAATGGGAAAAACCTCTCCGCTGACGGTATGATCTGTTGCCGACAAAATAGTTTTTATCTCCGGGGAGCCGCAAACAGGACAGTTGCTGTAATGAATGATCGTGTTCATTGGTTAATGCGGCAAAGTAAAAGTAAATTGGCTAATAAATGCTGATGAATAGCAGGTGCACTCACGGCAATATCCTGTAAGTAGCTGTTGCTTGTTCGGGGACCAGTTTCCTATCATTTGCTGTTGAAGAAACTCCCACGCCATGTTCGGAGAAATACCAGCCAATGAACATAACAGCCAGTAGTATGACCGCTACAGCGGGAACCCACCAATAAGATTTTTTTTCTTCGGGTTTGTTCAACATTTCCGTCATTTCTGCAGACGTCTTCTCGTCCTCTCCCACCCTCACCATATGTGCTGACTTTTCCCTGATCACTTTCTCTGCAGCAACAGGTTTTTCCAAAACGGTGTAAAGCACTGGTGTAAATTTTATTTCTCCTGCTAATCCCTTACTCAAGGTGCCTATTCCATCCCACTTAATAGTATCGCCATCCGTCACTTGTTTTTTCAGCCCGAAAACGAAATCATTGAACCGGGTAACGGCATCTGAACCGGAAATATGAAAAGTATCGGCCAGCCATGCAAAGAAATCGCTGGAGGGAGAGCCTGCAACGGGTGTAAGAGCGACAGAATAAATAGGCGGATCGATCTTCCTGTTCGGGAAATCGATAAGCGCCGGCTTTCTTTCCAATAAAAAAGTGCCGATGCCCGGCACTGGTAATTGTTTATGCTGAAGAAGGAATTGATACAGTTCCTGGTACATCACTTTGTCTTTTGGTCGAACGAAAATACGACTCCGCCAACAAAGTTGAACCCATATACAGGATATTGATTCCAGCGCTGGTATTCCTTGTTGAATATATTATTGAATTGTGCCCAGAGATTGATATTCTTCGTGATCCGGAATTCAAGACCCGCATTGAGGTCTTTTGCGCCGGGCAACTTACCCGGGCTGCCGTCTTTCTTCAAATAATGAGGCCCGCTCCAGGCAAACAGGTCACCTTTCAGCCAAAGGTCTTTAATAACCTGCAACCGCAGGGAAGTCTTTAGTTCAAGGGGTATCATACCCCAGGCTTCCGCATTATCTTTTAATCCTGTGTACTGGTTAAAGGTAAGACCGGTGATGACGGACAGTTTTTCATGAATGGCAAAGCCCAGTTCACCACCGAAATTCACCACGTTCATCCGGCTTTCATTCACTACCCGGAAAGATTTACCACCGCCAATAGAAGCGGTATCATTGATAAAGAGCGGCTGGTTATTCAATTTATTAAATCCAACTTTTGCTCCATAAGTAAAATGCTCGCCCACTGAACCTTTAAATCCTGCAAATCTTTCCTCGATCCAGGTATTCTTAAAGGTAGAAGGCAACCAGAGCCATGGATTTTGTGAAGCCAGGTACTGGTAAGTGGTTTTTCTCACATACCCTGTCCAGCCTGCCTGGAAAACAAAACGCTGGTCACTGGTATTAACATCCAGCAATACGTTGGGAAACATTTTGAAGGTCTTGTTATCCCAGGACGGGCGGATACCCGCCTGCAGGTTAAACCTGGATGTCTTATACAGGAACGACGGAGAGATATAATACATCGTATTATTAAAGGCCGTTTTATTAGTGGGTGATAAACGGGTCAGGTCAAACGTAACCCCGAGATTGATTGCGAATTCTTTTTCCTTGCCAAATGTTTTTTGCAAAGTGAGATTGACAACGGTATTGCTTTCTGAATTTTTGAGATGATCGCTGAACACATCAATCTTTACTTCGGGCCAGTAGGTAAGCCCAAAGGCTGTTTTTTCGATATTGTGCATCGCTACCCGGGCAGCGATTGTTTGAAAATTCTGTTTGATGGAATCCGTAGGGAACATCAGTGTTGTTGGCAGGTATCCATACTTATAAGTGCGGTGTTGTTTCATGCCGATACTGGCATCCCATTCCATGTTATTACCCGATTTGAAAAAGCCCGATAATTTTATATCTGTTGTAGCGAATTTCTGGAACTCTCTTTTACCATCTGAGCCAACGTGTTTGGCATATATATTCAAACCTGCGGTTCTGCCGTCCCCGAAAGAAATACCTGCCTGTACAAAAGGAGTGCGGAGACTTCCAAATCCAATTTTTACATAACTGCTGTTATCAAACCGCCCGCCGGAATCAATATCCATCGCCAATGGCTTCAATGACCCTGGCTGGTAAGCAAATAAGAGATTTTGATTGGGAATATCATAGTTCAGTTTTGCTTTCGTAGTGTCCGGTGGTGCAGGCGAAGCACTGAAATTGATCTTGGCGGTTTGCCTTAATACAGGTTTAAAACTGGAAATGATATCCACCCCGCCTTTGCCGGTGCTATCTTTTTGGGCAAAGGAAATTCCAACCGAAAAGATCCCTATTCCTGCTAAAAACAATCTGTATAATAGTTGCTTGTTCATTTTTGGATTCATCTGGCTTTTGTTACGCCCCTATGGGGCGGGTCTGCTCTTTTAATATTCTTTCTACGATTTGTTACTCCTGCGGAGCAACAATTTTTTTCTATATTTCGTTGTCCCTTATGCCCCTTAGGGTGCCGGGAGGTTACCTACTTTGCTCGACCTGCTTTCTTCGTCTGTTACCTGGCTTAGCTTGGACTGCGCTTCCGTTTTCAGTTCCGCATTGATCGTATTGTCTACCACGCTCTGGTAAGTGGCCTTGGCGTTGAAATAATCTTTTTGTTTGAAATATACATCACCGAGCAGGATATAGGCTTTTGTGACCCAGTAGTCATAAGAACCCGATTTGTTGATCGTTTCAAATGCAGCTTTTTCTGCTTCGCTTAATTTATTGAGACGGAACCAGCTGTTGGCAATACCGTAACGGGCTTCTGCCGCCAGTTCTGCCTTGTTCAGCTGTACCACCGATTTATAATTTGTGATCGCAAGATCATATTGCCCGCCTGCTTCATAGGATTTGGCGATAGCCATATTGGCAAGTGATTTGTCATCGGCGCTGCTCCCTTTTGCTTCTGTCAGTTCTTTGGCATTCTCAGCTGCTTCCGTCCATTTCTCCTGCTTATACTGGCAACGCAATAAACCACGCATCGCTTCCAATTTCAATTCCTGGCTCGAAGTGATTTGCTTGAGCTGCATAAAATAGATTTCCGCTTTTGCATAATTCTTCAGTTCGAAGAAATAAATCCTTGCGGCCGCTAATACAGATCTCTCTGCAAACTGGTTCGGCGCATTTGCTGCAACGGCTTCATATCCTGCCAGGGCATTGTTCCAGTCCTTTCTTGCATAATAGATCTCGGCCCGGTTAAAATTCGCTTCCAGTGCATGGGCGCCATTGGGGAACTTCTGCAGGTAACTGTTGAATCCTGATAGTGCTTCATTCATTTTCTGGTCATCATACTGTTTTTCCGCCGCAGCATAAGTCAATGAATCTTCCGTATCGACACTCAACGGGCGGCCGGCATCCCGCATAAACGTCGCGTATTCATCCGGATGGCCACCTTCGATATAAATCGTCTTTATATTATCCAGTGCATCTTCTGCTTCAGGTGAGTTGGGATATTTATCCACCAGGGATTTGAATTGGCGTAATGCTTCATCGTTATTATCGATATTATAATAAGCTGTTCCTATTTTCAGGTAAGCCTCGGGTTTGCGGTTATCATTGCCGGTAGCATTGATGATCGCACTTAAATAAGGTATCGCTTCCCTGAATTTTTCGTTACCAAGATAAGTATTGGCAATTTCCATATTGGCGTCCATCACCAGCGAGGATCCGGGGAATTTGCGCATCATGGTATTCATCAGGCTGATCTTATCGGAAGGGCTTTTCACTCCCGCCAGCATCGCATTCTGGAAAGTGGCATAATCTTCCGCCGGCCAGGAAAGTTTAATCACATTATCATACATGGTTTTTGCCCTGGCATAATCTTTCAGCATAAAATAATTATCAGCTGTCCGTATATAAACATCCTGGGAAAAAGCATCTGTATTCAATGCAGGAGCTTTGGCAAGAGGTTCAAAAAAAGTAATGGAAACAGGATAATTTTCTTTTCGCAGGTAAGCATAACCAAGGTTATACCGTGCATTCATAAGATTGGCTTCCCCGCTTACAGGCGCACCGGCATCCAGATAGGCATGATAATATTTTATAGCTGTATCCAGCTGGTTATTGCGGTACCCGATCTCTCCCTTCCAGAAAAAAGCATAGGGACGCACAGATGCGTTATTAGGATCTTCAAGTATCTTATCCAGCAGGGCATCTGCATCGGCCAGGCGGCCGTCATTAATCATCTCGGTGGCACGACCATAAAGGATCCTTGGATAAACACGTTTGGCTTTTTCCGATGGTTTGTCGATCGTTTCAAGAAGCGCCTGGGCATCTTTATAATTATTAGTATTGGCCAGCACATCGATCATCAGTTCTTTCGCTTCCAGGTTATACTGCGAATTGGGATAATCGGCCAGGAAGGATTTAAGACTGTTCAGGGCCTCATCCTGGTAACCTAATTCATATGAAAGTTTGGCGTATTGGTATTTGGCAATTTCTTTTTGAACAGAGTTGATACTATTGGAGGCGCAGAAAAGAAAGGCATTCCGGGCGTTGGCTTTCTGTCCGGTTTTCAGGTAAGCATCTCCGAGCAGGTACATGGCATGCTGGCTGAGTGAATCATCCTTACCGCTTAATTGTTTAAACCCTTCGATCGCTTTGGCCAGCTGGTTGGCCTGGTAATAACAATAAGACAATTCATAGAGGTCCTCACGGCGCACTTTTTTCGAACGTCCCACATAATCTTCGAGGTAAGGCAATGCCTTGGCATACTCCCCTTTTTCAAAATAAGCATGCCCGATCAGTTGTTTCAGTTCGAGATCATAGTATTGGGAACTGCTACCCGATTGTAATTTATTCTGGATATACGTGATCGCTTCATCTTTCTTTCCCTGGATATAATAGATCTGGGCGATATAATAAGGAACGACAGTAGCATAACTTTTTTCATTCTCCACGATCTTGAATGCTTCGAGCGCATCGGAATATTCCCTGTCACGGAAAGCTAAAAAACCATAATAGTAATTGGCATCGATATAATTCGGATCATCCTTCATTACCCGAATGCTGTTGAACAGGGGTTTGGCCTCTGCAAAACGCTGCAGGTTGAAATAAGCGTAACCCTGGTGAAATTTCATATCGGAGATCTCGCTGTTGCTCAGGTTGACGATATCCGCCTGTTCATATAACTGTGCGGCTTCAGCATATCTTTCTTTCCTGAAATAAAATTCGGCCAGGTGAAAACTCATCATTTGCACCCTCGCTGTATTCTTGGTGAGTTCAATGAATTCCTTTGCTTCATCTTCCGCACGACCTTCTCCCTGTTTCAGGGCGCAGGCAGTGGCGTAATAATTTATTTCCTGGACAGTAATGGGCGTATTGGCCTTATCGGTTTCCCGGACGGACTGTTTTAATTCTTTTAACAAAGGATAGGCGAGACTGTATTGTTCTTTCTGGAAATATTCCTTGGCTTCCTTGAACGTTGCTTCCGGGTCGGAATAAAAACGGGTCTGCTGGGAAAAAACGGAAGTAGTGAGGAGAATGGCTATACCTAGTAAACTGTGATTCTTCATTGAATTTGTCCTTTAACCGGTGGTCCCTCTTTTAAAATCGGGATAGATTCCTAACGTGCGAATATTCAAATTATTTCAGCATAGACCAAACATCATTCCAAACAGTTGTGGATAAGTGTACGGGTAGCAGGTGATTTAACATTTCATTCATTCTTACGGCATTAGATGCTGATCCACCAGCACATTTAAGTAATATTGCGGAAACAAATTCAGTCCATGAAAAAACTTTTCAACTCCAGGCATTCGGATCATTCCATTTCTTTCTCGCTGTTGTTGCTCCGCTTGTCTCTTGGAGGTTTAATGATACCGCATGGATTCAACAAACTGGTGAATTTCGCGGCTAAATCAGGAACTTTTACCGACCCTTTTCATATCGGTGGGCCTGCTTCCATGAGTTTAACAATCTTTGCTGAATTTTTCTGTGCCATTCTTATCCTGCCCGGACTGATGACACGGCTGGCCTGCATCCCGCTGATCATTGCAATGTCGGTGGCGGTCATTATTTCACACAAAGGACAGGTATTCGGAGATGGTGAACATGCCGCTTTGTATCTCGTGGGGTACCTGGCCCTGCTGTTCGCCGGGCCTGGTAAGATCAGCATGGACCGCCTGATCGGGAAATAATTACACTTAGTGCCTACTGATCTCAAGTATCTTAAGTAAATCCCCGCTTTATTTACTCTATATACTTATTTTACTTTAAGTCTTCTCAAAGAAAAGCAACTACTCTATTTTGATTAATTTTACCTGATGGATCATTTCGAAGAAGCATTACCGGGTTTTGATAATGAAGAGCTCCCTATTTCTCCTGCTGATGCTGTTATTTACTCCCCTAAATATGAAAAACAGGATCCGTCCGTCAATGTCTGGCTAAAATCGGTTACAAGTCTTGCCCTCTATCTTGCCCTTGGTTATTTTATTTTCAAGCGCTGGGAAATATTATTACTGATCACCGCGATCGTGATGATCCATGAACTCGGTCATTTCTTTGCGATGAAATATTATAAATACAGCGACCTGGGTATATTTTTTATCCCGCTCCTTGGCGCCTATGTATCGGGAAGAAAAAGAGAAGTATCGCAAAAACAATCCGCCATCATTTTACTGGCGGGTCCCTTGCCCGGGATCATTATCGGGAGCATTCTCTATATCCTGGGGGAAAGAAATCCATCCCTGGATTTATTTGATATTCCCTTCTCCCGGATGGCCATTCTCTTTATCATCCTGAACCTGATCAATCTTTTCCCTGTTTACCCGTTGGACGGGGGGCAGTTGTTAAACCGGGTTTTCCTGGATGAAGAAAGTTGGGTGAGTAAACTATTTATTTTTCTTTCGGCAGGTTTTATGGCGTGGTTTGCCTGGAATTTATATACCTCTTCAGGGCATGCCCTTTACCTGGCACTCCTGTTATTCCCGCTGACCATGCTACTGCGGCTCCGGTCTGATTCAAAATTTAAAGCCGTCGAAAAAAGAATCGAGGAAGAGCAGATCAATGCGGATATCTCTTATGAAGAATTGCCGGACGAAGATTACTGGAAGATCAGGAATATCCTCGTAAGCCATCATCCCGCATTCCGGGATATAGAAACGGCGCCGCCTTATGAATACAGCCCGAAGGAAGAAAGGGTGATGACTACGATACAAAGTCTTTTGCACCGGCACCTGATACAGGATCTATCCATTGCCGGCAAAATTTTTATTTTTTTGATCTGGGTTGCAGCTATTGCTTCCCCCTGGCTGCTGAATATGGATATGTCCTTCTTTAACCGGCTTGGGTTTTGATCAACCTATTCTTCCTATAAATAAATTAAGCCCTGTTGTAATCGCTTTTCCAGTTTTGAATAGCCTGTTTGATCTCTTTGGAAGAAAGATTTTCTTCTACCGTTCTTTTGGCGAGTGCCGGCATTTCAGCATCGCTTGCAAAACGGAGTGCAATGATCTGTCCCATGCTGAGTTTACTGTCAAAAGGTTTTCCTGTCAACAGGTAATGCCGGAAATTCTCTTCTGCCCGGATGGCCCTGTCCTGCGCCCGTAAAGCGAAAGCCCTGGCATACCACCAGAGGATAAGCAACACTACGGGAATAAGAATTATTGGCAGCCACATGTGCAGGTCACGTGCATTCATATCGGAATGTACCAGGTTGATGATGGACATCCCCAGTATAACAAAAATGATAGTGGGGGTGATAAAATGCCAGGTGGGAACGAAGCGGCTGTGGTTTTGGAGGTTTTGATCAGACATGGCAATTAGTTTATAGTTTGTGGTTTATAGTTTATGGTTGGCACCCTGAAAGTAGGTTATTTCCTACACTGCTGTCTATTCATTGTTATCCATAGTCGATCGTCCATTGACCATCGACAATGGACGATCGACTATGGACTACTTCAGTTCATCCAGCACCTTATACATCTTATTCACCACTCCCGAGGTTCTTCCATTGTAATTATTGACGAGGAAGGAGAAGATATATTCATTCCCGTCTTTTGATTTTTGATAACCGCAAAAACCTTTCACATCGCTGATGGTGCCGCTTTTCATTTTCATGCCGTTGTATTCAGGTAATGCATCATAGAAATAAGGGAACCAGTCTCGTGTCTTTGCATATTTAAGCACTTCCACCTGTGCATGGGTTGTTAAGCGGTTGAGGGGTGAAAGACCCGAGCCATCATAGATATTGAGTTCGTTTTCGTCAAGGCCTTTCTCTTTCCAGAATTTTCTTACAATGGCCACACCGCTGTCAGTGGAACCGAAACCCTGTTTCTCGTAAGCAAAGGTTTTTACCAATGCTTCACCATAGAGGTTGATGCTTTTTTTAAGGAACCAGTAGATGATACTGTCTAGCGGTGGGGAATAATTGGTACTGATGATTTTATAGTCTTTATTGTTGATACCTTGTAGATTTTCATTTGGAGTAAGAATATACATTGAAGAATGATGCTTTTTTGGCCGCACTCCAAGAAACATGCTAGCTGTTATGAGGAAATCGTTTACAACATCAGGGTTCGATATCGAAATTTTGAATGCTGGTTCATTAATCGGAATAGTACCGGCGAGTAATGGCGGTTTTGATCCTTGGTATATGTAAGCATAGGCATTATCACCAGTTCCTTTTGCAGCAGCTTTTAATTCATTTTGATGATATGAGTTTGTATCAATGACCACAACTTTACTGCCGACCTGACCCCCCGATGCAAGTGTAACATCATACTGATTTTCCTTCCAATTTAATATCTCTGCCGCAGCTCCATAATAATTCCCGATATCCTGCCATATCCAACCGTCAGGTATGACTTTTTGAGAGTAATCATAATAATTCGCCAGCCAGATATTCCCGGAAATAAATTTTATATTCTTTTTTTTAATTCCATTCCTCCAATTTTCTCGTACTACTGAATCTTTTGTGTTTTCGTATCTCCAACTTCCAAAAGTCGGATCTCCGCTGGCATGGATAATAATTTCTCCTTCCAAAGTATCCTTATTTAGCTCTCCATAATAACCCAGGTCCGTTTTATATCGAAAATCCTTCCCCAGCAACTCAAAAGCCGTCGCCGCCGTAATGATCTTTTGCGTAGAAGCTCCTGCCAGCCCTACCTGCGAGTTCTTATCAAATACCACTTCTCCTGTTTTCGCATTTATCACATACAGCGAGCTGATGGCATGACGTAATTGACTATCTGCCTCAAAAACCCCAAAGGCTTTTTGCAATCGTTGAGAAATGTTCTGCGCTGAAACAGCAGCAACCAGCATCCAGCATCCAGCAACCAGTAATAAAACTTTTTTCATAGTCCAGTGGTTATAACTTTGCGTTCAAATTACTTCATTTCATTCTAATCATTTCCTAAATAAATGAGCCTGAATTCCGTCAATGCCTCTATCATTACCATCGGTGACGAACTCCTGATCGGCCAGACGATTGATACCAACAGCGCTTTTATCGGGCAGGAACTGAACAAGATCGGGGTTTGGGTAAAAAGACGGGTTGCCGTGGGAGATGTTTACGACGATATCTGGAATGCACTCGATGAAGAAAGCAAACAATCCCAGGTCATTATTATCACCGGCGGTCTCGGGCCTACAGCAGATGATATCACCAAGCCCTTGCTCTGTAAATATTTTGGCGGGAAGCTGGTAGTAAATCAAGAAGTGCTGGCGCATGTGAAATATTTGTTCGAGATCGTATTCCGCCGCAAAGGGCCAATGCTGGAGAGCAACCTGAAACAGGCGGAAGTTCCGGATAATTGCATCGTGCTACCTAATAAAAGAGGAACGGCTCCGGGGATGTGGTTTAGGAAAGCCGTGCAAAGAGTCTCCCCAAACCCCTCCGAAGGAATAGCCCCCCTAAATCCCCCACAAGGGGGGACTTTAGATCCCGACAATTTGAATAGTCATTACACTTATGCAACAGCCGATCCTGTTGTATATGGTTTATTAAAAGATTTTGTGAAAGATCACCGAAGTAATCCTACAGAAGCTGAAAAAGTTTTATGGGAGATTGTCCGTGGAAGGAAGATGAGTGGTTTTAAATTCAGGAGACAACATATCATCTCCAATTACATTGCCGATTTTGTATGTCTCCATGAAAAACTGATCATAGAAGTAGATGGCCTTTATCATCAGTTACCAGAAAATACAATAAGTGATGAAGCAAGAACAATGGAATTAAATCAACTTGGATTTGAAGTTATTCGCTTTACAAACAGCCAGGTATTAAAAGATACTGATACCATTGTTAGTTTGATTGTTGATCGGGTAAAAAAAAGAAGAGCCGAACTCTCAGCGACCCAAAATCCCCCCTTGGGGGGTGGGGGGGCTTTTCCTTCGGAGGGCAGGGAGGCCTACCCCTTGGGGGGTGGGGGGGCTATTTTTATCTCCCTCCCCGGCGTCCCTCACGAAATGAAAGGCCTGCTCACTGATGAAGTCATTCCGCGCTTATTAAAAGAATTCAACATGCCGGCCATCGTCCACCGTACAGCCTTTACTGCCGGGCAGGGTGAATCGATGATCGCTGAACTCTTAAAAGATTTTGAGCCTGCTCTCCCTCCCCATATCAAACTGGCTTATTTGCCAAATTATGGTATGGTGAAACTGAGGCTGACCGCACACGGAAATAATAAAGAAGAAATCGAAAAAGAGCTGGCTCCTTATTTTGAACAGTTGCAGTCCCTGGTGAAAGAATACCTCGTAAGCAACGAGGATGAAGGGCTTGAGGTCGTAATCGGGAAGATCCTGAAGGCAAAAGGCAAAACGATGGGCACTGCTGAAAGTTGTACCGGGGGTTATATCGCCCACCTCATTACTTCTGTTCCCGGTTCATCGGAATATTATAATGGGACAGTTGTGAGTTATTCAAATGATATCAAAGAAAATATACTGGGGGTTCGTAAAGAGACTTTGAAAAAAAACGGGGCGGTGAGTGAAGAGACGGCCAGGGAAATGGTACAGGGGGCTATTCGTTCCCTGCAGGTGGATTATGCTTTGGCCACTTCCGGTATCATGGGGCCGGGTGGTGGAACTGAAGAGAAACCCGTGGGCACCGTCTGGATCGCGGCAGGCAATAAAGAAAGAACTGAAACCCTGCAACTCCACTTGCGTTTTGACCGGCCACGGAATATTGCCATGACAGCGGGGAACGCGTTGAATTTCCTGCGAAAATTCATTCTAAAAGACTAGCAACCAGGGTTAAATGATTTAACCGGGAAACATTTACCTTTGAGCCTGCTGGTTGTATTGCTTGCTGTCTCATTGCCTGTAATAAAATATTTTTGCTGCATTACAACCTGGAATCTTCAATCAAAAATTTTAAATTATTATATGGCTGTTGTCGATTTAATAATGCCGAAGCTGGGAGAAAGTATCATGGAAGCTACCGTGCTGAAATGGTATAAACAACCCGGTGATACTGTGAATATGGATGAGACTGTGCTGGAGATCGCTACCGACAAAGTGGACAGCGAAGTACCCAGCACTGCCGCCGGCGTGGTAGCAGAAATACTTTTCAATGTAAACGATGTGGTACCGATCGGTACGGTGATCGCCCGGATAAGGACTAACGCAGCTGAAACAGTATCTTCCAAACCTATCGTCTCAACGCCCACGAAAGAATCGCATGCCCAGCCTGCCCAGGAAGCCATGGTAGTGGAAACAATCCAGCCTCAACAATCAAACTTCAAACCCCAGGCTTCAAACGGTTCTTCGAATCGTTTTTATTCCCCCCTTGTTCTGAACATCGCTGCGAGTGAAGGCGTAAGTATGACCGAACTCGAAACCATCCCCGGTACAGGAAATGAAGGACGTGTGACCAAGAAAGATATTTTGCAGTATGTGGGTACGAGGAAGTCGGGAGCCAGGAGCCAGGAGCCTAGAGCTGGAAGCCACGAGATGGTTGTTCCCCTTTCACGGATTGAGCCACAACCAGCAACCAGCAACCAGCAACTGACTCCCTACCAGGGCAATGTTGAAATAATCGAAATGGACCGGATGCGGAAGCTGATCGCCGAACATATGGTGCGCAGCAAGCAAACCAGCCCGCATGTTACCAGTTTTACCGAAGCCGATGTGACCAACCTTGTACAATGGCGCGATAAGGTGAAAAAGGATTTTGAAAAAAGCGAAGGGACAAAGATCACCTTCACTCCCCTCTTTATTGAAGCGATCGTTCGCTGTATCCGGAAATTCCCGCTGATCAATTGTTCGCTCGACGGCAATAATATCATTATCAAAAAAGATATTAATATCGGAATGGCAACCGCTCTTCCAAGTGGCAACCTTATTGTTCCTGTTATCAGGAATGCCGACCAACTGAACCTTGTTGGGCTTACCAAACAGGTAAATGGTCTTGCTGATGCAGCCCGCAATGGCAAACTGAAGGCGGACGACACCACCGGTGGAACTTTTACGCTCACAAATGTCGGAACTTTTGGCAGCCTGATGGGAACACCAATTATTAACCAGCCACAGGTCGCTATCCTGGCAGTAGGTGCGATCAAGAAAAGACCCGTGGTGATCGAAACGCCTGCGGGTGACAGTATTGCCATCCGTCATATGATGTACCTGAGCATGAGTTATGATCATCGTATCGTGGATGGAAGCCTTGGCGCTACTTTCTTAACAGCAGTTGCAAAAGAGCTGGAGAATTTTAAACCGGACCGGGAGTATTAGACCTCACCCCCACATGCATAGTTTTTCAAAAGACGAAATTTTACCAAAAACCCCCTCTCCCGTCATTGCGAGCAAAGCGAAGCAAGGAGAGGGGGTTTTTGAATTGCCCCTCGTTATATAACGTAATGCTTATCGGGGTGAGGTCTCACTTCTCCGGGTTCGAAGGATACCCGTATTTCTTTTGTGAAAACTCCATCCTTCCTTTTCTTTTCCGGATGATGTACATATTATCGTAGTCTGAATCTTTCAGGTCCCCGGGAATAGCTGTTTCACCGGTCAGCTTATTTACAATATCATCTACTGTATTCGAATGCCCGACGACCAATACACTCTTTTTCTTAATCGCCTTGAGCCTTGCAATAAATGCATCCAGGGAATCTTTGGAGGGGTTATACGACTGGATGTTTATGCTTTTCAGATCTGCCAGCGGTTTCGCGGTAGACATTGTCCTGTTATAATTCGTAGAAAATATATACCCTACATCTGCATTTTTCAGTTCCTCGCGCAGTACAATGGCTCTTACCTGCCCGGGTTCTGAAAGTGGCGGGTTGGCCGTTGTGAATCCGGCCGAATCTTTGGTAACAATCGCTTTTTCTGCATGACGTACAACGTAATAACGTTGCGATCCGCAGGAAACGAGGAAAACAACAGTAGCCAATAACAAATATCTCATAAATTCTTTTTAACAGGATAAAATTAAACTCTATTCTTTTTATTCCGTCTTTTTTGTAAATTAGGTAATAAATTCAACGACTATGAAACAATTATCCGAGACCTGGTTCGCCGAAGGACGTATTGACTTCGAGTTGAAGAAATATACACTACTCGCTTACCTGCAGGAGGTCAACAAATACTTTAACGAGAATAAACTCTACCCGCAACTCGCCGATATTGTTTTCCATTACAATAATATTGCCGCTTTCCGGCAGAATAAACGTTATCTCCAGGAACATTTCCCCAAAAAACTCACGGGTATACAACTGGAGAAACTGCAGGTACTCTATGAACAAATGATCGAGGATGATGAGCTGATGCAGGAACTGGAAGAAATCATTCATTATTCCGCAGGCAAAATAAAAAGTACCCTCCACAGCGGAACAGAAATCTACGAATTCGTGGAAGACAAGATGAATATTTCACCCGTTGGCATAATTCCGCTGGATACCCAGGAAGGTTATTTCTTTTTAAGCAGCGGGAATGAGAAGAGCACCGGCGTCTATCATTACCGGCTTTCGATCTTTGAAAAACATGACGAGAAATACCGCAGTATCCGGACGCTTTTTATCGACGATTGGCAACGAAGCATCTCCAACACCTACGAGCATATCAAATCAGAACTGATCAAACACTGGAAGGACCTGCCCAACCCGGCCGTCTACCTGATCGAAACCCCGTTGAGTTTCCCGGTAGATGAAACCTTGTTGCCGGTGGCGAAGAGAAGTTTGGTGAAGTTTATAAGCGCAGCAGCATAGTTACCAAGTACGATGTTAGAGGTACGATGTACGCATTTACAATATTTAAACAGTCCTCTATCTTTTGAGAGGCGTAGCCTAACTTATGTACGATGTTAGATGTACGATGTACGCATTTACAATATTTTTGAACAGCCTGCTATTCTTTGAGTGGCGTACATCGTACACCTAACATCGTACATTTAACACCTCTATTCTATTTCCAAACCCCATTCCTTTCCTTTCTTCACCGCCGGTAACCCTTCCGTGATCCATTTGGCAGGTTTTTCTCCTTTTAATATCCAGTCGAAGAATTGCTGCATTCTTATTTGATAATCCCGCATATCCTGTCGTTGGGTAAGTCCATGTCCCTGTCCATTGTAATTGAACATCCATACTTTTTTCCCTAACCTGCGCAAGCCGGTGAAGAGTTCAATGCCCTGGTACCAGGGAACGGCGCCATCGGCATCATTGGACATGATAACCATCGGTGAGGTTACTTTATCCAAATGAAACAGGGGTGAATTTTCCAAATACAAAGGCAGCTTCTCCCAAAGTGTTCCGCCGATACGGCTTTGTGTTTTCTCGTACTGGAACTGGCGGTTAACGCCACTCTCCCACCGGATACCTCCGTAAGCGCTTGTCATATTCGCAACGGGAGCGCCCGCCCATACTGCTTTGAAAAGTTTGGTCATCGTAGCTACCTGAGCGGCCTGGTAACCACCCCAGCTATGACCTTGCAGGGCCATATTGCTGCTGTCCACCCAGCCTTTCTTCACCAAAGCTCTTGCACCACTCACGATATAATCATAAGCGCTTTTTCCGGGATAACCAATCTTATATTCGATATCAGGCATAAAGATGATATAGCCCCGGCTGACAAAGAAAGGAACGTTGATAGCGCTACGGATGGGGGCAGGTTCTTTATAATCGTAGAGATCCTGGCTCAATTTCTCATAGAAATACACGATCATCGGGTATTTCTTTTTCGGGTCAAAGTTTTCCGGCTTATATACGATACCGGTGGCATCTTTTCCATTATAAACTTTCCAGTTGAATAGCTCAGCAGTACCCCAGTTATAATCTTTTTGCTGGGGGTTAATGGAGGAAAGTTTTCCTAAAGAAAAAGAGAATGGGTTTATACGATTTCCTTTTTCATCGCTGTAAAACGGAGCTTGAGGATAACGAACAAATAAATCAGGCGAATTCTGAAAATTCTCAAGTGTTAATAGTATCTCTTGCGAATTTTTAGCTTTTACTATTTGGGTAAATGACACGGGTTCATCCCGGACATATAAGTCTAAAAATGGATTAAATTCGTTCTCTTTTAGAAAAAGAGTAACTTTTTTAGTTTTCTCGTTTGTGTCTTTAAAATATAAAGGCATGTCTGACTTTATATTTTTTACCTCGGGATCAACCTGAATATATCTGGTAACTATCCGGCTATCCCTATTAGACCAGATGTAATATTTAGATGAAGACCCATCAACAGCTACTTTCCATATATCATACCTGTCATAAATATACACTGCCGAATCTCCTTCATGCCAACCCATTATCCCATAATTACCCGGCTCATCCGGTGAATCATTTTCTTCGTTATATAACGGGACTTTAATTTTTTCCGTAATATTCCTGGTAGTTGACCCATCCCAGGCAAAATAGTTCCTTGCTTTCCGGTCATACCACATGATATACTTACCAGTAGAAGAAGGATAGACCTGGCCATAGAGATTTTCTTTTACAAGTTTTTTATCCCCGGTATTGACATCAATCGCATAAATATTTTTTTTGGTATTGCCTGTCCACTGGCTTTCGATACGCTTGCCGATATCTGTAACTCCAACGAATGTAGCCCCATCACCCTCGTTGGTTTGTAAAACCTGTGGTATCCCTATACTTCCGAGTTGCTTAATGGTCCTTGTTTCCAGGTCATACACCGCGAGAAAGTTTTCCTGCTGCGCCGCTTTTAACCGGGCAGGGAACAACTGCACCGTTTGCAGGTAATCATCGTTATAATGCCAGATATCGAGTTTAGGATGATCGAAATCCACCAGCGTGGTATCTTTTGGTGCTTGTATGGCACCGGCTGCAAAGAATAAACGTTTCCCGCTCTTACTAAAACCAAGAGACCCATATTCACTGATGGTCATCCCAAGTTTCATCCCAACGGCAAAACGGTCTGCGATCGCTACGGCACTGTCCATACCTGTCTTGTAATACCAAAGTTTGTAGAATTTCTGCAGATCTTTTGGCTTACTATCCCTTTCTGCCACCCAGGCGGCCTGCGAGCCGTCATCCGTGATGACAAGATTCTTAAAATCATTCCCGCCCCTGCTTAAAGTAATAGCTTTCCCTGTGGCCAGGTCGTATAACACTATCTTTCGCATACTGGAAGAATCAGACGTGTTTCTTGCCTGGCTGATCAGCAATTTTGCACCGGTCTTACTAAAATAATAATCAAGCACTTTATAAAAGGTTAGTTCCTGCCCGGTAGAAAGATTGCGAACGACAAGATCATTGCCTGTTTCAGCTGCAGTTGTTCCTGGATCATCCCCATCCGCATCGGTAGTCGTGAATGGCGAGTCGTGAGTGGTGAATCGTGAGTCGGAAACCGTTAGCCCGTCATCATCATCCTTATTTTTCTTTTTCTTTTCAGGCATGGACCGGATAACCTGTTGAAGGGAATCAATAATATGGTTTAGGCTGTCGGTTGTTTTATCATTTGCTTTTGATTCTGTTCTTTTTGACTTGCCGGATTGTTCCAGGGGTTTTTCCAATTGGTAGGCCACCCAGCCAAATGACTTTTGCGGGGTTTTATAATTCTTTACTCTTTCGGTTTTCCATATCACTTCCTTTCCCAGTTCCACGATGGCAAGGGAATCTTTGGGCATCTCGTCTGTCTTTTTCTTTTTGATCCTTGCTTCCCTTGTGTCTTTATAAAAAGGTTTTATTTTAAAAATGACAAAGCGACTATCCTCCGTGATAAGTGCATTATAACCTCTTGGAATATTCTTCTTGTATTGCGCATCCGATGACTGGATCACCAGTTCATTGTCTCCTTCCTGCGGATCGATAGTGTAGACCACCCACTTCCCGTCGTTGCTGATCATCCTTTCGCCAATATGCTGCCAGCTGTCATAGACTGAATGGTCGAGTGGTTTTTTCTGGGCCTGTGAATAGCAAATTGTGAAGAGTGAAAAAGTAAAAAGAACAAGCTTCTTCATGGAGGAGTTTTATTGAACTAAGTTAATGATGTTTATGGTTTGTTGTTTTTGGTTTATTGTTCTTTTAGATCGGTCTTTCTTGCCATTCCTTGGACGTCTTTCCAACCTTAAACTACCCCAACCATAAACAACAAACCATAAACCACAAACTATTTCTGTTTTTCTCCTATGATTAGTCCATACTGCCACAAACCGCGTTTCATTCCCTGGTACTGGAATTTGCAGGCCCTGATATTCTTCTTTTGAAAATCCGTAGCAGGTTTGGAAAAATTGATCTTTTTCCAGGCCAGGTAGATACTTCCCAGAAAGTAATACTTGTAGAGGCGCCGTGAGGAATGGGATGCTTCTATGGATATATCCCGGTAATGAATATTCTTAAACCCGGTATTGTACATAAATACCTGGAACCGTTCCGGTGACTCAAGGTAATTCACCTGCCATCCCTCCAGCCATTGCCGGATGACGGGGTTTTTATTATTATCAAAATCAGTAACAAATCCATCGGCGACCACCAGTCTTCCACCAGGTTTTAATAAACGAAAAGCTTCTTTAATAAATTTTTCCTTATCATCCGCGTAACAAATGCTTTCACAACCCCAGACCACATCAAAACTCGCATCGGGAAAATTGGTAGCACAATAATCCATTGCTTTGAAATCCACGAGTTCAGCGATATTTTTCTTTTGTCCATTTTCACGGGCTTGCTCCGCCTGTTTTTCACTTAAAGTAATACCCGTTACCCGGCAGCCAAGCCTGGAGGCAAGAAATATACTGCTGCCTCCCACCCCGCAACCAGCATCAAGTACACGATCCGCAGGTTTTATCCCAGCTGTCGTCATCATTATTTCATTCATCCGTACCAATGACCCGGGGAAGGAATGCACCTCCTTGTCCCAATAACCATAATGGATGGCTAAACTATTATTAAGGTCCCAGGAATCCTTGTAGGCATTTTCCGTGTCCTTGTAATACTCGATTATTTTCTGGTGGTAATCAGTCGGCGGCATCGGCAGTTAATTTTCGTTCTACTTTCAGCAGTAAGATGATATGAATGATGAGGGCAACGGCAATGACCGCAAAACCGACAAAGAACCATTTGCTGAGGTATTTATTTTCTTTATATACCATGAAGGCAAGGATGATCCCGTAAACAGGTTCCAGGTTATAGGTCAGGTTTACGGTGAAGGCAGTTAACCGTTTCAACGCATTCGCAGACAGCTGGAAGGCTACGACGGAGCAAAGCCAGGACAACATGAGTAACCAGCCGAAATTCGATGCGCCGGGTAAGAAATGTTCTGTGGGGAACTGTTGCAGGTAAAAAGGCAGCAGTAAAGACAGGACAACTAATCCACCTGTTTGCTGCCAGGTGAGCATGGTCTCCACATTGATCCTTTTTAAGAATTCCCGGTTAAAGATCGGGAACAACGAAGCCAGCACGGCCGAAATAAGACCGATGATAATACCGGTTTTGTAAGCAGTGTCAAAATGGAAAATGATATAGATACCAGTGAGGGTGATAATTCCCAGCAGCAGTTCGGTCCAGTTCAATCTTTTTTTAAGGATAAGAGGTTCGAACAAAGCCGTAAAAAATCCAATGGCCGAGAAGCAAACCAGCGCTACCGATACATTGGCATATTTAATCGACCCGTAAAAAGTAACCCAGTGCATAGCGGCGATAAAGCCTACTCCTGCTATTTTAAGGATATCTGTCAATGGGATCTTTTTTATCTTCTTCATCAATCCAAACAAGACCCACATCGTAACGGCCGTCAGCAATAACCTGTACCAGACAATCATCCCTTCATTCAGGGTGATAAGCCTGCCCAATATGCCCGTAAAACCCGCAAGAAAAACGGCCAGGTGAAGTTGAAGGAAGGCTTTTTTCATTCAGCGTGCAAACTAATGAAAATAGTCAGGAGTCGGAAGTCCGGAGCCGGGTGCTCAATGATCATAGTTTATTGCGAGGCAAGCCGAAGCAACCTTATTTCTTATTTCTTATTTCTTATTTTCTATTTACTCTCCGCCAGCACTTCGTTTTGCTGCATGGATTTTACCGGGGCATCCTCTCCTTTAGTTTTTTTTACCCGTTTCCTGTAATTGGTAAAAAGGCTGTGCCAACGGAGTTTGAGTACCCCGAGAATACCTTCTTTTACGATACCCTTGTTCATTTTCGAAGTACCAGAGGTACGGTCCTGGAAGATAATGGGCACTTCCTTAATCTTGAAACCAAGTTTCCAGGCGGCGAATTTCATTTCTATCTGGAAGGCGTACCCTACGAAACGGATCTCGTCAAGGTTAATGGTTTCCAGGACTTCTTTTTTATAACAGACAAAGCCGGCGGTGGGATCTTTTACCGGCATCCAGGTGATCAATCTTGTATAAAGGGAAGCTCCTTTGGAAAGAGCGATACGGTCCTTTGGCCAGTTAACGAGACCTCCTCCTTTTACATAACGTGATCCCACGGCTACATCAGCGCCACCACTTTTGCATTCATTATATAAACGGGGCAGGTCAGCAGGGTTATGTGAGAAATCTGCATCGATTTCGAAAATGAATTTATAATCCCGCTCGATCGCCCATTTGAATCCATGGATATATGCGGTCCCTAATCCCAATTTCCCGGTTCTTTCTTCGATAAATAACTGGCCGTAGAATTTTGGCTGTAGTTCTTTTACAATCTGCGCAGTGCCATCCGGCGAGCCATCATCAATGACCAGCACATGAAATCCCTCGTTGAGATTTAAGATGGCATGAAGAATATTGGTGATATTCTCCCTCTCATTAAAAGTTGGTATTATAACTAATTTTTCCAATACGAATGGAGGATGGCGAATCCCGAATTTACGATAATAACAAAAAGCAGACCTGTTAAATTTGTTAACAGGTAATTGTCATTGATCAACTTTTCTTCAGCATGGTTCGGGTGTAGATTTCGGTAAGCTTTTGCTTGGTATGCTGGGGAAAATCTCCTTTCATCATCCAATCATAATATTGTGGTTCGGCTTTCAGCACATCCGCTACAGGGCGGCCTTTGAATTTACCGAAATTGAATACTTCTATACCGTTATCCATTACGAAGCGGCGGGCAAAATCGACGACCTGGTCCTCACCGATCACTTTCAGGATTGAATCAAGCGTCACACCCAGATCAGGATATCGCCCAAGTTGCGCAACCAATATTTCGTGTGTCGCTGAAGCATCTATTTCAGCGCTGTGTGCCCCCTCCAATACTTTGCTGCAATAAAATTTATAAGCGGCTCCCAATGTCCTGGGTTCCATTTTGTGGAAAATATTCTGCACATCCAGCAATTTGCGGTTCTTCATATCAAAATCCACCTGGGCACGCAGGAATTCTTCCATCAGGAGGGGAATATCAAAACGGTTGGAATTATAACCGGCAAAATCACAGCCATCCAGCACCTGTTTCAGTTCCTGGGCCAGTTGGGCAAATGTGGGGGCATCTTTTACCATTTCATCTGTGATCCCATGGATATCACTGGCTGATTTAGGAATGGGTATCCCAGGGTTTACCAGTTTTCTTTTCACGATGCGCGTGCCATCCGCCAGGATCTTTACAATGGCAATTTCAACGATACGGTCGCTTCCCGGGTTTACACCGGTAGTTTCGAGATCAATAAAAGCCAGCGGCTTTTTCAGTTGGAGCATTGGGGGTCAGTATTTTCTCTTATTTCAAAATATTTCAAGGCGGCAAAGTTAATTGTTTGCCAAGGTTGGCAAAATCAAATTTCAGGCTAATAAACCGCTGTGATGCAAAGATAACCAGTAATTTATAAAGTCTGGTGGGAGTGGATAAGATGTCCTTTTGCCCCAGCTCGTAGATATACGGGTATTACTACCTTTGTCTCAGTAAAATAAACGGGTACATTTATCGTTTAACAAGAAATATCCACCTTTTATGAAACACAAATTACTTACAGTCTTACTTCTTGCACTGATCGTTGCTATCTCATCATGTGCTTCCCAGAAATACGGATGCCCGGGCAATCCCCAGGCTTCTTATAAGTTCAGGGGTTAAGAAGTCAATCCATTTACATCAGGTATCTAAACTAACCGGGCTTTCTTCCCAGGATGAGTTTTTATGCCTTGCCGGTTGTTCTTTGTTTAAAGTTATTAAATGAAGGGCATTCCTGTTCCCTGTGCTTTATGGCTGGGAATGAGCCATCCCGGTCCTGGACCCGAAATTCCTCAAAACAATAAAAAAGCCGCTCCCTCCCGGGAACGGCCTAACCATTAACCATTATCCATTATCAGAGCTTTATTTTGCGACAAGGATCTGTATCCTTGGTCTCAGTTCATCTTTTGCCAATTCGAGTATATAGATACCGGGAGCTGTTCCGGGTGGCAAGGGCAATACTGCTCCCCCATTGCCAGTCATATTTATCGTACCGGTTAAAACTAATTGCCCGCCGGCACTGAACAACCTGTATTCAAATTGTCCTGCAACCCCCGACCTGTTGAAAACAGTGATGGCATTGATAGCAGGATTAAGGGTATAGAAATTGCCCGAAGCAGGTTGGTTCTCATTTACAGCTGCGATACGTGAATAGCTGAATTGACCATCCCGGTCAATACTCTTTATACGATAATAAGCGATCCCGTTCAACGGGGAATGATCTTCAAAAAAATAAGTCTGTCTTGAAGCGAGGTTGCGGGCCGTTGTATTTCCAATGGTCGTGTAGTTTACTCCATCATAACTGCGCTGAACATCAAAATGACTTATATTCTCTTCGTTCTCGGTGATCCAGGTTAGATAAGAGGTACCCGTTCGTCTTTCCGCGGTAAAAGAGATCAGTTTTAGCGGGACAGGAAATGCTTTATAGCCCAGGGTCATCTGACCAAATGAATTGATGGAAGTAGAAGTGATCGAACCTGTTGTTGTCACCGTACCGGAAGCAGTGCCTCCAGCGCTGTGCCAGTTCCCGGTGGAATATTGGGCTGTAAGGATATCACCTATAAGAATATTATCCATCGGAACTTTTGCATGCTCCCAGTTCAGGGTAACCTGGGCTGTACCGCCGCTTATTTTATCCAGTTGCCAGTATTCATTTGCTTTCACCTGTACCAGCGGTGACCAGAGATTGTATATATTTTGTGTTGGCCGGTAATAATGACAATTAAATTCTGATGAAGCGGATAAACCAGCTATCGCGACAGTACGCAGGTAGGTCGCATCGCCGACCGGGAAAGTAAAATTCCCGTTCCCGTTTTTCTTTACCCAGCCATTCACGTGACGGCTGTTGTCAGCACCAGTATAAGAAGCGCCATTTTCATAAACCAGGTAGTTCGGAGTTGCAGAAGAGGTGATCATCCCATTCGTAAAGGTATGTGCACCCGCGATGCTCAGGTCTTTGTTCAGGAGGATGCCTGCTGTATTATCAGATACCAGGTTGAAGGTTTTAAAAGTTGCCGACCCGTTCACTGATTGAGCGACGGTTCCGTTAAGGTAGAGTGTTCCGGTTCCTGGGCTAAGAGATGCCTGGTCATTTGTGACAGTAGCTTTCAGGTACAAGCTGCCGTTATTGACCAGTACTGCTGAGGAACTGTTGGTAAAATTACCGAAGCCAGAAACAGTTGCACCAGGGTGCAATTGCATATTACCGGTGTTGGTAAAGGCAAGCTGGGCAAATAAATGACCTGACAACAGCAATAAGACGGGGAGTAATATTTTCTTCATAACCGTAATTATTGAGTGTTAACGATCCATTGTAAGTCCTGGAACATGACGGTCTTGGCAGCGGATGTTTCATTCCTTGCATATAATTCGAAATAATCATTTTGAGCAATATCAGACAGGTTCACAATGATGGTGAAAGGGAATGGCTGATCCACTGTAGTGGTCCTGATAGTTGTGGGGCCATACAAGGTAGTGGTAACCCCGTTTTTTACAATAGCCACAGTAATATTTTGCGCATTAGCACTTGCCGAAACATTCCCCGAAATGATCATCCAGCCATTTCTCTTGTTTGTGCTCTGGAAGGTTATTTTATTGTCATTGATTGTCCATTTAGTGGTTTCAGAAGAAGTGTTCGTTCCCCAATTGATTTTATACCATATGTTACCAGTAGTTAAAGTAGTTGTCGTCACACTGTTTACTACGTTTATAAAACATTTTGGTTTGGCATCGCCGATGCCTGCATTATTTTCCTGTTTCACTGCGGCATCTCTTCCATCTGTCCGGGTATAGTCAAACCCTTCAATAAATCTACCTGTACTATTCCATGAATTACCTGTTATAGATATGGTGGTGTATGACGTAAACGTAGTCGGGCGGTAAACGATGGCGGTGTCGGTAGCTGAAGAATTATAGTACCCCCCAGATGCTAATTGGACAGTGGCTGCGTTACCTTTGCTGAAATTCACTCCATGTTTACACCCGATGAAATCTGTTTCAGCAATCTTTAAGACCACCCCTGCCACAGCGCTATGAAGTAGTATACCATTTTCCTGTGCATTATTTATATCCGTTTCGAATATCCAGAGTTCTGCATTAGTGGAATCCAGGATAGTATTGTAAAACCTATCAAAATTACAATCCTTAATTTCATTATAAGTATCATTCCCTACGAACCTTATAGCATCTTCCCCCGGCAGCGTCCCATAGTTTGTGAGGGTAGTTGCATCAAACTGCAACATTTTAAAATAACACTCCGACACACACCTGAACATAGGTTTGTTGGCCAGGCCGGAAGCAGCCGAAAGTGTTGTTGTACTATAAGATGCTCCTTGAATGGTAAGGGAATAGGGAAGATTAATTGTCTGGGTTCCTGCAATATCAAATGTTCCGTTCCCCAATTTGATCACTGTCGGTCCCCACATATGGACCCCCAGAAATTGTATCGCTTCATCCAGTGTTTGCCAGGAGGAATATGGTGATACCTCTATGATACCGACAGGAACGATGGTGCGTTCCTTAAAATACCAGTTTCCGCCCTTCGCGGTCATCGTTAAGGAAAACCAGCGAGGCAGTGCGATCAGGGCTCCATCGTCGATTACAGCACCAGCATTTCCCAGTACAACGACAAGGTCCAGAAAGGTACCGATATTCTTTACAGTGATCGAAAGCCCGTCATCAGCGCTGGTGATGACAGGAAGCGTAAGTGTGATATCATTACTTGCTAAAACAAAAGTCTCTGTTTTTAAAAGAGTAGTAGTGGCTGTCTTTACGACCATATTGGTCTCTCCGCCGGCCAGGCGCACCCATTGAGCGCCGTTCCAGTAATAATAACCATTCGTCAATGACCCCCCGGTGCTAAACACAAGCATTCCCGAAGGCACGGTGCCGGTAAGCGGGGAAACAGAGGTTAAAGAATTCAATGCTACGCGTGGAGGAAGAAAGCCTTTATTGGTGCTTTCCATTTCCAGCAGGGAGTTGCTGTTTATCGTGTTGGGATTGTCGCCGATCTTTACCTGGGCATTTGCCGTCATTGCAAATAATAACAGGAAAGCTGCTGATAGGTTTCTCATAGGTGGATTTTTGAAATGGTTTTTAACAAGAGTAAAATAATACAAGTTTTTGCAGTGGTTTAGTATATTATTTATTTAATTGATCTTTTAATGGGTTACTCATCATGAGCTACGTATTTCCTTGTACCCTTTTTGAGAAAGCTCCCTTCATAATTCAATCCAAGTACTACGTGCCCGTTCGAATGGAAGGGATTGAACAGGTAACAGGGAAAAGAAAATGATCTGAATGACAGGGCAGCCACCAGTCCCGGCTCTGTAATTTGTTTTCCCGCTTGCAGGGTGTACTGTAAGGCAACACCCGCGGAAAAATGCCGGCTTACTAAATACTGCAGCTCGGACCAGTTAAAGAAAAAACTTTCATCCTTTTTTTTGATCGTGACCGAACGCTGAGCCTGTACCGTAAAATATATTTTCTTCCATTCGAAGTCTGCTTCGATCGAAAAATCTATTCCTGTGAAGGTCCCGGCTGAAAAACCAGTCATGGGTGTGATGCTGTATAAAATATTTTTACCTCCCGCAAAACTCTTTCCTGCAAGCAAGGTGAGTGTACCGGGAGATTCATAATTATACCGCAGTTCAGTATACAGGTTCTTCGCCGTTTCGAAATGGAGAACCGGGACAATAGCAGCGGTACCGGGATCATCCAGGTACTGGTAATTCTCGAAACCCCATTTTGTCTGCGCCACAAGATTAAGCTGCATCAGAATGCTCAAGGTGGTGGTTAATAAGATCCTGCTCATTGTCAACTAAGATTATTTCTGCTGTTGCGAGTTTTTCGTACAGCAAAATGTCTTTCAAAAAGGGATTCCAGTAAAATATCAATCGCTCAATTGGTTTCCAGAGTATGACCCAGCTGAATACATCCAAAGCATTGCTGAGTAAGGAATGCACGCGGTGTTGCTGGTTAAGAATCAGGGGGACCAATCCCTGGCAGGCCATTACGACCAGGATACTGATAAACAACAGGATGAAATTCTTTCGCTTAAAGCGGGCAAACTGTGCCTCCATCAGGTCTTTTTTTATCGTATAATGACGACGGATCGTCTTCATCAGCGGATCGATCAGGAAACGCATTCCCGTTTGTTCACCACAGAATACCTTGTAATTGATCAGGGTATATCTCCCGGCAGTTACAACGGACGTATTCAGGTATTCCTGGAAATCATGGCTTAGCTGGCGGCAATAAAGAGGCCCCGGATCATTGGGATTAAAGTATTTCTGAATAGAATCGCCATCCAGGCTCAGGTAAATACTGACCTTCCGGGCATGGGGTCTTTTACGCATGGGAGAATTGGTTTTAAAAGGATTTGGATATGGATGAACTGGTTTTCAGCAGCTGTCTGCAGAAAGCAATTATATTATTTAAAACACATAGGGGCGTAGAAAATAAAACCCATTAAGTAGTATCGGCAAAACGACTACTGGTAATTGCTTATTATTGATTTTTGCGGGGATTTTACCAGCCGGTCTTTTTAGTGAGATGGGATCAATACGGTCAGCAGGCAACCTTTCCCTGCTGCGGTTTCGATATCGGCAGACCCGTTGTAAAACCTCACCCGCTCATAGATATTTGATAAACCAATACCCCGGTGTGTCTGGCTGGCATCAAAACCTACCCCGTTATCTTTTATGATCAGCAAGGTCTGGCCTTCCTTTTCCTGGAGAATGATATCGACGTTCCGGGCCTGGCTGTGCTTGATAATATTTTTCAATTGTTCCTGTACAATCCGGAACAAGGTTACTTTTTTACCAGGAACAAGCAGTTCATTTTCGGCATCATGGACGAATTTTATCCTGATAATATTGGAAAGATGAATATCATCTATCAATCCCTGTATACTGTCTACCAGGCCTTTATCTTTTAATTGGGGAACCACCAGTTCTTTTGACAGCTTTCTTATTTCTTCAATGGCCATCAGTAAGTATTCAACTGTTTTACGCTTGATCCCCTTTTCCTCTTTTGAAGAAGGGGTGAGCATATCCACAAACAACTTGGTGGTGGAAAGTATCTGGTTCACATTATCGTGCAGCTCATGCCCGATCTTTGTTCTTTCTTTTTCCTGGGCCCGGATGATCGCTTCCGAGATTCCTTTCTGCCGTTCCAGTTTTTCTTCCAGCAGCTGGTTTTCCATTTCTTTCAGGTTGCTTACGTCCTGCAGCGAGCCGATCATTTTAACGGGTAGCCCGTTCTCGTAAACGATATAACCTTTATCACGCATGTGCTTATAAACACCATCTGCACATTTAAACCGGTATTCCTCTTCCCATGACTGGCTGTTATGGTCAGTACTTTCCTTTACCGTATCGCTCACCCTGTCACGGTCTTCGGGGTGTATACGGCGTAACCACCAGGAAAGACCTTTTTGGTCGCCGATTTGGTAACCAATCATATCCATCAGGGCATCATTCCGGAAAATATAACCAGTCTGCATATCCCATTCCCATATTGCATCTGTCGTTGCTCTTGTCAAAAGCAGGAGCCTGTCATTGGCGTCTTTTAATTTTTTTTCTGTTGCAAACTTATCGGCCAGGTTCACAGCATGCCCGCCAAGCATCTTCTTTCCCGCGCCACTATCAATCGGGAAAATATTGATATGGAATACATAATCCGTTCCGTTAGCCCATTTTACTTTTTCAAGGATCTTCGCAGGCTGGCCCGTTTGTAATACCTGCTTGTGTTTTTCATAAAGGGACTTTGCAACGCCGGCAGGGACGAGTTCGGTAATAATCCTGTTCCGTGTTTTTTTTTCATCCAGCCCGAAATAGCTGTAAAAGGCCTGGCTGGCAAATATCAACCTGGAATCTTCATCCACTACCCAGGCAAGATTCGGTGTTTGCTTCATAAACGACCCGAAAATGGCTTTTCTCTCTTCTACCTCTACAGCGAGTTTCTTTTCCTTGCTGAGATCGGTGATATTGGAAACGACCGAATACGCCCGCTTGCTGTTTTCATCAAAAAGGGGCTGGGAGCTAAAATGGAGCCACCGTTGTTCTCCATCACGCAGGGTGATCCGGAGCAGTTCTGTCTGGGGCTCACCTGTACGTAAGGCACGGATAAAGGGAGTGTCTTCAAAGCGTACAGGGTCGCCTTTTTCTGTTGTAATGTTCCAGGCAGTATTCCACAGGGTTTTAATATCGGTAAGCTGGTATAATCTTTCCAGCGTAGTGTTGAATATTTCCGCCGTTTTCTGGTTAACGGAAATAAGTTCCCCCTTTTCGTCCTGGAAAAGGATACCCGCATTCAATCCTTCAACGATCACCTGGTAATTCTTTTCACCGAGTTTATTGAATTGCCGCAGGCGGTCATCATCAAGTATTTTATGGCCTACACACAAATAGGTTTGATCATCTTTTTCATTGGCCAGGTGATTGATTTCCCACTTCATGGGATGATAATAACCATTCTTCAGGAAGACTTCCATTGTCGAAGTGGTTTTTTCCTCCCCGGTCCGGCGGACGGCAGTTTTAAAATCATTGAGGTTGACAGGGTCCAGCAGGTCAAAGAAATTGATATTCTTTATGGAACACGGTTTGAGGTGAAGTTGTTTCAGCATGGTGGCATTAGCGCATAAGATATTCCCATCCTGCTTTATCAGCGAAAGAAACAACCCGTTACGGTTTTCATAGCTACCAAGAATGTTTTTCATTGCGGTCCACTTGTGTCTCATTATCACGCTACTTTTGGATTCATTCTGCCTCAAGTTCCATCTGGCTTATAATGCCAGGTACCAGTGCAAAATCATTTGATTTATCTAGAAAATATTTGGCTCCTAATTCATGGCATTGCTCCCGGTAATAATCATCAGCATGGTTAGTGATCATGATCACTTCGCATTCACTGTTGTTCTTTTTGATCATCTTCAGCAGTTCGATCCCGTTTTTTCCTGGCAGGTTTATATCCAGTAACACGACTGCAGGGTCTACTTCCGATAATAGCCGCCTGGCCTCATCAAAATCGGAAGCCGTATGAATAGTTCCCACATTGGATACTTCCTGGAGCAAACCGATCATCCGGTCGACAAAATTCAGGTTGTCATCCACAATTAATATTGTTTGCTTTTCATTCATAGGTCCGATCTTGGGTAGCTTATTAGTTTTTGCAAAATAAGCACTTAGGATTCCCGCCTGCTGTACGGAAAATTATTATACTAGTGTAGGAATATAACTACAAGTGATGGAAATTTGACAGCCCGTGTTGATGCTGATCAATTGGAGGTCGTATTTACCTTCAGGGCAAAGGATCAGATCAGGTTATGCTCGATGGCATACCTGGCGAACTCTGCATTACTGTGAAGGTTGGTCTTTTCAATGATCCGGGACCGGTAAGTGCTCACGGTCGTGGGACTTAGCGACAACTGTGAAGCAATTTCAGAGACAGATTTACCCGAAGCAAGCAATTTGAATACATCAAATTCACGATCGGAAAGTAGCTCATGCACGGCTTTGTTCATATCCATATTGAGTGCATCTGCCAGTTTTTCCGCGATCAGGGGAGTGATATATTTTTTCCCGGACCGTACAGCCTCAATCGCTTTCACCAGGTCATCATGGACGGTTTCCTTGCCAAGGTAACCAGAGGCGCCGGCTTTTATAACCCGCAACGCATACTGGTCTTCGGGGTACATGCTCATAATCAGTACCGGGAGTTTTGGAGAGATCTCTTTGATCTGCTGCAAAGCGTCCAGCCCGCTCCGGCCCGGCATATTCATATCACAGATCACAACATCCCACTCCCCGTTCATCACTTCTGTAATAAGAGTCTGCGCATCTCCCGCTTCCCCGATTTCGGCAAAGGGATAATGCTCCAGCAAAAGCTGTTTCAGCCCTCTCCTGACTATTGCGTGATCATCTGCAATGAAAATGCGCATGCTTAATTTTCGTTTTATGGACTACTGCTTTCAACAGTATCCAGTGAAATGGCTACTTCAACAGTCGTCCCTTTTCCTGGTATTCCTGTGATTTTATAACTACCCCCGATCATGGATGTACGTTCCTGCATACCTAAAATACCCAGTGTCCTTTTCTCAGCCATTTTCTCCTTGTCAAACCCTTTCCCATCATCAATGATCGATAAAACAAATTTATTATCCCTGACACCAAGACTTACCATCAAATTTTTAGCCCCAGAATGTCTTGCCACGTTGGTAAGGGATTCCTGGAATATCCTGAAAAAGGCCGTTTTTACATTATTGGGTAGACGGATCTCGTTTTCAGGGGCTTCAAAGTTAGTTTTAATACCTGAACGCTTTTCAAACTCTTTTAATTGCCATTCCAGTGCTGCTGTCAGGCCAAGATCATCCAGCAGGCTGGGCCGGAGTTCAGAAGAAATACGCCGGACGGTTCTTACCGTTTCATCCAGCATCAGTAATAATTCCTGCATTTTCAGGCGGATTGCCTCATCGGGATTGAGTATTTTTTTATTCAGCCAGGAAACGTCCATTTTAAGAACGGTAAGCTGCTGACCCAGTTCGTCATGGATCTCCCGCGCAATATGCGTTCTTTCTTCTTCCCGCACATTCTGGAGATATTCCGTTAATTTCCGAACGGCATCATACGATGTTTCAAGTTCCAGTTCAGCCTTTTTCCTGTCAGAAACATCTATCCCGGTACCGAGCAGGCAAAGTACTCCTTCATTGATAATGGAAGCCCCTGTAAAATAGTACGGTATCTTTTCACCGCTTTTGGTCACAAAATAAGCTTCCGCATCACTGATGCCTTTTTCAAAGACCTCAGCTATCCTGGTGCTGACATACTGCTTATCATCTCCTTCAAAAAAATCAAGCGGGTGCATGCGGGAAATTTCTTCACTGGTATACCCAGTAACCGTTTCAAATTTTTTATTCCAGCGAAGAAATTTTCCAGTATGATCGAAAAAATAAAAGACCCCGGGAAGACTGCTGATAATAGAATCCGATAACTCTTTCTCTTTTTCAATCTGCTGCTGGGCTTTTAATCTTTCGGTAAGGTCGCGGGTCACGGAAAGAAAACGGCCATCCGGCAATTGCTGCGAGCGAACCTCCGTCTGTATAATGGAGCCATCTTTTCTTTGCATACTTCGTTGCCTTACGGTCGATTCACCCTGCTCGAGTACATCATACCTTACCGGTTTTTCTTTTATCTCTTCCGGTGTGAGGATATCGGAAAGGGACATTTTCATCAATTCATCTTTCTCATAGCCCAGCAGTTGTACGGAGCCTGTATTTACATCCAGTATACTCCCCCTTGCATCATAGAGTGCTATCGCGTCAACAGCCTGCTCTACCAATGTCCGGTATTTTTCCTCGCTTTCGCTGATCTTGCGTTGTGCTTCATATACAGGTGTCATGTCGACCATGGACCCGATCATCTTGTAAGCCTTTCCTTCACTGTCACGAAGAATAAATCCCCTGTCCAGGAAATGCAGGTAGGTACCATCCGACTTAAGGTACCGGTAAGCATCCTGCCAGGTTGATCCATGCCCGTCTATAATTTTACTGACCTTTTCCCGCACTTTTCCGACTTCATCAGGATGTATATGACTGAACCACTCTTCAATGCTCACGATCTCTTTTTGCTTCCTGTACCCCAGGTTGGAATAATAATTATCATTCCACCATAAAGTTTTATTGAGCAGGTCCCGGTCCCATACGATATCACTTGTGGCTTTGGATACGATCTGGAAACGTGCGTTGGTCTTGACGATCTCTTCTTCGGCCATCTTTCTCTCTGTGATATCCTTACTGATACCCAGTATCCCTATTACTTTACCGTCCGTGTTCTTTAAAGGTACTTTGGTGGTCAATAACCATAATTTCTTTCCTTCCCTGGTCACAATGGGTTCATCACGGTCGATAACCTCTTTTCCCGTTTCCACGATCCTGCTGTCCTCCAGTGTATTGATGCCACCGATCTCTTTACCGAAAAGTTCTTCCGATCTTTTGCCGATTGTCTCCGTTTCATCCCTTGCGCCTACGAGTTTTACAAAGGCGCGGTTACAGATCATATAATTGAATGCCGCATCCTTCACATAAATATAATCGGGGAGGTTATCGATAAGCGCCCTGAGCATGTTACGCTCATTGGAAAGTTCTGTTTCAATTTTTTTACGTTCTTCAATATCAATAATGCTGCCGCGGATTAGCACTTGTTTATCCGAAGGAAGCCTGACCAATCTTACCTCGCACGGAATCTCTCTGCCGGTGCTGTCCATATGCGTCCATTCAAAAGCAGGTTTGCCGCCTTCAATGGCTTCCTGCAGGTAGCCCATCGCAGCCTCGGCTGAAAGTCTTCCATCCGGCTGGTAAAGTGGGCTTACCTGTACCGGTCCAATCTCCAGTAATTTTTCCTTTGACATTTTGAACAATTTCACAGCACTCTCGCTCACGGTAACGAAATTGCCCTTCTCCATGTCCATTACCACCAGGGCCTCCGGTGCATTTTCAACAAGCGCACGGTATTGTTCCTCGCTGATCCGTACGGCTTCCTCGGCCTTCTTTCTCTCGGTTATATCCATCATGCTTCCCATCATCCTGGCCGGCTTACCGGTTTCATCCCTTACGATATAACAACGATCATAGAGATTGACATATTCACTATCACCCGAAAGGAAACGATACTCAGAGATGAATACATTGGTATCCGAAGCCAGGGCGTCCTGTTGCATCCTTACCATCTTCTCCCGGTCATCCGGGTGTAAACGATCCCTCCACATTCCTTCTGCAGGAACGGGATCATGGATCGTTAACCCGTATAATTGCTGGTGTGTTTCGTTACTCCACAACTGACCTGAAGCAAGGTCCCATTCCCAGACCGCATCATTCGTGGTCCTGGTGATCAACTCGAAACGATTATTGGATTGTTTCAACTCTTCTTCCGCCAGTTTCTTTTCCGTAATATCCTTCGTCACCACGTAGACACCTGTCACGAGACCCTTTTCATCCATTACCGGCATATACTCTACATGGATCCAGCTCTTTTTTTCCTCAAATGAATTTAAGATTTCATATTGAACCCGGTTACCTGCGAACGCTTTTTCAAAGTTTTCTTTCAGGTAATCTCTTTTAGCTGCAGGCGCCAGCTCAATTATATGAGACCCGATCGTTACAGCCCTGCCCCAGTCCTTCAGGAGGTTTTGTTCTGCCTTCTTATTGATCAGTATCACGCGGTAACCGGCATCAATTACATAAAAATCATCTGCCGAACTGGTAAGCACATGCCGCAATTTTTCCTCGGACTCCTTTAAGACGGTTTCGGCGATCCTTCGTTGTTTAATATTGATTCCAGTACCCAGCATACAGGTAGCCCCGCCATAGATCACGGAATGCCCGGTAAAGAAATAAGGAATCTTTTCCCCGCTTTTGGTAAGAAAATTTGCCTCGAGCTCTGCCGAGCCTTTCTGGAATGTTTCAATCACTTTTTTTAGCGCAAGCTCCCTGTCTTCTTCGGCAAAGAATTCGGCAGGTGCGATTTTTATTATTTCTTCAGGAGTATAACCTGAAACTGTTTCAAAATTCTTATTCCAGCGTAAAAATTTCCGGTTCTTATCAAACATGTAAAAGATACCGGGTAAACTGTTGATAGCTGTATCGGAAAGTTCTTTTTCTCTTACTACCTGTTCTTCTGTTTTTTTCCGGACGGTAATATCCCGCATAAACGCACAGAAAAATTCTGAAACACCCTGCCTGATGGGGATAATGGATAATTCGATCGGGAATTCATGACCTTCTTTATTGATCGCGGTGATCTCAATTACCCGGTTCAGCACCGGCCCTTCTCCTGTTTTCAAATAATGCCGTATCCCCTGTTCATGTCTTTCCCTGTACTGGAAGGGAATTATCGTTTCTGTAAGTTTCTTGCCAATCACCTCTTCTTCTTTCCAGCCGAATATCTTCTCGGCCTGTACTGTCCACACCGTCACACTCCCGCCTATATCAATACAAACGATGGCATCCAGCGCCGAATTCATGATCAGTCTTCTCAACTCCTCGCTTTTCCCCAGTGCTTCTTCTGCTTTTTTCTTCTCGGTGATATCCCTGGCTATGGCCAGGATATCACCGCTGGAGAGTGATTTATAACTTATTTCAGCATTCAGCAGTTCCCCATTTTTTTTGAGCAACTTTCTTTCAACAACAATAGTTTGACCCGATCTTAATTCGTCTTTTTTTAGCTTACTGATGGATTGCTCCTCTTTATGCAATATTTCACTGGAAGACAAACCTTTTATTTCGGCTCTTGAATATTCAAGCATCTGGCAGGCAGCAGGATTTGCATCGATACAATACCCCTCATCATCCAGGATGAAAATCCCATCTGATGCCTGCTCGATCATGTTGCGGTATTTTTCTTCGCTCTCCCGGAGATCGGCTGCGGCTTTCTTGCTTTCTGTAACATCCATCATACTTCCCAATATCCGGGTGGCTTTACCGGAATCATCGCGGACGATATAGCTGCGGTCATAGATATATTTGTATTCTTTACCCGCGAGGAACCTGTACTCCGATATCCATACATTTTCATCTGAAGCAAGTGCTTCTTTCAAACCCTGCAGGATAGCTTGCCGGTCATCGGGATGGATCCGTTTCTCCCATTGTTTTTCATCAGGGACTGCATCGGCCAGTGAAACGCCATACAATTGCTGGTGGGTTTCGTTCGCCCACATTTTGCCCGTCTGCAGGTCCCATTCCCATATCGCATCATTCGTAGTGCGGGTGATCATTTCAAACCGCTCATTCGAATGATTGATCTCGGTTGTTTTTTCCTGCACCTGCCGGTTAAGTTCTTCGTTAAATTTAGCGAGCAACTCTTCCGATCTTTTTCTTTCGGTAATGTCACGGTGCACAGCTATATAACCTTCTATCTCATTATCTTCATTTCGTAATACCGACAGCGAGGCAAGGATATAAACATTTTCCCCGGATTTTTTGGTGGCGATGTATTCGCTTTTGTAATAACCCTGTTGCTGTAAGGAAGCCAGGCTTTCCTGGTCATTTTCTTTACCTCCCCGGATATCCAGCAATTCACCCACCCGTTTTCCCAAAGCCTCCGCTGCTGTATACCCATACATTTCTTCTGCCGCAGGATTCCAGCTCCTGATCTTTATCGCTGTATCCGTGGAAAAAACGGCATCGCTGGTTTGCCCGATAAGCCGGGCCAGGTAGGATAGCTGTTTCTCATTTTCCTCCCGGTGTTTCAATTCTTTTTTGATCTGCCAGAAAAGAGACAATAAGGTCACCAGGAGGATAATAGCTGAAAGTCCAAAAAGCCATGCAGTGCGGGTCGCCGCCAGCTGGCGTTGCTGGTTGGAATGTTGCAGCACTACCCGGTCCTCATTCTCAAAACCAAATACGATATCCCTGATAGCTTCCATCATTTCCCGGCCGCGGCCCGACTGAACCTCTTTAAACAACGAGTCCCTGTTTTTATCATTTAACTGGGCGACCGAGTTGGCTGTAAATTCTGCTTTTTGTTTTACCAGGCTCAAAAGTGTAGTGAACCGGGCTATCCTTTCCGGGTAAAGTGTAAAGAGTTTCCTGAAAGCAAGGGTATCCTGCCCGAGTTTTACAGCAGCTTCATGAAAAGGTTCCAGGAAAACTTTATTCCCGGAAATGAGGTACCCGCGCTGGCCGGTTTCCATGTCCTGCATATCATCCATGACATCCTCAAATGACCGGAGCGACTGGAGGGTTGAATTTACGTTGCGGCTTTCTTGTCTTGCCCGCGTCATATTGATATAAGTATACCCTGCCGAAGCCAGGAACAAGACCAGGAAAATGGCAAGCCCAATATTGATATTTCTGCGGGTAAAAAAATGGAACATATACAGCCAGATTAGGAAGAAAGACCGGGAATACTCATGTTCAGCTTACAACCCATGTGTATTAATAAAATTAACCAAAGCTGCTGTATTTTTTAGACTTAGTTTTTTGAGGATATTATAGCGGTGTACTTCCACCGTTTTCAAAGAAATATCAAGCCGTAAAGCAATTTCTTTAGAGGATAATCCTTCTTTGATAAGTTTGACCACATCAATTTCCCGTTGCGACAACACGTTCATATCCGGCTGCCCGCTTTCATCTACCTCGAGTTCCTGCTGCGCCAGGATATTCTTTACTTCATCGCATATATATTTTTTCCCGTTGTTGACTTCAACAATCGCGGTCAGGAGTTCGTCCTTGGATGAATTTTTGGTAACATAACCCATGGCCCCGATCTGGAGCATCCGGCGGGCATAAGCAGGCATGGAATGCATCGATATCCCGATGATCTTTGAAGCCGGTGAGAATTGCCGGATCAATTTGGTGGCATCAAACCCATTTACCGGCGTCATATTGATGTCCATCAAAACGATCTTTGGTTTTTTAGCCTTTGCTATTTCGACGGCTTCGTCAGCATTGCTTGTTTCACCAACTACCTGGAAGCGGGAATCGCTGTTGAGGATAAAAGACCAGGATTCCCTGATGAGTTTGTGGTCGTCAACCAGCAGGATAGAAATCTTGTCCATACGGATAGGGAGCTTGTTTAGTGAAGGTTCTTTTACTCTCATAAATTAAGTAAAATAACCATGCAAATTTCACAAAACATCGGCCACTGTTAAAGATGTGCAGTATAAAAACAGTTTTTTAAGTATAAGCACTTAGTAATAACACAGGGTGAAAGATAAAAAATTGATACAGGTCATGAAAAAACAGAAACCCGGAACCGTTAAGTGAATTGTTTTAATCAATGCGATGAGACATCAGGATAAAGAATGTACAAATACCCCGCATCAGTATAAATACGGATAAGTAACTCACCGCTCCCACTCGCTACTCGCCTTTCGCCTCTCGCTTCTCCCACCCACATGAAAAATTGCTCTTCGTTTATTGAACGGGATTAAATCTCGTAGATCTGGTATTTGATCGCATAGATGACAATGCCAATGGAGTTCCTGGAGCCGACTTTTTCCTGGATCTTTTCGCGGTGGCTTTCGATGGTCCTGATACTTAGGTTCAACAGCATCGCCATTTCCCTGTTGGTGTATTGTTTGCAGATCAATTTTATGATATCCCTTTCCCGGGCAGTAAACTTCTTTACTGGTTGATCCCCGTAGGGGCTAAACTTATTTTCCCCGGCCAGGGTAGCAATTTCAACCAGGCTATTTGACTGTGTATTTACGTAGTCCATAATAATAGCTTAATATATTAGGATAGTTCAGCTTATTTTATTTTTTGAATATTCACCAAGACGCCATTTGATAATTTTCCTCCTCCCTATAAGAAAAGCATATACTGCAAAGAAGCAGGACACGGCATAATCAAACCATTTGAGTTCCAGGAAATAAACAATCAGGAAGACATATAAAAGCACAAAGAGGAACCTGTTATAGGCCTTCAAATAATGCGGTAAACCCTCTTTCACTTTGGAGAGCCACACACCGGCCCAGTTAGAAATCATGAAAATGGCAACACTGGACATAGTTAACCAGATACTCAGTTGCTTAACTTTAATGTCATAACTGGTGTGTCTTTTAAAATACTGGTAGGATTGAAAAAATAAGATGGTACCACAGATAATATAGACTAGCCCAAGAATAAATTGCGAATGCTGGTCGGCCTTTGGATTTTTCCGGATAAAGCTGTGAAAAATAACCGGCAGGAGAATGATGATATAAAAATACAGGAATGTCCACAGGTGAATGTACATTCCCACCTTGTAAAAGGAATACAGCATGATACTCCCGCACAAAACGATGATGACAAAGTAGAATGAAAAAACAAAAGGCTTATACGCCATTTTTTCGATCAAAGGGACATATGTATCTTTTTCGTTAACAGTAAATTCATATTTATTATAATAATAGGTGTAAATAAAAAGATTGACAAGAAAAGGAAAGATCAGCGAAGTGCGAAGATCCTTGTAGCTAACTTCGTAATAAGGTATTACATACGTTTTTTCTATAGTAAGGAACAACCCGTCTTTTGCGTCATCAAAGTTTTTAAAGTAAATAAAGAGTGAGAAAAACAAACCGATCTGGATGATGCAAATGGAGAAAAACAGGATACTGTTGAAATTCGGCAGGTATTCCAGGAAGCCTTTATTGGTGCCGCTGAAATTTCTTTTGCCGTAAATTTTTTCGTAGGTCGGCATGCCAAGGTTGATTCGCCTGACTTTGTTCACCACACTTTGATCGCGCCGGTAGGAATATCCCATATGAAGGATCATGATGGATAATACCAGCAACACAATTTGAGCAAATACATATATGCTTAGCAGGGAAAACTGGGAATAAGAAATGATGGATCCATTTTCATACTTAACAGAGTCGAATTTTTCAGGCTTCACATTCATGATCACTTTATGGGCAGGGATACTATCTGCACTTGTGACCTTATTAATATTCATCCCAGAATGAGAAGCCGTATTGGAGTAAACATAGGCATATGCAATAATTACTACCAGGACAGAGGACAGGAACTGGATGAATAGCCGCTGGTGATGATTTTGGTTCTCGGCGAATTGGCTGACAAATGATTTTTGAATGGCAATTCCTTCTTCCTGGTCTTCTGGTTTTATAGAAAATTCCTTTACCGATTCCTTAGGTTTAAGGAAATCGCCAAATTTGTCCATAAAAGAATAAAACCAGTTCATACCTTAATTTTAAACCCGGTATCCATCCCCGGCTGCAATTCCCAGCAATATTTTTTTATGTGATTCCACAACGATCCGGCTAACCTGCCGGTATAGCCGGCCTGTATCTTCCTTCCAAAAAATGTCATTATAATTTGAAGCCTGTTTAGCCCCGCCGCACTGCTGATTTTCCTTTTCGGTAGTGGCGGTACTGGAACAGGTGATTTGTGCCGGCGATGCCGCATGGCAGGCCAATAAGTACAGGGGACTGGCAATCGCATAAAGGTTCGTTAGGTGGTATAAGCAAGTATATTGATTATAGATCTTATAACCCTTGCCTTAACTACCTGAATTTTTGCGTAGTACTACTTAACTGATGGCGATTGAGTATTAGTCCGGTTTGAAGATTCCGTTTTTCATTGCGTAAATGACCAGCCCGGTTGTACTCTTCACACCGATTTTCTCGAAGATCTTCAGCCGGTGACCTTCGACCGTCCGGACACTCAGGGACAATTTGCCGGCTATTTCTTTATTGCTGTATTCGCGGCATAGCATCTTGATTATATCCATCTCTTTATCCGAAAAGCTGAGTTTTCCAATCTTGGTGAAAGGGTTGAACCGGCTCCTGGCAATCATCCTGGCCAACTTCCCCGAAGTGCTGCTGCAATAATAAGGTACCTGCTTGTATACAGACCGGATCGCTTCCATAATTTCCTTCTTGTCAGCATTCTTCAGCAAGTAACCTGTTGCACCTGCATCGAGCATATCCACCACCAGGTTATCTTCATTGAACATCGATAATGCGATTACATTTATCCCGGGCATCTCCTCCTTTAGCTGACGTGTTGCAAAAATGCCATCGTTCACTGGCATCACGATATCCATTAAGATAATTTCCGGGTGCAGTTCCCTGGCCATTTCCACAACTTCCCGGCCATTCTCGGCCTCTCCAACCAGTTCAATCTCGGCTTCGCGGGAAATCATCATCCTTAACCCGTCCCGGTAAATTTCATGATCGTCAGCGATCATCACTTTGATAGGTGACCTATACATCAGATTGGTATTTTAATGGAATAAATGACTCCTAAACCCGGTTTGCTCAATATCGTAAATTCTCCCCTGAGAATATCCACCCTGCTTACAATATTTGTCAGGCCGAGCCCGGTCCCGTTTTTCATCATGGCTTCTGCATCAAATCCCTCACCGTCATCTTTGGTATAAAGCTCCAGAGCTTTCTTTTGCAGTACCAGGTCAATTTGCAGGTCCTTTGCCTTGGCGTGTTTGATTGTATTATGGATAATTTCCTGGAGAACCCGGTAGAGGTGGATCTCAATTTCCTTGGAAAATATAGCAATGGGTTCGCTGTTGAAATGGATCACGGGAGATTTGATCCCAAGGTTTGCGATAAATTCCTGGAGGGCTACTACCAGTCCCTTTCGGAGTAAAACAAGCGGCATAAGATCATTGGATATTTCTCTTACCCGGTGTAAAATGGTGTCGATATGCACTTTAGACTTCTCCACTACCCGGATGTCTTCGGAATCATCCGTATTCAAACAATTCAGCTGCATCCGCACAGCTGAAAGTAAAGGTCCCAGATCATCATGCAGGTCAGCAGCAATCCTTTTCCTTTCATTTTCCAGCAGGGCGATCTCCGCCTTTATTTTCGAATTATACAATTTCCGGTTTCTGCGGTGCTGCTTTATAAAAATGATAATAAAATAGGTAATCACAATAGCCAGCACCAGCGAGGTGATCAGGACCGCAGTGAAAATCGTTGTTTCCCGGGGATACATAATACAGCTATGGCGTAAACCAGGTTGGTGATTAAATTAATATAGATCATAATCCACACCACGTTCATACGGAAAGAACGGCTACCCCCGAGGCCATAGAGCCAGAACATGGAAGTAATGATCTTGTAAGTGTAATATAGTACGAAACCAAGGCAAATTAAAAAAGCAGGGTTTTTCAGGATGTTTTTCTTTTCCGTCATCAGTTTTTCGTTCAGGATATTGATACTCATGAATACGATCACCGCCGAATAAAAAATGCGGAAATAAGAGATGGTACTGTATATTTTCCCGAAAATTAACCCTTCAATAATCCAGAAAATAATAAAGCTGCCCAGTATCAGGGGGAACAGGACTTTGACCCGCTTAAATAACCCCCACCGTTGAAATTGCCACGTGAACAGCAGGGATTCCAGCAGCACATAGATATTATTGTTGATCGCGTTGGAGTGCCTTATATGAGAAAAAATGAACCCCAGGATTTCGTTCCCCAGGGCGAGCCACATACAAAAGATAAAAGGGTAATAGGCAGGGTCAATTTTACGAAACCGAACCCCGCCTATTATCGCGGCAAGTGCAATGCTGAATGTAAAGATTGCAGCGAGGGTGTAACTCATGTAGTAAAGTTAAAGGTTAAGCCCTCAACCCTGTTATGGGAAAGGGGGTGGACAAAAATCCGGGCAAGGCAATCCTTCTTCCACGATATTATTGCCAGTTCCTTCAGCCGTAACATCAGCCGGGTACATGTTCTCATCTTTTGCATTCACGCCAAATGCAATAACACGTACCTGCAGACGACCTGTCATTCCAAAATAAATCCGGATTTTTTTACAGCCATCCTGCGCCAGCAGGGTATCAAAAGCTTCACGGTCAAAAGTCTCGCAGGTTAACAATAACTTTTCGTCCTGGAATTCTGGTTTTAAGATCTTTTCTTTTTCAGCCGCATAGCGGTGAATCATTTCACTGGCCGTAGCCATCGAAATAAAGTGGTTCATAGCCTTAATTTTTAGGTGGTTAATAAATAATATTCACAAAATCTGCTTTAATCATTAAAGCAGCGCCAGTAGCACTACCTGAAATAATAGGTACAATTACCTGCAATTTTGGGTAGTTGAGGATACCGGAATTCGAATTAAGTAAAGTTTCTTCGTTTGGCAAAGTCGGAATTAAAAAAACCATGGGCACTTTTCATAGCCTTAACCATTAAGCCTTATTGCCATTCCGGCTTTGCATTTTTTATTCAGACCTATGGATATCACAGGCATTATTATTCAGAAAATACAAAATTGTGTGGGAAACGGCCAGTACAATGCATGGAAAATTGGTCTTACAACGGATCCCGTGGTAAAAAAAAGGAACTCGACAATCCTCCCTGCTGGAATAGTTGGGAAGTAGGAACAAGAACAGATGCACGGAGGGTTTTGAATTATTTCCTCAAACAATTTCCTGCTGGCCCCGCCTCCAACCGTATCAGGCCGGAATCCTCCGATATCAGTAACCCGGCAGCATCAGCTTACATCTACATTTACTGAGCAGTTCCCGGGAATGACTTCATATGTTTTCGCTTAAAAGGCTGATCGGTTAATCAACTCACAAACGGTTTTTGCTCTTTGAACATTTCCCTCCTGATACCATCCCTTACATCAGACAGGTAGATGATGAATTGCGTTTGTTCTTCGCACGGGTCCGGTGTTTTGTGATACCCGTCTTCCTCCTGACCATCATAAGTCAGCGCCGGCCTTAGTGTATTTACCGCTTCATGGTAACGCTCTACGGCCTTAATTCCCGCGTAGTGGACCACGTTCATGATACTGCCGCCGGAAAGTTCATACTTCTTGACCTCTTCCGGTATATCGGGCTCTTTCGCCGTAGATGTAATATGACAGTCTTTGAGGTATTTATCGGGGTATGAACTAAGCCCTGGCTTATCCCGGTAAAAAATATCCTTTCCTTTTGGCAGGAATATCTCCCAGATCCTTGCCCGCGAAGGTGCGTCGGGAAAAGGAAACTGTAATACCGAATTGAAACGCCGCATAAAGGCATCGTCAATATTATTTTTCATGTTCGTGGCCAGGATTACAAGGCCGTTATAATCTTCGATCCGCTGGAGCAGGTAGGAGACTTCCTGGTTTGCATATTTATCATGTGCATCACGGACATTGGTCCTCTTTCCAAATAACGCATCTGCCTCATCAAAGAACAGTATCCAGTTTTTATCCTCCGCACGCGCAAATAATAACTCCAGGTTTTTCTCCGTTTCACCGATATATTTTGAGACAACCATCGACAAATCAATTTTGTAAACTTCTTTGTCCAACTCATTACCCAGGATACGGGCAGTAAAAGTCTTACCGGTACCCGGCGGACCATAGAATAACGTGCGGTAACCTTGCCGGAGACTGGGAAATTTTGCCTTCAGTTCTTTATGATGTTTCACCCAGCTTCTCAGGTCTTCTATCTGTTCCCGCAGGTCTTTCGGTATCACCAGCTGGTCGAAAGACGCAGCCTGGTTTTTTGATCTTTCTTTTTTACCGGGCTCCTTCTTGTCAGGCGCGATCTTTTTTGCGGGGAAACTGATGCTGAATTGTGGTGATTTATACTGCCCGTAAACGAGTAATTCAATGTAATCAGGCGATATGATCATACGTCCATGCATAGTAGGTTCTCCATTCTGCATATCTTCAAGCCACATGATTTTTTTTTCCCAGAAGGAGTGACCGGCAGCGAAATACTGTTGTGCCTGCAGCCGTTTATCCTGGTCATCGCCGGCCAGAAGATAGAGCGCTGTTTCACCTGTCGGCAAAAAGAAACGACAGTTCTTCCCCCTGACACCACCAATACGGGGAAAATCCGTATAGAACTGGCGGTCTTCCGGCAACATACGGTCGATTACGCGATCGAAAAGATCGGGTTGTACATGTGGGACGATTGCGATCAACAACAGCGTGAGTTCATCATCTGTGACCACTGTGTCTTTCATTTTGTCCAGGAATTTCTCAAAGGGCAAGCGCCAGGTTTTTACCGGGGGCAGTTCACCGGGGTGCCCATATTCATGTCTCCTCCCCGCCTGTGGCAGGTCCATTGATAACCGGTAGCAGATCAGGTTTTCGAGGTAGTCGAATTCCGGGGAATTCATTGGCTCATTTTTATTCATGACCATTTTATTTTGAGTTGGCTGATCATTATTTCCCAGGATATCCTCCCCCGGCCCGGGGTCGGTGACGGGCTTTCTTCGGAAAAATGATCGGAGTTTTTTAAAACACATATTGGTTGTTTCGTTTCTTTAAAGCGACCGGCTCAGGATTCGTTTCCATATCCCGTTTGTTGCACCACGTGTGTCAGTTCATGTGCCAGCAACAATTTACCTTCGGGATCATTGGGTTTATATTTACCCGTATTGAAAAAAATATCCCGGCCATGTGTGAAGGCCTGCGCCTGCAAGGCTTTCGTAAGCATCGCGGCTTCCTGGTCACAATGGATCCGGACATCACTGAAATCACGCCCGAATTTTTTATTCATTTCATGGAGGATTTTTTCTGGCAAGGGTGATCCTTTCCCGATCGCTTTGGTAATGCGTTCCGCAATCGTAGGGCTGACTGCTGGGCTTTCGCTCTCCGATTTTTTCTGGACTGTATTTTTTGTTATCATTTTTCCCTTTCCCATTCCCGGCTCTTCCTTTCGCTGAATCCCTTTCTCTTTGTCCTCTTCCTTTACCGGCTCTTCCTTTCGCTGAATACCTTTCTTTTTATCCTCTTCCTTTACCGGTTCCTGTTTTCGCTGAATACCTTTTTCTTCATCTTCTTCCTTTACTGGTTCCTCCTTTCGTTGGATGCCTTTTTTATCCTCTTCCTTTATTCCTTCCTCTTTCATCTGTACAGCTTTCTTTTTTTCTTTTTCCTCTCCTGCATTTTTACGCTGTACCCCTTTTGCCGATCCGGGCTGATTTACCACTTCGTTTGCAACAGCATCAGCTTCTTTTTCATAGCTGTCGCCCGGGGAATTTACCTGAAGCTTAGGCTGGAAAAATCCCTGTTTACTATCCTTTTTTCCGGGATCGTGCTTTTTGGTAAAAAACCCTTCTTTCTGCGCTTCCTCCTTCTGGGGCGGGTTCCGCTGGCGGTATGTTCTTGATGAATAAGACATAATCGTTGATTTTAGAGTTTAATTAACCGGGACGGTTAATAATTTTGATAACAATTCTTCGGAAAATTCCTGGTAATCGATCGCGCCATGCGAGCGGTCATCGAAATTGAATATATCCGTTCCCGATTCCTGCGCACGCGCCAGTTGAATATTACTCCGGATATGGGTTCGGAAAAGCTTCTCCCCGAAGTCATGTTCCAGTTCCTGGAATACCTCCCGGTTCATGGTCTTGCGTTCGTCATACTTTGTCAGGACAAACCCAAGCAACTGTAGTTTCTTGTTGATTCGCTGGATAGATTTAAAATGATGAAGAAAACTATGGAGCCCTCTCAATGGCAGGTATTCCGCCTGCAGCGGCATTAATACATAATCGCTGGCGGCGAGTGCATTCACCGTCAGCATCCCGATCGCGGGCGGGCAATCAATGATGACAAATTCGTACTGATCTTCCAGCTTATCGATCATCCAGGCAAGTATTTGTTCCCGGCCGTATACGCTGACGAGTTCCAGCTCCGCTCCCGCGAGTTCGATCGTGGCGGGTACCAGCGATAATCCCGAACGGGTGATGACGATTGCGTCAATCAGGTCGCCGTTATCTCCTTTCATTTCTTTTAGCAGTTCCGTATAGAGATTTTTTTCCGGGTCTTCGCGAATACCTAAGGCTTGCGAAAGACTTGCTTGTGGATCTGCATCGATCACCAGTACTTTTTTTCCTTCTTTAAGAAGAGCGGCCGCGAGGTTGATCGCAGTAGTGGTCTTGCCGGAACCACCTTTCTGAATGGCAATGGATATAACTGTCATAAAATTTTATTTTAAAGATGAATAATTCATGTTTTTCAAACCTGGTAATTCCCCGGCTCAAACCGGGGGGAACAAATACACAAAAAGAGAAGATCATTATCCCCGGTATTTTTTATTCGTTGGGAAATATTCCTGGGAATGAATACAAGGTCACCTGGTTCTACCAAACCAACCAGTTCGCCTCCTACCTCCATTTCTCCCGTGCCCGATAATATATAATACATCTCGTCGGTATCCTTCAGTATATGAAGTTCTGTTCTCAGCCCTGTGTTTACCCGTGCTTTAGCGAGCGAGAGTCCCGGGTAAGCCGTACTGTTCTGTATCTCTGTAATAAAACAGTTCTCCGGTGTCGGGAACTCGGTGAGCATTTTTCCTTTTACAATAGGTTTCATAATTTTTAATTTTAAAAATAATTATAGGCCAGGAGAATGAGGATGATTGAATTCGGGGCGATGTAAATGACACGGCTTACCATCATTTCATTCTGGTAAGGGGCCGTTCTATATTTCCTGTTATCGGTATCGCCAGATATTTTTAAATACCCTATCAGAGTTTCTTCCACTTCTTTTGGCATTTTTTCGAAATCAATAGAGGATACTTCCTGTGTCAATAGGTCAAGATCGTGTATGACCCGGAATTTTCGCCGTGCATAATTCCGGTCGATGAAGAATGCAGCCAATGCCAGCAAAACGGAAAATGCTGCATAAATCAGGATATAACCCATGAATTGGTCAAGTAAGCCGCCTGCCTCCAGTACAGATTTGATCATAAGACTCCAGCCTGCAAAGACCAGAACGAGAAAACCGCTTCTCACTTTCCAGACCATTCCATCGTAAGCATGTATAGCCGCGTTTTTCCCGCCTATTTCCGAAGTAATCAGTTGTTTAAAAAAACTGTAATCCTTCATTGTTATGATCTTTTACGTGTTAAGAAATAACAGATCCCTATAAATAAACCCGTGCCCTGATGTTCTTTTCAAATACGAGTTCAAAGAATCCATGTCCCCCAAAATTTTCAATCAACGTAATAACTCCATCCTCGTTCAATTCAACCCCTTTCTCATATTCCGAAGTTGCTCCAACTTCGGAAATTAACTTTCCTCCAGCACTGCTTTTAGCATGAATCATTTCTCCTTTCCTGAAAATCGACCATGCATAGGTGTCGGACACACTGTTGATCAGAAAGCAAAGTATATCCCCCTGTCTGGATTTTATTTCCAGTCGTTGATCTAACCGGGACATTCCTTTCTCCCCAAATGATGAGGAAAGAGCTCCATCTTTTCCCAAAACAAATAAGACTTGTTCGATCCTTGCAAGGGCTATCCCATGAAAGCTTCCGGATGTTGCTTCCTCAAGACTAATGTCCCCGGAATACTTTAGTGCTACCGAATCAAGCAGGTCAAGCACTTCCTCATCGGGCATAGAAGCCATTTTTTTAAATATAAAACCGCCGGTCATGTATCCCATATTGCTCCATTTATTTGATTTAATTAATTGGTTATTTATCTATCGGTCGCTCTATATCAACTTTACCAGCCCTAAAGTCAGGCATGTTTTTTCCTCCAAACGCTTCTATAGCTCTTTCTCCAAATGGTTGCAATTTGCCCGCCTCCCCCCTATTTAATAAGTCATATACAATGTCCTGGTTGCCCGACGTATCAGCCGTTGCTGATGATTTGAATTCTTTATATAACACCATGTCTGCGAGCCTGAGAACAGCGTCAACTTTTGCAGAACGCCTGCTCCAGCTTCCATCCGCATTCTTCCATCGGATACTGACTTCCCGGATAACGGTGAAGCCCATGTTTTCATACTGCCGTACTTTCGCATACGCCCATAATTCACCAATGATATCATTCTTAACCACATCCGGCAGATCGGTTCTTTCGATGATGTTCCGGATCACTCCCCAATTGATATCATTGATGGTTGTTCCTTTATCCCCACCATTAAGCATGATACGGGCAATTCTAGTTCTGCTTGCACGGATGAATGCGGAAGCCAGGTCACCGGGTTTAGTTTTTGAGAGTTGTGCTGAAACTTTATACGTGTCCCCGTCCTTGGTAAACTTATCCTCGAAGAGGATACTGGCTATCTCATCTGTTCCTGCTTTATTGGCAACGGCTTCCTGAAGTTTCTTATCAAAACTCAGTGATTCTTTAATCTGCGCTGGTGTGAATTTGCCTTTACCCAAACGATGAAGGGCATCAATTAAACCATCGAGCGCTGCCTGGTTTTCACCGGCACTATCAAGGAGGTCAAGTATTTCTTTCGGCGTACCCTCTATCGAAGTAGCAAGCATGTTGAGATTATTGGCAAACTCCGCATCCGTACCACTGGTAAACCGGAAACGTAAGTCCACCGTTTGTTCAAGGGTAAACACCGACAGGATATTCCTGACCTGGTCTATCTGGCTCCAGGAAGCACGCTCCATCATGAACCGTGCAGCAAAGAAATTCTTATCCCCGGCCAGTCCTTCAATGATCAGATTAAATGCACGGCTACCGATTTTCGAACGATAAGAAGCCAGCATATACACGTCTGAGAAAAATGTGGTGGGCGTTCGATCCCCGTGAATAAATCCATTACGGATAATAGCCAGGATAGTACTATCCGAAACATTTAATTTTCTCAGTAAACCGATGCTCAGATCAAGGCGTGGTGGTTTATTAGCTTCCGAATTAAGGGTCAGTAACTCTTCAAGCCGTTGTTCAAATGATTTTTCAGGAACAGGCGCTACTTCAGTTTCGGGAACCGGCTCGGTAACCTGTCTTGGTTCCTGCACAATATTTTCCTTTGATTCGGAGAACCGTTCGGTTATGCGTATCGTTTTCTCAGGCGTTATCACCATGAGAGTTCTCGCATTTCTTACTTTGTCCGCGGGTATTTCGATTACCCTTGTATCCTTTTGACCTGAATAAGCATCTTTAGCCCTGTTGTAAGTATCACTATTACATAAGAATTCATTCGTCCCGATTGGTTCAAGGTGTGCCACCACAATGGCCATTTGAACTGCCTCGAAACCAGAACGAATATCGTTTGCCGTTTCTTCCGACATACCGGCTGCTTTTGCGAGTTTTGGATTAAGCGCAATTCTCACCAGGTCCATCATGAGATTTTCCTGCGCCTTCAGGTAATCATTGTTCCGTTTTACTAATTCCTTATTAAGCTTTTCGTTTTTCCCTTCCGCGGCTTCAACCTGTTTACTTGTTTCCAGGAATCGTAACTCGGATCGCTTAACTGCTGACATAGCACCCTGTAACCTGCTCCTCACAACCAATTTCTGGATGGGCGATTCGGCCAATTTCCCGCCGATCGATACGGCTACCAGGAATGCCAGGTTCATGAAAGAAATATCCATGATCTCCTCCCAGGTAAGACTTTTACCTGATCGTTCATTTTTCTCTTTATTCGCTTTCCATAATGCATGACCATTTACCGCTGCAAATTGGGTGGCAAGGTTGCCTGCCTTTCCGGCTACGGTCGCTGCTTTCTCAACACCCAGTATAGCTCCATAGGTCTTGGAGATTCCTTTCAGTCCGCCAAATAATAATAAATTCTCCCCGAATGCATTCAGGAAGCCCGATAGCGAAGGATCTTTTTCCAATACAGCAGTAGAGAGGGTGGTAAATACGGCTGCTTCCGTTGTAATGGCAATACCGCTGGCTGCCCATACTCTCCAACTGGTTAAAGCTGCCCTGCCTGTTAATCCTGCAACTCCCCAGGCAGCGCCTGCAAAACCTTCTACATAGGCCCCTAACCCACCGGTAAGTATTGCAATACCTACCATCAGGCCAAGATTCATCCATTTATCAATAAGATGATGATCCTCGAGCACTGAAGCGACCTGTTTGAAATATTTTTTCCATTCATCGCTATTCGCCTTCTCCATCAGGTCTTTCTTGGCTTTCTCTTTATCCCCGAATCTCCATTCGTTATAAATTACCGTCCATTCAAGCCATAATTTCCTGTTGGCTTCACCTGCTTCCAGCAGGATGGCATTACCTCCTCCCCAGACTGAACGTATAGCACCGCTAAATGAAATACTTTCATGAATTTGCTTCCAAACACCATCTATCGTATCCATATCTGATACAATAGTTGCACCTACCTGGAGATCCTGGAGCATCGCATAAATCTCCGATAAAAGGCCCTTTGCTTTTTCCGGGTTCTGCAAAAGAAGGTTCCTTAGAAGAACGATCTTTTCCCGGATCACTCTTTCTTTTTCATCAAGTTTTTTTGTTTCATAGATATCCTCTCTCATCTTCGGATCAGAATTTCCAGTCTTATCCGTCTTGGCACGTTCAACACTTCCCCGAATATCTTTGAGGATATCTTCCATGATCCAAACAGGGAAAAGTAAAGACTGGTCATTTGCCCAATCCAATTTTTCTTTGCCTGTGACATAATAATCGGAATTTGAGATTACCGCTGAATAATTAAATCCGAGGTCTGATACATACACATGAGCTTTTTCAAAATCCTTAAATGCAATACGTTGTTTGGCTGCCATTAAAACACCTTCATTCGCAGAGGAGATCAGGTAATATTGTCCAAGGCTCTGGGCATCCCAGAGTTTCACTTCTTCATCTGTGGCTTTGCTTAACTTCTCATACCGGTAGAGAATAGTAGTTTTAACCTGCTCCAGCCAGTCAACTTTGGGGCGAAGAGCATCGTCCATCTGGAAAGTCAGGATAGTATTGTCAAGGATCATTTTGGTCAGCCAAATCCGTTGAAGTATTTCGGAACGGGAAGCCTTTGATGGTTTAATGGTTTTGGCCTGGTTAAGGGCTATTTCGTCCCGGATAAAACCACCACTCCAATAATCCGGCAGGGGATCACCGGGGCTCCAAGCAGGCGTAAGTGCTTTGTTTTTCTGGTATACAACCTCATACTTAGGTTGAAAAGAATAGAACGGATCATTCTCTCTATGGATTGGTACGGCATAATAAGGAGTATTCCCTGAAAGGGTCCATGATTTCAAATCCGCTCCATATAATTCTTTTGCTACCTCTTCTTTTGTTGCATCAGGTGGGTTGATTACTTTGATCCAGTTTGGAGCGAGGTTATTTGTCTGGAATTCAAGTTCTACCGGTCTTTGTGTGGGTGGTTTCGGCAATAAAGGATTACCCTCTGCAAATATTTTACGATATTCTGCATAATTAATGGAAAGCTTACCCTTTAAAGCCGGGAGTATGTATTTATCAATAGGATGTATGGGACGTAACTCCTGGTCGGTTGGCTCAACCGGGTTGGACACTTTATCCTGTTCATTCTGCAATTGTTTTTTATTCATTATCTGGACATAGGAAGGAATAATCCGGCGCAAAGCAAGGATTAGCCGGCGCGACATAAACCTGTCCAGTTCGGTTATAACCCCCGATCGCCATTCTTCAGTGCCTTCACTGACAAACGCATCTCTTCCATAATCTATTGGATGGGAAAGTAAATCGGGTGCCAGTATTTCCGTCAGGATATTAAAAATATTTTTTGATGCTGTCCAAATGGGTGACCAGAGATCAATAATAAATTTACGGGAGCTTACATCTAACCAACTGACGTGCGGTACGGGGATCTCGTAGCTATTAAGGCTAAGCCTGAAACCAAGTTCACCTGTTATTTTTGTGGTATACTTCTCTACATACTCTTTATAAAGAATTTTTTTACCACTCACAGGGACTTCAGCAGCAGTATCATGAAGTTCAGTATCTGTCTGGCGTGAAATGGTTTTATCCCCGCCCCCCTGCTGCACTACATGTGTCAATTCATGGGCAAGGAGCCGGTTACCATCTTTGCTGCTGGTATCATACTTTCCCGAATTAAAATAAATATCATTTCCGTGTGCAAAGGCCTGGGCATGCAGGTCTTTGTTCATTTGGACTGCCGTAGCATCATTATGGATGGATACACCGGAAAAGTCTGTTCCAAAAGAAGACTCCATGGCAGCTCTCGTATCACCTGGCAATGGTTTTCCTGTTCCTTTATTCGAGTTTAAACTACTTTCAATCGAAGCAATGGAAGAAGAGGGGCTGCCACTTTCGGATTTAGATTGCACGGTCTCATTTTCTTCATCTGGGAATTCTGCTTCGCTTTCAAAGGCAGGTTTTTTTTGTAAATTCTTTTTATCTGTCTCTTTCTTTTTATCCTCTTCGCATGCCGCACACTTCTCCTGTATCAAAGGCGATATGGAAGGATGTTGTATAGGTTGATGAATAGTGTACTGGGGAACAGCTAACCGCTGTACTACCTGGTCCGCGGTGCTGTCGGCTTCCTGCTCGTATTTGTCCCGGCCATGGCTACCAGCAGTTTTAGCCTGGATGGAAGATGATTTGAAAAAAGAATCCTGGTTACTCCCAAAAAAGGAAGCCTTTCCCTCTTTCTGGAAAAAGGGCGAACGGCTGGTTACGTTTTCACTCTCAAGTTTGGCCGGGGACTCTTTCATTCATCTGATTTATGCTGAAATAACATATCTCCAAAATGTTCACCGTTCAGAAGCCTGTCTATCATTCCATCAAGTGATGATGATAAATGAACAGATTCTTTGAAAAGCAGGGTGCCCATGGAAACATAGAACAATGCCCAGTTCCCCTTTCCCAAATGATTCCGGGGATCATAATAATAAATACATCCTCCACCATCATCCCCGATAACAACCGTTCCGGGGATATAGGTATTGAAGAACTCGCTCTTATTATGACCTACGAGGTATTCAGCCGGTTCATAATTGAAAGTTGATTTCGGTCCCTGGATCGTTCCCCCATCTGATAATAACATGAGTTGCCTGTAATCTTCCGGCAGCTGAAGCCCTAGACCTGCTTCAATCTTCCTGATCATTTCTTCTGTGGCGCCTTCATTTTGCGCGAATACTTCCGGGGGTAGTTTACTTAGTTTTTCTTTAATGTTTGCTGGCATAAGTATTTTTTTATTTAGGTTTCCATGTTCCAAATATTCTTGTTAACTCGCTTGTTTTCCCGGCTTTTTCTAAATCTTTATAAATCTTTCCGAAAAAAGCATCCGATTCGCCCAGTAGCTGGGATGTCTTTATATCCGGAACACCGGCGGCTTTCATATCGGCGGTCAATAATAATCTTTCGTCTGCATATGTCCTGGATTTGATCGTATCGAATCTTGCAGTCTGCCGTGCCGAAACAGTCTGATGCGGGGTTCCCATTTTCGAATCCCGGAGAAGGATGGCGGGACAACCGTCTCTTGAATAACCCGGGATATTTTTTTGGATAGCCCAGCTATCCTGGATACCGTGATGAGAATTGTAAAAACGGTTCGTACCTCTATCCAGGCCATGTTCTCCATGTGAAGAGATATGATATTCTTTAACCACTACGCCATCCGGACGTTTATAATACCAGATACCCCCGACTTTCGTTGCAGAAGCACCGGCCTGTTTTACATTCGCCTGTATAGCCCGCTCCAGTACCGCTTCAAATTGCTGTTTATTCGTAACGCCCTTCATCCCGTTCATGGCCGAAGTCAGGTCTTCCCTTCGGGCAGGATGATGTAGATATTCCCGGAAGCCCGGATGGTTATCCGGGATCTTGAATTTCTTCATGAAGGCTTTTATATTCGCGACTTCTGCGGGTGTCGGGCCTTTCAACGGGATACAGGGACTTTCGCAAAGCGTGAGAATGGCTCTGACCGATTCATCCATTTCTGAATATAACTTCCTGAGGGTCGGGTTGTTTTTCAGTGCCCCTCTTGTTCCTTTATTCAAACCTTTTTCCCATGAACGAGTTTCCTTGCTGAGTAAAACACCGCCTTTACCCCTGACCTTAAGCGCCCTTGAGAGTGCAAGAGGTCCGACTGTCAGCACGATAGAAAAAGCAAGGCTGAACCATGCATGTTTGAGTGCTTCTTCGGCCTGTTCAACACTCACTCCTCTTATCGTTCCGTGCAAATCGAGTTTCGCCATCCGGAGTACTTCCTTAGCGTCTACTACACCCTTAACTCCCATACCGATACCAACCGATATATCGATGGCTCCCAATACCAATGCCCCTACCCCGGGAGCAAGCATGGCCGCGACCGACAGTATACCCAGTAATCCCATCTTAACAAACACCCAGGCTTCACGCTCCGCATTTTCTTTCCATACCCAGTTTTGAATAACCATGGCCAGGAACGGACTTTTTTCTGCAACTACTTTGCCGGTGAAAATATCGCGGTAAGTTGTATACGGGGGGAATTCTCCGATGTTCAGTCGTTTCCTGGCTTCTACAAAAACATCTTTCGTATAATCCAGCCAGTCGAACTCGTCACTCTTAATATCATCCGTTACATCATCATATCCTTCGAGCGCTTCGCGTAGCCTGCCCTTTTCTTTTTCTGCATTCTTGGTGGAAAGCCGCGCGTTAGCTTCATCACGCATAAACTGGATGGTCGTCCTGAGCGCCGGCAGGTCTTTCTTGGTCACGACCTGTCCGTCGTATTCTACTTCGTCATATTCTTCCTCTACCAATCCTTCTTCAATGGCCTTAAGTTCATCGGCGCCTTCGTTTAATTGCGCGGCATATTTCTTATTCGACTCATCATAGTTGGCCAGGATATCCTGTATCTCCTTCTTATTTGCTGCAAGGAATTCCAGCGCCACTGTTTTCAGCATGGGCTTGAATTTCTTATCCATGAACTCGTCTGCCACCTTAACCCAGTTTTTCACTACGTTGGCGATCCCGTCATAGTCTACCTTTATCCTTTCACGAATGGCTTCCTTAACCTTCGTCTTTTCCTCATCAATCGCTGTTTTGAATTCCTTCATATACCCCAGGATGGCCATGAAAAATAACAACAGGCCCGCGTACTCATCAGGTACCTTCAGGGCATTGGTCATATCCACTACCAGTTGGAATGCTTGTTGGGTAATGGAACGCTCGGGTTCAATGGAGTTTAAGAATTTGTTGGTACTCTCAGCGATTTTCACGGATATATCATGATACTCCACAGGATTTTCAATAATCGCTTTCATTTCAGGCTCCATCGATTCCTTAAAGCCTTTAGAGAATTTTGATTCCAGTGTGGCATTCGTTTTCTGCCTGCCCACGGCCTGGAAATAGAACATGCGGATGATATTGAATTTGACCCGCTCTACGGCCAATAATTTCATCGCCTTGAAATATTCGGTTCCGGGCGTTGCTTTCTTCATGAAAGCTTCAGTGAGTTCGTCGAGTAAACGATCCTTGTAAACATCTATGTTAAGATTCTTCAGCCAAATCTGCGTGTTGACCCCGCTTACCGCCCATTGATCAAGTACGAATTGGAACATAATATCCGGTACTTCCTTATCGATGAAATCTTTCAATAAGAGTTCCCTGCTTCTTTCCACTCTCCTCAACTGGTCACCCGGCTCGAATGCAGCGAGGGAGAAATTGTCCGGGATATATTTGATCTGGGCGATCTTAACCAGCCAGGGCCTGAGGAATTTTTCACTATGCTCCTGTATAACTTCCTTGGAGAACAATTCTTCGTTATTCACGATGAAAGGATAAAGCCTTTTATTGATATCCGCAGCATCGAAATCCTTGGCACCGATTACCGGGTCCCTGTCTTTTACTTCGTCCATCATCAGGTCGAGGACCCATTCATATTGATCAAATTCCGATGCATCGAGGGCATTCTTAGGTTCCCAGGTAAATACATCCGCTTTTAGGACAGGGATCAATAATTTCCAATCAATAAATGACGGGTCGATACCCTGGGTAGTCTTCAAATGCAGGTCTACCGCCTCCATGAAAACAGTATTTGCAACAGCCTGGGATCGTTTCGTAATAAATTCATCGAACTGGCTGAATGCAGGAATGCCAGCACCCGGCCAAACTTCAATACCCGCTTTTATCAGCTTGCGTGCCCTGTCCGTTTTTAAGAATGTAGGAGTTTCGTACACAGGATCATTTGGATCAAAATGCAGGACAATATCCAGGCCCTGCCGCATCATGTTGTCCGAATCTGGATTCGCATTTACCGTAGTAAGTGTCTTTTCATTTAAAATAAAATTCAAGGGCAACCATTCACCTTTAAAAATGTAACTGAAAAAATAATTGGGATTTTCCTCGTCACGATGAACAGTAGGGATATTATTTTTATGTTCCGATTCGCCTTGTTGAATAGTATGTGTCAATTCGTGCGCCAGCAAATGCTTACCGCTCGTGTTCCCGAGATTAAACTTCCCTGAATTAAAATAGATATCGTTGCCATGGGTAAAGGCCTGCGCTTTCAATTGCTTGCTCATTCCTACAGCAGAGGAATCCGTATGAATCTTAACATTACTGAAGTCAGCTCCAATGGCAGATTCCATAGGGGTGCGAACGTCTTCGGGGAGTGCAGTACCCGATCCTTTTGAGTTGGTCAACCTGGTTTCAATAGCGGAAGAAGCAGTCGAATCAGCTTTACTTGATTTTGCCTGGAGTTCACTATCTTCTTCCTTTCGATGTACCTGGGTACTGCCCGCTCCAAAAGCAGTAAAGAACCCGCTGTACTCTTTCCGGCTTCTCACGTTTTCCTTCACTTCACTGAATAGCCCGCTGTTACCGTCGATACTATGAATAGAATCACCTTCTACTTTTATCACGATGCAATGATGCTGGTAAGGCTGATCAATATAGCCGATGTCACCTGGCATAGGCTCCGTAGTCTGGGTGAGTGTATTGAACGCAGAAACTCCCCGACCCATTTGCCAGGTACCAATGTCCTTACCTGCTTTTTTATGAGCCCATACAGTAAAGATTCCGCACCAGGAAGGCATAGCGGCACCAGCTGTTTCTATAATGCTATCAGGCCATACTCCGGGAGCTGCCGTGTTAAAATATTCAAGTAAACGATCAGCTCCTTTGCGTTTCCCCGAACCATCATTTTGTTTTGCCTCCACTTTTCCGACCTCTTTCCTGGCCATGGCCACTATTGATTCGCGCGATCCGATGGATGTTACTCCTGTTTTGCCATGAAGTGTATCCGGGTCAGTTTTCCTGAACACTTTTTCTCCTTCCTCGCATTCCCTACAGCGACGCTGGACAAATGGACGTTGATTAGTTAAGTTGGAGTTTCCATTATTATTTCTCCCGCTATCATCGCCGGGTGGCGTTTCTGGAGGTGTACCCAGGTCAGGCATTTTACGGATCTTTAGCGGGCTTTCGGAAGTTTTTTCCTCTTCGGGATCCTCCTTTTTATCTTGCTTATCACAAGTCGCACATTTGGCTTGAATAGCAGGTGACAATTCAGCAAAGAAATCCTGGGAATGTGGGGTCTTTAATTCACTCAATGCCTGGATCGTTTTATCGGCCACCGCATCTGCTTCTTTTTCATATTTATCCCCCGGTTGACCCATGTTAAGTTTAGCTTGAACCAGATGTGATCCTGTCAAAGCTTCAGTGCCTCCTTTCGCATTAATCTCTTCTTTTGATTGAATTTCGGTGGCATCCGCATCAACTTCTTCTTTTCGTTGCAGGCTTTCTTCCTCTTCTTTTTCGCACTCATCACATTTACGCTGCAAATCATTTTCACCTGTTTCATCGGATTCAAATATCGATTTAGCCTGCAGGTCGTTTACTTCGGGGGATTCTTTCTTATTGAGTCTTTCTTTATCTCCTGCTTCTCCTTTTTGCTGGATATTTTCTTCTACATCGCACTCCGCACATTTCAATTGGACAGGACAATCAGCTGCAAGGGGGCCCCGGTCTTCCTCATTTCCGCCCGGGCTATTCATCCCGAACCGTTGCACCACTTTATCCGCTACCGAATCGGCTTCCTGCTCATATTTATCACCAGGCTGTCCTATCGTTAGTTTCGCCTGGATGTTTGCGCTCTTTGAAAAAAAAGGTTGCTTTTCAGAAGCAGCAAAGAAATCCTGCTGCCCTCCTTTTGCAAAAAAAGACGTGTGCGTTGCAGCCGTGGTGGCCGCGGGCCTGGTAGCAGCGGATTTCATATAATCGTTGTCGTCACATTCAATACTATTAAGCGCCTGTGGTGTTTACCATTCTACCCGGACGAGGTCTTTTCGCCAGGGTAACTGTATCATCGAATAGGTCCAGGGAATATCAGCAAGCAGGATATCGATACCTGTCCTTTCCACCTGTACTACCGGACCGTCCTTTCCATTTTCCAGTTTTCCGTTTCGCTGCAGGAAACTTTCCCGCAAGCCATCGGCTGATGTATTCTTCAGGATCTTCCAGTGCTGTATAACGTTCTCAAGCAATTCACCTGCTTCATCGAATTCCTCCTTAGTCAATTCCACCTGGCCGGGAACAGGCATCTGTAACGGGTACCCGCAAAGCAGTTTCTCCATTACGAGTTCATGTTCGGCCGCCGTCGTTTTTCCTGTTCCCAGGAAATGCAGCAGGAACAGGGCTTTCTGGTGAAGGGAAATATCAATGAACGCATTGTTATCAAGCAACCCTAGGTTTCGGAAGAAAGGTGACAGGAACGGGTGCAAGAGAACGAGACCAGCCTGCTGTACATAAATCGCTTCATCTTTTACTGATAATGATCTTTTTGTCGCTGCATCCGGAAGGTTGACCGGCAATATATTTTCTTTACTGGTAGCTATTTTTTCCCGGGCCTGACTGGCAGATAATGATTCGTTTTTAATAGCAAGGCTATCTTCCTGTTCCTGCTTACCAGTTAGTGTAATTAACTTTTCATCGTCTGCCATTTTTTCTTTGAGCTGGGCCTCCCGAAACAGCTGGATGATTCCTGCCGTCAGTCGTTTTGAAGAGAAAAACCGCGGTGGCAATGATAATGCCCAGCCTTGTATGCGTATACGTTCAATCAAATACTGAACAATTTTTCCGGGGCTTGCCAAATGTTTCTTCTTTGCCGCATAAACCAGGATTGTTTGCCAGGTTTGCAGGCTGAAATATTTTTCTTTTGCTGCCCGTTCTTTCCGCTTCCATTTATCCAGGTAAGAAAAAACTTCTCCCAGTTCACTGGTCATCACTGCAAGTATTTTTTGGTTGTGCGCGGTCAATGCTTCTGTCAGTGCGATAATAAACTCAACCGGATGCTGTAGAACGATTCTTTCAATACCCACTTTCGAACGATGGATAAATTCCCGGAGCCTTTCAATCGAGGTTGCATCCGATGCAAAAGCTTGTAACACCCGGGTATGCCAATCCTTGCTTGTCTTCATCATATGCCAGGGCAGGTGGCCATGTTCCATATAATACAGCCATTGTTCCGCGTCGTAAACCAGTTGCGGCTGTAAAGTGGTAGTGATGCCGGGCAGGGATACCTGCTTCAGCAACCGGAGTTTCTCCGATACCCTCGCATAGAGTATGTCTGCCCAGTTTCCTTTTAGGATATCAATTTCTTTAATACAGCCAAGGTCAATTTCAAGGGTATCGATCCTCAGTATTTCATCGTTCCCTGAAAATTCATCAAAGGCTTTCTCCAGCACTCCAAGGATCTCCTTCCCGTAATGCTCGCTTACAAGTTGTTGCAGGCGAAAAGCATCCTTTCTTTCGGTGATGGTCAAATCGATACTTTGTTTTTTAATAAAATGCTGCATACACTAAGGTTAAGCCCCGGTCAGTATCTTATGGATACTTTCCAGTTCAGGTTCTTTGACAAACGGCAACAGTTCCTTTCCATCCCATCCATCATACAAGAGCTCCATATCGATACCAGCTTCACGCAGTAAACGGAATACCCCGCTCACTTCTTTAATCTTCCAGCGATCCTCTTCGTAACAACAAACCAGGTCCAGGTATTTCCAGGTAATGATGCGAAGAAGCTGGTCCCTTGACGCAGGTTCATTATAAAGTCGCGGGTCTTCTTCCAGGATCTGTTTACTGGTAGCTTCAAATTCTGCCGGGGAAGCAACGGTAGCTGCAAAAAAAGCTTCGGCCCTTTGCACCGTTTTGTTGTCAGGCTCCATTTCGGTTAAATCTTTCAATTCTTGCCGGTAACGGCTATGACGGATATTATACAGGTTGAATTCTTCCCTGGAAAGTTTTTTTGGTATGGGGGAAACGACTTTACCACAAGGGTCACAGGGTCCATACTTATTTCCTTTCCAGTCTTCCTTAGCCCAGCAAAAAAGAGCATCAATGGCAGTTGCTAGTTTCGGACTCAACTGGGGATTCACTTCACCGGCCAATACATTCATTGATTTAATAGTCATGAGTTGTTTAGCTCCTTTCTTTTTCCCGAACGTTACCTTCTTGGTTTTTTCTTCATCTTCATTTTTTTCTTCTTCATTCTCTTTTTCTTCCTTTTCTATCCGGAAACAATTGGGTTCTTTTTCTGAAAGCGGGTCGCAGGGTATGCATTCGGTACAATCCTCCAAACCATGGAATATCTTATTGAACAGGAATTCAAGGAAATCGCAGTTACGATATACTTTCTTATCATAACCTGCAAGCCACTGGTTCCATCCTTTATAATAAAATTCAAAACAGCAGAAATCCCGGGGGTTCATCCATAGGATACGCAGCATGATATGTGCGGGGGCTTCACGCCGCAGGGCCATTTCCACCCGTTGCTTCGCGGCTTTGCTGTGAAAACGTGCGGGCCAGGCCGGTAAGGCCACGGTGGCAATAAAAGAGTAAGGATCGCAACCTGGGGTAAAGCAGGTAATCTTATCTCTTATTTTCCCATTCTCCGGTGGTTCTTGCACTTCACAGGGATCAGGATCACCTCCAGGTGTCCATTTAAAATGACAAGTATTTTCAGGATCAGGGGCACAGGTTTTGTGCAGGGCCTGTTCCGGACACCCGCAATCAGTGTAATTCCCTTTCTCATCCGTACAACGGGGACGTAATAATATATGCTCGACCAGGTGAAGTCCTTCACTGTTGATTAAACGGAGAGCGAGGGTTGATGCTTCACAGGCCATTTTTTCATTACGGTATTGCTGGGGGTTGATCGCGATGATCTCACCCAGGCATTTTATTTCCTTTGGGTTGACAGGAGGAGCAGTCTTTAATTGTCCAGCAGCAGGAACAGGATAAAATCCCATGCTAACCGAATTTTTATAAACCTCCTCATATGCTTTATTAAAAGAGGCGATCCCTTCCGTGTTTAGCTGCGGATGTAATTCAATACGGTAGGAACCGCAGGTGCAATCAAAAACGGGTTTATAATTTTCGCGAATAGCAAAAAGTGCCATTGCATACAGGTAGAAATTCCAGGCGTCCTCACAGGATTCAAAGCAACATTCGCTGTTCCACGAGGTATAGCAGTTTATCCCACACACTGCATCGTCACTTGCCTCCCCACATTCTGCCTGCGGCTCCTTCTCTTCACAAGTTCCTGTTCCGGGTAACCGTATATCAACATAATACCGGGTTTCTTTTTTGGCCAGGGGGAAATAGCAACAGACCCCGGTCAATCCCTCCTTCCATTCTTTCTTCCCCCAACCGGGCTGTAGTGATTCTGCAAGAATATGCTCCTGCCACTGCTTATTCACATCCTGGTAATTATATACCAGTACCCATTTGCCCTGGTCCAATGTTTTACCCGCAGCATCTTTATCTATATACCGGTATTGCTTATCATCGTTCACCAGCCCTGAGAAGATTACCAACCATTCACACAATGTGAATTCGGGCAGTACCGGTTCTGTACCTGCTCCTGTTGAAGTGATGGCCAGGTTTATCATCGCCAGTTCTTTTGCTTCACCGGGGTTTAGGTGGTAGTCTTTCAGTATGACATGATCTTTATCTTTTTTGCTGAGAAGACTAAAAAAATCAAAATGCCTGGCTGCAAAAAGTCGTTCCAGCGCAACATCTCTTCGTTCATTGGTCTCGTATACGCAGGGATGCACAAGTCCCTTACCGCTGCAGGCAACATAAAAACTGTAATGACATTTGTGAGAGTTCCAGAAATGTTGAAAGCCTCCTTTATCCTGGGCGATGCAGATAAATTTTTCTACTCCATCTTTTCCCCAGGCTTCATCACAGGATGCGAAACCGTGTGCGCTGACTGCCAGCACTTCGCGGAGATAAAGACGCTGGGGGTAACCGGCCTGTGCCGGTTGAAGGAAAAAATTTCCTTTGTACTTCAGGAGTTCCAGGAAGAAAAAGAAGCCGTGCATCGCTTCCTGTGCCGTTGCATAGCTCAGCCGGCTACGCCATTGAAGTTCAGTTGTTTTTGAACCGGCATTCATAACTGCAGCCACGTAAATATACCGGTCCTTCCCGATTAAACGGACAGGATAATTTTGCAGGAGCGGGATAATTTCACGTTGTACCTGGTAACCGCCGTAATAGACCATCGTTGCTTTCGGAATAAACACGATATTTTTCCGCGTTTGACAAACTTCACTCTCATAGCGCAGAATTTCTTCGGTGCTGATAGTCCTGTTCAGGCCGTAATTATCTTCTGACATAGCCTGGTAAAGCAGCGGGTAAAGATCTTTTGTAAAGGCTGTTTGTGCATCCTCCTTTGTCTGGTATCCAAAAATGCTCTCGAATAAGACCAGTTCCTTCCCGGCTTGCGGGCCACTTGAATAGAACCTGTTGGTGCATTTTACGAGGTAATGATACCGGGGAGCTTTAGTTTTAGGATCTTTTCGTTCGCGGAAAATATCACCGGCCAGGTAGATATCCAGGTAATCATATCCCGTGGCTGCCTGGCTGATCATCTCATCCCGCACGGCCTGTGCATCATTGTTAAGTCTTTTCCAGACAGCCCGCGATACAAATGCAGCAGGATTATCTTTATCAACCAGTTTAAAAATATATTCTTCTGCTTTATTAAGAAGGAAGCCAGGAAGTTTTTTCTCCAACAACTTTTCATCGGCCTGTTTCAATTCCGTAAAAATGTTTTTTTGCGCGTAGACAGCATTTTCCGCCAATGCCCGCTGCTCTTCTTCTTTTCCCATTGCGGCCAGCAACTTCATCTTCGGGTATTTCTTTATCACGAGTTCTACCCCTTCCAGTGGCTGGTTAACCTCTACGAGGTGGAGGTGTTTATAAAAATTCTTGGCGGCTTCCCAGGCTTTATTTTCGTCGGTAAACCCCGCGGTGCTCTCAAAAACAAATTTGTTCCCTTCCAGGTCACCGGAATTAAAAATGAATTCCCATGTATCCGGCTCCGGGTCTGATATACTGAGTGTATAACGTTGTTGCCGGAGCTGTTCCCACAACTCGCTGGCCTTTTTGTTTCCTTGTTCCTGGTTGGCGAATGTTTCGAAATAAATGGCCTTTCGCTGCTGCTCCTCTTTCAGGTAGATCTTATAAACACCTTCATCAAGGTCCTCTTCTACAGCATAGCCACTGCGATCGTGCATCAGCAATAAAAGTTCATTGAATTCTTTTTTAGCAAAGACCGAGTTATCGTGATTGATAAGAGAGTCAAATTGCACTGTCCCTTCCCGGTTGATTATGGAATATCGTTTCTTCCGCTCTTTCAGGTGCGGGATATCCACTTCTTTGTATTCGAAATAATTCCCGTCAAAGAATTCAGTGTGCCTGCCTGGTTTAGTTCGTGGTATCAACAAGGTGGGCAGGTTCCCTGGTTCATGAATCACAAAATCATTTGCATTTTTCAGGTGTGACGCCAGTTTTCCCATTTTCTTTGAAACAAACGCGCCAGCTTTTACTTCATCAGGGAATTTATCTTTGCTTTCCCCGATAAGCATACCATTATTATTATAGAGCTTCACCCGTGAAGCCCAGGTAGTTTCCCTGACATGAGTCTCCTTCGAGGGAATAAAATGAAGCATCGATTCGAATCGAACTCTCATCTCTTCTGCCTTTTCCGGGGTAGGAAAGATTTGTGCAGAAATAAACCGTTTCCCGTTCTCATCGCAGAAAAACACCTGGCTTCCTTCCTCTTTTTTTGAACTTGCCGTACTAAAAACCGGGTTGTGACGTAGCTTCCGGTAAACCGAACGCAGTGATGCGAGGGTTTCCTGTTTGCTCAATGTTTTTTCTTCTGCCGTGAAAGCTTCATTGAATAATTTAATAACGATGCGGTATTCTTCATCAGCAGCTTCCACTTCGAAATGGCAGAGATTATGTCGTTCCCAGTTTTCGACACCTAAAAGAGCTTTCAATCTTTTTTCAAACCCCGAACTGTTCCGGACATTCGCGGTGGTTTTGGTATAATCATAAGCCCGTCCCCGGTTACTGCTGATATCTTCGTAATGCGTGAGGAATTTTTCTTCGGCACGGATCTTTCCTTTTTGTATGTCAGGGACCGGTGAATGCCCGGCGCTCAGCAAGGCAAAATCTGTAAACCGTTCTGCGAACCTGGCCAGCAAATGATCGAGGAAATCCTGGCGCCGGGTGAGGAAGAGCTCTTCATTTTCCACAAGTTCCTGTAGATACGATGCATAAGTGGACTGGTTGAGTTCGATATCAAACGAAAAGCGTTGACCAGCAGGATCATTTTGCCCAATCATGAACTTCCGCAAATTATTCTCCGCCGTCCCTGCATAAATAAAGGAAGTCGCAGCATTCTTTGCTTCCTGCTCGGTTCCATAAAAATCTTTACTCATCATCGCAAAATCAACCGAAGATGTTATAAGGTAAAAGAAATAACACTCGTTGGTAGTCGACACTACCACCGGTTTATAATTCCCGTATCCCAGGTCCTGCCGCAATTGAATGGCTGCCTGGTCACGTTGGGCGGCATAGCAGAATGAATATTCCGGGAAATCGCTGCTGCAACAATTGCAGGAGGCGTCCATATTTCGATACCGGAGTTTCTTCTGCCTGATCGCATCTTCCACGGCTTCCAGGGAGGTAGGATATGCAAGGACTTTCCCTTCCATCCCCGTTCTGCCTTCTTCCGTGGTAAAACGCACCAGGTCTTTGAGGTAAGGCGCATCGGTAAGGCGGTTTATAAAATAAGTATGTTTTCCCGTTGTCGTTGTCGGCGAATCCATAGAAAAAAGCGAACGGATATTCTTTAACTGCATCAGGTAATTGGCCAGTAACTGGTCGAAGAAAAGAAGGAACCCTTGCAATTGCCGGGCCTTCGCGGTCCGTTGCAGCGGTACTGATTTTTCCAGGCCTCCTTCTGTGATCCCGTAGACTTTTGGTAATTCATGCTGGATCGAATGATAATCCGCCAGGTCCGGGCGAAAATATCCTTTTGGCTGTTCGGGTTCAAGCTGTGGGGAAGGTAACTTATATACACCCCGGGCGTTTGAAACCAGTGTTGTACCCGTTGTTGTTATTTTTTTTATACCCACTTTCACCGGGAGGCCAAGCTGGTAAAACCGGAAGCCGGAGCAAGCCGGTGAGAAAACGGGTACATGATCTTTGGGAAGCTGCAATTTCCAATCACCAAGGCTCGTGGTATCCTTATTACCGCAACAGGTCATCCATCCCAGGTTCCTTACATTCCGCACACCTTTTACATCAAAGAGCAGGTGGTACAAATCCGAAAGATGGATTTCTTTCCTCAGGGTCAGTTGTTCGAACTCGTCTGTATCAACAAAACCATAACTCTGCGTGATATCGTAAGGCCGGCCGGCAAAGATCTCATCCACCGACTTTCCTTTTTCCACGAGTTGTTTAAAAGTATAAAAGCGAGGGGCCGGGGAAAAAAATTCTTTTAATGCAGTGATAATAAGCGTATACGTTTCATCCGGATCGGCACCCGGCTCGAATTCAATATCCGCGCATAACCCGATCTCCAGCTGGCATAAAAAACGTGTATCGATAAAATCTTCGCACAGGTTCCGGTGTGCCATCAGTGATCGCCTTACTTTCCAGCTTACTTCTTTTGCAACGGGACTGTCTTTTTCCACGCCATCCTCTAACTGTATATATACATGGTAAAGCCCATTGATCCGGTCGCAGGCACAGGGATCAGGTGCTTCTGCGGATTGATCATTTCCTGGAATCTTTGCCTTTTTATCTTTACAATAAAGGACCGGGGTATCTTCATCCACTTCCAGCCACGCATTCCTGATACCACGGATATCCACCAGTAATTTCCGGAGATCCGTTATTGTAAGCGGGTTGTTGGCGAGGATACGGGAAGGAAGAAAGAAATTATTGTCAGCAGTTTTATCTTCAGGGTCATGCGCAAACAGGTCAGCAGCAGGCAGGTTGGTACGGTACCCGAGATCCATCAATGCATAGATCAGTGTTTCCAGGATTGTTATACCCGGGTCGTGTACATTGTGATCCGTCCATACTTTCCCGGATAGTTCGCCGATATACCTGATAGCTTCGCTCCGCAGCTTTGTAAAATCGAGGTACGCAGGGAAGCCCTGGTTATTTTTACTGATCACTTTATGTTGCAGTTCGCCGGCCATGAGTTATTTACTTTTTGACAGCATTACAGTAATCGATGAATAGTTCCGCTTCGTTTTTACAGGCAGGTATGATATTATCATCACAACCTTTATAATTCTTATTCCAATCAATGCAAACAGGTTTCTCGACACATATTTCAATATCGCCTGCTACCAGGATCGAACGGGGAGTCTGCGGGCAGACACTATACATGTATTCAGAGGGTTCTTCTCCTTTGGAACCCATTTTCAGGTCAGTTATAAAATCGACATAACCTGTCGTTTCGAGGAACCTGATGATATCTGAACGGTATACACATTCCCCGAAACTCATTTTATGAAATTCGCCTAAAGCCCAGGGCGCAAGGAATACCCTGATGTCTTCTTTTAATTTTTCCTTGTAATAGTTTTCATCTTTACCCTTTACCAATTGCACCCTGATACAAAAATTAATCGTCTCGTAAATAGCGTTGCAAGCTTTGAAGCGAACAAATGGCGAGGTTCGCTTACGGATAAATGATTCCACTTTTTCCAAAATGGAGACCGGGGCTTTAGGTTCAAAGGAAAAACCCGCTTTCAGTTTATAGAGATCAGGAATTACCGCGAGTATCACATATCCCGGTGCATAGGGAAAATCATTGATGTATTTATTGGCATTAAGTGCAAAACTGTGCGATATACATTTCACTTTATATAATTCAGGAAATTCCTGCAGCACCAGTCGTTCATAATCCCAGGCCTGGATCGCCCTACCTTTATGCCGCAATAATTCACTGACCCGGACATAAAAAGGCCCCTCGCTTTCCGGGATGCGGCCACCAAATGTCTCGTAAGGTTGCTGAACTGTTTTGATAGAAGCATCGGCGATATTAAGTTTGGCAATGCTACCCTTGGGAAGCGTATCGAACAAACGCAGGGTATCATTCTCAGCAGTCGCGGAAAATTCAGCCAGCATGGCTTGAGGATGAATGCCTGTTGTCTCACTGACGGAACGGCTGTTCTTTCGGATAGCCGCTTTTATCCAATAAAGGTCTTTAGGCATGACCGTATTATCATTAGTCATGTTTTCGGGTAAAGCCAGTTTGACAATCCCCGAACTGGTCAGGTTATCCGTGGCATCTTCCAATACTTCAAACCCTTTACGCAGCGGCCTCCATATATTACTATCAAGGTAATACCAGAACACCGGTTCTTTATCGGATTCGGAATCAGAAGTAGCTTCCGCGAGCTGGAAAAGGATATTCAGGTTGTTCCCGGGTACCAGTTCACTAAGTCCGAGAAACAAAGTGCCTTCATCACAAAAAGTGGGTACCAGTGCAGGTTGTAATTCTATATTCTCATGTTTATAGGTATCCTTATATGGATAGAGGTGTATCAGGTCGAAATCATCAGTCTCCGCCCTGGCTGTGTAATCAACCGATAGTGTTTTAAAAACAGGCGTGTATGCTTCATTCGGCAATCCTCCCAGAATAGCCTGGTTAGGCTGGATCTTTCCCTGTACGTCCAGTAATTTACCGACGAGGGTGCTAAGCTTATTCGCCACATCATTAACCCGTGTAGATATTTCACCTACAAGTTTGCGGGTTTCATCCGCATCATCCAATATGGTATTATTCTGGCCAATGGATCCCAGCAGCAAGTTGATGTTCCCCAGGGTAGCGAGGGCCAAATTGAGGGGTGTCAGGTCCAATGGATTGTTCACCACATCATTGATATTAGGAATGATACTGTCCAGGAGCCCATCCAGTATATTCAGGTCCCCGTTAAGATTTGGAATATTGGCAAGGCGTGGTTTAATCTCGTTGTTCACCTTATCCCTGATAAATTGGGCCTGGATCACCGCTGCATTCAAAATATCAAGTGCCGGCTTTATCGTGAGCGGATCAACCAGTTTCGCGATGGCCATCATATGACGGGTGAGTACATAGCTGAAGCGGTGGTGTTGGAAAGTGACACCAGTTGCCGCTCCCACCCCTTTCTTTTTGCCAAGCGAAAAACGCAGGAACCCGTAAGAAGAATTTGCATTAAGGGGTAATAAAGGTTGTTTGTCTAATAGATGCGGTGTATAAGGATCCAGGCTAAATGACGACCGGCTAAAATGGTAAATATCCTGGTTCCATTCCGGAACGGGGTGATCACAAAAAGGAGCTTTCGTGGAAGAAGGGTCCTTGAATAATCTCATGACACCATCCAGCCACCATTTTCTCTTTTCAAAAACAGCAGGAAGTATTTTAAAACTGGCTTCAGTTATATCCGTAGAGCCGTCCTCGTAGTCGATCCCATAATGGTAGTCCTTATAATAATTTGTAAAATCAACAGGCCGGTCTTTCCATTCGCCATTGATCCAGATCTGTTGCCAGTTTTTGCTAAAGATCTCTTTGCTCCCGATATAAAAACTTGATTCCAATTTGGGGATGGTTCCGAATGGGAAAAACGGCCCATTAATATCCTGGAGACTGTCGTCATTCTGGACGATCAGCTTCTTTAGCCCGCAAACTTTTACTTTTATACGTGATCTCCTGGTAACGTCCTGACCGGCTATTTTTTTCTGATGCAACTCTACGATTTCCGCGTTACGCAAGAAATGGTAGACAGAAATATAGCGGTCGCGTTCATCTTTTTTGAGCAACGTACAGGAATCATCCTGTTGACAACAGTTATTGGAGTTTTCTTTAGCTGGTTTCAGGGGCAGGTATTTCGCATCCGACATTTTTATCTTCAGCCGGTCATTTATTTCTATTTTGACAAGGGGCTGATCGGTTCCATAATCTTCTTTTAATTGATCCTTATTAAAAAAAGTGATAGGAGCCTGGTCCGCTGTTACTGTAACTTTCAGCTTCAGGAATAGGCTGTTCGTCGCTGCATCAAACGTATGGAACGCCAGTTCATTCACAGTGGCAGGCCTTATCCATTCTTTTTCGCCGCTAAAATAAATATTGAATGCGGAAAGAAGAGGCTGCGTGGTGATCAATTGGTCAAGCAATTCTCTTTCAGCAAGCTGCACCGGGATAGTAGGATCCAGGTTGAGGTCCAGGAAATCAATCCATGCCTGGTATTTAATTGTTAAATCAAAAAAGCCGGCCAATCTTTCTTCCAGGGGCATTGAATCACAACAAAGCTTTTTAGGTTGATACGCCAAAAGAACCAGGATCTTTTCCAGCGTAAGATCAGACACGCCTTTTTCCCTTGCTGTTTTTAGCATTTCGTTATTTATCACCAAATAAGCAGAACCGATAACTTCATTGACATAGTCAAGCAGCCCGATTGGTGGAAGGAAAAGCGGATAAGCTGGTTTGATAGTTCCCTCGGGACTTTTCGGGTCCGTGCAACAGGATTTTTTAGGTTTGCTGTCGCCTGCTTCGAGCTCTGCACAAATAGACTCGTGCAACCGGCAGCAAAGTGTAATGCTGATCATGCGGGTTCCCCCTTCGAGAAAAAGAACCGGTGATGCCAGGGCAAAACCGATCCTTGCCTGCGGGTATAGTTTTTTTTCTTTTTTCAGGGGATCTGTCCATTTACTTTCTTTGGCTCCGAGAGTCGGGAAGTTCTGTACCTCCGACTGGAAATCTTTATCAACCCCATCGGCTTTTGTTGCGTCAGGTGCTATATAGACTCCTTCTACATAGGCAAGTTCGTGTCCTGTTTGATTATCCAGGAACAAGGTCCTTTTTTCCACGACCTCCGTCTTATTCACCGCGATCTCGTCATCCAGTCCAAACAATATCTCCTGTTTCTTTCCATCCTTCCCGCCTTTCAGCAACAGTCCTTTATTCAGTATATATTTTTTCAGCTGCTTCTGAATCTCGAACAACACATGTGCTTTATCGGGGACTGCCGGTGCAGACTTTAATTGAAGGATATCTTTATAAAAAAAATCAAGATGCCGCCGGGTATATTGGTTGAGATCATCCTGGAGATGCCGGAACAGGTTGAGAAAAGCAAAAAGTAAGGCCAGGTGGGGCTGGTGTTTTTTCGCCAGTTCTTCTTTGGCATTCACCAGGCTGAGGGTAATATTATTGGCAGCTTCGCCAGCTACATCTTTAATGATCCCGGAAAAAACAGGGAACAATGACTTTAACTGGTCATTCAACACATGCATTTCCTTATGCCGGGCCGGAATGCCGGAAGGTTCAGGTATATAAACTCCGTACAGGTCGTCGAGCCCGATATTCCAGGCTTTGTTGGCATAAAGCGGGTTGAAATCAATACGCTTTATGCCATAGCTCCGGACGGCTGCATTTACATAACCGATAAACCGGATCACCGGTGAACGCAATTTCTCCCTGATGAGGTTGTCAAGGTAATTCTCTAACGGGAGCCCGCTTTCACGCAGCTGTTCATGCCAGGTATTGATACGACTGATAAAATGATAAAACAGGAAATGCGCATTCAATTGCAATCCTGTGCTACTCGCCCGCCGGTCAAACAGCGTGGTATAGATACTAAAATTATCAGAGAGCTGTTTGACGGGATAATTGATCGCGGAGGCAAGCGTAAAAGGAATACTTTTCCGGAAAAAAGGCTGCCAGTCACCCGCATTCATGTCCGCGTCGTAATAATTAATATGCGGGGCAATCCTGACGAAATAATCGAGAAGGTCAGCAAGTGATCTTGCATCGATCTTTGCCGCGCCGGACAATA
>JBDSBR010000038.1:0-144081 GCA_039921505.1 Chitinophagaceae bacterium
AATGTCTGGGGACCACTGACGGATAGATCCCTGGGTTTGAGCGGGCCCTGGGCAGATACAGGATTGTTACCGATCAGCAGGGCAAGGATTGCCGTGTAAAGAAAGTATCTCATAAGTTCAGGTTATGGTAAACGGGCAATATCCATCCCGGGTATTGCTATCCTTAAAGTTACTTCTTTTCCGCGATCACCCGGAAGAGGGTGCTGCTCCCGTTATCGTTATCCGCTGCCAGCACCAGGTGGAGGAACTGGCGGGTTTCGCCTGTTATACAAACAGATTCAATTTTTTGTCCCCTGAATTTTGCATCCATTGCATCCAGGTCGATTACCTGGTTAGGATTGATCGCTTTCCAGTTCTTCTTGGAAGAGAAATCATTCACGATCCAGAGGTAACTTTTCCCGATAGTTCCGTCTTTGGTATTGCTATGGGTATCCTCTGTCGAAATGGTCATGATCAGCCGGTCTGTTTTGCGTGTATAACAAAGTCCTGATACACCTTTGAAGCCCGCTGAATCGGTATTGCCTCCCAGGGGAATCACCGTGATCGGGCAATGTGCCTGCTCTTTCCAGAACATAGCCCGGGTAATGATCAAATGGTTTTTTGGATATCCTTTATTACCCCTGTTGGATAATACAATGAAACCGGGAACCGAACAGGCACCCTCAATATTTAATTCCGTAAGACCACTTTCTTTAAGCCGGTCATAGAAAACATCCAGCCGGATACTGTCTTTTTCTTTTGTTGCAGGATTGATCAGCCAGGCGCTGTTGCGGTTAGGGGAAAGAGAGCCTGACCCAAGCAATAATAATTTTTTATCATTGGTAACCAGGATTGATTCGAGATCTGCCTTAAGTGGTTTTGGTATTCTTTTCCCGGGATAAGCATAAAGTGCGATGGAATCAACAGGGCTGAGGTTACTGTCCAGTACGAGCAGGTTATTGGCATCGTCACCGATCACGAAGAATTGTTTGTTGAAATATTCGATACCCGAAGCAGAAGGGTAGTTATCGATCTGTTTGATCTCTTTTAACATATTGTTGCTGCCACAGGCAGCATGCAGGGTAATTACTGCAGTAGTTATGAATATCCGCTGGAACTTAACCATCAATCGAACTTATTCTCCCATCCATCTTTTTTCATCTTCTCCACTTTTTCGATCACCTCGGTATGAAGAGAATTTTTATACGCTGCAATTTGTTGAGAAATACGTTCGTCGGATGTCCCAAGGATCTCGGCGGCAAGTATGCCGGCATTCTTTGATGCATTCAATGCAACGGTACCAACCGGTACGCCATTCGGCATTTGCAAAATGGAGAGCACAGAGTCCCAGCCATCAATTGAATTGGAAGATTTAATAGGGACACCAATAACAGGAAGTGTTGTCACCGCAGCTACCATACCCGGTAAATGGGCAGCTCCGCCAGCACCTGCGATAATAACTTTCAATCCTCTTGTTTTAGCCTTTTGTGCATACTCGATCATACGGTATGGTGTGCGGTGTGCAGAAACCACCGTTACTTCATGCGGGATATCAAATTCTTTCAGGATATCTGATGCAGCCTGCATAACAGCCAGGTCGCTGTCGCTCCCCATGATAATGCCAACGACAGGAGTTTGTAGTTGGTGGTTTGTGGTTGGTAGTTCGGGCATCGGTTCAACGGTTTTTAAACTTTTGTCCTTTTATAGTTGACTTATTCAAATAATTGATAAAGCTGGTTATCATTTTTGTTATTTCATCCGCCAGGCTATAAAGTTCGTCAAAAAGTTTTTGAGAAATGAATTTATTGTCCAGGGGTCTGGGGTTTCTCCACTCTAAAGCTTTCTCCAACCAAAAACTACAAACCATAAACCATAAACTACCTGACCAGTTCTCCCTTCAACCGCAGCAACTCCGTCTCCGCCACCTTGGTATTATACCGGGCTGTAATGAGACGGGTATAAGCATCCTGCAAACTTTTCTGTGCTTCTTTTAACTGGATCAGGGTGGTGGAATTGAGACGGTAGACTTCCAGTACGATATTCACATTCTCCCGTGCCAGCAGGATATTCTCTTCTTCCAGCAGCAGCGCTTTTTTCTGCCACTCGTAATCCTGGTAAGCGTTGATAACGGCAAGGCTAAGCAGCGAATGCTGGTTGTCATAAACTAAATGTTGATACTGGATATCCAGTTGTGCCTGTTTGATCTGGCGACGGGTATTGAAATTATTTAAAATAGGAATGGTGGCAGTAAGACCGTAATTAAGTCCATTCGTGCGGTTGTACAAGGTGGAAAAAGAATTGATGACCGCCTGGTTCTTATTACGGTTAAAATTATAAGCGGAATTAAAAGAAACAGTGGGGAAAAGTTCAGCCTTCCTTTCTTTCAGCGTAAGGCCTGCGATATCAATATTCTTTTTAGCAATGAGCAGGGAAAGGTTGTTGTTCTCCATACCGGATTGGATATCTCCCAGTGAAAGGGTCATATTGATCGGGATAGAATCGCTTACGTCATAGAGCGTGCTTTGCTGAACATTCATAAGCTGGTTCAATACTTCCTTTAACTTGGCGATTACGGTCTGCTGCTGCAACTGGATGGCTTTCTGCTCATTGAGGTCGAGCTGGCTTTGAAGTACATCTGGTTTTGCTCCTACGCCGATATCCAGCTTATACCTGGATAATTTCAATCTTTCAGTATTGATGGACATCTGGTCCTCAATGGCTTTGAGTTGCTGTTTTTCCTGGACGATATTATAATAAGTATTGATGATGGTAGCTACCGTATTGACAATTTGATTTTTGATACCCAGCTCACCCAGTTTGACAAACTCTGCTACTTTATCCCGGGTGGCAAACATTTTGAACCCGTCGAAAAGCGTCCAGTTAAGTGCCAGTTGGGCGGTGATGTTATTTGATTTCAACCCGTTGCTCTGGCGTTTGGTGCCGTCGGCAAGAATCTGTTTCGTATTATTATTATTCCAGGTGGTACCTGCATTTGCATTCAGCCTGGGAATAAACCCCGCATTCCTGTAAGAATAATCAATAGCCGCTGATAACGAGTCGTTCTTTGACAACAGGATATCATAGTTGTTGCGGAGGGCCGTCGCAATGGCTTCCTCAAGCGGTAAGACCCGCTGCGCTGACAATGAAAAGGAGAAACATACAAATACCGCTAAGAGAAATTTTCTCATCAAATGAAATTTATACTTGTTCGGTGATCACTTCTGTTTCATGCTTTTGCTCGTGCATGAATTTATCTATCTCGCTTTTTTTCTTTTTGGTGGAAAGGAAGGAATACATGGCCGGTATTACAAATAAGGTAAGGACCAGGGAGAACAGGATACCGCCTACGATCACAACACCCAACGGAATGCGACTGGTAGAGGATGCGCCCAACGAAAGGGCCAGGGGTAGGGCGCCTAGTGACATAGCCAGGCTTGTCATCAGGATGGGCCTGAGACGCTGTGTGGCAGCATGAATAACGGCTTCTGCTTTTTTCATTCCTTTTTGCTGACTCTGGTTGGCAAACTCCACGATCAGGATTCCGTTTTTCGTCACCAGCCCGATCAGCATAATCATCCCGATCTGCGAAAAGATATTCAGTGTTTGTCCAAATAACCACAGGGTCAGGGTCGCACCGGCGATCGCCAGCGGCACCGTGAACATGATGATAAGCGGATCGACAAAACTTTCAAACTGCGCGGCCAGGATCAGGAAGATCAGGGCCAGTGCCAGCAGGAAAGCAAAACTGGTATTGCTGCTGCTTTCTTTAAAATCCCTGGAGGAACCCGACAAAGAGGTGGCGAATGTCTCATCCAGTATCTTATCCGTAATCTTTTCCATCTCGGCGATACCATCCCCGATCGTATAGCCGGGTTGCAAGCCCGCTGAGATCGTGGCCGATTTATAACGATTGAAATGGTAAATAGTAGGAGGGGTGTTGGATTCTTCGGTAGTGACCAGGTTATCCATGCTGATCATATCGCCGCGGTTGTTTCGTATAAACAGGATCTTCAGGTCATTGGGATCGTCGCGATCATTACGTGCGACCTGTCCCAGCACCTGGTATTGTTTGCCATCTTTTGTAAAATAGCCCATGCGACGATTACTATAGGCCAGTTGCAATGTTTGCGAAATATCTGCCACGCTTACTCCCATTTGGGCTGACTTCAGGCGATCGATAACGACCCTCAATTCAGGCTTGTTGAATTTGAGATCCACATCAGCATTCAGCAATACTTTGCTTTGCCGGGCTTCTTCGAGTATTTTGGGAAGGATGGCTGTGAGTTTGGCAAAATTATTATTCTGGATTACAAAAGAGACAGGCTGCCCACCGCGGCGGTTGACAGCAATCGTTTGTTCTTCGACAACAAAGACACGGCCTTCATTGAACCGTGGAAGGTTTTTATTGACCATCGCTACGATCTCTTTTTGCGATCGGTTTCTTTCATTCGGCGGTACGAGTGTAACACGGACAAAACCGGTATTGGCATTCCCCGATCCGGTAAAACCGGGTGAAGTGACACTCAGCACCAGTTCTCTTTCCGGTACAGAATCCATCACGAAATCGGAAAGCCGGGTAACGAATTTATCCATCGCGTCATAGGAAGTACCCTCGGGCCCCGTTAACTGCAACCTGAACTGGCTCCTGTCTTCCATCGGCGCCAATTCGGATTTAAGCCCGCCCCCGATCAGGAAAATAATAGCCACGCAACCTGCAACCAGGATAAGGGCTATCCAGCGGACGTGCATAAAACGTTTTAGCGCAGACTGGTAAGAGTTCTCTAACCAGCGGAAAAAAGGTTCGGACTTATTATAGAACCAGGAATGGTTATGGACATTTTTCTTAGCCAGCTTGATGTTCAATACCGGGGTTAGGGTTAGCGATACGAATGCTGATATCAATACGGCACCCGCCACCACGATACCAAATTCTCGGAACAGCCTGCCGACAAACCCCTGCAAAAAGATAATTGGTAAGAACACAACAGCCAGCGTAATGGAGGTGGCGATAACAGCAAAATAAATTTCTTTGGAACCTTCCACGGCCGCCTGCCATTTGTTCATTCCCTTCTCCATCTTTTTATAGATGTTCTCGGTCACAACAATACCGTCATCCACCACAAGACCGGTGGCCAGTACGATCGCCAACAAGGAAAGTACGTTGATGGTAAAGCCCATCAGGTACATAATAAAGAAAGCGCCAATCAGGGAAACGGGGATATCTATTAATGGGCGGATAGCAATGATCCATTCACGGAAGAAGAGATAAATGATCATCACCACCAGTAAGAAAGCTATCATCAGTGTATCCTTTACTTCGAGGATGGATTTTTTGATAAACCTGGTCTGGTCCAGTGCGATCTTGATCTTGATATCTTCCGGAACATCTTTTTTTATCTGTTCCAGCCTCTTGTAGAACTCATCGGAGATTGATACATAATTGGAACCTGGCTGCGGGATAATCGCCAGGGCGATCATGGCGATCCCGTCCCCTTTTAAAACGGACTCATCATTTTCAGGACCCAGCACCGCTTCCCCCACATTCATTAAACGGATATCAGTACCGTTGACATTCTTAATGATCAGGTTATTGAATTCTTCTTCCGTATTCAGCCGTCCAAATGTTCTCACCGTTAATTCTGTGGCATCACCGGATATTTTCCCGGAGGGTAATTCAACATTCTCTCTTAGTAAGGCAGCCTGCACATCATTGGCCGTAACATTAAGTGCTACCAGTTTGGCGGGGTCGATCCAGATACGCATCGCATACCTTTTTTCCCCCCAGATTTGTATACCACTTACGCCTGGAATCGTTTGCAGGCGTTCTACAAGCACATTATTCGCATATTCTGTAACCTGCAAGGGGTTCCTTGTATTGCTCTGGATGGTCATGGAAAGAATGGGGTCGGAACTGGCGTCTGCTTTGGAGACAACAGGAGGAGCATCCAGGTCGGAAGGAAGGGAACGCGTTGCCTGGGATACTTTATCCCGCACATCATTGGTCGCAGATTCGAGATTTTCTCCAAGTTCAAATTCTACGTTGATATTACTGCTTCCATTGCTACTGCTCGAAGTAATGTTCTTTATACCCGCTATCCCATTAACGGCCTTTTCCAGCGGTTCCGTGATCTGTGTTTCGATTATATCAGCATTCGCGCCAGGATAATTTGTCCGTACACTGATATTGGGAGGATCAATGGCAGGGTAGTCCCTTACACCAAGGAATTTAAAACCAATAACACCAAAGACCACGATGATGATACTCATCACAATGGCCAGCACGGGCCTGCGTAAACTTAATTCGGATATATTCATAAAGTAAAACTGATAACTGACAACTGATAGATGATAGTGAGGTCCCTGTTTTAAAAGCTATCATCTATCACTTGTCATCTGTCATCTATTTATTCACTATTTTCCCAACCTGTATCTTCGATTCAGGCCTCACGCTCAATAAGCCGGTCACCACTACCGTATCACCGGGTTTTATCCCATCCAGTATCTGTACTCTTGCTGAATCTCTTACACCGGTTGTTACATCGGCGAAAATCGCCGTACCTCCTTTATATAAAATAACTTTTTTGCCTCTTGCCTGTGGCAGCACAGCCTGGGTTGGGATCAGCAATGCATTGGGATCGGGATCAAAACTCAATTGCACTTTGGCAAAGGACCCCGGCAATATTCCCGGGTCAGTTCCGATCACGGCAGCTCTCACCGTCAGGCTGCGGGTGTTTTCTGTAATGTTGGATTCAGTGGCGACTACTTTTGCGCCGAGTTGCTTTTTGGAACCTTCAAACGTAAAAGTCACCAGTTGCCCATTCCTGATCTTGTCAATATATTTCTCCGGTACGGAAAAATCCAGTTTTAACTGGTCAACCTGGTTGATGACGGCAATGACCGATGCAGGGGAGACATAAGTACCGATACTGATATTCTTTAATCCCAGTTTCCCGCTGAAAGGGGCTCTTACCACTGTTTTTGAAATGCTAGTTTGAATGATACCGATGTCAGCTCTTAAACTATTTACCTGCAACAAACTGATATCGTAATCCTGCTGGCTGATACCCTGGATTTTCAATAACTGTGCCTGCCTGTCTTCTGTTTTTTGTGCCAGGGCAAGCTGTATATTCAGTTTATTCAACTGGGCCCGGAGATCGCCATCATAAAGTTTAGCGAGCAGGGTGCCGCGGCCGACATATTTTCCTTCGGCTACGTTAAGCTGGACGATTCTTCCTGAAACTTCAGGGTGTATTTCGGCCACATCATTGGCGACGATCGAGCCCGGGACCTCAATATTTTCCTGGAAAGGCTGTGGTCTTACGATATAGGCATCTACCCGCATAGGTGGCGGCTTGGCTGCGCCTTGTTTTTGCTGGGCGGTAGCCGTCTTTTTCTTGCCGCAGGCGGCCCACGAAAAAAGCCCTGCTGAAAATAGAAGTAGAATGATGACTCTCATGTGTTTGCTGTGCAATTGGTAAAACAATCAGGTCGATAAAGATAACGGATAATCACAAGGTTTTGGACGTCAAAAGCATAGCTTTCCTTGCAGGAAAAAACAGGGAAGTATAAGCGGCTTTTATATTGGATAAAAGGGAGTCAGGTTTTTGCCAACAAAATTCTTTTCACTTTGTTCGACTGGTGCAGCAAATCCTGTTTCTCTTTACTGAGAATGGTGACATGCCCCATTTTCCGTCCCGGCCGGGTTTCTTTTTTCCCATAGAGGTGAACAAAGGCGTTCTCAATTTTTAATATTTCTTCCAGTCCTTCATATTTCACGGGGCCGCTACAGCCTTCCGCACCGATAATATTCACCATGATCGAAGGCAGGATGGCATCGGTATTCCCCAGCGGGTAGCCCAGCATGATCCTCCAGAGCATATCAAACTGCGAAGAGTAATGGGCCTCGATGGTATGATGACCGCTGTTATGTACCCGGGGGGCTGTCTCGTTGACGAGGACATTATTGTCCTTGTCAACAAACATTTCCACGGCATAGATACCAGGGGATTTAAAATTCCGGACCACGGATAAGGCGATGGCTTCTATTTTCCATAAAACTTTTTCTTCGAGCTCTGCGGGGCAGAGCTGGTAATCCAGCAAATTAAGTGAAGGATCAAATAACATTTCCACGGGAGGATACAAAGCGGTTTCTCCTTTTTCATTGATGGCGACCATCTGGGCGATCTCTTTTTTGATAGCGACCATCTTCTCAAGGACTGAAGGGATATTAAATCCCTTGCCGAGGTCATCTTTGCTGTTTAATAACTGCACGCCTTTGCCATCATAGCCACCTTCGCCGGCTTTATGTACGGCGGGGAGAAATTTTTCCTGTTGATTTAATTCTGCAAGTCCATTCGTTACTAAAAATTCTGCGCTTGGGATACTGTGTTGCTGGTAATATTTTTTCTGCAGGATCTTATTCTTGATCGTTCTGAGTACAGAAGGTTTTGGGTAGATCCTTACTCCTTCCTCTTCCAGTTTTCCCAGGGCTTCTACATTTACATTTTCGATCTCGATCGTAATGGCATCAAGGCCTTTTCCAAAATTGTAAACAGCTTCAAAATCTTTTATGTCTCCTTTGGTAAAATGCCGGCTCAAATGCGCTGCCGGGCAATCGTCGTCATTTTCCAGTACAAAGGTTTCTACGGGATAATTGGCAGCTGCCTGTAATAACATACGTCCGAGCTGGCCGCCACCGAGAATACCAATCCTGAGCGGGGTCGAAGGATTTAACATATAGGCAAAGATAAGGGATGAAGCATCCTGAGCGCAGTCGAAGGGGCGTGATAAAGGGTTGAGCGAAGTCGAAACCTGATTAACGTAAATCTTTATACTTATGATGCGAAAGGTTGTTGCATTGTGCTAATAATTGAAGTTTATGATAGTCTTGTTTTATCAATGCTATCTTCTTTGCTCTTGACCATCCCTTCAACTGTTTTTCACGGTGTATAGCATCCTGGAGAAAAGGGATGGTTTCATAATAGACCATTTGAAGAGGTCTTTTTTTGAATGTATAACAGCCCTCATATGTCCCGTTACAATGTTCTTCGAACCGCCTAATTAGATCATTTGTAAGGCCGGTATAAAAAGATTCGTCCTTACAGTCAAGTATATAGATGTAGTAAAGTTCCTGTGGCAGGTCCTTGTATATCATACTTAAATTTACTCAGATTGCCGGACATTTCGACTACGCTCAATGTCCTATAGAAAAGCCCTTCGACTTCGCTCAGGACTTTTTACCTTTGTATATGCGTCCCGACTATCCACATAAATTATTTACCGACCAGCGCAGCAACTTTAACCTGCTGATGGAGACACTCGCCATGGATAGTAACTGATTTTGAATAGAACAATTTCCCTCCCGGTAGCTATCGGGATCACAATCTCAAAAATTTCAAAATCATGAAAACAGAAACTCTCAATAAAACATCGAAAGACTTTCAAGTTGATTTTCTCCCCCTCCAGGGCACCGACTACGTGGAATTCTATGTTGGCAATGCCAAGCAGGCAGCTCATTTTTATAAAACGACATTTGGATTCCAGTCGCTGGCCTATGCCGGACCTGAAACAGGGATGAAGGACAAAGTGAGTTATGTGATCCGCCAGGATAGACTCACGTTTGTACTTACCACGCCATTACGACCGGATAACGCGATCGCCGATCATATTTACCGGCATGGTGATGGGGTGAAAGTGCTGGCCCTGAAAGTGGAAGATGCTCAAAGCGCCTATGATGAGACCACGAAAAGAGGCGGCAAATCTTATATGCAGCCGACGGTGCTGAAAGACGACAATGGCGAAGTGGTACTAAGCGGCATCCATACCTATGGTGATACGGTTCATCTTTTTGTAGAAAGGAAAAATTACTCCGGTGTTTTTATGCCCGGTTTCCGCGAATGGAAAACAGATTATAATCCTGCCCCGACTGGGTTGCTTTATGTTGACCATTGCGTTGGCAATGTGGGCTGGAACCAGATGAATCCCTGGGTGAAATTCTACGAGGACGTGATGGGCTTCCGTAATATCTTAAGCTTTGATGACAAGGATATCTCCACCGAATACTCCGCGCTGATGAGCAAGGTAATGAGCAACGGGAACGGTTTTGTGAAATTCCCGATCAACGAACCCGCCGAAGGCAAAAAGAAAAGCCAGGTGGAAGAATACCTTGAATTCTATAATGGGGAAGGCGTGCAGCATGTAGCTATCGCGACGGCAGATATTGTTGCTACTGTACTGGAGCTGCAAAAAAGAGGGGTGGAGTTTTTAAAGATCCCCGCCAGTTATTACGAAACGGTGTTGGAAAGGGTGGGAAAAATCGATGAAGACCTTGCTCCTTTACAGGACCTGGGCATTCTCATCGACCGCGATGAGGAAGGTTATCTTCTCCAGATATTCAGCAAACCACTCGAAGACCGGCCGACTTTATTCTTCGAGATCATCCAGCGCAAAGGCGCGAAGAGTTTTGGGAAAGGAAATTTTAAGGCTTTGTTTGAAGCGCTGGAAAGAGAACAGGATGCGAGAGGGAACCTTTAGAATAAGAAATAAGAAATAAACAATAAGGAATAAGAAAGTAAGTGGAAACTAAAAGGTATAATCGGATTAAGTAAACGTATTCGGACTTCCCGTCTTTCGGACTTCCGGTCTTCCGGACTTCCCTAAGTATAACATTGCTTTAGGAGGCGGCCCCGGACCCCGGACTTCTGACTCCGGACTTTTTAAGTATCTTTACAAATAGTTTGGCAAAATCCATGAAATAAGATCTGGTACCCGCCGTTGATCCTTAATAGAGTATGATGAAAAACCTGTTATCACTACTTTTATTTTCCTTTCTTGTAATGTCTTTGCCTGCACAACCGCCGCAGTCCAAGGGAGGCAATTCTTTTTCATTTATCGATTACCAGAAAAGCTTTCCAAGACCTTTGGAAGCTCTCCAGCGCAAAGAAGATACCCTCCAGAAACAGTTTGAAGAAAAAAAGCTGGTATGGCCTGCTAAATATATCTATATCAGGTCGTTCAAGTATGACAGCCAGCTGGAAGTTTGGGTAAAAAATGACCGGAAAGATCCTTTCCAGTTATTCAAGACCTACAAGGTTTGTGCGCTGGCCGGCACCCTTGGTCCCAAGAGGATGGAAGGCGATTACCAGGTGCCCGAAGGGTTCTATTATATCAATGAGTTCAATCCCAAAAGCAGTTTCTATCTCTCGCTGGGGATCAATTACCCGAATGCATCGGACAAGATCTTAAGCGATTCACTCCGGCCGGGGAGCGCTATTTATATCCATGGCAGTTGCGTTACCGTCGGTTGTATTCCCATCCGGGATGAGCAGATCGATGAATTGTATATCCTTGCCGCTCATGCCAAAGACCAGGGACAGGATTTTATCCCCGTCCATATTTTCCCGGTTCGTTTTAATAAAGATAAAAGTGTCAAATACCTCGAAAACTTAACCAAGGATGATGCAGGGCTGAAGAAATTCGCAGATAAGATGGAAGATGCTTACGATTTTTTTGAAAAATACAAACAACTGCCTATTGTCATGATCGGTGACAAGGGACAATATATGATCAACGATGTTCCTCCCCGCAAGATAAAAGCAACCGCGGGAGATAATAAAACGGTTAAAAGAGCAATCGTAGAACACCGCACCCGGAATGTTGGAGTGTTACCTGATGCAGTTCATCAATGGCCGCAGTTCCCCGGTGGAGCTGAGGCTTTTATGAGTTACCTGGAAACGCTGGGTAAGCAGATGGCGGATTATTTGCCAAAAGGAATAAAGAAAGCATATGTACAGGTAGAGTTCGTAGTTGACAAAGATGGTGTGCCGGTCAATTTCAAAATATTGAAATCGGTCAAAGACGGCGAAGACATGAATGATGAACTGATCAGCCGTATGGAAAATATGGGTACCTGGAAACCCGCTCTGCTAAATGATAAACCCGTTGCCAAAAAAATGATCCAGACCGTAACGGTTGAACTTCCCTGATTTTTTTTCAACACAGAGACACTGAGGCGCAGAGGCAGAGAATTATTGCCCGGCCTTTAAAGGCCGGGCAATAAGATCACCTTTCAAAGGGCTTTAGCCCAAAGTGCTCTGTGTATCTCTGTTTCTCTGTATCTCTGTGTTGAAACTCTACTGTAATAGTAGTTGGATTGTCTCAGTCGTTTGCTGGCGAAGCAATATCTTTTTCCCTTCCGTCAATTTCTCAAAGACTTCTTTGGTATAATGGCGCACGGTTAATAAAGAAAGACCGCTGGTTACCTGTACATCTAAGAATGCCGATGCTTCCAGCGCCAGTTTTTCGATCTTCTCCGGCCAGTTGTCCAAAACCGCTACAAAACTGATGGCCCCGTTCTGTGTAAGGTTGGGTTTGATATGCAGTTTCTCAAAGAGATTGTATAAATGTCCTACGTGCTGTTCGCCGACAAAGGAAAAATCCCTGGAACTCATTTCCAGCATCACCTGTTTTTCTTTCAGCACAATGATAGGAGGGAGTTGATGCACGGGTTTATTATGGATCACGGTGCCGGGCAGGGAAGGATCGAGGAAACATTTTACATAGAGCGGGATATCCTTGTTCTGTAAAGGTTTGATGGTTTTGGGGTGGATGACCTGCGCGCCATAATACGCCATTTCGATCACTTCGTTATAGTTCAGTTCCGGGATGGGGATAGCATCGGTGAATTGTTTGGGATCGCAGTTCATCACGCTTTCTACGTCTTTCCAGATCGACAGGCTTTCGGCATCGAGCATATTGGCGAAAACGGCAGCCGTATAATCGCTGCCTTCCCTTCCCAGCGTCGTGCTTTCGTTTTCATCCGTGGCGCCTATAAAACCCTGGGTGAGGATGATATTGGTATCATTGAAAGCGGGGACCACTTCGCTTTCAACTTTTGCCAGGCTGTATTCCCAGTCGATATTCGCATCCCTGAAATCATCGTCGGTGCGGAAGATATCGCGGACATCCATCCATTTATTTTGAACGCCAATTTCGTTAAGATAGGCGCTGATGATACAGGTGGAGAACAACTCACCGGCACAGACCACCTGGTCGTAATAATAATCATACTCCCGCACCGGTTTATCATGGAGCAACCATTCCACTTCGGTAAAGAAATTCTTCAGTTGTTCGGCGCAGGGGAGATAATGAGTAACGAGAACATATTTGGCCGTGCTGAGGTGTTGATTTTTGACTTGCTCGAATAATTGCAGGGCGTCTTCTTTTTTACCCGTGAAAAATGCATCCACCACTTTCTCCAGTGCATTGGTGGTCTTGCCCATGGCCGAAACGATCACCAGGATCTTTTCCCCGGCCTGCTGCTGCATGATGCGGCCCACATTCTGTATCCTTTCCACGCTGTTCACCGATGCGCCGCCGAATTTGAATACTTTCATGGAGGTTTGAGGTAATTAGGGGTGCAAAGATAAGGCCTGGACGGGGTAGCTTAGGGTGAAAGACTCGAAATCTTCCATCCCGCCGCAAACTAAAATTAAAGGCTTGGGTTACAGTTTGGCATCGTTGAGAGAGGTTTTACTACTATAAAAAAAATACTTACCTTTGGCGTAAGTATTTGGCAATGATCATCTCATTTGGGAATAAGGAAACAGAAAAAGTGTGGCTTGGGGAGAGAGTGAAAAAGCTTCCGAATGAAGTGCAGGAAGCCGGGCGTAGAAAACTCAGGATGCTGAACAACTCTCAGAACATGATGGACCTCACCATTCCACCCTCTAATAAGTTAGAGAAGTTAAAAGGCAGGCTTAAGGACTACTATTCAGTAAGGATCAATGACCAGTGGCGGCTTATATTTAAATGGAATAATGGCAATGCCATAGATGTTGAAATTATTGATTACCATTAAACAGGATTTATGAAACGCTTAAAAAATATACATCCCGGAGAAATTTTACTGGAGGAATTCCTCAAACCCATGACTATTTCTGCCTATCGTCTTTCCAAGGATACGGGTATTCCCCAAACGCGTATCTCCGCGATTATTAAAGGGAACAGGAGCGTTACCGCGGATACAGCCCTCCGCCTGTCTAAGTATTTTGGGACTTCTGCTAAATTTTGGCTGGGCTTGCAGGATGATTTTGATATTGAAGAAGAATCAAAACTCTTGAAGAATGCGCTGGATTCGATACGGAAGTATACGGGGAATGCCGCTTAAGATCAATCCATTTTATGCTATTGCCGGGTGTTATCCATCGGCTGGAACTGAAGGTGATTAGCGAACAAAAAGTTGAGAATATATACATCGCCCCCTATATTGCCAAATCGCCTGTTATAAGCCGTTTTAATGAAAACGCCTTCCACTATTTGTCTTTTTTAGTCAGTTGTTTTATGGTCAATATCTTTGTCGGTTTTGGCTTTGAAATTTCGGAGTCTATTTGTCTTTCAACAGCATTATTCATACTCCAACCTGATGTATAGGATGGCTTGAATAAATATCCTTTTCCTTCGTAATTTTTTGTGTCATATTCGATTTCTACTGCCAGCTTACCTATAAGTTCGTAAATATCATTGTAATCTTTATAAAAGAGGTCAGGCATATACCAAGTTACATCAGGTTTGTCTTGCCATTGTCCAAAATTACAAACAAGTACTTCTGCATTTTCGAAGTCTACAAGTGTTGGTTTTGAATTTTTGTTTAGTCTTGTTGTAGCAACCAAATTATAGGCTGTTTCAGGATTTGTGTCTGTCGCTAAAACTACTGCGCCACCGTAATTGCCATTTTTCATTTTGAAGACTAAACAGTCTCCAGTTGAAAAAATTGATGTTTTTAATTTCGCTTTTTTTCTTGGTTTCGCTTTGGGTCTGTCGGATTTAAGTTTTACTAAAAACTTGTCGAGAGCAATTTTTCGCTTTCTAATATCTTGCTCACTTGCACCAAGGTCTAACCAAAGTTTTAAATCGTCTCCAGAAGTAATAATGTTTTTAATCGTTGATAAGACTTTCGGGTCAAGCGATTTAGTTTCCCATTGAGCAAGTGCAAGAGCAAACCAGAAACTGTGTTTTTCTTCTTCAATTTCAAACATCTCCCAATTATCTGTAATAATTTTTTGAGAAATATTGTCGGGCTGTCCACCTTTATTGTATAGGTCGAAAAATTCACTGTATATGTCAGCAAATGCGTCACTATCTTTTATTGCTGCTCCCCATGTTCCCATATCTGTGTGGTCTTTCTAAGGTGGTTTATAAATTAGCGAATATACGAATATTGATTTTTTGGCTTCCCTCCACAATCCACAATCCCTTATTTTTGTCCCACCCAAACCAGCCAATATGAACGTCAACCGTAAAGTGCAGACCCTTGATGAATTCACCATCCAGCAGCTACGCGAGATCCCGCATGCTACCGGAGAACTGTCGCACCTGCTCCGCAATATCGGGCTTGCCGCCAAACGGGTGAATACGGAAGTAAACAAAGCCGGGCTCGTGGATATCCTGGGTGATGCGGGTACGATCAATGTACAGGGCGAGGAAGTAAAGAAACTGGATGTCTATGCCAATGACCAGTTCACGGGTGTATTGCGGCACGGGATCGCCTGCGCCGGTATCGCCAGCGAAGAGCTGGATGATTTTGTGGCTTTTGATGACGCGAAAAGCGTGAACTCAAAATATGTCTGCCTCTATGATCCCCTCGACGGCAGCAGCAATATCGATGTCAATGTATCGATCGGTACTATTTTCTCCATCTATAAAAGAGTAACTCCCATCGGCACGGTCGTAACACAGGAAGATTTTCTACAGCCGGGTAATAAACAGGTGGCCGCGGGATATATCGTGTACGGTTCCTCTACGATGCTGGTCTATGCAACAAGAAGGGGAGTGCAGGGTTTTACCCTCGATCCTTCTATCGGCGAATGGACGATGAGTCATCCCGATATCAAATGCCCGGAGACAGGCAAGATATATTCGGTGAACCATGGTAATTTTTTCCAGTACGATGAAGGCGTAAAAAAATATATCACGGCCTGCCAGAAAAAAGACAAGACGAATGGCGGTCCTTATACGCAACGTTATATCGGCAGCATGGTTTCGGATGTACACCGCAACCTCATCAAGGGCGGGATCTTTATGTATCCCGGCACCACGGATAAACCAAAAGGTAAGCTGCGTTTATTATATGAATGCAATCCCTTTGCTTTTATCATTGCAGTGGCAGGTGGAAAAGCAACAAACGGCAAGATCCGCATACTCGATGTCGAACCTACCGAACTTCACCAGCGTACCCCCATGTTCATCGGCAGTAAAAGCATGATGGATGAACTTGAAACTTACCTCGCATAACTATGGTCGCCATCATTAACTACGACAGGAGTCACCAGCAGGATTTCAAACGATTGAACAAGGAATGGCTGGATAAATATAACCTCATGGAGACCCATGACCTGGAGATACTGGATGATCCCGACGGGACCGTTATCGCAGGAGGGGGTGTAATCTTCCTGGCTACAGATAAAGGGAAGGTCGTGGGTACCGCTGGTTTGTGGAAAGAGAACGAAACGGACTATGAATTAATAAAAATGGCCGTAGACCCTGTTTACCAGGGACAGGGGATAAGCCGTATACTCCTGGATCAATGCCTGGCAGCAGCACGGAAAAGAAAAGCCCAAAAAATATTCCTTTACTCCAACAGCCAGCTGACAACCGCTTTGAGCCTGTATGAAAAATACGGGTTCCAGTATGTTCCGGTCACCAATGCTCCTTTTCTTACGGCGGATGTGAAAATGGAATTGCCCTTATAGCCACGGATTTTATTGCCACGGATTAACACGGATTAACACGGATTACTATGTGAATAAATCAAGGCTGTTTATTAATCCGTGTTAATCCGTGTAATCTGTGGTCTTGTATTTTATCCCTGTAATCCGTGGCCATGTATTTTATCTGCAACTGGTGGTTATTTTAGGATTTCCTTTTCAATATTGGTACATAACTTGCGCAGGACACATCAAATTATCCGGCCTTGTTTAAACCCCTTATTCCATATCGTTTTCTCTCCGTATTTCTATTATTGATATTGACCGCCTTCAAACCGGCTCCTACCGATATTAATGCCGATATACTCCGCTTCACCAATCAATTCCGCCGTTCCAATGGATTAACCCCGCTCCAGGTGCGGGGCGATTTGAACGAGATTGCCCGCAAACACAGCGAGGATATGGCTAAGGGCAAATGTGAATTTGGGCATAGTGGTTTTGACAAACGGTATGACAAAATAAAAAAGATCTTCCAATCCTGTACCGCCGCGGAAAATGTCGCTTATGGCGCAAATACCGGCAGGGAAGTAGTGGAGATGTGGGAGAACTCCAGCGGTCACCGCCACAATATGCTCGGGAAATATACTTATGTCGGTATCGGCACCGCCCGGGACAGGGACGGGACGATCTACTATACGCAGCTATTTGTGCGTTAATAGGTTTTTTTGCCACAGATTACACGGACTACCACGGATTCCCTGCGAACCGATCGAACTGTTTTTTTAATCCGTGTTAATCCGTGTTAATCCGTGTAATCTGTGGCCTGTATTTTACCCGTGTAATCTGTGGTTATCACATGGCTGGTTCAACCCTTCACTGATCTTTTTGAGACTACAAATGCTTTTTAGTAAATTGCCTCTTCATGGAAAAGCAAAAGATCATCTCGGTTAATAAACTCGTCAAGAATTACGGGAATTTCCAGGCTGTTAAAGGCATTTCCTTCGATGTGTATGAAGGAGAGATATTCGGCCTGTTAGGCCCGAATGGCGCCGGTAAATCAACCACCCTCGAGATCATCGAAACTCTAAGAGAAAAGACCAGCGGCGAAGTGACGGTGGGTGGATTGAACCTGGATAAACAACCCAACGAGATCAAGAAAATAATCGGGGTGCAGTTGCAGACAAGCGGTTATTATCCCGGGTTGAATCTTTTACAACTCGTCGAATTATTCTGTGGCCTCTACAACCGCAATGTCGATCCCATGGAATTACTGGAAACAGTAAACCTGGTGGATAAGGCAAAGGCAAAATTCAAGCAGCTCAGCGGCGGACAGAAACAACGTTTTTCTGTTGCCACTACGCTGATCAACGAACCAAAGATCATTTTCCTTGATGAGCCCACTACGGGTCTTGACCCGCAGGCCAGGAGAAGTCTTTGGGAACTGGTCAGGAATATCCGCGATAGGGGAACGACCGTGATCATCACCACGCATTATATGGATGAAGCGGAGTATTTGTGTGACCGGGTAGCCATCATTGACTCAGGAAATATCGTAGCGTTGGATTCTCCGGATAAACTGATCGATAATCTCATTGCTACAGGTTTTGAAAGACCGAAGGAAATGAAGCTGGCTAATTTGGAAGATGTGTTTATAAAATTGACGGGACATTCGTTGAGAGAAGCATAAAAAGAGAGATGATAACTGATAGATGATAGATGATAGTTATTTAAAGCAGTTATAACCCTTTCATACTGCACCTGTCTTAAAGCACTATTATCTATCAGTTATCATCTATTATCTAAACTAATTATGGATATTCAAAATAAACTAAAAGAATTTATGTCAGGAAAAATTGATGCGCAAAAGCAGGCTGGTGCTGATTTTCTTCAGTCCAACAAGACCAACGAGGGCGTAGTGGAATTGCCGGGTGGTATGCAATACCTGGTGATCAAAGAAGGTACTGGAGCGCAGCCCCACGTGAGCGACAGTGTGAAAGCTCATTACAAGGGCACATTACTGGACGGGAAAGAGTTTGATAATTCTTTCAAACGTGGCCAGCCTTTTTCAGCGCCGCTGAGAGCACTGATCAAAGGATGGCAGGTAGCCTTGCCGTTAATGAAGGAAGGAAGTCACTGGCGTTTATGGATCCCTTCCGACCTGGCTTATGGTGATAGGGGAGCGGGAAATGATATTCCCGGCGGTGCGACGCTGGTATTCGAAGTGGAATTATTGGAAATCGTAAAATAAAACGCTATGCCTTCAGTTGCAATTGATCCCCGCTACCCGATCGGTGAATACGAACCCAAACCTTTTTCCATCGGTCAGAAGATCGAATGGCTGGCGGATATCAAGTTCCTTCCACTGCAACTCGAAAACGCGATCCTTAACCTGGATGAAGCGCAACTGCAAACGCCTTACCGCGAAGGTGGCTGGACCGTTCACCAGTTGGTGCATCATGTGGCGGACAGTCATATGAATGCCTATACCCGTTTTAAACTGGGGCTGACAGAAGATAATCCAACAGTCAAATCCTACGATGAAAAAAAATGGGCTGAACTGCATGATGTACAGAAACTCCCGGTAAATATCTCCCTTACTTTATTACATGCCCTGCACCTGCGGATGCACGAAACATTGAAATATGTAAAAGATGACGAGTGGAACAACAGGACCATTTTTCATCCCGAACATAAAAAGACCATGCGGCTCTGGTACCTCCTTGGTATGTATGCCTGGCACGGCAAACACCATACAGCGCAGATTACTTCGCTTAGGAAAAGAATGAAATGGTAAGTTTGCGGTATGCGCGATTTGAAATGGAAAACACTCTCTTCCGAATATCTTTTTAACGAACGCTGGTTCAAGGTCCGGAAGGACAGCTGCGAAACACCTGGCGGCAAGATCGTTGATCCCTATTATGTTTATGAATTCCCTACCTGGGTAGGAGCGGTACCCGTCACCGAAGATGGAAAGATAGTGATGGTGCGACAATACCGTCATGCACTGGGAGAGACCTGTATCGAGATACCCGGTGGTTGCGTGGATGCTGCAGACAAGGATTTTGAAACTGCTGCCGCCCGGGAAGTAATGGAAGAAACCGGCTATTCATTTTCTACTTACGATTACCTCGGGAAAATATCACCCAACCCTTCTACCAATACGAATCTCCTCCACATGTTCCTTGCCCGCGGAGGGAAAAAGGTCAGTACACAGCAACTGGATGAAAACGAAGAGATCGATATCCTGCTGCTCAGCATCGACGAACTCAAACAGTTGATAAAGGAAAACAAGATCGTTCAGTCCATGCACGTCACCTGCATCCTCTATGCCTTCTTGAAGATGGGGATCTCACATCTCTGATTTGCCATATATCGGGTGATCAGACCGTTGGTTTAAAATACACTCCTCCCCGTGATCAATGACTTAGTTTTAAGTATGCGATCAGCAGTCCACTCCATTTTTATATGCATTTGTTGCCCGGTCCTACTGGCCTTTCATTCTGCTGGTTTAAGGGCACAGGACGTAAATGCAGGCAGCATGACGCGGGTAAGCTGTGTAGCCAGTAAAGATGAATACAGTCTTTATCTTCCAAAAAATTATAACCCAGCAACGAAATACCCGCTAATTATTTTTCTAGACCCCATGGCAAGAGGGGATGTACCGGTGGAAAAATACCGCGCTGTTGCCGATGAACAGGAGGTTATCCTTGCCGGTTCTTATGAAAGCAGGAATTTTGATCCTGCTGTTTCGGTAAATGCAGTGACAGCGATACTGGATGATATTGTAAAAAGGGTGAAGATCGACGGGGCAAAGATTTGGCTGGCAGGATTTTCGGGCGGGGCAAGAATGGCAGCAGCTTATGCGCTTGGATCCGATCGCATTTCCGGCCTGGTATGCTGTGGTGCCGGCTTTGCGGACAACGATCTTTATACAAACAGGATTACCATTCCTTTCGCAGGTATCGCAGGTTACCGAGATATGAATTTTGAAGAGATCATCAGTATAAATGAATTACTGGCAGAAAGAAAAAAGGAAAGTATCCTCCTGCTCTTCGCTGGAGGTCACCAGTGGCCACCTCCCCGACAACTGGCGACAGCTGTTCTGTGGTTAAATAAGGCAGGATCCCCGGCAACAGGCAGTGATACCCTCATCGCCGAACTCGGCAGGTTAACACAAAAAGACCTGTCTTACCTCGCGTGGTTACAGGCTAAGGAATACCGGAAGATTCCAGTTTTAATGACTGCTGCTGATTCAGTCATCAATGGAATTGAACACGCAAAGGGTTTTGCAAAAAGCAAGGAAAATTTTGAATCCGCGATGAATGAAGAAAGGGAATATATGGATGGGTTCTCTTTTCTTTTCAGCCAGTTTGTTCTGACAGAAGAAAACCTTCCGGTCAACGATGAGATTTGGAAACAAAAAGCGGAAAAGATCAGTTCTTTCCGGGAAAGCAGGAACAGCTACAGGCAATTATCAGGAGAAAGGCTTTTTGATTTCAGCTGGCGTCTCTGTATCGAACAATACCAGTGGTTGATGGAATCAAAGCAATATAAACAGGCTTATAAAGCGGCCCGTCTTCTTTTGTTTTATCCTGCAGCTAATCTTGATCCTGATTACCTGATGGCAAGAGCTGCTGCGGGAGCGGGTGATGAGTCACGATGCCTGCAGCACCTGAAGCAAGCAATAAAAAAACAGGGGCTGGCTAAAGAGAAAATAATACAGGATAAGCTGATTATCGCCCTGGTAGGAAGGGAAGGAGTAGAAAAACTTTTTAGTAACTGATCAGGTAGGAGACAGGGACTTTACTTCTCCTACCAGGAATACACTTCCGCAAACGATAACAAGATCATTTTCGCGGGCATGTTCAATGGCGGAGGCAAGCGCCTTATTAACTTCCGGGAATGATTTTCCTGTAAGACCTGATTGGCGAGCTTTTTCCAGGAGTTCATCTTCCGGGAGGGCCCTGGGGATTTGTGCCTTTGTAAAATAATAATATGCTTCAGGAGGGAATAAGGCAAGGATCTTTTCCACTTCCTTGTCTCTTACCATCCCGGTCACGATATGCAATTTTCCGTGCGGGGTGACTTCCGCCTGTTGCACGAGTTGCCGGACTCCATCTTCATTATGCGCTACATCGAGCACGACAAGCGGGGCCGTATGCATGATCTCCCAGCGGCCATGAAGTCCTGTTAGTTTTTTCGTTTGCCGCAATGCTTTCCGAATGGACTGGTCATCCGTCTTCCAACCCCGTTGCTGTAATTGCCAGGCGGCTTCCAGTACGGTCAGCAGGTTCTTTCGCTGGTAAATACCGGGAAGATCAAGATGGTAGACCTTATGATCGGTATGATGTTCTTCCGCCACTTCCACCAGTAACTCATGTTTTTCCCAGCTCCAGTCTGTTACCTGTCTTTTTTCTGAAGCAATGGACAAGGGCGCATTTTTTTTGTTGGCTGTTTCTTCAAAAACCAGTCTTGTCTCAGGAATCATTTCACCAATAACCACCGGTACCCCTTCTTTGATGATACCGGCTTTTTCAAAAGCGATTTTTTCAAGACTATCACCCAGCAGGTTCATATGATCCCAGCCAATATTAGTGATGACCGAAAGTTCGGGATCAATGATATTGGTACTGTCAAGCCGGCCACCCAACCCCGTTTCGATTACGGCGATATCAATTTCTTGCTCCGCGAAGAATTCAAAAGCCATAGCAACAGTGATCTCAAAAAAACTGGGTTCGATCTCTTCCACGAGAGGTTTGATCTTTTCGGTGAACTCCATAACAAATTGTTCAGGTATCATTTCTCCCTGGATCCTGATACGTTCCCTGAAATCTTTAAGGTGAGGAGATGTATATAGACCGGTCTTGTAGCCCGCAGTCTGCAGGACCGAGGCCAGCATATGGCTTACTGAACCTTTACCATTGGTACCTGCTATATGAATGCTTTTGAATTTGGTTTGCGGATTGCCGAGGAATGCACAAAGATGGAGGGTATTACTCAGGTCCCCTTTATAAGCAGCTGCGCCGATACGACTGAACATCGGAAGCCGGGTAAAAAGATAATCAAGGGTTTGCTCGTAGTTCATCCGCGCAAAAATAAGAAAGGGATACCATGGTATCCCTTTCGTTGTATCATCAATATTTAATTTAATTCACTTCAAAGTTGAACCGCACTGTTACCATGGATTCATGGTCCGATTTATCAAACTTGATATTCTGGAGATACTGCATGATCGCGTTTTTATAAGCAAGACCACTGTTGGAAGATCCTTTGGCAACACTCACGAATTTACCGATACCTTCCGGTGATACGCTGATATTCGCGTAGATCGTTGCTTTATCCAGGTCTCCCTGGAAAGAATAATAACGTACGATCTTACGGTCGCCACCCATTACTTTAGGTCCGCTGCCGGTTCCGCTGCCATTTCCATTACCACCTCCGGTACCATTTCCTGTGCCACCACCTGTACCCTTACCATTACCAACCCCGGTTCCGGTACCTCTTCCGCCAGCCCTGTCATAATCGTCAGTGCTGCCACCGCCACGACCCGTACCGGTAGTGGTCTTTCCCAAAACGGCTTTCGGAATTTTTGGTGCCGGTGTCTCTACCACGGGTTTGGGTTCTGCTTTGGCTACAGAAGTTTCGTTGATCTTTGGAGATTTAGGGGCAACCGCTTTAGGCGTTGTAACCTCGGGACTTTCTTTACTATCCTCTTCATCTACTTCTTTTGAAGTTGTCGGAGGTGTGTAAGAAGCAACACCTGCGGGCCCCGCTGCCTGTACGGGATTACCGCCACCACCACCGCCATTTTCCTCGTTCTGGGCCTGGGGAGGTTCTGGGGGATCGGGAGGAAGGTTTATTTCCACTTCAAATGGTGTATTCTGTACAAATAAGGGAATAGGAGAAAGATCCCATTTTATGAGAAACATCAATAAGATCATCAGGCCGGTAAAACCACCAGTAATCATATAGGCCTGGGATCTTTGTTTGGCTTCAAGGGATTCAGACATAACGTAAGCGTTGTTCATACAAAATTACATTTTGGTAAGAGGCGGCGCAAATCATTGTTGTTCACACCTGTCAGTAACGAAGCAAAGGACGTGCAACATATATGCAACGGGATTTATGAAATGTTAAGATTTAAGATGGAATCAGGCAATCCTGGTATAGAGCCAGTGGGGAGTGCATTTCAGTATCCAGGCCGCAATCCGCCAGCGCCGGCTGATATAGACTTTTCTCTTTTTCTTATCAATTGCCCGGATGATCTGGCGGGCTGCTTTATCGACCGGTACCACCCAGAACAATTTATGGGATTTGGCCATTTTGGTAGCTACAAAACCCGGTTCCACGCAGGTAATCGAAATATTTTTATTGATTTTCTTCGCTTTTACGGATAAACCATCAAGATAATTACTCTGGAACGCTTTTGATGCATTATAAGCAGGTGCCCAGCTTCCCCCGCGGACAGCCGCGATCGAAGAAATGGCGACCAGTTGCCCGTGCCCCTGGCGCGTAAAATAATTAAAACCCCAGTTGGCGATCTCTGTAAAACCAGTCACATTGGTAGCCACTGTTCTTTTATCGATTTCCCAGCTAAGCTCTTTTGAAGGCTCCCCGGTTCCGGCGCTGATCACAAGAATATCCAGTCCGCCCAGTTGATTGATCAGCGCTTCCAGGTGGTTGATATTGTCATTCCCTGTTATGTCGAAACATTCACAGGCTATTTGTTGGGGATATTGTTGTTTGATTTCTTCCAGTAATTCACCTCTTCTTCCTGTAATACCAATGCGCTGCCCATTATCTGCATAACGTTCTGCCATTCTCCTGCCTATCCCTGAGCTGGCGCCAATGATAATTATTTTTTGAACTGTCATATGATAAAAAACTTCCTGCAAGATCAACAAAACTTATTAAAAATAGTAAATGCATATTTAACCGGGAATGGAATAGAAAACCGACGAACACTCTGTAGCCGTTGTGGTTTTTATTTATTGAAACGTATTCAATACCCAAAACCCGGAGGAATTTTTTTTGAGCAAATTTGTTGATTCCTGTCCCCAGGAAGTAGAAAACCATTCGTAAGATGGTTCCTTTGTTTTATTCTATTGAACTGTCCATTATGCTTTTAGCTACTAAAAGGGCCTGTTTACTAAATAATTTTCCAGCTTGGCAATGTTTTTGAATTTATACCAGCGAGGTATATTTTTTATTTTATTAAATGTGTAATTATGAAAACTATTAGCATGAACAGGAAGGGTGTGTTTTCTTTAGTGGCCGGTATCGCTCTTTCGGTATTTTTTATATCCTGTACCAAGGATAATAATAATAACGGCGATAACCAGATGTATACGACCAGTGGTAATGCGTCAGGTGCCCAGCAATCACCACCTGTTTCCACATCCGGGACGGGAAGTCTTTCCGGAACCTATAATGCCACCACCAACAACTGGCAATATATGGTTAACTGGACTACTTTATCCAGCACAGCTTCAGCGGTGGAGATACACGGTCCCGCCAGTTCAGGCGTTAATGCGAGTCTTGTGGTTGCGCTGACGATCAGCACACCGGGTCTGACAGGATCAGCCAGCGGGAATGTAACATTGACCGAGCAGCAGGAAGCCTGGCTTCTTGCAGGACAATTGTATTACACGGTATTGACCGCGACCAACATTACCGGGGAGATCAGGGGGCAGATAGCTGCTTCACTCCAGTAAAAAAAATTGAACTGATAGTTACCAGCAGGATTTCATACCTGCTGGTTATTTCTTTTTAAACAAACGGTATAGAAAGAACAATCCCACTAAGGGGCCTGCACCCAGTATAACAAATGCCAGGTTACTTTTTGAAAGTGACGCGTGGTTCAACAAATAATTCAGTAACTGTATACTGATGATGGTGATCCCAAAACCAACGCTCGTAACAAAGGTTAAAGCGGTTCCTTTATACTCAGGGGGAGCCGTCTGTGCTACCAGTGCCGAGAACTGGGGAGAATCTGCAATCACTGTAATGCCCCAAACCAGCATAAAGAGAAGAAAGATAATCGGCGATGATCCCAAAAATAAAAAGGACAGTAAACAACAAACACCTGAAATAAAAAGTGACCAAAAAGCAACCCTGGCGCTACCAGTCTTTTGTGAAATATAACCGCCTGCCACGCAACTGGCAGCACCGATACCGATGACCAGGAATGACCATAAGGGAATATTGATATTGGTAGTTGAGTGACTATTGTTCAGGGCCAGCAATACAGGAACGAATGTCCAGAAAGCATATAACTCCCACATATGCCCGAAATAGCCGGTTGCTGCAGAACGAAAATCCCGGGAACGAAAAATATGCGCAATATTCCGTGGATGAAAACCCTGTCCTTGTTTCCCGTAAGGGCCATCTTTTACAAACAAGAAGATCAGTAATCCTCCAAACGCAGCAAAGCACGAAGTAAATAATATCAGCGATCGCCAGGACAAATGCCAGGAGAATGCTTTCAGCAGGTGGGGGAAAGCGGTTCCCAGTACCAATGCCCCAACAAGATAGCCCAGCGCCTTTCCCAATCCTTTCTCATACCAGTCAGACGCTATTTTCATACCCACCGGGTAAATACCGGCAAGAAAAAAACCTGTCATAAACCGGAACGCCAGCAGGCTGAAATTATCTTTTACCAGCCAGAGCAAGCATAAATTGGATAAAGCTGCGAGTATTGAAGAAATAAAGAATACACGGGAAGGAGAAAAACGATCTGCAATGGAAAGGATCGCGAATAAAAGTGTCCCGGTGATAAATCCCAGTTGAACCGCCGAAGTGATATTACCAAGCGCCATATTTCCCAACCCTGGCTGTTGCTGTATATCGGGGAGGATCGCATTCCCGGCAAACCAAAGTGAAGTGCCGGCAAATTGCGATACAACAATCAGCGGGAGAATATAACCGGGTCTTCGTGACAAGTGAGCTACTTATGCTGTAAATATAAGGCTAACGCGAAGAACGGATATTGGCCAGTACAATCCCCGCGAATACAATCAGCATACTGATGACATGTACGGTCGTGAATTGCTCATGCAGGAGGATGCTGGCTTCAATACTGCTGAATACGGGTATCAGGTTGCCGAATAAAGCCGTCCTCCCGGCGCCGAGTTTACCGATGGCCATATTCCAGATCAGGAAACAAATGACCGATGCTGCTGCTGCCAGGTAAAGAATGGCAAGCAGCAAATTAAGATCCCAAACAACCGGTGGAGAATGATTTATTTCCCAGAGGTAGAATGGGGCTACCAGCAGGGTGCCAAAAGAAAAGATCACGAACAGGAAATTCACAGGAGAGATAGCGGCTGGTTTTTTCTTTACCAATGTATTGTACACAGCAAAACAAAATGCTGCGAGTAAGACCCATAGATCTCCTTTACTGAATTGAAAAGAAACCAGGTTTTGAAAATCCCCTTTTGATAATAAATACAATACACCCGTGATACAAAGGATCATACCAATCAATTTCAGCCAGCCGATCTTTTCTTTCAGGAAGATGCGGGCAAAAATTACGGCCATAATAGGAGAGGATGTCGTTCCGATCAGTGCGAGGTTGATAGCCGATGTATAATGAGCACCGATATAAACGAAGGTATTGAAGAGGGCAATACCGGTAAGCGATATCCAGAAAAGATAATGCCAGGACAGTTTCACTACTTTCCATTCTGCCCTGAATTTTTTAACAGCAAAGGGGAAGATGATAAGCGAAGCGAGCAGCCAGCGGTAAAAATTCAGGCTGACAGGAGGTATTTGTTTGTTAACTCCCCTGGCTACAATAAAATTTCCCGACCAGATAAAAGCGGCAAGTACAGCAAGCCCGATCCCGGTATATACATCTTTCTTTGACGACAAGGAAGTGCCTGGTTTTAAGTTGATCGGCGAAGTTAGTGGATGTCTTTATCCTGAGTTGATAAAATGAATTAATCTGGCGAGGAGGTCAATGATGGGCAAAATCCAGTTCGAACTTTCCCTTGATACGTTCGATCGGGGGATTGAAGTAGCCGTATTTCAGGCCAGGGAATTCTTCCCGGATCAGTTGCTGCAACCGGTCTACGCCCAGGTATGCACCGGTATCGGTCACGCCGATTTTGCCCAGGTACCAGTCGGGATCAATATTGAAATTGCGCCACTGAATCATTTTCAAACCTGTATCCCTTATCAGTTTTCTTAACGCTTCATATTCGGCGACGGAATCAGTCATTCCAGGGAAAACAAAATAGTTGATGGATGTCCAGCCCCCAAATGAATTAACCACCTTCAAACTTTCCACGATATCTTCAAACTGGTAATTGTTAGGCCTGTAATAAGGTGTATAGATCTCTTTTCTTGCTGAATTAGTACTGACCCTTATCGAATCAAGTCCCGCCTCGCATAAAGCTTTTACCGCACCCGGTTTGGAGCCGTTGGTATTGATATTGATGCTTCCTTTCGAAGTGTGTTTTCTTATTTCAATGATCGCTTCTCTTATTGTTTCCCACATCAGCAGGGGTTCGCCTTCACAGCCCTGCCCGAAACTAATGATGGGGTAGGGAGCCGACTCAAGATGCGGTACGGTAAACTCTACGATCTCTTCAGCAGTTGGTTTGAATGTCAAACGATCCTGTGTAGAAACAATGGGCTCTTCATCCGGTTGCAGGGAAATACATCCCACGCAGTTCGCATTACAGGCCGGTGAAACAGGGACAGGACATTCCCATCTTCCTAAGGAGAAATTCCTCGCTGCAGGACAATGATAGGTGAGCGCACAATTATTGGTCAGGTGGGTGACCAGCCTGTTATGAGGATAATGCTTTTGTAATTCCTTTACGCCTTCTTTTACTTTTTCGGTGTCATACCCCGCGCAATCCTGGCGTATATCGGGTTCCACTCTTGTGGCGGGGACATAAAATTTCTCCTTCAACCAGCCAGCGGCTGTGTAGCAGAAAAGGGGAAGTATGGGAGCATCTTTTGCAGTTTCGTAGGCTGCAAGGTAAAAACCGGTATGTGCCGGGGGAATGAAGGCTGCAACTGCCCATCCTTTTTCACAGAGCCTCATTTCACCTGTTTCCACGTCAATGCCAATCCCTTTGCGACCGGGTAATTCATAAAGGGATCCACCATCGGGTAATTCGATCCATTCTTCCGTTGGAACGGGCATGGCATCCCAGCCGCTGCGGCCGGTTACATACAAAGAAGTATCCTCGAAAATATTTCCTTTTCCGTCGGAGTATAGAATGTATGGAGATTGTGAGAGAGACATTTTGTTTAGCACTGGTTACTTGTTACTCATTGTTTACTTTGGCTTTAGGATCTAGGCTTTAGGCTTTAGCTTTTGCCTATTGCCTATTGCCTATTGCTATCATTTGTTGCCTGCAAAACTCGTTAAATTCCTGTTCATTTACCGTATTCGCTTTTTCATCAATTGCATGCTGGATAAAACGATTGTTTTTGAAATCTATCGTGAGCAAACCGTCTTTAAGAAGGATCGTATTTAATTCTGTCCAGTCAATATTTTTTTTAGGGTAAGCAGGATAGATTATTTTTTCCTCCAGGATATGAACGAGCAATGGTCTTTTAGCAACCACGTAAAGAGTACCCAGTACAAAGCAGAGGATGGCAGGCCACCAAGCACCCATTTGCAGCCAGGTCATTGTAATGGTATATTGGGCAAACATTTTATAAGGTTGCCCAGTATTGTTTTTTATTGAAACAAGGAAATGATCCAACCCAAGCGAAACCAATATCAGGCCACTGCCGATCAAGGCAGCGATCCTGGTCGATCTTATCCCGGAAGAAAAAGCAATATAGTTAAAGAGAGCCAGGTTGATGATGAGAATGAAAAGGGCTATTTTTTCGTATTGCTTTAGTTTCTCATTTTTTAAAAGAATATCAAACTGCTGCATGATAATTACTCTCCTTTAGGAGTTGGGGGCATTGCTGGTCACGAGTAAATTGCACAATTTATACAAGGCCCTCGCGCCGACATTCGCATCCCAGTCAGTATCCCCGCCGATACCGACTTCGTTGAGATCGAATCCAACGATCTTTTTGCCGCTTTGCAATAACCTGCTAAAGAGGTAGAAGACCTGCTCCAGTTCAAAACCACCCGGAACAGGGGTGCCGGTGAAAGGACATAGTTTGCGGTCGAGTCCGTCAATATCAAAACTTATAAAAACAATATCCGGCAGTTTGCTGATGATCTCTTCTGATATCTGTTTCCAGCTTTCGCCTTCATATTGCCGGTTCCTGATAGCTTTATCAAAATAAGTAACGACCTGGAAATCGCTGTTCTTTACATATTCCCATTCATCACTGCCAAAATCTCGGATACCTACCTGTACCAGTCTTTTTAATTGAGGGACTTCTTTCAGCGCATTGTACATAATGCTGGCATGCGAATAATTGAATCCTTCGTAAGCCTGGCGCAGATCGAAATGCGCATCTACCTGTAAAATGCCGAACTCGCCATACTTTTCGCCAATGGCTTTAAAATAACCGAGGGGTGTGCTATGATCTCCTCCCAGCAGGCCTACAAGTTTCCCTCTTTCCATCAGCGCCCTGGTCTGTTCATATACCCAGTTGTTCAGAAAAACACTGCCTTCATTCACCTCTTTCAGTGTTTTACACATGAACTGGTTCGCTGCCACTTCTTCGCCTTTGGAGATATAATCGATATAAAGTTCTGCCTCCTTCCGGAGGTAATCACTTTTCATCAGGATCTTCCGGTCGCTGGGACGCATATAGAAGCCCTGCTTCCAGGCATCCGGCATTTCAGGGTCAAACAGGTCCACCTGTAAACTGGCTCTCAGGATAGCTTCCGGGGCACGGGCTGTGCCGGCGCCATAACTCACGGTCACTTCCCAGGGAATGGGAACGATCACGAGACGTGAATCCTCTTCATTGCTCGGCAGACCAAAAATATTGTTGTTGGGATTCGCTACACTATTGGGGTCGTAATTGGAATAATCAGGCATAATCTTGAATTAAAAAGCCGTGCAAGTTAACTGGCTTTGAATTAGCTACAAAATCGGATACGGGTTTGTGGAAAAGCTCCGGTGGTTCAGGGGGGAATTGTCCCAACAAAAAAGGAGTCAAAATGACTCCTTTGATTATTTCTGAACCGGTTGTCATTTCCGGCTGAGGTTTTTTAAGTGTGTTACATGCGATACTACTGCCATTCTCATTCTCGGGTATTCAATATACGGGAAGCCAAAATCCTGGCAGGCTTTCTTGATGATCTTGCTGATAGCTGGATAGTGCACATGCGATATCCGGGGAAACAGGTGATGTTCAACCTGGAAATTCAGTCCACCCACCCACCAGGAGATCAGCCGGTTGCGGGTAGCAAAATTGGCCGTGGTCTTTAACTGGTGAATCGCCCACTCATCTTCCATTCTGTTGGTCTCCATATCAGCCTGCGGGAAATGCGTTTCCTCCACCGTATGCGCAAGTTGGAAAACAATACTCAGCACTAAACCTGCAAAACCACCATAGATGAGGAAACCGATCACCCAGGTAGAAAAACCAAGCGTATAGATCGGGATCGCCATAAAGATAAAGGCGTGTAATAATTTAAATCCCCAGAAAGAGAGATGATCTCCGATTGTCATTTTCTTTAAAGGGGTCGGGCCGATCCGGCCAAGAAAATATTTCTTATAATCAGTAAAGAAGACCCACCAGATATATAACAGGGAATAAGCTATCCAGAAATACCAGTGCTGGAAGCGGTGGATCTTATAATATTTTTGTGTTTCGCAAAGACGAAGCAGGGGTTTTGCTTCGATATCGTCATCAATACCTTCAATATTGGTATACGTGTGATGGATGATATTGTGTTTGGAACGCCACATGAAATTATTGGCGCCTAAAAAATTCAGGGAGAGACCGGCCATTTCATTCACCCATTTGTAGCGGCTGAAACTGCCGTGCATACCGTCATGCATCACGTTAAAACCGATGGCCGCGGTTAGTCCTCCTAACACAATGCACTCTACGACCGCCAGCCAGGTAACCGGCGTATAAAACACCAGGTGAACATAGACAAGGACAAAACTAACCACCAGTAAAATGGCTTTGAAGTAAAGGGAAAAATTACCGGTAGACGACTTGCCGGATTGTTTAAAATAATCACCGATCCTTTTCTTTAATTCTGCATGAAAAGACTGTGATGTTTGTGAGAATTTCGGACTCGCCATAGGACTTTTATTTCAAACGCAAAGGTAGTCTTTATGCCTGATATGGAGTGTGAAAATTAAGGTAAGGATTAGATGTGAATAACTACGCTGCTGTGGAATGTTTTACACAAAAACCAGCCAAAAAATCGCCCCTTGTTCTCCCAGTCTTTTAAATTTGCCTTGTAAATCCTTGCACACTTATTGCTGAATAGTAGTAAAACTAACCCGGTGGGAGATTATTTAAATACTGACAACGATAGCCTGTTATCCCTATTAACTCAACATACGGCTGAGTATACCAAGTTGTACACGGGTAATATTGATCCAGACCGGTTGCTGGTTCTAAAGAGCTCGATTGAACGAATACAAGCGGCAATTGCTGCCCGCAAGAGGACAGACGAGAATACTTCTTCAACGACGGACAGTATTGATTTTTCAGGGGAATCTGTCGCTTAGCTGTCTTTTCTACACAGGTTGTTCCTACTCCTTTTCCTATAGTTGCCAAAATCTAATACGAACAACCGTTCATGTTTCATTCTGAATCAATGCGTCAAGACTGCGGATGCCGATCTTTTTCTCGCATATAAAACCCTCTGCATATTTAACGCCGATACGTTTCCCAAACATCCTTGCGCGGGCGACCACGCTTTCGAGGAAATCAGGGGTTGAAATATAGGTTTGTGGCTCACTGCTTTTACCCGCAGTATTGTGGAATTGTGTGCTATAAGCTTCGATGGATTTCATCCGCTGTTCAAACACATTACTGATATCGATCAGCAGGTCGGGTTCGTGGTACCAGTCCTGGATATAATGGAGCACATAAGAAGGCCGCCATCTTGGCTGGGGTTTGCCGTTCTCATCGGTCGTTTCAATTTTAGCAAGACCTGCTAAAAAACAGCAATCGGCGATCATGCCACCGGCCCGGCCATGGTCGGGGTGACGGTCATGCAGGACATTCCCGATAACAATCTCCGGCTGGTATTTTCGGATAGCGCTAATGAGTTTTAGTTTATGTTCTTCATCATTCTCAAAGAAACCATCCCGCATCTTCAGGTTTTCTCTTACCTCCACGCCTATAATCATCGCGGCATTGGCCGCTTCCTGGTAGCGGGTCTCAATGGTACCTCTTGTTCCCAGTTCGCCCTGTGTCAGGTCGAGTATGCCGGCTTTCTTTCCGTTCTTTATTTCATTGATCAATGTACCGGAACAACCGAGTTCTACATCGTCGGGGTGAACGCCTATGGCAAGTATGTCTAATTTCATGATTCTGGATTCTTGATGCTGGATTCTGGATTCTTGATGCTAACAACTCACATAATATATAAAGGTAAGTAATGAGAAGAAAACGCATTGTCGATCTTCAGCACCAGCAACCAGAATCAAGAATCCAGCATCAAGCAACCAGCAACCAGCACCTACTTCCGGTAAGGATTCCCATACCAGTTACCATCGATTTCTTTTACGATATTCTCTATCTGGCGATCCATTTTATTTTCATTAATATCCCAGTCCTGCTTTAAGTTACCACCGACAAACCAGGCCACGGTCTGGTAGACCCGGGCATTCAAACCGCCCTTGTATTCTTTGACGATCTCGTAACAGTTATTACCGGTTTGCCGGTTGATGAGTTTCATTAATATCTTTCCCTGGTATACGGATAAATTAGAAAGCGGATCGGTGAACTCGTTCTTTAATTCTTTCTCTCTCGATTTGATATAGGCTTTCCTGTCTTTTTTGGATTTTACATTCTCCATGTTCTTACTGATGTCATTGATAATGCCACCGGCGATCTTGGCATAAGGATAAGTAACATATACTGCATTGCGTAACCGGGTCCAGTCTTCAATAAATTTAGCGAGTTTGTCCGGCGACATATTGGACACCCAGGCCATTTCCATTTCCTTGTAGTTCACGATCTCGTTGTGATACCAGATGGCGGGTACATAAACGGTGTCATTCGGACCCCATTTTTTTTCCTGCTCTTTCATAAAACGCCGGGCATATTCGGAGGAATCAGTGACAGGTTCAGCGGGAATGGTTTGGGCAAAAAGCTGGCTGCTGACAAGCAGGCCCAGGGCCAGGAGCCAGTTCAATTTTTTACCATATGTAGCCAACCGGAACATTACCTGTAAAGTTAGAACAGAACCGCCGCATTTTATAGACGGACAACAAAAGTAAAAAGGAAGCTGTTTTTAAAAAGCTAAAATTTAAGCAATTAGCTATTAGGCACTAGCTATTAGGTTTTAGGTATTAGCCAGAGATACTAAATTATGAGATGAATTTTCAAACATCGAAACCTAAAACCTAATACCTAAAACCTAATACCTAAAACCTCCTCTCGAAACCTCAAACAGCAGCCCGAATTCGACGGACCATGCTGATAATGATGCCCGTTGCAGTGATCAGCACCCCAAACCATAACAAGCGGATAAAAGGGAACTTGTAAGCTTTCAGGGTCACATATTTCATCACTGCATTTGATTCTTTTACACCCAGTTCGATGCTTTTATCGGGGTTTACCTTCTGGAGCTGGAGTACCAGGCTTTCCGCAATAATAGTATCCGGCAACGACAGCATTTCTCCTTTGGCGACAGCCAGTTTGGAAGTAACTGAATAAATGGAGCCAGTTTTAGAGAATATCTTTAGTGAGGCCTCGTGTAAACTGCCGTTGCTGCCAAAAAGTTCAACAGGCAGGCTATCTTTTGCTTTTACATCACCTAAAACCATAAAGCCATTGGAATAAAAAAGTGAATCGCCGGGCCGTAATGCTGTTGTATGAAAACTTGCCGTGTCTTCCTGTTTCTCGGGATTGGGCAGGGAGGTAATATAGGTAAACACGTCATGATCCCAGTAATGCCGGGAGGAAGGATTGGCCATAAGTCCCTCATTGCCTTTATAATTTACAAAGGCATTGGGCTGCAATACAAATTCTTCCTTACCGTCCTTACTTTTGAAACGGATCTTGTAGAACCACAACGCTTTTTTAGGATGCGCCGAGTCGCCTTCATAGGTCAGAGTATATTTTCCCATGTCGGAGGTAAGGCCTTTTACCAGGGTCAGGTTTTCCCGGGGATCTTCATTGGCCCCCAGCGGCGCAGGAATACCATTTATATTATTGGATAACACTTCTTTCTTCGAAGAGGAAAGAAGAATACCCAGCAGCACCATCCCAAAACCAAAATGGGAAATGGAACCACCCGATAATTTCAGCTTGCCTTTCATACCCAGCCAGATATAAGCGATATTGGCAATGATGGTATAGATACTACAGGCAACGGCGAGCCAGATTGCGCCCAGGAAACCGGGTCCTTTCTTATTATAATTAATATCACCAAATACGAGTACGAGTGTCGCGGCAATCACGGCCAGTACAGTTGGTAACGCTATTTTCTTCCAGAAATATTTTGCAGGGGTGTCTTTGTATTTAAGGTATTGGGTGACGGCAGTCAGCAGGGCAATGATAACAGCCACGTATACCTGGATACTGTTATAGGCAAACTCGGCGTCTTCGGGTGGTGCGATCTTTGTCCCGAATAATTTATTGAAAACAGGCAACGATGTTTTCCCGATAATCACGATCGCGGAAAGAAAAAAGACCAGGGAACCGATAAACATCCAGAATTCACGGGAAGCACCGCTTTCTTCTTTTTTGATCGTAGGAATCTCTTTATAACTTTTGATGAACCAGGTTAATGCGGGTACTACGAAGACCAACAGGAAGGCAAGGAGCTGCCAGTTCATGCCAAGATCGGTAAATGCATGTACCGATGATTCACCCAGAATGCCGCTCCGGGTTAAAAAAGTAGAATAAAGAACGAACCCGAAACTGAGAATGAAGAATAAATGCGTCACCCTTAATGAATGCCCGCTATGTTTATAAATAAGTAACGTATGAATGGCTGCTATTAAAATCAACCAGGGAACCAGTGAAGCATTTTCTACAGGATCCCAGGCCCAGTAACCGCCGAAGGTCAGTGATTCATACGCCCACATAGCGCCCATCATGATGCCCACACCCAATATAGCTGCGGAGAAGAGCGCCCAGGGCAGGGCAGGCTTTGTCCATTCGCCAAATTGTTTTTTCCATAAGCCGGCTATGACAAAAGCAAAAGGAACAATGGTGGAAGCAAAACCCATGAACAATACCGGCGGGTGAATCACCATCCAGTAATTCTGCAACAAAGGATTCAGGTCATTGCCGTCTTTGATGGAAGCCATATAATCAGGGCGGAGCGCCTGGTTCACATCCATATCCAGGTGCAGGGCCGGTGCACTGTCAAGTACGCCGGCATCTCTCAGCAGGACAAATGGATTCGATCCCATTTTCCAGTTGAAGATATAGATACCCGCGATCATGGTAGCGAGGCAGAACTGCGCAAAACTGATCACAGTCATAACCGGCGCTTCCCATTTCCTGCTTGTCCTTATTAAAATAAGACCAAGCACGCAATGCCAGAAACTCCATAAAAGGAAACTTCCTTCCTGCCCTTCCCAGAAACAGGCGAGCATGTATTTGAATTCAAGAGAACGGCTGCTGTGTTTCCAGGCATAATGATATTCGAAAAGATGGTTGTAAATGATATAGAATAAAATGGAAAAGATGGCCAGGACTGAAAAGGATTCAATGATAAAAGAGACACGGGCAAGTTTTTTCCAGTAAGCGGCATCCGTATCAATTTTAGATTGCGCGGAACGGAAATAGGAAAAACTGGCAACAAGTGAAGCAACCAATGAAAGCACGATAAAGAAATGTCCCAGCTGGCCGGGTAAAAGATGCTCACCGATATAATCCATGCCGGTTAATATTTAATAGCCTCAGAATTGGTAGCTGCAGGAAGGGGTGCAGCATTGTTTTGAAGAGTTTTATCCGTAGCCTTCATATCTTCTTTATACTTGGAAGGACATTTGGTCTGGATATCCTTGCAATCAAAAAAGCCATCCTGGTATTTACCTTTCAGTACTAACCTTTCGCTGATTTCGAGGTTATCGGGTTTTGCGCTGTGGTAAACAACTTTTACGGCTCTCCCGGTAGTATCTACTGCTGTAAAACTTAAATAGTTGGGATTTTTGAGTGCGTCGTATTCGATGGGTTGCGTTTTATCCAGCCGCGCCATCAGGTGAACAAATTTCCCGGGTTTTGCCATCGCTGTATCCACGGTATCGTACGTGCTCGCCGTTTTCAGGAAAGTAAGGAGCACTGCAATGGTCCCTGCGATCAGGACCAGTAACACAATGTGGATCTTTTTCATAAAACTGACTCTGGGTTGGAAATGCAAAGGTACTGTAAAACAGCCAAGAAAAACCTTTAGAACGGATGCCTGTATAAGTCTCAAAAGTGAAGGGTTACATTTTGCAATTAAAGGAATTAATAAAAGGTATCGTCTTGGTCTGAAAAGCGAATATTATTAATACTTATATTAAAATGAGGTACTTCATTCTGTCCTTTTTTATTTTTATTGCTGCCTGCAAAGGAGCGGATAAAGGGATTTCCCCAATAATATTGAAAGACGCTTCTTTTATTCGGATCCAATTGAGAGTTAACCCCCTGTCGAGCGATGTGATTTTTGCTTATGTTTCGTTTGAAAATAGATCAACTGACAGTCAATTTATTTACAGATTGTTGCTACCTGAAGATGGAAAAACAAGAACAGATTTATTTTCAATATTTGATACGGCAACCCTGGATAATATGGAATATAAAGGGTACAAAGCAGGGAATTATTTGAAATTAGGAGCCGATGACGATCAAGGTGTGATTATTCCACAAATGAAGCGGAATAACTTCATTGTGATGGGACCCGGTCAAAAACTTGAATACAAAATTAATATTGCTAAGTATTATGATTTTTCCCGGTTAAAGGGAGGGGAAAAATTGGCTATTGTCTACTCTGAATGCATGCCCGCCATTTCTCAAACCCTGAAGCATATCCATGAAAGAGATTCAATGGATAACAAATTAAAACCTGTTTATTACATTTTGAGGTTGCCTGAACATGCTGACTTCGATTCTATGCGAGTTTATTTTTCAATGCCTCCGCTTTGAATATCGGCAATAAAACCCAGACAGCCTATCTTTGCCCATCGTTTAAAACCATAACATGTTATTCGAGTTTACTGAAGAACAACTGATGATCCAGAAGGCGGCAAGGGATTTTGCAAAAACGGAATGCCTGCCCGGCGTGATCGAGCGGGATGAAAAACAACAATTTCCCAAAGAACAGGTGATGAAACTGGCCGAACTGGGTTTTTTAGGAATGATGGTGGACCCGAAATACGGTGGTGCCGGAATGGATACGGTCAGTTATGTGTTGGCCATGGAAGAAATAAGTAAAATCGATGCCAGTGTAAGCGTGGTCATGAGTGTGAATAACAGCCTGGTTTGTTTTGGTCTTGAAAAATATGGCAACGAAGAGCAAAAACAAAAATACCTGACCCCCCTGGCCCAGGGCCGCAAAGATGGAGAACTATATATTGGCGCCTTCATGCTCAGTGAACCAGAAGCGGGGAGTGACGCTACTTCGCAACGAACAACCGCAGAAGATAAAGGCGATTATTATTTATTGAACGGAACCAAGAACTGGATCACGAATGGGGGAACAGCGTCGGTCTATCTCGTCATGGCTCAAACAGATCCTGCAAAAGGATCAAGGGGAATCAATACACTGATCGTGGAAAAGAACTGGCCCGGTGTAGTAGTAGCAGCTAAAGAAAATAAACTTGGTATCCGGGGCAGCGACACCCATACGGTGATGTTTAATGATGTAAAAGTACCCAAAGCCAACCGCATCGGGGAAGACGGGTTTGGTTTCAAGTTCGCCATGAAAACACTCGCGGGTGGAAGGATCGGTATCGCTTCACAGGCGTTGGGTATTGCCAGCGGAGCCTATGAACTGGCCAGGGAATATTCCAAAACAAGAAAAGCGTTTGGCACAGAGATCATGAATCACCAGATCATCGCTTTTAAGCTGGCCGATATGGCGACCCGGATTGAAGCGGCGAGACTGCTTTGCCTGAAAGCTGCCTGGGAAAAAGACAACGATATCGATTATACCCTCAGTTCTTCCATGGCTAAAGTATTTTCCTCAGAAACTGCCATGTGGACTACAGTGGAAGCGGTGCAGGTACACGGTGGTTATGGTTTTGTAAAAGAATACCATGTGGAAAGACTGATGAGGGACGCCAAGATCACCCAGATCTATGAAGGGACGAGTGAAGTGCAGCGGATCGTAATCAGCCGGTCGATACTGAAATAAATATTTTTAAATTTTGGAATTGGGAAATTTTGAAATTTTAATCTCCCAATCTCCCAATCTCCCAATTCCAAAATATCTTCCCTTGTCTGTAAACCAAGATGCATATCACCAATTGAAAGCTGAATTAGGTAAGAAAGAAGTAATGCTGGTCGCGGTATCCAAAACAAAACCGGTGGAGGACATCCTTGCCCTCTATGAATTGGGTCAACGCGATTTTGGCGAGAACTATGTCCAGGAAATGCGGGAGAAGGCCGGGCTATTGCCAAAAGATATCTGCTGGCATTTTATTGGTCATCTCCAAAGCAATAAATTAAAGTTAATAGCCTCCTTTGTGCAACTGATACAGGGAGTGGACAGTCTGAAACTACTGGCAGCCATTAACAAGGAAGCGGAAAATGCAGGCCGGGTAATCGATTGCCTGCTCCAGGTGCATATTGCAGCCGAGGAAACAAAATTTGGGTTTGATGCGGCTGAACTTGATTTGACAATTAGCCAATTAGATAATTTAAAAATGTCTAATGTCAGGATTTGCGGGTTGATGGGAATGGCAAGCTTTACAACCGATATGAACCAGGTGAAAAAAGAATTTAGCTACCTGAAAGGACTTTTCGACAAATACGCTCAACAGCAAACGGCAAACCTCAAACTTCAAACGCTCTCAATGGGCATGAGCAGCGATTACAGGATAGCGTTAGAAGAGGGGAGTACAATGGTTCGTATCGGTAGTCTTTTGTTTGGCGAGAGGATGTCCCGGGGCTAACAATCATATTCGTGGCGGTCATGTTGTCAATTATTCGTATTTTTTACCCTTAATACCCACTATGCGCATTCCTATTTTATTCCTGGTGCTTATCTTCTCTTTGACGGCATCCGCTCAAGTGGAGCGGGATACGGTGTACAAGCGCTGTCCTCTCTATATTACCGACACCGTCAGCAATAATAATTTCTTTATCGAAGGGTTGCCAGCTACAATCACGGTCGACCGTTTAAAGGGAGACCTGAAAGTGATCATCAAACAAAAGGACCAGTACTTCACGCTTTTTTTCGCTGATAAAAGACTCAAGAATACGAAGTATAGGATCGGGGGCAAAGACCTGTCCGCAAAATATTCCTTTCGTTCCGGTGACCAGGTCTCTTACGTGGATGTTTCCAGCGGCACCGCGGAAACCAGCTATGATAAAGAAAAAAAACTGTGGCGGATCAAAGTGAATGGATTGATCGCTAACCTGGTTGAAAGATCGGTGACTTATTACAGGGTAAGAACTGATTTTTATATACGCTAATTAGCACTAAGTCTCCTGCTAACGCCCTGTCGTCAGGGAAAGTCCCCGGTTGATGTAATCTCTTTTCCCCTCCGGAATTTGTACTTTTATTTTGTACTTCGTGCCCTTCGTGGTTCTTAATGCACTTTGTGCTCCATCATTTTAGGAACACAACGTACACAAAGGATGCACGAAGAACACAAAGAAAATTAAATATGCAAAAGGGCGCTTTATTTATACGATACAAGCTGCATCACCTTGTTTTCTGGTTGCTGGTGTTCGGGGTCTGGTATTTTCTCCGCGTGGATGATTATCCCAGCCCTGCGAAAGCGCTGCTGGTAACCTTTATAAAAGTAGCAGAACTGGCGCTGATGATCTATATCACCAATGAAGTGCTGATTCCACGGCTCCTGTATAAAAAGAAATATATTACGTTCCTCCTGGTATTTGTCGTAATGATATTTGGCAGTAGCATACTCAAGATGAATATCCTTGGCAGGTTACTAAACAACCCCTTACTGGTACACTGGGCAGGTAACCTGAAGAAAAGTTTATACGACAATATCATCCCGCATTTTTTCCTCGTGATCGCCGGGGCCGCTGTTAAACTCCTTTTTGATTACGGGAAATTGCAGCAACGTATGGCTGAAACCGCCAAAGAAAAGGCAGAAGCGGAATTGAATTTCCTGAAATCACAGATCAACCCGCATTTTGTATTCAATTCACTGAATGCTGTTTATTTTCTTATTAATAAGGAGAACACCGGTGCCAGGGCGGCCCTTCATAAGTTCTCGGATATGCTTCGTTACCAGTTATACGAAATGAACGGGGAAAAGATACCCATTGAAAAAGAGATACAATACCTCAGGGATTATATGGACCTCCAGCAGCTAAGAAAGGATGAGCAATACGCCGTGCGTTTTACCTGCGCGCCGGAAGTGCGGGGGTTCACAGTAGAACCTTTACTCCTGGTGCCTTTCGTGGAGAATGCTTTTAAACATATCTCTCATTATACAGATAAAACCAATTTTGTCAACGTGGACCTGTCACGGGTAAACGGGGAATTTATTTTCTCCGTGGTCAATTCAAAAGAAGAACAGCCCCGCACGGAATTGCACGGCGGTATCGGGTTGAACAATGTAAAAAGACGGCTGGCCTTACTGTACCCGGGGAAACACGAACTGTCTATCGATGAAAGTGGAAATAATTTTTCTGTCCAATTAAAATTCCAGCTATCATGAGCATCAACTGTATCATCATTGACGATGAACCGCTGGCCAGGAAAGGCCTGAAAGAATATATTGCTGATGTAGATTTTTTAAACCTAACTGGCGAGTTTGATAATCCCCTGAAGGCAACCGAATTGATCGCCGCAGGGGAAGTGCAGTTGCTTTTCCTGGATATACAGATGCCAAAGATAACGGGGCTTGATTTTTTCAGGACCCTGCAGCATCCGCCACCGGTCATATTTACAACTGCCTACCCCCAATATGCCCTGGATGGGTTCGAGGTGAATGCGCTTGATTATCTGGTGAAGCCGGTCTCTTTTGCCCGTTTCCTCGCGGCAGCCTTAAAAGCAAAGGAATATTACGAAGTCAGGGAAAAGAATACCATGGGAGAGAAGACGGAGGATTACTTTTTTATCAAGGCGGATAATAAACTTGTCAGGATATTATACGAGGAAATTTTATACGTGGAAGCGTTGCAGAATTATGTCATCATTCATACTGCTGCCAGGAAATACATGACCTATCTTACTTTTAAGGCGGTAGAAGATTACCTGCCTGCGGATAAATTTCTTAAAGTACATAAATCTTATATCGTCGCCGCCTCCAAAATCGACAGTATTGAAGGAAATGATATCCGTATCGGCCAGCAGCATATCCCGGTCAGCCGGAACCAGAAAGAAGAAGTGATGGATAAACTGTTAAAAAACAGGTTTCTCAAACGATAAGCGGCTAAATGTCGTCTGTATGACTGAATAAAATCCCGGCCGGGGTAATTTTGGGAAGATTTTTCAACTATCAGAAAACCCGGGAACACCGGATCTCGTTTATTCTTTCAAAGTGTTATATATGAGAACGATCCTCTTTTTTTGTATGTCATCTGTTTTATTGCTGACGGCCAGTTGTGGCAGCGCTCAAAACAGTAATAAGAAATATCCCGACCCACCCATCGCGGATAATAAAACGGTATTTCCCATGAAACTCAGCGATGCTGAATGGAAAGCCCGCCTCACGGAGGCCCAGTATTATGTATTAAGGGAGGAAGGAACAGAAAGAGCCGGTACCGGTAAATATGACCATTTTTATGAAAAGGGAACTTATTATTCCGCGGCTTCGCTCCAGCCATTATTTTCTTCGGAAACAAAATTCAATTCGGGTACCGGCTGGCCGAGTTTTTATGCTCCCATCAGCCCTGATGCCGTCCGGTTGATAGAAGATAACAGCTTTGGTACGGTTCGCCTGGCCGTGGTGGATAGTAAAAGCGGATCCCATCTCGGGCATGTTTTTGATGATGGTCCTAAGCCTACTGGTAAAAGATATTGTATGAATTCTGCAGCGCTGATCTTTGTCCCGGAAGGAGGAAAGCCGCCAACGAGTTCCAAACCACAATAAAATAAAACTCATGAAATCATTATTAATAGCATTGATCGCCGTATCGCTTATGACTTCCTGTACGGAAACACAGGGTCAGAAAGTGAACATACCACTTGCGTCAAAAGAAAAGCCTTCAGCCAACGAAGCAGTTGCCACTTTTTCCGAAGGCTGTTTCTGGCATGCAGAGATCATATTCCAAAGTTTGAACGGAGTACGCGATGCCGTATCAGGTTACGCAGGTGGAACGGATAAGCATCCAACTTATGAAAAGGTCAGCACGGGAGAAACGGGTCATGCGGAAACCGTACAGGTATATTATGACCCTTCTAAAATATCGTTCGAAACACTCGTGAAAGCCTTATTTGCCAGCATGGATCCTACGCAATTGAACGGGCAGGGAAATGATATAGGAGAAGAATATCGTTCCATTGCCTTTTACCGGAATGAAAATGAGAAAAAGATCATTGAAGCAGAGATCAGGCGGATCACTGACAGTAAAATCTACCGTGGAAAGATCGTGACAGCCGTAAAACCATTTACTGGTTTTTACCCTGCCGAAGATTATCACCAGGAATATGTCTATTATCACCCGGGTAATTCTTATGTAGCCAACGTTTCTATTCCTGAATTCCTGAAGTTTAAAAAGGAGTTCAAAGGGAATTTCAAACCATAGCCTGTTATTATCTCTTTAAAATACCCGCTGCTGATCCCGGCGGTTTTTTTTATATTTAGGAGAGAATAACCGCGGATGAGATGGTTTCTTTCAATAGCATTTCTTTTTTTGACCTGCCCGGTCTTTTCACAGGAAGACCTGGCTGTACTGGCAAAGCAACTCACTGCTTCCAGCTCAACAGAAAAAGCTAAAGTAACCGCCATCTTCCGGTGGATTACAGAAAATATCGCTTATCGTCCCAACAGCCTGAGAGCCGTTATCGGTCCCGCCTCCTTGCGGAATTCAAGAGAAGAAGTGATCGATGATTCTCCGCTCAAACCACTCAACGAAAGAGTAGCGGAATCAGTAGTAGACAAACGAGAAGCTGTTTGTGATGGCTATGCCCGTCTATTTACCTTTTTGTGCGAGGCTGCGGGTATCCGTTCGGAGATCATTATCGGCTATGCCAGGACCAGTACCAATAAACCCGGCCAGCGTTTTGGAGTGAATCATTACTGGAACGCGGTGATGATCGACGGGGACTGGCAATTACTTGATGCGACCTGGGCCAGCGGTTATCTTTCTTCTCGCAATGAATTTATCCGGGAGTATGATGACCGGTATTTTCTTTCTTCTCCGGAGAATTTTATCCGGGATCATTACCCGGATGATCCACGCTGGACTTTGTTGCCTGATTCGAAAGTGCCGGAAGAATTCCGACGTTCGCCTTTTAAGCAGAAATCATTTAGTAAATACAGGATCACCTCTTTTTATCCTTCCAGCGGTGTCATCGAGACTTTTGTAGGAGACACAGTCCACCTCCAGCTTGAAACGGCGGCCACCGAACTGGGGAGAAATGTTTCCCCGGATATGCTGGTGGATTCAACAATGTTCTCGCATTCAGCTTCCTGGATCTTCTTAAAACCTGATCCCAATGCTTCAACAGGGAGGCAGAACCGGTATAATTATAGTTATACCGTTGCATCACCCGATATAGCCTGGATTTACCTGCTGTATAATGATGACCTGGTCTTACGTTATAAAGTCCATGTAAAGAGAAGAGGGAGCTGATCAGCTTCCGCGCTGGGAGCCTGTATTGGCCTGTTTGCTCACAAAACCACCGCTTGTCTTCCCGGGTTTCTGTATGAATTTCGATCCGCCGGGGCTGTTGCCAACACTATTTTTTTTGTTGTCTTTCTTTTTTCCTTTCTTACTGTTTTGATTCAATAACGACATTGGAGATATTATTTTTTATAAAGGTAATGCTTATTTGTCATCAGCGAAATGGGCAACCCGATACAGCAGACCAGGATCAGCACTGCTACGATGGCTTTTGAGAACACAATGGGCTGACGGCCGATCTGGCTCAACGGAACGATCAGTTGGGTGGTTACCAGCCAGGCAAAGATCCCGTATACTATTCCCGCAACGATCTTGTTTTTCCCGATCCAGCTGACCCTGGGGTAAATCCAGAAGAAAAAGAGAGTGAGCCCGAAGGCGATGATAAAATGAAAGAGTAAACCCCAGCCGGCCATCGGCAGCCCGCCAGTAAATGCTTTTTTACCGAAAACAGCACTGGCCACATAGCGGAGGACATTGCCAGGGCCTTTCCCGGTCTTGATATAATATTGAGTGCAGGCGGCGGTGATATCCAGTAAACCTGCCGTAAAACCTGTCAGCAGGATAGCGCTAACCGGGTTTCTTAAAGGTTGTGCAGTGTTGGTGGTAGATGGCATAAGCGTTGTTGGTTATTAGCTAGACAAGACTGCTGATAAAATTGCTGCCTTTTGAATGTTTCGGTTAAAATAAGAAATAAGGAATAATAAATAATTAATAATTAATAATTAAATATCGGACTTGACTTCCTTATTCCTTATTTATTATTCCTTATTACTTATTTTCCTGTATTAATAATCCTGCACGCCGTATTCATTCTCTCATCCACCTGGTTAATATTGAGATTGATGATATCAGCCTGGCGGCTGTCGTTGTACAATTTGTCGATCTCGCTGTTGGTTTTATCGAGTTGCTTCTGGTCGAGGTTCGGGATTGTCGTTTTTAAGGATGCGATCAATTCTTTCAGTTGCTTGTAATTATCACTATAAAGCATTTCAAATTCTTTCTGCAATTTTTTGATACCCGAGGTCAGTAGTTTGACTGAAGTGGGAGCGTCCGGGGGGTAGAGACTGCCTTCGGATTTTACCCGTGTTGTATCAAGCCAGTTCTGCATCTTTTGCGGATCATAATATTTCTGTGCCAGGGCTTCTACGGACAGTTCCTTTATAGAAGCTTTGGTAATGTCGCGGTTCATGGTACATATACAGTCAACGAGAAAGTCCTTGAGATCATCTTTTATTTCTTCCGATTTGTCCAGCAGTTTTTGTACCTGCATTCCGAATTGCTGGTTGATCGTATTCAGCTTTTCATACTGCGAAAAATATTGCTGGATCTTCGCGATAAAGACATTCAGGTCTTCTTTGGTGATCGTTTTTTCCATGATTACAAGGTTGCCGACCAGCGACAGTACCGTACTAAAAATGCCAAGTGCCGGTAAATACTTTTTTACAGAGCTGATACCATTCTCTTCCGGGTTGCTCAGGAAATTTTCGATTACTTCCTTGAATTTTTTGCCGTCTGTTTTTTTAGCCTTGTCCAGGATAGGCTTCAGCGCAGCGAGTATTTCGGTCTTCAGGCTAAAGCCCAGTTCATTGTTCGTAGGGTTATTTAACGTCGTTATTTTATTACGGTAATTATCTTTCTTCAGCAGGCTGTTAAGCGAGTTAATGGAATTGTTGGCGCTTTCTACAAAATAAGCTACTGAAAGAAGCCCCGACCTGGGATCTTTTTTATTAGCGGCAGGTTGTGCCTGCGCTACGAAGGCTGTCGTGATAAAGGAGAGCAACAGGCCCGTGGTAATTCTATTAAAGTTTGTTATTCTCATCTCCCGCAGTTTCAGGCAGGATGCAGAATTTTTTTTCATTACACAGGCTTGTAACTCATAAGAACGTCATGTTCTTTTATTTGTGGCAAATAAAATGTTAAGTAATGCAGCAAAATGAAAAATAGTTTTGTCCCGCTCAAAAAGAAGCAGCAACTTTTTTATCTACCCGTAACACCGATTGTTGCCGGAAAAGCACCTTGTACCATTGACGGAGACTGTCTATTTGTTTGGAGACCACCGGGGAATTTTTATAATAATAGATCACTACAAAAGTAGGTCCGGTGATCAGTTTGCGGGCAGCCGTATCGTACCAATCGCCCGAAACATTGATAACGGTGCTTCCTTCTTTAAAAACCTTTCTTACATAGTCTTTTTTGAAGTTTTCCCATTCAGTAGCTGAAACCATCCCGCCACCCGGTTTGTACTGGCCAAAATACAGGCTTGTTTCCACCATCCGGGAAGAGTTGCAGGAAGACAGTATGATACAAAGCAGCAGGAATTTGTACCGCATGGAATAAAGATAACAGGTTTCCCGCGTTTGAAAAGCGGGTAGTGCGCCGGTTTATTTTTCCCAATTGATATGGCTGGAAGAGGATCAGAATAATTTGTATTGTATTCTCAGGTCAATAAAGTCAGCAGTATACTTATGTGCTTTCATGTTAAAACCTGCATACAGCCGGGAGTTGACCCGGTAACGCAAACCCCAGCGGTGGTAAATGCATTTGTAAAAAGAAGGGTAGTGGGTGATATATATACCAGCCTGCTGGCTGAAGATTATTTTGTTCAGTAAGAATTCATGACCCACCTGCAGGGAACCTACTACGCCAGGTTTACTGTTGCCGGCAGCGGCTGTGGGAGCATCGACAAATTTATTGCAGGAGATCTCGGCCCCGGCCGTAACGGCACTCATCCGGCTGATTTTTTTAGAACCGGTAACAAAAAGCCCGATCATAAAATTGCGGGTATTGTTCCATTTACGGTGGTATCCCTGTTTAGGGACATACATCAGCCCGAGGTCAAGTCCTGCCTTTTTTTCACTCCATTTATAGCGCGGAGGTTTATTATACCGGGGGAAAAGATTGTAACCCGGGTAGTAAAGAAAAGTAGCTGAGAACGTACCCCAGTTCAACCCCGCATTGGGTTCCCGGTAATTACCGTTTGACATATGATGGAGACTGGCATTTCCTTCCAGGGATAAATTATGCGTGATGCGGAAACCAAACCCGGCCGATACCGTGAGATAAGGGGTGATATGCTGGCTGTAATTATTATTCGTGGGATTTTTGATGCTGTCATAAGGGTTGGAAAAATAACCGGCCCCGGCCTCACCCCTGAATTGAAATTGTAATTTATTGCCTATGCGGTATACGGGCTCCAGGAAATAAGAACTGATAAACCCGGTGCCAAGAATGGGTGTGCCCAGGTCAAAGAAGGAAAAAGAAAATCCTTTCCGGACATAGGCTCTGCAAAAAGAATAGGAAACAGAATCGGTCAGTTGTTTTGACAGGTCGAAAGAAATACCCCATGACTTTGCCTGCCTGACATTCTGAACTGTATTATTATGTGCCATCACCTTTCCGTTGTGAAAGCTGATTCCGTATACATTTTGCCTCGGTGCTGTGGCCGGAAGTTTTTGTGCAGCTGCCGGGAAACAGAGACACAGCGATATAGCCTGTAACCAATGACGCATACCGGATTCCGGGATTTTTTTTGTCGGGTTGAAAAAACGATGTTAGGCTTTGAACCAAAGGTTATTTGAATATGATACTGCTCATGATCTTTTTGGCAGTAGCATTATGTTTGTTGTTGCTGGCCAGCGCCGTAAAGGTTACCGTGTAAAGACGGGTCTTGTAAAAACAAAACCATTGTGTCATGCGAACCCTGAGATCAGGATTCGTTTTGATATAACCTGAATAAATGATCTCGCAGGCCGGCGTATTATTCCAGGTAAAGTAGCGCTCGCTTTCCGGTTTGAATTCATCAAAAGCAGTTTTGAGATTATCCAGTACAGCTGGAACCACTTCCTTTATTTTGATCTTGCTGCCATAGTCATTGTTTTGCGTAACACCCACATTTACATTCTCAAAAAAAGAATCATTGGCCCCATCGGAAGGAGAAGAGAAAAAGACCCGCTTATCTTCTTTGATCTTATTTACCCAGCTGGCGGGGTATTTTGCGGTAAATGTAATGGAGCTGTCAGAAAAAGTTTTCCATTGCTGAGCCTCTGCGAGTACCGAAAGTAAAAGACAGGGGATAATATAGATATAGCGAAGCAATCTCATGCTGTGAATATAACACGATTTATTAAAATACCCTCCCCGGGGTATACCATCAACCCTTTTTTATGATCAACTTGAAATCAAAAAATGAAAAACATATTCTTTTTTGCGATCCTGGTTTGTACAGGTATTGTTTCATTTGCCCAGCCCGCTAACACCGGGAATCTTTTCCCGGTAAAAGGCCAGCTGGTGAAAGTAACGGACTGGGGAAGCCGGTCGATCTATATACTCAGCGGTAATTTTTTCCTCGAAACAAAAGACAGTATCGTAGCGCAGGTAGGAGAGCAGGAGTTCGATGAAATGAAAGGGAAGTGTAGCAGCGGCGACTGGCCCAAAGGATTGTATAAGTCCGATCTCAGCGAGGAAGAAGACAAGGCTTTTGATGTGTTGCTTAACAAATTAAAAATGTACCGGATCGCCGTTTATACGCATATTTATAACGGGATAACATTTGAACGGTACGTTATACTCCGTGTCCCCTATGAAGAAAATAAGAACTGGGACAATTCTGTGCAATGGGAAGGGAATGTCTATTTTTTATTAAAGGAAAAAGATGTTGAGTTCTTAAAGGGGTAGCGGTTAATGCCTTTTGAATGACCAGCTTGCCATCCTGAGGTCGGCGAAGGATAATTTCTTCGTCGGCTCATCTATTTCTCACTTCGTTCGGAATGACATTGAGTAGTATAATTCAAACGGACTCATTGCCTTTCTTCCGGTATTATTTTCCCGGTATCTTTTTTTAGTGGACATTTGAGCGGAATAAAATCAAGCGCTATGACGATCACTACCGTTAAAAAGATCCGCAAAATAATTCTGCTGCCCCTTCTTATTCTTATTCCCATTTTTGCTTTTTGCTGGGGACTTACCGGTCACCGTGTTGTAGCCGAAATCGCTGAACGGCATTTATCAAAAAAAGCCAAAAAGGAATTGCATAAACTGATCGGCCGGCAGTCACTTGCTTTATGGGCCAACTGGCCCGATTTTATAAAGTCCGATACGACACATGCCTGGGACCATGCTTCCAAATGGCATTATGTGAATATCCCCGGTAATTTATCAAAGGAGGAATTTATGACGGCGCTCGGGAAACTGCCGGGAGAAAATCTTTATACCCAGATCAAAACGCTGACAGCCCAGTTAAAAGACAAGACATTACCCGGTGAAAAAAGACAGGTCGCTTTACGTTTCCTTATACATCTTATCGGTGATTTGCACCAGCCTCTTCATGTGGGAAGGGAAGAGGACCAGGGAGGAAACAAAATAGCAGTGACCTGGTTTGACAGGACAACGAACCTGCATTCGGTTTGGGATAATGCGCTGGTAGATGACCAGAAATATAGTTATACAGAGTACAGCACCCTTCTCGATATTGCCAGTGATGAGGAAGTGGAAGCCTGGCAAAATTCTTCGTTGGAAGAATGGTTCTACGATTCTTATACGCTTGCCAATAAAGTTTACGCTATGGTGCCGGCCGATGGAAAACTCAGCTACCGGTATAATTATATTTTCCAGAAAGATCTTGACCAGCAATTACTCAAGGGAGGGCTGAGACTTGCCGCGTTGCTGAATGAGACTTTAAAATGATCGGGCAAGTGGGGTTTAGCTGGTAGCAAGTGGGGAGGGTGGTGAATTCTTACCTACCAATCGCCAAATCCCACTCGCCAATGAAAATCAGTAAGTTGTCTCCCTGTTTGATTATTTCTTCTGAAGGATAAATTACGCTCAGGCAATTTTACCTTTTTTTTGCCGTTAGTAAAAAGTCCAACATCCTTTAAAACCAATATCCGTCTGTATGAATATGCCATTCTACAACGACCAGGCACATATTGCCGAATCGTTCAGTCTTGCTGATACTTATACCACAGAAAGAGCCCGCCTGGCTTTTTTCAAAATCAATTCTTATAAACTATCCCTGGTGAATGCTGCTTTTTGCATTACCCGCGAAGAACTCACCGGGATCATTAAAAGTACACTGCTCAATTATACCGACCCGGCAAGTATACTTGCTGATATAGGTTTTTTTGAAGCAGGAACAGAGAATTAACAAGAGAGTTTATAGTTTTTTGTTTATCGTTTATGATTAGGAACAATCATTGGTTCCGGATTTTACTACTTATTTAGAGCAGGTTGTGTTAAACGTTAGCGAATATCCGATGAAAGAACAAAAAACAAAAAACAATATACCCTAAACCATTCCCAGTTTTTTCTTTAATACTCCTGCTGCACGGGTATACCCACCTTCCGACCCATCAACGAAGTGAACATGTTTGTCATTCATACTTCTTACATAACAGGACATGACTGACTCCTTGCTTACAAATATCCCGTAATAAATATCGCCTGCTTCTTCGAGTTGATTCAGTGCGGTCACCAATTGTTCTCTCTGCTGCGTGGTGCCTGAAATAACCGTATTTATTTTTCCATCAATTACGAGTGTGTCCGACATATTCACCAGCTGGTTGAGGTAAACCTTGCCGGGTTTGGTGCGAAAATAAAGTTTGCCCAGCAGGGATGTGGACCAATTCCTGATCAGGTACAGGGGCCGGTAACCCCCGAGTTTGGCCCGCATTTCAAGGCTTATCTTTTTCAAGGTCCCTTTTAATTTCAGGCGCGGGGCCGATATCGGTGTCCTGCTTTGTGGCGCGCCATAAATGCTGTCGACACTGTCCATTACTTTTTTAAAAATGGAAGACTGCCGGGTTCCATCCCTGGCAATTACGAGCAAGCTGACCACTTCATCATTGTTTTGCGGCGGTTTAATTTTATCCCAGCGGCATTGCATCCCGCTCAGGTCAAGTTCATTGTCAGGATCCGGGAAAGGGTCTGATTTATAATCTTCTCCTTTTATTATTCTTTCCGCATAGGAAAGACCATCGCCCAATAATACCGGGATAGAAAATATTTCCGAGGTCTTTAATTTGCCAATAGTAAGAGTGTGGTTACTGGCATAGATATTCTCCACCGGTACATGGCCGATCCGCAACAGCAGGTTAAAATTCTTTTGGGTATTATCCTGGTGAAGTTTCAACGCCTGCATCACCGGTTGCAATACAGAGGGAGGAACAATAAAAGTAGCGCCATCGCCACCAAAGAAAAAAGGAACGCTCAGGTTTTCTTTATAGACAATATTCAGAACCGCTACGATGCTCCCGGTGGCCACGAGGTTGACGGTTTCATGTAAGCCATCCTGGACGGCTTCCGTTGATTTTTTTACATCGGTTATGATCACGTGCCAGTTGGAAGGAACTTTGAAAAAAAGATGTTCCTCCATCAGCAGGTCGCCCAGCGGGATCTCGTTCACCGGGAGCCGGGAATAAAAAAGGTCATTGGTTGAAGTTGCCATAGCAGATGCAATATGAAGGTAATTTTTTTTAATACAGGAACAGGAAATACAGGAACGCAGATAATTATGATTTTTATGAAAAGCGCAGAATGTCATAATTGATCTTTAAGATCTTAAAAATCTGCGTTCTTCGCTAAAATACAGGGACGCTGATTATCATGATTTTTATGATGAACGCAGCGATATCATAATTGATCTTATGGATCATAAAAACCTGCGTTCTTCTCTAAATCTGCGTTCAACCTTATCTTTGCACACATGTCAGAAGAACGCAGCCTTAATTTTTTAGAAGAAATCATTGAAGAGGATATCAGGAGTGGTAAATACAAGGAGATCATTACCCGCTTCCCTCCCGAACCGAATGGCTATCTCCATATCGGGCATGCCGCCAGCATCTGTCTTAATTTTGAGCTGACCAAAAAATACGGTGGTTATACCAATCTCCGCTTTGATGACACCAACCCCGTTACCGAAGAAACAGAATACGTGGAAAGCATCAAGGATGATGTACGTTGGCTTGGATTTGAGTGGAAGCATGAACTCTACGCATCTGATTATTTTGACAAACTCTATGAATTCGCTGTTAGCCTTATTAAAAAAGGACTGGCCTATGTTGATGACAGTACAGCGGATGAGATTGCCGCTCAAAAGGGAACACCCACACAGCCGGGTCATCGAAATAAATATGCTGAACGCAGCATAGAAGAGAACACCCGGTTGTTCAGCGATATGAAGGAAGGCAAATACAGGGATGGAGAAAAAGTATTGCGGGCAAAGATCGATATGGCAAGCCCCAATATGATTATGCGTGATCCACTCTTATACCGGATCAGGCATGCACATCATCACCGTACAGGAGATAAATGGTGTATCTACCCGATGTATGATATGGCCCATGGACAGAGCGACAGTATTGAACAGATTACTCATTCAATCTGTACGCTGGAATTTGTGCCGCACCGTGAATTGTACGACTGGTGTATAGAAAAACTGGAAATATTTCCTTCCCGCCAGTATGAATTCGCCCGCCGCAACATGACGTATACGGTCATGAGCAAAAGAAAATTATTGCAACTCGTGAATGACAAACATGTAACCGGGTGGGATGACCCCCGTATGCCTACGATCAGCGGTATGCGTAGAAGGGGATTTACGGCTGTAGCGTTGCGTGAGTTTTGCGACCGGGTGGGTATCGCGAAGAGAGATAATATCGTGGATGTGGGACTGTTGGAATTTTTTGTCCGGGAGGACCTGAATAAACTGGCCCAGCGCCGGATGGTGATCTTTAACCCGTTGAAACTGGTCATAACCAACTACACCGAAAGCGGGGAGTTATTTCCAAGTGAGAACAATCCCGAGGATCCTAATGGCGGAACCCGCGATATTCCTTTCAGCAACGAGCTATATATTGAAAGGGATGATTTCATGGAAAACCCGCCTAAAAAATATTTTCGCCTGGCCCCCGGCCAGATGGTCCGTCTGAAAAGCGCCTATATTATTAAATGTACCGAAGTCATAAAGGATGACCAGGGTAATATCACCGAAGTCCGCTGTGTTTATATCCCCGAAAGTAAAAGCGGTCACGATACATCGGGTATCCATGTAAAAGGCACCCTTCATTGGGTGAGTATTCCCCACGCCATCACAGCGGAGTTAAGGTTATACGACCGCCTTTTCAACGTAGAAGACCCTGGGAGCGGAGAAGGGGATTTTAAAGATTATATCAATCCTGCTTCGTTACAGGTGATCAAAGGGGCCTTTGCAGAGCCCGCTTTAAAAAAAGCCAGTTTTGAAGATCGTTACCAGTTCATCCGGAAAGGCTATTTCTGCCTGGACAAGGAGAGTAGTCAAAGCGGGATGGTCTTTAACAGGACCGTCGGCCTGAAAGACAGCTGGAAGCCGGTATAGTAGCGGTGCCGGGAAAGGGAAATCCGGGGAACATGGGCCGTTGAGAACCTGCTCCAGACCCGGTCTGCAAAAAAAAATTTTGAGTTTCCTATTATAATTGTAGATTTAGTTTTTGATGCTCCGTATTCGTAAATACCTGTTTTTTTGAATACAATTTAACCACAATGGCTGCTTATGATAATTAAAATTTACTCTTCTCCAATTATTGCCCGTTTTTTCCCAGGATCCGCTGACCTCAAACCGATTCATTTATTTACCGGCTAAGAGATTTCGCAGCGTGGATATTTGAATCCCCGGTGGGGATAAACCTGTTCAAAAACCTTTGACGGAATTATTTTTTATATTTCTCAATCATCATTACTTTTATGCAGTTAACCAAACAAACTCTTTTTATGAGAAATTTTACTACTCGTTTTTTACTTGTTGGTTTATTAGTAACATTCTGCTTAAGCATCAACAGTTATGCGCAGCAGAGGCAGGTACTGGAAACCCAATCTTATACGGGCAAATTGGTAAGAACAACACCAAAGCTTGCCGACATTGACCGTACAACTATGTACGGCAAACCCCTTGTAAAAACCCGCGATAAGGATGGTATTATCGGTATGGGTGAAGAAATGGAAGAGACCGAAGAAAGAATCGAACGCGGTTTCCAGAACAGGAATGCAGGTAAGGGCAAGGTAACAGAAGCCTTACAAAATATCAATACACACAATCCCCAGGTTCCGGGTACGTCATTGGTTACAAGTTTTGATGGTCAGACCTCGCCAGGTTTATCTCCGACAGATAATAATATGGCAGCCGGACCCAACCATGTTATACAAGCCGTAAATAATACTGCCGGAACACAATTTACTATCTGGAACAAAGCAGGTACGGTGGTCCAGGGGCCTACGATCTTAGCAACTATAACAGGCTTTCCGGGTTTCGGAGATCCTGTTGTGCTTTATGATCAATTAGCAGACAGGTGGGTAATTATGGAATTTGGTCCGAACACTACCCCCATACATACATTAAATATTGCTGTTTCAACTACGGGTAACCCAACAGGAACCTGGAAGATCTACCAATACCAGGATCTTACTTTTTTCATTGACTATGAAAAAATTTCTGTTTGGCACAATGCCTATTACATGACATCAAATGATTTTAATAATGCAGGTACCAGTTATCTTGGGTCTTCTGTTTACTCATTGGACAGGGCAGCTATGATCGCGGGTGCGCCTACAACAACAATGATAAGAACAAGGCTTACTGATGCCGGTCAAAATTTTTATAATATGGGTACCATCGGGCTTGAAGGGATGACCCCCTCCACCCTGAATGGTCTTTTTGCATATCCGATCGGGCCGACTACGTTAAATATTTTTGAAGTGATCCCGAATTTCGGAGCCGGAACACAGACTATCGGGCCAAATACGGCTTTACCAATTGCTGCGTATGCTACACCTCCCGGAACAGTGCCCCAGCAAGGTGGAGGTACCGCGGGAACCCTTGGCGAAAGGATGATGTTCAAACTGAATTACCGGAAAAATGGGACAACAGAATCTGTTGTTATGACCCATACCGTTGGTAATGCAGGTCTGGCGGCAGTAAGGTGGTATGAACTCAGGCGTGTTGCAGGCAACTGGACGGTATACCAGCAGGGAACCGTTACCGGTGCTGATGGTAACAGCCGTTTTATGGGTGGCATTTCAATGGATGGTTGCGGAAATATAGCCCTGATGTATGATGTATCGGGCGCAACAGCAAATCCTTCGATAAGATATACGGGTCGGAACTCATTTGATCCGCTGGGCGTGATGACATTACCGGAATCCGTTATTATTAACGCTGCTGTCGGGCACCCCGGAAATTCCCGTTGGGGAGATTATAATACAACAGTACAGGATTATTCCGCTCCTAATACCCCTCTTGACGGAACATTCTGGAGTACTTCACAATATGGTAACCAGTCTACGCGTGTTTCTAAATTCACACTTACAAACGGATGTGCACCTACAGTATCACTCGCAGCCGCTGGTGCAACAATTGTTGCAGAGAACTGTACTCCGGCGAACGGAGTTATTGATCCGACCGAAATCGTGACGGTAAGTTTATGCCTGCAGAATACGGGTACATTAAATACAACCAACCTTATAGGTACATTACAGGCAACCGGTGGTGTTACTGCACCAAGCGGTCCCCAGAACTACGGTGTGGTAGTGGGTGGCGGTCCGGCTGTTTGCCGTAATTTTTCGTTCACGGCTGCAGGCAGCTGCGGTGGTACGATCACAGCCACTCTTCAATTGCAAGATGGCGCGACTAACCTCGGAACTATTACGTATACCTTTACAATGGGTGTACTCTCAACAGTATTCACACAAAACTTTGACGCAGTCGTTGCACCTGCCCTGCCTGCTGGCTGGGTAGCAACAGCTCCGACCAACTTAACCGGCGCTCCATTATGGGTAACTTCAAGTGCGGGGACACCTGCTCCGCCGGCATTCTCAGCGCCTAACGCGATTTTCGCAACCGATCCAGGTAATATTACTGATAACCTTATTACCTCTCCGGGTATAGCTATAACAACAGCTACGGCAAAACTTAGCTTCCGGAATAATTTCAGTCTTGAAAGCGGGTTTGACGGTGGTGTCCTGGAAATAGCTATTCCTTCAGTTGCCGCAGGAGCCTTCCGGGATATCCTGGTAGCAGGAGGTTCATTCGCCGCTAACGGGTATAATGGTACCATCAGCGGTTCTTTCGGAAGCCCAATCGCTAATCGCCAGGCCTGGACCGGTAGTAATGGTGGATTCCAACTGGTAACTGTAAACTTACCAGCTGCTGCAGCAGGTCAGACTATTCAACTTCGTTGGAGAGAAGCATCAGATAACAGCGTTTCCGGAGTGGGATGGCGCGTGGATGATATTGTATTAACAGACGGCTATACCTGTGCGACTTCCTGCACACCGCCGCCTCCACCGCCATGTATCATTACATGTCCTGCTAATATCACGGTCAACAATACCCTGAACCAGTGTGGTGCAATAGTTAGCTATCCTGCACCGACCGGTGTTGGGGTTTGCGGTACAATAACTGCTTCACCTGCGTCAGGATCATTCTTCCCTGTAGGTACTACAATAGTTGCAGTTCGTTCCGATGTATTATATGACCAGACAGGTGCATTTATTAATGCAATCTCATCACAGAATTTTGAAGCTTCAATCACTGGCTTTGATACCCAGGCCGCTGATGATTTCTTAGTACCTGGTGGACAGGTCTGGACAGTTTCAAAGGTCGCAGTCGGAGGTCTATTCTTTAATGGCTCAGGCATTCCAACAACAACAGCAACAGTTGTTTTCTATAATGATGCAGCTGGCCTGCCTGGTTCAGTTGTACAGAGCTTTAGCGCTGTACCTGTAACTGGTGGACCAGACTTTACGGCTACACTGCCATCAAACGTGGTATTGAACCCTGGTACATATTGGGTTTCCGTACAGGTCGATTTGGATTTCAATCCTAACGGACAGTGGGGATGGAGTACTTACGGACTTACTAATACTGGCTCCGAAGCAGTATGGCGCAACCCGGGTGGCGCTTTTGCTACACCATGTACCAACTATGCTCCTGTAGCTACCGGAGGTTGTATCCCAGCTTCAGGACATAACCTGATATTCAGATTGCTCGGCAGCAATTCTACTCCGAACTGTACATTCACTATAACAGTACTTGATGTACAGGCGCCAACAATTACTTGTCCTGCCAACATCACTACTAATACAGCTGCAGGAGTTTGTACTGCCAGTGTTGTTACGCCTAACGCGGTTACTGCAGACAATTGCTCCGTGAGCAAACTTACCTGGGTCATGACCGGTGCTACAACAGGATCATCACCGTTAACAGGTATCAATAATGTTGGAACAGCAACCTTTAATGGTGGGGTAACAACCGTAACATATACGGCGAGCGATCCATCAAATAATACGGCGACCTGCTCGTTTACAGTTACAGTAAATGATAACCAGCCCCCGACCATCACATGTCCTGCTAATATTGCACGGAATGCAGATCCGGGTCTTTGCTCAGCCAGCGTGGTTACACCTAACCCGACGACTGCAGATAATTGCTCGGTAACTAAACTTACCTGGTCAATGACAGGAGCTACTGTAGCAACATCACCTGCGACTGGTATCAACTTTGTTGGTACTAAGGTCTTCAATGTTGGGGTGACTACAGTAACCTATACTGCAAGCGATGCAAATGGTAACAATTCTACCTGTTCATTTACGGTAACCGTAACTGATACCCAGGCGCCCACTATTACCTGCCCTGCTAATTTCTCAGGCATTACGCCAGTAGGTTCATGTACACTCAGCTATGCGACACCTAACCCTGTTACAGCTGATAACTGCGGTGTAACAGTATTGACATGGGTTATGACCGGTGCCACAACAGGAACATCTCCTGCAACGGGTATCAATTTCGTAGGAACCAAGGCATTCAATATCGGGGTTACAACCATAACCTATACGGCAAAAGATGCATCGAATAATGCGACCAGTTGTTCCTTCACTGTTACTGTAGCAGATGCGCAGTTACCGGTGATAACTGCACAACCAACCACCAGGACGGTTTGCGAGGGTACCAGCACTACGTTTAGCGTAACTGCTACCAATACGCTCACTTACCAGTGGCAGCTTTGGAACGGTACAGCATGGGTAAATACAGGTACTAACAGCAGTACACTGACTATCAACCCGACTACGCTTGCCATGAACACGAATACCTTCCGTGTATTACTGAACGGATTGTGCAGCGTGGTGACTTCGGCAAATGCTTCACTGTATGTGAACAGGCTGCCAACGATCAGCATCGCGGCTTCACGTATCCCGATCCTGTTACCAGGTGAATCAGTAAACCTTGTGGCAACTGTTGATCCTGCAGGTGGTACATTTGTATGGTTAAAGAACGGTGTAGCTGTACCGGGCGTAACCGGAGGTACATTATCCGGTCTTACTGTGGATGACATCGGTTCTTACAGGGCACGTTACACAGATCTGAATGGTTGCGTACAAACTTCCAACGAGATCATTGTGAGTGGCGCACCATCAGGTAACCTGTATGTGTTCCCGAACCCGAACTTTGGACAGTTCAGCGTAAGGTTCTTCAACCAGGTTGGTGAAACTGCTACCGTTAACGTCTTCGACGCGAAAGGGGCTAAAGTTTACCAACGCCAGTTGGTTACAACGACAGCGTATACAAGACTCGATATTGACCTGGGACCAACCCTCAGTAGCGGAGTGTATATCGTTGAAGTGGTTAACTCTGCCGGCAAGCGGATGGGAGCGAAACGCGTAGTTGTAAGACATCAATAATTATTTTTTAAAAACATAATACAATGGCCATCCCACGGGATGGCCATTTTTTTTGACAGGAAGAGGACAACCTGGTTTCAACACAGTGACACAGAGATTTTGAGAAACAAAGAGAAATAAACCTGGAGTAAAAATCTCTGTGCTCCTCTGTTACTCTGTGTCTCTGTGTTGAAGTCCTTGTTATTACAATTTCTTCCTACTTTCATCCCCTAATCAATTAAATATGAAACCTGCCATCCTGAAAAAAACGCTTCGGTATATGCTGAATCTTATAGGCGGCTGTTTGTTGTTCCTGGGGTCATCCGCACAGCCACCCAGGTTTATCTCCGATAGCCTGGATAGTTATATTGAAAGAGGAATGAAACAATGGCAGATACCTGGCCTCGCCATCGCGGTGGTAAAAGACGGGAAAGTATTGCTCAGCAAGGGCTACGGTGTAAGGGAGCTTGGGAAAGAGGATAAGGTGGATGAGAACACCCTCTTCATTATCGCTTCCAATTCCAAACTGTTTACCGGCACTTCCCTGGCCAAACTTGATTTTGAGAAGAAGTTATCACTGAATGACCGGGTAACTAAATACATACCCTGGTTCAGGCTATATGACAGTACGTCTACAAAACTGGCGACCGTTAAAGACATGCTTTGCCACCGCCTGGGCACCAAAACTTTCCAGGGAGACTTTACTTTCTGGGATTCCAACCTTCCCAAGGATTCCATTGTCTGGAAAATGCGTTACCTGAAACCCCCGGGGGAATTCAGGCAGGACTATGGCTATTGTAATTCCGGTTTCCTCGTTGCCGGGCAGGTATTGGAAAAAGTAACCGGGCAAAGCTGGGAAAGCTATGTGCAGCAGAATATTCTTACACCCCTCGGTATGACGAACACATATATGAATACGGCAGGGTTGGGGCAGCGAACAAACGTGGCGGTTCCGCATAACAACCTTTTCAGTTCTATCACCAAAATACCTTTTGATAACGTGGATAACCTGGGACCGGCTACCAGTATGGTTAGCAATGTAAAGGATCTTACCAAATGGCTGCTGATGCAGCTGGACAGCGGCCGTTACGAAGGCCGGCAGATCCTTCCCTGGCAAGTATTGCAAAAGACACGGGATGCCAATATACTTACCGGTAGCCGTAAATCTGCTGCCTTTCCTACGCATTTCAGGGCTTATGGACTGGGATTATTTATGACCGATTATGCCGGGCGGCAGGTGTACTGGCATACAGGTGGTGCTTTTGGCCAGGTTACCAATGTCTGTTTTGTTCCCGAAGAGAACCTGGGTATCACTATCCTTACTAATAATGACAACCAGAGCTTTTTTGAGGCGCTGCGCTACCAGCTTCTTGATGCTTTTCTTGGCGTGGGCTATACAGACAGGAGCAAATACCAATGGGGATTTTTTGCGCAGGGAAAAAAGGCAACCGATGAAGAACTGGCGGCTTTGAAATCAAGAGTGAACAAAAACAATGTACCCGATCTGAAACTGGAAGATTATACCGGGGATTTTTATAATACACTATACGGGCAGGTAACTATCAAGAAAAGCGGCAATATGCTTATCTGCCATTTCCAGCACCATCCCGACCTTATCGGGTATATGGAATACATGGACAACAATGAATTCAGGATGACCTACTCCAATATCGGGTATGGCGTGTACCCGGCAAAATTTTCTGTTGTGAATGGCAAAGCTGTATCTGTTATTATCAAGGCCAATGATTTCGTAGAAAGCGATGCCTACCTTTTTGCAAAAGATCCCAAAGGATTAATGATCCGGTAAATAAATAATGAACAAGAGCCGGCCAGCGACCATATAAATTGGTGAGGTTGTGAAACCTGTGTCAGGACTGTATTTCAGCCTGTTCTCCGTGGTTAAGTTTATTTGTATTCCCCATAAACTTCTCTCAATGTATCAGCGATCTCTCCCAGCGTGCATTTGTTTTCTACTGCTTCCACAACCGTAGGCATAATATTTTCATCGCTGCTCGCTTTGTCGTTCAATGTTTGCAGTATACGGTCACAGGTGGCGGGATTGCGGTTATTGCGAAGGGTACTCAATTTCTCCGCCTGTACTTTCCGGATCGAATCATCAACCCGTAAAAGAGGTATACTGTCATCACCGGTCGCCTGGAATTTGTTCACACCGACAATGATCTTTTCGCCTGTTTCAATATTACGCTGGTACTCATAAGCACTTTTGGCGATCTCGTTTTGAATGAATCCCTGTTCGATGGCAGAAACACTACCACCCATTGCATCGATTTTTGCGATAAGTTTCCAGGCTGCTTCTTCCACTTCACGTGTAAGTGATTCGACAAAGTATGAGCCGGCGAGTGGGTCTGCCGTGTCGGGCGCACCACTTTCAAAAGCCACGATCTGCTGGGTACGCAACGCAATCCTGGCTGCTTCCTCGGTAGGCAGGCTCAGGGCTTCATCGTACCCGTTGGTATGCAGTGATTGGGTCCCGCCCAATACAGCGGCCAGTGTTTGTATAGTTACCCTGGAAATATTATTCAGTGGTTGCTGTGCAGTAAGGGTGCTTCCGCCTGTTTGGGTGTGAAAACGCAGCATCATGGCTTTAGGGTCGGTGGCGCCCAGATCTTTCATGATCTGTGCCCACATTTTACGGGCAGCGCGGAATTTGGCTACTTCTTCAAAAAGATTATTGTGTGCGTTAAAAAAGAAAGAAAGCCGTTTGCCAAATACATTAATGTCGAGCCCTTTTTTCAATGCAGCTTCCACGTAGGCTTTACCGTTACTTAAGGTAAAAGCGATCTCCTGTACTGCTGTACTCCCGGCTTCCCGGATATGGTAACCCGAGATCGAGATGGTATTCCATTTCGGGACTTCCTGGCTGCACCATTCAAAAATATCAGTGATGATCCGCATGGAAGGTTTGGGCGGATAGATGTACGTCCCCCGGGCGGCATATTCTTTCAGGATATCATTTTGAATCGTCCCGGTTATTTTTTTCAGGTCGGCACCCTGTTGTTTTGCAAGGGCCACATAAAAGGAAAGAAGTATGTAACCGGTGGCATTGATCGTCATGGAGGTACTTACGTCTTCCAGTTTGATCCCGTTGAACAGGGTTTGTATATCTTCAAGGGAATCGATGGCGACACCGACTTTCCCTACTTCGCCTTCTGCAAGTTCATGATCGCTGTCATAACCGATCTGGGTTGGGAGATCAAAGGCTACACTCAGCCCGCTTACACCCTGTGATAATAAATAATGATAGCGTTTATTACTTTCTTCCGCCGTGGAAAAACCGGCGTATTGCCGCATGGTCCAGAGTTTACCGCGGTACATGTCGGGTTGAACGCCGCGGGTGAAGGGGAAGTCTCCTGGATGCTGGATGCTGGATGCAGGTAGGTCATCTGCGGTATAGAGAGGTTTAATTTCTATTCCCGAATCAGTGTATTTTTTTTGATCATTCATTTTATGTCCATTGACGATTGTCCATTGTCAGTACAATGTCTCCCGGAATTTAGTTATCATTCTGCAAAGATGATCGTATTCTCCATATAATTTATTATAAACCTCTTCCTGGATATAGTTCCTTCGCTTCGCCAGCATCAGGCAGCCCGCTACTTCAATGGCGGAACGAAGGGAGATAGTAAGAAATCTTGCAAATTCGGCATTTGACAAGCCTGTACTCCCTTCGCAGATATTTAGTACGACGGAATCGGCAGCCCGCTTGATTTGAGAAGCCAAACTGAAAATTTCGATCTTTGGGAATTTCAAAGCCAGCAAATGTATTTCATCACTTAAGTCAAAAGCTTTTTGCCAGATCTTTAAATTTTCAAATTTGAATGCCATTGTACGCTGCCCATTGCCAATCGTCTATTGTCCATTGCAAGTTGATCGGCTGGATGTCCAAATCTAAACGTCTATGGACTATGGGCAATCGTCATTTAACCGGTTTTCATGATCTTTTTCGCTTCAAAGTTCAGCGCCTCTGCTACAAGCTCATGCAGTGCGCCATTGGGTTGCGACATGATCACTTCCAGAATTCTTTTATTCAGGTCAGCAGCTGAAGCAGCAGGAGGCAAGGTCCCCGCCACCTGGTTCACCACCATGATATTCTGTTCTTTTAAATTGCGGACGGCATCCCAACCAACCGGGCTTACATATAATTGTTGCGTACTGTTATATTCAAATTCATGCTTGATGTTCTCGGTAAGAATAAGTTTCATTTCATATGCCGAAATACCGGGCTGGTTCAACCGGCTGATCAAATTAGGGAGGGCGATCCTCTCCGTTAAAAGTACCAGGCGTTCATAAGCCTGCAATTGGAGGGGAATACTTTCGAATTTCTGTCCGGCTGAGGGTGCAACAACTGTCTTTGGCTTGCCTGCAATGGCATAGATGGCAAGGAGGATGGCTACTCCGGATAATACAATACTTACAATGCCCAGGTCCATGGATAATGATTTGGTGAAACGAAGCAAAAATAGGCGGAATTGGCTGGCTTTCAGGCTAAAAAAATCAACCACGGCGACCCCAGGGAATCACGGAGCAATAGTTCAGCGACTACTTTACGCTGAGTTTTCCAGTGTTCGCTGTAATTAATCTATGTTTTGACCACTACAACGCTTGTTAAAATTCCTTTCTTCGGAAGCCTTGCATTCGTTTGCCTGCAAAAGAATAATTATTTTTGCAGCATGGAAACAACAATGACAGCACCGGTTACTTTAACTGCCGGGGCGATCACAGCAATAAAAAAGCTGATGGCAGCCGAAGGATTCGATCCTGCACAGCGCCTGCGGGTGGGAGTGAAGGGAGGCGGATGTTCCGGCATGACCTATATCCTTGGCTTTGATCTCCCTAAAGAAAATGATCATCATTTTGAACTGGAAGGGATTGCCTGTATCATGGACCGCTCACACGAGATGTATTTATACGGCATGCAGGTGGATTGGCAGGATGGACTGAATAACCGGGGATTTACATTTAAGAATCCCAATGCAAGTACGACCTGCGGATGTGGAACCAGTTTTGCAGTATAATCAATCTTCGGAAACCCGGACAGGAAGAATGGCAAAGGTTCCATACACTATGGAATAAGAAATAAGGAATAAGAAATAAAAAATAAGAAAGTGGCAGCCCCTGTTATACGCAAATCCTTTTTTCAGTAGTGACCCTCTCAACAATCGATATACAAGAAGAAAGCCTCCGATCCGGAGGCTTTCTTCTTTTAATATAAGAATCTTCAATTATTAACTTTTGGTCGAAGGTGTCGGACCGGGCTTTGGTTTTTCCACCACCGCTTTTTTACCCAGCGGTCTTTTACCACCCAGGTCTACCAGGATTGGTGCCGCTACGAAGATGGAAGAATAAGTACCGGTAATCACACCGATCAGCATCGCGAAGGCAAAACCTTTGGTTACTTCACCACCTACGAGGAAAAGGATCAGGATGGTGAGGAATACCGTCAGTGATGTCATGATGGTACGGCTCAGCGTTTCATTGATCGCCCGGTTGATGATCTCACCTCTTGGTGCAGTAGGCATCAGCCGGCTGTCTTCCCGTATACGGTCAAATACTATCACGGTATCATTCATGGAGAAACCGATCACCGTCAGTATCGCCGCGATAAAATGCTGGTCGATTTCGAGGGGGAAAGGAACGATATTCCGGGCAAAAGAAAATACGATCAATGTTACCAGGACGTCGTGCAACAGGGCAATAATGGTACCCAGTGAATATCTCCAGTCGCGGAAACGAATAAAGATGTACAGGAAAATGGCTAGGATCGCAAACACGGTCGCTTTGATGGCACCTGCTTTCAGGTCATCAGAAATCGTGGGTAATACTTTTTTCGTTCCTGCCAGGTATTTATCAGAAGTAAATTGCCGGAAGCTAAGATCTTTAGGGAGGTGGTTTTTTAACCCTTCGAAGATCTTCATTTCAACCAGTGAATCCACTTCAGGACGGCTGTCTTTAATAAGATAGGCGGTAGTAATATCCAGTTTGGAATTATCGCCGATCGTTTTGATGATCGGGTTCTCACCGCCAAAAGCCGCTTTAAGATCTGTTCTTGTCTGCTCCACGTTCACCGCTTTATCAAACTGTATCGTGAAACTGCGTCCTCCCTGGAATTCAACACCTTCGTCAAACCCGTTGAAATAAGCAGCGATTCCCAATCCAAGAACAATAAAGGAGATCACGTAAGCGATCTTCCTGTATTCAATGAACTTGAATTTAGCATGTTTGAATACACGGCGGGATACACCAGTGAAATATTCAAGGTGTCTCTTTTTATTGGTAAACCATTCTGTTACCCAACGGCTGACAAGGATACCGCAGAACAGCGATAAAAGGATACCGATGATCTGCGTGGTAGCAAAACCTTTTACAGGACCCAGTCCAAAAGAGAAAAGGATGATCGCAGTCAGTAAAGTGGTAACGTGCGCATCGAGCACAGGAGGCAGGGATCGTTTATATCCTTCATTGATGGCAGGGATATAACCCTTGCCCTTGGATAGCTCTTCCTTGATACGTTCATAGATAATTACGTTCGTGTCCACCGCCATACCGATCGTTAATACCAGGCCGGCAATACCGGGAGCGGTAAGGGTGGCGCCGAGACCTGCAAGAATACCCACCGTAAAGAGCAGGTTCAGGATCAGGGCGATATTGGCTACCCAGCCACTGGTATTATAATACACCAGCATCAGCAGGAAGATCACAACAAAAGAGATTAAAAAGGCCATGGATCCGCCACGGATGGCTTCCTGCCCGAGGGTGGCGCCCACTTGTTGTTCCTGCACAATCTTGGCAGGAGCAGGCAGTTTACCCGCCTTCAGGATATTCGCCAGGTCGGAGGCTTCCTGTTGTGAATAGCTACCCGAAATGGAAGAGGTTCCGTTTGGAATGGCATTAATAACATTAGGAGCCGAATAAACAATATTGTCCAGCACAATAGCGATCGGTTTTCCGACATTCTCTTCGGTCATTTTTTTCCAGATCGTTGCACCAAAATTCTTCATTTCCATCCGCACTTCCACTTTGCCATACTGGTCAAATTCCTGGCGGGCATCGGAAATCGCATCGCCTTCCAGTTTTGCCTGGGCACGGCCAAATGTTTTCAGCGCGTAGAGCGGTAAGCTAGTGGCTGCCTTGCCTTTTTTATCCCTGCTCGGGATACCATAGGCAAAGATCGCATCTGAAGGAAAATTCGGGCGAAGTTCATCCAGGTACAAACGGAACTGAGCCGTGTCTTTTATCGGTACAAAACCGATGGATGCGGGAAAAGTAACAGCATTTTTCTCATCGCGGTAAGGCTGTGTGAACTGGATATAATTCTCAATGCTGACATTGGCAGTCAGTGGGTCTATCTTTTTAGTTGTATCTGTTTTGTCAGCTAATTGCTGTGATAATGTTTTGGCAGACGTATCGTTCTTCGCAACATTTTTTCCCGTGGTATCCGCTTTAGCGCTTGTATCTGTCCTGTTGCTGCTGTCCTTTACAGCTGTGGTATCTTTTATACCGCCGTATTTTGCATTGAATACCTGGATCGCCTGTTGCCAGCCGGTAGCATAATTATTATCCTGGAGTGTATAGACTTCCCAGAATTGCAGGTTCGCCGTACTCTGTAAATATTTTCTTACCCTGTCTTTATCTTTTATACCCGGAAGTTCGACATTGATAATTCCTTTATCACGGTTGGGATTGATATTGGGCTGTGCCACACCAAACTGGTCGATACGGGTTTGCAATACACGGAAAGTGCGGTCAAACGCATCTTTCGCTTCACTGTTGATATAGTTTACAACTGCACCGTCTTTTGAATTGATATCGATTTTGCCGTTCGCGGCGCCAGCAAACAAAGAGGCGAGGGGCCGGGTAGGTTCAAGTTTCCTGTATTCCTGGATAAAGAGGTTGATAAAGTTATCACCGCTGTTGGCTTTGCGCTTATCTGCATTCTGTAATGCCAGGAGAAAATTAGGATCTTTAGAATTATTGGCAAGCGATTTCAGCAGGCCGGTCATTTCCACTTCCAGTGTTACGTTCATGCCACCCTGGAGATCGAGTCCCAGGTTCAGCTCTTCTTCCTTGGCTTTCTGGTAACTCACAGCACCGTTGATGCCATAGGTAACCGTAACATCCTTGGTACTGTCAAGCAAACGTCTTAAACGGTCCTGGTAAGCTTTGTCCAGGACTTCCTGGTAAATGGCCTGTGAATCCTTGTTGTTGGGATATTTCTCGAGGGCATTCGTGTAGTTCGTTTTTACAAAACTCCGGGCACGGGCTTCCATTTTCTTTTCATGATTTCTCACAAACCAGGTAAAAGACAACTGGTAGAGGGAATAAATGATAAGCAGGATAGTGAAGAAACGAACCAAACCTTTCAGTTGCATACGATGATTGATTTACATTTTTAAGCCTCCCTCCCTCGGAATAATTTTGCAGGAGAAAGGCTTTACACAAATTTTAAGGACGGCAAAGATAGCCTTTTCGGATTAATTTCCGCCAACTAAAAATGGACTCTTGTAGGCTGATTTTTAAAAACTTAACTCCCCGCAATCTGTATCTTTGAAAGGCTATGAGAGCCCTCGGGAAAGCACTGATTTCAACCATTTTGATCCAGTTAGTTTTTACTGGCTGCCTTTCGTCGGGTGAATTGAATAAACCTGCTCCCCCCGCAGGCTCATTAATTAAAACCAGGCACTTGACGCAGGCTATTAACTCATCTGACAGTTTCATGTCCAACCTGTTAGCAAAATATCCTCAGTATTTTGATTCGATAGTGGCAGCGAAGGAAAAGCTGAATGTCCAGATCCTTTATACCCGGATTGACCGGGGAAAGAAGGTAAAGAACAAACTGCAATTCACGGAAGAACCTTTCAATATTGATCCGGGTCATTATTTCTATCCCGCCTCTACGGTCAAACTTCCTGTTGCCATTCTTGCCTTACAAAAATTAAATGAGCTGAAAATAGCCGGGCTTGACAGGAACACGACCATGATCACCGGCGCGGAAGGGGAACATCAGACAGCGGTCAGCAATGATCCTTCTGCGGCAGACGGGAGGCCCACTATTGCTCATTATATAAAAAAGATATTACTGGTCAGCGATAACGATGCCTTTAACAGGCTCTATGAATTCCTGGGACAGGAATATATCAATAACAGCCTTCACAAAATGGGTTATACGGATGTGCAGATCATACACCGGTTAAGTATCAGTCTTACTGATGAAGAGAACCGTTTCACCAATCCTGTTACATTTGTCGACAGTAGCGGAAAGATCCTTTATACAAAACCGGCGGAAAAAAGTTTGTTGGTATACGCTGAAAGAAACACCCGGCTTGGCAACGGTTATATGAAAGGGGATGAACTGGTGAACGAGCCTTTTGATTTCTCCAAAAAGAACCGCCTGTCCTTAACAGACCTGACCCATCTGCTGCGGAGCATTCTATTCCCGGGTGATGTTCCCCAACAACAGCGTTTCAATCTTACCAGTGAAGATTATGATCTTTTGCGCCGTTATATGTCGATGCGGCCGGGAGAATCGGTTTCGCCTGTTTATCCCGTGCCGGAGTATTGGGATAATTATACCAAAATGCTTTTCTATGGAACTGAAAAAACAATGCCCCAGCCGGGGATCCGTATTTTTAATAAGACCGGTACGGCTTACGGTTTTTTGATAGATGCATCCTATTTCGCCGATTTCAATAATAATATCGAATTCATGCTTAGTGCCGCCATCTATTGCAACGGGGATGGTATATTTAACGACGATAAATACGACTATGAGAAACTCGGCTATCCATTCCTGAAAAATCTCGGCAAAGTGATCTATGAGTATGAATTGAAACGACAACGAAAACACCCTGCCGATCTTTCCCTATTTCATATTTCATATAAATAAGGAGGAAAGGCTGGCCAGCGATGCAGTTACACTAATACGGGTGATCTGTTCTAAATAAATCAAACTGATACACTGCCGGATAATTCAGGGCTTTATCTTTACAACTTTGAACTCCTCCATAAACCAACCATATGCAGCTTTCTTCTTTTTTACAACGCTTCAATGAGCCCGAAACACTGAAGATGGCCAAGCTTGGCCGTGAACTGCGCGCCAGTGGAGTGGATGTAATCGACCTTAGCCTGGGGGAACCTGATTTTGATACACCCGCCCATATCAAGGAGGCTGCGATAAAAGCGATACATGATAACTGGAGTCATTATACACCGGTGGCTGGTTTTTTGGACCTGCGGGAAGCGGTTTGCGCAAAATTTAAAAGAGATAACGGCCTTACTTATAAACCTGAGAATATCGTGGTTTCTACAGGTGCAAAACAAAGCCTGGCGAATGCGGTCCTGGCATTGGTGGATGAAGGCGATGAAGTGGTTATTCCTACACCTTTCTGGGTTACCTACAGTGAACTGGTTAAGATTGCCCGCGGAAAAGTGGTGCCTGTTCAAAGTACTACCCAACAGGGATTCAAAATAAATGCCGCGCAACTGGAAGCCGCCATTACTCCGAAAACAAAATTGTTTCTTTTTTCTTCTCCCTGTAACCCCAGCGGTGCGGTATACAGTAAAGAAGAATTAGCGGAACTGGCCGGAGTTTTTAAAAAATACCCCAACATTTATATTCTTTCAGATGAGATATACGAGTATATCAATTTCGTGGGTCATCACGAGAGCATCGCACAGTTCCCGGAAATAAAAGACCGGGTAATCATCGTGAACGGGTTGAGCAAAGGGTTTGCGATGACGGGCTGGCGGCTGGGTTATATTGCAGCGAATACAGAGATCGCCAAAGCCTGTGAAAAAGTACAGGGACAATTTACCAGCGGCGCGAATTCCATTACCCAGAAAGCGGCGGTCACCGCACTTACCACGGACCTGCGTCCTTCGATGGAGATGGTAGAAGAATTTGCACGACGGAGAAAAAGAGTCCTGGAAATAGTAAAAGCCATCCCGGGTCTTCCCTGCAGTGAGCCTGACGGGGCTTTTTATGTTTTTCCCGATACCAGTTATTATTTTGGGAAGAAAGATGGTGATTCAGTGATCAGCAATGCCGGTGACCTGTGTATGTACCTGCTGAACAAGGCGCATGTTTCTTCGGTGATGGGAGATGCTTTTGGTGACAACAACTGTGTTCGTTTTTCTTTTGCCAACAGTATGGAAAAGATTGAAGAGGGGTGGAAGAGGATCAGGGTGGCGCTGGCTAAACTCAAATGAGAATAAGAAATATGGAATAAAAAATAAGGAATAAGAAAGTAACGCTTCGGAATGTAGATAAGGGTTCTTATTTAAACGATAGGCTCCGGACTCTGGACTTTCAGTCTTCCGGACTATCCTTTCATCTTGATCAGCTTTGCGTGCAGCTCCAGTACCTGCGGTATCACCAGTATTTGTTCGTTGTTCGTGATCACGAAATCACAGCGTTTCATTTTCGTCTCTTCGTCCATCTGGCGACTGATCCTTTTCATGATCTCTGTTGCTGGAAGACCATCTCTTTCCATGACCCGTTGTACACGGATAGGCTCTGGTGCGTAAACCCCGATCACCTTATCCAGGTTTTCCGTGGCACCGCTTTCGAATAACAACGCAGCCTCTTTAATCGCGTAAGGTGCGTCCTGCCTCGCCATCCACTCAGCTGCATCGCTGATTGTAACGGGGTGGGTAAGGGAATTGAGTAATTCCAGTTTTTCCTTGTTGTTGAACACGATTCCGGCCAGGTATTTACGGTCGAGTTCCCCGTTCCTGTAACTCGCTTCTCCAAAATGCCGGAGAATGGAATCCCTGAGCGATGCATTGTTGTTCATAAGGCGTTTGGCGGCATCATCGGCATAATAGACCGGGATACCGATGGTTTCAAATATAGCGGCGATGGTTGTCTTGCCGCTGCCGATACCGCCTGTTAAGCCGATTTTTAGCATCAGAGAACTAAGATTAATATCGTTTCAATAAGATGAAAGGGAAAGTTAGGAACTATTATTTATTTCTAAGAGGTAGTAAAAAAAGGGAAACTGTAGTTACAATTTCCCTTTTCGATCTTTTAATCTTAGTACTTTCTTATTTCTTATCACCCGTCACAGCTGCAGGTTTATTCAGCGCTGCTGTCCAGTCCATACTGATGGCTGATTTTTCGATCTTAAGATAACTGCCGGGACTTACTTCGATATTGAGTGTGCCGTCATCATTTACTTTATTGATCGTACCGTGGATACCGGCGATAGTTACAATCTTCTCGCCCTTACCCAGGTCTTCAATAAATTTTTTCTGGTTCTTGGCTCTTTTCGCCTGCGGGCGGATAAAGAACATCCAAAACACGAGGATCATAAGGCCCAGGAAAACAAACTGGAAACCACCGAATCCCGGTGAAGAGGCTTTTGCCTGTAACAGATAGAGGTTAAACATTCGTTATGCAGTTTTAATTTTTTACTTGTCAATTATTTCGCCGCCGAAGGAAAGGGTATGGGCAGTGGAGGGCCTTGTATTTGCCGTTACATAAACTTCTTTTCTTACCTGGCCATGCCCGCTTCCGTTAAATTTTGCTTTGATCACCCCTTCTTCACCGGGAGCAAATGCCCTTTCCGGTTTTTCGGGAATGGTGCAGCCGCACTGGGCTGAGACATTATCAAAGACCAGGTTCTTATCACCGGTATTTTTAAAACGATAAGTTATTTCTACGGGGTTGTCCTGTTTTATTTTACCCAGGTCTTTATACGTAGAATCCAGCCATTCGATGGTGGTGAAATTCAGTGTATCCGTGATCGCTTTTTGTTTTTCTTCCGTACTTAATGGCTTCTCAGGTTCGGCGGGTGCCGCCGCTTTTTTGTCGCTGTTTTTGCAGGCAATGATACTGGTGCCAAGGACCAGCAGGATCAAAAGTTTTTTCATGCGTTGAGTTTTTACGAAGTGCAAATGTAAAGCTTAGTTGATAGGTGAACAAGTTTATCAGTTCCGGGTTTCGGCCCTGGCCTGCACGCATATTAGTTTCCTTTCTTAAACTCTACTTTTTTCATATTCCCGTCCTGCACCAGTTCTTTATGGATATTGTCGAGTATACCATTCACAAACTGGCCGCTTTGAGTGGTGCTGTAGTCTTTGGCCAGGTCGATGTATTCATTGATCGTCACTTTTGGCGGGATGGTTTCAAAATACAGGAATTCCGCCACACCCATTTTCATCATGATCATATCCAGTTGAGCGATCCGCTCAGGGTCCCAGTTCTTTAATTTAGGGATGATCAGGCTTTGCAGGTGTTCGTTTTTATCCACTACTGTTTGCAGCAGGCTTTTCGAGAATTCTTCCTTATCCGCACTCATCAGTTGTTTAAAATTGACACTGCCTGGTTTTTGAATATAACCGGTAAGCAATTGTACCAGCATTTCCCCGTCATCATCCCAGTTGGAAAAATTGTCTTCGATATGCGACACAAAGTTTTCATTGGCCAGCATGAGATCGTTCAGGATGAATTCAAGTATTTTTTTCTCTTCCCCCTTGTCGCGGGCCGAATGATTGATATACGTTTTGTATTCGGGTGATTCGCCGAGGCTCAGGTAAATCTTCCGTAGTAATTCTTTATCGGCAATCAGCTGGGGTTTTTGGCTGGCGAATTGTTCTTTTAACGCCGGGTCTTCCAGCATCTTCCAAAGCAATTCATTCCCCACAATTTTTGTATTGATGTTGAGGTCTTCGGTCGTTGGTAAATGTTTGGAAGCTTTCTGGTGTGCATAGGTCTCGGCATACCGGGTGATCTCTGTCAGGAAATAAATCAGGTATACCAGCAGCGAGCGGGTCTGGTCGAAATGCTGCTGTAATAATCTCTTTGGCTCGCCGGGTTTTAGATCAGTTTCCAACGTGGAAATGGTATAAAGCGTTTGCATCACTTTCACCCGGATATTTCTTCTACTGATCATTGCTGTAAGAACTTTTTGAGGGGGCGAAGATAAGTCAACGGTTTGAAGTTTGAGGTTTAAGGTTTGCGGTTAAAAGCCTGTTCCCATCACAATTAATGAAAATTTGACACGCCCTGTTGCACGGGAGCATGTCGCACAGGCTTGCTTTCTGCAATTTTTTCAGTTTCTGTGCCAATGGCACGTATTTAGTGTACCTTTGCCGTCCTTTATCCGCCGGGCATCAAGGAAGGCGGACAATTTCCAAAAAAACTCAAAATCAATACAATTATGGCTAAAAAAGTCAATGTTACCCCGCTTCATGATAGGGTAATTGTAAAAGCAGACGCTGCTGAAGAAAAAACCGCAGGCGGTATCATTATTCCCGATACAGCAAAAGAAAAACCACAACGTGGTATTGTGATTGCGGCCGGTCCTGGTAAAAAAGATGAGCCGGTAACTGTCAAAGCCGGTAATACGGTTCTCTATGGCAAATATGCAGGAACGGAGATCCAGATCGAAGGGGAGGACTATCTTATCATGAGGGAGTCGGATATCCTGGCGATAGTTTAATTAGCCAATTTGGCAATATGACGATGTGCCAATTAAAAATAAATCATTGTCAAATTATCGAATTAACTAATTATCAAATTGAAATATCATGGCAAAACAAATCTTCTTCGACATTGAAGCGAGAAATAGGATGAAGAAAGGCGTTGACACTTTAGCCAACGCGGTAAAAGTAACACTGGGTCCCAAGGGCCGTAACGTGGTACTGGAGAAAAAATTTGGCGCACCCCAGGTAACAAAGGACGGGGTGACTGTAGCAAAAGAAATTGAACTGGAAGATCCTATTGAGAATATGGGAGCACAGATGGTAAAAGAAGTGGCTTCTAAAACCGCAGATATTGCAGGTGACGGAACAACTACCGCAACTGTCCTGGCTCAATCCATTATCAGTGAAGGATTGAAAATGGTAGCAGCCGGTGCCAATCCTATGGACCTGAAAAGGGGTATCGAAAAAGCAGTGAATAAAGTGGTGGAGAACCTTAAAGGCCAGAGCCAGACTGTCGGTAATGACAGCAGTAAGATACAGCAGGTAGCTTCGATTTCTGCGAACAACGATAGCGAGATCGGCAAACTGATCGCTGAAGCCATGAAGAAAGTAGGTAAAGAAGGGGTGATCACGGTAGAAGAAGCAAAAGGTACTGATACAACTGTCGACGTAGTAGAAGGTATGCAATTTGACCGCGGTTATATCTCTCCTTACTTCGTGACCAACAGCGAGAAAATGGAAGCGGAACTGCAGAATCCGTATATCCTGATCTACGACAAAAAGATCAGCAATATGAAAGATATCCTGCATATCCTGGAAAAAGTCGCGCAGGGCGGCCGTCCTTTACTGATCATCGCTGAAGACCTCGAGGGAGAGGCGCTGGCAACACTGGTGGTAAATAAATTACGCGGCACTATTAAGGTAGCTGCTGTAAAAGCTCCTGGCTTTGGTGACAGGAGAAAAGAAATGTTACAGGATATCGCGGTGCTTACAAAAGGTATCGTGATCAGCGAAGAGCAGGGTTACAAACTGGAAAATGCCGACCTCAGCTATCTTGGTTCTGCTGCATCCGTGACCATCGATAAAGACAATACAACGGTTGTAGGCGGCAAGGGTAAGAAAGAAGATATAACTGCCCGGGTAAACCAGATCAAAGCACAGATCGAATCAACAACTTCTGATTACGATAAAGAAAAATTACAGGAACGCCTTGCAAAATTAAGCGGTGGTGTTGCTGTATTATATATCGGTGCAGCTACCGAAGTGGAGATGAAAGAAAAGAAGGATCGTGTTGACGACGCTTTACATGCGACAAGAGCCGCTGTAGAAGAAGGAATTGTTCCGGGCGGTGGTGTTGCCTTTATCCGTGCTATTGAATCCCTCGACAAATTCAAGGGAAGCAATGAGGATGAGACAACAGGGGGTGCTATCGTAAGAAGGGCGCTCGAAGAACCTCTCCGCCAGATCGTTGCCAATGCTGGAATCGAAGGCTCGATCGTAGTACAGAAAGTCAAAGACGGCAAAGGTGATTATGGGTTTAATGCCCGTACAGAAGAATACGAGAACCTGCTGAAAGCCGGGGTAATCGATCCAACAAAAGTTACCCGGATCGCCCTTGAAAATGCCGCTTCTATTGCCGGTATGTTGCTTACAACAGAATGCGTGGTAGCAGATAAGCCTAAAAAAGAAGAGGCACCACATGCACATGGCGCACCGGATATGGGTGGCATGGGCTATTAATGACAATTCAACGACAATTACAAGATCCCGTTCCGGTTCCCCGGGGCGGGATTTTTCTTTACTGCCATTCAAATATTTGCAAGGGAAGGGATTCGAATTATGATTAAATTTAGGACCGCAAAAAACAACGGGTGGCAATACCAGCAACAAGCTGGTAGATCTTTATTTAAAAGAATTCTATGAGGACAATCTACCATTTCTTCTTTACCGTGATCGCAGTACTGTGTGTTTCTCTCTCTCTTTCCGCGCAAAATGGATTTTTTAAAGATAACGGTGCGAATACAGACAAACCAACAACGGGTCAAAAGATCCTTCATCCCGGAAAATTCAGGGCATCGGGGCTCGAGGCGCAATCACTGAAGGATTTTCTCTGGTCTCTCCCTGCGGAGAATGCAGTAGTCAATAAAAATCTTACACCCGTTATGGAATTACCTATGCCCGATGGAAAGATGGCCAGGTTCAGGGTTTGGGAAAGTTCTGTAATGGAACCAGGGCTCGCTGCCAAATTTGCGGAAATGAAAACCTTTACCGGCCAGGGTATAGATGATCCAAGCGCCACCGTGCGTTTTGATTACAATCCCTATTTTGGTTTCCACGCACAAATCCTTTCTCCCAACGGAAGAGTATTTATCGATCCTTATGCGAGATTTGATATCAGCAATTATATAAGTTATTATAGTAGCGATTATATCCGGACAGGGCGGTTCATTTGTGAAACGCCCGGAGCACCTGCAAGACCGAACAACCCGGATAGAATTACAGCAGGTCCCTGCCGGGGATCCCAATTATATACTTATCGCCTGGCGCTGGCCTGTACCGGTGAGTATGCCGTTGCAGTCGCTGGTCCCGGTCCCACCGTTCCCGCAGTGGCGGCGGCAATGCTGACCTCGGTCAACAGGGTCGTGGGTGTTTATGAAACAGAACTGGCTATCAGGATGGTGCTGGTTGCTAATAATAATAATCTTATTTACCTGGATGGAACTTCAGATCCTTATACCAATAACAACGGTGGTACCATGCTCGGGCAAAACCAGGCCAATATCGATGCGGTCATCGGTTCTGCGAATTATGATATCGGGCATGTATTCAGTACAGGCGGTGGCGGGGTTGCTTTCCTTGGTTGCGTTTGTAATGCTGCCAGTAAGGCAAGGGGTGTAACAGGAAGAGGAAATCCCATAGGAGATGATTTCGATATCGATTATGTAGCGCATGAAATGGGTCACCAGTTTGGTGGCAATCATACTTTCAACAGTTCTCTCAGTAATTGCGGCGGTGGAAACCGGAATGGATCAACAGCCTATGAAGTCGGAAGCGGTACTACGATACAGGCTTATGCAGGCATCTGTTCATCAGATGACACACAGCCACACAGTGATCCTTTTTTTCATACAGTAAGCTTTGATGAGATCAGTAATTATATTGAATCGGGTGGTACCTGTAAAGTTGCTACTGCCACCGGGAACAGCCCGCCTGTTATTACAGCTATGAATAATAATGGAGCCAGTATTCCCCTTAATACTCCTTTTACGCTGACAGGCACTGCAACAGATCCAAATGGCGACCCGGTTACTTATTGCTGGGAAGAATGGGATCTTGGACCTTCAACTACCTGGAACGGTGGGAATGCAAATACGACAAGCCCGCTATTCAAATCACGGGTTCCTAAAACTTCCGGTAGCCGTACTTTCCCCGACCTCGCTGTGATACTGGCAGGTTATCCCGCCAATCCTCCTGCAACAATGGGCGGGTTAAAAGGCGAAACACTACCCACTCTTGGAAGGACGATGAAATTCCGGCTGACCGTAAGAGATAACCGTGCAGGTGGGGGTGGCGTAGTTACTGGTGGTGAAGGTTGCCAGGCAGGTTTCAGCAGTCCTTTTGTTATAAATGTTATTGATGGGACCGGTCCTTTTGTGGTAACCGTACCCAATGGCGGTGAAAATTACCTGGCCGGCACTCCGCAAACGATCACCTGGAATGTTGCAGGCACATCAGCTGCACCGATCAGCGTGGCAAATGTAAAAGTTACTTTATCAACCGACGGGGGGCTGACTTACCCGACTGTATTGCTTGCCAATACGCCAAATGATGGATCCGAGTCAATATTTTTTCCATGTGTCAACAGCAGTACCGCCCGCGTAAGGATCGAGGCGGTCGGCAATATCTTCTTTGATATCTCCAATAATGATTTCTCTATCTACCAGGGTTTTGATTTTACCACTCCCCCTGATGCTGTAACGAGTTGCCCTGTTCCTTCTTCCATGAGTGTTACCCTTGGCACTATTACAGGCTGTGGATTTAGTAACGCGATATCGCTGAGCGCAGGACCACTTCCCCCGGGTACTTCGATCAATTTCGCACCTGCTTCGGTAACACCAGGGAACAGTTCGGTGATCACACTGAATGGAACTAACACATTACCTTCAGGAATCTATACAATAACTATCACCGGTAACGCAGCAGGCGCACCATTAAAGACAAGGATTCTAACTTTTATTATTCCCACGCTGACAGCACCTGTGATTACTACCCAGCCTGCCAACCAGCTCGTCTGTTCTGGAAGTAACAGCAGTATATGTGTTATTGCATCCGGTACAAATACATATCAATGGCAGTCCAGCCCCACCTGTAGTGGACCATTTGCGGATATTCCGGGCGCAACTGCTTCCTGCCTGCCCATTACCATCGCCACCACTACAACGAGTTATCGTGTAAGGGTAAGTGGATTATGCGGAGGCAATATTATATCTGATTGTGTAACCCTCACCGTTATAAGTCCTGTTACTATTACGGCCCAGCCTGTCAATAAGCTAATATGTTCGGAAACAAATACGAGCTTTACGGTAGCCGCCAGCAGTTCACAACCGATCAGCTACCAATGGCAGGTAAATACGGGAAGCGGTTTTGCGAATGTTCCCAATGCAGCGCCTTATTCAGGAGGAACAACTGCAACACTTAGTATAACGAATGCTCCCGTATCAATGAATGGTTATCTCTTCAGGGTTTTATTGACAAATACAACTTGTACTACACCTGTTATTTCGGCTGTCGCAACTCTTACTGTACGACAGACGCCTTCCATTGGATTGTCGGCATCACCGCTGACCAGTCTTTTACCGGGCCAGACCACTACGCTGACGGCCACACCGAGTTCATCAACCGGGGGAGCACAAACAGTTAACTGGTTCCTGAACGGCACACCTTTTATAAATCCCTCGAATACTTACTTAGTGACTGTGGAAACCGTTGGTACGTACTATACACAGATACTGGAAATATTTTCAGGCGGACTTGTATGTACAAATCAATCGGCGGATGTAACGATAACTGCTACTGCCAGCAATAAATTATTCATCTTCCCAAGTCCTAATGACGGCAATTTTACGGTATCGTATTATAATAATGGGGGAACAAGTACCCGGCGGAACATCTCCATCTTTGATTCGAAGGGCAGCATGGTCTACAACCGGTTCTTCCCCATCACAGGTTCTTATACGCTGATACCAATCAACCTGCAGTCTGCAAGCCGTGGTATCTATTATGTAGTGGTTGGCGATGCCACGGGTAAAAAACTGGCGGATGGGAAAGTGCATGTGAGATAAAAAAGGAAAATAAGAAATAAGGAATAAAAAATAATAAATAAGGAAGTAATGAAAGCTTCGGAACAGTGATGTTTTTTCAGTCGTTAAACGACTGGCTTCGGACCCCGGACTTTTCTCTACTTACTAATGATCTTCAGTTCAACTCTCCGGTTCTGTATCTTTTCCTCCTCCGTTTTTTCCGGGAAGGGATAGATCGGGTTTGAATGACCGAACCCTTTATACTCTATTCTTTTTTCATCAATACCATTTCTGACCAGGTATTCTTTTACCGCTTTTGCCCTTGCTTCGGAAAGATTTTGAATCCCCGTGTTGTTATCAAGACCGTCCCTGTTATCAGGCTGGCAACAGATATGTCCTTCCACGCCGATAACGAGATGAGGATTGCTGTTCATGGCATCCAGGAGTTCAAGCAGCATGGGCGCAGATGTCATGAGAAAAATCGCTAACCCGCCTTCAAAATTGATATTCCGTAAAATAATAGTAGTTCCGCTCGTTACCGAGGAGTCGGCGATCTTTTCTTTTAAGGATATGTTCTTGCCTGCGTCAGCCTGTATAAAACTGATCTCTACTCTCCGGTTGAGCAGACGTTCTTGGTCTGTCCGGTTCTCATTCAGCGGTTCTTTCTTTCCATGGCCAATGGTTTCGGTAAAATTTTTACGATCAACACCATGCGCCAGGAGATAGTTCTTTACCGTGGTCACTCTTTTTTCAGCCAACTTATTATTATACTGGTCAGACCCGATCGCATCACAATGACCGTTTAATTTAATATCGCGGGTGGACAAATATTCTTTACCAGCCAGCAAAAAACTATCCAGTTGTGACTGCGCCGAACGGGTAAGTGTATACTTGTTGAATTCAAAATGAAGGGTAAACTGGTTTTGTGAATGGAGTGTCGTGGATAAAAGAAAGCAAATCCCTGTCAAAAAAACTCTCATACTGTTATCTGGTTAAAGGTGGAAGAATGCGTGTCCGCGCATACAGGTACTAATAGAACGTAAGAGATAGGTATTTCTTATGTTTTTAAACTGGTCTTTCTTAAAGGCCTGATCTTTGCAGCGCTGATCAAAACACCCGCTATGTTACCTATCGGAGATGATGATTCTGACCGCCGGTTCGCACCCCTTGTGAATTACGTGCTTATCGCTTTGAATATTCTCGTCTTTATCGCTTTCCAGGGAATGGGAAGTAACGAGCATTTTACTTATGCGTATTCCACCGTACCCGCAGAGATCCTTACGGGGAAAGATATCGCTACCAATGGCCTTCAGCCCACACCGGTACCTGTTTATTTTACACTGCTTACTTCTATGTTCATGCATGGAGGCTGGGCGCATCTCGGTGGAAATATGCTGTTTTTGTGGGTTTTTGGGGACAATATTGAGAACCGTATCGGGCATTCCCGCTATCTTCTTTTTTACCTGCTTTGCGGGATCATTGCCTCCCTGAGCCATGTTTTTGTATCCGGGGCAAATTCACTAATACCCAGTTTGGGTGCTTCGGGAGCCATTTCCGGGGTGTTGGGCGCCTACATGTTATTGTTTCCTAAACGCCAGGTAAAAGTGTTCATGGGCAGGGGTATTACGGCAGTTCCGGCATTTGTAGCATTGGGTATCTGGATCGTGTTCCAGGTAATCAGCGGGTTGGGAATGCTGGGTGGTAACGGGACAGAGGGAGGCGGCGTGGCCTATGCTGCACATATCGGGGGATTTCTTGCCGGTCTGTTACTCATCAAACTCTTTGACCCGGGGGTAAAACAAACTGCCTGATCATCTTCCCCGCTGCGTTGTTTTAGTCTTCCAAAACAGCCGCGATTGTATTACCTTTGCGCCTCAAATTTTTATTTTAATGATCAGTGTAAAAGACCTGAAACTGGCCTACGGTAAAAGGGTATTATTCGAGGAAGTGAACCTGAATTTCGTGAAGGGAAATTGTTATGGTGTGATCGGGGCCAACGGCGCCGGCAAAAGTACATTCCTTAAGATCCTGAGCGGCGAGATCGAACCCAACAAGGGCTCCGTCGATATCACCCCCGGTGAAAGAATGGCTGTATTAAAACAGAACCAGTTTGAATTCGATGAGCAAACGGTTTTGAATACGGTGATGATGGGGCATACCCGTCTCTGGAAAGTTGCCAAAGAAAGAGAAACCATTTATGCCCTGGCTGATTTTACCGAAGAAGATGGTATGCGGGCCGGTGAACTCGAAGGCGAGTTTGGTGAAATGGGTGGCTATACCGCTGAGAGTGATGCTGCAACACTACTCGGCGAACTGGGCGTGGAAGAACAATATCACCCGTCGCTGATGAAGGATATTCCTTCCAATTTAAAAGTCCGTGTGTTACTGGCACAGGCGATCTTCGGAAATCCTGATATCCTGTTACTTGATGAGCCTACGAATGGTTTGGATATTGAAACGATCAGTTGGCTGGAGAATTTTCTCGCCGATTACGAGAACATTGTACTTGTTGTGAGCCACGACCGTCACTTCCTGGATGCTGTATGCACCCACGTAGCAGATGTGGACCGGCAAAAAGTAAAGATCTTCACCGGTAACTATACCTTTTGGTATGAATCTTCCCAGCTGATGGCCCGCCAGGTCGGGGATAAGAATAAAAAAACTGAAGAGAAGCGCCAGGCATTGATCGACTTCATTGCGCGTTTCAGTGCCAATGCTTCCAAAAGCAAACAGGCGACTTCACGGAAAAAAGCGCTGGAGAAATTAACGATCGAAGAGATCGAACCCAGCTACCGCAAATACCCCGGTATCATCTTCCAACCCCTGCGTGAAGTTGGTAACCAGATCCTCAATATCGAGAAACTTACTAAATCTGTAGATGGGCGTATCCTGTTCAAAGATGTAACCTTCACTGTCAACAAAGGGGATAAGATTGCTTTACTGAGCCGTGATCCCTTAGCGGTGACAAGTTTCTTCAATATCATCACTGCCGACAATATGGCTGACAGCGGTTCCTACGAATGGGGAAGCACGGTCACCCACGCATACCTTCCACAGGAGAACAGCCAGTTCTTTACCGGCGCTGATAACCTGATGGACTGGTTGCGCCAGTATGTTCCCGATCACGTAAAAGATGTGGATGAACCTTTCCTGCGCGGCTTCCTGGGAAAAATGTTATTCAGCGGGGATGATGTGATGAAGATGACGAATGTACTCAGCGGTGGAGAGAAAGTGCGTTGCATGATCAGCCGCATGATGCTGCAAAGCCCCAACGTGATACTGCTCGACCAGCCTACGAACCACCTTGACCTGGAAAGTATCCAGAGTTTCAACGAGCAATGTACAGATTATAAAGGCATCGTTTTATTAACGAGCCATGACCATACATTTATGCAGACCGTTGCCAACCGGGTTATCGAACTGACACCGAAAGGTATCATTGACCGGTTGATGACCTTTGATGAGTTTTTAGTAGACGAGCGGGTGAAAACGCTAAAGGAAGAAATGTACAAATAGATGATAACTGATAGATGACAGATGATACATTTCCCTGCTTCGCTTCACCCAGCAGGATGAAATATTTTATTTGATCTTTATCCAGAAGGGTTCAAGCATAGTTGAACGAGAGTCTGCTTCTCTGGATTTGATGTTGTCAAAATATATTTTATCGCCAGGAAGCATAGTGTTCATTATCTTAATTTGCTCTTGTGTAAACATATTCCCTTGCCCCTGAGTTTTAGTACTATCCCCATCTTTTATAAAAGTTGCTTGAAAATTAAACACACTGGTTACTTCTGGGTTGAACTGGAAATAACAATTAGGGAAACTAATCGCTAGGGAAGGGTTAGCAACGATCTTCGCCTTGCTGATTGTCGTATCACGGAATCCTCCAAGGGTGGTAATGCGTTCAGAAATTGTATAGATATTAAATGTTTTTTGAAAAACTTCTTTGTTCTTTTCAGAAATGGTAACTGTGCATTCTCCAACTGAGTTGGCATGGATAATAAACTCATCTTTATTGATTTTATCCACGGTGCCCATGCCACCACTAATATTAACTGAATAATTTTCTGAAATGTTATTTGTTACGATCTTTATCGGGTTGTCTACACCAATATAAAAAATACTCTTTGTTTTGTCTGTTAGGGCCTCGCAGAAAATAGTGGTTTGGCCGGAAGACTTGATCCCTGAAAGAATGATAAGAAAACTAAGAAAGCGCTTCATTCTCTTGAAACGTAATTTCCCTATACTTGTTGCATAAAAAAAATAGACCGCGCTTGGTCATAAAAAAATTTCTTTTTACTTTGTATCAACAAAACATCGCCTGACCATCGTTTCTGGAAGATCCATTCCTACTATACCTGTTAATCTTTCCGGGAAAAATTAGTATCCGGCCGGGGAGTATGTCCCGCTCATCGGGAGATTCGGGTTGAAGCCAGGAAACATAAGAATTTGAGCCCTGTCAATTGACAGGGCTTTTGTTTATCTTCCTTCATCATGACATCCACCAGCACGAGCGCCCTGGCCAAAAAAATCGGTTTTTGGTCAGCCACTTCCATTATCATCGGCAGCATCATCGGTTCCGGCGTATTTATGAAACCCGCCAGCATGGCCGGTCAATTGGGGTCACCCATTTGGCTCACGGTTGTCTGGGTGATTGCAGGGCTCTTCTCTTTTTTTGGTGCATTGGTCTATGCAGAACTGGGTGCCATGATGCCCGAAACCGGCGGTATCTATGTTTATTTTAAAAAAATGTTCGGGGATTTTGTAGGTTACCTCTATGGCTGGGCTGCTTTTTCCGTGATGAATACAACGGGTGTAGCGGCGATCGCATTCGTCTGTGCCAGTTATGCTGATTATTTCTTACTTCTCCCAAGATTTGATACAGGTACAGAACAGTCGGTCACCTGGCACTTACCTTTTATCGGGAACCTGCACCCGCTGGAAAATTTTGGGGTAAAATCCCTGGCCATTGTATTGGTCCTGGCCCTTACCGCGCTCAATGTACGCAGTGTAAAAGCCGGGAGTTATTTCCAGGTCATTTCCACTTTTGTGAAAATGGCAGTGATCGCGGCATTGGTATTTGGTATCTTTTTCTCCGGGCATGGCTCGGTTCAAAATTTCTTTCACGCTGAGCATCCCAAAGAAGGTGGTGCTTTGTTCAGTGGTATCATGGCGGCGCTAACAGGTGCGTTCTTTGCTTATGATGGATGGGTAAATATCACTTTTGTTGCGGGGGAGATCAGGCAACCCCAACGGAATATTCCCAAAAGTTTATTCACCGGTGTGATCGCCTGCATCATTGTGTATGTGCTCGTGAACCAGGCCTATCTCTATGTTTTACCGGTGGAAACAATTGCCGGATCCCCCCTGGTGGCTTCAGACGCCATGGCTGTCGCGGTTGGCAATACAGGGGAGGCGATCGTTGCAGCGATGATCGTGATCTGTACACTGGGAGCACTTAACGGCAATATCATGGCTGTTACAAGAGTTACTTATGCGATGGGGAAGGATAAGGTCTTTTTGCCCTGGGCAGGAAAGGAGCATAAACGTTTTCAAACACCCGCCAATGCCTTGTGGTTACACGCAAGCTGGATAATGGTGCTGATCATCTCGGGTTCTTTTGATATGCTGGCAGATATGATGGTCTTTATCAGCTGGATCGCTTACGGACTTGGGGCGGTTGGTATTTTTATGTTGCGCAAGAAAATGCCGCACGCGGAAAGGCCCTATAAGATCTGGTTACATCCTTTTGTCACCTTGTTATTTATCATCTTCACGGCCCTGTTCCTCGTTATTACAGTGTATAATGACGTAACGAATTATATGCATCACCGGCAACCCGTCGTTAACTCCCTTCTCGGGCTTCTGATCTGCGTGTTGGGTATACCGGTTTATTTTTATTTCAGGAAAAGAAATAAGAAATAAGGAATAAAAAATAAGGAATTAGAAAGTGAAGAACGTTTCGAAACTGAAATAAGGCTTCGCCTTTGAGCGACCGGCTCCCGGCTCACGGCTCAGAACTCCCGGCTAATTTTCAAACCATCTTTTTGATCAGTCTTCCCAGCATCATCAATCCGTAATCGGCGTCATCATTCCAGGGTTTGCCAAAACTGATCCGGATGCAATTATTGTAATTGCAATTGGCTGAAAATATCTTCCCAGGCACAACGGAAATATTATGTTTCATTGCTTCTGCCCTTAATTTGAACGTGTTCACTTTTTTATTCAGTTGCACCCATAATACGAATCCCCCGTGCGGGCGGGATACTTTCGTGTCTTCGGGAAAATGACCGATAATAGCCTGGAGGTAACGGAGACACTGTGTATGCAGGGCCCTGCGCATATTCTTTAAATGGTATTCATAGCGGCCATGCTGTAAGTAATGCGCCATCGCGGCCTGGGTGAGGGTAGGGGAACTGATATTCTGAATACGTTTTAGCTGCTTGACCTGTTCCATGAATTTACCGGGAATGGCCCAGCCAACCCGGTAACCCGGGGCCAGGGATTTTGACAGGGAAGAGCAATGCATCACCAGCCCTTTGGTATCGTAATACTTGCAGGTCTTAGGGCGGTTCTTTCCAAAATATAATTCACCATAGATATCATCTTCGATCAGCGGGATATTGTGTTTACTGATCATCTCCACCAATTTCTTTTTATTCTCATCCGGCATACAGCCACCCAGCGGGTTATTAAAATTGGGGATCACTACACAGGCCTTAATAGGGAATTTCCTGATCGCGGCCTGCAGGGCATCGAGTTCCACCCCGGTAATAAAACAGGAAGGGATCTCTACCACCTTTAACCCCATGCTTTCAATGGCCTGGAAGATGCCGAAATAATTGGGCGACTCCACCGCCACGGTATCACCGGGTTTGGTCACGGCCTTTAAGCAGAGTATAATAGCTTCCAGGCAACCGGATGTTACGACCACCTCGTCGGGTTTTATTTTGCCGCCCCAGTTGAACGCCAGCTTGGCGATCTGTTTCCGCAGTTCTGTATTGCCCTGTGTATGTTCGTAACTGATACAGGAATCCTTACTGTCCCTTAGTACCTGCATCACCGATTTATTGATCTTAGCGGTGGGTAATAAAGAAGGATCCGGAACGGCCAATGCAAAATTGATGACCTTATCATTGTGCGAAGCGATATCGGCGTAGATCGAAGCGATCATTTCCTTTACACTCACTTCATGCGATAAAATATCCGGCTGGATTACTTTCGGGAGATCAGGAAAACGGCGCTGGCTAAAACGAACATAATAACCCGACTTGGGTCTTGATTCGATCAATCCTTTTCCCTCCAGGTGATAATAAGCCTGGAAAGCTGTGCCCATACTGATACCATACTCATCACTGAGCACACGAACCGATGGAAGTTTGTCGCCGATCTTGAGTACATCCCCATCAATCATTTTTTCCAGGCCATCCGCCACCTGCATGTAGAGATGGTCGTCGGTAGTGAAATCATTTTTACGCATAAATAAAATTTTAAGTCGGGAGTCAGTAGTCCGAAGTCGGGAGGTAGATTTCGGTGCCAAAATGAATGTTATTTATAAAGGTTGGCTCCGGACTTCGGACTACAAACTTCGGACTTCTCTATCTGATCTACTCAAAAATACAAAAACTGAATCTGTTTTTTATGCAAAAAGAGTAAAATATTTGTGTAATTATTTTCACCCGTTTAAAGATGAAATAAAATGGTATGAAAAAGGAAACAAGAAATGCCTATATCGCACTTGGCCTGGTCAGTTTTTTCTGGGGGACTACTTATATAGCATCGAGGATCGGCGCCCAGCATATGCCGGGGTTATATATGGCAGGCCTGCGCCAGTTCCTATCGGGCTTAATACTGGTTGGCTTTTTTTTAATAAAAGGGTATAAGCTACCGTCATGGCAGGTGCTGAAAAGGATCTCAGTACAGGGTATCTTCTTATTATGTATCGCCAACGGTCTGTTGACCTGGTCGGTAGAGTATATCAGCGGCGGGCTGGCGGCCATTATCGCCGCACTGGTTCCGCTTTTCATTGCATTATTTACCGTTTGGCTTTCAAAATGCGCAAAGCTCACCCGGGTCATGCTGATCGGGCTGGGAATTGGATTGGCCGGGGTCGTCACCATTTTTTATAATTACCTGGGCCAGTTACAGCACCAATCCTTTTTGCTCGGAGTTGTGATGGCGGTTCTTTCTGTTCTTTCCTGGTCATTTGGTACCGTCTACACCGCCCGGCAAAAACCATCCATTGAAATACTTTTTAGCGTGGGTTTGCAAATGCTGATCGCCGGTATAATAATGCTGGTCATTTGTGGTATCACGGGTAAGTATATCAACCTGGCTACAGCGGGTCATACATCGCTATGGGCGCTTTCATACCTGATCGTATTCGGTTCCCTGCTGGCATATTCAGCCTATGTGTTTGCCATCAGCAAATTACCTCCCACGCAGGTGTCCGTATATGCTTATATCAATCCCATTGTCGCGGTAGTACTCGGATGGTTGTTGCTGGCGGAAAAAATGAATATGATCATGCTGCTGGGTATGCTGATCACACTCACAGGTGTTTATATTGTCAACCAGGAATCTAAAAAAATAAAACATGAATGAGATAGTCATTATTGATTACCGGCCGGAGCACCAGCCCTATTTTGAAAAATTCAACCGGCAATGGATCGAAGAATTGTTTGAAATGGAGCCGGTGGATGAATGGGTGCTGACCAACCCGGATAAAGCCATACTCGAACCGGGAGGCGCTATCCTCATGGCCCTTTGCAATGGCATCGTAGCGGGGACCGTTGGATTGAGAAAATTTGACGAGCATACATTTGAATTCACCAAGATGGCCGTAGACCCGGATTTTCGCCGGCTGGGTATAGCAGAAGCCATCAGTTATGCCAGTTTTGAAAAAGCCAAAAAACTGGGCGCGAAAAGGGTCATTCTTTATTCCAATAAAAAAAATACAGGGGCTGTGAAATTATACGAGAAGCTGGGATTCAGGCATCTTGAAGTGGAGAACGATGTATATAAAAGAGCTAACGTAAAAATGGAAATCGGTATCGAAGAAGCCGTGGAAGCTGCTGAGAACTATTATTCAGTAAAAATATAAATATAGCCCTCATGTCCTTAGTGCACTTTTTTTGCTAAATGTTCCAGGAGCACAAAGGACACAAAGGGTACACAAAGAACATGACGAAAAGAAAATCCTTTGTGCTCCATCATTTTAGGAATACAACGTACACAAAGGATGCACGAAGAACACAACGAAATAAAATAATAGCATGGAAATCATTTACAGAACGGACATTATTCCCACCGCCGAAGAGATCATTGAACTTTATGAGGATGCTGGTTTATCAAGACCGACAAGGGATAAGTTGCGAATAGAAAAAATGTACGACCATGCCAACCTGGTAGTTACTGCCTGGAACGAAAATACATTGGCCGGAGTTTCCCGTTCGATTACTGATTTCTCCTGGTGCTGTTACCTCGCTGACCTGGCCGTTCGGAAAGACCATCAAAAAATGGGGGTCGGGAAAAAGCTGATACAGCTGACCAGGGAAAAAGCAGGAGAACAATCCATGGTCCTTTTATTATCTGTACCAACCGCCATGGAATATTATCCGAAAGCGGGGCTTCAGCTTTTGGACAATGCCTTTATCATTAACCGCTCAATATAAACACTCACAATAAAATCAGCTATATGGAATTACTTACTGAGATCCCCGTTAAAAAAACGAATCATTCAAAGATCCATGAAGTGGATTTCGATCACCTTGAATTTGGCAGGTATGTGTCCGATCACATGCTTATCTGTGATTATGCAGAAGGAGCCTGGCAGCAACCGATGATCCTTCCTTTTGCCAATCTTTCTCTCAACCCTTCCACGCTGGCCCTCCATTACGGGCAAACTGTTTTTGAAGGGATGAAGGCTTTTCGCATGGATGATGGGGGCGTAAATATTTTCCGGCTGGAAAAACATTATGAACGATTTGTCCGCTCACTCGACAGGATGTGTATGGCAGTTCCGCCCAAAGAGGTCTTTTTGGAAGGGTTGCTGAAACTGGTGGAGACTGATAAGGCCTGGGTTCCCAAACAACCGGGCACCTCGTTATACCTCCGTCCTTTTGTATATGCCAGCGAGGCGCGGTTTGGAATAAAGATCTCCGAGCAATACAGGTTTGTTGTTTTCACCGGACCAGTACCCGAACTTTTCGCAAGACCGATCAGGGTAAAAGTGGAAACAAATTATGTGCGGGCAGTACGTGGCGGTACCGGTTTTGCCAAATGCGGCGGCAATTACGGGGGCGCTTATTACCCTACCAAACTGGCCAGGGAACTTGGTTATGACCAGGTATTATGGACAGACGGGATAGAAAATAAATTCATCGAGGAATCCGGATCTATGAACGTCATGTTTGTAATAGATGAAATCCTTGTAACGCCTCCCTTATCTGATTCTATCCTGGACGGTATTACAAGAGATTCCTTACTGGTGCTGGCAAATGAATTGGGTTATGCAACAGAAGAAAGAAAAATATCCCTGGATGAACTTGAAAACGCTTTCCGGAACAGGACTATCACTGAAGCATTTGGTGCCGGTACTGCTGCCGTGGTAGCACCCATTGAAACCATCAATCTCAACGGTGTTGATCATCATTTACCCCAATATGGCCCGGGCAACCTGTTGAACAGGATCAAAACAAAACTTGAAGCCATACGGGCGGGAAGGGAAGAGGATGTTTATGGGTGGAACTATATTGTATAGATGATAGATGATAACTGATAGATGATAGTTCTTCAAAATTGAAACTTTCTCATTGGCATGAACCACTCAAAGAAAAGGAGAATCTTCCATCCCACTAATTTTTTATTTCTTACAAGTGAGGATTCAATCCTTTAGTAATGATCTTGCTTTAATAAACTATTATCTATCAGTTATCATCTATTATCTCAGAAAACATCTATTATCTATCAGTTATTATCTCAACAAAAGTGTTGTCCCTTTCAGGAAAATCTTTTCTCTCCTGTCCCTGTCCGTATACCGGAGCATCCAGGCGTAGATACCTGTATCCTGTAATATTCCCCTGATACGGCCATCCCATTTTCGTGTCCAGTCACGGGTGAAAAATACCAGTTGCCCATAGCGGTTATATACTTTGAATTCAAGCTGGTCAGCTTTTACAGCGTTCAGCGGGTATAAAAAATCATTGAGCCCGTCCCCGTTGGGCGTAAAGGCGGAGGGGACATTGATATGACAATGACTTAATGCTTTTACGACTTTCCTGACCGTATCACCGCAATTCATCACGGAATTATAGGCGATCAGTGTAATCGTGTACAAAGCATCTCTCCCGAGTTCCGCATAATAGAACCCAACCGGTGTTTTTATAGTACTGGTATTACCGTTTCCAAAATCCCATTTCCAGCTGTCAATACCACCGCTGCTTTTATTGTCAAAATGGATCGTATCAAGGGGGCAAACAATACTGGTAACTGAGAAGTCGGCAACCAGGTGCCCACCAATAACCAGTGTTTGCATTGTAGTGTCAGTACAACTGCCATTGGAAACGATCAGTTGTACAGGTCTTGGCCCTGGTGTATTAAATATACGCACGGGATTTTGTTCAATGCTGCGGTCGCCATTTCCAAAATTCCAGTCCCAGGAAGTCGCATTCCCATTTCCGTCGTGGAAAAAAGAAGCTGTCGTAGCATTACAGGAAGGTGGCATATTATACGTGAAGATGGCAGACACAGGATCATTCAGGGTGAATGATAGGATCCCTCCTGCAGGTGTCTCCTGTCCGCATTCATCTTCGATCGTATTGCCATCTGTACCTCTTGCCAGTTGTACTGTATAAGTTCCGCCGGTTAACAGGGGGGTGGTTAAACTCAACCGGATCCTGAAATTTTTCCCGCTTGCCCCACAGGTAGCAGGGTTAAAATTCGCTGTCACCGCCTGGGGGCCAGTAATGATAAAATCACTTCCATCTGTTGCTACGGAACTGCAGCGCATAGGTTTAGAAAAAATAAAATCCAGGTATTTTGGCGAACAGCCCGGTGCTGTAATACTGTCAAAGGGGGTAGGAACTAAAATGCCAATGCTAAAAGGAACAACTTCCCCGGCGGGGATCGAGCGGCTACAGGCATCTATCAGGGTATTACCATCGCTGCCTGTTGCAAGAGTAATACTATAGTTGCCGATGAGCAGGGACTGGCTTAAGGAAAGGATTACGGAATCTGTTCCAAATACCGGGTCACAAACACCGGGTGTAGCTGCAGTAATGGTTGCACCGCTGCTTAATATGAAGTCAGTGCCACTGGGGTCGATACTATAACATTGTATTTTTTTATTCAGGCGTACAACGACCTCTGTACTATTGCAACTGGCTCTTGCACTTTGCAGGTGCGGATCTACCGCATCCGTGATACTGGCGGTACCGCCGGTAAATAACAATTCACAACTGCTGTTAGAACCACTTTGATTGACGATCATCAGGAGATAGGTATGTCCCTGGATAATATCCGGCATCTGGCTGTATAGATTCTGTGGGCCGGAACAAACAGTCAGGCTCGTACCATCGGCCGATGCACCTGTTTCCCCGAGATCACCGGACCAGTTGCAGGCAATAAACAATGACGGGTTGGTAAATATATCATCCGGGTTGGTACTCGTGATATCAAAGAGTTGCCAGTCGTAATTCGCTGAAAGATCGGCGGGAGTGATGAGAAATCCCAGTGTACCTGCACTAAAGCAGGACATCCGGTAAAATAGGGGATTCTTATTTGTGTAAGGAAACCCATCAGCACAGGGAACAGGGATGCTGCTTTGCCCGCAAAAAGAGGGTGTAGTTACAGGGAAAGCCTGAGAACCACAAACAAGGATAGCGGATACGGGTGTTTGACCCGGTCTTGTGCAGAGCTGTGCCTGCAGGCGGACAAGCAGCATGCAGGAGAGGAGCAGTAAAGCTGTTTTTTTACCCATAAAAGGGAACGTATAAAGTTACTTAAGAAATAAGGAATAAGAAATAAGAAATAATAAATGAGAAAGTAATGCCGTCCTAATCCGTGGCAGAGAACTTGCTTTAAACGACTGTCTTCGGACTCCGTGCTACGGACTTCCTGACTTTCACTACTTTCGTATCTTAACAAACGATCATGAAAACAGCCATTGTTACAGGGGCTTCCGGTAATCTGGGACAGGCCGTTGTGAAAAAATTCCTGGCCGAAGGTTATTTTGTAGTAGGTACTGTTATCCCGAATGACACCGTAATCATCGATATCAAAGGCAATCATTTCGAAACCGCCGTGGTGGACCTGATGAATGAAGATGCCGCCCGCCAGTTTGCCGAACTAGTCGCTATCAAACATGGGCGTATTGATGCGGCAATACTTACAGTAGGTGGATTTGCAATGGGAAAGATCGCAGCCACCAAAACGAGTGATGTCGCAAAACAATTTAAACTGAATTTTGAAACTGCTTACAATGTTGCCAGGCCTGTTTTCCTGCAGATGATGCAACAGCGGAGCGGGCGGATATTCCTGGTCGGCTCTAAACCAGGATCCGATATGAGGAACAGCAAAGGAACGGTAGCGTACGGGCTGGCTAAATCCCTTATTTTCCGGCTGGCCGAATTGCTGAATGAAGAAGCAAAAGGAAATGATGTGGTAACCTGTGTGATCGTTCCTTCCACGATCGATACAGCTCCTAACCGGGCTTCCATGCCGGATGCTGATTTCAGCAAATGGGTGACGCCGGAAACGATCGCGGATGTTATTTATTTTTACAGTAGCAAAGAAGGTGCAGCCCTGAGGGACCCGGTGATAAAGATTTATAATAATGCTTGACCCATATGCGAATAAGAAATAAGGAATAAGGAATAAGAAAGGGCGCTTCGAAAGGAAGATGCGGGTTCGGTTGTAAACGACCGGCTCCGGACTCCGGACTTCCGACCTCGAGCTATTTAAAAAAGAAGTATGAAAAAAATATTGATCGTTGCTTTCTTAGTAATTTGTTCAACAACCACCTTTTCCCAATCCAAACTTGGTGAAGTAGCCTGTGTCTATATAACCAGCCCGGATCTTGATTCTTCAGTGGCTTTTTATGAGAAGCTTGATTTTAAAAAAACAGGGTCTAATACATTTCCAGTTCCCTGGGCACAAGTAAGCGATGGAAGCCTGCTGATCATGATGAGAAAAGATGGTTCACCTTATATAGGTCTTACGTATTATGTAACCGATATTGAAAAAACAGCCGGGGAACTCGAAAAGGAGGGAATTGTTTTTACCCAACAACCCAAACCCGGCGACCCGATCAAACGATACTATTTTAAAAGTCCTGATGGGTTTAATATTATGCTGGCTTCCAACCTGGGAGGCTTTGTACAACCTACTGGAATAAGCATGCTGAACATGAAACAGGAGGATTATGCCAGTCCTGAAAAATATCCCAATAAACAATGCGGTGTCTTCGGTGAATTCTGTCACCCGGTTACAAACCTTGCTACTTCTCTGGTCTTCTGGAAAAAGATCGGCTTTACAGTAAAATATGAAACGGCGATGCCCTATCCTCACGCTATTCTATCGGATGGCCTGATGATCATCGGGCTGCACCAGACGGGTCATTTTAATTTTCCCGCCATTACCTATTTTAGCCCTGATGCAGGCAAAAAAGTACAGCAACTCAAAGAAAAAGGTCTGAAAAATTTCAGTGAAATGGCCGGTCCTGATAACCAGGTGCTTTCTACTTTTGAAAGACAGCATGTGTTTATTTTCTCGATCGGTATGTAGTTCTCCCGCAAAGCCCCTTGTTTTTTCTCGCAAGCGGACGCAAGGAAATAGCGACGCAGCGAAAAATGGCAAATGACTAATTAAAAAGTAGCGTTACGCGGCGGCGCCAACTCTTTGCGTACGCTGCGAGAAACCTTGAATTTGGCAAGACTTTTGCCAAATGGGGGATAAATCAAACTGTATTTATATGAAAACAAGGCTTTTAATTGCTGCTTTACTGGTTTGTTCTTTCCTTTCTGTCAATGCCCAGGTACTCAAAGGGGGGATCAATCTCGCCAATGTGACCATCACCAATGATGGTGATATCGATGACAATAAAATGCTGACCAGTTTCCAGGTCGGTTTTACAGGAAATATTAAAGTTATTCCCTTCATTTTTTTCCAGCCGGGTATCCTGTTTACCGGGAAGGGATCCAAGACCCAGTCCGGGGAGACCACGGATGCTACTTATTACCGGGCTACCACTAATCCTTTTTATATCGAGGTCCCTGCGAATTTTGTTTTCAAGACGCCTGGCCCAATCCGTCTTTTTGTAGGAGCGGGTCCTTATATCGCAGTTGGTATTGCCGGGAAAAATAAAGTGGACGGGAAATTCCTGGGCACAAGTTTTCACAGTGAAAAAAATATCGAATGGTCCAATGACGATCCTTCCACGCTTGATTATGAAGAAGGCGCAGGGTACGGTATCCTGAAACGATTTGATTATGGTTTGAATGGTACCGCTGGTATCGAGACTTCGAATATAGTACTGGGTGTAAACTATGGTTTCGGGCTGGCCAAATTGCAGAGTGGAAGCAATAGTAGCGCCGATGATAAGAATAAACACCGGGTGCTGAGTTTTACAGTGGGAATTAAATTATAAAGACAATTCTTCCGGAATAGAAAGCCCCGGGTTTCCGGGGTTTTTTGTTTCCCGCAGTTTAGGTTTCTCGCGGCGAACGCAATGGGGCGGCGACGCGGAGTCGTAGATTCTTAAACGCAAAGATGACGTCTAAACAGTTTTCGTTGCGACGCTGCTCCTCGGCGCCCGCTGCGAGAAACCCGGAGCTTTTCTATAATCTCTCAATCCTCTTAGCGTTTCAATCTTCACTAACCGTATCTTGCGCCCATTCGCGGCTTATTTCTTACAACTATAACTTACTACCTGCTATGCGCTACATGAAATGGATCGGTTTTGCCGCAGCAATTCTCCTGCTGGTTTCCTGTTTTATCCCCTGGGTCGTTATTGAATCAAAGGATATCACCATTACAGGGGTGGAAAGTGCAGGCACCCGTTTTGGTAAACCCGGTTATTTCCATTTTGTGCTCCTTGTTTTTTTCCTGGTTGGTAATTTTGTCCAGCGCATCTGGGCCAAACGGCTCAACCTCTTTGTTACAGCGCTCAATCTGGGCTGGGCGATCCGTAATTTCTTTATTTTATCTGCCTGCCAGGCCGGTGATTGCCCGGTGAAAAAAGCAGGTCTGTACTTTATTTTACTGTCATCGGCGATCATGCTGGTATCGGCTCTTTTTCCCGATATGAAAATCCCTGCAGAAAAAAAAGAACTATCCCGTTAATCTTTTACAGCAAACAACTGTCTGATCCTCACCCTGCCCACAAGTGGAGCGGGAAACGGTGAGGATAAAAAGTGGATACCCTTAATTCTCCCTGTTTAAATAATAACATAGATTCGTCTTACTGTTCAGCTAATCCTTCCCGCCCTTTAGAAAATACACACCGTTGCCCGGAAACTATTGTCTATCCTAAAATGGGAACTATGCGGAAGGTTTACTTGTTGCTTTTTATTCAGTGTGTGTGCATTTTATCCTTTGGGCAAAATTTTTATCGTTCTTTTCAGACCGGACCCTGGGATCAGCCCAGTACCTGGGAGTCTTCTCCGGACAATTCCATTTGGGGACCGGCCAGTTCAACTCCGACAAGCGCAGATAATACAATAACTATACAAAGTGGGCATACTGTTACTTTAATTGCGCCAGTAACCGTGGACGAGGTCGTAATTCAAAGTGGGGGAATATTGACAGATCTCACTGGTATCCTCACCATCAATGATAATCTATCGGGGGACGATCTCATTGTACAGTCAGGCGGAATTTTTATCCTTAATTTCGCCAGCACAGCACCGGTATTTTCCCCTGCTACCGCAACAGCACTTATAAAAACGGGTGGTATCCTTCGGGTTACAGCTGGTGGGTTAACCGGTGCCGGAACTGGAGTAAATGCATCCAATTTTGTTTACGAAAATGCTTCCGCATTGGAAATGGATGTAGCTTTCTCCACAGACGGAGTTACATATTTCCCTAATGTAAATGCATCTACTATTCCCATTTTCAGGTTATTGAGTGCAGTTGGTATTGTTGGCGCAAATAATCCAACTGTTATCAATGGGGTTTTCGAAACAGCGTTTAATATTACATTTCAGAATACCGGGACCAAGACATTCCGGAATGGAATACGAGGAAATGGAGATATTACGGCAGGAACTTCAGGCAAATTTATTATCAATGGATTGACTGCCGAGCTCGGTGGTACTGGATCATTAATACTTCCCACTTCCGGGGGATTAGAGGTTGGCAATCCAACCACCGTTACCATGATAACAGACAAAACCCTCACTGGCAATGTAACCCTACTAAATGGAAATAGTCTTATTCAGCTTGGAAATAATAATTTAACTGTAACCGGAACGATAGGAATTACACAAGTGACCAGTTATGTGAAAACAAATGGAACGGGAAAATTGACATTAAATAATGTTCCGGGACCGTATCCTTTTTCCGGTAAATTATTTCCTATAGGGTTATCCAGTATAAATCCATTATTTGTATCCAGTGCACCCACAGCGAATTATTCAGCCAGGATTGTTGAGCCAATTACTCCCCCCATTTATAATGATCTGGCCTCCGTATTAAGAACCTGGTATATCAGCAGTTCGACTAATAGTCCTGCCGCGACGATAGGTTTTGGTTATTCATACCCGGCGGATTGTGGAGGACTATACAATAATTCAGGGCCTGTTGAAGTAGGAGTCAACATTTCAAATGTTTGGAATATCCATCAAACTGGACTAACTCCAAGTGCATTTATTTTACCAGGTACGTTTATTGTCGTACCCACTATATCAATCGGCTATTTTAATGGTACTGCTTTAGAATATCCTTTTGTGGTTTCCAACAATGGCGCTATCCTTCCCCTCGACTTCTTCATCACCGCCCGCGCACAAAAAAGAAACGGCAGCGCCGATATCAGCTGGAAAGTAATGGAAACAGATAATGTTCTTGATTTCGAACTGCAGCGTTCCATCAACAATACTACTTATCAAACTATCGCGACGATCAACCCGGTATCACAACAACTCAATTACAGTTATACCGATGTCAACCCAGGCCCCGGAACGAATCTTTACAGGATCAGGGCCAACAGAACTACAGGAGCCACCCGCTATTCCAATACGGTTGCCATTCTTAATGGCAGCAAAGGCTTGCTGATCACGGGGCTGGCCCCTAACCCGGTTCATGACAATGCACAGCTTACACTTAGTGCAGCCAGACAGGGAACGGTCGACTTCCGGCTTTATAATATGTACGGTGCGCTGGTCAGGCAATGGCAATCGCCTGTAAGAGACGGAACCAATACGATCCCTGTCAACACGGACGGGATTGCTGCAGGCGTTTACCAGCTTTCCGCTTCCGCGGATGGTGAAAAAACGATGTTCCGCCTGGTCAAACAATAAGGATCTTCTTTTTTTTCACTGCTGAACCCGTTTTTTTCTCTTCTTCTTATTAATAACTGAAACTAAATTCGTTTTGGTTATATCCCCCTTCACTTATCCCCAACTGTTACGCCGGTAAAAGAAAGGCATTCAATCTTTATGATTGAACAGCCCGGAAGTTTTGACAAGTCAGCTCATTTATTTAAAAAATTCTTTTATGAAAAAGATTTGTTTTTTCCTGCTGTTTTGTTTGATGATGAACAGGATCTGCGCACAGGTTATCGCCTGGGATTTTATTGGTGCCATCGGCGATGAAACTGCGGTCGCGCCAACAACCGTGGACCCACATCTTACAGCCTCTTCGATCAGCAGGGGCACCGGCATCAATGCAGCCGCCCTCGCCAATGCGTATAGTGCCAATAGCTGGGGAGCGGTTAATTTACCGGATGCCATTGTGGCCAATGAGTATTTCCAGTTTTCGGTACAGGTCAATACCGGTTACCAGGCTTTTTTAGCCACCCTGAATGCTAATTTCCGGCGATCTGCTACCGGTCCGAACTCTTTCCAGTGGCAATACAGCCTGGATGGCTTTACCACTGCGGGATTAAATATGGGAGCTGCTATTTCCTATACGGGAACGGCGACAGCGGGTGATGCCCAGGCTACAGTTAATTTAACCGGTATCAGTTCTTTGCAGAACCTGCCTGCGGGTACGATCATTACGTTACGACTTTACGGTTGGGGAGCCAGCGCCCTGTCAGGCAGTTTTGCGCTTGGTCGTTTAGCAGGTAATGATCTTGCTATCGGTGGAAGCAATATTGTTGTCCCGGTGCTGCTCAGCAGTTTTACCGGTACTAATGAAGGACGCTTTAACCGGTTGCGCTGGTCAACCGCTACGGAACTCAACAATCTTGGTTTTGAAGTGCAGCGTTCTGCAACTGGCATTCAATATAACGTGATCGGTTTTGTAAATTCATTGGCGTCAGCAGGCAACAGTAATAATTCCCTGGATTATTCATTTATAGATACTACTCCTGCCGGTACCAAACAATATTACCGGCTCAGGCAGGTGGATATTGATAACCACAGCAAGCTGAGCCCGATCCTGCTGATAAAAGGCGAAAAACCTTTACTGGTTACTATTGATGCGCTGTTTCCTAATCCCGCTGCAGATAAAGTGAACGTAAGCCTGATGGCACCAGCGAACGATAAATTTACCATAATAGTCATGGATATTAATGGAAGAACAATGCTCCGGCAAAACGGATCAGTTGAAACGGGCAATACTATCGTTACGATTGATATCAGCCGGTTGAATAAAGGTTTTTATTTTCTGAAGCTGGTTTGTGGGGGAGAGGTTTTGAATAAGAGGTTTATTAAAGGGAATTAGAAATAAGGAATAAGAAATAATAAATAAGGAAGTGAGGTAGACTCCGGAACAGAAAGTCAACTTCGATTTTAAACGACCGGCTTCGGACTTCAGTCTTCGGACTCCGGACTATCCCCCGAATAGTTTTGCGACAGCAAAGGCCGCGCCTGCTGCTATTGCACCGATCAGCATTACCCGCAGCGCACCCGACCACTGGTTCACACCGGTCAGCCGGCTTTTAAAAAAACCAAAGATGAATAAACAAAGGAGGGTAACGATCACGGAGATCTTCAATCCTTCCAGCGGGGTACTGACAAAGAAATAGGGGCCCAGGGGAACCAGTCCTCCAACGATATAGGATATCCCTATGTTCAATGCTGATTTGGTCGCCCTTTTCGGATCCGGCTTTTCTAGTCCCAGCTCATACTTCATCATAAAATCAACCCATTGTTTTTTATCCCGGGCAATCTCTTCGGTGGCTTTAGCCTGCAATTCTGTACTAAGCCCTATATTGGCGAAAAATTCCCTGGTTTCTTCGATCTCCCTTTCTCTCAGGTTATCCACTTCGTAATATTCTCTTTTCTCTTCACTGCGGTAATGATCCTGCTCTGTTTTGCCGGCAAGGTATCCGCCCAGTCCCATGGCGATTGAACCGGCGGCTATCTCTGCGATCCCTGCGATCACGATAATCGAAGTAGAATTGACGGCGCCGCTGAGCCCGGCTGCCAGGGCAAAAGGAACAGTAAGTCCGTCACTCATACCGATCACGATATCACGTAACATTTCACTGCTTTTCATATGCTCTTCGCGGTGGTCCATAAAGCAAAGAAAATAAGAAATAAGGAATAAATAATAAGGAATAAATAATAAGGTTGCTTCGGCTATGCCTCGCAATAAAAAATAAGGTTGCTTCGGCTTTGCCTCGCAATAAGAAAGTACGCTTCGAAAGTAAGATAGGTCTGCGTTTATAATCGACCGGCTCCGGACTTCCGGTCTTTCGGTCTTCCGGTCTAGTTTTTACTCCAGCACCTTCAAACTTTCGCCAATAATCTTCACACATTCCAGAACCTGTTCACGGTTGATCAGCAGCGGCGGCGCAAAGCGGATCTTGTCACCATGTGTTGGTTTGGCCAGCAGCCCGTTCTCTTTTAACTGCAAGCATAATTCCCAGGCAGCATCTTTGTTGGCATGCCGGATAACGATTGCATTCAGTAATCCTTTTCCACGTACGGTCGCAATATAAGGAGAAGCTAATGCGCTCAATCCATCGCGCAAAAGCTCACCCATTGCCGCTGCATTCTCTGCCATCTTTTCATCCTTTAGTACCTGCAATGCCGTGATCGCTACTTTGCAGGCCAGCGGGTTTCCCCCGTATGTCGAGCCATGTTCGCCTGGTTTGATCGTCAACATAATATCATTATCACAAAGCACGGCGCTTACAGGAAGCATTCCGCCACTAAGTGCTTTGCCAAGTAAAAGTATATCAGGTCTTACCTTTTCGTGGTCACAGGCGAGCAACTGACCGGTTCGCGAAAGACCCGTTTGTATCTCATCGGCGATAAATAAGACATTGGCGGCTTCGCAAAGTGATTTTGCGCTGGCCAGGTAACCTTCATCCGGAACGACAACACCAGCTTCACCCTGTATAGGTTCCATTAAAAAACCGGCAACATTCTTATCTTCTAATGCTTTGGCCAGGGCAACGGTATCATTGAATGGTATGAGTTTGAAGCCGGGCATATAAGGTCCGAAATTTTTCCGGGAGGCAGGGTCACTGCTGAAGGAAATAATAGCAGAAGTGCGCCCGTGAAAATTTCCTTCACAGACGATAATAACAGCTTTGTTTTCTTCAATCCCTTTTACTTCGTAAGCCCATTTGCGGCAAAGTTTGATAGCCGTCTCCACAGCTTCAACACCCGTATTCATGGGCATCACTTTATCGTAGCCGAAATACTGTGTAATGAATTTTGTATACTCAGCAAGGAGATCACTGTGAAAAGCACGGCTTGTCAGGGTCAGTTGTTGTGCCTGTTCGGTAAGCGCCGCAACAATAGCAGGATGACAATGACCCTGGTTTACGGCGGAATAACCACTCAGGAAATCATAATATTGTTTGCCGTCTACATCCCAGACAGAAACTCCCTGGCCCCGGTGAAGCACCACGGGAATAGGATGATAATTATGCGCCCCGTATCGTTCCTCGAGTTCAAGGTAATATTGTGTCTTTTCGGATATATTTTTTATGAGTTGCATGATAAGTAAATAGGTATTAGGAAATAGGTATTAGGTAATAGGTAATAGGTATTAGGGATATGGGTAAATAAGCGAATGGGAAAACTCCTCCGGTCAGGGATGCAGGGTTAACCTCGATGATTGAGCAGGTCGAGATTCTTTTGCAGGAAGAAGGATATGTAAACTTTGAGTTGAATAACGATAAATTTCATGCAAGATAGGAAGAAATCTGGAAGCCCTCGCCCGCAGTCCTAAGAAGCTGTTTAAAGGACAGTCTTACTTCCTTATTTTTTATTATTTATTTCTTATTGCGAGGCAAAGGCGAAGCAACCTTATTTCTTATTCCTCAAAATTTCTCCTGGTTAATTACTTTTATACAAAATAATCTATGTCATATACAATCCCCGCGGGTACCCGCATCGGTCATGTGCATCTAAAGGTTACAGACCTGGAAAAATCACTAAAATTTTACCGCGACCTGCTCGGGTTTGAACTACAGCAATACTATGGCGATAGTGCGGCCTTTATTTCAGCCGGCGGTTATCATCATCATATTGGGCTGAATACCTGGCACAGTAAAAATGCAGGACCTGCGCCGGTGAAGGCGGCGGGACTTTATCATACAGCTATTCTTTACCCAACGAGAAAGGATCTTGCTATTGCCCTGAAAAGGCTGGTCACCGCTCAATACCCGCTGACCGGTGCTTCTGATCATGGTGTTTCGGAAGCTATTTACCTGGATGACCCTGACAGTAACGGCGTTGAATTATACTGGGACAGGCCCAAAGAAGAATGGCCAAAAGATGCAGCCGGTAATTTAGAAATGATCTCGGCTCCACTGGACCTCGAAGCACTGCTTAGTTTAGCTGGTTGATTTGCCGGACAAAATAGGAGGAGGGAAAAGATAAAGAGATGGATGATTTTTTTTCAAAGATACCATAGACCGTGCTGCCACTTCCGCTCATCGAAGCATAGATCGCACCCTGCCGGTACAGTTCATCTTTTATATCAACAATGGCCCGGTGATCTTTAAAGATGATCTTTTCAAAATCGTTGATCAGTTCATCTTTCCAGCGCTGTAAAGGTCGTTTAATAATCTCCCTGATGGATGTTTCTGAAGGTGCCGGAACAATATTCAGGAAAGCCCTCCCTGTATCAATATGAATACCGGGATGCACGATCACAAATTGATAGGCTGACAGGTCGAGATCGATCTTTTCCAGTAACCCGCCGGTTCCGGAAGCAAAACAAGGTTGATTGATAATAAAGAAGGGACAGTCGCTCCCGAGCTGCCCTGCATAATCAATCAGGTCATCGTGTGAAAGACCAAGCTCAAATTTCCTGTTCAGTAATTGCAGGGTAAATGCCGCATCAGCGCTGCCGCCCCCAAGCCCGGCGCCCGAAGGAATAACTTTATGAAGGTGCATTTGCACAAAGGAAAGGGAATGAAATCTTTTTTTCAGCAGCCGGTAAGCTTTTACGCAGATATTGGAGGATGTGTCGCCAGGAATATTCAAACCACTTGTGGTAAAAGGAATAGGAACGGTGCGCTCCGGTTGTTTCTGCTCAATGATTTCCAGTACATCAGTTAAGGGGAGAGGATAGAAGATCGTTTCCAGGTCATGATAACCGTCACTCCTTTTGCGGAGGATATTCAGTCCAAGATTGATCTTGCAGTTAGGAAAAACTATCACTGGGAAGGGTTTAGTAGATACAGTGAATAAAAGGTCCTGATCAGCGCTTCTTTCCCCGGCTATTGATCTCATCCCGGATGGCAATGGCGCGGATATAATCCTCACTGTCCAGCACCTCGTTTAAAAGTGTATTCAACTCTTCCAATGTCATGGTTTTCAAGTCTTCATTTCCAGTAGGACCATCTTCTTCAACCAGTACTTCCTGCTTGGATTTTTTCTTTTTGCCGGTAGCGGTGGTTGTATCTTCCATCAGGATACCTGCACTCTCCAGGATATTCTCATAGGTATAAATGGGACATCCAAAACGGACGGCCAGTGCAATCGCATCGGATGTTCGGGAATCAATTTCTACCGTATCGTTCTCCGTTGAGCAGACTAGTTTTGAATAGAAAATACCTTCCTGCAGGTCGCAGATAATGATTTCATGAAGGTCTATGGCAAAAGCGGTCATGAAATTTTTCATCAGGTCATGGGTCAGGGGCCTGCTGGGTTGCATTTTTTCCAGTGCAACAGCGATAGCCTGCGCTTCAAACCCGCCGATAACGATCGGTAAACGTCTTAACCCGTTGACTTCCCCCAGCACTACCGCATAGGAATGTGTCTGCGTAATGCTGTGCGACAGGGCCACGATTTCCAATTCTATCTTCTTCATTGAAGCCACGAATTTAAGCCTTTAGTTTTAATGGGCTGAAATATGGCGTATAAAAATCCCGGGGAAAGTCCCGGCGTCCCTTATTTTGCCTTGAAACCGGCCAGGTCAAAATAGCTGTCTACGTTCCCTGGCTCAATCTTATAAGCTATGATATAGGTATTTTCATTTTCCGAGGATTTTGTCCTGTAACCCAACACAATTTTATATCCAATTACGGCGGGCTGGATATTCAGGAAATTATAGTCCGGGACGCTTATATAGGAATGCTGCTTGCTCAGCAGGGCAGCCACTTCAAAACTGTCTCCTTCTTTGGTGGTCATTTCACCACTATATTCCTGGCAGGTGTATTTCAGGATCAGTCCTGTTTTTTTAAAGTTGTTCAGGGTAAAAACCGTACCGCTGTTTCGGTCACCTACTTTTTCTGTTTTGTAGGTCATGGCCCGGTTGTCCATAACGATGAAACTGCTGTCTTTAAAGTTGGCAATCATATTATCCTGGAAAATGTCACCTTCCTTGTAACCGGGATAGAACATGATAAAGCGCATCTTGTCTTCGCCAAATACAATAAACATTGAATCCTTGTCGGAAGGATCATCAGTGGTAATGCGGTATTTGATGATGCCGATAAATTTGGTAGCTGTATCCGCTACCGGGCCTTCCTGGAGCACATAATCAACTCCTTTGGGTTTATCTTTTTCCTTTTTATCGTCTTTTTTCTTACTGGGCTTCTTTTGGGCCGCAAGGGCAAAACAGGCAAATAAAGATAACAGGAGGAGGGCTGATTTTTTCATAGAAAGGTGGTTTATTGGTACTGCAAGTTTGTAATAAAAAACCACAAAAGCAAAATTTCGGAATTTTCGGTGGAAGGGACAGTGATTGGGAACTATCGATTCCGAAATTTGCCAATTTCTCAAATCCCTATCATTCTCCTTTCAATTTCTTAATGGCGGCAGTCAGCTTGGGCACTACTTCGAATGCATCTCCCACAATACCATAATCGGCTGCTTTGAAGAACGGCGCTTCCGGATCCTTGTTGATAACAACGATCACTTTGCTCCGGTTCACCCCGGCCAGGTGCTGGATCGCACCGGAGATACCGATGGCAATATAGAGATTGGGTGCAATGGCAATACCGGTTTGTCCCACATGCTCATTATGGGGGCGCCAGTTGGCATCTGCAACCGGGCGGCTGCAGGCGGTAGCGGCATGCAATACTTTTGCCAGCTCTTCAATCATGCCCCAGTTCTCAGGACCTTTCAGACCACGACCGGCGCTTACTACCACTTCGGCTTCAGTCAGTGGTACTTCTCCGCTGGCTTTGATCGTATTTATCACTTTTACTTTGGCAGGGGGAAGGGTGGCGTTAAAAGCAACCACCTCCGCAGTGCCTTCACCCGCTTCAATTTTATAGGCGTTTGGATTCAGTGCGATGATCTTTACCGGGGTGCTTACCGAGATGTTGGCAAAAGCCTTACCGGAGAAAACATTTTTCTTAACCACAAAACCATTGCCGGTATCCGGTAATGCAACAGCTCCGGATATCAGCCCTGCTTTTAATCGTACGGAGAGACGGGGTGCGATAGCTTTTCCATCCACGTTATTCGAGAAAATCAGTACGGTGGCACCGGTTGCTTCGGCCACCTGTGCAATGGCATTTGTATAAACCTGTGCATCCAGGTGATCAAGGCTGTGGTCATTAATATGGTGAATTTTTTTTACACCATATTTGCCCAGGGCGGCAAGATCTTCTGTAACAGTACCCAGTACCACAGCTTCAGCCGAAGTACCCAGCAACCCTGCTACTTTAGCACCATAGGTGAGAACTTCCAGGGAGGCTTTTTTTACATGGCCATCGGCTGAATCTATGAAAATCAATACAGACATGTGATTAGTTTATTGTTTGTAGTTTATTGTTTCTGGTTGGGTCAGTCAGTTAAACTGGACTTTCACTTTGAGTACTGCACTTTCTCATTCCTTATTTTTTATTCCTTATTTTAAATGGCTTTCGCCTCTTCGTGTAACAATCTCACCAGTTCTTCCACCTGGTCAGGAGCCACCAGTTTCACACCGGCTTTTGCAGGAGGCAGGCCAAATCCAGCGACCGTGGTCAGCGCATCGGCCGTAACAGGCTCAACTACTTTCAAAGGTTTTGTCCGGGCAGCCATAATACCCCGCATATTCGGGATCCTGGCTTCGGCCATTCCTTTCTGGCAGCTTACCGTTAAAGGAAGTGCCACTTCACAAACCTCTTCTCCACCATCTATCTCACGCGTCACGGTGGCAGTGGTTCCGGCCAGTTCAAATTTGGTGGCCAATGCTATATAAGGATGGTCCAGTAATTCAGCTACCATACCACCAATAGAAGAACCATTGTAATCGATCGTTTCTTTCCCGGCAAAGACCAGGTCATACCCGCCATCTTTAGCAATGGCTGCGATCTGCGATGAAATAAAATAACTGTCGTGGCTATCGGCATTCACGCGTATAGCTTCATCACCTCCCAGCGCCAGCGCTTTGCGGATGATCGGATCCGCATCAGCTCCACCAACAGTCACGAGATGGATCGTTGTGGACGCATCTTTTTCTTTTAATTCGATGGCCCGCACCAACGCATACCATTCATCATAAGGATTGATTATCCACTGTACACCGTTAACATCGAATTTCGTGTTGTTATCCGTGAAAGCTATTTTTGCCGTGGTGTCCGGCGTTTTGCTGATACAAACCAGGATCTTCATATTGTTTTTTTTGTGTTTGCAGCCGGCTTCGCTCACTGCTAAGCGCCCTTCAAATTAACCCGGGACAAAAGGTTGTTTATGCAACTAAAGCAAAGATAAGCGATGCAAATGTAATTCCGAAATCCGGTAGCTACTGGTTCGGACAAATTTTTTATATCAACATGGACAGGATCGAAAAGTTGAAAGAATTCCTCCAGGCAAACCCCGGGGATAGTTTTGTAAAGCATGCAATGGCCTTAGAATATATCAAGACCGGGGATGATGTCACCGCGGGAAGATTGTTCCGGCAAATCATTACCAGCGAACCGGGCTATATAGGTACCTATTACCATTTTGCGAAGCTCCTGGAACGGAATGACCAGGCTGATGAAGCGATCAAAGTATATGAGAAAGGAATGGAGGAGGCAAAGAAAGCGGGAGATAACCATGCTTACGGGGAATTGAGAGGAGCCTACGAAGAACTTACTTTTTGAGCCGGTCATACAATACTCAGGCTAAACTGATCAATAATTCAAAGCAAACAGGTACAGTAATAAATAAGATAATTGCAATGATCTTTTTATTAAACGTATAAAGCCACAGGCCTGCTAAAAAAAGGATACCTGCAATTATCCCGGCCCTCATCATAACATCATTGGTATCATAAAGTATTTGGTTTATTGTATCGCGGGGTATCAAAGGTGACACTAACTGCCATTTAGCCTGGAAGTAACTGATATAGCCGGCCAGGATTATGTATATGTCAAGGATCATTAGAATCCTGCAGGTCCAGTCGAGCTTTCTCTCCTTTTTAGATATTTCAGGCATAATCAAAAATACATTTTGTTTCTTTGTTCATTACGATCATGGACTTACTGGAAAAATTCATAGCGCATATTAAAAAGACACATCTTTTTTCTCCAAATGACAAGCTGTTGCTGGCTGTCAGCGGGGGTGTGGATTCCGTTGTTTTATGCGAACTATGCAAACAGGCAGCCTGCGATTTCGCGATCGCTCATTGCAATTTCCGGCTAAGAGGAGAGGAGAGTGAGAGAGATGAACAGTTTGTAAGGAACCTGGCCAACAGATACGGGGTTGATATCTTTGTGAAGGGGTTTGATACCGAAAAATATGCTGTTGATGAAAAGCTTTCCATCCAGGAAGCCGCGAGGAAGTTAAGGTATGATTGGTTCGTGGAACTCGTTTTCAATGGACCATTGACTATCGACCATGGACCTATTCACTTACTCACGGCACACCACGCCGATGATAATATCGAAACCCTCCTTATGAATTTCTTTCGCGGAACTGGTTTACACGGCCTTACAGGCATTCCCGCTATCCTGGATTATATCCGGAGACCATTATTGGTTTTTTCCAAAGAAGAATTACTTGCTTTCGCAAAAGAACAAAACCTGGATTACGTGGAAGACTCCTCCAACCAGTCTTCCAAATACACACGGAATTTTTTCAGGAACGAGATTATCCCGGCTCTCAGCAAAGTTTACCCGCAGGTAAGGGAGAACCTGTACGCTAATATTGAACGTTTTAAAGAAACAGAGAAGCTATACCTGCAATCCCTGGCCGCCCTGAAAAAGAAACTTTGCCGGGTAAAAGGAAAAGAGGTCCACATTCCCGTGAAGCAATTGATGGCCTTTAATAACCGGGCACTTGTCTACGGGATCATTTCTGATTATGGCTTCCAGGAAAGGCAGGTAGAAGAAGTTTTTAAACTGGCTCAAAGCGATTCAGGCAAATATATCCAGTCACCCGGAAATAGTTACCGCATCATCAAACACCGGCACTGGTTCATTATCAGCCCCACCGATTCCACAGAAGCGGGAAACATCCTTATTGAAGAGGGAGATAAAGAAATTTCCTATCCAGGGGGAACCTTACAATTTGAAACGACCACAACAAAAAACCATAAACCCAAAACAACAAACTCCGGGGCTTGTCTTGATGCAAAAGATATCCACTTTCCCCTGTTACTTCGAAAATGGAAAACCGGTGATTATTTCTACCCGCTGGGAATGAAGAAAAAAAAGAAGATCAACAGGTTTCTCATTGATCTTAAACTTCCGGCGACGGTTAAAGAAAATACCTGGATCATCGAGAGTGAGCAGCGTATCATCTGGGTAGTAGGTCAGCGGATCGATGAACGGTTCAAAGTGACGGAAAAGACCAGTATACTGCTAGGGGTTACAAGAAGGGAGAAAGGGCTTTGATGCCTGCAACTGTTCTTTAAAATTTTCCACGATATTAATTTCTGTGAAAAAACTTACGGCAATATATGTAAACACCAGCCCGTAGATGGCTCCCCATAAATGCGCTCCATGGTTGATCCTTCCCCCGCCTTTTTTATCTAAGTAAGCTGAGATGACAAGGTATAATACAGCGAAAAGATAACCGGGTATTTGAATCCCGGGGATAAAAATAATACCCACACCGAGTTTGGGTAATAATAAAATACTGGAAAAAACAACAGCCGAAACCGCCCCCGAAGCGCCCAGGCTCCTGAAATGATAGTCATTCCTGTGTTTAATAACATCGGGAATACTGGCAATTATAAGCCCGCTGATATAGAGGAGAAGGAATACCCATTTTCCCATGACGCCAAAAAAACAGGAACTGCTGAATAGAGCGGTTTCTACAGCTTCGCCAAAAGAATAGAGCGCCAGCATATTAAAAATGAGATGCGCAGGGTCGGCATGAATAAGTCCGTGGGTTACCAGCCTGTACCATTGCCCCCGGTTAACAGCGGGAGGATAGAAAATAAGATCATCAATGATCTTCTGGTTATTGAAACCACCGATCGAAACAAGACAGGTAATGATAACAATGATAAGGGTGATAGACAAGTCCATTGATACAACCGATTAAAACCGAAAATAGTTATTATTTGTGATGATACTTTTCATTTTTGAGGATGGTACAAGCCCGGTACACTTGTTCGGCAAGGATCAATCTTACCAATTGGTGAGGAAAGACTAGTTCGGAAAGACTCCATACAATACCTGCTCTTTTTATGACGGCCTCATCGAGACCATAAGCGCCCCCGACCAGGAACACCAGTTGTTTTATACTTTCATTGGCTCTTGCCTGTACAAATTTCGCCAGTCCTTCTGAATTGAATTGTTTCCCTCTTTCATCAAGCGCTACCAGGTAATCGTCCTTGCTCAACCAGTCGAGGATGATCTCGCCTTCTTTTCTTTTCAGGTCCATCTCGCTCATCATCCCTGAATTCTTTGGTAAGGGAATTAGCGTCCATCCGACTTTATAATAACGGGAAATTCTTTTGGTGAATTCTTCCACCCCGGTTTTTACATAAGGTTCATGCGCTTTGCCAACTGACCAGAAACAAATTTTCATGTTGTAAATGTAGAAAAACTCAGATCACCTTACCCCAGGTTTTATTTCGTTTATGAACGTGCAAATATTCAAAATCCCCCGTCCCGTCATTGCGAGCAAAGCGCGGCAACGGGAGAGGGGGATTTGAATTGAATTTCGGTTGTTAACGAATAGCGTATCGGGGGTGAGGGTTTATTTTATCTCGTAATCTTTTTTAAATGACATCAGCGTTGAACGGTAAAGTACATTGGCCACATCCAGTGAAGCGGCTTTGACATAATACTGGTAAGCTTCAGACAGGTAATGAGCATCTTCCAGCATAAACGCTAAGCGATAGGCCTGTTCAGCCGGGGCTTCATAGGCGGAGACCTGGCTTTTAAGGCTGTTCAGTACCATAGCGAATTGCTCCTTGGTAACATAGTTCAGCACTTTCATTTCTTCATTCTCTTCGCCTTTTACAGATGCGGTCCATAAATAAGAACTGCCCGGGGTAAGTTTGGGTACAAAAGTAGGAACGGGGATCTTCAGCTTACTGATCACTGCCTTGTACATAGGCGCATTGATATTGGAAGAGTTGTAAAGGGAGAATTCAAAATCTTTGGCATCCGAATAGGATTTCCAGGAGAGCGGAAATTCCCCGCCTGAATAATTCAATGTATCGAGCCGCGGATCGATCCAGATATTGTTGATGGAACGGCTGACCGCACCCACTGTATTCATATAGGCTTTACGATTGCTGCCGGGTGAACCACTGGACTTAGTCATTGAAGCCCATACATATTTTACATAGTTGGCGCTGACGGAACTGCTGCTGACCTTGCAGGAATCTCCGAATTTGCTAAGCGGGTAAGTGCCGGCTTTTGTAAGGGTAAACATCGCGGCTTCATTGCAGATCAGGGTAACCGTGCCACCGGCTGCTATTTTCAGGGTGGCAGTGCTGTTAAGGGGTTTGCCCACTTTGGCCTTGCTCTCTACATTGTTTTCCACGACGGACACATTCCCTTTGAAACTGTACAGCATGAAATCGTTCTGTGCTGAAGCGATCGCTGCAAAGGAACAGAAGAGGATGAGTAATGGTAACTTTTTCATCGTTTTGGGTTTAAGGTTTAAGCGTTTATCAATGATGGTGCGGTTTAAACACCGTCTTATAATTAAATTTCTTATGCATCCAGACCGCCCAGGCTTCGTAAAAATAGATCACGTCTACTGCCAGTACAATGACGATCAAACTGTACTTAAGGTCAACCTTCAGACGATATTTATTAAATAAATACACACCGACCCAGACAAATAATATAGCCGAAATGACTTGGACAATCTTTGCAACTAAATGGAACCAGATATGACTTTCAAGGTAGTAGCGGATAAAAAATGACATAAACAGCCAGCACACAAGGACCGCAATAAGCATATTTGCCCATAAAGGTAGCTTTTTTACATAGTCATCGTCCAAAGCCATCGAAATAATATTTGCATGGATCACGATCCCGTTCATATCCGGTACAGTCTTCCCATAGAACCGGTGATTCATAGGGGTGAATTTCTTATCCAGGATATCGGTCTCTTCCTCAGATAAGTATCCAAACAGGACGATCTTACCTTCTAAAAAAGAACTATCAAACTTGTCTTCCATAAGTTCTTGCCAGTGTACGTGTATATACCCGTTGAGGCGCCTGCTATAATTGATCTGGGTCTGGTGGTTTCCTTTGCTCTTCAACTTTTTATAAGCAGTACTATCATAGATTTGAATGATCTGTGCAGCAAATGATTTATAGAGTTTTTTTTGATAATCTTTTTCGAAAGGTTCATAGTAACGAATAGAAGATAAAGAGTCCTGGAAAAAATTCACAAAAGCATACTGGGACGCCGTTTTGATATAATCACCATGTGTTCTGATCGTGTCCCCATCAGGCCCGCTGGGTGCAAGCCGCTGGGCAGCAACAAGATTTTTGTTACGTGCAAAAGCATCATTGATCATAGAATCTTGTTCAGGGTCGTCGTGAGCCTTTTCAAATAATACATCCAGCGCCATCACTTTTGGATGATAGGTTGCCGCTTTGTTGATCATCATGGCCAGCTCCCCTCGGTTAGCCTGGTCAATATTGATAATAACCACACGGGTATCGATCTTTGGTTCTTCCCCAACATGCAGTTTGGAGTAGGAAATATCATTGAAGTCAAAATCCTTCAGACTAAGTTTAATCGGGTTTAAAAATCCAAGATTGAGTGGAATGGCAGCAAGGCCAAAAATGAAAATAAACACCCATATTGTCGCAAAAATGGTATCCCGCTCATACAGGTATTTGGTAAAATGACCAATGGTATTGCGGTGTACCCGCCTGGCTTGATGGCTGATGTGCTTATGCAGTGGTTTCTTCATCCGACGGTTTTGTAGTGGTTGGTTGTATGGTAATGATTTTATAATTGAGGCTGTGGTTGCAACTTTTTAATCCTTAACATAACTCTATGTTTTTGTAAAAAAGGGGGTTACCCCGAAAAGAGTGGCTTTTTTGTGAGCAGATATTGAATTCATTCCGCTGTAAATCCGTATTTTAGTACGTCGAATTTATGCCAAAAAACCTATCCATAGTTCTTGGATGCCTGCTTTTTGCGGCAACCTGCAACCAGGCATGGGCACAGGCGCCCCCCAAACCCCGGGATACCACTATCATCGGCCCGCAAACTTTTGCCATGGTGATGGGCATTTCCAAGTATAAATATGTGCGGCCACTGACCTATGCTGATAAGGATGCAGAGATGTTCAGGGACTTTCTTAAATCCCCTGCAGGCGGCAAATTACCGGATGATAATATTTATGTGCTTTTAAATGAACAAGCCACCTCGGCAAATTTTTATACCAAAGGATTTCAATGGCTGAAAGTAAAGAGCCTCAAGAAAGGAGACCGGCTGTTTATTTATCTCGCCGGTCACGGGGATGCGATCGATGAGGAGCAGTTTTTTTACCTCGCTTATGACTGTAACCCCGCCGGTGATAAGAATAACTATCTTGTTGGAGGCGCGATCCAGTTATACAACCTGAAAGCGAAGATCGGCAAGGAAACAGCCAAAGGCGTGGAAGTGTTTTTTATCATGGATGCCTGCCGGAGCAATGAATTACCGGGTGGCTCGGAAGGACAGGGTTTTTTAAATACCGCCGTTTCGGAAAAAAGAGAGGGGGAGATCATCATGCTCGCTACCAGCGCCGGGCAGGAGTCGCTTGAAGATGCTTCAATCGGAACAGGTCATGGATTATTCACTTATTACCTGGTAGATGGATTGACAGGAGCCGCCGACTCCACAGGCACGATCGACAATACGATTACCCTGTCGGAAATTCAGAAATACATAGAGAAGAGTGTTCCGTCCATAGCACAACAACGGTTTAAGCGAAAACAAGTGCCCTTTTTCTGTTGCAATGAAATGAGCGAAAAAGTAGTAAGTATCGTTGATACCGCATACCTGCGAAAATGGATCAACACCAAAAAATTACAGGGCAGGGGTCCCGGCACCTCGGCTGTAGCTCCGCGCGGAAGGGGGATAGGTTTTGGGCCGGCGGATACGGCCCTGATCGATGCGTATAATTTATTCAATACAGCGGTGAAAGAAAGCCGGCTGATCGGGAAATCTTCGGCCGATTATTATTATACCCTGATGGAAAATAAATATCCTGGTACTACTTATACGGTGGATGCGCAATCTACCCTGGCGGTGGAGTTCATCAACTTTGCCCAAAGCAAGATCAACCTTTATCTTGATTGTAAGGATGCTTCCTCTATCCAAAAATTGCGGGCGCAGATCGATGAAGAAGACGCGACAGACGAAGTGGCCACGAGCCTCAACAGGATGGAAAAAGTGGCACAGCAGGAATTCTATGAAGTGGGATATATGCTGGAACGGGCCATTGATTTTATCAAAGCCGATGATCCTGATTTTGCAAAGACCCTGAACGGGAAGATGTATTTCTTTAAAGCAAGGGGTTATTTTGGAAGAAGCCGTCAACTGGTGGACATCAATAATGCTTTCCAGTATGCGTATACAGCCTATGCAGCTGATAAGAATGCTGCCTATATCCTGAATACGCTTTCCGCTTTGCACCTGGATAATAATAAGATCGACAGCGCCATCTTTTATGCCAAGAAAGCGATCATAGCGGCACCCCGCTGGCGTTATCCTTATGTTACACTTGCTTTTGCCTACAAAACACTGAATCGTCCCGACTCCGCCATTAAATATTATAATAAGTCCATCGAAGTGAGCCCGGATAATGCCGATGCCTATGTAGACCTGGGTCATTATTATTATTCCTTATCAAAGGGAGATTCTGCCATCAGTTATTATGAAAAAGCCCTGCGCATAGACCCTACAAATTCCTATGCCAGCAATAATATTGGCTGGGTGAACTATAACAAGAAGAATTATGAGCAGGCTATCATTTATTTCAAGCAAAGTATTGCCGCCAACGCAAAATTCATCAATGCCTATAATGGGCTGAGTAAAACTTTCTTTGAGACCAAACAATATGACTCTGCCCGTATCTACTATTCAAAGGCCTTTGCCAACTACCAGGATAAATCCATTGTGAATGTATATATCGGTAATTTTTACAAGGACCTGAAAGAATATGATTCGGCAAAAGTGTATTACCGCATGGCGGCGGCGCTGGATCCCAATTACGAGGAAGCCTATAATAACCTGGGCCGGGCCAGCTTTGCCTTAAAGCAACTTGACTCTGCCAATTTTTATTACCGCCGTGCCTTAGTGGCCAATCCTTATTCAGCATTCGCGCTAATCAATATCGGGTTGGTGTTCAAGGAGCTGAAGATGCCGGACTCCACGTATAATTATTTCCAGCAGGCGGTCAGGTTGGAGCCGGGTAATCCTTCTATCCTGAATAGTCTTGGTGTTATTTACGGGCAGGATAAAAACTATGACTCCGCGAAATCCTATTTCAAGCGGGCTTTGTTTTTGAAACCCGATTATAAACCGGCTTCCAAAAACCTGCTCAAGATATTCAGGGACCAGAACCAGCTGGACTCGGTCACCAATTTCCTGAAAGGAACATCGTTGCTTGATCCCAACAGCCCCAGCTTTATCAATGATATGGGGATGGCCTTCTTTGACCAGAAACGCTATGATTCTGCCAGGTGGTATCTCCGTAAGGCGATACAGAAGGACCCGCAAAATCCCCAGTATTACAGCAACCTCGGGCTGGTCTTCCAGGGAATGAAACAATATGATTCCGCCCGGGTGAATATGCAAAAGGCGCTCCGGTTTGACCCGGAGAATGTTGTTATCTGGGCCAATCTTGCCAGTGTGTTCAGGCAATTAAAACAATATGATTCGGCAGGCTATTATTTTAAGCGGCAGATCTTCCGGCGCGGCGATGTAACGGCACAGACTTATTTTGCTATCGGTAATTTCTTTGATGATATGAAAGCCTATGATTCGGCAATCGTTTATTTCCGCAAAGCAATCCAGCTTGACAGTAAATACACAGTTGCTTATACCCAGATTGGTGCTGCCTATATGAAAATGGAAATGAATGATTCTGCCTTTGGGTATTTAAATACGGCAGTGAGACTGGATCCCAATTCGGCATCTGCCAACCTGAACCTGGGAGTGGTATATCATGCTATGCAGCGGTATGATTCAGCGATCACCTACATTCAAAATGCCATCCGTCTTGATCCGGGTAAGCCGAAGAATTATTATACCCTTGCCTGTAGTTATGCTTTGGCGAATAAACCCGAACAGGCTATACTATACCTGCGACAGGCTTATGAAAGAGGGTACAAGAATGTTGACAACCTGGTTTCGGATCCTGATTTGTCGGGATTAAAGAATTATAAAGAATTCCAGGCCCTGTTGGATAAGTATGTCCCGGATTGGAGGAACAGGTAAATAATTCTAGCTATTAGCTGTTAGTCAACCCCCAGTTTCATTGTCACCAACTTTTCCCGGCTTTGCTTTTTTGCCTTATATTTGCCGTCCGTTGGCTGCGTAGCTCAATTGAATAGAGCATCTGACTACGGATCAGAAGGTTATAGGTTTGAATCCTATCGCGGTCACTACTACAGTAAAGGGTTTCAGACAATGAGGCCCTTTTTTATTATCCGGATTCCGACACATTTCAGACACAAAACACTTGTAGGATTCTCTGGCAACAGCAATTGTTCGACACATTTCTACATTTTGAAGTTTGGTCTGCGAGTGCTTCTGCGGCCGGGTGCGTGTCTCACCCATGCATATTTATTAGAAAGGTATAATTGAATGAAAAAACATTTAAATTTCTGAAAGATTTGTGGGAAGCGTTTTTAAAGGCGGATGCGTGAGACTGGCATCCGGGGAGTCTTTTTAAAGGGTTGTGGCCGCATTTTCTTTTCTATCCCCAGGGCGGGACTGCTGCTGTGGTTTTCTTAATTGTCGTTTATGACTTCCTTTTTGCATGATGATTTTTTTTATAGTCGATCGATTTTTTCATAATTCAGGAAGAAGCCCGGTAAATATTTTTTACCGGGCTTCTTTTATTTATGAGGGTTGGGATAAGGTAATAAAATTGTCAGGAACGCTGTTTGAAAATGTTCCGTACGCTCCGCCTGATTTCTGCATCTGTAAGCCGTGACCCTGATAATCTTTCCGTTGTCCATGCCTGCCAGATATTTTTGTCTTTTTGGGCATCCACCATGGTGAGGGTGATCGTACCTTCTCTTACAGGACTGTCATATACCTGGTAACCCTGGAACTGGGAGGGATAATATATCGTAGAATATCTCCGGGTATAGGGGTTATAATAATACCGGGTAAAAGGTTGCGAGTAAACAGCTTCCCTGTTGGTTTCAGTACTTCTTTCTACCAGCACATCATAGCTTATTAATACATCGGGGTTGTCGGTAACTTCCCGCCATCCCCAGTTATTAAGTTCGGCATTGACGGAATTGTGAATACTGATATCTGCATATTCGATAGGCCTTTTGCCTTCATCGCTTTCCGTAGCCCTGGTATTTACCCACATATAGGTCTTATAATCAGACAGGTTAATGCTTTCATCTTTTTGTACATAGGCCGGGGAAGAGCAACTAAAAGAAGCCAGCAGCAGGAGGAAGCTTCCTATGATTTTTATTGTTTTCATACATTTTAATTTAGATTAAAGGATATAATGACTAACTAATTAAAAATGATGCCGGGTACTTCCCCTGCCGCTACACTTACCCTTGAAATTATTCCCTGTTCCGGGTAAATATTTCTACTCTCATCTGAAACATTTTACCAATATTTTTTCTGCAAGGCTTTGGCAGCATCCAGGTGAGCCCGTAGGGTAGGGATGGTTTTATCAGCAAAATCCCGGATTTCAGCATCTTTTGCATCCAGGACTGCTTTCTGGAACATATCAATTCCAGCTTCATGATTCTTGATCATTGCTTTAATGAATTCCTTATCATAATTCTTGCCTGTGTTTGCCTGTAACCCGTCCACTTCCTTTTGTTTGTCTTCCGTCATCGTGGCGGGTAATACAATATTTTTCCGCGCAGCCATATCTTTTACCTGCTGGTTCAACGCCGTGTGATCGTGGTAAAGCATGCCTGCAAAGCTTTTCACGTCTTCGTAAACAGCTTTTTCCTGGGCCGATGACGTGATCGCCGTTTCTGCCATACCGGAATTGGCAACCCGCACAATAAACGAAGAACTGTTTTCATCAATGACTACGGCGTTGTTGTTCAGGGCTGTATCAACAATTGCCTTATTGGTAGAATCTGCTTTTTCTACACTGTCCTTGCTGCTGTTATTACAGGCTACCACCGATGCGGTGATCATCACCAGGAAAAACTTTTTTTTCATCACAAAAAATTTTAATATAAAATTGGTTTACATGGTTTGCATGAAAGATTCATGCCATGGAAAATTGTTATTACATAAACTGCTTCGTGGCATAATTTTTTCGGCATTTTGAGTTAGAAAAACAATTTTTATGGACCGTTTTGCCAGGAGTGCCGAAATACTACACGATTTACTGCATATACAACATGAAAGAACATCTGTATATGAAAAACTTTTGCAGTACCCGGACCAGGATCATTCGGTCTGTAAATGCCTGAACGAAATTGCCCAACATAGTCGTCATTCGATGTATGAGTTACGTGGGCATATGGATGTGCATTGCGGTGATCCCGCCGATCACGTGCAGGTAAAAGGCCCTATCTACCGTAAATGGCCCGGAACAAAACAATTATTGCCCGGAAGCAGCCCTGCAGAGATTTTACAGTATTGTGAATACAACGAAAAACAAGCGGTTCTTGCTTACCAGGAAGCTATTGATTGGGAAGAATGGGAAGAAGATATGCGGGAACTGCTGGCTGAACAATTAAAAAACCTTCGCCAATCTTCCAAGTTGTTGAACAAATGCCGGGAAAAACCGATTGCACCCGCATCAGCGCATGTGGAGAGGATATCATTTTCACGTAACAAGGTTGCCGAATGGGCCTGGATAGAATGACGTGGCGCTTATTCCAGTTCTCCAAATAAGACCTGCTCATCTCTTTCATCTACTTTTATCTTGCGGATAAACTCTTCGTAATTTTCATTATGGTTACTGAAAGCGCCATAAGCATCCAGGCTATAACCTATAATTCCGTGAGGTGCTTCGATCAGGTAGAGTATGGCATTATCAGAAGGATCCGATTCGCCTTCAAAACGATATACTTTAATGATAGTGAGATCAGCAGGTTCGTAATATTTTTCCTGGTCGATGGTAAACCCTTTTTCCATCATCTTAAACTCCCTGTCCTGTTTACGGGACGCCAGCTTTTCCAGCACTTCCGTCAGCGTGGTCATTTGTTGTGAATTCTTCATTATCGCTTTTAGCGATAATGCTCAAACCTTATGCCGTAACGGGACAGGGGGCTGAAATAAAAGTTGCTCAGGAGTTTTCTCAGTCCTCTTAACGGCTAATATTTGATTCTTCGTAATTCCTGATCTTATTGTAGAGGGTTTTGCGGTCGATTTTTAATACTTCCGCAGCTTTTGTCTTATTGAACTTTACCTGTTTTAAAACATTCATGATGGTCTCGTATTCCGCATGCGAAGCCACATCTTTGAGATCTGTTCCAGGCGAGCCATTCCCATTGGCAGGAGCTGCTCCAACCTGGTCAGAATGACCCGGGTTAAATGAACTTGCCGGTTTTTTATCAGGGTTACCGATGATCTCCCAGGGAAGAACATTGGCAGTGATCTTTCCAGAAGGGGATAAAAGTGCCGCCCTGCGTATCACGTTCCGGAATTCACGGAGATTACCCGGCCACCCATAGTTAAGGAAAAGCTGGGCCACTTCGTCCTCGAACCCGTCCAGGTGTTTATTTAATTCAGTACATACTTTCTCAAGAAAGAATTCAGAGAACAGGGGAATATCTTCTTTTCTTTCACGGAGCGGTGGTATGGAAACAGAGAATTCATTGAAACGGTGATAAAGGTCTTCCCGGAATTTACCTTTGCGGTAAGCTTCCTGCAGGTTCTCATTCGAAGCCACGATCACCCGGGTATCTGTATTGATATCCTTGGTGCTGCCTACCCGCTTGAACTTTCTTTCCTGGATTACCCTTAATAAAGTGGTTTGTACATCCAGTGGCAGGTTAGCCACTTCATCCAGGAAGAGTGTGCCGCCATCAGCAACCTCGAAAATTCCTTCTTTATCTGTCAATGCACCGGTAAAAGATCCTTTAATATGACCAAACAGTTCGCTGGCCGCAAGTTCCCTTGAAAGGATGCCGCAGTCTACGGCAATAAAAGGTTTAGTATTCCTGTTGCTGCTCTGGTGGATCATTTTTGCGATCACTTCTTTGCCCGTACCGCTTTCGCCATATAGTATGACGCTATAATTGGTTGGGGCAACCAGTTCAATTTGTTTATAAAGGTCGGTAGCAAGGGGAGAGATACCGGTTAAAAATTCATCTGAACTAAAGCTGAGTTTTTTTGCTGGTGTATAACCCACTGCGGTTTTGGAAGCCTCCGCGCCATTGGAAGGAGTAGCTGATACGGAACTAAGCCCACGGTTGATCACATTGATCACTTCTTCCGGTATCAGGGGTTTGATGATATAATCGAAAGCGCCGTGCCGCATCACTTCTACGGCCATCTTCACATCGGAATAGCCGGTAATAATGATCACGACAACATCGGGATTTACCGCTTTTATTTCCTGTAATACTTCCCGGCCATCCATATCGCCAAGGCGGAAATCGCATAAAACAACATCAAAGCTTGATTCTTTGAATTTTGCAAGGCCTTTGGCCCCGGTATAGGCAGTGTCTGTTTCAAAACCTTTTCTTTGCAGGAAATGGCCGAGCAGGCTGCACATATCCATGTCATCGTCAATAAGCAGAATTCTCTTCATGGAGCGTAATTGTCTTTAAAGTTAAACAAAGGATTTCGAGAATCGTACAGACTAAATTGAAATTTGCCCCACGGTTATTTCTTTTCCTCTAAGTGTCCCGGTCATTTTTTTAAAATGACCCTGGCAGAAATTTCAAAATGAGAATATACAAATTGAATGCCCGTTTGATATTATATTGAATTTGTACAATTCAGGCCAGAATTTTGCGGAAACATGCAATAGTTTACAGTTATATTGCAATGAACCTTATAATCTCCCCATGACTCCTGCGCCTAAAATACTCATTGTTGATGATGAGCCGGATATCTGTTATTTCCTGTCGGAGAATTTTTCCAGGAGAGGATTTTCAACTGCCTTTGCCTATTCAATTGCAGAAGCTGAAAAACAACTTGCTATCGATACCCCGGCTATCTTATTACTTGATAATCATTTACCTGATGGCAAGGGTGTCGACCTTTTAAGTACACTAAAACCCCGGTTCCCTGAAATGAAAGTGATCATGATTACGGCACATGACAGTTCACAGGACAGGCTTAAAGCATATGATAATGATATTGATTTCTTTCTCTCCAAGCCCTTTACACTTACCGGTGTGAATCACGCCGTTGATATTATTCTCAAAAGCCAATAAGTCCTGGATACCTTCCGCAAACTGGGGAAATTAATCCCCGGCACCCGTAAAAATACCTCCTGGATTCATCAACTGACATCAAGAGTTATTAAAAAACTGGATCCTTTTCCCGGTTTACTGTCAACAGAAATATCCCCGTTATGACCGAGAATGATATTTTGGGTATTCGTCAAACCCAGGCCGTAACCATTTGGTTTACTTGTAAAAAAAGCCTCAAAAAGGCGGGTGAGTGATTCGTTATCCATCCCGGGGCCTGTATCACTGATAATAATCCTGCATTTTTTATTTTCAGTGGCAGTAGTGATGGTCAGCACTCTTTCATCTAATCCATCCATGGCCTCAATGGCGTTAATAATGATATTCAGGAAAGCAATTTTGATCTTTTCCTTATCTACAGATACCTCGCAGATACCTGGACTATAATGTTTAATAATTTGAACCTTACCGAGTATGATCCTGTCCCTGGCTTCATCCAGGGTTTCATCAAGAATAGCATGGAGGGAGACCTTTTCATAGTTTAATTCAGTGGTCTTCGTGGAGCTTAGCAGGTCGGCGATCAGCTGGTTGATGCGGCTGCTGTTACGGTTGATCATCTCGAAAAGAAAATCTCTTTCCTGCTCTTCCCTGATCATCCCGGTTCTTAACTGGTCATTGGCCAGGTTTATATTGGTGAGGGGGTTCCTGACCTCATGCGCGATGGCCCGGGCAATACGCCCGGTAGCAGCCTGTTTCTCAAGACGGCGGATCCTTACCAGTTCCGCATTTGCTTTATCAAGGTCTGCAATCCGGTTTTTTAACTGCAGCTCATATTCCATTACTTCCATGATGGCTTTCTTTCTTGCTTTGTTGATCTGGCGGTATGCAAAGATGCCCGCCAGGAAAAGTAAAAAAGCAAGGCTGAGAGAGACGATGGTGATGATCGTTATTTTTTGAGTGCTTTGATTTACATTGTTTTCTCTTTCCTTTAAAAGATGTTCTTCTTCTCCCTGTAGCTGCGAAGTGACCTCCTGGATTTTGTTCATCAGGTTCATGGCTTCAGGTTGCAATTTCAGCATGCTGTCTGAACGTACCATGTGATTCTCCTCGAAAGACGAAATAGAGAAGTTGAATATTTGAAACCGCCGGTCGATTTGTTTTTTCAGGCTTTGTAATCTTTCTTGCTGGTACGGATTGTCTTTTGTCAGGCGATGAGCAATTGCATAAAAGGAATCAGCCCTTTTTTCGCTTCCGTAAAAGGGGTGCAGGAAACGGATATCACTGGTCAATACATAGCCTCTTACGCCTGTTTCGGCATCTTTTATACTTGCCTGGATATTATCCAGTGTCTTGATCACATTATTGGTATGCTGGACGCGGGCGATCTGCCTGATGATCTGCCGGTTGGAATAGAGGGTAATAAGGTAAGAAGAAAGTAAAAGAAGGATCGCTACAGCGTACAGGATACGCAAAACATCTTCCTTCCTCGATCTTTTATAAATCCTCTTCATGAATGCAAGTATAATATTTCCCAGCTAATCAGGTCCTGTCGAATGAGAAGATCCCTGCATGCTTATTTTTCTTTCCTTTTACCAGTCCCGCAATAATCTCACCTGCTACCTGGCTGAACGTGATGCCATTTCCCCCGAACCCCAGCGAAAAATAACTGTTGGGTAATCCCCTGTAAGGCCCGATATACGGTAAGCCGTCCCTGGTAGAACCAAAAGTGCCGGTCCAGCTGAATTCGGGAGTAAAAGGCGTACGGGGGAAAAGCTTGTTGAAATCATTCTTTAATTGTTTAGCCTTTGCCTGTATAAGCTTATCCCTTTTGGCCGGGGAAAAGAATTTTTCATCCCTGCCCCCGACGATTATACGCCGATCCGGCGTGGTCCGGATATAAAGATAGGGGTTGGCTGTATTCCAGATCATGGTATCTTTTTTTCCTATATGCGGTTGGTAACTTAATGACTCACTTATCGAAGCATAAGTGCTATGAAGGGAAACAATCGGTTTTTTAATAAAGTTCACGACCTCGTAACCCGTAGCATACACCAGTTTTTTTGCCGAAATCCGGTACCCGTCACGCGAAATGACCTCCACACCCCCCGGATGATGTTTAATGGAGTCAATTGCTGTCCTGTCATATACCAGCAGCCCTCTTTTCATGTTATAGACAAGTAAATGGTGGGTAAAAAGATAGGCATCGGTGCAGGCGCCAAGTTCAGAAAGGATAGCCGTAGGGGCTTTAAATCCAAACTCCTTGTAAATGGCTGATTCACCAAGTTGCTGTACTGCAAAACCATATTGTTTGCGGATGGTAAATTCCTTTGCCAGCCAGGAAATATCTTTTTTATAGGCGGCATAATAAAGACTCCTTGTGAAAGCGAAATCTTCCATACCTGTTTGCCGGGCAAGCGCTTCGAGTTTAGTAATCGCGCTGGCACAAAGCCGGTAAGCGGCTACTGCATTTTCTTTCCCTGCCATTGTTATAAGGCGGTGAAGAGGCGTGTCAATTTCGTACTGCAGGAGAGAAGTACTTGCACAGGTACTGCCGAGACCGATTGAACGGGCATCCACTATCATGCAACTGATGCCTTCGCGTATAAGATAATGTGCTGCCAGGGCGCCCGAGATGCCACCCCCCATCACAAGTACATCTGTACTGGTATTTTTTTCCAGTTTGGGATAATCAAAGGGTAACCCGTTTTTAACCAGGCTGTAGGGGTAGCCCGCTTTCAGGATCATATTGGATGGTCTTTTATGAAAGATACCTTCTCAGTGTCCAGGCAATAGTTTCATGTTCCTTCATCAGGTCCGTGAGAAAATCAGCAGTGCCTATATCATTGTATTTTTCATCACAGTCATCGATATATTTCCGGAGCTGTTTGATGATGGCTTCGTGGTCCCTGAGTAGTTCCATAAGCATCTCTTTTTGAGAAGGATATTTGCCGGGGGATTCCTTGAGTGTAGCGAGCTGGAGGAATTCCTGCATGGTACCGGGAGTTTTTGTCCCCAGTTTGTTTATCCGCTCGGCTATTTCATCAATAGCTTCCTCAAGTTTATTGTATTGTTTTTCGAACAATTTATGCAATTCCATAAAGCTGTTACCGGATACATTCCAATGGAATTTTCTTGTTTTCGTATAAAGCACGACAGCATCGGCAAGGACGGCGGATAAGAGACTGGTAATGCTTTTGAGGTTCTTGGCGGACAAACCAATATTGGGCGTCATAAAGGAAGCGTTTAGGTGATTAAATGGTGAATAAGGCCTTGAAGCCTGTAAGACGGTTAGTTACAACTATCGTTCCAGCCTTGATGGGAACTGGTTTGGCATAAATGGCACGATATTTTCAAAGCAACTTGCAGGAAGGAAATATTTATTTAATCATTAAATTTTAAAGCTATGTTACGCTGGACAGTTATTTTTCTCGTTGTTGCCATCATTGCAGCTATATTTGGTTTTGGTGGTGTAGCTGCTGGTGCAGCCTCTATTGCGAAGATCCTTTTCTTCATTTTTATTGTGCTCTTCCTGTTGTCACTTATTTTCGGAAGGTCAGGAACCAGGTCAAATATCTGACGGGAACACAGACCTCTCAACCTTATGAATTAAATAATCAACATGAAAAAGATCTTCTTTTTACTAAGCCTGGTTTTAATAACCGCATGGATCGCCGGAGTCTTTTTATGGAGATTGTCGGGGTTCGGGCATAGCCTGCTGATGGTTGGTATCCTCTTTTACTTACGATCGATGATGATCGTGGAAATACCTCCCGCCGGCGAACCTAAACTCGAAAACAGCAAGCCGTAATTTCTTAACCATTATTATAAACATTAAAATCAATTTTATGAGCAGTTCAAAAGCATTACTAGGTTTTGTAGCCGGCGCCGCCGTTGGGGCCCTGGCAGGGATATTATTCGCCCCGGATGCAGGCACGAAGACACGCAAGAAAATTGCCGACAAAGCCGGTGACTGGACAGATGCAGCTAAAGAAAGTTTTGGCGGCCTGATCGATGGCGTAAAGAAAGCTTATACTGGTGCACAGGATGATGCCGAAGAGTTTGGGGATAAAGCAAAGGGAAAATTTAATACGGCTAAGACTGATGTAAAGAATGCTTTAAGCTAAACAACTCTTTTAAAACCAGCCAGGTATAAACCAACTATTTATGGAATCTCCAATAGAACATATTGAATCGCTGATTTCAAAAGCTACAGAGCTTGCAGAGACCAAAGCGGAATTATGGAAATTGAAAACGGTAGGTAAAGTATCAGAAACGGTCTCTTCCCTGCTATCCAAGATCGCTATTGTGATCCTGGCAGGCATCTCACTCCTGATCTTAAGTTTAGGCGCAGCCTTCTGGATCGGGGAGGAATTGGAGAATCTTTACTATGGATTTTTCATCGTAGGAGGATTTTATGCACTGGCTGGTTTTCTGGTTTATGCATTCCGGGAAAGTATCATCAAGAAGCCGGTTAGTAATCTTATTATTGGTAAAATAGTAAAGTAAAAGATAAAACAACCACTAATGATCAACCTGGAAACAAAAATCAAAGAATTGGAATTAAGGGAAGCGCGGCAGGCTGAAGAATTGCGCAGCTCTTTCCGTGAATTTACCCATTCCCTGACTCCTAAGGTTCTTATAAAAAATGCCATGAGAAATGTGGTCAATAGTCCCGGTTTACGGACCACGGCCATTGATACAGCGATCAGTGCAGGTGCAGGAATGCTCGGAAAGAGTTTTGTTGTCCGCGGATCCGGTAATATCCTTCGGAAAATAGCCGGCACGGCAGTTCAGTTTATTGTTTCCAATTTCGTCCGCAATAAAATGCCTGAAGTAAAAGAAAAGATCGCTGCCGCGAATATGAATAATGGTGTGCCACATTAAACCTTTGAATCAATAAATCGTAAGGGCTGAATCAGTGATTCGGCTCTTTTTGTTTGGTTAATACTATCTTTAATAAACAGATCAATACACACTCATCTATTTTATTTTAAGCTTGTATGAAATTCAATGACCGGATAAAGCAGGTGTTGCTCTTGTTCTTGATAATCCTGCTGATTATTCTCTCTGTCCGGGAACTGACCTTATTTCTCCCGGGTATCCTGGGAGCTATCACGCTTTATATCCTGAGCAGGGCGAATTATTTTCAACTGGTATACCATAAGAAATGGAAAAAAGGAAGGGCGGCAGGCTTATATATGTTGTATTACCTGTTCCTGCTTGGTCTGCCCGTCTTTCTCGCAGTAACGTTGATCAGCCCCAAAATCAACGCTTTCCTGAGTGACCCTACTGCTACGATCGAAAGCGTGAAGCAGGCGGTCAACCAGGTGCAGCAAAAAATCGGGATCACCATCGCTTCTGAAAAATCGCTGTCGGGTGCACTGGACAAAATCACTGCTTTTATTCCTTCTATCCTCAACAGTACAGCCACCCTGATCGCTAACCTGGCTACAATGTTATTTTTCCTTTATTTCATGTTGTATAACGGGCGGGAAATGGAAAAGACTTTATTCCGGATCATTCCCCTTAAAGATTCCAATACAGCAATGCTAGCTTCAGAAACGAAGAAGATCGTTAAAGCAAATGCACTGGGCATACCGCTGATCTCTATTATCCAGGGCCTGACCGCTACGCTGGGCTATTTTATTTTTGGAGTGAAAGAGTGGGCCCTGTGGGGTTTCCTGACCGGGGTGTTTGCTTTCTTCCCCATCGTTGGTACGATGATCGTTTGGGTGCCGCTGGTCATTTATACGTTTGTTTCCGGCAGTTCCAATACAATGGCGATCGGGCTGATGCTGTACAGCATTATCGTAACCGGGAATGTGGATTATGTTTCCAGGATTACGATCATGAAAAAGATAGGGGATGTTCACCCTACCATCACGGTGCTGGGGGTCATTGTTGGCCTGGGTCTTTTTGGATTTATCGGGCTGATCTTTGGTCCCTTGCTGGTTAGCTATATCATTGTCCTCTTCAAGATCTATATGAATGAGTTCGTGGAACCGCTGGCAGAAGAAAATGCCGTGGTCAATAAAGCCGAGGAGGTAGCAGAACAGCCCCCGGAAAAAAAATAAACGATTTCAAATAATAAGAAAAGCCGTTTCAACTTGAAACGGCTTTTCTTATTATACAATTTTTTATTAATTACGCTGAATCTTAGACAAAAGTCGCAGTATCTCCAGGTATAGCCATACGATGGTGACGAGCAATCCAAAAGCACTGTACCATTCCATATATTTAGCCGCTCTTAATTCTACACCTTTTTCGATCGTGTCGAAATTGAGAAGAAGATTGAAGGCCGCAAGTCCTACCACGAGGATTGAAAAGCCTATGCCAAGAGGAGTCGCTGCATTGGTGAAACCGCCAATGGGTGAACCCGAAACCATAAAAGTGATCCACTGGATAAGATAGAATACGGCGATGGCAGCTGTGGCCGCGACTACAACTGTTCTTAATTTTTGAGTAACGCGGATAATGCGGTACCTGTAGATAACGAACATGATCAGGGTGACCAGCAGGGTCAGCGCAACGGCCTGGGTAGGTAATCCCGGGTATGTATAATTATACATGGCAGAAATAGAACCTACGAATAAGCCTTCCAATATGGCATAGATGGGTGCAAGAATGGAAGCCCATTGTTTTTTGAACATCAAGATCAACGCGACGCCCAGCCCACCAAAGACGCCGGTCATCATTAACGGCATTGGGTCGCTGCCTTTATAGAACTGACTCCAGGCAAAAAGCGTAGAGCCGATCATGAGCATCATCATGACGCCGAATTTATTCATCGTTCCTTTTACGGTCATTGCTTCTTCGGTACTGATCCCTTCGAGGATCGTTCCCTGGTACGTTTTTTCCTGCAGGGTGGGGTTGCTTGATTTAAATATTGCCATAGTCTTGTTGTTTTGTAAGTATAAATTTAGGGAGAAATTTTAAAACAGGGTTGTTAATAATGCCAGCGGACAAAAGCCTCCATAGCCGCATAATGTGTGAGACCAAGGTCGGCGTACAAATTAGCTGTCGCTGCATTGCGCTCTTCAGCCCTTTGCCAGAATTCACGTGAATCACTTCCCTGGAAAGGCACCATGTCTTTTTGCGACTGGTGGATAAAAATACCGAAACGTTTTTTTAATACCTGGTCGGGACTCATCGGGATAGCCATCTCAATCTCTTCGATATTCCATTCCTCCCAGGCGCCCTTGTACAACCAGAGCCAGCAATCCCGGATCCATTCATCGCCCGCTGTCTTGATCCTTCTTAACGCTTCGAGTACAACATTGAAGCAGATAATATGCGTGCCATGGGGGTCGGCAAAATCGCCGGCACAAAAAACCTGCTGTGGTTTAATGTTGCGTAAGAATTCGATCGTGAGCCTGATATCTTTTTCACTCATTGGTTTTTTCTCGATAGTACCTGTCTCATAGAAAGGAAGATTGAGGAAATGGATATTCTCATCTTTGATCCCAACATAGCGGCAGGTAGCTTTTGCTTCACCGCGGCGGATAAGTCCTTTAATGGAACGGATAGTAGGAGTGTCCACCTGGTTTGATTTTTTCCTTGAAAGAAATCTTCTTGCATCGTCGAGGATCTTACCTGATTTACTGGTATTGATACCGGCTATTTCTTCAAAGCCTACGGCAAAGTCAAGGAACCGGGTGACAAATTCATCCGTTACGGCGATATTCCCGCTGGTCTGGTAACCCACATGTACATCATTTCCCTGGTCATGCAAGCGCTGAAAAGTTCCTCCCATACTAATGATATCATCGTCGGGGTGGGGGGAGAAAATGATCACTTTTTTTGGATAAGGAGAAGAGCGTTCCGGGTGTGCCGGGATATTTACATTTGGTTTTCCACCCGGCCAGCCGGTAATGGAATCTCTGAGCATGTAATAGACCTGGAGATTGATTTCGTAAGCATCGCCTTTTTCTACAAGAAGGTCACTCAGGCCAAATTCGTTATAATCCGAATTGGTAAGGCTCAACACCGGCTTTTCCAGCCCCAGCGCCATATTTACCACCGCTTTCTTGATCATCCGGGGTGTCCAGTCACAATCACCCGTAAGCCAGGGAGATTTGTTCCTCGTGAGTTCAGCAGCAGCGCTTTCATCCACAACGAATGTAACATCATCATGATTCTGCAACAAAGAAGCCGGTACCTGTTCACTGTCATCTTCTTCCACCGCTTTTTTTATCACCGGGGCCTTGGAACTTCCCCAGGCCATCAGGATGATCTTTTTTGATTTCAGGATCGTGCTGATACCCATAGTGATCGCCAAACGGGGAACTTCAGAGATATTCGCAAATTCATAGGCGTTTGCGATACGGGTAGAATTGTCGAGGGTGATCAGTCTTGTTTTGGAATAAATACCGGATCCGGGTTCATTAAATCCTATATGACCGTTATTACCGATCCCCAGGATCTGCAGGTCAATTCCGCCGGCATCCCTGATCATCTTTTCATACTGGAGGCACTGCTCTTTGATAGCCTCTTTTTTTATTTCGCCGTTGGGGATATGAATATTTTTCGGGTTGATATCTATGTGATCAAATAAATTGGTCCGCATAAAGCGGTTATAACTTTGCAGCGCATTGTTATCGATAGGGTAATACTCGTCGAGGTTGAAGGTGATCACATTTTTAAAACTCAGTTTTTCTTCGCGGTGCATCCGCACCAGTTCCGCATACAAAGATTTCGGTGTGGAACCCGTAGCAAGTCCCAGGATACATTTTTCCTTTTTCTGCTGCTTTTCCCTGATAAATGCAGCTACCTGGCGGGCGACAAATTCGGCTCCTTCCCCGGGAGTTGGGAAAATCTTTACGGGTATTTTTTCAAGGCTATCTGAAAGGTCGATCGGGGCTACTGGTCGGGCCATTGAGTTTCGTTGAGCCATAAAGATAAAAAATTGCTTTGAAGGTTTATGCGGAATTCTGCAGGTTTTTGCCAGTTTGCCTTACCTATTCATCTGTTAATTATAATAATCTGTCATTTTACTTTCCTTAAGGGGCGGTGGATGAGGTATCTGCAGGAAAATAATGCTAAATGGTAGGGCTAATTAACTTCTATCTCATCCACGAATAACCATGCTTTATTTCCAGCCCCCGGATTCCCCTCGGGTATAACACCCCCGTTTTTTATAATAATCTTTATAACCCTTCCCGTATTACTTCCCTTTACCGTCATCGTTCCATTACCCCCATTTTTTATGACCAGCTTATCGGTTTTGCCAAGGCTGCTGAAATATTGCCCGTCGTCAGAGATCAGGGCTTCCACCGAAAGGGGTTTCCATATCCAGGAACTTGGTTGCTGGAAGATATGAACGGTAACAGAATCTACTTTCCCAAAAGAACCCAGGTCGATCGTTGCCTCACAATCAGTGCCATTAAATCCAAGGATCTCTTTTGTGCGTGCGAGCCCTTTTTCATTTTGTACACCGTTCACCAGGGTAAAGGGACCATCACCGGGGTATTTAGAATCAGCAGGAGCAGCAAGGGTTATTTTTTTACCCGTGGCTTTATTGAACCAAAAATTTTGTGTCAGTTTAATTATCTCTCCATTACTTCCGGTTGACTTTGCAACAAAAGCACCTGTATGTGTAATAATATAATCAGATGATTCTTTTGGGGTTCCTTCCACCGGGACATCTTTTTCAGTATTCCAGGCAGGATTTGTCTCGGCAACACCTATCAATTTCTTTTTGTCTTTTATTTCAATTCTCCAAAGTAAATAGGAAGTAGATAATGTACCCGGGATTACGGTAGTCTTTACATTAAAATAGGCCCTGCTATAATTTGTCTTCCAAAGATCATATCGCTTAAATTGTTGTTCCAGCCGCTTTTCAAAATCCTTCCAGTCCTTTTTCTCTTTTGGGCTCCAGAGTACTTCACTTAATGCGCTGATGCGTGGGAAAAGCATGTATTCAACTTTATTCGTATTCTTCATGTATTCCGTCCACATATTGGCCTGGGCGCCGAGTATATGTTTTGCCTGGTCTGCATTCAATTCTTTTGGGATGGGTTCATAAGCGTATACCTTTTCGATAGGGTTATAACCCCCGATCGTTACAGAATCTTCATTATCGCTTTGGGAATGGTCGAAATAAACGGGGTTACCCGGTGTCATGATCACATCATGGTTTTCTTTCGCGGCATCGATACCGCCTTTTTCGCCCCGCCAGCTCATGACAACGGCATTGGGTGCGAGACCGCCTTCGAGTATCTCATCCCAGCCTATCAGGCTTCTTCCTTTTTTATTCAGGTATTTTTCCATCCGCTGGATAAAATAACTCTGGAGTTCATGTTCATCCTTCAGGTTATTTTCCTTCATGCGTTGCTGGCATAAAGGGCATTTTTTCCAATGGGCTTTGGGGCATTCATCACCACCCACATGGATATATTTCGAAGGAAATAGTGTCAGCACTTCATCCATCACTCCTTCCAGGAACTCAAAAGTAGATTCCTTACCGGCGCAGAACACATCATCAAAGACACCCCAGGTCTGCTGCACCTGTTTGCCTTCGGCAGGACCGCTCCAGGCACAGGCTTTCGGGTACCCTGTTTGTTGATCGGGGAAACAACTCAGTTGCGGGTAGGCGGCAATCGCGGCAGAAGAATGGCCGGGCATTTCGATCTCGGGGATAACAGTGATATAGCGTGCAGCGGCATACTTTACAATCTCTTTTATTTGTTCCTGCGTGTAAAACCCGCCGTATTTTATTCCATCATTGCCGTTTCCGGGATAACGACCGGTAATTGTTCCATTTCTCCACCCACCAACTTCCGTGAGTCTGGGGTATTTTTTTATTTCAATCCGCCAGCCCTGGTCTTCCGTAAGATGCCAGTGGAAATAATTCATTTTATGAAGGGCGATATAGTCAATATATTTTTTTACAAAATCAACCGGCATAAAATGACGCCCAACGTCAAGGTGCAGACCCCGGTAAGCAAAACGGGGTGCATCTTCGATGGATACATAGGGTACAACCAGTTTGGCCATTTTCATTTTTACCCCGGCATCCGGGACCGGGAGGAGTTGTATCAGCGTTTGGATACCATAGAATACGCCATTTTCGTTATCCCCGGCAATATAAACTCCATTCCCATCAACTTTGAGATGGTAGGCACCGGCGACATCACTATCCAGTCTTTCGAAATTCAGCCGGATAGCATTTTTGCTGGCGCTGTTCTTCACAACTTTCAGTTTGAATAAAAAAAACCGTTGCAGGTAATTATTAAAGAACTCAACTGCATTCGTCATATTGCTTCCTTCGAGTACAATTTGCGTGGCCGGGGTAACGATAAAACTGGCAGCGATCTTTGGCTGCTTCAGCGATACGGGCTGTGGTATGATACTGATCGTTTGTGCTGTTGCTATAAAAACCGGGAGGAGCAAGAGTAAGGAGACCGTTATTTTTCGCATGAAAAGTAATTTTGAAGGTTTAAATTTACTGATTCTCCGTTCACTTCATATTTTAATTTATGCAAACAAATGCAGCTGTTATCAGCAAATTCTATACAGCTTTCGGGCAACTGGATGCCCAAACTATGAACAGCTGTTATAGTGATGATATTGTTTTCAACGACCCTGTTTTCGGCATATTGAGAGGAGAGGAGGCCAAAGCCATGTGGGAAATGCTTTGTGCCAATGCCAAAGATTTCTCCCTCAGCTTTTCCGATATACAGCTGGTTGATGAAGAATATGCTACCTGTAACTGGACCGCAACCTATACTTTTTCAAAAACAGGGCGAAAAGTGGTGAATAATATTAAGGCATATATGAAACTAAAGGACGGCAGGATCATCGAGCACAGCGATGCTTTTAAGATCAGTGTATGGGCAGCGCAGGCACTCGGTTTCAAAGGATCGCTTCTGGGGTGGACGGGATTTATCAAGAGAAAGATCCAGCAGAACGCGAGAAAGAACCTGGTAAAATTCATTGAAGCCAAGGAGAATCGAAGATGATAAATGATAAATGATAACTGATAGATGATAATGCTTTACAGCAGGAAACTCATTCCGTTTTTGTATTTTTCCGCTAAAAGAAATTTCAGCAATTGGTTGAAAGTGGGAATTAGAAGAACTATTATCTATCAGTTATCATCTATCATCTAGTACTCCAAATTTCCCCGCATTCACATCTCTTATTGCTTGTTGCAGTTCCTCTGTTGTGTTCATCAGGAAAGGGCCGTATTGGGCGATGGGTTCATTGATCGGCTCTCCGGATAAGACCAGCACAACAGCATCATCTGTAGCTTCAAGAGAGAATCTTTCACCATCATTTTTGAATAAAACAAAATGATCGGTTGCAACAGTTTCCCCGTTGACTTTTACAGTACCCTCAACGACCAGTAAACCCGTGTTAAAATGAGAAGGGAAATTTAGTTCAGCAAGGGCTCCTTTTTTCAACCTCGCATTATAGACGTGCAGGGGAGTAAAAGTAAAAGCAGGACCTTTTGTTCCACTATATTCGCCTGCAATCACTTCAATAACACTTTTATTATCTGGCAGGAGATGCTTTTCCATCCTGCTTTGTGTGATCTCCTGGTATTTCGGTGCTGTCATTTTATATTTCGCCGGGAGGTTCACCCATAATTGCACCATCTGGAAAAGCCCTCCCGCGCGGCTGAAAGATTCTTCATGGTATTCTTTGTGCAAGAGGCCTGAAGCTGCCGTCATCCATTGCACGTCACCTTCGCCAATGATACCGCTGTTACCTGCGCTGTCGTGGTGAGCAATACGGCCATGGTAAGCGATTGTCACTGTTTCAAACCCCCGGTGCGGATGCACATCCACTCCACGGGGTTTGCCGGCAGGAGGGAATTCCACTTTGGAATTATAATCCATCAGGAAGAAAGGGCTCATCCTTTTTTTATCGATTATTCCGCCGGGAAAGAACCCATGGACACGGAATCCATCGCCCACCATGTGCGGATCGGGAGGAGCTATAATCGCTTCGATTGATTTTTGAGTAGTCATAATTTCAATTTTTAAATGTTGGAACGGAGATTGAGAAATTTTTTGCTGTCGGGGTTTTCTTTTGATCCCAGAGATATCCAGCAGAATGCAAAAAAAATCTTATAGCATTTATCGAAAAAAACAGGATAAACAAAGTATATAAGTATATACAGTTAAAGTGAAACTCCTTTATATACTATTTACTCTCGCAATCATTTTAAAGGAACTTCCATCAGTAAAATCTCAGCATCAGTATTGGCTATCACATCCAATGAATCCGTTTCCGTTATTCCTACTCCATCTCTACGGTTTAGTTGTTGCCCGCTAACGGTTACGTCGCCTTCAATCACGAAAGCATACACGCCGTTTCCTTTTTTCTTCACCTGGTAAGTGGTGGCGAAATCTTTATCCAGTTTGCCGAGGCTAAACCACGCGTCCTGGTGGATCTGTACACCGCCATCGGGGGTTCCGATGGGAGAGACTACCAATTGTAATTTGTTATGCCTGTCAGCATCCGGGAAACTTTTCTGATCATACCTGGGTGTTACATTCCTTTTGTTGGGGAATAACCAGACCTGGAAAAATTTTACTTCTTTATCCTTGTTCTTATTTTTTTCGCCATGCTGGATTCCGGTACCTGCACTCATGGCCTGTACATCGCCCTGCCGGATCACCTGTGAATTGCCCATATCATCTTTATGCTCCAGGTCCCCGGAAATGGGAATGGAAATGATCTCCATATTCTCGTGCGGGTGTGTACCGAAACCCATACCGCCGGCCACCGTATCATCATTCAAAACTCTTAAGGCTCCAAAATGAACTCTTTCAGGATTATGGTAGCCGCCGAAACTAAAACTATGGTAAGAATCAAGCCAGCCATGATTCGCATGGCCCCTTGTGTCTGCTTTATGAAGAATGGTCTTCATATAAAACTCCTTTTTATCTTTTGTTAGAAAAAAACCTTTTCAAATAATCTTTAGGGGATAGGATATTTCATTTTACAAGACTTTCAACAGGGATTTCCACCACTTTCTCCGCCAGCCATAAAAACTCTGTCACAAAATTATGCACTGAATTCTGGAAGCTTTCATCCAGCAGGTCGCCATCAGGACTGAATTTTTTATCTACAGCCGGAGTGATCAGCATGTAGGGAGAAGTGATACCAAAAAGAGCCGGGATAAGCAGCAATAATTGTTGTGAAGCCCTGATGCCACCCATCGCACCCGGGGATGCAGTTACGATCCCAAAAGGTTTATGATGACGTTTTGGGAAATGATCCAGGAGGTTCTTTAAAGCCGGGGAGTAGCCGCCGTTGTATTCCGGGCTTACCAGTATATAGGCATCCGCGTTAAAGATCCTTTCAGCCAGGGGTTGAAATTCAACCGGGGCTTTCCCGGGGGATACCCAAACCGACTGAACGACCGGCACATTCCAATCCTTCATATCAATGATATTTACTTCATGGTTGCTGTTTTGGGCAAACCAGTTTTTCAGGTGCAATGCCACGCGGCGGGTTACACTGTTGATCCTGGGACTACCTGAGATTATTTCAATTTTCATTTTTTTTGTTTTGTGACACAAAGATAACTAATCAATGTTTAAACATCAAATAATATTTCTACAGAGATTGTTAAGGTTTCCAAAGCGCAAAATACTGTGCCTGAATGCTTAATTTCGTCCCGGTTAATGTAACCGGATAAATAAAGTAACATGTTCAATCGAAGGAAGTTCATTAAAGCATCAGCATTTACCGGTTTCGCAAGTATGCTGACAAACCATGGCTGGGCACATGCGGAAGCCGGGCCTATTAAAGGGAAACCTGTTGTTATTTCAACCTGGGATGCCGGGCTGAACGCTAATAAAGCCGCATGGGAAATACTCGGCAATGGTGGCCGGGCGCTTGATGCGGTGGAAAAAGGGGTGATGGTTACGGAATCCGAGCAAAGTTGCTGCGTGGGGCTTGGCGCGAATCCTGACCGGGATGGATTTGTAACACTCGATGCCTGTATCATGGATGAATTTGCGAACTGTGGCAGTGTTGGTTTTTTGGAGCGGATCAAACATCCAATTTCGGTGGCAAGAAGAGTGATGGAGAAAACACCTCATGTGATGCTTGTAGGCAGTGGCGCCCAGCAATTTGCCGTTGCTGAAGGATTCCCCCTGGAAGAACAAAAGCTTTCACCCGAGGCACAAAAGAATTATGATAACTGGTTGAAGAAATCCGAATACAAACCACCTGCGGTCAACATAGAAAGCAAAAAAGATCATGGTCCTTTTGCTCCCAATAAACTGGAGAATGGGGAATGGAATCATGATACCATCGGTATGGTAGCTATGGATACGAATGGGAACCTGAGCGGCAGTTGTACAACCAGTGGCGCCGGGTTTAAAATGCGGGGACGTTTGGGAGATTCACCCATCATAGGTGCTGGTCTCTTTGTCGATAACGAAGTGGGTGCCTGCACTGCAACAGGCCAGGGCGAAGATGTAATAAGGGTGGCGGGATCCCATTCTGTTGTGGAACTGATGCGCCAGGGTTTAGCGCCTGAAGCAGCCTGTAAGAAGATCATCGAACGGATCATAAAAATTAAAGGGGCAAAAGCAAAGGATATACAGGTAGGATTCCTGGCAGTGAATAAGAAAGGGGTAGTGGGAGCGTATGCGATACATAAAGGTTTCAGTTATGCGATTAAGACAAACGAAATGGAGAAATTAGTGCCGGCAAAATTCATAATGGAATAACTGATGAGTGGAAAAAAATATATCATTGAGATCGCTACATCAGATTTTTCTACGACTGAATCAGCCATTGAAGGTGGCGCGGACAGGATCGAATTGTGCGCCAATCTTGCCGAGGGCGGTACTACTCCTTCGCATGGACTGATCATAAAGTGTAAGGAGAAATTCAATGTTCCCGTCTTCCCGATCATTCGCCCCCGCGGTGGTGATTTTTTATATGGCAAGGATGAATTCGGGATCATGGCAAAAGATATCGATCTCTGCAAAGCGACAGGCTGTGAAGGGATCGTCGCAGGGATGCTGAATATAGATGGTACGATCGATATGATCCGGATGAGTGACCTGGCAGAGCGGGCCTACCCGATGAGTGTTACTTTTCACCGGGCTTTTGACCGTTGTAAGGAACCCTTTACGGCATTGGAAGAACTGATCGAGATCGGTTGCGAAAGGATTCTGACCTCGGGACAGAGGCCTTCGGTTGTGGACGGCATAGACCTGCTAGCCGAATTAAATAGAGCAGCCGGTAACCGGATCATCATCATGCCCGGCAGCGGGGTACGGAAAGAGAATATCAAAATGCTGGCGGAAAAGACAGGCTGTGTGGAATTTCATTCTTCACTGCGTGGGAAACAAAAAAGCAATATGGATTTTATTCACCCGGCCTTCAGCGATTCAGGAGAGAGTTATACGAATAATGCGATCGATGCGGGAGAGGTGAGAGCGTTAAGAAATGCGCTGTTTTAGAGTAATGAAAACCTATCAGTTGGTTTTTTTTGCGAACCTATCCTTTTCTGCTGCTGAGCATCCTTGCCATTTTTAATGTATGTTTCAATGATCGTTTACTTTTCCAGTCATTATGCCCTGGAATAATATAGCGGGGTCTTTTACATTTTTCCTGCACATTTTTTATAGTCCCTGCATAATCGGTTATACTTGCATCCGCTAAATTGCCAAGATCGCTGTCTTCCACACTCTTTACCAGGCAGCCCCCGTAAAGAATTTTTTCTTTCGCAAACCAAATGACAATATTGTCTGCCGTATGCCCGTGGCCCGGGAAAAATGTTTGAAACGAGTATTGTCCTATTGTGAAAACAGTATCCCGGGCAATTAAAAATTCAGCCCTTTTCTTACCCCGCGCCCTGCTAAGTTCATCTGTCTGCCTTGTAGTATACGTTTGGATACCTTGCTGCTTATAATATTCAAGTCCGCCGGTTCTGTCTTCGTGAAAATGTGTCGCGATACAGAACACAACATCTTTATGATGCCTGCCTTTTATGCTATCCAGCAAGGGTTGAAACTGGGTAGTATCCCATGGTGAATCAAACATAGCTACACCTTTATCCGTCAAAACATACATCCCGTTGGCAGGTATCCTGCTTCCCTTGTAATAGTTATAGGTTGTAAAAACATAAAAATCACCGGCTAAATGGGATATTTTCAATTTACTGGTTGTATCCTGTGCCCTTATAGTCCCAAGAGTAAAAACCGAAATGATCAGCAGTGCAATTTTTAGCATGATGTTGTAAGAATTTTCCGCTGATCTTATTCTGCGGTCAGCAATTGTTCAAAGAACGCACCAATATTATTTGCTTTATCCACAAAATGAAGCTCGAGCATCCAATGTCTTTTGTTCCCGAATTTGTCTGGCTGAAGGATATCAGTATGATTGTCCGGGTGGACATCTAAACACATATCAGCAGGATCATCGGGTTGTTCATGGGGGAAATGACCTAGAATATGACCGGCTATCGCGTTCCCGAATTCATAACCATACCGTTTTGTAAGATCCATAACGTAAGTAAAATATTCTGTACCTGTAAGTTTGGTTTGTTTAAAATACCAGGCATTCGCTTCCTTCCAGGCTGCTTCAACGTCCTTTTTGATCTTTAGTTTCAGCGGGTCATTGCCTAAAACATAGGTTCTTCCAAGATCTGCCTCCCAGCCATCAAAAATGGGATGAAAATCGAAGAACAGTATATCATCTTTCTGAATAACAACATCCGGTGGATTTGCTATATATGGTTGTAACGTGTTAATGCCTGTCCTTACAATTTTTTTGCCCCAATGATTTTCTACTCCAAAATCCTGCCTGGCTATTTTTACGATTTCATCACAAAGTTCTTTCTCCGATTTCCCCGGAACGATCAGTCCCCTGTCCTCAATATGTTGAAATAATTCTTTTGCCTTTTGTTCGGCAAGTGTCAGCAGTTGTTTTGGTTCATTCATTTTTTAATAGGTATAAATCAATTTATTTTACTGGTGGCTTTCTTACTTTCAATTATTTCTTGCAAAGACAATGACAAAAGATCTTTAATCATAGCTGCTTCCTTTTAATAATATCCGCGATCTTACTTTTTTCCTCTTTCCAGGAAGTTTGAATATTCCCGTATTTCAATGCCGGCAGCGCTTTCAATTTATCAAATTCTTCTTCAGGATAATTCCAGGAACAACTAAACCTTACCAGGTTATTTAACTTTAAGAGCGGGTCAAACGATTTATCCTTGATTTTACTGTTTGCAAGACTCAAATATTGAAGTTGGTTTAAATTTTCTACTCCCCGCAGGGTATCAATCTTTTGTGTGGTCCACATACTCCCGTCAAGACCCAATCCCAACAGGTTATGTAAAGTAAAAACAGGTGAGAAGTCTGTTATTTTATTCAATTGTTCCAGTTCCAGTGTTTCTATTGCTTTCAATCCGGTTAATGGAGTAATACTTTCAATTTTTGAAGAACTCCCGAGGTGGAAATGTTTGAGCACAGTATTGTTTTTTAAAAGATCAAGTCTTTGTATACCGCTCCATTTTATATAAAGTCCTTCAAGATTTGGCATCTGGCAGGCAGCATCAAACATTTGCTGGGTTACCCGTGAAGGAAACCATAAATAGTTCAGCTCACTAAGGGTGGGAAGAAGTTTGCACCAGCTGTCAATAAGTCTCTTCTGAGCGCCTGCTGTAAGGGATTGCTGTGTAATAAAAAGCCTGAGGTAACTGGCAGGTTGATATTGTTCAATTTCTGTGATCGACTTTTCAGGCCAGTTTTTGTCAGCCCACCAGGTGCTTTTTAGTATTTGTTCTTCAGTTAACATTTATGCCGGGCTTTCCGCTGGCGGTAAAAAAATGATATCTTATATTTTTAACCTTTTCATATACGCTGCATCCGCTTCCGCGCTTTTCATCGGCGTGGAGTTTGGATAGTGTTCCTGCTCAGCAAAATAATATTCCATCCCGTTTTTCCTCGCAGTTTTTAAAATAGAAGGAAAATCAATACTACCGGTACCAAGATCGCAGGTATCCTCTCTTTTTGTGCTTCCTTTTACCCGGTCTTTAATATGGCAGAGTTTGAAACGGTTGGGATATTTCCTCAACCAATATTCCGGGTCTTGTCCGGCAGCTACAACCCAGTAGATATCCATCTGGTGATCAACAAGGGCAGGATCAGTCTCCTTCATCATGAGGTCATGCGGGTACATTCCGTCCACTAATTGAAAAGAACTTTCATAATTGTGATAAGCGAAACGGATACCGGCTTTTTTACAGGTCTCGCCGCATTTATTAAAAAGCTCAGCATGCTTTTTATACTCATCCATCGGCTGGTAAGAGTAAGGCCAGTTGTAGACCAGGTACTTCATACCGATGGCCGCGGCTTCTCCTGTTTTTTTCTCAAAATCTTTATGGATATCGCAATGGCTGGAAATAAAAGACATTCCCAGTTCATCCATCGTGCGTTTGAATTCAGTATTCGTCATCCCCCAGAATAGCCCCGGCGCCCTTTCATAGCCTTCTACCTGTTTATATCCCATGGCCGCGACTTGTTTTAATGCGCCTTTCGGATCTTTTTCAAAAACATCCCGCACGGAATAGAGTTGCAGACCGAAGGTTTTTAATTTCCGCCTGTCATCATCCAATAATAAACTTTTCGTAAGTGGCGATAAAGCCAGGGCTCCGGCGCCAGCCGCGCTCCATTTTAAAAATTGTTTCCGGGTATGATTCATGGTCGGATAGTTATTGAACTTTTTTCAATTTATCGTCTTTAAAGAATACAAGGAATAAAATAAGTATCACCCCGGCAATTCCGGCCGGGATCATCCAGATGCTTTTCCAGTCGTGGCCTGAAGCTGTTTTATAATGATCGGCGATCAGCCCCGCGATCCAGAAACCGATCAGCATACCCACGCCGTAGGTAGCCAGCGTGATCATTCCCTGCGCCGAAGACCGGATCTTCGAACCCGCTTTCTGGTCGGTATAGATCTGCCCGGTAACAAAAAAGAAATCATAACAGATTCCGTGCATGATGATACCGCCATATAATAGCCAGATGCCGGTTCCGGCGTCGCCAAACCCAAAACAGAGATAACGCAGCACCCAGGCCAGCATCCCGATCAGCAACATTTTCTTAACGCCAAGTCTCGCGAAGAAAAGGGGCATCAGGAAAAGAAAGATGGCTTCACTCATTTGTCCCATAGTCATCTTACCGGCGGCTTTTTCCACACCCACTTCATTTAAAAAAATATTTGTCTCCTGGTAATAGAAAGCAAGGGGTATGCAAATAAGTGTAGAAGCCAGGAAAAAGATGAGAAAATTCTTATTCTTTAATAATCCCAGTGCATCAAGGCCGATGATCTCCCCAAAGCTGGCTTTTGTACCTGCTTTAGGAGGAGGTGTATCAGGTAAGGAAAAACTAAACAGCCCTAATACTGCTGAAACACCTGCAGCTATCATAAAAGTTTCCTGTAGTGTCCCCTTTTTCTCCAGTGCCAGCCAGCCGATCAGCAGACCAGCCACGATCCACCCGATCGTTCCCCAGAGCCTTATAAAAGAAAATTCCTTTTCCGGGTTCGCCATTTGTTTGAATGATATCGCATTGACCAAAGCCAGGGTAGGCATGTAAACGATCATATAAATAAGGAGAATTGGATAAAAGGAAGAAAAATCAGATAAAGTGGAGAGGTAGTACATTAGCCCTGCGCCGGCGAGATGAAGTACACCCAGGATTTTCTGCGCGGAGAAAAAACGGTCGGCTATCAGCCCGATGATAAAAGGAGCGATAATGGCGCCGAGAGATTGGGTGCCATAAGCAGCGCCGATCTGTATACCTTCTGCTTTTAATTCAGTACCAAGATAAGTTCCCATGGTGACAAACCAGATACCCCAGATAAAAAAATTCATGAACATCATGAGGGATAGCTGGAACCGGGTTGTGTTTTTCATGCGCGGCTGTTTTGTAGAACCTTTAGGTTTAATTGACTTTAAAAAACTAAATGTACTATTTTTAGTCATACAATCAGGAGCACGAAGTACACAAAGGGCCACGAAGTACACAAAGGAACATGAAAGACAACACATCGTGTCATTTGTGTATACTTAGTGTACTTTGTGTTCCAAACTTTTAAAAAATGCTGAATCGTAAACTACGAATGGGAATGATCGGCGGCGGACCCGGGGCCTTTATCGGCGCCATCCATCGCATTGCCGCCAATATGGACGGAGAGATCGAACTGGTTTGCGGCGCTTTCAGCAGTGACCCGGAGAAATCCAAACAAACAGGTGTTTCTTTATATCTCCCTCCCGAAAGAGTATATGGGTCTTATAAAGAAATGATCAGGCGGGAAGCGGAACTGCCTGTCAACGAGAAGATGGACTTCGTGAGTATTGTTACACCTAACCATCTTCATTTTGAACCAGCTAAACTGGCGTTGGAAAACGGGTTTCATGTTGTCCTGGATAAACCTATGACCTTTGACCTGGCTGAAGCAAAAGAATTACAATCGCTTGTCGAAAGTAGCGGGAAGTTTTTTTGCCTCACGCATACCTATACCGGTTACCCGATGCTGAAAGAAGCAAGACAACAGGTATTAAGCGGGAAGTTTGGGGTGATCCGTAAAGTATATGTCGAATACCCGCAGGGCTGGTTGAGCACTTTACTTGAAGCCGGCGATAATAAACAGGCGGGTTGGAGAACAGATCCTGCAAAAAGCGGAGCCGCCGGTGCAATGGGCGATATAGGTACACATGCTTTCAATATGGCCGAATATGTAACAGGATTAAAAGTGACAGCGGTTTGTGCTGATGTCAATATCATTGTGGAAGGGAGAAAACTCGATGACGATGGGGCCGTGTTGTTGAAATTCGATAACGGTGCCAGTGGAATCCTCTTTGTCACACAAGTGACTCCCGGAGAAGACAATAATATCCGGTTGAGGGTATCGGGTGAAAAAGGCGGGGTTGACTGGTCGCACAGCGAACCCAATACCTTATATATAAAATGGCCGGACAAACCCACTGAAATATGGCGGGCCGGTGAAAATTATTTAGGTTCCTTTGCAAAACACAATGCAAGAACACCAGCAGGTCACCCGGAAGGTTATATCGAAGCTTTTGCCAACCATTACCGGAACTTTGCTTTCTGTTTAAAAGCAAGGATGAAAGGGGAGAAGCCCAAAGAGGAATGGCTTGATTTCCCTGGGATTGAAGAGGGGGTAAGAGGGATGTTGTTTATAGAAAAGACGATTGAGAGCGGGAAGAGTGAAAAGAAATGGATAGATATGAAATAAGAAATAAGGAATAAGAAATAAGGAATGAGAAAGTGAAAGAGAAAATGAGGAATTGATAACCAGCAACAAGTAACATGACAACTATCAAAGGTCCCGGTATTTTTTTAGCACAGTTCATGAATGATAAGCCTCCTTTTCATGAATTGAAAGCCATCTGTCTTTGGGCGGAAGCGCTGGGATTTAAAGGGGTGCAGATCCCTACGATGGATCCACGCTGTATCGACCTGCAAAAAGCCGCCGAAAGCAAGGACTATGCCGACGAAATAAAAGGGGTGGTGAACGAATCAGGTTTGGAGATTACGGAACTTTCCACCCATTTGCAAGGGCAGCTGGTAGCTGTTAATCCTGTTTATGACAAACTTTTTGATGGGTTTGCTCCCAAAGAAGTAAGGGGCAATTCCAAAGCCCGTACCGAATGGGCGGTACAGCAATTAAAATATGCTGCCAAAGCTTCGCAAAACCTTGGATTGAATGCACATGCTACCTTCAGCGGAGCTTTAGCATGGCCCATGATCTATCCATGGCCACAACGGCCTGCAGGTTTGGTGGACGAAGCATTCAGTGAACTTGCCAAAAGATGGATACCGGTATTGAATGAATTTGATCAGTGCGGGGTAGATCTTTGTTACGAGATCCATCCTTCAGAAGACCTGCATGATGGAATAAGCTATGAGTTGTTCCTGGATAAAGTAAAGAATCATCCAAGAGCCTGCCTGCTGTATGACCCTTCCCATTTTATATTACAATGCCTGGACTATCTTTCCTATATCGATATTTACCACGAGCGGATCAAAATGTTTCATGTAAAAGATGCCGAGTTTAATCCTACCGGCAAACAGGGAGTATATGGCGGTTACCAGGACTGGATCAACAGGGCGGGTCGTTTCCGCTCAGTAGGTGATGGGCAGGTGGATTTCAAGTCTATCTTCAGTAAACTGGCGCAATACGATTATAAGGGCTGGGCGGTGCTGGAGTGGGAGTGTTGTTTAAAAAATGCCGAGGATGGAGCCAGCGAAGGTGCTGCATTGATACAGCAGCATATCATTAAAGTAACAGAAAAAGCTTTTGATGATTTTGCGGCAACTCCTGCGGACAAGAAAATTAACCGGAACATTTTAGGTCTTGAATGATAACTTTGGCGGATAAAAGTACTGCATGAAAAAAA
>JBDSBR010000039.1:0-304714 GCA_039921505.1 Chitinophagaceae bacterium
AGATGGTCTATGAAGGGAAATATTATGGCACGTTGAAAAGCGAACTGGAAAGGATCTGGCACCAGCATAAAACGCCTTTACTGGATGTGGATGTAAAAGGCGGGATCAATGTGCAGCAGCAATTCCCCCACAATTCTTTATCCCTGTTCATCGAGCCGCCTTCCATCGAAGAACTCGAACGCCGGCTGAGAGCAAGAGGTACGGAATCGCCCGAATCTTTACAGGCCAGGATCAACAAAGCCTCTTATGAACTTTCTTTCAAAAGCCATTTTGACCGCATTATTATGAACGACGAACTGGAAAGAGCCTGTGCCGAAGCCGAACAGGCTGTAAGGAAGTTTTTAGCCTCCGCGCCCTAAAGGAGTATTAAGCACTTAAATCTTTTTAAGTTTCTGTAAAACCTCTTTAGGGGTTTGGGGTATCTTTGCAACATGATCGAGTGGAATACGATACTGTTCTTTATTCTCACGCTGGCGCTGATGGGGTTTTTTGCCGGTATCGAAATGGCTTTTTACAGCGCTAACCGGCTGAGCATCGAAATAAAAAAGAAACAGGGTGGTGGATCCGTTCTCATACTGGCCAAGTTCGTAGAATCTCCCGCCAGGTTCCTGGGCACCACGCTGATCGGCTACACGCTGTTCCTCGTTTTTCTTGGCTTACAGATCAGCACCGTCATGCAACCGGTATGGAGATACTTTAAAGTAGATTCGAATACTGTTCACCTGGTTGTTGAAATAACACTCACCACTTTTATGGTCCTGCTTATCGCTGAATTCATTCCCCGGGCTTTTTTCCGGGCCAAAAGTAATGCCCTCCTCAACCGCCTGGCACATGTCATCGATTTCTTTTACCAGATGTTCTACCCTATTGCCGCGGGCCTTATTGATCTTTCAGAATGGATCCTGAAATATGTGTTCAATATCCGTCTCGACAAAAACAAGGAAGCGATCAACCGCAGCGATCTCAAACATCTTTTCCTGCAAAACAATGATGATGAGAGACAGGAACGGAATACCCAGCTGATGGAAAATGCACAGGAACTTCCCAACGTAAAGATCCGGCAATGCCTGGTACCCAGAAAAGAGATCATAGGAGTGGACAGCCGGTGTACGATAGAAGACCTCAAGAAAAAATTCATTGAAACAAAACTCAGCAAGCTGGTTGTCTTTGAAAATAATATTGATCATATTCTCGGTTATGTACACGAGCTTGACCTCTTTAAGAAACCCAACACGATCCAGTCGGTGCTCCTGCCTATCCCTGCCGTTCCGGAAAGCATGAGCGCTACGGACCTGATCGGAAAATTTTCCAAAGAGAGAAAAAGTATTGCCTGGGTGGTTGATGAATTCGGAGGTACGGCCGGGATCATCACTATGGAGGATGTACTGGAAGAATTATTCGGGGAAATACAGGATGAATATGATACCGAAGAATTCGTGGAAAAACATCTCGCAGAGAATGAATACATTTTTTCCGGCCGGCTGGAACTGGATTACCTGGAAGAAAAATATGGTTTTGATTTTGGCGAAGAAGAGTCAGAAACCCTGTCCGGTTACATCATCAATTACCATGAAACTATTCCCCGCCAAAAGGAACGTATTATCATTGATGATTATGAGTTTGACATCATGCATGTAAGCGATACCAGGATCGAGATGGTGAAGATGAAGAAACTGAAATAAGGCTAATAGCTATTAGCCGTTAGCTGTTAGGACCTATCTTTGTCCCTCTCTAAAACACCCGGATGGCCTTACTCGATTTCTTTAATAAGCGAAACAAAGATCCAAACGCGGAAATGTCCTTTATCGATCACCTCGAGGACCTTCGCTGGCATGTCATCCGTTCCATCATCGCTGTTGCGATAGGCGCTGTGATCGTACTCATCTATGCCAATCCCATCGTAGAGAATGTTCTGATGGCGCCGACCAAAGCTGATTTTATTTCTTCCCGCTGGCTTTGCAGTATGGGTCATTCTATTGGTATCGGGAATACACTTTGTTTTCCGCCCGTTGAAGCCCGGTTCCTGGAGAACCAAATGACCGGCCAGTTCATTTCTTATTTCACCCTCGGGTTTATCGGTGGTTTTATCCTTGCTTTTCCTTATATCTTCTGGGAATTCTGGCGCTTTGTAAGACCGGCCTTATCCGAAAAAGAACTGAAAAAAACCCGCGGGATCATTTTCTGGGTCTCTTTCTTATTCTTTTTGGGTGTTGCCTTTGGCTATTACATCCTGACACCCTTCATGGTGAATTTTTATTTTAATTTCAAACTCAGTTCCCAGATCGTTATCATGCCTTCTTTTTCGGATTACCTGGAGAACCTGATCTATACCACCGTCGGCATAGGTGTTTTATTCCAGATGCCGCTGCTCGTCATGGTGCTGGCAAGGATCGGGATCATCAAAGCAAGTTTCCTGAGGAAATACCGCCGCCATGCTTTCGTGATCATCGTGATCGCCGCGGCAATCATCACGCCCTCCACGGATCCCTTTAGTCTTACCATTGTCACTATCCCGCTTTACCTGCTTTTCGAAGCGAGTGTTATTGTTGCAGCACGCATTAATAAGCAGCAGGACAAGGAAGAGAAAGAATGGAGCTGATGACTTTGTACGATGTACGAAGTAAGATGTACGAAATCCCTCTATTTGGAATAATCCATTTAGCTTTGCAGTATCCTTTTAAGCGCTCTTCGTATTTCTAACTTCTAATTTAAGTGTATGCATTCCCCTTTCAATCTCAGCAAGCCCATCGCCGTCGGCAGCGACCATGCCGGCTATGATTATAAAGAAGAACTGATCTCTTTCCTGGAGGGAAAAGGTCTTCCCTTTAAAGATTTTGGGACCCATACTAAAGACTCAGTGGATTACCCCGATTTTGCTCACCCGGTTGCGTCGGCCGTAGAAAATGGTGAAGCTTCCTTTGGCATTTTATTGTGCGGGAGCGCCAACGGTGTTGCCATTACGGCCAACAAACACCAGGGTATCCGGGCAGCGATCTGCTGGGGGGAAGAACTGGCCCAGTTGGCAAGAGAACATAATGACGCGAATATCATTTGTATCCCCGCCCGTTTTGTCCGGGAAGGCGATGCAGAGAAAATGGTAGGAATTTTTATGACCACCGATTTTGAAGGGGGGCGTCATTCCCGCCGGGTAGAAAAAATAGCCTGTGCCTGATACGGTCTCTTACCAATCATCCCTTTTTTGACCTTCCTGCTGGCGGGAAGTTTTTATTTTTAACCCTCTAACATCAACCTGAAAATTATGATAAGAAAGTTTATTGCCAGTTTTTTCCTGGTACTCCCGTTATTCTCCGCAGCACAAAAAAAAGATAAGACCGCTGAGAAAATGGCCGCGACAATAACGACGGATGACCTGAAAAAACACCTGTATACCATCGCCAGTAAAGAAATGGAAGGAAGAGATACTCCTTCACCTGGTTTGGAAAAAGCTGCCAGTTACATTGAACAGCATTTCAAGTCGCTGGGACTGGTTCCGGGTAATAAAGGAAGTTACCGCCAGACCTACCCCCTCTACCGTGATTCAATGATCAGTGCAACGATGAAAATTAATGGCGCACCGCTGGAGATCAACGCTGACTACCAGCCCCAGGCCAATAACTACGCGGCAGAAATGCGTTTCTCCGAAGTTGTCTTCGCTGGTTATGGTATCAGCGACGGCGATAAAAGAGATGATTACAAGGATCTGAAAGTAGCAGGTAAGCTTGTATTGATAGCTGATGGTGCACCGGCCGATTATAAACCTTCACAAACAGGGTTCCAGTCGCCTGCAGGCGCATTTGGAAAAATGAATGCGGCCATGAGCAAAGGTGCCGCAGCCGTTATGATCATTTATAGTAATTATCCCAGGAAATCCATGACAGTAGGCGGTAACTGGTCACCTAACAGTTATCGTTCCTCTGTATTGCCTTTTACGTTTACCGTTTCGCCTTCCGTTGCTGAAAAAATAATGGGGGAAGACGGGAAAAATATCCTTGATAAATTAAAAGCCGGCACAGCGGTTCCAAAAAATTATGCTGCAGAGATCGACCTGGCCTATGCTAAAACAACTAAAACGAATGCTGCTTCCAATATAATTGCTGTGCTGGAAGGGACTGACCTGAAAGATGAATATGTTTTCATTACCGGTCACTATGATCACCTTGGTAAAAGAGATACGGTTATTTATTACGGGGCAGATGATGATGGCTCCGGTACAACAGGTGTACTTGAGATCGCCGAAGCTTTTGTTAAAGCAAAAGAAGCCGGTAAAGGGCCAAGAAGGACCATGGTCTTTATGACGGTAAGTGGCGAAGAAAAAGGATTGTGGGGTTCCGCTTATTATTCGAATCACCCGATTTTCCCGTTGGATAAAACAACCGTTGACCTGAATATCGATATGATCGGCCGGAGTGATGCCAGTCGCAAGACAGGGGATTCAACGAATTATGTTTATATAGTGGGAGATGATAAAATAAGCACTGACCTGAAGATCATTAGTGAAGCTGCTAATAAAGCGACTACTAAAATGGAGCTTGATTATAAATTCAACGACCCTAAAGATCCCAACCGGATCTATTTCCGCAGCGATCATTACAATTTCGCACAAAAAGGAGTTCCCATTATTTTCTATTATGACGGGATGCTGGGCGCCGATTATCACCGCCCGACGGATACCCCCGATAAGATCAATTACACGTTGATGGCCAAAAGAGCACAGTTGGTTTTCTATACTGCCTGGGAAATGGCCAACCGGAATGATATGCTTAAAAGAGATATAAAACTGGAAGCCCCTAAAGGCTTCTGATCCCTTTTCTCCTGCCAGCCGCCCTTAACAGGGCGGTTTTTTTATACTCCTAAATGCCGGGCAACTCCCTGGGTTTCTTGCCCGTTTGGATATGAAGTAAACATTCCCGCTGAAAATTCGAATCCCCCCTTTATTATACAAATAAACCCGGTCAAATTGTCCGGGTTCTTTTTTCCGCAATTTTATTATCTTAAAGGAAATTTCTTCATATGGAAACACAAGACACTAACAAACCAACTTCAGAAAATGAAATCTCCGATTATTATGAAGGGGTAAAAAAACTCGAAATGGAGGGTTATGAAACCGGGATAAAAAAGGCGAGGAACGCTTTGTTTGTTACAGCGGCGATTGTTCTTATCAGCGAATTGGTTACCGCAGGTGCTTCCGGTGTTCCTTTTACACCCCTCTTGATAGGCATCATTATAATTGAAGCCGGAATTTTTGCTGGCCTTGCATTCTGGACTAAAACAAAACCTTATGCAGCGATCATTACAGGGCTTATTTTGTTCATCCTTATGTGGGTGGCTGCTATCGCTGTGAATGGGGGCAAATCAGTATATGGAGGCATCCTGATTAAAATAATCGTTATTGTATATCTCGTAAAAGCGCTAAAAGATGCGAAAGCTTGGGAACAAATGAAGAAAAGCTGAAAAAATAAAGGCTGTTGATTTTACAACAGCCTTAAAAATTATTCCCTCTTACCAGCCCAGTATCCAGGCAAAGATCAGTGGCGCCACGATCGTGGCATCACTCTCTACAATGAACTTGGGCGTTTTAATATCCAGCTTACCCCAGGTAATCTTTTCATTAGGCACAGCGCCTGAATAGGAACCATAAGAAGTTGTAGAATCGCTGATCTGGCAGAAATAACTCCAGAAAGGAACATCATGCCACTCAAGGTCCTGGTACATCATGGGTACTACGCAGATCGGGAAATCTCCCGCAATACCTCCTCCTACCTGGAAGAAGCCAACACCCTTACCAGATGAATTATTCCGGTACCATTCAGTAAGCCAAACCATATATTCAATACCACTTTTTACGGTACTGGCTTTCAATTCTCCTTTTACCACGTAGCTGGCGAAAATATTCCCTGTAGTACTGTCTTCCCAACCCGGCACCACGATAGGGATATTCTTTTCCGCTGCCGCTACGATCCAGCTGTCTTTGGGATCTATTTCATAATACTGTTCCAGTTCACCACTTAATACCGTTTTATATAAAAATTCATGCGGAAAATATCTTTCCCCTTTTGCTTCTGCATCTTTCCATTGTTTAACCAGGTGTTTTTGAAGACGGCGAAAAGCTTCTTCTTCGGGGATACAGGTATCTGTTACCCGGTTATAATGATTCTCCAGCAGGTCCCATTCTTCCTGTGGTGTCAGGTCGCGGTAATTCGGAATTCTTTTATACTTGGAATGTGCCACCAGGTTCATCACATCTTCTTCGAGGTTGGCGCCAGTACAACTGATGATATCAACTTTTCCCTGGCGGATCATCTCTGACAGTGAAATTCCAAGCTCACCGGTACTCATTGCCCCGGCCAGGGTAATCATCATCTTACCGCCATCCAGCAAATGTTGCTCATATCCTTTCGCGGCATCCACGAGTGCAGCGGCATTAAAATGCCGGTAATGATGTTCAACAAATTTTGAAACAGGTCCTTTGTTCATTTTACAAATGTTTTGCGAGACCGCCTTCAGATCGCAATAACACGAGACAATGCGGTAAGTGGCGCAAAATTACATTTTTACCGATATAAAAAAAGCCGCCCCTTTTAAGGAGGCGGCAATTTTAAATAGATGAAACATTCCTTATTTAATCAATTTTTCGACTTCACTGATATTGCCGGATGAACCAACCTTGATCGTGTATTTTTTATTTTTTGAATCCAGGAGTATCCGGTAGCTGGTACCTTCACTGTTTGTGATCTCTTTTACATTGGAGATATCGGCTTCAGGGAAGCGCCTGTCAACTGCTGTCATTACGCTCAGTGGTAACTGGTCGAAGAATATTTCGCGGATCGACCCCTCCAGTTGTGTGGTTTGCGGGTTGAACCAGGCCACCACACGGTGACCGGCCAGCAGGAAGGTAGCTTTATCATAATCACCCTGCCGGCTCCATATTACATTCTCAGCAGCGGTAAATTCTTTTTTAAATAAATTGAGTACCTGTTCGTCAGGGTTGGGATTAGTAGCAGCAAATACAGTTGACAAACCTGCTGACAACAATAGTGACAGGGATAAAATGATTTTTTTCATGGCTTAACGTTTTTGAAATGATTGATCTTGATTTTCTATTCAAAACTAAGTGTGTTGTAAGCGGAAGTCAAGTGAATTGTGACTTGTGGTGTGCGATGTTAAAGAACTTAACGATGAGTAACCCAATCAAACATCGCAGACAAAAAATACAAAACCCCGTCCCGCATAAGCGGGATCGGGGCTTGTTTTACCACACACCAAAACTTATTTTACTGCAAAGCTGGTAACGACCAGGTTTATGATTTCTTTACTTTGTTATACATATTCCAGTTGCTGCTGTCTGCCGATTTTAATACGATCTTTGTATCCGCATTTTCCAGGGTCAGGTAATAAGCAGTGCCATCGTTCTTTGCCACTTCAAACAGGTCACTGATCCAATAGCCGGAGTAATACTTTTTCAGGTTGGCCTGGAGACTGATCGGCAGGTCCATTGCGCTCAGGTAACGTGTAAGACCCAGCAATTCACCGCTCTCGTTGTAATAAGCAAATACGTGTTTCTCATTATAGACAAAAGTGGCGCGGTAATAATTACTCGCTACTGTCCATTCCACTTCTTTGGCCGTGTTAAACTCTGTTTTGAATGCATTTAATACCCTGGGATTTACATTTTCTTCCCCGGCAAAGGCGCCGAGCGAGCCGGCTATTATTGCCAGCGTCAAAATCATCTTTTTCATGTGTTGGTTATTTAGAAGGTTAAGGTTCATTTTTTGAAGCTTGTTTGAATAGTGTGACGGGACAAATGTAGATTAGGTTACAGCCCGTCACAAGCCAATTGTGACTAGTGGAGGCTGCTGTTAATTGCTGTTAACATACCTTGTTCAATGCTAACCGCTGGCCCTGCTTAATCACCATTTATCCGTTTATAAGGCGTCCATACAGTCGCCGGTCAAAAAAATATTTGGAGATCCGGGATAATATTTAGACATTTGTCTAAATATATAATTAACCGAACGATGAATATTGTTTTCAAAGCGCTGAATGACCCTACACGGCGGGAGATACTGGAACTGCTGCAGGAAAAAGACCTGACTGCCGGTGAGATCGCCGAACAATTCCATATTTCTTTTCCCAGCATATCACATCACCTCGACCTGCTTAAACAGGCTAAACTGGTGATGGCAGAAAAAGAAGGGCAATATGTTTACTATTCGCTGAACACTACTGTCGTGGATGATATTTTGAAATGGTTAATGCAATTCAAAGCCAAAAAAAAGTGATATGAAAAATATACTTACCAAATTGATCTGGCCTGTGGCTATAGCTCCTGCTATTTACCTGGCCCTTGTATGGAATCGCCTGCCCGGCAGGATCGCCATGCATTTCAACCTGCGGGGAAACCCGGACAGGTTCGGAAATAAGCAGGAACTGATCCTCCTTACTGTCGTTTTTATCGTGATAAACCTGTTGGTGTATTTCCTGCTCACTAACATCCACCGACTCGACCCGAAAAGATATGCCGCTGATAACAAAGAACGTTTACGCCGGATCGCATTTGCAGTTTCGGTATTTATGTCAGCCATTTTATTCGCGATCATTTACAGCAGTATTTCGGGAAGCACCAAACCCATGATGGGTTTTATCTTTTCAGGCGTGGGTCTCCTTTTTGCAATTATCGGGAATTACCTCCCCAACCTTAAACCGAATTATTTCGCCGGTCTTCGCTTACCATGGACATTAGAGGATCCTGATAATTGGAAAAAAACACATGCCCTTGCGGGTAAATTATGGTTTGCCGGGGGATTGTTACTGGCGATCATTTGTCTTTTTACTCCGCCCGTAGTATCCATCGTGATCTTCTTTATCGTGATGGCCGTTATTGTCATTATCCCCTGTATTTTTTCTTATCGTTTATTTAAACAACGGAAGATGACAGGTGCCAGTCACTAAGACCGGAAAATTTTGCACTGCTTATCTTTAATGCTTGAACTACCTGGCCCACGCATATCTTTCCTTTGATCACCCGGAAATCCTCACGGGGAATATGATCAGTGATTTTGTAAAAGGAAAGAAGAAATTTGACTACCCTCCCGGTATACAAAAGGGAATAGCGCTTCACCGGGCTATTGATAATTTTACAGACTTCCACGAAGCAACCCGGGAAGCCAAAGAAGTATTCCGTCCCCATTACCGCCTCTACAGCGGGGCTTTCGTAGATGTGGTTTATGATCATTTTTTAGCTACCGACCCGGCTGAATTCACTGAACTTTCTTTACTTGAGTTTTCACTCCAGGTATACACAACGCTTGACCAGCAAAGCCGGTTGCTGCCGGAACGTTTTGCGGTGATGTTCCCCTATATGAAAGAGTATAACTGGTTGTTTAATTACAGGACCCGCTGGGGAACGGGAAAAAGCCTCGGTGGAGTGGTTCGTCGGGCGCTTTATATGACGGAGAGCGAGACCGCTTATCAACTATTTGAACAGCACTACCAACTATTGCAGGATTGCTACCGTCATTTCTGGGCTTTTCTAAAACCTTTTGCCCGCGAGGAATTTGACAGGCTGCAGGATGAAACAAGGGATTCAGACAAAGAAGCCCGCTTTGAATAACAAATCATTTATTTTTGCCCATACATTTTTTATATGAAAAAAACTATAACCCTGCTTGCAGTATTCCAGTTATTCTTCCTCTGTTTGATAGCACAGTCTAACCTTCCACCGGTAGATAAGTCGCCGATGGATATGAGTTATTATCCCAATAGCTATCCTGTACTCAAAATCCAGGATAAAATAACTGATCCATTGGTCGCACGTGTAGTCTATAGCCGTCCTCAAAAGACCGGTCGTGCCATTTTTGGAGGACTGGTAAAATATGGCGAGGTCTGGAGAATGGGCGCCAATGAAGCTACCGAGATAGAATTCTTCAAAAATGTCCATATCGACGGAAAGAAAATATCCAGGGGACGTTATACGTTATATGCTGTAGTGAATGAGACCAGCTGGACGATCATTGTCAATAAAGAGACGGACACCTGGGGTTCTTTTAAATACAATGCAAAAAAAGATGTTATCCGGACAGAAGTACCGGTTCAAAAATCGGATGTTATGCTCGAATCTTTGGCCATGGCATTTGAAAAAACAACGACTGGTTGTAACCTGGTTATAGCCTGGGATAATGTGAAGGTGGCCCTGCCCATCAACTTTTAAATTCCGTTTATGAGAATACTTGTTTCGTCGCTGATCATTTTGCTACTATCAGCCTGTGATAATAAATCCGGGCAGGAAAAAACAACCGGGCAGGAGACAGGAAAGAGAGATACGATTGCGATAACAAACCCGGAGAACAATATCAATCCCTATGTACAGGTGGATGTTTCCCCGATGGACATGAGCTATTACCCTGCCGATTACCCCAAACTGAAGATGGCTAAATCGACTAATGCTCCCCCGCTTGCGAGGGTAATTTACAGCCGGCCCCACCTGCAGGGAAGACAACTTTTTCATGATGTGTTGAAATATGGAGAACCCTGGCGACTCGGCGCCAATGAAGCCACCGAACTGGACTTTTACACCAATACAAGGATCCAGGATAAAAACATAAAAGCCGGACGCTACATTTTATATTGTATTCCCGAAGCCGATAAATGGACCATTGTACTCAACAGCAATATCGATAGCTGGGGGCTTGAACCGGATCCTTCGAAAGATATTGCCCGCTTCGTAGTGCCGGTAAAGCAAACAAACAATTTGCTTGAATTTTTTACCATCGTATTCCAGCAGGCTGCCGGTAATGCCGAACTGGTGATGGCCTGGGGTCATGTAGAAGCGAGACTTCCTCTCTCCTTTTAGTTTTGTTTTAGAGTTAAACACCCGGCTGCGGGAAATTATGTAGATATTTACAGCATGTGTGGCATTGCCGGCATTATACAAAAAAATCCTTCCTTCTACCAGCAGGAGCAGCTGAAAAAAATGACAGGAGCGCTGGCGCATCGCGGCCCTGACGGTGAAGGTTTATGGCAAAACGATGAAGGGAAAGTCTTGTTGGGCCATCGCCGTCTTGCTATCATCGACCTGACAGATGCGGGACAACAGCCCATGCACTATGCAGACCGTTACACTATTATTCATAACGGCGAGATCTATAATTATATTGAACTGAGAGAAGCCTTATCCAAAAAAGGCTATTCTTTTCACTCACAAACGGATACCGAAGTAATCGCTGCAGCCTATGCTCATTGGGGTGACCTGTGTGTGGATCATTTTGACGGGATGTTTTCCTTTGCTATCTGGGACGAAAAAGAAAAAGAATTGTTCGCAGCCCGGGACCGGTTTGGCGAGAAACCTTTTTATTATTTCCTTGATGGCGACCGGTTCCTGTTTGCGTCAGAAATGAAAGCACTCTGGGCAGCCGGGATTGATCGTATCCCTAACCAGCAAATGCTTTTTAATTTTATTACGATTGGATATACGGATAACCCCGCACAGCCGGGAGAAACTTTTTTTGAACATATCTGCAAATTACCGGCCGCGACGGCCTTAAAATTTACTGCCGCTGATCACCAGCTGAGCCTGGAAAAATATTGGGATATCGATCCCGAAGAACAAGACAGGAAAATCACGGATGCGGACGCCATTGAAAAATTCCATGCTCTTTTATCAGCTTCTGTAAAAAGAAGACTCCGGAGTGATGTCGCGGTGGGCACTTCCCTCAGCGGAGGGCTGGACAGCTCGTCTGTGGTTTCAATCATCAATGAACTACAACCCAACAACTACAACCCAAAAACTTTTACTGCTATTTTCCCTGGTTTTGAAAAAGATGAACTGGAATTTTCCCGGCAGGTAGCCGGCCAGTTCAACCTTCAGCAGCATACCGTTTCCGTTTCTGCAGAAGATATGATGAGCGACTGGGAAAAACTTTGTTACCAGCAGGAAGAACCCTTTGGATCGGCAAGCATTTACGCCCAGTATAAAGTGTTTGAACTGGCCAAACAGCAGCAGGTAAAAGTATTACTCGATGGCCAGGGCGCTGACGAGATCTTAGCCGGTTATCCCAAATACTATAAATGGTACTGGCAGGAATTATTCCGGACGAGAAAATTATTCCGGAGCGGTGAATTAAAAGCGGCTAAAGAAACAGGTGTACAGGAAACCTTTGGTATTAAGAATATGATCGCCGCTTATTTCCCGGATTTTGCTACGGTGGTCATGGAAAAACAATACCTGCTGAAAGCGATCCGGCAGGAAGACCTGGCCAAAGATTTTGTACGGTTGCAAAGCAAAGAAGCCTATTATACAACTCCCGATCATTTTACCCTGAATGGTGTGTTGCATTTTAATACCTGTACCCATGGACTGGAAGAACTGCTCCGCTATGCCGATCGTAACTCGATGGCACATGGCCGGGAGGTTCGTTTACCTTTTCTTTCCCATGAATTGGTGGGGTTCATTTTTTCGCTCCCCGCCCATTTCAAGATCCGCAAAGGATGGACAAAATGGCTACTGAGGGAGAATATGAAAACAAAACTACCTGCTGAAATCACCTGGCGGAAGGATAAGGTCGGTTTTGAGCCCCCTCAAAAAAACTGGATGGGGAACAAACGCGTGCAGGAGGCTATACAAGAAGCCAGGAAGAAATTAGTCAATGAAAAAATATTGAAACCAGAAGTTTTACAAAAGACGATACTTCCAATGGCCGCTCATGATGCTGATAATTACGATTGGCGGTATTTTTCCGCTGCTACCCTCTTCAAGTAATCTGAAATCAGCATCTTTGCAGTTCTTAATTCCTCATTTAATTCATTTATATGAAGCTTGCCACAAAATTCATTCATGCCGGCGCCGTTCCGGACCCTTCCACAGGTGCTATCATGACCCCGATCTATCAAACCTCTACTTATGTACAGGAAGCCCCGGGCAAAAACAAAGGTTTTGAGTATGCCCGCAGCCAGAACCCCACACGTAAAGCGCTGGAGGAAGCGTTGGCTGCTATCGAGAACGGGAAATTCGGGCTTGCTTTCAGCAGTGGTGTAGCGGCTACTGATGCTGTGATCAAATTATTGGAGCCCGGCGATGAAGTGGTATGTGGCAACGATATGTATGGTGGCACCTACCGTCTTTTCACCAAAGTATTTGAAAAGTTCGGGATCAAATTTCATTATGTGGATATGCACAGTGTGGAGAATATCCGTAACCACATCAACAACAACACAAAACTGATCTGGCTGGAAACACCTACCAACCCGCTCATGAATATATGCGATATCGCCGCCGTGGCTTCGCTGGGCAAATCAAAAAAGATACTGGTATGTGTCGATAATACGTTCGCCTCTCCTTACCTGCAAAACCCGCTTGACCTCGGCGCTGATATCGTAATGCATTCCGTGACCAAGTATCTTGGCGGGCACAGTGATGTGATACAAGGCTGCCTGGTGATGAACGACCCGGAATTGCGTGAGAAACTATATTTCATCCAGAAGAGCTGCGGCGCTGTACCGGGTCCTATGGATTGCTTCCTGGTATTAAGAGGTATCAAGACGTTGGGTGTAAGGATGAAAGCCCATTGCGAGAATGGCAGGATCATCGCCACCTGGTTGCGCAATCACCCTAAAGTTGGAAAAGTATACTGGCCGGGTTTTGAAGACCATCCCGGTCATGCCATTGCTAAAAAACAAATGCGTGATTTTGGCGGGATGATCTCTTTTGAATTAAAAAACGACAGTATCGAAGAAGCAACCAACGTTTTGTCATCTACCCATTTATTTTCGCTGGCAGAAAGTCTTGGTGGTGTAGAATCGCTGATCAACCACCCGGCCATCATGACCCATGCTTCGATCCCCAGGGAGGAAAGAATTAAAAACGGCCTCAGCGATTCGCTGATCAGGCTAAGCGTGGGTATTGAAGATGCGGATGACCTGATCGAAGATCTTAAAAACGCTATCGGGTAGTTCCTGTTTTTTTACTCCCCTTTTATAAAGGCAATTTTTACCGGAAATGGGAAAGTATTGCCACAGAAAACATTTTCAATAAGCCGTACTTTACTACTGCAGAGGCATTTTCTTTACATTGAATTCCTGCTGGCATAGAATTAGCATAACAGCTATAGTGGGAAGGAAAAGTGATATCAGTTCATCTTAAAAATTATTTTATGCTTTACATTATTGCAGTTATCCTTATCATCGGCTGGCTCCTCGGGTTCTTCGTGTTTTCCGCGGGAGGAATAATTCATATTCTTTTAGTTCTGGCAATTATCGCAATTTTGATTCGTTTGATCCAGGGAAGGAACCCGGTCTGACGAAGCAATCAATGACTAAAACCAATTCTTTATCCGACTTTTTGAACAGGAAGGTTGATCTCTATAATCAACCTTCCTTTATTGTTTCTGACCCTGTTTCTATACCGCATTTGTTCACTCAAAAACAGGATATCGAGATCGCCGGTTTGTTTGCGGCGGTTTTTTCCTGGGGTAACCGTACCACCATCATTCAAAAATCGAAAGAGTTGATGCAGCTGATGGGTAATTCTCCCTATGATTTTTGTCTCCACCATTCAGCAGCAGAACTAAAAAGCTTAAACCTGTTCAAACACCGCACCTTCAATACAACCGACCTGCTCTATTTTATTGAATTCCTTAAAATGCATTATTCGGGTCACCCAAGTCTTGAAACATCCTTTACCCGCCACGGGCAAACAGCGCAGGAAATGCTCACAGGGTTTCACCGCTATTTTTTTTCATTGGCAGATTTCCCGGCAAGAACAAAAAAGCATATCGCCACTCCTGAAACAAAGTCAAGTTGCAAAAGACTTAATATGTATCTCCGCTGGATGGTGAGAAGGGACAATAAAGGTGTCGATTTTGGAGTCTGGACGACTATTTCTCCTTCCGAACTTATCTGTCCTGTTGACCTGCATGTGGCCAGGGTAGCGCGGCGCCTGGGGTTATTGAAACGAAAACAAACCGACTGGCTGGCTGCAGTAGAATTGACAGAAAATCTCCGTGCTTTTGATGAGAAAGACCCGGTTAAATATGATTTTGCCCTTTTCGGTATGGGCATTATGGAAAAGTTCTAGAACATAAACAACCTCTCCCTGCCCCCTACTTTTTTCTTAACCCCGGCAGCTCTTACATTATAAGTAAATGTTACCAGGAAATACCTCCCCAGTATATTATTTTCAGTCGCGGTAATGGTATTCCGGTTCGCATTCACCCAGATGCTGTTGTTACGGTCCAGTAAATCGTTTACCGCGAATTTCAATACACCCACTTCGTTCTTTAACATGGTAATGTTCAGGGCGGCATTCCATTTCAATACTTCTTTGGGCAAACCAGCGGGAATGCTTCCGTTATAAGAATAAGAAACCTGTGTTTCCCAGATAAAATGTTTAGGCCAGCGAAGTACGAGTTCGTTATCCCAGTTCTGGTTGGTGATATTTAACCGTTTAAAATTGGGGCTGGTATAACGGGTGAAATTCTTACCAAAGCTATAGTTCATGTTCCATTCGAATTTATCGTTGAGATTGAGTCCCACACCAAACCAGTGATTATAATTAAAGGTGGTTTGCCAGCTATCGGTTCCGTTATACAGCAACTTACTTTTATTCACTCCCATCCAGTTCCCGGTATTCCAGGTAAAGATGATATTCTGTTTATTCTTGTATTGCTTATTGATATTCCAGTTCATGCTGTAATTCCTGCTTCCATCGGCATTGACAGGAGTACTTGTCTGTACACCACGGTCATCTACCAGTATATTTTGCACCACATCGTTATTGGTGAAGGAAGCGCTGATATAGCCACCGGCATTGAGGAACCGTTTGGGGTTATTGTAATAATAGTTAACAGAGAGATTATGTCTTTCAAATGGCAGCAGGGCAGGATTACCTTTGGTGATGAAATAAGGGTTACTGATATCTGCAACGGGATTGATGAGATTGAAGGACGGCAGCAGCACATCCTTCGAGTAGTTAAAGTTCAACTGCTTATACACGATAGAAAATACGGGAAGAACATCAAAGCGTTTTTGCTGAAGGAGCGTGGAGGAAGAAATCAGGTTGTTGTGAATGGTTTGCTGCAGCAACCTCACAGAAGGTGTGATGGCAAGATCCTTCCATTTATATTCAAGGCCGGAAGTGAAGATATAACGATGGCTAATCCTTTTAAAATCACTGCTGAGTAATGTATTCAGTATATCAAATTTTGGACTGCCGTTACTCCTGTTATACGTGCTTACCCCATTGTTCAGCTTCCCGTATTCATAACGGCCTGTGATCCTTACTGTATAATGTTTCCCGAACGGTTCACTGTAATTGAACATAAAATTGGCATCTGTTCGTGGTATCCGCTCTTTTCTTAGTTGCGCATACAAGCTGTCATAAGCCGTAGGATAGAAGTAACTCAAATCCGATTCAGACACATAATCGTTATAACGGTTATTAATGTCCAGGTTTTGGTTAATATTAAAACGTCGTCCCTTTTTAGTTTTTGACAGGATAGTAATGGTCAGCCCATGCCGGTAATAATATAATTTGCCGTCATTTTCCTGTGCAACATTTCCTTCACTCAGCCGGCCGATCTTGTTGTTATTTCCTGTAATATCACTGATACGCTCTTCGGCCTGTTCCCCAAAAAGATAGGAAGCATTGAAAAGAATATTGGTTACCGAATCCGGTTTTAAACGGATACCTGTTCCAAAAAAATGGCTATGGGTGGCCATATCGCCGGTAAGCCGGGTCCTGGTATTAACTATTGTATCGCTGATATATTGATTGAGATCGGTAAGGGTGACCCGGGGAGCACGCACATTCCCTGTAAAATACTGGAAGTACATGGACTTCTTCTTACTTGGGGCCAGGTTAAGATTGAACCCCGCACCTTTACTGGTGGAGATCCCCCCGAAGTTCTGGGCACCTCCAAAATTCACACCGTTGATCGAGACGCCGCTGCCGCCATTATTATTCCAGATACTGGTATTGTTACTGGCGCTGTTACTTCTCACCCTGTCAAAACCACCGGCTGACATCAATTCCGAATAACTGAAACCGGCGCGGTTAAGATTATTCATATATCCCAGCACACTTAATTGAACGGTATCACGGTAAATATTGGCAATCCCCCCGGCTTCATATAATTCACCTGTACCTGCCCCGGCATATAGTTTTCCAAACCAGCCTTTCTTAATTCCCTTCTTCAGCGTGATATTGACAACCTTTCCTACATTATTGGGATTATCATCACCGTTACGCATCATCTCTTCCTTATCGTCAGTTACCTGTACTTTATCGATCACATTCGCCGGGAGATTCCGGGTCGCCATTTTCGGGTCATCTCCGAAAAATGTTTTTCCATCTACCAGTATCCTGTTCACAGGTTTCCCATTGACCATGATATTCCCCTCTTTGTCCACCATTACGCCGGGTAATTTCTTCAGGAGATCTTCCACCAGTGCATTGGGCAAAGTTTTAAACGAAGAAGCATTAAACTCGATCGTGTCTTTTTTTACGATCACCGGTGGACGTTCAGCGATCAGCAACACTTCATCCAGGGATTTGGCATCGGTGTGGAGCTGGATGGTTCCCAGATCCATTGTTGCCTGTGAAGAATTGAGCATAAATTCTTTTCGATAAACTCCATACCCCGAAAAAGAGATCACAGCCCGGCAATTGACCTCGAAAGGAAGACCTGGTATTTTGAAGTCCCCATCCGGGGTACTCAGGCGGTAAGTAATGATAGCGGTATCGGCGGCTTTAAAAACAGTCACTGTCGCATAGCCCAACGGTTTGGAAGAAGAAGAATCAACAATTTTCCCTTTTAATATTCCCTGGGAACGGGAAATAGTAAAAAGGAAGCCCGTAAATAAAATAAATAACATCAATTTCTTCATGGCGACGGTAATGATTTACTGAACGAATATATACGATTGTCTTCGTATGATAAAATCGGAGTTTTATTTTTTTTCGCTTTTTTATGAACGGTAAATAACGCAGACCAGTTACCCGAACAGCGAAACCGGCGGTTATGCCCTACTTTTAATGTTCAGATTGCCCTCATGGAGAATAAAGAAGTACTGGAAAAAATCGCAGAAGAACTGGGCCTGTCGGTCCCGCATGATAATTATGCCATTAACCGGCAATTGCTGGCTGAAAAAATAAATGCACTTATCCAAAATGACTTTCAGCGGCTGGTATCGGTGCTTTACCGTGTGGATGTAAGTGAGGCAAAACTAAAAGGTTTATTGCAAGACAATCCGGGTACCGATGCAGGACTGATCATCACTGACCTGGTAATTGAAAGACAGCTACAGAAGATCAAATCCCGCCAACAGTTTCGCCAGCGGGATGATAATATCGATGAGAACGAAAAATGGTAGCTGTTAAAATGCTTTTGTTTTCCTGATATGCTCGATGGCTTTTTCCAGTACTTCGTCCTTGCCTGCTGCTATGCCCTGCTGTGAAGGCATAACAACAATATCCGGAACGATCCCCACACCCTGTGTCTCTTTTCCATCGGGATAAAAAACACCGATCCCCGAGAACGGAGACGAAAACCCGCCCGGGAATGGTACATAACTGATATTGCCATCGGCCCCTGCTGTCTGGCTACCCATCACCAGGCCACGTGAGGCTGTTCTCAATGCCATGGTTGTATACTCCGCCTGGCTCTGGCTTTGCTCATTTACCAGGATCACAACATAACCTTTGTATTGTTTGGCTTTGCTGTTCTTTCCCGGGCCATTACTAAGTGCCCGGCCAAAACTAAATGACCCGGGATTCTTTATGTCCCCCGTGGTAAATTTCACAAAAGCTGTTGAAGCCGTCTTCAGGTACTCTCCCATCGCAAAAGGCATGAACTGGCTGGGATAGTTCCTGATATCAATAACGATCCCTTTTGTGTTTTCAAAAGTCTTGAAAATGACTGGCAGGGAATCAACGTTAATATTTCCAAGACTGATATACCCGATATCAGGTGATAATAATTTATACATGGGCATGTTCCAGTTGTCACCGTTCTGGTAAGGCACTTTCCCGGGAGCATATAAGCGAAGCACTGCTTTTTTGGATTTTCCTTCCCGCTGGTAAGTGACCAACAGCGAATCATCATTGCTATGGAATAAGAAGCGGTCAATAAAATTCCGGTCAGCAACTGAAGGATTGGAAGCGCACAAATAAGGTAATACCGATTTCTTTATGTCCGTTATCTTTTTCCCGTTCACACTGGTTATCTCATCCCCTGGCATGATCGTTTCAAAAGCAGCAAGCGAGTCGTTGAAAAAGCCGGTGACAACAATCTTCTCACCGATCATTTTAAAATCTACAGCAGGAGCTTTGGCGCCAAAATGTTTCTGTAGTAACGCGTCACCATAAATATTCGCATGGGTATCATGCACCCGGTTGATCAGCCGCAGGCAGGCCAGCCGGTAATTAAGCGGAGAACGGTTGGCGGCAAATTCCGGGATGAAGGCTCTCAGCACATCAGTCCAGTTCTCTTTCAGCAAATGTTTATACGGGAAAAAATATTCGATCATATTCCAGTACCTGAATAAGGCCAGCATCCGGAAACCATCATCTTTCGCGGGCACAAACCTGTAGACCGCTTCCTTATCAAAAACAGGATTGCCTACACCGGGCATCATTCTCACATAAAAATTATTGCCTGTATTCCGGTACAGGTAAATATCATTCAGTTTTGCAGACAACGTCGCCGACAGCAGGTGCTCATCATTCAGCCATTGGAGACCCGGGCTGGTATGAAATAGGGCGGTATCTGCAACAACTGCGGGAGAATAATTTTTTTCATTGCCCAGGGTAGCGATCCACCGGAGAAGCGTCTCCTCTCTTTCGTTACGGTTATTGGCTTTCAGAACAGCAGGGATGATACTGAACAAGGACGAATCAAAATCATAATTGCCTTTTGCCACTTCGGGGTGATGATACTTTAAAAAACCCCAGACCTTACCCAGCACATATAAATTCTCTTGTTGCACATCATTCAAAACACTATCGATCATAACGCCGGAAGCTACCAGTTCCTGTCTCCCGGATTTCTCTCTTTCCGATAACCAGGCAACGGACTCTACCGGTTTATCATCCACGAACAATTCAAGTTTATCAAACCAGCTTTCCCCTTTACCAGTCAGCAGTCCTCCAAAAATAAGAGAAGTAATATGTTCATCCATCGGCACCCTGATACTGTATTGCGCCCAGTCCTTTGTGCCGGTAACCCCTTTTTCATTCATATTATCCAGTGTCACCATTTCATTACCGGCATCGCTTCTTAGCCAAAGCCCCGCATAACCCTCCTCTACAGACGCTGTCTTAATATACCCTTTCAGTGTAATCTCCTTTCCTTTAAAATTAGCCGGCAGGGAAAAGGTAATAAATCCGAACCCTTTTTTTTCTGCCCCGGTATCCTTTTGAAGACGGATAGAATGCTGACCTTCTATTTTTATCGAGTCATCCCGGTAAGAAAAATACCCGTCGCGCCCACTGGAAAAATTACATCCGGTGACAACGCCATTTTTATCGGTTTTCTCAAAGCCCAGGTTCAGTACCTGGTTAGGCTTGTATTGCGCGGAAGCGACAAAATTGTTTATGAATAAGAGAGCAAGAAACAGGTGGCGCATGACAGGGGTTTATTGAAATTAAAAATCCGGAACACAGGTCCCGGATCCTTCAACAACGCAGTAAAATAAGCTTTATTTCTTTTTCTCGAACATTAATTCTTTTACTTTCTCTTTATCTTCTTTTTCTTTTTTCAGGTCGAACATGGTGCCAAATACATGGTCCCAGATCGTGGAACTTACCCCGTAACCATTATGCTCATTCTTATAATGATGAAGATGATGGTTTCTCCAGAGTCCTTTCATCCATTTAAAAGGAGGGTTCCAGGCATGAATCGCATAATGCATGGTGCCATACATCAGGTAGCCCAGGATAAAACCGGGGAAGAACATAAAAGTTTGCTGGCGGATCACCAGGTACATAAGACCGAAAATAGCCGAAGCAAGGATCAGGCTGGGTACCGGGGGCATGAACAGCCGTTGCTTATCCCTGGGGTAATGATGATGGTTACCATGGAGGGTATAAATGAATTTTTTGGCCCTTCCACTATTGGCTATCATATGGAAAAGAAAACGATGCGCCAAATACTCGAAAAAAGACCAGAAGATCATCCCGCCTAAAAATGTCAGGAAGATGCGGCCCGTAGTAAAGCCAAGCGTACCACTGAAGTAAAGCATGTAAGCGATAACAGGAATATACATTCCCCAGATTACAAGGGGATGGGTTTTGGTAAGCATTTCCAGGTAAGGATTCTTGAACAGCCTGGCCTGTCCTTTATTATGAATTTTTTCGAACTCCATGGGACAAAGATAAGGAGGCGGGTGGGGATTAGCGAGTGAGAGATAAGGATTTTAACGATTAAAAATTCGATTTTTGTTAGTGGCCCAGAAGCTCATCAACTCTTTGAAACTGATAGCCTTTAGCTTTCAGTAATCGTAACAGTTCGGGTAATCGCCTGTAAAATTTATCTGTTCTTCGCAGATCGGTGCCGGTATGGATCAATAAGATAAATCCATTGAGGCCGCCTGGGTTAGCATGTTCATAGCCGGTAATAGAGTTATATATAATATCACTGCTTTGATAATTCTTCAACGCCGGCCATGTATAATCGGCTGTACTTCTTGTACCCGGGGTAAAATTGATCAATTGTAATTTCAGTTCTCCTGTCCAGGCAGCAATCGAATCGTTATACCATTCATAGGGAGGTATGAAAAAAGAAGCGCTCTTCCCGCTGATCCCCCATCCGGCCATGGCCGTATAATTATCGCCCAGGTCAAAACTGAATTGCTTTTTTGTAACCAGCAGGCTGTCTCTTTTATTCCAGTCGCAATACAATAAATGCTGATCCGAATGCGGACCCAGGTAATGACCTTCCTTTTTTAGATTCCGTATTATTTTTCTGAAAGCGCTATTGCGGTAAAACCGGCCGGTAAAAAAGAAAGAAGCTTTTATATTTTCTTCCCCCAGCGTCTCCGCAATAAAATCTCCACCGTCGGCAAATTCATCGCCGGTAAACACGAGTGCTATGTTTTTCTTCGTGCTATCACCCCGTATGATGCCTCCATAACTGTAGGTAAAGTCCTTCTTTAATGACTTTAAAGCCTCCCCCCTGGGTGGAGATTGGAGAGGGCTTTCCGATTCTTTCGCGGCAAGCAAATAGATCAGCGAAGCGGTCCCATCCATTGTCGGTTCATTGGTACTGTAATCGCCATAATCATCATGATAGACAGCAAGATCACTTTGCCATTCAGCATATTCATCCGCATCTTTTAATTGAATACCGATAAGACTTTTATAGATGCTTCCATAAACAGGACCATCCACAAGTCCTCCATCGATCGGGTAATTCTTAAGATGGGTAAAAGCAGAATGCGGATCAACAGGGGTATCACCCCGGGATGGTAATCCATATACCATACTTGTTCCCCAGGGATTGCAACCAAATAACCAGTCGAAATTGGCCTGCTCTAGTTCTTTAAAACTATTATCACCGGTTAATTCCTTATACCAGTAACATTGAATGGCAAAGGAGGTGGTCAGGTTATTACTGCACCAGATAAAGGGAACGCCGCGGTAGAAAGCATTTGCCTGTGCTTTGTTCCAGACCCGTTGAATCCCTTCTTTATAATATCCTATGACCGTATCCTTTCTTTTGTCTGTTAATTGTTTGGCGAGCTCATAATGCCCGAGATTGATAAAGGGATACCATTGGTAGTGTTTTGCTGTATCTGTACCGAGCCAGGGTGTAACAGGTTCAACTCTTGCCAGATTATATCCTCTTAAAAAAGCAGCAGATTGAAAATGCAGATAGGAAGCAACAGTTTTCCTGATGGTCTTGTTTTGAGCATTTCCTAAAACTGCTTCGGCTAATTCAAGATCGTCCGACCAATTCTCTTCTGCATATATATAAGGTGATCGCACGGAGGCGGTTTGGGTAACGCCCGATTTAGACTGGGCGAAGGCAAGCGCAGAAGATGCTTTCTTAGCCAGTATTTCTGCATACGAACTATCTAGTGTTTCGTAAATCTCGAAACCCAATCCGAATGCGCTGGAAAATTTTGCAGCTGTAGATGTTCTACCCGTTGTAGCATTCATAAACTTTCCGCGCTGCTGTGGTTCCCCGCTTAGAAAATAAACAGGCCGTTCATATCCCCTGCCATAAAATGAATCTTCTTTAGGTATCCGCATCCCCATATGGTCACGGTCATCGGCAATTTGGTTGAACATCCAGTCGGGCCTGGGATGCATCTTTAATAACCAGTCCAGTCCCCATTTGGCTTCATCGAGCACATCAGCCATGCCATTCTTCCCATCGAGACCATTCGCCATTTTCTCATCGTAAAATACTTTCGGGAAATCCCGGTAAGCCATCAGCAAATGATAGGTGGCGTTCGCGGAAGTCGCACTGTACTGCAGGTAGTCAGAAGCATCGTGCCAGCCGCCCGACACATCAATTCTTGTACTGTCTTTGATCCCCACTTTTTCTCCATACAGCACATAGCCATCGTGGGTATGGCAACTGTCTTTTAGATAAGGGTTGAAACCGCTTCGCTGCTGACGCATATAACGTAAACAAAAATCGGCCGCTCCTTTATACACATCATTCCCGATCTCAAATCCAGGTGACCGTACCCCACCTGCCTGTAAATAATAACGACCCGGTTTTGTAAAAGAAGAAAAGTTGAGACGATAACTTTGTTTAAAAGGACCATAAGCGCCGAACCCCTTACCTGCCGTGCCCGACTCAACTATCTTTCCTGAGGTCACTTCCACTAATTCCCAATTCCCAATTTCTCCTTCTTCCTTACTGCACCAGACAGCTACTTTTACTCCCCCGGGAGTATAACCCAGTTGGTTGATACGGATCCATGCATGATCCACCTGTGCATGCCTGTTGGTTGCACCCATCAATGACAAAAGAAAAAAAGCGATCAGTCCTTTTCGCATAGGTGACTGTTACGATGAAATTGAAAATAAAAAACTTTAGCCAGATTACTTCTCCTTTCTCCTTATCTTAAGAATTCAATCCCGTGCAACATGTACAAAAGAAGCCAGGTTTTTGCCGCAGCCTGTATGGGTCTTTTTGTATTTGGTATGACGCTGATCACCCTGGGTTCTATTTTGCCGGCCCTGACTGTAAAATTTGAAACAAAAGGATTGAATCCCGGACTATTGGTATCTGTACTTCCGCTTGGCATCCTGGCGGGTGCTCTTGTTTTTGGCCCGGTTGCCGACAGGTATGGTTATAAATCATTACTGATCGCAAGCATCTTTATTTCAGCCCTTGCGCTGGAAGGCCTGGCCTTTACCGGGTCACCAACATTGTTGTATGTCTGCATTTTTTTTATTGGCATGGGCGGCGGGATCATTAATGGCGGGGGAAGCGCCCTGGTAGCAGATATCAGTCCCCATAACAAAGGCGCCAGCCTTAGCCAATTGGGTGTTTTTTTCGGGATCGGGGCATTAGGAATGCCGCTGCTGTTGGGTGTGCTGTCGAAACATTTTCAATACCCGGTGATACTTTCTTCGGTTGGGTTTTTTATGCTTCTCCCGGTAGTCTATTGTTTTTTTATTGTCTTTCCCCCGCCTAAACAATCAGCTGCTGTTCCTTTCAAGGAAGGAATAAAATTGCTGAAAGAACCAGCCTTATTACTGGCCAGTTTTTTTCTTTTCTTCCAGAGCGGGGTCGAAGCGCTGGTGAATAACTGGACAACTACTTTCCTGCAGTATAAAGTAAATGCCTCTGAACAGGAAGCTTTATTAGCCTTATCTTTTTGTCTTGCCGGCCTTACGGCGGGCAGACTTTTATTAGGATGGTTACTCAAAAGAATTTCTTCGTATGTCGTTATGATCATTTCTCTTTCCGTGGTACTTGCAGCCTGCTTTGTTTTGTATGCTGCACATTCATACCCTGTTTCTTTTGTGGCCCTGGTTATAGCAGGTGCCGGGCTTGCGGCAGGTTTTCCTGTACTGCTGGGCTACCTCGGCCAGCTTTATCCCCGTTTGTCAGGAACCGCGTTCAGTATTGCTTTCGTCATCGCATTGCTTGGTAATACCCTGATCAATTATCTTTTTGGTATCATTAACAGCAACCCGGGCCCCGGGTCTTTACCGTTATTACTGGCAGCCGCTGTCACCTGTATGTTTGTTCTCCTGGTCTTGCTAAGGAAAAAGATCGGTACACGAATAAAATGGTGATACCTGCCGGTGGTTCGCTATAATCAAGCAAAACTTTCCTTTCTTTGCCCCAAACTGAAGATCCATGAAACTTGTTTCCTACCTGAAAGAAGAAAGAGAACAACTGGGAGTGCTGATCCAGGAAACGATCTATGACATGGAAGTCCTGCACCCCGATCTTCCCAACACAATGAGCATGTTCCTGAATTACTGGGAAGATTCTTTTCCCATTGCACAGGCAGGTGAACTGATGCTGAAAGAAGGTACAAGATCTTCTAACCGCGGCGTACTGCTGAAAGAAGTGCAGTTGCTCAGCCCCGTCCCTTTCCCGGCCAGTTGCCGTGATGGATACGCTTTCCGCCAGCATGTGGCAGCCGCCCGGAGAAACCGCAAAGTCGATATGATCGCCGAGTTTGACCAGTATCCCATTTTCTATTTTACTAATCACCACAGCATCCAGGGCCCTGGTGAGGTTCACTGCATGCCCGATCATTTTGAAAAGCTGGATTTTGAACTGGAGGCGGCTATTGTTATTTGTAAACATGGCAGGAATATTAAAGCCTCCGAAGCGGATGAATATATCGGGGGGCTCATGATCATGAACGATCTCAGCGCCAGGAGACTACAGATGGAAGAGATGTTGCTGAATCTCGGTCCTGCCAAAGGAAAAGATTTTGCTACCATGACCGGACCATGGCTGGTCACGCCTGATGAACTGCAATCATTCGAGATCCCCTGTAAAGAAAATCATACGGGCAAAAGCTGGAACCTGCAGATGAAATGCCTGGTGAATGACAAACAGGTAAGTGAAGGGAACCTGGGCGATATGGACTGGACCTTTGCGGAAATTATTGAGCGGGCTTCTTACGGGGTGGAACTGTACCCCGGTGATGTAATCGGGAGCGGTACTGTCGGCACGGGTTGCTTCCTGGAACTGAATGGTACCGGCAAACTCAATGACCCCGATTACCCCGAACAATGGTTACAACCTAATGATACCGTTGAAATGGAGATCGATGGGTTGGGAAAGCTGAGCAATACGATCATCGCAGATGAAAGTGATTGGAGTATTTTACAACTCAAGAAATAGAACGCAGATCCTTATGATTTTTATGATCTCCGCAGATAATCATAATTAATCTAAACTATCTTAATGATCTGCGTTCCCTGGAGAAGATGAGTGAGTTTTATTAAAGTTGAAAATAGAACGCAGATTCTTATGATTTTTATGATCCTGGGAGATAATCATAATTAATCTTAACCATCTTAAAGATCTGCGTTCACTTATTGAATATGATCTTCAACCTAAAAGATTTAACGACAGCAGAAAAACAGTATTACCTGCAGCATGTGATCGGGCCACGCCCGATCTGTTTTGCTTCCACGATCAATAAAGAAGGCGGTATCAACCTGAGTCCTTTTAGTTTTTTCAATTTGTTTTCCTCCAATCCTCCCGTGGTTATTTTTTCACCGGCCAGGAGAGTGCGTGATAATACTACCAAACATACGCTTCGTAATGTGCAGGAGGTACCAGAAGTTGTGATCAATATCGTTACCTATGATATGGTGCAACAGGTTTCGCTGGCCAGCTGCGAATACCCGGATGGTATGAATGAATTTGCCAAAGCTGGTTTTACAGAGGTGCCTGCTACGGTTGTAACACCCCCGATGGTGAAAGAAAGCAAAGTCCAGCTGGAATGCAAAGTGCTTGAAGTAAAAGCGCTGGGCCGGGAAGGCGGCGCCGGGAACCTGGTCATTTGCGAGGTGATTTGTATGCATATTAATGATGCTTTGCTTGATGACCCTTCGGCTAACGTCCAGGGTTTACCAAAAATAGACCAGCGAAAAATAAATCATGTTGCGAGGCTGGGAGGAGATTGGTATTGCGTCGTCAATGAACAAAATCTTTTCCAGGTAGAAAAACCCAACACGCAATTGGGTATTGGCGTGGATACACTTCCTGCTGCTATCCGCAACAGTGCTGTACTCTCCGGGAATAACCTGGGCCAGTTGGCCAATGTCCGGGAATTGCCTGTCATCGACCCTTCTTTTGATGATCCACACCTGGAACAAATCATTCAGTATTATAGCATTAATCCCGACGAAATGGAAAAGGAGCTTCACCTCTACGCGAAAAAATTACTGGAGCAGGGACTTGTTAAAGAAGGCTGGCAGGTATTGCTGGCTGGGGTATAATACACTTGTTTTCCAATAAATACTTCTCTACCTTTAAGAGAGCACTAAAACAACCGTTTTATGCTTTTTAAAAGCACCCCATATTTATTTCTTGCTGTTACTCTTATAGTTTCTGCATTTTCCTGTGTTCCTCAAAGAAAGGCCAGTATAACGAAAGTCCAGTTAGCCGCTGTAGATAGCCAGCTGGTCTACCACCAGGAAAAATTAAAAGACCTGGAAAAGCAACGCCAGAAAAAGCAGGACGAAAACGAGATCAGCGATACGGCCAGTGCCGGTATCCAGAAATTCATTGATAAAGCAACAGCTGAGATCAACGCCCTGCATGGCGAAAACTCTATTTTGATCGGTGATGTGGAAATCAATAAAAATGACTGGGACCGGTTGAGAAAAAGTCTTTCCACTTCCAGGAATACGTCAAAGAATATCAATGATAAGATCACGATGCTTTCCGATCTTATCAACCGTAAAACGGTCATTAACCTTGACCAGGATGTGATTTTTGAACCGGGAAAATATACGGTTACACCTGCGGTAGTGAGTGCGATCGGCAAATTCTTTGAGCCCGCAGCAAAAGAGATAGACATGTTTGTAAAGAAATATCCTGATTTTCCCATGTCGCTGGTTATTACTGCCAAAGGTTACGCAGACGGAACCACGATTGCAGAAGGAACGCCACTTTATAAAGATCTGAATGAGAAACTCTCCTTTAGCGGCAAACTTCCCAGCAGCGAAAACCTGAACAAGGAATTATCGACTGCCAGGGCAAAGTCCGTTATTGATCTTTTTACCAGTTTTACTGCCGGGCGTTCCAGAAGTGGCCAGAATATAGACAAGATCATTTACATGCACGAGGGTAAAGGAGAAGCCTACCCCAATCCTAAAATAACGGATTACAAGTTGGATGATCCAAGAAGAAGGATCGTATTAATATTCTGGAGCGTCTTCCCGGATTAGGATCATTTACTGCCAAATACTTTTTTCAGGATATCGGAGGTCCGCGCTATGGGGTTCGCCCTGATGTTCGCTTCTTCTCTGGCTACCTGGTCAAATAAAGCATCAACCGCCCTTCCCACCACGTAAGAAGTAAGATCGGGATTGACTTTTTTAAAAGTGGTAGGAAGCTTATTATAAGTTGTGATGATATCTGAATAGTATTTTGTAGCATTGGTCTTATCCAGCGAAGATTTTACAGAAGGGGTAAAAGCTATGATCAATTGCTGGATGGTCTTTTCCTTAAAATACCTGGTGGCCCCGTCTTTTGGGCCTTTAATGATATTCAGTGCATCGGAAAGTGTCATTTCCTTAATCGCATTCACGAAAATGGGTTTGGCAAATCCCACCGCATCTTCAGCACCCCGGTTGATGGCCAGGATCGCTTTATCGACCTGGCTTCCCATGCCCATATTCCGCAATGTCTTCTCTACTTTTTTAGCGTCTTCAGGCAATAACATTTTGTAAAATTCACTCCCAAAGAATCCATCGGTTTTGTTTAGGTTCAGGACGGCGTTAGTTACACCCTGTGACAATGCTTCTTTGATGCCTTGCCCTGCTTCATTCTCTGTGATACCGGGAGTAGATTTTTTATTGAGAATATCCTTAATCTTTAATTGGGAATAAGAACGGGTTGAACCCAATAAAAGACAAAGCAACACAGCCGCGAAATAAGTTTTCATAATATGTATAGATTATACCCCGGCACAAGGTAGCTTTCTCCCCGCTGGGAGAGAACCCCGGCCGCTTATTTTGACGTTATTTTAGGCTATTGGTTGCGCGCGGCTCTCAGCGAATGCCACCGCCAAACACTTTTCGTAGTAATTCGGTGGTGCGCGCCGCAAAATTCTGGCGGATATTTACTTCTTCCTTTGCTACCAGGTCAAATAAGGCATTGGTAGCCCTGTCGGTTACAAAACCTGGCAGGTCAGGATTCAGTTTTTTGAAGGTTGTGGGGAAATTATTATAGGTCGTAATCACATCACTATAGTACCGGGTAGCATCCAGTTTATCCAGCGAACTCCTGATCACCGGGAGAAAAGCAGCGATCAGCCTGTCGGTTGTTTTGACCCTGAAAAAATGCGTAGCACTTGTATCGCCGTTTCTTACCAAACCGATCGCATCACTGATCGTCATGGATCTGATCGCATCCACGAAAATAGGTTTGGCAAAACCTGCAGCATCTTCCGCGGCGCGGTTGATCTGGAGGATTGCCTTATCCACCATTTTACCCATACCAAGATCACGAAGGGTATTCTCGATCTTTCTTGCATCCGGCGGCATCAGTATTTTATACAGGGCATCTTTAAAGAAACCGTCGGCCCGGTTGAGCTGCAATACAGCTTTTACAAGACCTTGCCCAAGCGCCTCTTTGATCCCTTCGCCGGCTTCCGCTTCTGTAACACCGATTCCAGTTGGCAATTTGGAAAGTACATCACAGCTATTCAATGAAAAGGAAAGGGCCAATATAAAAAGTAGTTTTCTCATATGACAACTAGTTTATCTAAAACCGGGCCAATACAAACAGGGCGGAGCCCTACACTTTCAGGCTTTCTTTACGGTTTTCTATTTTGGTTCGCATAATACGGAAAAACCTGGCTCTCTCTTTTTCGCTCACTTCGCTGATCAGGGTGGAACGGCGCATCAGGTTCTGCAGGTACTGGTAAAAATGGTCACAAAAACCGATATCCCTGGTGGACATATAATTGGCAGCCGAGTGCGGCACATAAGCGATCTTGGATCCATCCATTACGGCCAGCATCTGGTTATCCCCCAGCACTACTTCATTGAAGTACATCCGGAATTTTCCGCGTGGTGTTTTTGCCGGGTCATCAAACCTGAACTTATACCCGAGTTCCGCCTGCATTTCCAGGTGATCAAGTGTTTTTTCAATGGCTTCATAAATCCGGTAAATATCATCGTCCGAATTGAACATACCACCATCCTGGTAGTGATCGATCTGGCGAAGCGTGGAGTTCAGGCTCTCGATATTCCATATTTCCACGCTGTCGATCTGTTCGTAGAGATCCAGTATCTTTTTTCCCAATTCAAAGAATTCATCAGGATATTCTTCCAGGCTTACTTTCTTATTCCTGAATTCGGGAAAGAACAGGAGCGTCCCCATCCAGGCATAATATTTAAACGCCGCAAATTCGCGGAAATAATAATGATGGAACATCGGTGACTCCTTGCACAAGTAATAGAATTCACTTTCTTTAGAACTGTTGATATAGGCCAGGCTGTGCATTACGCCCTTCAGGTAGGCATCAAAGCGGAAATTATTCGTATCCAAAAAATTCCCTTCAAATAAAAAAGCGCCTGTCTCTACATTCATCAGCTTGTCCAGTGAAATATGGTAATGGTTACAAAGCAGGTGGAGTTCTTCCAGGTTTACTGAAATCTCCCCCCGCATCCGGCGGTAAGCACTGTCGGCACTGATATTCAGCAGGCGGGCTATTTCATCCGCCGCCGAAAGGGAGGTGCCAATCTTGTTTTTTACAGCCCGGAAAAGCTGTTGCTGCAATTCGCCGGTATTCATGATCTATAAATTACGTTTACGATCTTTTATTTTGGTCAGCAGGATATTAAAGAAAACATTCCGGTGTTTTTCACCAGTCTGGCTGATCAGTGTAGCTCTTTTCATCAGGTTCTGGAGATCGCCATAGCAGGGATTACAAAACGCTTCATCCCGGGTCGTCATATAATTCAGCACATCATAATTCAGGAACACCGATTTAATCTTGTCGGTGATGACCATGATCGTATTGTCACCCAGCACTACCCTGTTATAGAAGAACCTGAAATTATTCTTACGTGTTTGGGGATTCTCCCCCGGCATGAACTTACACCCATACTCTACCTGGTTTTTCAGGTGGTTAAAGGTTTCTTCCAGCGCTTCATATACTGTTTTGATATCTGCCGCGGAAGAAAAATAGCCAGACTCTTTATAAAATTCTATTTGCGTGATAGCGGCATTTGCACATTCAGTGTTCCAGATCTCGGTGGAAGGGGTTTTTGCATATTCAACCGTCAACTGGCGGCTTAATTGTTCGATCTCCGGGGGAACACAAGTCAATTCAAAATCCCTGTTGATAAAATCCGGGTGCTGGATCAGGGTCTTCATCCAGAAGAAATACCGGAAAGCGATCAGGGGCTGGTAATAAAAATTATGAAAGATGGGAACATCCTTGGTCAGGTATATGATCTCTTTCTCGATAAAGTTGCCGATATGCTGTACCTGCTGGATAAGGTCGGCCAGGTATTTCCCATACTTATAGGTCTCGGTGTTGATACGGACATTCTGGAAATTGATCGTCCCGCTTTTGATGCTCAACAACTGGTCAAGTGATAAATGATAATGATCACATAATTGCTTGGCTTCTTCCAATACCAGGGGCGTTTCTCCGCGTATTCTCCTGTAGGCGCTGTCGCTGCTCACATGCAGTATCTCCGACACAGCATCTACCATAGAGATATGCTGGGGCAGCATTTCTTTAATCCGTTGGAAAAGAAAATCCTGTGCAAGAGTTGTGGTCATCAGCTGGTTATGCAAATAAAGCAAAAAAAAAAGATCAGTTTTGCCTTATATACTTAAAAGTTACCCTTTTTCTTTGAGAAAAAGCCCTGCCGGGCAGGGTATCTTCTTCGCGGAGATGCTATTTCAGACCCAGTCTTGCCATCAGCATCTCTCTTTTAGCCTTGCTGACAGAAAGCTTTTCACCATTCTTTAAAACAACATAGCCCCCGTCTGTCCTCAGGAACTGTGAAATATAAGTAATATTGATCAGGGTAGAGTGATGGATCCTTTGAAAGAGTTCCGGGGGTAGTAGTTCTTCTACATCCCCCAGTGTCCGGGATATGAGCATTGTCTTTTTATTATCGATAAATACTTTTGTATAAGCACCTTCAGCCTGGCAATAGATAATTGATCCCACTTCTATAAATTCATACCCTTCTCTTTGCGGCAAAGCGATCTTATGGGCAGCGGAAGGCTCGCGGAAATTCCGGAGAAGGTTGGTTATATGCCGGAGACTGCTCCCTTCTTCCATTTTCTTTTCGACTTTCTCCACTGCTTTTTTAAGGTCATTGGCATCGATAGGTTTCAGCAGGTAATCAATGGCGCTGATCCGAAAAGCTTTAGCGGCAAATTCACCATGGGCGGTGGTAAAGATGATGGAGAAATTAATATCCCCAAGTAATTCCAGCATTTCAAACCCGTTCATCCAGGGCATTTCCACATCCAGGAACACAAGATCGGGCTGGTGTTTTCTTATGGCCATGATACCCTCTTTTGCGGAAGAACAGGTTTCTGTTATTTCTACGGAAGCACAGTTTTTCTGCAGGTCACTTAACAAAGCCCTGATGCAATGCTGTTCATCATCAATAATAACAGAGCGAATCATACTTCTTCTTTTATTGTAATAATGACCCTTGTACCTGCGGCTTTTCCCGTTTCATCTTTCAGGTCAAAGGATTCCAGCCGTGCTTCCCGCTGCCGTAGCAGGTTATCCAGTTCCAGCCTCGATTGGGTAAGATTGACTCCCTTAGAATGGTGAGCCAGTCCCCTGTCCGGTTTGTTATTCTCTGCTGCTTCCCGGCCAATGCCATTATCTTCTATAATAACCTGGATATCTTTTTCTTTTTTTATTACATCCAGGGAGACCTTCCCTCCTGTATTGCGCGGAACAATACCATGCCAGATCGCATTTTCAATAAAGGGCTGTATGATCAGGGCAGGCACCAGGATCGATTTCAAGTCAATATCAGGATGTACATTAACAGAATAGGAAAATTTAGCATCAAAGCGCATTGATTCGAGCTGCAGGTATAGCCTGCACGTTTCAATTTCATCATACAGGCTGATTGCTTTTTTATCGGCATTATTAAAAAGCGTACGGATCAGTTTGGAAAAAGTGGTGAGATAGGTTACCGACTTTTCCTCTTCGTGCTGCTGGATGAGGGATTTGATGGAATTCAAACAATTAAAAATAAAATGAGGGTTCATCTGGGCCCGGAGCGCTCTCGCTTCCAGTTCCAGCATTTCCTTTTCCCGGAGTAATTTTTTTTGTTCCGTCCGGCGAACAAAACGGATACGCAGGAATAACAGGACAGTAATTGCTGCAATTGCCAGCAATACCATACAAACCTTAAACAAATTTGTTTGCCACCAAGCAGGTGTAATGATGATCTTGTAACCTGTTACCGGCCCGCTTACTCCATTGGGAAGACTGGCTTTCACCTGGAAAGAATAAGTGCTCGGTCTTAGTTGAGCAAAACTTATCCCCCTGTTGAAATAATCTGCCTCTATCCAACCCGTATCCAGTTCAGGTACACGGTATTCATATTTTACCTGGTCGGGATTATCATAATTGAGCGATGAGACGCGGAGCGTAATAAAATCCTGGTGGTAGTCCAGGTGAATAGTATGCTGCCAGTTCAATAAAGAATCGGTGATGATGTCTTTCCCGTAAACAGCGAGCCCTGAGAGGTATACAAGGGGTGTGGCTGGCTCCCGCAGGAGTTCTTTTAAAAGGATCGCCAGGACCTGGTCTTCATACGACAGAAAAACAAACCCATTTTCATACAGGATCTTATTAAATCCTTTGGCAGGCAAACCACTCCTTTCATTATAACGCCATAGCTTTTTCCTGTTGATATCATATACCACTAACCCGTTGCTTTCGCCTGCTAATAAAATATTTTCCTGCGTGACAACGATATTACTGTAGGTGCCAAAATTTAATTTACCGGGTAGCCTGTCCAACAGCTTAAAATCATGCCCGCTGTAGCACACTAATTCATTATCCCTTGAAGCGATCCACAGGTCGCCTCTTTGATCGGTAGCAATATCCACGAAATTCATCGCTACCGGCGCAGCTTTAAATACCGGTAAAAAAGAAACCGCCTGCTTCGTAACAAGGTCCAGCTTGTAAATGGTCTTATAATCGGTGATGAATAATTCATGTTCATTTGTCCCTTTCATCATTTTTCCCAAACCCCAGGCAGAGCTACCGGCAGAGTCCCTGAAAGAAGCAATTTTTTCAGCACTAAGATCTTTACTGTTGATCTTGTATACCTCTCCTTTACCTCCCAGGACAAACAACTCCTGTTCATTCTTCTTCAAAAGATCGAGCGCTTCCCTTTCGGGTTCGGTGTAGGGGATTGTAAATTTATTATACGCCGTCACTTGTTTAAAAGACTGGTACAATCCTTTATGCATTACGATAAGATGATTACCCATTCCTATCGCCCAGCTGACTCCATTCACTTTTGTAATATCCCAGATCACAGATTCTAATAAGGCCAGTGCGGGTGGATTCCTGGCCGGGTAAACGGTTGCCCGGGAAAAATCCCTGTTCCATAGGAAAACCCCATCACTAAAATTTACCCCGGCATAATACTTACTCTCTTCCTGGTCCCAATAAATCGACGAAAGAAGGTTGGCCCCGTTCTTAACCTGCTCCTGGAAGGCAACATCAATGGTTTGAAAGGACAAGGGCTTCGCCTGACTATAATACAGCCTGCTCCGCGTAAAGATCCATACCCGTTGCTGGTTATCCGTAACAATTCTAAATCCTTTAAATAAAGAATCACCGGTTATATACTCCTGCCTCCTTTTACCCGTGTCAAAGAAAGCGGGAAGAGCATCCCGGTAGGAAACAAAAAAACCGTCCTTGTTTTCAGATAACCCGGTGGCAATGTTTTTATTTGTTTGGATACCGCTTTTTAAATAGGTTGAAGAATCCCGTAAAACAAAATGATAGTGCTGTTCTTTCTTTGAATAGAATCCCAGCCCTCCACCCATTGTTGCAAAAACAAGTGTATCAGCATTTATATCCAGCAGGTCCATTACCAGGTACCCGTATTTCTGCGGGTTGCCAGGTTCAGGCAGCACTGCCGCTGAAAATTTTCCTGTTGATTTTTCAAAATGCCAGACCGTGTTCCCGCCCGATACCCAGAGTTTGCCCGGGTCCATAACGTCAGGCGCAATGGAGGTAAACATTTTTTTGACGGTGTTGTAAAAGGGTTGTTCCTTGTTGCTGTCGTGTCCTTCCGCGGAGAGATATTCGAGGTTCTGGTCAGACAGGAACATGAATCTTACCTGCTGGTCTTTATACGAATACCGGATCAGGCCTGACCGACTTGCCAGCCAGCATATATTATCCCGGTCTATAAACATATCGGTCACCACGGAATTCCTGAACACAGTACTGTCAGTTCCTCTTACGCCGCAAACCGTATACCTTCCATTTTTTGTATTAAAGCAGATAACACCCGTTTCATATTTCCATGCATAGAGATTACCCTTCCTGTCACTGCAGATATCCGGGACCTGGCCGACGAGTGAGTTTGTGTAGCTACCGCTAAGTGTGTCTTTAAATGACCTCAGTTCCGTACCATCAAAGCTCATAAAACCCTTGTTGGTCAGTATCCAGGCAAGACCGGACGGGTCCACCTGTACCTTTAAGACATCAGCAGTTCTCAGGAGTTCATTATCCAACAACCGGAAAGCCCGGGTCTGCTGGCCGCGGCATAGCATTGATAATAAAAGCAGTCCTGTGCAAATACTTTTTTTCATGCAAGAATGAATAGGGGAATGAATACCAGCCTGCTAGCATATCCTGGTCTCTTAACCTAAATATACTTTAATCCCCTAAGTTTTAAACGGTGGTAATTGGTGATTAGGCCCCCCGGTTTGACAATTCTATTTGTAAATGGATCAGCTGGCATAAAAACCCTGAACTTCTTTTTGCAAAAACTGCAATTAATCCTGTTCGGGCTGTGCCGGGAACGGGCTGATTGCAAAATTCCCGGCTAATTCAATACCGGTTGTCAAGCCATTTGCAGAAACTGCAAACCGGGGAGTGACTACTGCAAAATTCCGTTTTAAACCAGTCTTTCCCGGTAGTAGCTTGTTACCTGTTAGCAATATTCTTCTTCACCTTAAAACTTCTTGTATGAAAAAATTACTCCTTTTTTCCCTCGTCGCAGGCATGGGTTTATCCTGCAAAAAAAACGATTCCTGTTCCACCAACGCAGGATCCGTGGCGGGCCCTTATAGAATAACGGCCTATGCCTACAAATCCAGTTCTTCTGCTACAGAGGTGGATTATTACAATGTCATCTTTTCAGATCCCTGCGACAGAGATGATATATATACATTTAACTCGAACGGCACCTATCATATTACGGATGCCGGCACTGTCTGTTCACCTCCCAACACAGATGATGGTACCTGGGCCTTATCAGGCAACACGATGACAATCGACGGGGAACCTGGTACCATTCAAAGTTTTGATTGCCACACGTTGGTGGTAGTCATTGCCGATACACAGGTAGCCGGTGACCAGTTAAAGATCACCCTGGTAAAACAATAAGAGTTGTTCTCTCAACCTATCCTCCTTCTCATTAACACTTCCTGTTATGAAACGTTTACTTTTCGCCCAACCAATAATTATCCTTATCCTTTTTTTCCTGCCAGGATGCAGCAAGGATAACGGGTCATCTTCCAGTTACATTAATGGAAAGATCGATGGCCTTCCCTTTTCCTGCACAACAAACTTATGGGCAACAGATGGCAGGGCCGGCGATAAAATCATTGCCATAAGGTCACAATCGCCAAATTATTTCCTGCTCTACCTGAGTGGAGGTAGTGCTGACATTAACCCGGGTGTTTATGACTTCGCACCCGGGCCCAATGAGCGCAGCGCTGTTTTTTATGAGAATAATGTTGGCTATTCTGCTGGTCAGTTCTCCTGCTACTATGGGACATGCCCTTTTTACGGTAGCGGGAAAATAACGATCAGGGCGATCAATAAAAAACATGTGGAGGGTTCCTTCGAATTTGTTACTGATGTAAACGCCTCTACAGGTGTTTCAAAAACGGTGACGGAAGGTGATTTTAATGTCACGAGAGATTAACCAGTACTGTTCCAAACCAATAAAGCCTCCTGTCATGAAACTTATTGTAAATTATTTATCCCTGGTATTTATTTCCCTGTTCTACCTGGTCAGTTGCAGCAAAAAAGATGTTCATTCAGTGACTCAAAACCTCATGATCTATGGAAGGGTCGTGGAAGCAGGAACCGACCAGCCTCTTAATGGCGCTGAATTTATCACCAGCACCTGTGGGCGGACCGATAATGTTTTTGGATGTCTCCGTTGGGATGAGGTTAGCAGTTTTACAGGAGTTGAAGGAAAATTTTCTGCCAGCAGGGAGCAGTTCCGGAACCGGCAGTTGCGCAAAAATGGTTACTGGGACTATATCGATGAACCGGATGTGAACGCCCTCGGTGGATATGTCAATTCCCGGCCAGCCCCGGTAACTTATTATACCAATATTTCTTCGGGGCAGCTTGATAGTATACTGGTTAAATTATTCCCTGTTACAACTATTACGATGCATGTCAGGAATACCGGGGCTTCCACCGGGGCCACACTCCAGTGCAAGGCTTACCAGTACGGTACTAAAGGGGATAATATCTCTTTACGCCCTGGTATTGACAGCAGTTTCCAGTACCCTGTATTTGGAAATGCTGGTAATAGAATATTCATCTTCCGTGATTATCCTTTCAACGATACCGTGGGGATCCAGGTCCGTTATATCACCAAAGGAGAAGTACTGGGTCTTGACATTTCTTATTAATGATTTAAATACGGTTCAATGAGAAAAATACACTGCCTTTCCCTGATCCTTCCGGTGCTTTTTGTCTTTAGCGCCTGCAAAAAAAATGTTGCATCTCCTGAGCCGCTCAGGGATGGTCCCGGAACAATTTCTGTTTCAATTGACGGAAACACCCGCAGCTTTAATTATAACCAGGATAACAATTCCACAGCTAAAGCCCGGCTGGGTAATCGTTATCCCAATCTCTATGAGTTAGTAGTATATGGCCAGGAGCTCCCCGGCTTCTTTTATGATGATCTGTCAATAACCATTATTTCCCGCAACCCGATCGTACCCGGCACGTATAGTTTTGACAGCACCGAAATATGGTATTGTCCCGCTACTATCCCTTTACAGGCTTGTCATGTTTCCGGGAGTTCCGGAATAATTACCATCACAGAAATGACCAGTTCCTATGTGAAAGGAACCTTTAGCGCTACTCTTTCTTATTTGGATAATTCCGGGGTGGCCCGGACCAACAACTTAACAAATGGAAAATTTAATGGACTCTTTTAAAAATAAAATAATGAAAAAGACCTTTCCCCTGCTGTTACTGCTTGCCCTTGCCATGACTTCGGCGAGCCAATCAACGACCGGTCAACAGGAAACTCAAACCGACTTCCTGAAAAAAAGCAAAATTCTGGGAGCAACGGGTATCGTTCTAGTCTCGGGTGGCACGGCTTTATTTTTGACCGGGATGGTGGTGTATCCCAAGGATTATGACTGGCTTTTTGGTACCACTCCCGAAAAAGACAGACAGGCCAACACCGCCGGGGTCCTAATGGTATCCGGGCTGGTATGCGTGGCGGCAAGTATTCCTTTCTTTATTGTTTCTGCCGCCAATAAAAGAAAGGCAAGAAATACAAGCAGCCTCGGTTTTAAAATGGAAAAAGCAATGGTCTTAAACCAGCAGTCTTTCAGCCAGTGTTCTTATCCCGCCCTCTCTTTAAAAATCCACTTATGAGAATATTCGTAACAGGAGCAACCGGCTATATAGGCAACCAACTTGTAAAACAATTGGCAGCACAGGAAGAAGAGATCCACCTGCTTGTTCGTGATCCCCGGTCTCCTCACCTCCCGGCGGGCCGGAATATCAGGGTATTCAAGGGAGATATAACGGACCCCGGAAGCATTGCTCCTGCTATCAAAGGATGCGCACAGGTTTATCATTGCGCCGCTATTGCAAAATTTTCCGGAACAGTCACCAATGCTTTCATGGAAGTGAATGTAAACGGAACAAAGAATGTGTTAGCCGCAGCACTGGATGCCTCGGTTCAAAAACTGGTATTTACCAGCAGCGCTGCAGTATGGGGGCCGACATTACAGGCTCCCTTTACCGAAGAGGATGAACGGATCGGGCCTTTTGAAAGCGAGTATGATCGCTCAAAATATTTAGCCGAAACCCTGGTAAAAGAATTCGCGGGTAGAGGACTGAATGCGGTGATCGTAAACCCTACCCGGGTGTATGGACCCGGTCCTGCTACTTATAGCAATGCCGTGAACAGGATGATAAACTATATCCTGAACAAAAAAATTGTATTGTTTCCCAACATGGATCAATACATCACCAACTATACGTACATAGAGGATATTGTAAACGGGCACCTGCTGGCCATGGAAAAAGGGAAAGCCGGTGAGCGCTACATATTAGGGGGAGAAAATATTTCCTATGGTCAACTGCTGCAATCGGTCAGGGATCACAGGGCTGTAAAAAATCTTATCCTGAAACTTCCAGTCCCCTTATTAAAAACAGTTGCTGCCCTTGCTTATTTTTTAAACAAAAAAACTGAATTAACTCCTTCCCTGGTTTCCCGCTTTGCTAAACACAGAATATTAAGCAGTGAAAAAGCGATAGTACAACTGGGTTACCGTATCACTCCCTTTGAAGCAGGCTTACAAACAACGATTGACTCCTTGAAAAGCAAGGCATATAAAAAAAGAAACTCACCACCTAAATTTTATCAATATGGAAAAGATCAGGTTTCAACCGGAACCCCGTAACGGGTTTTACAATACCCTGAAACACCGGGTACATGCTTATTTCCGCGAGAATAAGATCAGCCGTTATGCCAATCCGGGAGCTATTATTAAGGCCCTGCTGTTTTTTGGTCTTTATATGGCCGCTTATATCATGATCATGCGCGGACACCTGCCGCTTTGGACATTCCTGTTATCCTGGTTTTTGATGGGAACATTCATCATGTTTGCTGCTATGAGCATTGTACATGATGCAGCACACGGAGCATTCTCCTCCAAAAAATGGGTAAATCAATTTTTGCTACGTTTTGCAAATCTTGTGGGTGGAGATGGCTATATGTACAAATACAAACACACTATTTCTCATCATCCCTATACGAATATCCCGGGCATTGATATTGATCTTGAACAAAGCAATGTTGTAAGAGTAACTCCTTATACAAAATCAAACTCGGGGCACCGGTACCAGGACTGGTATATGAAAATATTATATCCCTTCTACATTTTCTACTGGGTATTGCTTCGTGATTTTAAATACTACCGGTTGGAAAAGATCGGTCCTGTAAAAGCTCACCATGCACCCATTCACTGGACTATACTTGTAGTCAGCAAATTGTTCTATATTTTTTACATGCTTGTACTTCCGGCACTTGTCCTGGCTAATCCTTTCTGGCAAATCTTATTAGGGTTTACGTTGATGCAGATAGGTTCCGGGGTGGTTGCCATATTTGCTTTACTTTCTAATCATGTCGTAGAAGACTCCCTGTTTGTTCTCCCGGATGAGGATGGCCTGATTAATTGCAGCTGGGGTGAACATCAATTGAGGACCACCGATGATTTCAGCCCTGACTCGCCGGTGATCAGTTACTTTTTCAGCGGTCTTAATCACCATGTTGCACACCACCTCTTTCCCAACTATTGTCATATACATTATCCTGCTATCACTAAACTGGTCCGGCAAACTGCAATGGAATTCGGTTTACGATACCGGTACAATTCCATAACAGGTGGGTTGATGTCACATTTCAAGCTGTTGAAAAAATTAAGTAACCCCAAAATAGCTCCGGCTGCATAAATTTTAAAACCTGGTAAAATGCATAAAATAAACCTTCCTCTTCCCCTGGACAACTGGTGGTGGGCAATTTTGCTGATGCTGGTATTTAATACCGCCCGCTATATCCTGGTACCCGGGATCGCCTATTTAATTTGTTATCACTCTCCTTCATCCTGGGTAAAAAAATTTAAGATCCAGCCAGCGATGCCCGGGAAAAAACAAATGCGTCATGAATTGTTGTATTCATTTTCCTCAATTCTTATTTTCTCTGTGATCCTGGTCGCCGGTTATCTTCTTTACATTAACAATCATACTACGCTTTATACAGATATACATCAATATGGTTATGGTTATTTTTTTCTAAGCCTGGTCCTGATGATCATCCTCCATGACACCTATTTTTACTGGGTGCACCGGCTTCTTCATACAAGATGGTTTTTTAAAAAAATACACCGGGTACACCACCGGTCGGCAAACCCTACACCACTTGCAGCTAATGCTTTCCACCCCCTTGAGGCCCTGATCTTAGGATTGATTGTCTTTCCCCTGATCACTATCTGGCCGGTACATATCCTGGCCCTGTTGTTATTTAACTCCATTGTCGTTGTCACCAACGTGGTCGGGCATCTTGGTTTTGAGTTCATGCCTGCCAGGTTACGGCACAGTTCCCCGGGCAAATACATCAGCTCTTCTACCCACCATAATCTTCATCATCAAAAAAGCAATAAGAACTTCGGGTTATATTTTACCTTCTGGGATGCGCTGATGAAAACCCTGCAGGCTGACAGGTCCGGGCAAAAGAGATTCACCGGGAAACCGGGTGTAGTTTCGTCAGCAAGGATCGGTGATTCACCCCCTTCTATGAAACCAGGATAGAAACAGGTACCCGTTTTATTTATTCAACCATTAAAAAAATATCCATTCTTTCTCCCATAAAAGTTTACTGATATGAAAAAAAAATGCATCATCTTCCTGTTAATGACCCCGCTAGTTTTTTTCACCGGGCCCGGTTGTAAAAAGTTTATCGACAACACATCCTACGAAACCAAAATAAATTTTACTTACAATGGCCAGCAACAAAGTCGCGGCAGCACCATCTTCAGCAATATTATAATCGTACAGAACGAGTTCCTTTTTGTGAATTTTGCAGGACTAGGGATTAAGGACCAAAACAATTTGTTTGGCGGGGATATTTATATCACAGCCACTAATCCCGGGACGATCATTTGTGCTTACCTGCAACCAACAGGTTCTTCTGTCAGTACTACAGGCGCCAACTGCCAGTTGCAAAGCGGCGGTAATCCCATTGATTCGGTAGCGGTGTACTGGTATGAATCAGGTTCCCTGAATTTCAGTTATTCAGACTGTAAAGATCTAACGGGGGCCATAGTTCCCGGTCAAAAGGATTGTGCCATCAACGGGACCTTTGACCTGGTACTCACCAATAAAAACAACCAGAAGATGCGGCTGACCAACGGGTCCTTTAGTGGGCGGTTGAGAAAATATCCCTGAACTATACAATCATTTCTTATTTTTTAACCTTTAAAACACTTCCTGTATGAAAAAAATCTCCGGTTGGGCAAAAGATCATAAATGGTCAGCCCGTATTATCATCATCCTTTCCATATTGACATTGAATGTGCTGGCGATCATCACCGGCCAGTTGATACGTTCACTCGGGCTTACCATTCCTATCCCGCTGATCCTCCTTTTTGTGTGCCTGTATGCTATAGGTTTTGTTGCCTATCCTTCCAAAGCATTAAAAGGAAAAACACTGAGTGCCGCTGCCTTTTATACCCGTCAAAAAAGTTGTGACCTGTTACTGGCAGGTGCAACATTCTTTATGATCGTTGGCCTGGCCACTCATCCTGACCGGTTATTCCGCTATGGCCAATCTCTTTATGCAACTTCAGCAAGCAGCAGTTCCCTTCCCGGGGACAGTAGTATAAAAACCTATAAATCCATCCCCGCTTTTATTGCTTCGATGAAAGATGAAAAGGGAAATACCCTGAAATGGAAAGAACGAAAAAAATTACTGAAAGAACAGGTAAAAGCCATAAATAGATCAGCCGAACCCTCCCAGGGGGCAAAAACTGCCCTGATCATTCTTTCCGTGATCGGAGCTCTCCTCTTAATCTATGCGGTGGCCGCCCTCGCCTGCTCGCTTTCCTGCGGCGGTTCAGATGCGTTGGCAATAGTAGTTGCTATCGGGGGAACCGCACTCGTCGTCTGGCTGCTGATCGTTGTCATCAGGAGTATAACCGGGAATAAAAAGAAGAAAAATAAGGAGCCGGGGAAAGAGGCGGCACCGCCGATAAACTAGCCCCTCCCCCAGCATCTTTATGAAAATCAGCTATCATACAGGAAGCACCGGCCCGGTCTCTCTTTGTTGAGAGGCCTTACTGGTGATGATGCGGGCCCGTCTTGTTTAAGCCGGGCCTTTTTGTTTGTCCTTCCCCCCTTAAACCCTACTTTTGCCTGCTGCCGCAGTGGCGGGCACTATTTTGAAAAGTTGCGGTATTGCTGTAAGTTGCCGCCAGATTATCAAAGAAGTGATATCCAGCCAAGGGACAAACCTGAAAATCCCGCAAAAAGAGTAGGGCGCGTTAACCGAAAAGCGATACGAGTAGGTAAACCAAAATAACTGATATGAAAAAGACGCTTTTAATTTTCATTGTAACAGCGTGTTGCCTACAGATCACTGCCTTTGCACAAAAACCAAGTGTAGGTATTTTCGGCGGAGTTACACAATCAAATATGCATGGCAAAACGGGTGGCGTAACAAATAAAGGAAAGGCAATCACCGGTTTCACCTTTGGTATGATGGTAGATGCCCCGATAAAAAAATCGCAGATAAGTTTCCAGCCCACGATCCAATATACCCAGAAAGGTATGGTGACTTCCAAAACCAACGATTCAAAAAGCTATGTGGGACTTCACTATGCAGAGGCTTTATTGAATTTTGTTTATCATGGTAGAGGCAAGAACGGTCATGTTTTTGTTGGCCTTGGTCCATCCCTGGCTGTACCGGTACCTTCCAAAAAAGTAATTAAAACAGATGTATCCAAAGCAGAGACCACCCTGGTTTTTGGAAAAGACCCGATCGCGGATTATAAGTCGCTGGACTACGGCGCTCATCTCCTCGCCGGTTTTGTTTTCCGCAAAGGGTTGTTTCTTTCCATCAATTATACTTTGGGGATCAGGAACATATTACCCGGCGATAATCCGACTGATGAATTAAGGAACGGCTCCCTTGCCCTGAAGCTCGGCTTCATGGTCAATAATAAATAAGAAATAACGAATTTGTAAATTCACCGGTCCCGGCCCTTTGCCGGGACTTTTGCTTTGTATGCTTACCCCCAACCAGTACCTTTGCCTGCCCTCAGCAAGGGCTGTATTTGAAAAATGACCTCATGAGTACCACACATCTTTCTGAACAGGAGCAACTCCGGCGGGAAAAACTCGCAGAACTGATCATGATGGGTATTGAACCCTATCCTGCCCCCCTGTTCCCCGTCAATAGCTATTCTACCGATATCAAAGAGAACTACACCGAAGCAACCAAAGAGCAATTTTCCGATTGCTGCCTGGCAGGCCGGATTATGAGCGTACGGGATATGGGCAAGGCCAATTTTTGCGTGATACAGGATTCCAAAGGAAAGATCCAGCTCTATATTCGCCGGGATGATATTTGCCCGGGTGAGGATAAAACTTTGTATGATATCGTCTGGAAAAAACTCCTTGATATTGGTGATATCATCGGTATAAAAGGCTACGCGTTTATTACCAAGACCGGTGAAACATCCGTGCATGTAAAAGAACTGACCCTGCTAAGCAAATCACTCCGGCCGCTTCCGATTGTAAAAGAAGCCGAAGGACAGGTTTTTGATGCGGTGACAGATCCTGAATTTAAATACCGGCAACGTTATGCCGACCTGGTCATCAACCCGTCTGTAAAAGAAACTTTTTTAAAACGTACGAAACTGATCAACTCCATCCGTGAGTTTTTAAATGAACGCGGGGCATTGGAAGTAGATACGCCGGTTTTGCAAAGTATACCCGGTGGCGCGGCCGCAAGGCCTTTCGTGACGCACCACAATGCGTTGGATGTTCCTTTTTATTTACGGATCGCCAATGAGCTCTATCTCAAACGCCTTATTGTCGGCGGGTTTGACTGGGTTTATGAATTCAGCCGCAACTTCCGTAACGAAGGGATGGATCGTACACATAACCCCGAATTCACCATTCTTGAATTTTATACGGCGTATAAAGATTATTTCTGGATGATGGAAACCACCGAACAGTTGCTGGAAAAGACAGCCCGGGATGTTTGCGGAACAACAGAGATTACGGTGGGTGGAAAAAATATTTCTTTTAAGGCTCCTTTCAGGCGTATCAGTATCTACGACGCGATACAGGAACATACCGGTACAGATGTAAGCCGTATGAATGAAGAACAATTGCGTTCTGTCTGCAAACAACTGCATATACATGCTGATAATACCATGGGTAAGGGAAAACTCATCGATGCTATTTTCGGTGAGAAATGTGAAAAAAATTATGTGCAGCCAACTTTTATCATCGACTACCCGGTTGAAATGAGCCCCCTGACCAAAAAACACCGTGACAAACAGGGTCTCGTAGAGCGTTTTGAATTAATGATCAATGGGAAAGAAATCGCCAATGCGTACAGCGAACTGAATGATCCTATTGACCAGCGGGAACGTTTTGAAGAGCAGGTGAAGCTTTCCGAACGGGGAGATGATGAAGCCATGTTCATTGACTATGATTTCCTTCGGGCACTGGAATATGGAATGCCACCCACCTCGGGTATCGGGTTTGGTATTGACCGGCTTTGTATGCTGCTTACTGACCAGCCTTCCATACAAGATGTGCTTCTCTTTCCCCAGATGCGCCCGGAGAGCCGGCCGGAAGATGGGGAATAAGAAGTATGGAATTAGAAATAAACAATAATAAATAAGAAATAAGGAAGTAATCCCCTTTGAAGTAAATGGTTCCTGATCAGGGATTTCCACGCCGGTCTTTACTTAAGAACTTCTTCATAACCAACCCTTCAGCCCTCATCGCGGGTGAAAATTTTACATAAATCTAACCCGGACTCTACTTCCTTATTTATTATTGTTTATTTCTTATTCCTAATTTCTAATATTATTTCTCCAGGCACTGGCAGATAGGTAAATTTATGTTCCCAACAAAAGTTATGGAACTCGCGAAAAAACTATGGATATTCCTGGTGGCGACAGTTTTACTGTTACCTGCCGCCTGGTGCCAGCTTGATATGTCGCAGGTAATGCCCGTGGATCCGAATATCAGGATCGGGCGGCTTACGAATGGTCTCACCTATTATATCCGGAAGAATAGCTTACCAGAGAAAAGAGTCGAATTACGCCTGGTAGTAAATGCCGGCTCTGTACTTGAAGATGATGACCAGCTGGGGCTTGCTCATTTTATGGAGCATATGAATTTCAATGGTACCAAGCGTTTCCCAAAAAACGAACTCGTAAGTTACCTGCAAAGTATCGGTGTTCGCTTTGGCGCCGACCTGAATGCCTATACCAGCTTTGATGAAACAGTATATATACTTCCTGTTCCCACCGATAAGCCGGGATTGGTGGATAAAGGATTACAGATCCTGGAAGACTGGGCACATAACGCCCTGCTGGATTCTGTCCAGATTGAAAAAGAAAGAGGCGTAGTGATCGAAGAATGGCGCCTGACCCGCGGGGCGGATGAAAGAATGATGAAACAAACGTTACCGGTACAATACCTCGGCTCCAAATATGCAGAACGGTTGCCGATCGGTACCCTTGAAACCCTGGAGCATTTTTCGAATGCAGCATTGAAACGTTTTTACAAGGACTGGTACCGGCCCGACATGCAGGCTATTATCATTGTAGGAGATATTGATGTAAAGGACATGGAGCAAAAGGTAAAAACGATCTTCTCGGCCATTCCCTCGCCGGCATCTCCCAGGAAAAGAGAGAATTTTAGCGTACCCGATCATGCAGAAACACTGACTGTAGTTGCCAAGGATAAGGAAACTTCCCTGCCTTCTGTAGAACTGTTATTCAAAAAAGACCCGCAACCCGATTCCAGTATTGGCGATTATTGCCGGTATATCAATCGCCTGCTTTTTACCGGAATGCTGAACAATCGTTTCCGGGAACTCAGCATGAAACCCAACCCTCCTTTTTTAGCTGCAGGAGCCAATTATGGCAACAGCAACGCCCGGACAAAAGATGCTTACCAGCTTTTTGCCAATACCAGCGATACGGGCATGTCCCGTGCCCTGTATGCCCTGCAGCTGGAAAACCGCCGTGTATTGTTGTATGGGTTTACGCCTTCCGAATTTGATCTGCAGAAAAAACAATTGCAGAGTTTCTATGACCGCATTTTCAGTGAACGCGAAAAAGAAGAATCCTTCCACTATGCAGATGAATATGCCAACAATTTCCTGGTCAATGAGCCCATACCCGGTATCGAGTGGGAATATGATTTTGTAAAACAATATCTCAAGCTGGTTACCCTGGAAGATATAAACAAGCTGGCAGTAAAATGGATCACCCACGACAATATGGTGGTTACCCTGAATGCTCCCGATAAAGAAGGTATAAAAATACCTTCTGCCAGCGAGGTGAATGAAGTACTAAAGACCGTTGATATAGCTGCTATTGATCCGTATAAAGAGAAAATACTGGCCAGCTCCCTGATGGATCCCTCAACATTAAAACCTGGTAAGATCGCCAGCGCGAAAACAAACGAGGAACTGGCTGTTACCACCATCAAATTATCCAACGGGGCCACGGTGGTATTGAAACCAACAAATTTCAAAAATGATGAGATCCTGTTCCGCGCTTTCAGCAAGGGAGGTCACTCCCTCGTAAAAGATGCCGATTATTATTCTGCCAGCAACGCGGCAGCGATCGTTACACAGAGCGGGGTGGGTAATTTTTCTGCGGGTGATCTGAATGACATGCTGAAAGGAAAGAATACCAGTCTTACTCCGAATATCTCTTTATATAGTGAAGGAATGAATGGCAGTACCATCCCCAAAGAAACAGAGACGCTCCTGCAGCTGATCCATCTTTATTTTACATCTCCCCGGGAAGACCCGGACGCATTTGAATCCTTTAAAACAAAACAAAAACAATTCTATGCTAACCTGGATGCAAATCCCCAGGTTTATTTCAGTGCCGAGTACCAGAAGATGATGACACAAAATCATCCCCGCGCGGGCAGCTTACCCAAACCTGCTGATTTTGACAAGATCAGCCTCGACCGCAGTATCAGGATCTATAAAGAAAGATTTGCCAATGCCGGTGACTTTACTTTTTTCTTTGTGGGTTCTTTCGAAGAAGAAACAATCCGACCCTTGCTGGAAAAGTATATCGGCAGTCTCCCTTCCCGTCCGGCAAGAGAGAACTACAGGGACCTGGGCATTCGCCCACCTGCCGGTTCCACGGATAAGGTGATCATAAAGGGAGAGGATCCGAAAAGCCTTGTTACTCTTGTTTTTACTGCCCCCGCTCCCTACAATGTAAAAGATGCTTACACGCTTCGCAGCCTTGGTGAACTTATGAATATCAAACTGGTGGAACAATTACGGGAGGAAAAAGGAAGTGTGTACCGGGTCAGTGTATTCGGCGACATGAGAAAATATCCTTATTCCTATTCCACTTTCAATATTTCTTTTCCCTGCGCTCCTGAAAATGCAGATACACTCAGTAAAGCAACGCTGGAAGAATTAAGAAAAATAATCACGAATGGAGTGCAGCCAGGCGACCTGGAGAAAATTAAAGAACAACAAACCAGGAAACTGGAAGTAGATATGAAGCAGAACCTTTTCTGGATGACGGGACTCTATGATGCGTATTACCTGGGAAACAATCCTTCGGATATCCTGCAGCGGCAACAGCTTACCAATAACCTCAATTCTAAAATGATCCAGGAAGTGGCCAAAAAATATATCAACCTGAATCGCTATATCCGGGCAACGCTGAAACCCGACCCTGCAGCTACCAAAAAGCCCAAGCCTTTCTGATACCCTGATAAATCACTTTATGAAGTTCCTAAAATCTTTTCTTCTATTCCTGCTTGCCGTCGCAGCCGCTACAGCTATCTTATCTTTCTTTTTACCTGCACAGCAAAAAATTGAGCGTTCTATTACAATCAACGCTCCTGCCGCAGTGATCTACAAACAACTGGCCACGCTGGAAAATTTTCACCGGTTTTCGGTCTGGAGCCAGCAGGATAGTTCCGCCTTGTATACGCTAAGCGGAACCGATGGGACCGTTGGCGCAGTTTCTTCCTGGACCGGGGATCCGAATATATCCGGTGATGGTAAAATAGAAATTGTATCACTGGAGCCCAATAAAAAAGTTGAACACCGGATTTATTTTTCCAAACCAAAAAAAGGAAGCGCGGTGTCGGTCTTTACACTGAACGAAACAAACGGGCTGACAACGGTGACCTGGAATTTCGAGACGCCTACCCCACGACCCTGGAATATCTTTAATCTTTTTTACAGTATGGACAAGGAGATGGGAAAGGATTTTGATTATAGCCTGGCCACGCTGAAAACGCTGATCGAACAAAGTACTGGCACATCTCCTGTAAAAATATACGAAGTGCTGACGATGAATTTTCCTGCAACGAATTTTGCAACGATCCGCCAGCGGGTCGCCTGGGCGGATATTGGCGCTTACTATCAAGAACATCTTCCAATTCTGTACTCCGCTGCCGGGCCTGGAGATGCCCCCCGGGGAACAGCTTCCGGTCTCTTTTATGAATGGGATGAAAAGAACCAGCAGGCGGATATGGCTGCGGCTATCCCCGTTGCGGCCGGAACCATCATGGAAAATTCTCTTATTCAACCCGTGACTATCCCGGCCTCCAAAGCCGTCTTTGTCAATTATTATGGAGACTATAAGAATGAACCGGAAGCTTATGCGAGTATCAGGAAATATCTTTCGGAAAATAAATTGAAACAAAAGCTTCCCGTCATAGAACAATATATTACCAGCCCGACCATGGAAAAAGATACAGCCAAATGGCTGACCAAAATTGTTTTCCTGGTGGAATAGTGTTATTCGCCATTTATCCAGACTTTTTTGCCGCCCGTTTTATTATTGGTAAGTTTAGTATCCCAAAACCAACTGCAATGAGAAAATCGTTTTTGCTCTTCCTTACGATCATGATTTCCCTGTGTACAATGGCACAGAAAGTTTCCCTCGACCAGTTCAAAAATTTAAAGCCCCGCAATATTGGTCCTTCGGGCATGAGCGGGCGTATTGTAGCGATCGATGGGGTGCATAAGAATCCCGCTATCGTATATGTTGGCGCTGCTTCCGGGGGCGTATGGAAAACAGAGAACGGCGGGGCCGACTGGAAACCCGTATTTGATGACCAGCCGATCCAGAATATCGGGTCACTGGCGATCCAGCAATCCAATCCTTCGGTAGTTTGGGCGGGAACAGGCGAAGGCAATCCGCGTAATTCACTGAACCTTGGGGAAGGGATTTATAAAAGCCTGGATGCAGGAAAAACCTGGAAAAGAATGGGGCTTGAAAAAACCCGGAATATTTACAGGGTGATCATAGATCCTGATAACCCCAACACTGTTTATGTTGCCGCTATCGGTAATCCTTATACACCACACCCCGAAAGAGGTGTTTATAAAACAACCGATGGTGGTGATACCTGGAACAGGATACTTTTCACCAATGATACAACGGGTTGTGCAGACCTGGTAATGGACCCTTCCAACCCGAATAAGCTGATCGCTTCAATGTGGCAGCATTTCCGGTTGCCCTGGCGGATGAAAAGCGGCGGCCCCGGCAGCGGCATGTATATTACGATCGATGGTGGAAAGAACTGGAAAAAATTAAGCAAAGAAGATGGCATGCCAGATGGTAGTATCGGGCGTATCGGTATTGCTTTCGCCCAAAGTATGCCTTCAAGAGTATATGCAAAAGTAGAGTCAACAAAGAATGGCCTGTACAGGAGTGATGATGGTGGTTTTAAATGGCAGCTGATCAACAGCAATCCCGGTGATGTAACCGACCGGCCTTTTTATTACCAGGAAATTTATGTGGACCCGAAAAATGAGAACCGCATTTATGATATTCATTCTACGGTGACATTTAGCGAGGACGGGGGAAAAACATTCAGCACCATGCTTCCCTATTCCGGTATTCATCCTGACCATCATGCATGGTGGATCAATCCCGAAGATCCAGATCTCATTATTGAGGGAAATGATGGTGGAATAGGCATCTCGAGAGACAGGGGAAAGACATGGGTGTTTGATGAAAAGATTCCGGCCGGGCAATTTTACCATATCAATGTAGACAACGAGATCCCTTATAATGTTATGGGTGGCATGCAGGATAACGGTAGCTGGCTGGGTCCAGCATACACCTGGACCAATGGTGGCATCCGCAATTATTACTGGAGTAATATCGGCAGTGGTGATGGTTTTGATGCCATGCCGGATGCTACCGAGGATGGATGGGTGTATAGCATGAGCCAGGGTGGCTCAGTAGGCAGGTATAATTATAAAACAGGGGAACGCTGGAATATCCGTCCACCCTACCTGGCGATGGATGAAAAGAACGCTTATCGTTTTAACTGGAATGCCGCCATTGCACAGGACCCTTTTGACAAGAACACTATTTATTACGGAAGCCAGCATGTGCATAAAAGCAGCAACAAGGGAGCGAGCTGGCAAACTATTTCCCCCGACCTGACAACAAATGATTCTTCCAAAATCGACCAGAGTACAACCGGTGGGTTGACACTGGATATCACCGGTGCGGAAAACCATTGCACTATTCTTGCTATCGAGCCATCTCCGAAACAAAATGGTTTGATCTGGGTGGGCACAGATGATGGCAACCTGCAACTGACTACTGATGGGGGGAAAACCTGGACCAATTTCCGCGGGAAGATTCCCGGCATGCCGGTTGGATGCTGGATACCGCAGATAAGGGCATCGAGGTATAATGCGGGAGAAGCATTCGTGATTGCCAACGATTATCGTCGCGGTGATTTCAAACCTTATATTTTCCGGACTACTGATTTTGGAAAAACATGGACAAGGCTGGTAGATGAAAAGAAAGTGACCGGTTATGCATTGTGTATGATACAGGACCCGGTGGAACCAAATCTCATCTTTGCAGGGACTGAACAGGGACTATGGGTAAGTTTTGATAACGGTACTAATTTCCAGCAATGGAAAAACGGTTATCCTTCGGTATCCACTTATGATCTCGCGATACAGGAACGGGAAGCGGACCTGGCCATTGCTACCTTTGGAAGAGCCCTCTGGATAATGGACGATATCCGGCCTTTGCGAAAAATAGCCGCAGCAAATGGTGCTCTCTCAAAAAAGCTTACTGTCTTTCCTGCACCTGATGCGTACCAGGCACAATACAGGGCAGCCCCGGGTTATGAATGGAGTGTGATGGGCCTCTGGGATGCTGCCAACCGCAGCCGCGGTGCCGCTATTTCTTATTTCATGAACAACATTCCTGATACAGCAGCTAAAAAAACAAAATCCGACAGCTTGTGGGTAAGGATCTACAATGACAGGAACGAGAACATAAGGAACCTGAAATGGAAGGTGGATACAGGGTTCAACCGCCAGTACTGGAATATGGAAGAAAAAGGATTCCGCCAGCCGGGTTCTACCAAACCTAAGCCGGGCGCACCGGAACCCAGCGGCTTCCAGGTCTTACCCGGCACATATAAAGTTGTATTCACGATGAACAAAGATTCAGATTCAACTTATATCCGTGTCAACGATGACCCGAGAACGGGCAACCGGAATGATATAAAGCTGGGCCAACGGAAAATGTATGAACGTCTTCAAAAAAGCGGTAATAAGCTGACAGAAGGAATGGACCGTTTGACCGAAGCAGAAGAGGTATGCACAAAAATCACGGCGCAATTAAAAGACCTGGAAGGAAAAGATGCTGACTCCCTGCGTAAAACAACCAAAGTGATGCAGGACAGTATCAAGGCCATCCGGGAATTCATCAGTGGAAAAACATCCGACAAACAAGGTATCAACCGTGATCCCGGCACTACGGTAATGAGAACTTACCAGGTTGCGGCACAATATATCGGCTCCAAGAATGTGCTGCCGGGTGAGCAGGAAGAAGCACTGCTGGTCAATGCCGAATCGATGATAGGGCAGGCGCTGCAAAAGATCAATGATTTCTTTGCTACTAAATGGGCTTCTTACCGCCAGCAGGTAGAAGGAACCCGGTTGAATCTGTTTAAAGATTATAAACCGATCGATTGATCACGAAAGGAGCGCAGGGAAAAATGCTGCGAATGCAGCGGCCTCTGCGTGAAAAATAATTCACAGACTTCAGGAAGGGGTTGCCACGTGCAGCCCTTTTTTATTAAATTACTCTCCCAAATCTTTTGCTATGATGAAAATGAATACAGGTATATGGATCGGCCTTATTGGCGGTCTCATTGGTTTAATAGCCGGGGTCACTGCAGTTGTCGCTACGGGAGGGATCTATATGGGAGCAGGGATGCTCCTGCTGTTTGGAGGAATGTTCTATTTATTCTACCGGCTTTTTTTTAAGTCCATGATCAATACCAGCCGCTTGCAGAAAACAGGTATCGCCGGAAAGGCAAGGATACTGGAAGTAAAAGATACCGGTGTTACCATCAACAATAACCCACAGGTAAAACTTATTCTAGAAGTAAAGAACAGTCTTGGACAGAAATACACTACGCAATGCCGGGTGCTGGTTTCAAGGATTAATCCCGGAGCTTATATGCCCGGAATGGAAGTACCGGTTAAGATCGACCCCAACAATGAAATGAATGTTGCGCTTGATTTTAGCGGGAACACAACTGCTTCTGCCGCTTCTTTTTTTTCTCAGCCCAATGAAGCCCTGCTTAGAGCTGAGCTTGAACAACTTCAAAAAGATAATGATGCCATCAGTGCCTCCGGCCGGCCGGCAAGAGCTATCATTAAAAAATATACCTGGCTCGGAGTAAATGTAAATGGCAAAAATCCTTATGTAGAAATAGAAATGGAAGTCTTGCCCGACAGTCTTCCCTCTTTTAGCGGAAAAGCAAAAGGAGTGATCGCAGAAACTTCGGTGCCCCGTTACCAACCTGGCCAGGAGATTTTTGTAAAATATGACCTGTATGACAATTCAAAACTGTGCATAGATCATTCCTGAATGTTCCCGGTTTAACTTCTATATTAAGTATTCAAGTTATACCTTTTAAGATGATTCTCTTTGGTTTAGCAAATATTAGCAGTTCAGTTTCCATGTTTGGCACGTCTTTGGCAACTACCTACCGGAACAAAAATTCTACGTATGAAAAAGGTATTATTATGCACGGCGTTACTTTTTGCAGCCCTTGCGTATAATAAAGATGCTAGTGCCCAGGTTCGTCTCGGTGTCAATGTCAATATTGGTTCACAGCCTGATTGGGGTCCTGTAGGCTATGATCATGTAGATTATTATTACATGCCGGATATTCAAAGCTACTATTATGTGCCTACCCGCCAGTTCATTTATTTATCCGGCGGTAACTGGGTGTTTTCCTCTGGGTTACCACCCGCATACAGGGGCTATAATCTTTATTCAGGGTATAAAGTAGTAGTAAACCAACCCAAGGCCTACCTGTATTATCCTACCCATAGAACGCAGTATGCGAAGTATCGTGGAAACCGTAACCAGTCCGTCATTATTAATAGCCGGGAGCTTAAATACAAAAGGAACGGTCATGATAATGGCAATCATTACGGGAATGGGAATGGAAATGGGAACGGAAAAGGAAAAGGGAAAGGAAATGGAAGACATTAATGACTATCAATAGTTTAATAAAAACCGCCCCGGGCGGTTTTTTTATGCCCGTGAAGGGAAAGAATAGCCCCAACCCCATCTCCTCCAATTCCTTTATTTTTGTCGCCAAGGGTTAGGGGATGAATCATCCGGGTAAATTATTAATTATCATTTACGGGACTACTATTTACCAGGCAAGAACATCAGACCTTATTCATAAGATAATAATTCACTGATGAAATTATCGCATCTTTCCGAGACACTGATCGGGTCTGAGATTGTAAAACTGGGTGGCGAGATTAGGGAAAAAATCCGCCAGGGAGAACGTATTTATAATTTTACCGTAGGCGATTTCGATCCATCTATTTTTCCCATTCCCAAAGAACTCGAAGATGCGATCGTAGAAGCCTACCGGAAACATTTTACTAATTATCCAGCTGCGGAGGGAAACCTCGATCTGCGGGAAGCACTTCATTCTTTTATCAAAGATGAAGAAGACCTTGACTATGGGACGGGTGAAATACTGGTCGCATCCGGCGGACGCCCGCTGATCTATGCTGTATTCAGGGCCGTGTGCGATAAAGGCGATAAGATCATCTACGCAGTTCCTTCCTGGAATAATAACCATTATACTCATTTTGTCGGTGGTGATCATATTGTAATCGAAGCAACAGCTGCGAACAATTTTATGCCGGTAGCGGATGATATCCGCCCTTATATAAAAGAAGCTACACTCCTCTCTCTTTGTTCTCCCCAGAACCCAACAGGTACTACATTTAAAAAGAAAGAACTGGAAGCCATCTGTGACCTGGTGATCGAAGAGAATAACAGGCGTAGTACCGGGGAAAAGAAATTGTATGTCATGTACGACCAGATGTACTGGCACCTGACCTATGGCGATATCCGGCATTATAATCCTGTTTCTTTAAGACCAGCGATGAGAGAGTACACCATCTTTATTGATGCGATCAGTAAAGTATTTGCCGCCACCGGTGTAAGAGTGGGCTGGAGTATGGGTCCTGCCGTTGTTATCAATAAAATGAAATCCATCCTCACCCATATCGGTGCCTGGGCCCCGATGGCAGAACAAAAAGCAGTGGCCTATTACCTGGGTAACCGGGAAGGGATAAAAAGATATTTATCGCATTTCAAATCCGAAATAGGAGAAAGATTGCAGCGTATTTACAATGGCTTTACACAATTAAAGAACGAAGGATTGCCGGTAGATGCCATTGCCCCTGAAGCCGCTATTTACCTTACTATAAAAATTGACCTTACAGGAAAAACAACAGCTGAAGGAAAAACCTTATCAAGCCAGGGTGAGGTGACAGCTTATGTATTGAATAATGCAGGATTGGCCGTTGTTCCTTTTTATGCTTTTGGCGCCGACAGGAGTTCTGCCTGGTACCGTCTTAGTGTAGGAACCTGTAAAAAAGAAGAGATCGATGAAATGATCGGGAAACTGAGAGAAGCACTGAAAAAATTATCTTGATAAATTAATAAAGAGAACAGTCGTTCTCTTTTTTTTATTTAATTTTTATTGATAAGAAACCGGAAAGCCTTTAACCGGGTCAACCGGGTTTCTTTCAGTATTTTTTTGTAGCTGGAAGTAATGCGGTTGCGGTCAACCAGTTCGCTTGCATTACAAAATTGAAAGGGGGTTATAGAACTCAGCAGCATTTCGTTAATCCACTCCAGTTCTTTTTCTTTGGCCTGGTCGTGCAGGGATCCTTTTTTAAACAATACCAACAGGTTGCGGTTGGAACTCGTCATGATCTGCAGGTTTAGTAGCCGCTCATTCCTTTATGGCTGGGACAGCCACAGTTCTTGCCTCCTTTTCCGCTGCCGGAATAATAATTCTTATTACAGGCCGCCAGGAACACAATCACTAATAATGCCACTGCTATTTTGCTGATAGTCTTCATAATTTGAAAGTTCTAAATTAAAACTATTTTACAAACAAATTAGTATACTGTTGAGCCAAAACGGGCATAAAATTAACATGAATCAGCCTTTCCGCGAAAAAAACGACGAAAAACCCCGCATTTTGGTGGCCCCCCTGGATTGGGGACTGGGCCATGCCACCCGCTGTATTCCCATTATCCGGGAATTACTGGCACAGGGCGCCGATACCTGGCTGGCCGGTGAAGGTGCCCAGGAAGAACTTTTGAAAACAGAATTCCCGGGTCTCCCATTTCTTTCCCTGCCCGGTTACCGGGTTCGCTATGCCAAAACCAGGTGGGGTCTTTTCTGGAAAATGCTGCAACAGGGACCACAACTACGAAGGGCAATTCAATATGAACACCAGTGGCTGAAAAAAATGACCGCCGAACACGGTTTTGATGGAGTGATCAGTGATAACCGTTATGGTTTATACCACCCGGCTATTCCCTCCATATTTCTCACTCACCAGTTAGCCATCCAAAGCCCGCTGGGAAAATGGTCGGAGAAATTTTTGCAAAAAAAGAATTACCGTTATATCAATCATTTCACGGAATGCTGGGTGCCTGATTCGGAGGGAGACAATAACCTGGCAGCGGCATTATCTCACCCCGTTAAAAAACCTGCTATCCCCCTCCGGTATACCGGCGTTCTTTCAAGATTTGAAAAACAGGATGTGGCAGAGAAAAAAGGTCATTTAGTAGTTATTCTCTCCGGGCCCGAACCCCAACGGACAATTCTTGAAGAAAAGATCATCCGGGAAATCAGTACTCACCAGGGCAGTGCAACGATCATAAGAGGATTACCGGGTACTGTAACCCTGGTTCCTTCTACTAATATGATCAGGGTATATAATCATCTCCCGGCAGCTGCATTAAATACTGCTATCCAGGAAGCAGAATATATCATCAGCCGCAGCGGTTACAGTACAGTGATGGATATTGTTACTCTTCAAAAGAAAAGTATTTTAATTCCCACAGCAGGACAAACAGAACAGGAGTATCTCGGGCATTCTTTACAGGAGAGAAAAATCGCTCTTTGTATTGACCAGGAAGAATTCACTTTAGATGCAGCGCTGGAAACTGCAAAAGAATTTCTGTATGCGCTTCCCCCTGTTGAGAAAAATGATTTGCTGAAAAAAGCAATACGCGATCTTCTTGATCATTCGCTTGCACCGGCTTTGGGGTAATCAAAGAACCAGAATTCTTTTTTGGCCGTGGCAAAATCTTTCCATTTTTCGCAATCTGCTTTTACCGCAAAAAAACCACTGGTGGGGATATTGTCGATCCGGGTTAGCGTAAGCTGGTTGGCAAAATCGGTGATCCCCGGGTTATGAGAAAAAATGGCGATCGTATCAAATTTCTTATCTGCTTTGGCAATCACATCTTCAAAAACAGCAGAGCCCGCGCCGTATAATTCATCCCGGAAAATAATATCCTCCTTCTCTTTTTTATAGGCTTCGGCAAAAATGCAGGCGGTCTTGCGCGCTCTTTTAGCCGGGCTGGCAATAAAGGCATCTATTTTTACTTTTTTATCGAGCAGGCGGTGAGCCATTATAGGAGCATCTCTTTTTCCCCTGTCATTAAGGGGTCGGTCAAAATCATCCAGGGAAGCATCTGCCCAATCACTTTTGGCATGTCGGACGAGTACTACTGTTTTCATAACAATAAAGTTTATTGTAAAATAAGGAATTTCCTGCTCCGGCCTCCTGGCCTGCTAATATCCCCTCACGTTCTTCCCTTCCATATAATTTATAAAAGCCTTATTGACCACCTTATTACCCCCGGGGGTTGGATAATTCCCGGTAAAATACCAGTCACCCAGGTTGCTGGGACAGGCTTTGTGCAGGTCTTCTATACTCTGGAAGATAACATCCACGGGGATACCAAGACCCGGGGGTGTAACCAGTTGCGCAATTTTCGAGGAAATCTCTTCGGTACTGAATTGTTTGTATAACTGTTTTACTACATTTTCTGTATGCAATTGGTTGTTCCGCTGCAGGTTCTTGCATTTCTCCAGTAATTCTCCCAGGCATTCCTCTTTTCCTTTTTCTTTCATTAATTCAACAGCAGCATTGAAAGCGATAAAGTCGCCCATCTTACTCATATCGATCCCGTAACAATCGGGATACCGTATCTGTGGAGAAGAAGAAACAACAATAATGCGTTTGGGTTTTAACCGTCCCAGCATCCGGATGATACTTTCCTTAAGCGTGGTTCCCCTTACAATGGAATCATCAATGACTACCAGGGTGTCCTGCCCGGGCCGTACGGTACCATAGGTGATATCGTACACGTGCTGTACCATTTCATTCCGGCCGCTGTCTTCCGAAATAAAGGTGCGCATTTTCACATCCTTGATCGCAATCTTTTCGATCCTTATCCGGCGGTTGACCATTTCAGCCAGTTTCTCCGGGTCATAATTAGTACCCCAACTGAGTATCTTCTCGATCTTTACCTTATTCAGGTAAGCTTCCATCCCTTTTACCATTCCCAGGAAGGCTGTTTCTGCCGTGTTGGGGATAAAAGAAAAAATTGTATTCTTCAGGTCATGATCAATAGCATTCAGCACCGGCTCGCTAAGGTTATAACCAAGCGCTTTTCTTTCTTTATAGATTTTTTCATCGCTTCCCCGGGAAAAATAGATCCGCTCAAAGCTGCAGGCTTTTCTTTCTTTCGGTTCCAGGACTTGCGTTATTTCTACTTCCCCTTTTTCATTTACGATAAGTGCATTACCGGGCAGCAGTTCCTGGACTTCATTCTCACCTACATTAAAGGTTGTCCGGATAGCCGCTCTTTCCGAGGCAGCGACCACTACCTCATCATTGATATAATAATAAGAAGGCCGGATACCATGTGCATCCCGGAATACGAACCCGATCCCGTTACCTGTTACACCTGCCACATGAAAACCCCCGTCCAGTAACGGTAATGTTTTTTTCAATATTTTTTTAATATCCATATGGCCCGGTGACGCTTCATCCTCTTTGCAGAGAAACGTATGCATCAGTTCGATCATCGCCGCAAGGTCACTGAAACGAACAGTGTCGTGCGGCTCTTTGCCGATCAGGGTAAACAGTTCATCGGAATTGACAATATTGAAATTACCCGCGAGGGCGAGGTTACGGGCAGGGATCGTATCCCGGTTGATAAAAGGATGGCAGTACTCGAGTTTATTCTTGCCCTGTGTTCCATAACGGAGATGACCCAATAATATCTCTCCTAAAAATCTTACATGCCCTTTCATCAAACCGGGGTGGTTCCTGATATCAGGATGGTATTGTTCCAGTTCCTGGATCTCCTTACCGATCTGCTGAAAAATATCCGAAATGGCCTGGGGTGCATTGCTCCTGATACGATGGAGGAAGGGATAGCCTGATTCTACATTCAGTTTAACCGTCGCCACGCCGGCACCATCCTGCCCGCGGTTATGCTGTTTTTCCATCAGCAGGTACAGCTTATTAAGCCCCCACAGCACCGTACCATATTGTTGCTGGTAATAAGAGAAGGGTTTCCGTAGACGGATGAATGCCAGTCCGCATTCATGTTTGATAGCATCGCTCATGGAAGGCGCAAAGGTAGGTGATAAAGATGACTTTTTATTTCGTTGAATTGGTGCTTCCTTCAAGGGGTATAATGACAGAAAGCGTACAGCCATGGCCGGGGGCAGCATCTATTTCCACTTTCCCGTTGAAGAGACCGGCCCGGTTGGTGATATTGCTGAATCCCAGTCCTTTTGTATAATTATTCGGATCAAACCCTTTCCCGTCGTCAATAATGCTCAGTATAATATATTCCGCATCGGACTGGAGGCGGATTTGTATCGCATAGGCTCCTGCATGTTTTACAATATTACTGACCTGCTCCTGTATAATACGGAACAGCATCAGCTTGCAATTACCTGGCAGCTCTTCTTCGTTGAAATGGCGGTGCAGGAATTCGATCTGGAATGTATGTGCCCTTTTAAGGGAATCGCATAAATCATAAACAGATTCTACCAATCCCAAATCGCCCAGTGTAGGCGGTACCAGTGATTGTGATAACTGTCTTATTTCTTTGATGATGGCGGCAAGGTTCTGGTGCGAAAGGCTGATCATTTCCAATACCTCACCCGAAGCTTTTTCTTTGGCTACTTCCAGGTAAAGCCTGGTGGTAGTAAGGTGCTGGTTGATATTATCATGAAGTTCTTTCCCGATCTCCCTTCTTTCTTTTTCCTGCCCATCAATGGTTGCCTGGGTCAGTTGTTTTTGTTTCTGGATCTCCTGGTCGATCAGCTCCTGCGACAATCTTTTTTGTTCCGTAATGTCTGTAAATGAAATAACAACATTGGTAATATTACCATTTGTGTCAAGACCCGGATCGGCGCTGACCAATACCCAGATCCGGTCCCCGATCTTTGACCGCAACAGCCCCATGACCACATCGCGTACGGATTTTTTGGTCTGGATGGCCAGGCTGGCCGGATGGGTATTACCAGGGAAATTGCTGCCATCTTCGTGAATGGTATCCCAGCGTTTTTCATAAGAGGTAGTCCCCAATAACTCTTCTTCCGTAATTCCCAGGATTTGTTCCGCTGCTTTATTACAGACTACTACTTCCCCTTTTGCATTTTGCAAAACGATCCCCTGGTTCAGGTTATAGATCAGGTTGCGGAAATGATACTCACTTTCTTTCAACCGGTTCTCGATCTCTTTTCTTTTAGTATCATTGGTAAAATAAACAACAAACGCATTAAAGACAGGGTTATCCAGCAGGTTATGTCCCCTGACCGTACACCATACCCAGTCATTAGTGGAATGTTTCAGCCGCATCACGATATAATCAATGGCAGACTCTTTCTTAATCTCTGTAAAAAAAGCATCGCTGGCGGCAGCATAATCATCCGGGTGAACAAACTCAAAAATGCTGTGCCCGAGCAGGTGCTGGGGCTCATAGCCGGAAAGCTTGGTAACCGATGGCGCACAGTAAACGACCTGGCCGCTATGGTCAGTAAGAACTATGCCATCAAGTGAATAGGAGATCAGGTTGCGGTAAAATATTTCACTTTCCTGTAACCTGGCTTCAATCTTTTTTCTTTCGGTGATATCCTTTCCCACACCAAGCAGACCGATAATCTGTCTTTCATCGTTTTGCAACTGCGATACAGTATGCAACAGGTATTTTCTTTCCCCGCTGCTTCCCTCGAAAGAGATCTCCCCCCGCCAGATACCATGGGTGGCTACGATCCCGGCTACCTGGTCATGTGTATAGGGCGAATAATCTGTCTCGATAATCTCCCTGAAAGGCCGGCCCATAGCCTCTTTCGAAGTGATACCGGTTAATTTTTCCGTCACCTTGTTCCAGGAGGTGACCACCCGGTCTGTATCCGTAGTGACGATCACATCGGTGACATTATTCAGTATGGTGGCTTGTGTGCGAAGTCTTCTGCCGCTCTCGAGCAAAGCCTCTTCAGCTTTTTTACGGAGACTGTCATCATAAAAATAAACGGCCATTCGTCCTATATAAGGATTGCCCAGCAGGTTATGGCTCCTTACGATACACCAGATCTTGTCGCCGTTCTTTTTAAGCAGCCGGATATTGATGAATTTTACCCGGGGCTGCATTCTTGCTTCTTCTTCAAAAGTGGTAACGGCAAGTCCCCTGTCGCCGGGAGAAACATAGTCGAAGAACGATTTTCCTGTCAATTCGAGCGTATCGTACCCAAGGAGTTTGGTTACAGAAGAGGAAGTAAAACTTATGAACCCTTTTTCATCCGTCAACAGGATCCCATCAAGTGAATCGGCGATCAGGTTACGGTAAAATAATTCACTTTGCTGCAAATGCTGTTCGGGCATCCGCTGTTCGGTTATAGTATCTGCGCCGATCCACTGGATACTTTCTATACGGTTTTCTTCATCAAGACAAGCCGAAACCTCCCATTTGATAAAATAAGGCGGGTCGTCCTGCATTTTTATATGTAGTCCCGCATGTACAGGATGACCAGGATCCTCCAAACACCGTTGCAAAGTTTCCTTAACTGCTCCTGCATCAGCCGGGATAAAAAAAGTTTCAAGTCCATTTCCAGGAAAAGGGGCCGCGATGATATTGAACCGTTGCAAGAAAAGCGGGTTGCCATACAGGTAATTTCCCCCGGGATCAGTAAGGATAAAATAAAACTGGCTGGAGTGACGAAAATATTCCAGTACGCCTTTCTTACGGTCGGTGATTTGCATGACTGCTATTGCATTTATTTCTTCCCGGGTAACAGGGCATAAAAATAACCATATTAACCATCCCTGCTTACCGTTTTTTTACCTGCAATTTTACGAACTCCTAACACGGTGGCATGAAAAAAGCCGCTACTGTTGTAACGGCTTTTGAATATTCTTATCAAATAGATTTAAAACGCTTTCGTATCGGTTACATATTTCAGTAATTGCGGACATTCGGCGGTTGTAGCAGGGTCCACCATGATATAATAGGTGGGCATTTTACCTTTTAGCCATTTATCAAGGGTTTTACTTTTCTTTTCTTCGAGTGCAAACTGGGATATCTTGCTATAATCATCGCGCATATTCATCCGGTGAGGCTCAGAGCGTGATTTCAGGTATACGATACGAACACCTTTTTTACCCTGCTCATCCTGGAAGGCGGTGGGTTGTGAAAATTCACCCACTTTCATTTTGCTCAGCATACCTACCATGTCTTTATCCAGCGCATCGATCGTTACATAGGGAGAGCCATCCCGGTTAGTAATAAAAGGACCGGCAAATTTCGCGGACTCATCATCGCTGTATTTGGAAGCGGCGGCATTAAACGGCATAACACCGGCAATAAGCTTGGACCGGACCGTATCCAGTTTAATCTTTGCCTGGTTGATTTCTGTTTCTGTAACCGGGGGGATTCTTAATATATGACGGACAATCGCATCATCACCATTCCGCTGCACCATTTGAATCAGGTGATACCCAAATTTGGATTTGACCGGGAAAGATATATCTCCTTCCTTTAGCCGGAAAGCGGTGGACATAAAAATGGGGTCCCAGGTTTTTTCGTTACGGTTGATCTGGTACTGGCCTCCGCGATCTTTACTCCCTGGATCCTCCGAGACCTGTTTGGCAAGTTTGTCGAAGGTGGTAACTTTTGATTCAACCTGTTTTTTATAATTATTCATCTCCCCGACAATATATTGTTCCAGCTCCCGTGACGCTTTGGGAAAAACAATGATCTGCCCTATTTCCAGTTCTGACTCATAAAAAGGAAGGCTGTCTTTGGGAATACGCTCAAAAAAAGCTTTTACCTCGGTAGGGGTGATCCTGACATTGTCAACTATTTTCCGCTGCATGGAAGCTGCAAGCTTTTGTTCTTTTACCGATTCGCGGGCATCATCCTTTATCTGGTAAATGGTTTTCCCCGCCACTTCTTCCAGCGCATCCTGGCTGCCAAACTGGTTGATATAATATCTTACTTTCTGATCGAGTTCGGCTTCTACTTCTTCATCGGTAACGGGTAAGGAATCTTTTTCAGCCTGCAACATCAGCACTTTGGAAATAAGCGCCTGTTCGAGCATTAAACATTCCGCGTTGTCAGGTACAGTACCTCCCTGCCGGACGATATCCGCAATGGAGTTCTTTATATCTGACTGGAGAATGATACGGTCGCCTACAATACCGGCTATTTTATCCGCGACCACTTTTTTTGCCTGCGACTGGGCCATCGACGTAAATGTCAGCAGTAGTAAACAAGCCGTCAGGATCCTTTTTATATAACACATAAATTCAAAAATACTTTGTCGGTAAAACTAAATCGCTGCGCAAAGAGTATTTAACAAAAATTTGTTAGGGTTTATAGTTTATGGTAAAGAGTCTTGCTTCTTTAGGGTTAACAATAAACCAAAAACCATAAACAATAAACTTATAACGTACGTTTAACCTCTTCTATCTCATACGCTTCCACTACATCGCCCACTTTATAATCGCTGAAGTTCTTGATTGTAAGACCGCATTCCATACCTGATAAGACCTCTTTGACATCATCCTTAAATCGTTTTAAGGAAGCCAGTTCAGCACTGGCGCCTTCACCCGTTGGATAGGTAACGATACCGTCCCTGATCAGCCGGACCTTTGAATCTCTTTTGATCTTGCCATCCCGCACATAGCATCCTGCCACCGTAGCCTTATCAAATTTGAATACATCCCTGATCTCTACGTTCGCAACAATCTTCTCCTGCACTTTTGGCTCCAGCATGCCTTCCATCGCACTCTTCACTTCTTCGATCGCGTTGTAAATGATCGAATACATCTTTATTTCGATACCTGCATTCTCTGCCAGTTTCGATGCCTGGAGGGAAGGGCGTACATTAAAGGCGATAACGATCGCATCCGAGGCTTCGGCAAGAACGATATCACTTTCATTGATCTGGCCTACACCTTTATGGATCACACTTACCAGGATCTCCTGCGTAGAAAGTTTCTGTAATGAATCACTCAAGGCTTCTACGGAACCATCCACGTCTCCTTTGATGATCACTTTCAGTTCCTTGAAACTTCCGAGTGCCAGACGACGGCCTATCTCATCGAGTGTAATGTGTTTCTTGGTGCGGATGCCCTGTTCCCTGAGTATCTGTGCACGGCGGTTAGCTATTTCCTTTGCCTCGGCCTCATCTTCGTATACCCTGAACTTCTCACCTGCCTGCGGAGCACCATTCAGTCCCAGAATAACGGCCGGTGCAGAAGGACCTGCATTTTCTTCTTTCTTGTTTCTTTCGTTGAACATCGCTTTTACACGGCCAAAATACTGGCCGCTCACGACAAGATCGCCCGGGTTCAGCGTTCCATTCTCGACAAGCAGGGTAGCTACATAACCACGGCCCTTATCAAGTGATGCTTCAATGATCGTTCCGGTCGCTTCGCGGTCCGGGTTAGCTTTCAGATCAAGTATTTCCGCTTCGAGCAGGATCTTCTCTAATAGCTTATCAATATTTAAACCCTTTTTTGCAGCGATCTCCTGGCTCTGGAATTTACCACCCCATTCTTCCACCAGGATATTCATTTGTGAAAGCTGCTCGTATATTTTTTTCGAATTAGCGCCGTCCTTATCGATCTTGTTGATGGCAAATATCATTGGCACACCAGCAGCCTGTGCGTGGCTGATCGCTTCGCGTGTCTGGGGCATTACTGCATCATCAGCCGCGATTACGATCACGGCGATATCCGTAACCTTGGCACCCCTTGCCCGCATGGCTGTAAAGGCTTCGTGACCGGGTGTATCCAGGAAGGTGATTTGTTTACCATTGGCCAGCTCTACCTGGTAGGCACCGATATGCTGGGTAATACCACCCGCTTCACCTGCTACCACGTTGGCACTCCGGATATAATCGAGTAAGGATGTTTTACCATGGTCAACGTGACCCATGATCGTAACAATTGGTGAACGGAATTTCAGGTCTTCTTCACTATCCTGATCATCCTCCTCCTCCATCTCCATTTGCTTTTCCATATCAATGAACTCCACGTCAAATCCGAATTCACTGGCCACGAGTTCGATCACTTCCGCATCCAGGCGCTGGTTGATCGACACCATGATGCCCAATCCCATACACTTGCTGATCACTTCCGCAAAACTTACATCCATCAGGTTGGCCAGTTCGCTAACGCTGATGAATTCTGTTAATTGAAGTTTGTTATCCTCCTGCTGGTTACCCTGGGCATCGGCCATTTCCTGTCTTTTCTCACGACGCATTTTTGCCTTGAGGCCTTTTCCACGACCGCCCGCACCTGCCAGCTTGGCCTGCGTTTCCCTTATTTTTTCCTGGATCTCTTTTGAATCGATCAGTTTATCTTCTCTTCGGCCAGGAGTTCCTGTACCAGGACCCCTGCCACGGTTTGCACCAGTAGCAGGACCCCTGCCACGGTTAAAGTTGCTTCCACCGCCGGTTCCGCCGCCCTGTCTCCTATCTCCGCCACTGTCTTTATTGATAAATATTTCACGTTTGTTATCCTTCTTTTCGATCGGGATACGTTTTCTTTTCTTCTTCTCATCCTTTACAGGTCTTGTATCATTATCAACGGGTAATTCAATTTTCCCGAGGATCTTGGGACCCGTTAATTTTTCTACTTCGATATTTTCGATCACCGCGCCTTGTTCTTCAGCTACAGGTTCCTCTTTTACTTTTACTTCTTCTTCGACCGGTTTTATTTCTTCTTCTTCTTTCTTTGTTTTTTTCGCTTTACCCTTTGCCGGCTTTTCTTCTTCAACAGGTTTTGCTTCTCCTGTCTCTGCGGGCAGGTCTTCCTTCTTTACTTTAGCCGTTTTCTTGGGCCGCGTTGACGAATCGATAGCCGAGAGGTCTATTTTTTTCAGCACTTTGGGTCCTTCCACTTCCGGGGCCTCGGCCTTTATCACTTCTTCTTCTTTTTTAGGCTCTTCTTTCGGAGCTTTCGCTTTGACCGGTTTTTCTTCTTCTGCAGGTTTTACTTCTGCTGCTGGAGCGGATACGTCTTCTTTTTTAATTATTTTAGGCGTGGATTTCTCTTCTTTTTTGAAACTGATCTCTTCGTCCTCTTTTTTCTTTTTGGCTTCTGCCTGTGAGCCTTTTGGCAATTCAAGCTGGTCGCTCTTCATCTTCGCAGCCTTGTCGCTCGAAAATTCCTGTTGGAGCGAACGGTACATTTCTTCCGTTAATTTGGAAGTAGCTTTCAGGTCGTCCTTATGGAATCCTTTCGCCAGCAGGAACTCAATGATGGTGTCCTGGCCAACGTTAAATTCTTTGGCGGCTGCTAATAATCTTGGAAGTTTTAATTCTGCCATTCAGTTTTTATTAATGTGAGAAGGTGAGAAATGTGGAAGTGTGGAAATGCATTTCACATTTACACATCATCTCATTTACACATTCGTTTTATTCTTTCTCAAATTCCTCTTTCAACACTCTCCGGACCTCTGCAATAGTTTCTTTTTCAAGATCGGTCCTTCTTTCCAGTTCTTCGGGTGTCAGGTTCAGCACACTTCTGCCGGTATCGCATCCTACTCTTTTCAGTTCATCGATGATCCATGTTTCGATCTCATCGCTGAATTCTTCGAGGTCGATATCAAATTCTTCTACTTCATCTCCTTCTTTATCGCGGTATACATCCAGTTCGTATCCTGTGAGTTCACAGGCCAGTTTGATATTTACACCGCGACGACCAATGGCCAGGGAAACCTGGTCTGGTTTCAGGTATACATTCGCATGATGAGCTTCATTATCCAGTTCCATGCTGGTGATCTTGGCCGGTGTGAGCGAACGCTGGATCAACAACTGGATATTGCTGGTCCAGTTGATGACGTCAATATTTTCATTCTTCAGTTCACGGACAATCCCGTGAATACGGCTACCCTTCATCCCGACGCAGGCGCCTACCGGGTCAATACGGTCATCGTAGGATTCCACGGCAACTTTAGCTCTTTCTCCCGGATCCCGTACAATTTTCTTTATCACGATCAGCCCGTCAAATATTTCAGGGACTTCTATCTCCAATAACTTGGCCAAAAACTCGGGTGAAGTCCTTGACAAAATGATCACCGGGCTGTTGTTTTTCATGTCAACTTTCTTTACCACGGCCCGTATATTCTCCCCTTTTTTGAAATAGTCCTGGGGTATCTGTTCACTCTTGGGTAAGATAAGTTCATTGCCTTCTTCATCCAGCAGGAGGATCTCTTTTTTCCATACCTGGTACACTTCGGCACTGATGATCTCACCGGTCCTGTCGCCATATTTTTTGGCCAGTACATTCTTCTTCAGGTCGCTGATCCGGCTGGCAAGGGTTTGTTTAGCAGCCAGGATAGCCCGGCGTCCAAAATCAAGCAGGTCGATCTCTTCGTATAATTCTTCTCCCACTTCAAAGTCAGGTTCAATCTTTACAGCATCCGAGTATGCCACCTGTGCGAGCGGATCTTCTACCTGCCCGTCTTCCACGATCATGCGACGGCGGATGATCTCGAGGTCACCTTTTTCCGCATTAACGATCACATCAAAATTGTCATCACTGGTGTACTTCTTGCGAAGCAGGGTTTTAAATACATCTTCCACCACTTTCATCATGGTAGGACGGTCAATATTTTCCGCCTCTTTAAAATCCTGGAACGCATCTATCAGGTTAATACTTGACATAAAACGAAATTTGAAGTCTGAGGCCAGGAGCCTGGTCCTGGCGTTTAAAATTTAATTTGAGTTTTTGTTATCTCCCCAACCCTCCAGGGAGGGAGCCGGAGCCTGTCTATTTAAAATTTAATCTGTATCCGTGTCGCTTTTATTTCAGAAAAAGAAATCCTGTGTTGTACAGTTTCCATTTTCTTGCCTTTCCCTTTTATTTCCTCTACTGTTATTCCATCCTCCACAGCAGTTAGCAGCTTTCCTTCAATTTTGCCTCCTTCCATATCGGTCACTTCCACGAAACGGCCGATATTCTTCTGGTACTGGCGCTGCAGTTTCAGTGGCTCCTCCAAGCCGGGAGAGGATACTTCCAGGGAGAAATCACCCCCGGGATACATCCCGTCCTCTTCAATCTCTTTGTACAGTTTCCGGTTAAACTGGACCAGTTTTTCAATACTGATCCCTTTATCCCCGTCAATGAACACTTTTATATTATTGGTGGGCTTGATCTTTATCCCAACCAGGAATAAGTCCGGTTCGGGAGCGATCAGCGCCATCATCTTGTGTTCAAGAACCTGTATTTGAGCTTCTCCGTTCATGGGGTATAAAAGAAGAAGGGAACGGCCTCGTTCCCTTCTTACTGCTATTTCCGATGCAAATATAGGGGAAATAAAGGCTATCTGCCAAATACTGAAAAGGAAATGACCAAGGCTTAATAATTCGGTAAACATGCCCGGAAAACCGGTAATTAAAATTCAGTCCTGGTTATCTTTGTACCGTGAAATACCTGTTATTTGCTATCCTTATTTATGTAGCCTACCAGTTCATCTTCAGGCTGCTGGTACCGGTTTATCTCGCCACCCGCAAGTTGAAAAAAGGGTTCCGCGAAATGCACAATCGTATGCAGGAACAGCAGTCCGGGCAACAGGGTCAATCAGCCCAATCCCCTTCGCCAGAAGAAGCCCCGAAGCATAAAGCAGGGGATTATATAGATTTTGAAGAAGTGAAGTAAGGCTTAACTCCTGCTGCTACAACAGCTTAAAACCAGCCGTTTTTACATCACGGCTGTTGCCGCCGATAAAGATGTTGAAATCGCCCGGTTCAGCTATATATTTCAATTCACTGTTGTAGAATTTCAAATTACCGGAGCTTATAGTGAATGACACATTTTTTGTTTCTCCCGGTTTTAAGGTGATTTTCTGAAAGCCTTTCAGCTCTTTCAGCGGGCGGGTGATACTTCCCACCATATCACGTATATATAATTGTACTACCTCTTTTCCTTCCCTGTCGCCTGAATTCGTAACGGTAACGGTTGCCGTGATGGTTCCATTCGCTTTTAGCTGGTTGCTGCTGAGTTGTATATCGCTGTACGAAAAATTGGTATAACTAAGCCCGAAACCAAAAGGATATAAGGGATCGTTGGATACATCCAGGTAATTGGACCTGAATTTTTCAAACCACTTCCCTTCCGGCAGCGGGCGCCCGGTATTTTTATGTGCATAGTAGAGAGGCAGCTGGCCAACATTCTGCGGGAAGGTAGTGGTCAGCTTCCCCGAAGGGTTCACCTTTCCAAACAATACATCAGCGATCGCGTCTCCGGCTTCGGAACCGCCAAACCATACATTGAGTATCGCAGGTACATTTGACTGTTCCCAGGTTAATGTCAGCGGCCGGCCGGTAAATAAAACAAGGACGACCGGTTTGCCTGTTTTTATCAATGCTGCCAAGAGATCTTTTTGAATTCCGGGTATATCAAGATTGGTACGGCTGGAACTTTCCCCGGTCATTTCGGACGCTTCTCCCATTGCCGCCACGATCACATCCGACTGGCTGGCGACCCGGAGCGCTTCCTCCATAAGTTCGGCCGCACTACGGTTATCTTTTTTTAATTCCCGGCCAAACATAGTTCCTCTTTTTTCAAAATTGCTGTCGGCAGAAAACGAAGATCCTTTGGCATAAACTAATTTTCCGTTGGCACCCATTGCTTTTTCCAACCCTTCTTTTAGCGAAATACAGTTGGAGAGGTCCGTAGCCACACTCCAGGTACCGGCCATATTCTCCCGGGTATCGCCAAGGGGGCCGATAAGGCCGATAGTTGCGGTGGTTTTTAGCGGGAGCAGTTTGTTTTGATTTTTTAACAGCACAAAGCTTTCGGCGGCAATTTCTCTTGCCCGTTGCCGGTTCGCACTTGTATAGATAGCTGTCTTCGCTCTTTGGGGATCACAGTAACGATAGGGATCTTCAAACAGCCCAAGTTTATATTTGGCTTCCAGTACCAGGCGGCAGGCAGTATCGATTTCTTTTTGCGTGATCTTTTTTTCCTGCAACGATTTTTTCAGCGTCGTCAGGAACCCTTCCCCTACCATATCCATATCGATCCCGGCATGCAGGGCCAGCGCGGCCACCTGTTGCAGGTCACCCATGCCATGATCGGTCATTTCGTTGATACCGGTATAATCCGTTACTACAAATCCTTTGAATCCCCATTGACTCCGCAGCACATCCGTCATCAAAAAACGGTTGCCCGTAGCCGGTATACCATCTACTTCATTAAAAGAAGCCATCACGGATCCAGCCCCGGCATCTATCGCTGCTTTATAAGGAGGAAGATATTCATTAAACATCCTCACCCGGCTCATATCTGTTGTGTTATAATCCCTTCCCCCTTCCGCAGCACCATACATCGCATAATGTTTTACACAGGAAAGGAGGGTATTATTTTTTTTAAGATCATTTCCCTGGTATCCTTTTACCATAGCCCTTGCCACGGCAGAACCCAGGTACGCATCTTCGCCGCTTCCTTCCGAGATCCTTCCCCATCGAGGATCACGGGCTATATCGACCATGGGACTAAAGGTCCAGCAAATACCATCAGCGCTGGCTTCTGAAGCAGCAATCCGGGCGCTTTCTTCCACCAGCTGCATATCCCAGCTGCAGGACAACCCTAGTGGTATCGGGAACGTGGTCTTATAGCCATGTATTACATCCATGCCAAACAGCAAGGGTATCTTCAATCTTGTTTCTTCCACGGCTACCCGCTGTACTTCGCGGATCTTATCAGCTCCTTTTATATTGAACAGGCCTCCTACTTTTCCTTCCCGGATCTTTTTCCCGATATCTGAGTTTGAAGCCTGGCCGGTAACGATATCACCGGATCCCGGCAGGTTTAGCTGACCGATCTTCTCGTCCAGTGTCATTTTTTTCATCAGGCTGCTAATAAAAGTATTCATCTTTGCATCAGCAGCGATTTGTGCGTTGGCGTCGAGCGACAGGAAAGCCGCTATAATCAACATGATTTTCTTCATAGCTTCTTTTTTATTTTTCCAGGTGAGGGCTTTCAAACCCTAATTTTTTTAATCCCTCTTTTATTTCGGGGCAACTCATGAACAATTTCCATAACAACCCGCTTCGGTAGTTTTCCATCATTACGACTGCAGGACCCTGGTCAATCGCAAGATAATGCGGGGGAAACCAGTTGGCCTGTTCACTGAATGCATCATAAAAACCATAAGGCCCCCAGGTTTTATCTTTCATATCATTATACCAATGCCTCATAGCTGCCATGGACTGTTCCGGTGTATAAGGAAAAGAGGACAATGCTGCCGTGGGAGAGATCACACCGAGATCAGCATTTAAAGAAGGTGCATGTCCCGAATACCCCTCCACCGAATAACTGGAAGTTAACCCCCAGTTGTTCTTACCATATCCTTTAAAATTTTTAGGATTATCCACGCACCATTGATAATTGATGAGGGAGAGGTTTTTATTCTCTTCCCAGTAATCGGCATATTTATCTTTTAATCCACGCGGGTCAAGCCCAAGATAGGAATAGTGTGACCAGAACAGGGGGCCGCCCTGTGGCGGGTTTCCCTGGTAGCGCATATGTAAAGTATAGCCGCCGTAGGATGATGACTGGTTGATCTTTCCATTTTCCGCCCAGCCTTCGTGGTATACTTCCGCAGGTACGGAATGTGTTGGTGAGGAGGCAGCCAGCACATAGATGATCAGGCATTCGTTATACCCACGTACCGGAAAATTCATTTTCCAGCCGTAGCCAGGGCTCCAATGCCAGTACAATACATTTTTGCCGTTGCGGTACCAGTCAAACTCCACTTCTTTCCAGAGTTTATCAATACGGCGGGCTAAACCTTGTTCTTCGGTTGTTCCCTCTTTAAAATACTGGCGTACACAAAGCAATCCCTGTAGCATATAAGATGTTTCTACCAGGTCTCCGCCGTCATCATATTTACTAAAAGGTTTTACCTTCCCGGTTTCACCGTTCCACCAATGTGGCCAAACGCCATGAAAACGATCTGCTGTTTCCAGGAAATGAACGATTTTTTCCAGTTGCTTTCTCCCTTCGTCCCGGGTGATAAAACCTCTTTCAATTCCTGCCAGCAGGGCCATGACACCAAATCCCGACCCGCCGCTTGTTACAATATTTTTATCGTTTTGCGGGTAAACATTATCGGCATGATAGCGCTCCCTTGCCATCCCGCTAACGGGTTCTGCTCCCTGGTGGAAATATTCAAAGGTCTGTTGCTGCACAAGGCGGAACAATGCCGTATCATCAAGAGTAGCCGGTTGCTTTTTTTTCTCAGCTGATGTTTTACCCGGCTTACACCCGGCTATCGCCAGTACCAATATAATAACCGGGAACATTGTTCTCATAATGCTATTGATTACGATTAAAGATCCGTCTTTTATAAATAAGGTGCGGTAAAACCAAGCGCTCTCATTCCATTTTTTATTTCCGGGGCACCGGTAAACAGGTTCCACAACAAAGAACTCCGGTAATTCTCTATCATGATTATGATCGGCCCCTGGTCGATGGCGAGTGTTGAATTGGCGAACCAACCATCTTTCAAACTAAATGCATCATAGAATCCGTAGGGGCCCCATAATTTATCTCCCAGTGTGTAATAAAAAAACTTCAATGCATTCATCGATTCCGTGGGTGTGTAAGGCATGGAGGATAATGCCGCCGTAGGGCTGATAACGCCCCTGTCATTATTGGGATCATTGACGCCATATCCAGTTGGGATATCGCTGGCGGTCAGCCCCCAGCATAAATTACTATAACCATAATACCCGCGGGGATTGGCCTTACAGTATTCATAATTAATTTTCGTGTGATTGGTTGTCTGTACCTGGTAATTGGCATAAGCATCCACAAGGCCATTGGGATTCACACCTGTGAAACTATAGTGAGCTAAAAAAAGCGGTCCGCCATAAGAAGGACCCAGCGGCAATTGATACCCGTAATAGGTATTGTTATTGCGCATTCCCCCGTTGCTGGCCCAGCCATTATCGTATACGATCTTGGGGATCGGGTTGGTGAGGGAGGAGGACGCAAGGATATAAACAATCAATGCTTCATTCCACCCGCGGATCTGCTGGTTGATGATCCAATTGAGTGTGGGACTCCAGTGCCAGTACAATACATTTTGATTGTTTTGACGGAACCAGCTCCATTCCACCGCATTCCAGATACTGTTGATCTTAGCGCGCAGGTCTGTTTCAACAATATCCGCTGTGTTGAAATATTCGCGGGCGGTGAGCAATCCATTTACCAGGTAAGAAGTTTCTACCAGATCAGCACCATTATCATTGTTACTAAAAGGAACGGTAGATCCGGTTGTCCCGTTTATCCAATGTGCAAAAGCTCCATGGTAACGGGTACAATTGTTCAACAGGAAATTGGTGATCTTTAAAACCCGGTCACGGCCTTCTGTTCTTGTAATAAAATTCCTGTTGACAGCTGCAACGATCGACATAATACCAAAACCAGTCCCTCCGGTAGTGACAAGGTCACCACTTGAATTACGTTCCCTCGCCATACCACTGACAGGATGCCCGAATTCCCAGAAATACCTGAAAGTCCTGCGCTGGATCGTATCCAGCAATTGATTGTCGGGAATGCGGGGAAATTTATCAGACGAATCTATAGATGTAAGGAATTCTGTATTTAGCGTGGCACCAACAAGGCCATTATTGACCGATGCCAGGCCCGGAGAAACCCGGAGAAAATACCGGGTCAAATATTTTAAGGGAGCGGAGGGGCTGACAACAATTACACTGTCGTTTTTTTCATAGGAATAATTTAACGGTATGGCTGTTACGCCATTCTCCAGTAAAGAAACATTGCCGGCAACGGTTGATCTGTTTACCGCATTATTAAAAACCAGTTTTAAAACCGGGTTGATTCGGGTATCGTAATAAATAGCGGCCGGAGTTTTATTGTCCACCTGCGCGGTGATCAGTTGAAGGGAAGTTGGAGCGGAAGGTACAGCATCCTTTTTCTTACAGGAAATGAACAACAGTAGCACGAAAAAAATGCCATAAATTTTTTTGCTCAGCATTCAAAAAGATTTAATCACAAAAGCGAAAAAAACGGGGCCGTGTTACAGCCCCGTTTTTAGAAATACTTCATCAATTACCTGCCTGCGAGTTCCAGTTGATACAACGCACTGATCTCTGCATCGGTTAAGGCTTTGTTATAGAATCTTGTCTCATCAATATTACCCCTGAATAAGCCCTGGAATCCCTGGAGAGCAGACAACGGGAAACCATTTGAGGCATTAGGATAACCTCCGAATAATACTTGTGTATTTATCCCAGCTGCTAAGGTCATATTACCAAAGCCGATTCCAGCGGCTTCCCTGAACCGGAAGTTATTATTTGATACTCTTATACCATTTGCATAAAAATCAATAAAGGAACCGGCACCATCCCATCTTGCTACAACATGCACCCATTTATTAGCACCCTTTACCGTTTTAAAATCAGTTTCCCTGACGCCGAAATCATTGATATTATCTCCTTTCAGTAAAACACCGGCTTTCGTGGTAGCGATATTGGTTTTAATCACTAACGTGTCATTATAAGTTACGGGCCGGCCATTTTCCAGCGATATCAAAATTGGGCCATCATTCCAGTCGAACGTTGAAGCTGATCCCAAAGTCAATGCAAATACACCTGTAGGGCGGGTGCCTGTACCCTGGTTTTGCGTGAAAATCCAGGTACTTACAGAGAAGCTTCCAATATTTGAATTTAAAGCAGCGATGGTGGGATATAAAATGTACCCGCTATCTAACTTTACTGCCTGGCCTTTTATCCCGGTAACATAGGTTGCTCTTAGACTTGTTGTTGGAGCGGTTGATGAAATGCGTTCGTTCAACGTATTATCAAAACTCCAATGAGCTTTAAGATTCGTTGATGCTACTTCGTTGGAATTATTATACCCTCCGATCGGGGGAAGTGGCACATCATCGTTTTTATTACAGTTACCCGCAACAAGCACAGAGAAAATACCTCCCAGCGTCAGGAATTGAAGGATCGGTTTAATTGTTCTTTGTTTCATCTTATTTGATTTTATAGTTTAAAAAAAAATTACTGCCGCATAGTTGGCAGACAGTATGTTTATAAATAATTGATCCGGTTTTTTTATTAATGGTAGTTTATTTTTTATCAATAGCCGGGGTTTTGTGTTATCCTGTTACCACTCAGGTCCACCTGGCGCTGGGGTATGGGAAAAAGATCATGCTTGGGTGAAACATAGGGCTTACCCAATGCCTGTAATACCGCCGCAGCCCTTCCTGTTCTCCGGAGGTCAAACATGCGGTCGTGTTCAAATGCCATTTCCACTCTTCTTTCTTTATATACTTTATCCCGCATACTGGTTTTACTAATTGCATTCACAGGTAGTAATCCTGCCCGTAGCCGCAACTGATTAAGCGCATTTTTAGAAGCGGTGGTATCGTTCAGTTCATTTTCTACTTCAGCCTTGATCAATAATATCTCTCCGTAACGGCAAACCCGGAGATTCTTATTTGATTGTCCCCTGTCGAAATACGACTCCGCTGTGCGGCTCACATAAGCTTTATAACTGTAATATGGGTTGGGCAATGTGCTGCTGGTAACAAAACCATCCCAGAGCGTGGCTCCTGAAAAAATAATCGTAGCCGTTTTTCGCTTATCGCCCGGTTCATAGGCATTGACAAGGTTCTGGGATGGGGTATTGAATCCCCAACCTAAATCGCCCGCACCTGTTCCCCGCATCCCCTGCACCTCTGTATATTGCTGAATGCCCTTGGGAGGATTTTCAGCGATGGCATTGACTTCCCAGATCGATTCCGAGGAAAATTCCCCGGCTTCGCGCCAAATCAATCCATAGTCGCTTAATAATGAATACTGTCCGGAGCCGATGATAATATCACACATCCCTTTGGCCTGCGCCCATTTGCTTTGGTACAGGTATACCTTAGCCAGCAAAGCCTGTGCCGCGGCTTTTGATGCCCTCCCTCTTTCTGCTACCGGGATTACTGCCGGGAGCCTGGCAGCGGCTTCTGTCAGGTCACTTTCGATAAAAGCATAAATATCCGCGGTGCTTGCCCTTATGCTGGCTGCTTCAATATCTGCCTGTGATACCAGTACCCTGTCTATTTTGGGTACACCCCCGAATACCCGGACCAGGTTCCAGTAGTAATAGGCCCTTAAAAACTTAGCCTCCCCTATATAACGATCCTTATCTCCCGGCGGCAGGGTCATTTCATTTAAGAACTTCAGCGCATAACAAGCCCGGCCGATCCCTTCGAAATTACCTACCCACACTTCATTAAAGGAAATATTAGTAGGTGAGATAAGCCATCCGTCCAGTTCTACCTTATCACCCCCCCCATCACCCGGTGAACTTCCTTTATCAGCATCGTCAGAAGTGATGCTGGAAACACCGATCCAGGAAAAAGAATGCGTTTCCCAGTCATACAACCTGTTATACACAGCCCCGATGATGCGCTGCGCTCCATCCTGTGGGTTATTGAGGAGGTCATTGATCGTGGCGCCCCGGGGCGGTTCGTCCAGGAATTTCTTGCCGCATGAAATTACCGTAAGCAGCAATACCATGGAAAGAGGCAGTATTTTGGCAAACCCGTATTTCATAAATTTCTAATTATTTAAATTGAACATTCACGCCTATTAAATAAGACGCCGATATAGGATATATATTTAATTCGATACCGGCTTCATTCTGGTTACCCGGCAATTCCGGTGTAAACCCTGTGTATTTAGTATGTAAGTAAGGGTTCTGTGCACTGGCAAATACCCTCAATCTCTCTATTCGTTTCCACGGTTTCATGGCGGCGAAAGTATACCCGGCTGTGATATTATTGATCCGGGTATAAGCACCTGATTCAATAAAATAATCGGTAGGATAAGGAGTGACGTTGCTGGCTCCGGGGTACTTATTATTGTTACTTCCCGGTGTCCACCGGTTATTGGCCACATCGTATTCTACATTATAATTACTGCCGAAGCGAAGTCCTTTTTTCCCGTTGTATACTTTATTACCGGCAACTCCAACAATATCCATGCTAAAATCAAACATTTTCCAGTTTACAGAACCGCTAAGACCATAGTAAACCTTGGGCTGGTAAGAGCCAACATGTTCCCGATCAAGGTTGTCAATGATACCATCGGCATTCTTATCAATGATCTTAAAATCGCCGGGAATAGCGGTTATAACATGGGGATAGGCAGCGATCTCCCCGTCGTTCTGGAAGATACCATCAGTACGATAAACCCAGAAGGATCCTATCGGTTGCCCTACGAGGGTTTGAGTCGCGGTCGACCCGTTGCCCAAACTGCCATAATTCAATGCCCTGCCGAGACCTACATTTTTTACCTCGTTCTTATTATAAGTTAAGTTACCGCGAATAGAATAATTAAATTTTGGACTGACCTTTTTATTCCATTGCAATGAAAATTCTACTCCCGTATTCGCGATCTCTGCCGCATTGGTAAGAAAGTCAGGACCAAAACCCAGGGAAGCAATAGGTATCGTAAACAAAGCATCCTTGGCTACTTTATGATAAAAATCAAATTCGCCGCTCAGTTTATTATCGAGTACAGTAAATTCAATGCCCGCATCGATCTCTTTCACTACCTCCCATTGAAGATCAGGATCTACAATCCTTGTAACGATCGCCCCGTCAACCCGGTTGGTTCCAAAATAGGCATAGAGTCTTTCCGTTGGCCGCAGGTCAAAAGCTCCCGGTCGGATAGCATCATTACCCACTAAACCAAAACTCGCTCTCAATTTGAGATTATCAAAAAGCTTCTGGTCCGCCATAAATTTTTCACTGCTGATCACCCAGCCTATACCCACCGAAGGAAAATTACCCCAGCGTTTATGCTTTGGGAAATTGCTGTTGGCATCCCTGCGGAATGTAGCATTCAGCAGGTACCTGTCCTTAAATTTATAATTGGCCCTGATAAAATAAGATTCCCGCCTGAAATAGCTACCAATAGGGTCCCTGAAATTTTGCTGACCCTTTGCAGTATCCTTAAAATTTAATTGCCAGGCATCTTTATTATCCGGAATATCCTTGTTGGCTATTACGGCCCTGTCACTCCAACCATTGCGCCGCTCTGCTGTATGTCCGAGGGTAAGACGGAGATCATGCTCTTTAGCGAATTTCTTTTCATAGGTCAGGTAATTGTCCCAGACCCATTGATAAATACTGTCGCGCATAAAAGAAAGATCCGCCTCGTCATTGTGCTGGGCGCCTTCTGTTCCCGAAGGAAGAAATGTCTTATACGCCGGGGTATAATTCCAGCCGTTGTTTTGTTCAAGGTCGATCCCGAACTGCGACCGAAAACTAAGCCCTTTCATCAATTGGTACTCGCCCCACAACGTTGTTTGCAGGCGGTTACCATAACTCCGGTCATTGGTCGTTTTCAGCGTAGCATAAGGATTCCCTACATTACTGATCCCGTTCGAGGTATTACCATAAGTACCATTGGGGTTGACAGCAGAAAAAATAGGCGCCGCGATATAGGCCGTAGTAAATAAACTATAGGGTTTGTTCTCTGAAACATAATGAGAAAAACCAATGTTATTGCCCAGTTTGAATTTTGATGTGACGGTAAACTCATGGTTATAACGGGCGGTATACCTGGTGTATTTATTATCGATCAGTATGCCGTTTTCATTCAGGTAGCCAAGGGAAAGAAAATAACGGTATTTATTTTTCCCGCCGCTGAGTGAAAGGTTATGACTGTTGAAAATAGCGGGCCTGGTGAGTTCATCATACCAGGAAACAGAGCCGGTAATATCACCCCCGGTAACAACGGGAGCGCTGGCCGCTTCATTCGAATAAGCCGCATATAATCCCGGTCCGGCCATCTGCACTTTATGGGTCAATAATTTTACGCCCACCTGCGCATTATAATTGATAGAGAATTTTGTTTTATTACCCGCCTTTGTCGTAATCAATACGACACCGTTGGCTGCACGGGCGCCATAAATAGCTGTTGAGGAAGCATCTTTTAATATATCGATGGTCAGAATATCGGAAGAATTAATGTTCCTGATATCCGTCGTGATAATTCCATCTACTACATATAAAGGATCCGCTCCGCCGAGGACCGAACCCACACCCCTGATCCGAACATTGGGTGTACTACCCGGGGCGCCGCTATTGACGATCTGTACTCCCGCAACCTTTCCTTGTATGGCCTGTGTAGCGGTTAAGGCCGGGATATTAACGATATCAGCTCCTTTAATACTGGCGGAAGAACCCGTCAGATCTTTTTTACGCGAAGATCCATAACCTATTACAACGACCTGTTCAAGCAGTTTTGTTCCGGCAACCAGGGACACTGTTATCGTGGTTTTTCCAGCCACTGCCTGCTCCATTGTTTCATACCCTATTGCTGAAAAGACAAGGACTGCATTTTCGGGGGCAGTGATACTGAAATTCCCATTATTATCGGTAATGGTACCCGTTGTTGATCCTTTTACACTTACCGATACGCCGGACAGGGCTTCTCCCGAAGCGGACTGTACTTTTCCTGTAATTCTTATGTTGCCCTGGTCTGTTACAGCCGGCCATCCTGCATACCGGTCTTCTTTATCTCCCGCCATAACGGGAATAAGGAAACTGCCCAGGATAAACAGGAGCAGAACAAGTTTGCATAAACGGGATTTACTTACTTTAAGCGTGGAATTCATACATCTCATAAGTAGATTTTTCACTGCTAATATTACAGAATAGACTACCGGTTCCTTTACAGATCAGCGGCTCGATTGAAGCATCAGGTGGGATTTAGCAAACAATATAAAAACTGATCTGTCCAGAAATCATTCCCGGATTCAAGCCTAAGTTAAACAATTAATAGGGTACCGGATTTTTTACCTGCTTTCTTTTACCTGCTTATAAGATCGGGGCAAAAAAATCCGGAGGAAGGCTATCAAAAAGCCTGCCCCTATCCTTTTCAATAACTTTGCTTTTTGCTCGTCGCCCGGCATTAAAAATACACGGGAATTGAGGCCGGTCAATAGTTCCGGGTTCCTTTTGTGCTGCCATGGATTTTTTGCCCGGTGGCCTTAATACAGCGTTTTTTCTTTACTTTTGCCGGCCGTAGAGCTTGATTTGCAGGATAGCCAGGCAACTGATCATCCTTTGTATGTTCTCCGGAAATCCAGGTTACCAGTTCTTTTTATAAATTATTTGCCCGTTTTGCGGGATCGGACCCTTAGCTCAGTTGGTTAGAGCACCTGACTCATAATCAGGGGGTCGCAGGATCGTGCCCTGCAGGGTCCACGAGGAATAAGAAATAAGGAACAGAAGAATAAGGAATAAGAAAGTAAAGTGATAATGCCCGATACTTTCTTATTCCTTATTTATTATTGTTTATTTCTTATTCCAAAAGGTTCTTTAACCTTTTGTTAACCGGGATGAAAATACATTTGTCCATACTTAAAAAATATATGAAGAAGATCTTATTGCTGACTATCTGTGCTTTATTCTCGCTGTCGCTCCTGGCACAGGAAAAGACCCCTAAGAAAAAAGAGACCATCGATCTTAGTAACCGTGCCAACGATCACCTGATGCTTCAACTGGGTTATGCCGGCTGGTCCGGGATTCCTGATACGATCAATAAAGCCGGCTTTTCAAAAAGCATCAATGCATACGTGATGATGGATTTCCCTTTTAAAACCAATCCACACATCAGCATTGCTCTCGGCCCCGGTATTGCCAGCGATCATATCCTTTTTACCAAAACACATGTAGGTCTCAAAGATCTTACACCGACTTTCCAGTTCACGAACCAGTCGGACACGAATAATTTTAAAAAGACCAAGCTGGCAACCGTCTACCTGGAAGCGCCGGTAGAATTGCGTTTTTCTTCCGCACCAAAGACCGGTAACGGTTTCAAGGCCGCTATCGGTGTTAAGATCGGAACCCTGATCAGTGCTCACACCCGGAATGCAAAATTTGAAAGCAAGGGCGGCACCACCATCAATGATTATGTGATGAAGGAGTCCAGCAAACGTTTCTTCAATAAGAACAGGCTTTCGGGCATGGTACGACTTGGCTATGGTCATTTTACGGTCTATGGCAGCTACCAGTTTACTCCTTTACTAAAAGATGGTTCGGGACCGGTGGTCAGACCCTTCTCGATCGGTTTAACATTAAGCGGACTTTAATTATATAAAGCTGATAACTCTTTAAAAGCGACCTGCAAAAACAGGTCGCTTTTTTATGTGCTGCCCCGAAGCTTTAGCGAAGAAGTGCTTTACCTTTGCGGGCCGTTATAGACGGAACTATTTATAACTATGATCGACAAAAAAAACAGTATTCAAAAAGAAGAGCGGGCAGTACTGGTAGGAATGGTGCACAAGGACCAGACTGAACAACAGGTACAGGAATATCTTGATGAGCTGGCTTTTCTTGCGGAAACAGCGGGTGCGGTTACCGTTAAACGCTTCACGCAAAAACTCCCGCATCCTGACAGCAGAACTTTTGTAGGCAAGGGAAAGCTGGAAGAGATCCGGCTCTATGTGCAGGGAAAAAATATCCGCGTGGTCATCTTTGACGACGAACTCACCGGCGCCCAGATCAATAATATCGAAAAAGCGATTGAAGTAAAAGTGATCGACCGCAGCGACCTTATCCTTGACATTTTTGCACGGAGAGCCAAGACTGCCCAGGCCAAGGCACAGGTAGAACTCGCGCAATACCAATACATCCTGCCCCGGCTGCGGGGAATGTGGAAACACCTGGAGCGGCTCGGGGGTGGAATCGGTACCAGGGGGCCGGGAGAATCTGAAATAGAAACTGACCGGCGTATTGTACGGGACAAAATATCCCTGCTGAGAAAACGCCTTGCCGAGATCGATAAACAGGCTTTTACCCAACGAAAAGACCGTGGCGAATTTATCCGCGTAGCATTAGTGGGGTATACGAATGTTGGCAAATCAACCATCATGAACCTGCTGAGCAAGCGGGAAGTTTTCGCGGAGAATAAATTATTTGCAACGCTGGATACCACTACCGGTAAAGTTGTTTTCGATAACACTCCTTTCCTGCTGAGTGATACGGTAGGGTTTATCCGCAAATTGCCCCACCATCTCGTGGAAAGTTTTAAAAGCACACTCGATGAAGTAAAGGAAGCGGATATCTTATTGCACGTGGTGGATATTTCCCATCCTGCTTATGAGGACCAGCTGGGTGTTGTCAACAAGACCTTGCAGGAATTAAACGCCTTTGAAAAACCAACGCTGACCATTTTCAATAAAATGGATCTCTACGAAAAACAAACCTTTGATGAATGGCTGGAGGAAAGTACCAAAAATGAAATTCTCGAAGACCTGCGTGAACGGTGGAACAACGAGACCAATGGTAATGCCGTTTTTGTTTCCGCCCTTGAAAAAAGAAATATCGAACAGCTCCGTAACAGCATCCTGGAAAAAGTAAGAGCGATGTACAGGGCGAGGTTTCCTTATAAAACGGAATTTCCATATTAGGCAAGTGGCGAGTAGGGTTTGGCTAGTGGCTAGTAGGATCCCACTCGCCAAACCCCACTCGCCACTAGCCACTATCTTTGACCAATGACCGGCAACCAACACCTGCACCATAAATGGCTGTACTTTTTTATCAGTCTTGCTGTGCTGGTTAATTTCAGTGGTTTACTGGTTCCACTGATGGATCCCGATGCCGGTGTTTACGCGTCCGTCACCAAACACATGGTCGAACGGAACAATTACCTGGAACTTTATTTCCAGGGCACGGACTGGCTGGATAAACCGCATTTCCCTTTTTGGATCACGGCTGCCTTTTTCAAGATTTTTGGTATCCATACATGGTCGTATAAACTACCGGGCATCCTCTTCGCATTAGGGGGAGCTTACTATACTTATCTTTTTGCCAAACAACAATACAACAAGACCATTGCCTTATGGGCTGCTTTTATTTTACTGACTGCCGAGCATTTTATTATTTCCAACAGTGATGTACGGGCAGAACCCTTCCTTACTGGGCTGGTCATGGCAGCGATTTATCATTTTTCCAACAGCCTGGAAAAAAAGATCGGCTGGCATCTTATAGCGGCTGCTTTGTTCGCGGCCTGTGCTGTGATGACAAAGGGGATCTTTACCCTTATTCCCATTGGCGGCGCCATTGCGGGTGAACTTATCATCAAAAAGAAATGGAAGGAATTATTCCATTGGAGATGGTTGCTGGCCGGGCTGTTGCTGCTCGTATTTATTACTCCCGAACTATACAGTCTATGGTACCAGTTTGACCAACATCCCGAAAAGACCGTGTTTGGAAAAACAAATGTCTCCGGCATCCGCTTCTTTTTATGGGACAGCCAGTTTGGCCGGTTTGCCAACAGTGGGCCGATCAAAGGCAAGGGTGACCCGACCTTTTTTATACATACATTGCTTTGGGCATTTCTTCCCTGGTCATTGTTGATGTATGCAGCGATGATCAAAAAGATCAGGAGTGGGTATAAGGGTCAGACCGGGACGGCCGGACCCACAGAATGGTTCATTATCTGTGGCAGCCTGCTGACACTTGTTCTTTTTTCTTTTTCGAAATTCCAGCTTCCCTATTATACTAATATCATTTTCCCCTTACTTGCAGTGCTTACGGCTCAATACATCTATAAGATACAGGATAGCAAATCAGGTCTTGTAGCAACCGTTCAGAATATCATCACCGTTATTTTATTGAGCGGTGGAATATTATTGCAGGTATTTTATGCTCCGGCTACTCCATCGATCCTGCTGATCATAATTATTCTTGCCCTGGTCATCTTTTTATTGCTGTTCCCCCGCTGGGTCAGCGCCAATAAAACGATCATGTCTTTTTACCGGGTGGGATTAGCAACACTTATCCTCAATTGCTGGCTTAACTGGTTCTTCTACCCCGACCTGATGCAATACCAGTCGGGTGATGTGGCTGCGGTATATATCAATAAGCAGTATCCCGGTCCTGCAGTCCGCATGGGGATCTATTCGCCCGGTTTTGAATTTTACCTGAAAGACAGCATGACGATCGCTGATACAACGATGATCAACTATCCCGGTCCTGCCAATCAGGCCACCTGGTTTATCAGCGAAGAATGGCTGAACTATATGAAGGGAAAAAATATTCGCTATGAGGTCTTAAAAGAGTTTCCCGAATTTCACGTTACCATGCTCTCACTGAAATTCATCAATAAGAAAACAAGGGAGAAGGAATTGAAGAAAACTTATTTGATCCGGTTGTTGTAGAGTGAGGTCCGGAGTCGGGAGTCCGAAGTCCGGAGCCGAAATCCTCAAATCGAAGCGCCCTTACTTATTGCGAGGCAAAGCCGAAGCAACTTATTTTTTATTCCTTATTTCTTATTTTCCAGAAACTCAGTCATCCTATTCAAAACCGTATCCGCTCCAATACCAGTGATACAGGGGCGGGTAGTGCAACTCGTCTTACGGTGATTGGCAGCACTTACGCAAGGTGAGCAGGGAAGTCCGAGGTAAAAAGGCTCAGCATTACCGCCGAGTGGTAAATACAGGTGAGGTGTTTCGGGTCCGAATAATACAAATACTTTCAGCGAAGTCACCGAAGCAAAATGCGCAGGCCCGGAGTCATTGGTCAGCATACAGGTGCTGACGGAGTAAAGCGGCACCAGTTCATCAAAAGAAAAAAAACCGGAAGAGTTGATGAATTTGTTGTGGCCGGTCAGTTGCACCACTTTTTCTACATATTCTTTTTCAGCTGGTGAACCGGTGGCAATGATGAAGATATCAGTATGCGCGGCGAGTAACTGTCTTGCCACCTCTGCGAAATTCTCCTGCGGCCACCTGCGTTGTGGTAACATATCGGAGGCATTGACATTCAGCAAAACAACTTTCTCATTCGTCCATGCTGGATAGAGTTGTTTTATTTTATTGTTTATGTTCGCCGTTGCTTCTCCGGAAACGGTTGCTCTCGCAAGTTCTATCTCATGGGCCTGAATGGGTACAGTAGAATAGGGATTATCGAAAAGCCCCAGCGCTTTATTTACCAGTGAAATAAAATTAACCGCGATATGTACATGGGGGTTATAGCGCACGGGGCGGTTGACCAGGTTACCCCGGTATAATCCCTCATCGTGGAAATTGGTAAACCCAATTCTTGACCGGGCACCGCTGAAAAAACTTAGGAGGGCTGTGAAGCGGGAGAACAATTCAAGATCAATAACGGCGGATATCTTTTTCTTCCGGCACCAGGCCATAAAGCGGAAGATATCGATCAGGAGTGATCCGAAATTATCTGCTTTCATTTTAAAAACATTGGCTTCCGGGACGGTCTTTAATATTTCAAGGCTTTTGTAGTTCTTGCTGAAAATGGCAAAGTATAGTTCGGCCTTGCCTTCATTCTGCAATTTCCGCATGGCGGGGTCAACGATAACGGCGCTGCCCATTTCGGAGAGCTCGATAAAGAGGGTACGGCTGGTATCGGGTTTCTTTGTTTTGGCCCCGCGGATAAGATCAGCTACCCATCGTACCGGGCTGATGAATGCACAGACGGGTATTCCCACCCACCTGTCAATGAACCGCATCGTGTTTACTTTCATAATTAAAAACAGGGCCTGGACTTCGTTCCGATTTATCGGAACTCCGGGCAGGCAGGCAAAAGTAACTAATTCGGGTTTGCGGGGAATAGGGTGTGTCAGCCTTTGCCGTACCAGCATGAATTTCAATATTTGGGGTCTTGTCTTATCGAGGAACGAGGTATCTCAAAAACTAACAATTACAAACAATTCCAAAATCATGAGATGCCTCCTGCGTCGGCAGGACAAGACCCTGAATACTTAATTTTCGAAAAGGGCAGCACCTGCTAGCTCATGTTTTCATGGGCATTTTCTTTGCCGGGATTTTCCCGGGAATATTGATGAAATCAACAGGGGCCCGGTGATCTGAATAATTACTTTAGCAGGAGTATTATTTTCTTATGCAGATCATCCGCAGTATACAAAACCGCATTTACGAGATAAGGGGCGAAAGGGTTATGCTGTCACCCTGAGTTTATCGAAGGGATGACTTGGCTGCACTCTATGAAGTAGAAACCAAAGTATTAAATCAGGCTGTTAAACGTAATAACAAGCGTTTTCCGGGAGATTTCATGTTCCAGCTTACAAATGAAGAGTTTCAATATTTGAAGTCAGAAATTATGACTTCAAATTCGGCATTGAAAATCAAGACAATAAGTAACAAGAACCCAATTCCTTTAAGGTCACAAAATGTGACCTTAAAGGAAGGCCGTGGTCAACACTCAAAATATTTGCCTTTTGCTTTCACAGAACAAGGTATAGCCATGCTCAGCGGCATTCTTAGTTCTGATATAGCAATAGCCATGAATATTAGTATTATGCGGGCATTTGTGGAGATCAGGAGCATCGTATTGCAGCAAGGCGATATAAAAGAACAATTGAGGCAGATCCAGGAACGCATTACTGGTCATGATATACAACTCTCTTCAATATATGAAGCGATTGAAAACTTACTAGACGATAAAGCCGCTCAAAGGAAATGGGAGGATCGCGAAAGGATCGGGTTTTAATTGGTTGCCGGTCAATATGCGACGGAAGATCTGGTCTTTCTTCAAAAACTCCATTTCTTTTTCAGCCTGTTCAGGATCATGGTAAACACGGAAAGGATAAGGCTGAAGATAAAAGCCCAGGTATAGTTTTCTATATGGATACCGGAAACAAACTTATCAGCCAGCAGGACGATAAGCATATTGATGACCAGTAAAAAAAGACCCAGTGTAATAATAGTAAGCGGGATCGTCAGTATCACCAGCAGGGGTTTCACAATAAAATTGAGGACGGCCAGTACCAGCGCAAAAACAATGGCGGTACTGAAGGCCCGGATCATGATATGCGGTTCGAGCAATTTGGACAGCGCATACACAACGATTGCAGTGAGGAGGATCTTGACGATAAATTTCATGATTGTTTCTTTTATTGACTGGTTGGATACCGAAATTGAGCTATTATCATATAATAACCAAAAGGGATACTCAAATGGGCAGGAGACCTGAGGCGGGAATGTCGAAAACGCAAGTGAAACGAAGGAAGCTCTCTTCCGAACCTCAGTTAATCACTTTATCTTTGAAGTCTCTCTTTTAGCTAACAGCTAACAGCTAACAGCTAACAGCTAACAGCTAACAGCTAACAGCTAACAGCTAACAGCTAACAACTCACGGCTAATATTGTATCTCAATGACTGAAAAAAAATATGCCTGGCACAAAGTGGCGGATCATCTTAACGAACTGGATTTTGCCAATAATAATATAGCCGTAACGGAAGTAAATGGTAAAAAGATCTGTATTGCCAGGTTCAATGAAGCGGCTTTTGCTTTTGCTTATAAATGTCCTCATGCCGGTGGATTCCTGGCCGATGGGTATATCGATGCGCTGGGAAATGTGGTCTGTCCACTGCACAGGTATAAATACAGTTTGGAAAATGGAAGGAACGTGAGCGGGGAAGGTTATTATTTAAAGCATTGGCCTGTAGAACTCAGGGAAGACGGGGTTTTTGTGGGAATGGAAGCCAATACAGGAGGCTGGAATATTTTCCGCTAAAATTGACTGTGAATAGCTTGTTGAAAAACCTTAAAATCCCTATTTTTGCTGCCCGTTAAATAAACGGCAGGCATTCCTGCTTAGCTCAGTTGGTTAGAGCATCTGACTGTTAATCAGAGGGTCGTAGGTTCAAGTCCTACAGCAGGAGCGTTGAAAATCAAAGGTTACCAGAGATGGTAGCCTTTTTTATTTTGCCGCACGACACAATCGCGACACAAGTTTATATTTGAGTTGATTGGTTAAGCATCATAATTAAATTCAGAAGCTAATGGTTAAAATTCCATAACAGAGCAATAGAATTATTAGAAGCGAGGATAGCGGATCTAAATCATCCAGGAATTGATTTGAAAGCTCTAAAAAGCAGGATTCAAGATGATGTTATTGGCATTTGCGGAAAAGGGAGTAACCAGCATAATTCTATTACTCTAAATATACCTTACAACGCTGATCCACATAAACTTTTGCAGTTAAAAATAGAGTTTAGACAAATTTTACAAGGGTGGATAAACTATATAAAAAAAATTCATCTTATTGAAGAGGAAAAGATCCAACTTTCCGAGCAAGAATACAAAGTTAAATACGGGGCTTTACAAATAAAATGGAATGATTTGGTCCCTGAGTACGAGGATCTATTAAAAAACCACGAAACACTACAAGGTCAATATGATGATGCTTTAACCGAAATAAAGATTTTGAAAGACAAACTAAACGAGGAGTCCAATATAGGAGATATTATCAAAATCCTTTTTTTAGGAGCAAGCCCTGTTGATGAGTTGAGACTTCGGATAGATGAAGAGCAGAGAGATATTGAAAAAGGACTGAGGATGGCAACATTGAGAGATCAATTCGAACTCAAAGCCCAATGGGCTGTCACCGCAAAAACTTTACAACAGGCGATTCTGGATGAAGATCCTACAATAGTTCATTTTTCTGGTCACGGCGATACCAAGGGAATTGCAGTAGAGGACTCATTGGGGAATTCCATAATTATTGGTAATGACGCCATTGGCCAGCCTCTTCGAATTATTCTCCGAGGAAATCAAGTGTGTGTTACTCAATTCCTGTTATCCTGAATCGCAAGCAATCGAAATTGCAAAGCACATTCCGTACGTGATAGGAATGAAAAGCTCTGTCATTGACAAAGCTGCCATAGCCTTTTCTATCGGCTTTTACACGCCATTAGGGGCGGTAGAGACATTCCTTTTGCATACAAAATGGGGAGTTGTCGCAGTCAAACTTGAGGGAGTTTCGGGAAGTGATATACCGGTTTTATTAGGATAACACCGCTGGGTCTGAAAACATTCAGCCTTGATAAAAAAATTGAAATAAACAAATATTTTGTAATTTGGTGATTCATAGCAGATTGCAGCTCTTCAAACAATAAGTGATAATTAGCGTTATATAGACTCCATATTATGTTCTTAAAAAACCGCAATTATTCAAAGAATTTCACTTTTTCTTACAGTATTAAATAATATAGAATAACTGGTCTAAAGATTATGGCTTATTTAAATGCGCCAATTGTAGAAGCGGTTTTTGATGTCAAAGTCAGCAATACAATCATCATCAATCCAGTCGCATTTGAACAATTTGCGAAGACAGATTTAAAGGAATTCCCAATTTCAACTAAACGGCAAAATATTAATGTTAGAATAGATCATAGAGCAGGAGCAGGGCAAGTTGGGAAGACTACGAATCTCTTAGGATATATGTTTTCTAATATACAAGGTAACAGAAAAGTTCAATTTCGATTAGACGGATACACATTTAACATGTTGAGGCCTTATTCTCATTGGGATGAATTTTCTTCCCTGGCATTTACTTATCTCAAAAAATATTTATCGCTTGCAAAACCGTTAGCCATAACTCGAATAGGATTACGTTACATCAATCGTATTGATTTGCCATTCGATAATCAACAGTTTGAAAATTATATTAAATATCTACCGCAGGTACCTGCTGGATTGCCTAAAAAGTATGAAAAGTATTTTTTACAGATGCAGATCCCAGCAGAAGACGGCTTGAGTAAAGCAGTTATTTCCCAAACTTTTGAACAGGAAAAAGCAGGTAGAATACCTTTTATTATTGACATTGATGTATTTCAAACAGAAAGACAAAAACCGAGCGATAATTTGTTGGAAAAATTCAATTCCTTGCGCATATTAAAGAATAGAATTTTTGAAGATTTGGTTACTGATAACTGCAAAAAAATGTTTAACTAATTACTATGCCTACATTGGAGCTTTTTCGGACATCCTCAGGGTCAACAACTCAAGAAGCTGAAATTGTTGAAATTAATAAACAGGCATCCTTTGAATTCTTTATCTCAACAAGTTCATATTTGAGAGATATTTATCAAGATAGTCTGAAAGAATACTTCGATTCGCTAAAGCTACTTTGGCTGGAAGAAACAAAGTATAGTTCTAATGTGTTTCTTACGACAAATCATCCTGCTCATTTAACAATTGTTCAATTGGGCGAACAAGTCCTGCCATTGTTGATAGAAGAATTGCAGAATAATAGTAATCATTGGTTTTTCACATTAAATCAAATTACTGGAGTTACACCAATTCCTCCAGAACATGTCGGTGATGTGGAGTTAATGAGAAATGATTGGATAAACTGGGCCAACGAAAACAATATCGTATAGTATGGTCGTCCTAGATGAGTTTCCAAATAGCCCGAACGAACCATTTACGCAGACAAGTCACGTTGATGTTGGTTACAATTGCATAGCGTGGGCCGCTTCTGACAATACTCGTTGGTATGAACCTGATCCTATAGGGTTTTATTATTGGCCACCTGAGGTGCCCCGAGCATATACAGTGGATGCCTATATCAATTTATATGAACATTTAGGCTATGAAAGATGTTGGAATGGTGATTTAGAGCCTGGGTATGAGAAGATCGCCGTTTTTGCACATGGACCGATTCCCACACATGCCGCCAGACAACTTAATACTGGAATTTGGACAAGTAAACTCGGAAAGAATATAGATGTTGAACATTCAATCCCTGCAATCGAAGAAGGGTTTTACGGGAACGTCGTACAATACCTTCGCAAGCAGATTTTGTGAAGCTTACTCTGTTATTGCTATGTTTCCTATGATTGATTCTATAAAATCAAGCAAACCCTTCTTGTTCTTTATTCTTATCCTTTACATTCTTAACCTTCTTGTATAGTGTCTAAATGAAGTTAAGTGGTTGCCCTATTGCTGTTGGAATACAGTATTGAAAGTCACTTCTATTGTACGGTCTGTTGTATCATCTGATGCTATAAAGTTTTGGAAAATTACCTTTGTTTAAACCATTTAAGATGGCATACGGCAGTTATCTAATATCTTTTTTGCGAATCTATATCAATATCGATCAGGATCTCGGTCAATTTGATAGTGAAAAAGTAGGCGATCATGAGAAAGGCATGTTCGCATGAAGATATGTAATATACTGACTTGGACGGTCATAAGCGCCCCAGACATACATTTGAAATGTACTCGTGCCCTTAAATTCAAAACTGAAATATTAGAGGTTAAACATTCTCCGGCAAATTGGGCTTCTTTAACAAGGAGACATTTATATACGCACTTTTAAAAATAGCTGATTTAGAAATTGTTCCTACTGTTACTGTTAGTGCAAAGGGTTGGGTGCAATTTGATTCAGCAGTTGAATTAATTCTGAGATGTGGTCACTTAAGGTTATAGCATCTTTTGAGACAGGGGTTTCTTTCAATAAAATTATATTTTTTAACGCGTCGTTTTTCCCTTTTTTATTAAATGTCTGTACGATATTAGCGATGGAAAGGCAGGTTAATTCGATTTTGGATTTTGTTTTGGAAGAAGTTGAAAATCTTTCATAAAATATATTTAAGGAATTATTTATCGTTGTAATATCTAATCCGTGAAGTATTGCCTCAACAAAATACTCCCTGGACTTCATTTTTAAATTTTCCTTACGGGGATCGGCGAATGCACAATACATTAAAAAACAGTTAAAGAATATTTCATGATACTCTGTTCGTCTATGGCTTCTGCTTGTTTCAAAATTATTTACTGATCCGAATGGGACTTTTAGGATATTATCGGTTCTTCCTTTAAGACTTAACATGAAATACTTTAGTGATTGAAAGATGGATGGGTCGTCGCTACCCCTTATATCCCTTATTTTGTCTTCAATATAATTGAACTCAAATTTATTATGCTCGCTAAATTTTACATCATTTTCGACTGGAAGTAGATATTCCTTTTTCGACTGAGGCTCCCCATTAGTGTTTACACGAAGCGAAATTCCGGGGATAAAATTTGCATTATCGTAGTGCCCTTCTTTTTTAAAGGAAATTAGTTGCCCTACTTGAAACAGATAATAACCCCAAAACTTTTCCTTTTTTTTATTGATTTTTGTTTCATATAAATCAAGGATTAAATATCCCTCACTATTATTGCCGAATTTTTTGTAGAGAGCTACGCCATTATATTGTATATCCCCGTAATAGATTGAAACACATCCTTCACTTGTAATAACTGTCTTTAATTTGATGATTGTTCCTTCGTCTTTATTATAACTAAACAAGAAATAATTCCCTTTTAATAATCCTGCAAGAACAAGTTCATCAAACTGATAATTTGAGTAATTTATCGGTAAACAATCCTGAGGTAAGTTCAAATACTTATTTTCGTTTTGAAAAAAATCAAACAACTCCTTATTTAAAACCTCTCCGGAGTTAGTTTTAAATATAATTTCCTCCTTTGCAATACGCTTTTTAAACTCTTTCTTCCCCTTAATTTGTTCAAATATTATTACCCCACTAAATGGCTTAAATGCAAGATTCCACCCACTTATAACACCTTTTAATTTACCGTTTTCACTTTCCAAAAAAAGATGAATAGAGAATATCTTCCCTTCGTCTGAAATTCCAAAATTTGCTTTTAAAAAATTTTTATTTTCGAACCCGGGAAAACTACCAAAACCTTCAAATGCGACGATCTGCTTACCATCTATGAAATCAGGGCTCAATAGACGCATAGTACCATCAGCTTGTATCTCCAATTCGACAAATTCAATACCGCCTGAATCCTCAGAATCAAAGGATTTATCATTCCTCATATAGCTGCCAATCCATCGGCCTTTCAATGACTTAAAATATTCTATTTCTTTGATATTTTTGAATTTTTCAAGAGATTTTGTACGCACTTCATTCTCTTCTAATTCTTCCCGGCGTAAATAAAGATTATTAGAGATTAGCGGGTTAATTTGTGTTTCGAGTATTTTGACTTTCGAAGGAAAATCATTGATTCGTTCCAGAATACCAGTCCCACTAGCCAGTATTGACTTGGAGTTATTCATAGAGTAGGTACAAAAAGTAATTGGAGAAAATTTAAAATTACCCTCTACCGGTATTATCATTTGGGTGATGATATCTGCATGCCTGAGTGTGGTACATACATTTTTCGCAATGATATCAAAGTGAATACTATTGCTCTTACCTTGAGACTTCATCTTAAATTTTTCATCAAGATGCTCTAACGTTATTTCCTTTAAATTTCCTTCAATATCGAAAACAAACTCCAGATACCCTACCCTAACCTTTCTTTTCCAGTAATAAAATAAAAATTTTCGCTTTGATTTAGTACTTATATATATATCAATTGAATCTTTTTGTAAATCTCTTATTTCACTGATGTTTGAAATGAGATGTTCATGGTGGAGTAAATAGCAGCTAAGTATTCTGTTATATAGAGTATTATTAGTCTTTCGATAAAAATTTATTTCTGAAAAATCTCCAATTTTTTCAAAAAGTCTTTGGGTTGGAGTTGATTTTTGTTTCCCTTTTACTAATTCCTCATGTAGCTCCTTTAAATTAGTGTCACAAAATGAGTAGACTTTTTCAGCAAGCTCCAATGCATTTAAATTGTTATCTTTTAAGTGTTTACGCACGTATATACCTAAATGCGGGGCTTTCCTCCGTGAGGTTGGTTTCAGTTCCATTAATAAAGAAAATAAGTGGCTTTATTATTATTCAAAAAATCTCCAAGTAATCTCCTGAGATATTTTGTGTGATGTTTAACGTTCCAAAAGAAGGTAATTTCAGATTGGAATAGCCCCGCCAAATTTTTGCGGATCTAACGGGGCATATTCTTTAGTCACTACCAATGCTATATGCATTAGAGGTTCCTTATGTTGGCAAAGGTAGGATTTGGTATAACCCTAAAAAATAATTTTTATGGAAACTACTTGTCCCTTTGCCAACAACCATATCTCCAGTGTTTTCATGGAGAAAAGCCACTATGACGACTATATTGGGATGTGTTTTTTTGAAAAAGCATTTGCCCAGTGGTTAACTTCCGCAGAACACATGTTTTTTGCTATACACGGCAACTGTGAGTCTCTTTTTGCAGGCATTGAGAAAATTGTCTTGGAAATTTACACCAGGGAAGAGCCTCCAACAGTAAAAGAGTTCCTTAGTACTATTGAAAAAATTATTAGCTCCTCAAAGCTGATAAACAAAACTGTTGCTGCGATTAAAAACGTTTTGCAAAAAGAGGAATTTCAAATGATACGTGGTGGATTTGGAACAGCGTCGGGTTTTCAGAGCGGATATCATCGGGTTGAATATTCCTTGACCAGATCAGACATTTTAAATAATGAGAATGGTATACCATATTGGCAAATAAGTAGTGTGGGAGAAAAGTCACTCTCAGAAATGTTGGTAAGGTTTGATTATGTCGGGAAAGCTTCCAAAATGATTGGCAAAAACATAGCAGATATTTATTTATCCAATCCTCACCTCCATACTGACTCGATCAAAGCTCGTCTTATTAAAATTGATACAGAGTTCAATTTGAATTTCAAAAAAACACATTTAGCAGTCGCCGAATATTTCATTGGCCAAATTGATCATAAAGGAACAGCAGAGAGCGAATTCAGAAAATATCTTTCCAGTAGTAAAAAAATTAGACTCTATCCTTTTTTGTATAATCATTTAAAAAAATAATTATGTTAAAACAAACTGTCCTTTCCTGTATTATGCCGACGGGAGAGATTCATCTAGGCAACTATCTTGGGGCAATAGCAAACTGGAAGAAACTACAAAGTGATTACACTTGTTTTTTCGGGATTGTAGATTACCATGCATTGACAGACCAACCTAACCCGGTTCAACTAAGAGCAAATCGAGATTCTATGCTCATTGACCTTGTCGCATGTGGAATTGAACCGAATGTGCTGTTTATTCAATCCAGAATTCCTGAACATACTGAGCTTGCATGGATACTTGGATGCCAAACTTCGTATGGAGAGCTTTCCCGAATGACGCAGTTTAAGGATAAGAAGCAGAATATTGAATCCTTGAAAAATCAAAAAACAGCAAATTGTGGGCTGTTCACATACCCGGTACTACAAGCTGCTGATATTTTACTTTATCATTCAAATCTGATTCCTGTTGGAAAAGACCAAGTTCAACATTTGGAATTAACAAGAAACATAGCCGAACGCTTCAATCATTTTTATAATACGTCCTATTTTTCAATTCCACACGTCCTATTGACTGAAATCCCTAAGGTAATGTCTCTTTCAAATTCTGAAAAAAAAATGTCAAAAAGCTTTGGTAGTAAACATTACATTGGGCTCTTTGAGAATGATCTCGAAGAGGTAAAAAATAAGATAACCGGCGCGGTGACTGATGAGAATGGTGTAGATAATTTGATGATCATTTTAAAGGCGTTTTGCATAGAAAGTTACAAAGAATTTAACCTAATGCGTTTACAGGGTATTTTGAAAAATAAAGATTTAAAAGATAAACTCCTTAGCATCCTCATACCTTTTCTGGAAAACCTAAGCACCAGAAAAAGTGAAGTTATAGCAAACAAAGAAAAATATTTAGATCAGGTATACGGGTCTACTGAAGAAATCAGAAAAACAGCGATTAAAACCATTAGGGAGGTAAAACAAATAACAGGGTTGTATTAAACCTCAACGGTTTGCTATAATGGTAATAAGCTTATTTCTCGTCTTTAAAAATTATTTCAGGAAACAAGGTGGTTATAAAATCAATTCTTATATCGATACCATCAATCACAGAAATTAGAACATACCTCAATCTTACAACAGGTTGTGTTTTGATTTCCAAATGATTGCAGTCTCGGTCAGCTTCTCATAGCTGCATCTTTCGTCAATAAGGGGAGCAGATTTAAAATTAAAAGGGTTATACTATCAAAGTATAACCCTTTTAATTTTTCCATTCAGTAGAAAAAGATTGCGACTATCTGGCTAGTTAACATTAAACAGCAATCTCGGTCCGTACCAATGCATGCACCATTCCTATTCACTATTTTCCATTCTTTACTGGTCCAAAAAGATGTTTTTTTCATCTGTAATCGTTCTGTACGACCAGTCGACCAGGTAGAGGTTTTCTTTTTTTAATAAGGTAGAAAGGTAAGGAGAGGCTTCAGCCCATTCTGAATCACTTTCAGATGAATAAATACAAAGTGTTTTAATGATGCCGTTTTCAAGGATGCCAAGATAGCTGATCCCACCTTCTTGAAAGAAAAAGCCATTTTTAACCTGGCCAGGATGATTTTCTATGGCAAGCCCTTCCAGCGATAACTTCTTATCGGGAAAGTAGGATTCGAGTCTTGATAACGGGATCGACAGTTGCTGGGTCATAAGATCCCGTACTGCCACTTTTTTATATCCAAAGACGGATGCGCTGTCAAACTTGTAATTATCCTGTACATCCTTGATCTTCTCAAATTCCTTTTCAATCAGTATTTTTTGATCCTTGGATACAAACTCAAATTGCCGCCAGTAACCTTTGCGTATTGTTCTGCCGCTATCTGTCTTTGGGATAAATTCCGGCAACACATTCGGGATGGTGGCTTCATCAGATAGTGTGTCAGCAGGCTTGGCCTGTGGTTTGACAAGGACTTCTTCAGTTGATTTTTTGTTGTCTTCATTTGACTTACAACCAACCCCTCCCAATGCCATGGCCAGCAGAGCCAGCATGAAAATTTGCTTTATCATGATGAAGATTTTACAATTTGTTTGAGAAATATCCCGCACATACAGTCAACCGCCGTTTGTCCTTTACTAAGGTAATTATTTCGCCATTAAAAAGGTGTTTCTCAATCCCTGATCAGCTAAGAGTAGAACGTAAAGGGAATTCCCTCCTTGATTTCCAAATATTTGTAATCACAACTAATTTATCGAAGCTGCATCTTTCGTCAATAAGGGGAGCGAATAAAAAAGTAAAAGGGTTATACTTTGATAGTATGACCCTTCTTCTTTTCTAAAAACTTTTCACTCTCTTGGAAAGAAGTCATGTTTTACTTTGCCTTTTTCAAATACCCGAAATTTTCTGAATGGAATCATGTTCAATGGATCTTTGAGTCTACCTTCCTCTTCATCCTGCAATTCCTTTTGAGTAAATTGGGTTACATAGCATTTTGATGCTTCAATCGATTTTTTCTCGTCCTCCACTGAATAATCTATTTCATAATCAAGGTATCTATTATCAACATAACTAAGTTCATCATTATCTGTAACCTGATCTTTTCTCCACCCGATAAAGTAAAGAGGATATTTATCAACCCAGCCTTCGCGTAAAAGCAGCTCCGTTATTGTCGCTCCGACCACAATATGTTCGGAATGTCCATACTCTCCATCCGGTCCAAAAGTGATCAAAATGTCTGGCTGTATTGCTTCAATATATTTTTTTAATTCAGCAAGTAATTTTTTATGGTCATTTAAATATGCACGCGTTCCGATCTTGGTGTCGAGCCTTTCGAGTGAAAGAAAAATAGGCGTATCAACCCCCAGCTTTTTACAGGCACAGATCGATTCCAGTTTTCCGAGGTTTCCCAAAGAGTCCCCTTCAGGAATATTGGTTACTCTCGTACCAAATTTTCCATCTGTTGCAATCATAAACTGAACCCGGTAATTCAGGCGTGCATATTTTGCATAAACTGGTCCGCCCATATTTTCATCGTCGGGATGAGCTACAATTACCAAAATGGTTTTTTCTTTTAAGGGGACATTTCGGATGAAGGAGGTGGTTAACAGAACGATTAAAATATAGAGTCCGATTTTCATTATTGTTATTTTTAGTCCGTTTAAATATGCCAGGTTAAATTCTAAGATATGCCTGGGGTTGACCTCTAAGATGGAAAAACTATTTTAATAATTTCCTGTCGCCGGTTTATCTGTTGAATTTCAAAGGGAAGTAATCAACCATTATTTGAAGAAGCTTCCGGGACCAAGAGCAAACTGATTTTATTTTACTTAAATTTTATTGCTTCAATACATTTTCCGGCAGTAGCATCTCCAAAATAGTTATTATTCTTATTCAGACCTGTTCCAACCAGTGACGTACAAAATGTTTTTCCAACGGGTAATAAAGGGATGGCATAATAGTCCAGTGTACCTTTGTCCGCCTTATGTACCCATTGGTAATAATGGGTATATGCCATAATGCAACTGGTATCGCCGCTTTCATCATTTCCAGGCCTCCCGATAAGCCCGTTTATTTCAACGCCAGGCCTGGTTATATCATGCCCATACGTATCATAAACATGATAATCCTTACTATTTTGAGGAATGGTAATGTTGGGAATGCCAAGCGTAGGCGGCCCATGATGAACTAATCCAATACCATGTGCTAATTCATGTGCTACTGTATTTGCAATGTCTTCTTTTAATGTATAGGGCATCCGGAGATGGGTATTGCGTAATGCAGCCGCCTGTGTAGCATAGGCGCTGGTCAACATAGCAGTGTCAATGACAACCGATTCAGATTGTTTTGGAATTTTGGGTTTGTCAGTTGAAGGGCGATTCTCGCCAACAGCAATACCACCCAGCGAACCGGTATCCAGTTTCTCAACATACTGCTTATAAATATTTGCTGATTTATTATTCCGGTTAAACATTCTGTCAGCACCCATCTCGTTATCAATTAAACTGATCACTTTGATCCCAGCTGCATTTTCCAGTATGCCGAAACCTTCTAGAAAAATGGGCATCACCTTTTTTTTCATCCAAATGCCTAATTCCTTTTTCTCCGGATCAAGCCGCTGAAATTTTTCTTTAAAAACTCCATTTTCTTTTACCATAGCGATAACCCCACGATACTCTTCATAGGCGGATAATCCATCGCCATCATTAAGATTGCCCAGTGAATGATCATTGTCATCTGTTTCCCCTGGATTTCCATGTGCCTGTAACCAGGAGGTAGCGATCTTAGCAGCCGGGTCTCTTTTTGGAATGCAGATATCTATGTCACCCTGGGAAACAAGTAAATGTCCCCTGATCCGGGTACTATCTTCCATAAGGGCTACGACAGACAGTGTTGACCACCCACCTCCGTCATAAGAAGCAATACTCGCTTTGCCTGTTGAACCGTCAGTACAGGGTATCGTTAAGGATTGGTCTGCTTTATTGCTTTCTGCAATATCGGCTTTCACAAAGCGAAGATCAGGGAGTTGATCGGTCGCGGGGCTTATAGGATAATTAATAGTGATCCCCGGTTCCATGGAAGTATTGGAAAGTGTAAGTTCAAAAGATTTTGCTTTCAGCGCAAGAGGTTTGCCATCGGTACTTTTGAGTTTTAAGTTGACCTTCATCAACGCACCTTTAGTCAATTCATCCTTACCCGCTTCAGGCAACCAGTTATCATAATTATCCGGGTTAACAATGAGTTCGACATTCGTTTTTGCCTGCAGGTTCCAGACGGTTGTCACAGTTCCTTCTCCCAATTCGGGGGGAGACTCAATTTTTTCTGTTTTGGATCCACTCAATATATTCCGGTTTTTCGGTGTGGGCTCACTGGTAACCGTCACCTCTTGCAATTTCCCATCGTTTTCTTCTGTGGGGGCTCCGAGGAAACTGGTCGTGATGCAATGCATGCCGGGCGGGAATACACTGATTGAATAATGACCACTTGCTTCAAATTGCACTTTTTCCAATTGGCCTTTTCCTGAACCCATGCAATCAGTATCTGCCATATGGATTCCCCCGAGGATCGCTTTTTCATGGACTTCGACCGTGCCAGATACAATATTATCAGAGATCGAGAGAGATATTTTTACTTCCCGGGTTCCTGTCATACCAGACCAGTGTGACTGCATGGTTATCGTTCCACTCCACATGCCGGCGACTTGTTCCTGTGCTGCTGATCGCTGCTGCGTTATTAAACAGATCGCCAGGAATATCCATACCCGTACCTGCCTGTTTTTTCTGAATGAATACATACAAGCGTTTTTATTTTTTACCCAAACTTATTTCAAGGAGCTTTCAGAGGGTTCAGCATTATATCAAGTCTTTTGGAAAAAAGTGACAAGAAACTAACGGCGGCTGTTCAAATACGGTTTCTTTTCAAAAAGCTTTCGTACAATACCAACTGCCGCATCTTTTTTAGTTGCCGCTGAGATCTTATCATAGTATCCTTTAAGCCCTATGGTGATATAATAACGCCCGGAAGCAACCTGCAATCCACAATCATCACATAAAGCTGGTTCAGCATTACCATAAAAACTTGCAGAGTCGCCAAGATCAGCTATAAACTCTGGTTCCCTCTGGTACATATTTACCCACGATTCTTTCGAGATAATATAATTTTCCTTCGATTCCCGTGCCGAAGGAAATTGATTCAATGATATCTGCACCTGCGGGTAATCATCGTCAGCTTGCAAATCATAGTGACATCCGCAGTAACCATCGAACCGATCATCGGGAGTTGTCTTTTTGATTGGTTTGTTAAAGGGCGAAAGTGACGCCACTTCATCTCCAGGCATAACTACACACATGTCAAAAAGCGAATCGTTAAGAATAATGCCGGCTTTATTGTAAGTGTTTTTGACCTGTCTTCCTGGTAAGAGAAATGTAAATACTAATACCGGTACAAGTGCTGAATGGCGGAAATAAGATGTCATAAACGAAGGCTTTGGGGAGTATTAATTTACAACTATTAATCCTATTACCTTCTATAAAACGGGGGTGATATTCTTCCCCGGTAAGTTTGATCATTTACCCGGCTGTAGAATCCGGCCTTGTTGCGGACCTGGTATCTCTTTTTCCCACACAGGCAGGGTTTTCCCCGTAGACTGATCACTTCGGCCCCTTCAAAAAATATTTCCGCAAACTCTTATCGAAGCAACCATAATACAAGATCTCCGAGGCATTGGTTAACTTAAGAAATCCACCCGCGTTGAGTTCATATATATAATTCAGGGACCGGTCGATCCTGCATTTACCGGTCATATAAGCAGGCAGGTCGGTAAACTTTGCGGACCACTGGGCTTCGGTAATTTGTTTTACATTTTTGAAAATGGTCATCTCATCAGAAGACATCAGTTTCCAGGTTTGCTCCCCGGCAGTAGCCACAGCGCCCGGTCTTATTTCTTTCTTTTGCGTGATGATCATCACATGCCTGTCGGCAAAAGCGAGACCTCCGGTATCGATCATGGCAATAACTGTGGCTTGACTGGCTACTGTCAATAGCAAAAATGACAGGCTGAAGAATAATTTTCGCATTGACAACGTTTTAATAGTTACCCCTAATTTAAAGAAAATCTGGGAAACTTTCGGTAGGTTTTAGAAGTTAAGTTGACTGGATTGAACGTATCGCATGAGTTTTGGACGGAAGTATATTGATCTAGAAGATCAGTCTAGGAGAAAACTATGATCTTGCTCCACTTTCTTATTCTTTCAAAGGCTCCGGTATCTTTCAATCAGTTTTTCTTTCTGGTTCCTTGCTATAGGTATATGATCACCGTTAGCCATTGTAAGAACACCTTCGTTCCGGTTGAATTGTTTTACATGATTGAGGTTAATGATATACTGCCTGTGCACCCGGAGAAATTGTTCTTCCTCCAATACTTCCTGGACATCTTTCAGCGTTTTAGAAACAAGAAAACGGGTACCATCTGATAAAATTAGCTTTGAGTAATTATTACTGGCTTCACTATAAATGATGTCATTAAGATCAATGAAAGATATGCCTCCTTGCTGGCCGGGAATAGCTATCCTTGTAGCAGGTTCACCGCGCAGTTGTTTTTGTAAAAGGGATAGTTGAGTAGCTGTTGGCTTTACACGTTTGTTAGCTTTCGCCACTGCTTCAGTGAGGTCATTTACATCAATCGGTTTTACAAGATAGTCCACTGCATTGAACCGGAAGGCTTTTACCGCATATTGATTATACGCTGTAATAAATATTACACTGAAAGAGAGATGCAATATTTTTTCGAATAATTCAAAGCCATTCATCACCGGCATTTCAATATCAAGAAATATCAGGTCAGGTTGTAATCTCTCAATTTCAGGTAAGGCTTTTACTGAACTTGTAAAAGTGCCGGATATTTCTATTTCCGGGCAATGTTGCGCCAACTGCAATTGCAGCAATTTTATGCTGTCTGGTTCATCATCTATAATAATTGTTTTAAGTATCATGTTATACGGGTATTTGAAGAATCACCTCTGTGCCAGCAGCTTGCCCATCTTCATCCACAAGATCATGAACAAAAACATTTGCACCTGTTTTATAGATTTGGTTAATCAATGCGATCCGCTCAGTTGTGGCTTTCATACCATAGGATTTGTGTTTGCCGCCCATTTTATTTTTTAATAATGTCGCTGCGGCCCTGCCAATACCATTATCTGCTATCTTTATTTCGAGTAATGTATCATCATTTTTTATGGCTACCGTGATGGCAATCTGTCCCCCTTCTTCCCTGGCCATTAATCCATGCCAGATCGCATTCTCTACATAGGGCTGTAGCAGTAATGGGGGAATTTCAATATAACTGGCTTCTACATTTTCTTCTACCACAAGACTGTAGCTGAGTTTTTCTTTAAACCGCATCGCTTCCATTTCAATATATAATTCCAGGGCAGCTAATTCTGATGATAACGTGATCCGTTCGTTACGTGAATTTTCCAACACCAGGCGAATTAGCTTTGAAAATTTGGTGAGATATTCAGAAGCAGCAACCGTATCATTTTGAGTAGTGTATAATTTGATTGAATTAAGACAATTGAAAATAAAATGCGGATTCATTTGTGAACGCAATGCCGACATAGAGATATCGGCGAGTTTGTACTGAAACTCTGTTTCCTTTTTTTCCAAGGCTGACTTTTCTTTTACCAGTTGTGCTTCAAGACGCACACTACGCAACCGGGAACGGTATATAAAATAAAGAGAGCCCATTGCTAATAAAATAAATCCTGCTATAATATATATCCATTGCCGTTGCTGATTTAGTTTGTTAATAGCTTTATCCTGTGTCAAGGATTTTAGCTGTACCGATTGCAATTGGCTTTCTTTTTCATTTTGTTTCTTTATCAATTGTTCGTTTTGAAGATCCGACTGCATTTTCAGATAGGCTAAATGCTGAAGATCTTTTTCTTTATTAGATAAGGCAAGTTCAGCCTGATTCAATTCTAATTGCTGCTGTTGTTGCCGGGCAACAATTAATTGCCGCTGAAGCTTTTCATCAGTTATTTTTTTCTCGAGCTTTAAGGAATCTCCTGTTTTATAATATTTAAATTCAGTCTCAATCCGGGTAAGTTCTTTCTGTTTTTCTGTATTAAAATATTTGTTTTGTCCATCTACCCAACGTTGATAATAGTGAAAAGCACTATCATACATTCCCATTGCTTCATAAGTCTGGCTGATAAATAGAATAACCACCTGCTTACGACTTGTATGCTTCAAATCTGTATAAAGCTGAAGGCTCATTTTTTCGTTACTAATTGCTTTACTATATTTTTGGGAGGGGGATATATCAAGTTTCTGTAAAATGGAGTCAGGTTCTTCTAAGTAAATTCCGGCGAAAGACAAAAGTATTTCTGCTATTCCACCCTTTCTGTCTATTTTCTCATAAATTTCCATGGCCTTCGTAAAATATGTTACTGCAGTTGGAATCTCTTTAACTACATCTTTATAATAATAGCCCAGTAGCCATAAGTTATCTGCAATGCCATCCTGGTATCCTATTTTCTCACTTAATTTTAATGACTTGTTTAGATAGTCTAATGATTTAGGTTTGTCATAAAAACCTGAACTATGTCCGGCGTTATGTAGCATATCCGCCAACTGAACCTGGTTATGAAGGCGTTGATAAAGAATTATAGCTTTTTCAAAATAAGCTGTTGCCTTTGGCCATTCACCCATATTTTGATAATAAAAACCCATCCGCTTTGTTGCTTCTGCAAGTCCTTTTTCATTTTTTGCCTCTTCAAATTCTTTAATCGCATTTTGAATATTGGTTAATTGGGCAGGAAGATCAGCCAGGTAAAAATTCACGCCGCCTATTTTCAAATACATAAATCCAGTGCTATCGTGTTTTATTAATTGCTGATATATACTTAATGCTTTTTGAAAGTTTTTCAATGCATTTGAATAGTCTGATCGGGTGTAGTAAATGTTTCCAATATTGGTTAGACTAACAGCTATTTCATTTTTATTGTTTGCAGTTAATGCCTTTTCATAGAAATGGAAAGCCTGCCATAAATCATTCTGTTTTCCGATATATACTATAGAATTACGATTACCATTTTCATCGGAAACGCGGGCCTGGTTTTTGGGATCAGGAATCGCTGTACCATCTACTATAAAATGGTAATCATAAATACCTTCCTCAAAATAAAGCGGCAGTTCCCAGCCGTTTTGTGTTTTCATCATTTGCAGTCCTGCTGGCTTCGAATCAGCAGAACTGGCCTCGAGAAAAACTTTCTTTGCTTTGTTGAATCCGGGGAGTATGAAATTGACATTTGTTTTATAATAAACATTGTTGATATATCCGCCATCTATTTGCGTTAGAAAATTATCCGGATCTAATTCCCAAATGCCATCAATAATAAATTTATATACATGCTTTCCGGGATTTAGTTGTATATAAGAAACCCATCCACTGTCTGTTTTATTAAAGGGTATCCCATTATGTGTCCAGTTGTTAAAGCTGCCAGAAACCCTAACAGACTTTGCAGCCAAATGACCACGAAGAAAAAAACATACAAAGGAATCTTTCAATGAGAAGGATATATTATTTCTGAATTGGTTTTGACCTGTAAAAAAGCCCAAAGGATTTTCTTTTTGCCCCTGCACACCAGTGACTGCTGCAAGCAACAGTAAAAAAGTATATAGGGTTTTCAATTTCATTTGAGTTATCTGTCTCAGTTAAAAATAACCAACTATCGCACTTTGCTTCAGCTAATTTGAGTGAGTAACCATTATTAGCAGGTCAGCAACCATTTTGTTGAGTGAACCTCCTGAAATAACACTAAACAAGCGGGTGCGGATAAATGGGAATCTCTTTTAAAGCCGCCTCATCAGAACGGCAGTTCACTAAATATAACTGTTCCTTTACCCTCAACCTAAAAGAAAAGTAAATGAATGGGTATAGGTTTGAAATATATTAATTGAAAAGGTAAACCATTAAAACATTTATTATGAAAAAGATTATTTTTTTAGCCTGCATTACAACCTTATTCATCACAGCCTGCAAAAAGGATGATGTCTGCAATATAAATGCAGCTTCAATTTCAGGCGCCTATAAGATAACGGCAGTTACTTACAAAGCAAATTCCTCCTCTGCCGAAATAGATTATTTCAATACCCTTTTCCCCGATCCCTGTGACAGGGATAATGTCTATACATTTCAAACTAACGGCACTTATCAGATAAAGGATGCGGGTGTAATTTGTTCTCCCAACGGTGATGATAACGGAACCTGGTCTTTTGTGTCGGAAAATAGCTTGACTATAGATGGAGACCCGGTCATTCTTGAAAAGTTTGATTGTAAAACCCTGGTCGTGGTTAATACGGATATACAGACAGCCGGTGACAGACTAAAACTTACTCTGACAAAACAATAATAGGTTTCCGCTTTGTGCTACAATCGAGTGATTTGAAATAATATCAATACAACTCTTCGTATGAAAAAACTAATCGGTTCCTTCAGGCTTAAAAATACGTTTATGAATAAAGATTTAGGACTCAATGAACTTTTCACTAAAAAAACTAAAAAGATGGCAAAAAAAATCATTCTAACAACAAGCATTTTTCTTTGGTTATGTTTAGTATGTTCTGTAACATTTAGTCAGGTAAAAGAGAAACCAATAAAAAAAATCTATTTGCAGGTAGCATCCGGCCCAAGTAACCACAACGGGGCTTTTTACGAGGCTGGAATTCAGGTTGTGCTTAAAAACAATTGGGTAACCACATTTTCATATCATGGTATAGAAATGAACCCTAAAAACTTACCTTCTGATTATGAACAGGGATATGTGTATTTAATATTTCCCTTTTATGATGAATTCCCTGTTACAAAAATGGATCTCTTCAGTTTTACTGCCGGAAAACTTTTTGAAGCAGGAAGAAAAATATGGTTTACTACTGAAGCAGGGTTCTCCCTTGTAAATGGAGAAACAATGAGTTTTAGCAAACAACCCATAGTTTGGGATGGGCTCTATAAATCTTCCAATTATTCTGTCAGCAAGGAAAATAAAACAACAATCGGCGGAATGCTGAAAGCTGATTTTAACTGGGCTATTTTACGCTTCTTAGGATTAGGTGCCGGTGTATTTGTCAATTTAAATTCTCTGCAATCACCGGTTGGGTTCCAGGTAAAACTTATGGTGGGCAAGTTGAATCTTAAAAGAAAGCAAAAAATGGCAAAATAAAATCAACTTTACTCGTTGTCGAATTAACACCAAGATTACAAACCGTTGTCTTTGTCAATTAACTTTTGAGGAGGCTTCAACAACCGGGAAACCAGGGCACGCGCAGCGGGATTGTTAGTGTGCATTAATTTGAATTTACTGTCAGGCCTGTACCCCGGTCCTGAATTCGGCCTTCAACACTTCTGCTACTTCATCCACCAATTTTTTCTGTGCAGCTGAAGCGATCAGCATGGCGACTAAACCACCTAATAGCGCCCTTGCCATTGTAGAAGGAATGGTCTTGATCAACATCACCCGGTTTTTCTTAGGAAAGATCCTGATCCAAACTCCCACGTAAGCCGTCTTCCTTACCTGTATATATTCAAACCCGGCAATGGGGTTTTTCTTCAATTCAATGGCATATTGCGGGAGCTTTTCTTTTAATACTTTCAGCATTGCAGGAAAGCTCATGGAATCGTTTAATTCGAGGTTCATTTTATAAAAGGTTTTGATGTGTAACCAAATATATGTTTTTATCAGAATTGGTGAAAATCAATTAAGTACTTTCAAACCAGACCCATTTTACCGACTTTACGGTATATTTAAACCATCATGAAAAAAATGAAATTACTATTGCTGCTCATCCTGTCAACCGTTGGTATGTCCACCATTTCAGCTCAACCGGCCAAAGGATCCATCACAGGAGGTATTATCTATGAAAACCGTACTGCTCTTTTGAATGCTCCCGATTGTAACGGGTCAGAACTGTACCTGAAAAAGAAAGTAAAGGCACAGCTGGCCACCTACTATAAAGATTATCCGTATATCGCTGTTAACTTTAGTTCCTTCAAAGGACAAAACGGTTATAGCGACAAAGCAGATGCCCGAAAGATCGTTTACCCTTATAAGATAGAGATGCTGGTTTTTTTAAAGCGCAAGCTGGTGAAGGAAGGAAAGGAAAAGACCGAATACAGTACCTGGAAATATGATGCCGTTTATGAATATGCAACGAAACCGGGAAAGAAATGTGAGTTTTACCTGGTTCCTTCCTCGCAAACAACACTGGTTAAACGTGAAGTATATTGATCAGCTTAGAATCAGGGGTGCCCGGCTATAACCTATGAAACATAATTTATTTTCCGCAGTAAGGCAGCGGAAAAAGCCTTTAGTATATCCACGCTAAAGGTTTTTTTTATACCCCTGTTCCTGTTTAGGAAAAACCGGAGTCGTTTATTGCAGAAATTTCTGCTCCTTATTTATTTTCATTAACCAGGCTTTCCAATTCTCCCCGTTTAATTCTTGCCACTGCTTTCCCGTTCCTGTCTTTGTAGGTATCCCACGCTGACATGACGTTAAATTTCAGATCGGTAATATTCTCGAGGTAAGGTATACTGCACTGGTGTTCTTTAAATTCCTCGTCATATTGCAGCTCTTCGAATTTAATTCCATCTACAAGATCTTCCTGGGAGAGTATAAATGCGGTTGTCTTTTTTTCCCCTTTCCCGTTTATCCAGACGATCACTTTAAAAAAACGGAGAGGAACCTGGATATCTTTATATGTGGGATCTGTAGAGACGAAAATGGGACCGTTAAACACACAAATTTTGCCTGCTTTTCCCTCCTCTTCTATTACCCCCTGTTCAAGTACAATCTGTTCCAGCTGGCCCCACAGGCCATGGTAGCCAAACACAGCCCTGTTTAATTCCGGTACCTGTGGACAGGCATTGGTATACATGCAGGTGAGTTGAGCGTTGCGGAAAGCTACTGCACCCGAGCCACCCCAGTTAGCATCTTCCCTCCTGGTCATATGCCCTTTATCAAAGCCGCTGTACTTGTAAAAATCATCGGTAAGCTGCACATCCATATCTATCCTGTTATCACGCAGCCACTGGTCTTTTCTTTTCTTGGTATCCTTTCTTTTTTTAGGACTGCCTTCAATATTAATCGCACTGAATATGGGCATCTTCCGGATACTGTGTTGCACCGTACTGAAATTATAGTAAGGCAGGATGTATTGATCAGAGTTGTCATCAAATTTCGCTGCTTTCCTTAATAATTGTTTTTCAAGTTCCGGAATGGGAACGTTAAAACCCATAAATTCTTCAACATAACCAAGGCAGCCGCTATAGTCCATGCCGAGTTCAGTATCTTCTTTTTTGGTTTCAAGCTCTCCAGACGCTGACGAGCCCATGCTTTCAGTCCTGGCCCCCGAGGGGCTGGAACTGACGTTGATGGTGATTTCGGAACCGGGGTCTGCATTGAGGGTGATTTTCATGATAGCTTATTTTTTATTTTGAATAGTTTCTCGTAGCTCGTGTTACAATTTATAAAGGCTGCCCGGATATACTGGAACGTCTTCGATTTTGGTTTTAACTTCAATAACAGGGTTAAAAATGAATAAAGGTTCCAGCAGCGGTCAATCATCTCAATATATCTTGGCAAGGCATAGGCCGGGTCCCCGGTAATTTGCTGTTGTATTCTTGAAATTGTGCAATCACTAAATTCAAAATTCATCGAATCATGGATCGCAGTTGACAAGGACTTAAAATCCTTTTTAGATTTAAAACTTTCGACAATCGCGTAATAAAAAGGGTCCCGGAAGAAATCTTGCGGGCCAGCGAGTAACCAGGCGATTTCCTTTTTAGGTAACTTGGAGATGGGTGTTTTAATTTTACTGATCCCATTTTTTTCGGAAAGTGCGAGGTTTAGGCTAACACTGAAATTTTTCCAGGAATACTTGCGGTGATCTCTTAAAATTTTCAAAACCTTATTCCCAACCACTGGTTTTACTTTGGGCAAAGACATGAGATTATTCATCCAATCCTCTTCTATTTTCACCTGGGAGATATCCGCGTAATAATATTCCATTGGCTTTCCCCGTACCAGCATGGACAAAATTGAAAGGTCCTTATAACTAATGGGCGTTGGATCAGCCGCTTCTATATTCTCCAAAATTCTCTTTAACAGGGCTCTTGACACCACATTAATCCTGCCTTTTCCGTTTAAAATCAGGACTGCAACTGTTAACCTGCTTATGAAAATATTCCTGGTATCCTTTGAAAGCCCCGGCCAGAATTTTTTGAAAGAGCTGTTTAACCTCTTTAAAAGAGCTTCAATGTGCCTGGAGCTAAAGCATGCCGGGTTTGTTATAACATTTGGATATAAATAATTGATAAACCAGACAGGAGTATAACCGATGGCTGACCTGTCCCTGATCAAAGACGTATCCAGTTCTTTCCATTTTACCAAAGCAAAAAGGGTGTCTTTTTCCCAATTATCGAGCAGGTCTTCTGTTTCTAAATTATTATATAGCTGGGTTTTATTCCTGTTTTGATATAATTGATAGGCATTCAAAAAATCGCGTTTCCGGACAAGTTGTTTGCCTGTTGAGAGATATAAGTCGATTAAATACCGGGGGGGCAGGTATTTCATTTCGGCGAATGACACATTTTTGGTGATGGCAAACCCGGTCAGCACATCAGCCACTTTGGGAAAATCGGGACGGTCCGCTTTAATAAAGGGAAAGGCTTGTTTTATTTCGCTTATTTCCAGTTTACCGGCTTTTGTAACGGTATCTGCTTCCATCAGCTTGTGGTACACGATTTCTGCCCGGGCCTCTTTTGTTCCTATTTTCTCGAAGTATTTTATAGCGAAGCTTCGTATTTTTTTTGCTTCTACGGACTTGTCACGGATCATCAGCCTGAGCATAGCCCTTCGCAATTCTTTTTGGTGCCATACTTTTTCACCTTCCCGGTTGGCAAGCCAGCTGTAAGTGGCAAGCCTGTTGGTAATGTCTAAGGCCTCATTTTCGGTTAATTTTCTGAGCTCCAGGGCCGGTTGCAAGACTTCCACAATGATTTTAGGAGTGATGTATCTTAATATAAGGCCCGGGTAGGCAATGGCCTGGAGCTGGGGATCAGCGATTCTTTTTAAAACCCTCCTGTAAATAATACCGGCTGCAAAATCATTTGTTTTGGATTTCCCTTTGGTTTCAGTTAATTCTTTATTGATTTGTTCGATAGTGATGCTGCCATCGTTGAGGCATTGCGCTGTAAGTTTTAATTCCAGCGGCCGTAAGGGTATTATTTTTTGACTGATGATTTTCCTTGTAGTCTCTTCGTCAACACCCTTCCCCCGCAAAAAAACCTGTGCGATTTCATTATCAAACTCGTTTAAAATTATTTCTTCGGTGTTATTTGGAATAGCCTTGAATTGGTCATAATGTTCGTTATAGAGTCTTCCTGAAAAAATAACTTTTACAATAATAGGATGCAGGGATTCTGAAAGCTCATTAATCCAGTAATGTACCTGTGAAACATAACTATTCCTCGTAATTTCTTCAACGGTATCCATGATCAGCAGGAAGGGGAGATGTTGAAGCTTATGCTTATTTAATATCTTTTTCAGGTCATTGAGCAGGCCGGAAACCAGGCGCATGTCACTGGTCTGCTCCGAGGTTTGCTTGAAGCTTAGCCCCAGTTTGTCACGTTGTATTTTACTATGCTCAATGGATTGGTTAATCTCATTTTTTGTCGACGGGCACTGGCTGCCAACCTGTTTGCAGATTTCACAAACAAGCCAGAAACGGTCAGTTAACGAAATACCTGGCCTGTCGAAATCAAGTATTGAAACAATAGCTGATTGTTCTTTTATTACTGTTTCCAGGAATTTTGCTGCCAGGCTGGATTTGCCTACACCACCCATACCGGTTAAAATAAGCCCGGACCAGTTAAGCCCTTTACCGGCTGTTTTTTTTTCAAGAAACTTTTTTAGAAGCGCCAGGTCAGGATTGCGGCCCACGAAATCTTTTGTTATCAAGGAGTACTCTTCCTGGATACCCGGTAGTTGAATGGTTTCCCTGATGTCTTTGATCGAAGGTTTAGGTATATCAAGTTCTGAAACTGTTTCAAGCACATTTACTAATATTTGTTTTTCTTTTTCTGCCAGCTGTGCAGGAATAAGTGAAGGGTCCTGGAATAATACCTTTCTTAATAAATTGCCAAATGCATCCGTCCGCGGAAGCGTAAAACCAGTGAAATACTGGAGCCGGTTTTCGGTAATGATGTTTTTCAGTACAGGTATCCGTCTTTGTCTTTTCAGTTCCCACCGGAGCTCACTATTGTTATTTATAATACAGTTAGGGGAGAGCCTGGTCAGTACTTTTGTATCAGTCTGAAGAAGGTATTTAAGTTCTTCCGGGTCAAATTTTCCTGAAAGGGCAGCCATTTCTTCCGCCTCCATCAATGCATGAATAACATATTCCTCCAGGGAAGATTCATGAACGTTGCTGGAGATACTAGTTTGCTGCTGTTGATTGGGCAGGTTGGATGCTGCGGCCTGTTTGGTGAAATCTTCCAGGAACCCGGCAAAATCAAATCCTGATTTAAAATCGCGTTTTGCCTTGTTCTTCAAAAGGCTCTCAAGGTTAGCCGCATAAGCCATGTTTTTGGTAGAAGAATCCTGCATAATTGGCTATTTGGAGATTTGGTTGGTTAATGAAAGCAGCAGCGTGCGGAACAGTTCATTTAATAAACCCAGGGCAGTGTCCGGGTTATTTTTCAGGGCATTCTGGTACTGGGTAAATAATACGTTTGCAGTAGCTATCGCCATCTGGTTATTGGGAGGCAGCCCGAGTTCATCTATTACACGATTCATAAAAGTAGTGATATTGTCCTGGGTGATTTTTGCAGTAGTATATTCCTTTGGATCGGGGGCCACGGCTGCGGGGAGATCTTTTGTGTAACCATCCAAAACGACCTGGAGCCAGTTGAATTGGTTTGCATTGGCGTAGATATTCAGAAGAAATTCTTCAACATCCTTATTCTTAAATTCATAATTATTAAGATCACTCAGGAGTAACCAGACCATCCTGTTGTTTCTTTTAAGGGAAATTGCACTCACAACTTTTTGTGCCATTTCATCACGTAACCAGGCGGGTTTGGTTGAATTATACGCCTCCTGGGTATCAAACCTGGTTTCAATATCTCCAATGCAATCAAGAATGAATTCGGCAAGAGGTAAAACATCCATTTTCGATATTTCTTCCCCTGGTAATATGATCTTGCAATGATCATTCGCGTTAAGGAGTGCGTTCAGGGATTTGATGCAATAAGTTTTTCCTGATTTAGAATCACCTTTGATCAACAGCATATTTCCTTTACCTGAGCGACAGAGATCAAGCACCTGGAATTGGAAATTATCGATGCCAATTACCGGTGTGTATTCATCTTTGTCAAGATACCAGATGATATAATCCTCGGGGTGTTTCCCATAAGGTGAAGATTTTGCCGCTGCAGCTTTTGTTTGAATATCCCTGATAATATAGGTCAATGGGATACCGCGGTTACATTTCTTTTTCCCCTTGTTTATCGGCCATTCTCCCTGGTGTAGTCCTACAAGGTTCATTTCCCTGTCAAAGCATGGAGCCCCGGAGGATCCGTGATCTGTTGCCGAGAGATGAAGAAAACGGACATCGGGAACCGGGGTGGTAGTTGTGGTGATGGTATCATAACCTATTACAAGTTCGTAACCCCCGGCATATTGAAATACAAAGATGTAATCATCAACAGACGGTATGATAGCCCGCAGATCCATTTCGGCATAATTCCTTTCTTCATCCGCCGGTGCATCAAGAAGAATTACAGCATAGTCCTGGAAATCTTTCAGCTCATTCAGGTTTGCCGGTAACCCTTTGTATTCATCAGCATGGCAGGATGAAAATACTTCGAGCCAATCTGGGGCTGCATCGATCCTCAGTGATTGCTGGGGCTTCATGATGCCATTTTCCTCATCAGAAAAATCATCAAACTCAACCTGCAAAACCGGAGGCTTATCTTTTGGTTTGTAAACAATTTTATTGTTCTTAAGCTGGGCATCAAACATTTCTTTTACCACATGCCAGGCAGTCAGGAATCTTCTTGGCCCGATCAGGATGCCGGACCCCTGTGCTACATTATCAATAATTATTTTCCCTGTCCATTTTAGTCTTCTATATCCTTTCTTGAAAATTACACTTTGCCAGTACTTGCTGTTTTTTTTGGGCAGGCCTTCCAAATAGGACTTTTTGTTTTTAGGCTTTTTTCCTTTAAGGAGTGGCACCAATGCACCATCATCCATGCCGGAAGTTCGTATCAGGCGTATGATCTCCTCGTAAAGCCCGTTAGTAGCTTTAGCCAGTTCAAGCGCCTGTTTAATTGCGGTCCTGGCATCCCCGCTATTCAGGGTAGATTCAAAATTTATCCGTTCTTTAAACTTGATCCCAATATTATATTGGGAGCGCATGAATAAATCTGCGAACTCCGTTCTCGAAGCGTTAAAAGAATCAGCAACAATTTGGGTATCAAGCATCGGATTTAGTCATTATTACGTTATACTCATCCAGGCAATCCAATAGGGATTTGCCTGCGCTGTTTTTAGCATCGAGGATATTTCCCAGGACATGACCCCAGTTTTCCCTGGGTTGCTCAAATTCGCCGCCATAATGAAGCCCCGAGGCAATATATTCTTTAGAACGGGTGACCATAAGAGAGCCGGAATTGCCGCCGAGGGTTGTGGCATCATGTGTTAACCGCAATGGAAAAGCGGGATTTGCTTGTGGACCGGTCATCACCTTCCCGGGTGCCAGTCTTTTACAGCCATAAGTATCCTTGAATATATTATATAATACATCGGATCCATAGTCGACAACACCGTTAAGACCGGGATCGCCCGGGTAGCCAATCGTGTACAGCGTTGTTGTGTCAGGCCAGGCCCAGGTGATTGAAGTGTCTGTTTGGAGTAGCTGCATAGGAATATTCACCTGGTCCACCGGCTCAATCTCAATCAGGGCAAGATCAACTTTTGTATGATCAATATGATCTTTATCAATGAGCCCAGGGGTTGTGAAAACAAGTTTCTTGAGTAAGCGCGGATCTTTTACATTAGTAGTTTTGTACTCATACCCAAAATCGATCATTGCTCCTTCTTTGAATACCCATTTACCGTTTACAAGATCTGCGACTGCCTGTAGAACGTGTTTGTTAGTTATGACCAGGTTTTTATGGATGAGAAACCCGGTTCCTTTATGTTTAATCCCAATATTTATTCTGCCCACGCATTGAATGGCATATCCCACGTTGATTTCTCCCGTGACAAGGGGATTTTCCCATTCTCCAGCCGGGCTGCTTGTAAAGTCTATCTTCCCGTTTTTGATCAGGAAAGAAGGCCTTGATCCGTCCGTAAAAACGATCACTTCAAGCAGGTTGGTATTTTGAGGGTTTGCAGCGAGAGTCTTGTTATCCTGCATCGCTACTGCCTTAAGTGGATCCCTGCTTCGTTTTATAATCTCGTTGGCCTTTTTTTTGAGGTGCTTGTCATTTTTTGCATACTTTTCAATGGCTTTGTGTAAAGTCTCCCTTGATGTTGCTAATTTTTTTTTGACGTCCGATTCATTTACGGAAGCAGCGGTTTCATCTCCATTTCCCTCTAAGTGGGCCGAAGATTTTGGGAACGTAAGCCGCTGGTTAAAGTGTTCCAGATAGTTTTTTTCCATACGTGTTTATTTTGGCAAGTGCATACCAACGACTCCCTGGTATTTAAAAAGGGCTGATTAAGCGGGTAGTTTAAAAAGGGAATGATAAAAGGACGTTTGCTTTACACGCTGGCAGGTGATTCATCAGGACAATGAACCCCTCGATTTTAAAAGCATGGTTCATTAAACAAGCCAGCCTGTAAACCTGTTTCAAATATCGATTATGATTTCGTAATCTCAAAACCCTGGCTATCCCGTTTTCGGGGTATTTTATTCTTTTTACCGTGTTTATACCTACTCTTTCGCAGGAGAACAGTCTCAAATTAGAACACAGTGACAACCGGCGAGCAGCCTATTGACCCCTTAATATTGGAGAAATGTAGTTTCATCGCTGCCGTCTTATTTTTGCATCTAAACAGTTACCATGAGATCTTTCTTCAGCCTCCTGCTATTGCTCATAATCTCCTGTTTCGTAACCGCGCAAAACAGCGCCCTTACGACCGGCAAGTACCGCGAAGACTTTGATTTTTTTTGGAAAAGCATCGGGGAGGAATATTCTTATTTTGATAAGAAACAGACGGATTGGGAAAAAGTGAAAGCGATATATGGCGCAGGCATCGGGAACATAACGGGAAGAGAGCAATTTGTAAGTCTCCTGGAGAAAGCTCTCAATGAAATCTATGATCATCATGCTATTTTAAATACCAATACACCCCTTTCCTCCCGTCTTGTCCCTTCAGGAACTGATACCTGGGCAGAATATGTGAACGGCAAGCCTGTAATTACAGAAGTAAGAAAAGGTTTTGGAACTGAATTATCCGGTGTTGCTCCCGGCATGGAAATTATTGCCGTCAATGATATCCCGGTCGATATAGCAATTAAGTCTCTTCTCCCGGTCTCGCTAAAGAAACCTGATATCGAAGCCAGTAATTTTGCGTTACGTTTAGTGCTGGCGGGAGATCATACCAAAGAACGAAAATTCACTTTACAATACCGGGGGAAGGTAAGGGATTATTACCCTGATAAAAATGGCAGGTTGCTGGAAAATATAAAGCATAATACCGCAATCGAAGCCAGGCTAATTGGTACTATTGGTTATATCAAAATAAATGATTGTCTCTATGATACGGACCTTGTTCCTGCGTTTGACAGTGTAATGCAAACATTCCAAAAGACCTCTTCCCTGATCATCGATCTGCGGGAAACTCCCAGTGGCGGTAACACGATCGTAGCAAAAGCGCTGATGAGCTGGTTTATTGATAAAGAGCATTTTTATCAAAAACATGAATACCCGGCAGAAGAAACAATGAGTGGGATAAAGCGGAGCTGGATGGAGATTGTTTCCCCGAGAAAAGATAAACATTACTCCAGGCCACTGGTCATCCTTTGCGACCACTGGACCGCCAGTTTGGGCGAGGCTATCGTTATCGGTTTTGATGCATTGAAAAGACCCTTTACTAAAATAATCGGAACGCCCATGGCCCGCCTGAGCGGGGCCGTTTACAGTTATGAAATGCCCAACACAAAAATCCGGTTTACTTTTCCTGCCGAAAAATTGTATACGATTGATGGCCTGCCAAGGGAAAAATATTTACCGGGCATATTGGTTGACCTTACGACCGTGGCCTCACAGCAAGTACCCGATCTGTTTATAGCCCGTGCGTTGAGCTACCTGAAAAATAAGCATTGATAATCTTGAAGTGTATTGATCAGCAATGTAAAAGAGATGCCGTGGTAGCAGGATGAGTTTTATTATGGGTTTCTCGTTACATAAGATTCATAACACTCGGCTGAACAAAAATAAACAGGTTCCGCCGGGTGGGAAACAGCCTGGGTGGTATCATGGATCACCATCCTGCAAACGGGATCAATATGAAATTTCCGGAGCAGGTCCATCTTCAGTTCGAATAACTCTCTTTCCTCCGCCAGGTTTTTAAAGCTGTGTACTCCTTTTGATTCAACATCTACCCGGGACCTGTCGGATAAGGCATTCGTATAATCTGCAGAACACCAGAATTTGCCTGGCTGGGCTTTCCCGGCGATCCGGGAAGCAAAATTTATCGTGGTGCCGAAGTAATTATTATTTCGTTTAAGGATCTTTCCATAATGCAGCCCTCCATGCACCTGGAGAAAATTCTCTTCGCCCGTTGTGTGGTGGAGTAGTAAAGCCGCCGTTATTGCCAGGTCATCGGCTGATGAAGAAACGATCACCACTTCATCTCCTGTATATTGGTGAACCTGGCAGTCTCCGGCCAGGCTCCTGTTGACAATCTCCCGGTATTTTTCGATCAGGTCGGCTGCTGCCATCGCACCGTGTGTTTCTGTCAATGCAGTATACCCCGAAAGGTCGGCAATCAATATCGCGATATCTGCTTCCATGTAACATTTAAAAATACGGTATTATAAACCGGCCCTTTCACATTTTCAGCCAGTCCTTTAACCACCCGATCTCCCTGCTTTGCGAATCCACGATATCGCGGCTCATTTTTTTCAACTCTTTGTTCTCCCCGTACCGGAGGTAATTTTTCGCCATGCCTACGGCAGACTGGTGATGCGGGATCATCTGCGCCGCGAAATCCTTATCGGTATCATTATAAGAACGGGTGCTGTCTTCCATCATTGCCTTCATAGACGCTGCTAACCCTTCCTGGAAATTTGTCGCATCGGGAGAAATTTTTTTCTGTGTCTTCGCTATAAAATCATTCATAAAAGATATTTCTTTTTCCTGGGCATTGATCACAGCCTGCGCAAATTGCTTCATTGCTGTATCCTTTCCCTTGTCAAGCTCCAGCTTAGCCATCGCCACAGCCCCCTTATGATGCTCGAGCATCATCGCCGCGAAATCAATGTCATTATCCCCCGTGGCTTGCTGCCCGTGCATCTTCATCATCATCCCGTTCATAAGCGTCTTCATTTCATTGACCGTCCCGCCTGTATGATCCATCTCCTGCATGGATGAATCTGTCATTGTTTCGTGTTTTTTTTCAGTGCTGTTCTGGCAAGCTGCAAGCAGGCAAACCAGCCCGGTTCCCATTATTATTTTTTTCATGTCATTTTTTTTACTTGTTATTTTAATAAAGCATGCCGATCATTAGGATACTCATCCCGATCATCAGCGCATCTTCGATGATCGTGATCGTGGTCATTGGGAGGTTAAAAACAGCCCCGAGACAAGCACACCTGATCTTTCGCTTATTCAACACGCTTTGTAATACTCCAACGATACTGACCGACATCAGCAGCAGGGTGATCATATTGGTCAGCAGCGGCTGGAAACCTGTAGCATAAGCTATGCCCAAACCCAGTTCCGCAAAGGCATAAATATATCCCCACCCCTTTATTTTCCGGGCCACTATATCGTACATCGCATAACTTTCTGCAAAAGAACCAAGGTCAAGCATTTTAAAAAAGGAAAAAGTGATAAAGAAACCTGCCATGAAGATATTCATCGATCTCATCAAACTAAATTCCCCGTCACTGGCCGGCACGGCCAATGCAATCACCAGGATATAACCAAAAATCATCAATACGGGTTTAAAAGTGACCAGCCAGCTTTTTGCCTGTTCCGCTTTTTCATTATGCGCAATTGCCGCAATGGTATACTTTTTACCCAGTGCCTGCTGGAAAGTGGATAAGGTCACATGTTTTTCCATTTCGATGGTAGCCGTTTGCTTTTCAAGCGAAACTTCCACGCCCGTTACACCCGGCACTAACAACAGGTTGCTTTTTACAGTTGCTTCGCAGTTTTTGCAGGTCATCCCGGTAATTTGATAAGTGTGTGTCATAACAGGAATATTTATGACACAAAGCTACTACCCTTACTGGTCGCTGTTGTTACGGAATTTTGTATATGATTTGTAAGATTTACAGTTCCTCAATATTCTTACGCTTATGTTCCTTTAGGGTCTTATAATAAGAAGGAGTAAAACCCGTGATCTTCTTAAACTGGTTGGAGAGGTAGGCTACGCTGCTGTAGCCTAATTGATCCGCAATTTCGGAAAGGGAAAGTTCATCGTAGACCAGCAATTCCTTTACTTTCTCGATCCGGTGGACAATAAAATATTTCTCGATCGTGGTGCCTTCTACTTCTGAAAAAAGATTACTGAGATAATTATAGTCGTGCTGGACTTTCGAAGCAATAAGATCCGAGAGGTTAATTTTCACGCTCCCGCCGGAATGATGCACCAATTCCACGATCGTATTTTTTATTTTTTCGATCAGCTGTACTTTCTTTTTATCAATGATCTCAAACCCGAGCGCTTTTAAAGAAGCGTCCAGCTTCGCCTGCTGGACCGGGGTAGGCGCTTCTGTTAGCTCTGCTTCTCCCAGCTCTACGGCGGCAACCTCCAGTCCTGCATTTTCAAGTTCCGCCCGAACCACCATTTTGCAGCGGTTACAAACCATATTTTTGATATACAGCTTCATGTTCCAAAATTAGGACACAATACAGAAAAGTTTCCCAAACATTGTTAGCTTTGTGTGTCGAAAGTTCTTTTCATCCGGTACAAACATGATGAAACTGTCCATATCTCCTGCCGGGGATCTGGGGTCCTGTTTTTACGAACCTGGCTTTAAAGCCCCGGTTGCCGGCCTGCGACAGCAAAAAGTTCTTTGCTGCTGGCCATTCTTCACCCCTCCCGGTTTATACTTTTTTACATCCTTCTTTAGTAACCAATCTGTTTTGTTATGAAACATTATCATATCATATCACGGATTGCCATCTACATCCTGTCGGTGGTACTGATCATCTTCGGTGTCTTTCATTTTATAAATCCCCGTGACCTGCTGGTCTATGTACCACTTTCGCTGGTAGGGGGCATCACCTGGGCCTATATCGTTGGGGCCGCTTTTATCCTGGTGGGACTTTCTTTTTTGACCAACCAGTTTGTAAAAATCACCGGCTATGTGCTTGCCATCATGCTGATCATTTTCATACTGACGATCCACCTGCCGAACTACCAACATGCCGGTGACAGGGATATGCGGCAAATGGCCCTGATCAATATCTTAAAAGATACGGCGATCATGGGGTTTGCGCTGCATATAGCTGCAGGAGCCCATCACCAGCATTTGCATTTTGAAGAGAATGATTGAGAGTTTGCAGGATTAATCATCTTCAACGATACAAGGCAAACCGCTTTAAACATTAACAGGGGGGCGGCCTGATATAGATTACCTTCCTGCCATTGCGGGTAATAGTGCCGGCAGTTAAATCAACATATATGTCAAATCTTACACAGGCCGTGAATGTAGATAAGAACCTGAAAATATTAAAGAAAGGAGTACATGCATCGGACATGGACCAATTACTCAGCAGTACCGGCCCTTATACTTTTTTTGCACCCAGCGACAGCGCATTTGAAAAACTGGAGAAAGGCATGATGGATAAATTGCTGGAGCCACAAAATCGTCCAAAGCTTGCCGCACTGCTAAGTAATCATATCGTCAGTGGTAAGATTCCTTTTAAAGAGTTGAAAGATGGCGTCAAACTCACGACGGTGAATGGTAAAGAACTTATCGTATCAGAAAAAAACGGAAATATACAAATCGGCAATATCGGTGTGCTCCCGCGGGAAGCCAATATATCCAATGGCGTGATCCACCTGATGGATACTGTACTGCAATAAAGCACGCTCCATTTAATTGTTAAGCCACCCCGTTCTTTGATAGCAAGGAACGGGGTGGTCTTTTATTCAGTAATGACAGAATAGCATATAAAATGACCCGGCACTATTTTTAGAGAGTTACTGTTGTTATTCCTATTTTTTAATTTAAACTCAACAACATGCACTACAATCAGTCATGTGTACGCCACTCAAACACTTCGGCGTACGAAGCCGCAAAAGGCAACCCTTACGGAAATTCCGGCAGACCGGGATTTATCCGCTCCCAGCAACGGGCCGCTGTAAACATTTACAAAACAGGCAACAGCTTTGAAATGCTGGTGTTTGCACCCGGCCGCATCAAAGAAAATTTCCATCTCGATGTAAATGGAAATGAACTGACCGTTTCTTATTCACCACCCGAAGGTTTCCCGCGCCCCGAATGGGTCCTGCGGGAATACAGCCGTGGCGGATTTAAAAGAACATTTACTCTCGATGACAGCATCGACACAACAGCCATTACTGCTAAGTATGCAGATGGTGTGTTACAGATCAGCCTGCCTGTCATAGCTGGTAAAGAAGCCGCGAAAAAAGAAATCGTGGTCAGCTAAAGTTCCTTTTGCGATGACACATAAAATCCCGGGCTTCCCTGGGATTTTTTTTGAGGCCTGCCCGGGCCCATCACATCTTTTATTTTCATCATTTCTTCCTGGAAAAAGCCTTTCATATAAAAGGATTTCTCCATCTGTCGGGGCAGAAAATTATCCGGGATCAATTATTTTTTTCATTTGCCCATTTTGTACAATAAAAACCCCGCTGCGTGGTTTTTGTCTCATTCCTTGCATTATTTTCCTCATAGTTAATTTTTTATCTTATGAAAAACCTCTGGATTCTTTCCTTAATAGCTTTGCTTGCTGGTTGCAGCAAAGAATCTTCCGCCCCCGAAGTCGTAAAAGATACTGCTGTCAATAAACCTGAAGTCTGCGAATTCGGCGCATCCGGTTTCAACTTGTCCAAAAGAGCGCCTGTTGAAGTAGTAAAAGAAAAAAGGCCAACGGGTGGTGGTGGTGGTGCTACTCCCCCGCCTCCTCCGGCAAATGCCAGTGTAATTCTTTTGGATTTTGATGGCCAGCTGGTTTCCGGAACATCATGGAATGCAGGCGTTGCCTTCAACTGTCTTCCGGCTAACCTGGCGAGTTCTGCTATCGCGCAGATCGTTGACCGTGTTACAAATGACTACAGCCCCTTTAATATAGTTGTTACTACCGACGAAACAGTTTACAATGCTGCTGTCAGCACCCGCCGGATGCGTGTCATCTTCACGGAATCATGGGAATGGTTTGGACAGGCAGGTGGTACTTCTTTTTTAAATTCTTTTACCTGGGGTAACAATACACCTTGTTTTGTTTTCTCTTCCTTGCTGGGTTATAATGAAAAACAAATCGCGGAAGCCGCTTCTCATGAAGCAGGCCATACCTTTGGTTTGCGTCACCAGGCAACATATAATGGTACTACCCTGGTTTCTGAATATAACTATGGAGGGGGAGCAGGAGAAATGAGCTGGGCGCCTATCATGGGCTGTGGTTATTATAAAAACTTAACGACCTGGCATAATGGTCCCAACTCCATAAGCTCTACTTCTTTTCAAAATGATGTGGCTGTTATCGGTGCTATTACCGGTCTGAAAAATGACGATTATTCAAATACCAGCTCCGGTGCGCAGGCATTAAGCAGTTCCCTGACCGGAACAATTAATTCAACTACCGATACCGATTTTTTCACAATAAATCTTGCGGCTCCTAAAACTCTTTCACTTGTTCCTTTTAATGTGGGTGGGCTGAATGAAGGCGCTAACCTTGACATGGTAGCAAAGATTTATAATAGCCAGGGGCAGCTAATAAACACCGTGGAAGATCCCACTACGCTGAATGCCATCTCGCTGGTCAATACAGGGCAGTATTATATTGCTGTTTCAGTAACACCTAATCCAAATGCAGGTATATATGGTATGCTTGCTAATTATAAGATCAGTCTGAATTAAAAACATTCCCGTATCAATAAAAAAGCCGGTTCAAACAGAACCGGCTTTTATGTTCTCACGCGGATTGAATTCCGGGTGAGCCTATTATTTATGCGCGATCGGGTCTGGCACTCCATCAGGATCGTTCACTGCATAACCCGAAGTGCTGATGGCAGAACCTTTTAACAACAACAGCCCTGCCATATGCGGCGCTGCCATAGAAGTCCCGCTCAGGTAGGCATACCGCCCATCGGAGAAGGTAGATAAGATCCGGACACCGGGCACTGCATAATCCACTACATCATTACCATAGTTGGAGAAACTGGCGAAATGATCAAGACTATCTATAGCCGATACTGTATAGATATTCGGCCCATTTGCATTGCCGGGTGAAGTTTTATTCGCCAGCTGGTGTTCATTCCCAGCAGCGATAGCAATATAGATTCCTCTTGCCGCAGTATTTTGTACCTGTTGTACCAGGATCTCGGAAGTGCCTTCATCTCCCAAACTCATATTAACCACATCGCCTGCCCTAGCATTCTCATTGACATAGGAAAGGGCCTGGATGATAGAAGATAAAACACCTGTCCCATCTGCATTCAGCACCCTTAATGAAATAAGCGTTGCGCCTGATGCCACACCCAGTACACCAATACTGTTATTCTTTCCGCCAATAATCCCTGCTACATGCGTTCCGTGCCCGTTCTCATCATCTGCCGAAGGAGCACTGCTGATGAACGAACGGCTACGCGTTATGTCTACTGTAAGGTCAGGATGATCAAAATCGATTCCCGTATCAATGATCCACGCGGTTTTACCAATACCATTCCCGTATCCTACCCGCTGGATATTCCAGGTAATAAGACGCGGTTCCGCTACAGTAAAACATAATGACAGCGCAATGATCCTGTCAGGTTCGATCGCGCCAATAGTGGCATCCTGCTGCAGTCTTGTCACTTCTTCGGGTGACAGGTTGGCGATAAACCCACCCGGGGCGCCGCCAAAGGTTTGTTCCATTCGCGTAACCGGGATATTGTTTCTTTCCAATACTGATTCGCCGCTCTCTCTTAATTGTGCGACGGTCATTCCACGGGCTTTGAGAGCCTGGTCATTATACGCTACAATATATTTCCCGCTGATGATATCGCCATCCTGCGGTTTTGATGATTCAGTACAGGTAATGGGATCTGTCCCTGGAACTGAACTTGCCTGCTGGTCTTTTTTACAGCTGAATAAAAAAAGGCTGAGGCTAGAGCAGGCCAGTAATATTTTTTTTGTGTGCATGGAAAAATAAGGATTAGGTTTCCCCTATAACGCAGATACCATGCCCTTTTGGTGATGTGAGAAGGAGGTTTAACAGCGCTTTAAACCAGTTTGTCACCAGCCCGTCATCACTGTGAAAACTATATTAAGAAGGACTTAAGAATAACTAAAAAAATGTTTTCTACAAGGTTTCGAGGATATGCATCAAAACCTTCTCCTCTGCCTGGAGGCTTTGTTCCCCGCCGGTTCCATTGGCATTATTTGCCAATAGCTTTTCCATTTTCCCATTTTCATATAACTCAAGCAGGGACGGGTGCACATAATATTTTTTGCAAACGGTCCGGGTATTTCCTAATTGGCGGGAAACCCTGTCGAGAACTTCCACTACTTTTTTCTTTCCCTCTTTTTCATTTTCAAAAAACCCGATCTCCCTGATCGCCGTAAGGGCTGCCACCGATCCGCACCAGGTACGAAAATCCTTGGCGGTAAATTCCCCTGCAGCGATCTCTTTGATATAGTCATTTACCATCCCTGATTCAATGGATTGTCGTTTACCTTCTTCATCAATATACTGGAACAACTCTTTGCCCGGTATATCCTTACACTGGTTTACGATCGTAGCCAGTTTTTTACTTGTCAGGGATACCTGGTGTTCTACTCCTTTTTTCCCGCGGAAAGTGAATTTGACAACGCCGCCTTTTATGTTCACATGTTTATCTTTTAATGTGGTAAGGCCAAAGGATCCGTATAGCTTTTCATAAAATTCATTCCCGATACGGATCCCTGTTTTTTCCATCAGGCTGATCACCGCCGCCAGTACCTTATTCCGGGGCAGGCCCGGGAGCGCCAGGTCTTTTTGTATTTGTTTCCGGATGCCGGGTAAAACTTTACCCAGTTCCAGCATGCGGTAGAATTTTGTTGTGTTCCTCAGCTCATTCCACAATGGGTGATAACGGTATTGTTTCCTCTTCATCGCATCCTTGCCCGTAGCCTGCAAATGGCCGTTTTCCAGCGTACAGATCCAAACATCTTCCCAGGCCGGTGGTAATACGAGGGAACGGATACGTTGCAACTCTTTCTTGTTCTTTACGGTTCTGCCCTGGTATTTATAAGCAAAGCCCTTACCTGCCCTGATTCTTGTAATGCCTTCATCCGCAGCATTTACATAGACCAGTTGCATAGCTTTCGCGGTCGCCTCGGGGTCGCGGCTTAATTTTTTCAGCCTGCTTTTTTTTATCCTCACCGGTTGTTCCATGAAAAATTTCTTTATGAGTTGCCATACTATGGCATAAACTATACCAGCCAGTATGGCTGGCATTCTATGAAAACCGGTAAAGGTCAGTGGGGACCGCTTCCGGACAGGGCAGGTATTGACTAACCTGCTTAATAATGCGATCAAATATTCACCTGCTGCAAAGAAAATAGTGGTGAGCTCTCACTTAAAAAGCCAGGAACGCACCAGGCATATTCGACTCATGATGGTTTCTGCTTCTCCCGATATAGCGATCCTGTTACAGCAGGCAGGTGCCGATGATAATATTGAAAAGCCCTTTGACATCAGGAGCCTGCTCGACTTGATCAGGAGTTATATTAAATCAGGCAACCAGGCCCTGCTGGTAAAATCATCTTAATTCATCCACCGAAGTCTCCTTTAAAGAAAAGACTGGTTTACGGATTGGCATATTTTTGTACGTTAAAAAATATGCCTTCTTCTGTAATTGCCGGGATGAATTATAGTGCCGTTACTTCTACGCTGCAGGTAATTTTCTTATCCGGCAGGGTATATGAATATAAAAATGTTCCCGAACAGGTATACCTTGATATGAAACGATCAGGCTCCAAAGGCAGCTACCTCAATCAACATATCAAGGGAAGTTATCCATTCAGAAAGATCAGGTAGGCCGGTATCATTACTTATGCTGTCTCACGGATGTTTCTTCTCTATCTTTGCAGCAACATCCCCGAAAAATGAAACAATTATTTGCTTTTATCGCTGTCCTGTTATCTGCTGCAGCCCTTGCCCAAAAAGAAATAAAAATAGAAGAACTCAACGAGCATATCGGCGACTCGGTCACCGTCTGCACAAAGATCTATGGTGGTATTTACCTGGACAGGAGTAAAGGCGCCCCCACTTTCCTTAATGCAGGCGGCAGCTATCCCAATGCACCGCTGACGATCGTAATATGGGATGATGCGCGGAAACTCTTCAAAGAACAACCTGAAGTTTTTTATAAAGACAAAGAAGTCTGTGTTACCGGGAAGGTCATCCTGTACAAAGAAAAACCAGAGATCGTTGTTTATGATGAGAAACAGATCACAGTAAAGTGATATTCTTCTTCGGTATTATACCGGCGTATCTTTTCCTGGAAAAATTACTCCGCTACTCACGAGCGTTTCCCTGTGTACAATCTTCTACAATAAGGGCTGTCAGTTGATAGAATTCCCTAATAACAGGGAATTTATAGCGCCCTATTACCCGGTTTAGTAGCTATATTAAAACGGGCGGAGTTTTTGTACCCATTTCACAAAGGAGATCGTGATATGGGAGTACCCGTGCAAACAGCAATGATTATTGACGACGATGTGGACCTGGGACAGATCCTTTCCTCAATACTTGAATCAAGGAAGATCCATACCATGACGGTACATTCGTTACCTGAGGCGGAAGAATTCCTCACTTACCTGAAGCCAACCGTTATCTTCCTTGATAATAGTTTTCCTTCCGGGTTGGGTGTAAATTTTATCCGGCATATCAAATCCGCAGATGAAGAAATAAAAATCGTCATGATCACGGCGGACAGTAATGACTGGATTGAAAAAAAGGCTACCGAAGAAGGAGTGAATTATTTTTTGAAAAAACCGTTGAATTCGCAGCTCATCAATTCCGTCCTGGATGAAATGAATTTTATCCAAAAAAAATAAAGTGTAAACTCCTGTTATGGAAATAAAACACAATGATGCCACGGCGAATCGCCCCGAAGGCGATAGAGTAATTGATGCCCCTTATGTATTCGTTGATCTTCCCGCTTTCCTGGAACAGGTAAAAGATGAGAAGGCCTGGGAGAACAGTGACCGTAACGCGATTACCGTCTTCAAATCCGCAGGTATGACCCTGGTCCTTTCAGCTATGAAAGAAGGAGCTGTGATCAAGGATAATACCGTCAATGGGTTCCTCACGCTGCAGGTACTCGAAGGAAGTTTCCGCGTAGAGACGCTCGAAGGCGATATCCCGATGGAAGAGAAACAACTGATCGCATTTCACCCGGGAGTCCCTCATTCTATCGAAGCGGAATCCGATACGGTCATGCTGATCACTACCTATCACCCCGGCGGTGAATCCTGATTATTAAAAACCCCGTCCTTATTAGAACGGGGTCATATTTTGTCCTGTCTCTGTGTTATTTTATTTTGGATTTAAGAACTCTTCCGTCGTTATCTACCAGCAATACAACTTTGGATCCATCAGGTCTTTTCATCACGATCTCGTAGGCATTCCTGTCCTTATAATATTCCCTGTTGACACTGCTGATTGAATAATCCGAATAATCCCTGGCTAAAGTAGCAGTAACTACCATCGGTAAACGACTGTAATCCCGGACTACATATGCTGTTCCGATCCAGGTACCATCACTGTCATACCAGGCATAATACTTTTCATTATCCTGGTCAAACTGGACCACGTAATCACGCACATCAGGTACTGCCCAACCGGACATTTCCCAGTCATTAAGGATGACAACATCATGATTGTAATAACTCCAGGTAGCATTTGAACCAGCTGGATATTGAACAACAAATGACCGTTGCGTTGTTTCAGGCACTACAACGACACCTGTGTCGGTAGCCCTGTAAGGTGTTCCGCAGGCAACAAAGATGACTACGGCCGCCATGGCGATAAAAGGTTTTAGTTTCATACCAAAGAATTTAAGTTAAAAAATAACGATGGCAGCTTGCAAAATGGTGCTACAACTATGCCAGCCGTATTTTCCTTCCGGATTCTTTTTTTGCACAAATAAAAGAGGGTAGTAACGGGATCCATTAGGGCAAGTTTTCCGCAGCCTGGTATTCAAAAAAATTATAACCTGTCCCAGATTATATATTCATAAAAAACAATATGATGCTTTCAAAAGGCCTAAAACATTGACTTCTGTCAATATTCCCGGTGACTGGGAAAAATTAGTTTTATCAATTCTTTAAAAAAACAGGAATTAATTTTAATTTCCAAATCCCCAACCTACAGAGTAATGAAACCAGTCACCTTATTGACAGTGATGATCACTGTTGCCCAATTAAGCTTTGCCCGAACCAGGCAGGCGGGCGAAAAGATCATTCCCGGCAGTTATAAAGATTCTGTTTTTAACGTGATACCCAGCCCGCAGCAGATGATGGAGGATATCATGAGTGTAACAGGTCTTCATGCCAGTTTTGAATTAAAGGAAGCAGACGTGATGAATATCCAGGCTTCCATCTCGCACCAGAAACGAATGATCTTTTATAACCCGGTATATATAAACTGGCTGAACAGCCTTACGGGCGACAAGTGGGCAGTAATGGCATTGTTGGCGCACGAGATAGGTCATCATCTTAACGGGCATACGATGCGTAAAGGCGGAAGCTCTCCCCCCGTAGAACTCGAAGCCGATGAGTTTGCCGGTTTTATTTTACACCAGCTCGGTGCTACACTCGAAGAATCACAAAGGGTGATGAAATATATAGCCGGGCTGAAAGCTTCTGAAACGCACCCGGGGAGAATAGCCCGTATGCTGGCAATTCAAAAGGGATGGAACAGGGCGGTGATAACTGACGGAGCTACTGCTGCAAATAATCTTTGATCTGTTTCTTCTTGTTGCCAATCCTGCAGGTATATTATTTTTTTAACTGCTCAGCCAGGTTAACAAAAGTCTCGTAGGGCCCTTTATCAACAAACATATTCGCGATCCAGGCGGGGATACTTCCTCCAGGGTCAAGTTCCAGCATATAAAATATCTTAATCGTAGTTGCTGTAGGCATCGACACCTTCCAGTAAGACTTATAATGTTTCACCCTGACACGGGTGGGAATTTCCACCACTTCATTGGTTACATCACTCCCGGCAATGACCATGAAGTTAGGGAGGCTGTCAGTCTTTACCTGCACGTGGATGACGACATCCCTGTTAGCCATGGGCCAGGGAAGATGTGTTTCTGAATAATAGGTAAAATCAGCTGCACTGTTTTTCCTTACCAGTTTTGTCAATTTGGTATTATAGATCCAGTCGCTGAAGTCAGATACATTGGAAAGGATGGATAATAATTTTGAATAGGTCCCGGGTAGGGTACATTCTACTTTAATAGCCTTGTAAGATGAATTTGCTACACTGGAGGTAAATACTTTTATTCCCTTATTATCCTTTTCCAGGCTCCAGTTATACTGTCCGGAACTCATAACTGACAATAGGCTAAAGAATATAATAAAAGCAATACGCGGCATGAGGATGTTTTTGGAGATCATCAAATGTAATCAATACGGGGATTCCGGGGGGAACATTCTGGCATTGTACTTGTCCGCTCAAAATATCCATCCTACTATATTTTTAATTAGCTTCATCCCCTTGACTAAACAGCCCGTTAAACATAGCCCGGTTCCCGCCTGCTGGACTGTAAAATATGTCTTGCTTATTGCAATGATCCTGTTTTCGGTTCTTAGCACCTATGCCCGCTTCGTTCCTGCACGTGATACAATTGTTACTTCCACCCGCCAGCAGGCTATTGAATTTCTTAACCAGGTCAAGGAACTTGCTCCAAGCGCGGCCTGGCCGAATATAGAACCGGGCCTGTTCCTGCAAAACCTGCGTGCCAGCATAGAACATCCTGTTACCATCTACCCGGGCAACGGTACCAATTTTTGTGGTTATGGTGCTTTAACTTATTTGTTCCTGCTGGACGACCCGCTTGGTTTTGCAAAACTATTATTGCAATTATACCGGGAAGGTGCTGCCTTTTTTGGAGAAACACATTTTACGCCTTCCGATGCCATTAAAAAAGCAGCGGGGCTGTTACGTTTTAAAGGCGTACTGGATATTCGTCCAGCCGAGCAATTATGGTTTCTTTGTCTTGCGGATCATTATAAGGGGTACCTGAATTTTTTTAACCGCCGGTATAAACCCGATGATGAAGATAAGTTCTGGGCCTCGGTCAATTATTCCAAATTCAACCGGATGCTAAGGAAACTCCTGCGGTATAAAGTGAAAGCAAAAGGTGCGGACCTTATTCGCCCGCGGGTAGGCGACCGGTTTGCTTATATCAGTGAAAAAATGAAGACAGGTACCGTAGTATTATATATCAATAACAGGATCGTTCATAAGAAAAACCATGTCACTATCAAGCTTGGTTTCCCCACGCATTTTATTGTAGCGGAAAAGATCAGCCTGGAGAATAATCTGATCACGCTGGTTTATTGGGATTATGGTTCCCGGACCCAGCTCCAGCTATCGCCGGCTTTTTTTAAACGGGTGCTCTACGGTATTACTTATTGCTCAAAAAAAGGGACGGATGAATAAGCAATCGCTCACCATAATATTATTGGTCCTGGTCCCTGGTTTGTTTTCCTGTTCTTCAAAGAATATCACGGGAAAATATTATTACGAGCATGAACAATCTTTGAACAGGATCGAAGGGAGTTATAAAGAGCTGTATCGTCAAAAGCCATTTACAGTTGCGTTCACGGCAAAAGATTTCAAGACGATCTCCCTGGAGATCATCACCGATACACTGAGTTTTATCTATGAATTCTCCCTGGATGAATCCCGCCTGGCAGACACCCTTGTCAAATACGGCCTGCCGGCTCCGGGAGTATTGGCGCTGATAAGTGAAATGCAGTCGATCCGATGTACCTGGGTGAACATGCTTGATTATTATGTGGATCAGAAAAAGAACAGGATGGTATTCATGTCCGTAAAATCGGTAGCATTAAATTCTCCTTTCGCCTATAAAAAATATTATATCCTCGCTTATTTCTCCCAGCCACAATATTTTGACGACAATGCCAAACTCCTTGACAAAAAAGCAACACGCAGGCTTCGTAAGATCAATGGGCACACCTTTACACGGATTAATGACAAAGTCTGCTATACCATTTCGGGTCATTTCAGGTGATAAGAAATTAAAAGCTATCTCAAAACTCAGTAGCGCTGTGTAAAACCTTCGCCAGATATGTGAATTATATAAACTTTCCAGGAAATCTTGTAACAACACTGTTTCTGAAAAATCAGAAATTTAAATGCCTTGCTTTTTCATGACACAAACAGGTCGTCAATCACAAGCAAATGGTTAAGACGGCCTGTTTTTTTAATTCTTCTTTATGAATACGCCTAACAATGAACTCAGGAAAAATGCAGCTGTTATTGCTGGTTTGGACAGCCTCGCCGCAGCTGCGGTGGATGATTTTTTGGTAGATTCCAAAACCTGCTGGCAACCCACCGACTTTTTACCGGATATGACAAAGGACAATGCCCTGGAAGAACTGGTACAACTCCGCAAAAGGACCGATGCAATTCCCGCAGAAGTGATTACCTCGCTGGTCGGAAATATGATTACCGAAGAGGCTTTACCCAACTACCAGTCTTTTTTTAACCTGTTAAAGGGGATGAATACAGATGGTAATATGGCCAGTGAAAAAGGCTGGGTGAAGTGGTCAAGGGCATGGACAGCGGAAGAGAACCGGCATGGCGATCTCCTGAATAAATATCTGTATCTCTCTGGCCGTGCCGATATGAAGGCGGTGGAGATTACTATTCACGATCTTATTTCCAATGGTTTTGATGCCAAGGCCAACCAGGATCCTTACCAGGCGATTATATACACCTCTTTCCAGGAAAGGGCTACCAGGATTTCCCATATCAATACCGGCAAGCTGGCTGATAAGGCCGGCGATGACGTCTTATCAAGGATCTGCAGAACCATTGCAGGTGATGAAGCCCGTCATGAAAAAGCCTACAAAAATTTTATGTCAAAGATTTTCGAGATAGACCCGGATGGAGCCCTGTTGGCTTTTGAAACCATGATGAAAAAGCAAATTACTATGCCGGCCCTGCTAATGGACCATGCCGCAAAAAATAGTTTGTTCAGCCGTTTTTCGCTGATCACTGAAAAAATGGGGATCTACACAACCTTTGATTATGCCAATATCATTTCCCATCTTACCGAACGATGGAAAATAGCCGGGCTGACGGGTCTCAAAGATTATGCTGAGAAAGCACAGGAGTACCTGTGTACGTTAGCAGACCGGTACCGGCGTTTGGCAGAACGATTAAAGACTCCCGAAACAGTGAGCCCTGCGTGGATACATTATTGACCTGCCACTAGACAAGCCTGTTTGAAAAAAATTCCACCAATTTTTCATCACTCATCTTATTCGAGGTGGACTCTTCCGTTTTTGTGTTTTTAAACTGGGGCGTAGCCGCGAGGTAGTGAATGAACTGCTCCTGTACCTGGCCTGTGCCCGTGGCATGCAGGTGGGTCGCGTTTTGAAGGTGATGGGCGATTTCTTTAAAGAATTTTGTCCTCAACATCTCTTTCTGGTTATGCTCGTTCTTATTACTGGGACTTGGAGAAATTTCCTCTCCTTTTATATGCGCCAGTACGGTCAACGGACCCGCATTGTCACTTCCTACAACAGTTGCATGATGCGTGTCCATCCATACTCCGAATTGTTTCTGATTGATCATGTGCTTTATTTTAATATACTTTGAATCAACAACCATACCCCGAATAAAAAAACGGGTTATTGGCATAACCCGTTTTTTTTTATTTTAATTCGCCTTTTTAGGATACGGCGGACGCTTCGGTTCTTCCTGGGGGTTCTTTTCCAGTTCCTTTAATGCCACTTCGATCGCTTTTTCCAGTTGAGGATCCCTTCCTTTGATTACATCGGCCGGCCATTGTTCCACTTCGATATCGGGAGCAACGCCTTCATTCTCCACGACAAAACCATCCTTGGTCCAGATACCGACATTAGGCGCCGTTACACCGCCACCATCAATGAATTCCGGGAATCCTAATATACCCACGAGTCCGCCCCAGGTGCGTTTGCCTACCAGTGTACCCACTTTGAATTTGCGGAACATCCAGGGCAGCATATCACCACCCGAACCCGCTGTTTCATCAATGAGCATCACTTTAGGTCCCTGTATCGAAGCACTGGGCGATTTCAGGTCCTTACCATACCGCATATTCCAGTTTGCCTGGTAAGGACGTTGCAGGATATCAATATAATAATCGGCCAGTTGCCCGCCGCCATTGAATCGTTCATCCACGATGATCGCTTTCTTATTGGCTTGCGGGAAGAAATAACGTTTGAAATATTCATGACCCAGGACAGCCGTATTGGGAACATATACATAAGCGACCTGTCCTTTTGTAGCTTCATTTACCTTTCTCAGGTTTCCTTCCACCCAATCGCGGTTACGTAATGCCGATTCGTTCGACACCGGAACTACTTTCACTACCCGTGATCCGTTGTTATCAGGATTGGGGCCGACAGTAAGTTCTACAATTTTGCCGGCCGTATTTTCAAAAAAGCGAAACAGTTCATCCGATCCTGTAACACTGTTTCCATTCACGGCCAGTATATAATCACCTTCTTTTACGTTTACACCCGGTTCGGTCAGCGGAGAACGGAGCGTCGGGTTCCAGTTCAATCCCCCATAAATTTTCTTAACCCGGTACCGGTTCTTTTCAATGGAATAATCAGCCCCGAGTAAGCCGCCGCCGATCCTTTCAGGATTACCCAGGATCTCGCCACGATCAGTGATGCGGTGATGCCCTACAACCAGTTCACTGCACATCCACTGGATCAGCAGGTTCAGGTCGCTACGCGTCGCCAGGTCCGGGAGGAAGACCTCGTATTTTTTCTTCATCGCATTCCAGTTGGCACCATGCATGCCTGGATCGTAAAAATAATCCCGGTTCACTCTCCAGGCTTCATCAAATATTTGCGGCCACTCTGCCTGGGGATCGATCTTTACCTGTACCGCATCCATGTTCAGCATTCCTTTGCCGGGCTCATTCTTTTCACCAGTGTTGCTCGTGGCCCAGCTGGCCCCTTTTGAGTACAGCATTTTCTTGCCGTCGGCAGAAACCTGGTAGCCGTCCATTTCTGTCACTTCATTGTCCTTACGTTTCTTCATATCATATTTATGCATCATCCCGGTTCCATCATCGGGGTAGGAAATGTATAACAACTCATCTTCCTTTCCCATACCAAGTCCGCCATAATTACCGGCTTTTACAGGAAGATCAACGATCCTGTTTTGAATACCTTCCCAATCGATCACCATTGTTTTTTTATCAGTCACAGCGGGGTCTTTTTTCTTTGCTGTATCCGCCGGGTCTTTTATTTTTTCTTCATCACTCTCTCTGGCAAAAGGGGAGATCGTTTCTTTTTGCAGGGTCACCAGGTAAATAGAGCTGACAGAACGCATATCATTGTTCGACTGGTCGAACCAGTTGAGCACAGGTCCCGCATCCGTAGAAGCAAAGAAGTAGAGGTATTTACTCCCGCGGTCAAATATGGGTTCAGCGGCATCACTTAACCCATCGGTCAGCGCAAAAGATTTTTGCTGATCTACCGAATAAAGATAGATCCGCTTAAACTGAGTTTCGGTCACTTTGGTATAAGCGAGCCATTTCGAATCGGGTGACCAGTCGCCATGAATATCACGGAAAGGACCAGGTACATACAGGTCATCACTGTCGATCTTCCGGATCGTGCCACTGGCTACATCCAGTATATAGAAATTGCGTCCATTATCGGTAAAACTTATTTGCTTGCTGTCGGGTGACCATCTCGGGTAAGCATAAAAACCAGTACCCTCCAGTTTAAAGGTCCTTGCGCTGGATTTTCCATCCTGCGGCCGCAGGTGAAGCTGGTATTCGCCGGAAGCATCGGAGAAATAAGCGATCGTTTTCGCATCGGGCGACCAGGCGGGGTATTTTTCATGCACAGCAACTGTTTGGGTAAGATTGCGCGGATCTCCTTTCTCTGCAGGTACCGTAACGATCTCACCACGGAAATCAAACACCGCCCGCTGGCCTGTAGGAGAAAGACCGGCGCTGCGTATGTATTTCGCTCCTCTTACAAAACGCGGACGCAGCTCAAGCAGGTCGGCCGCGATCCCGATCTTTAATCGTTTGGTGGTTGATTCACCGGGCATCATAGTATGTAAGTAACCTGCCTGTTCAAAAACCAGTATTCCATTTCCTACGGCCGCATTAAGCACCGGGAAATCTTTAAAGCTGGTAAGCTGGTCGATCTTTTTAGAAGCTGTATTATAAGCAAACAGGTTGAACTCTCCATTACGGTCGCTGCGGAAATAGATGGTATTACCAAGCCACATCGGGTTCACATCATTACAGCCACCGGTCGGCTGCGGTATCTTCACTGTACTGTGATCTTTGAGATCATAGATCCAGATATTGGAGATGGAGCCACCGCGGTAATGTTTCCATTGACGGAATGCATCCCCGATAGGATTATAAGCTATTTGTTTCCCGTCGGGAGAATAAGTGGCCCAGAACCCATTTGGTATTTCCAGTTGGGTGGCCATGCCACCGGTAACCGGGACAGTGAACAATTGAGAATACCGGTTCGTAAAAGTAGATCGCTGCGAACCAAATAAAACAGCTTTGCCATCCGGTGTAAAGCCACGAACAATATCCGGGTAAGGATGCCAGGTCAGTCGCGTGGGAACACCTCCTTCTACCGGCACGATAAACACATCAACATTGCCATCATACTCTGCACTAAAGGCGATCGTTTTTCCATCAGGTGAAAAAACAGGGCTTGATTCGATCCCCTCATCCACAGTGAGGCGACGTGGTTCTGACCCATCTTTATTCGCGATCCACAGGTCTTCCGCATAGATAAAAGCAATATGGCTTGAACTAACGGCAGGCTGTCCCAGCATCCGGGTATCATTGGGATCGATGGCGAACAGGCTGGCAGGCAGGCAACAGGAAAGAATTAAAAAAGCCAGGGGAGTTGGTTTGAAAAATTTCATAAACAATTTGTTATGTGGTTTAAGTTCTTTGGAGTGAGTAGCGGACAGTTTTCTAAGGTAATTGAAATAATACTTTTTTGAGTAGTTTTTTACGGCGGAAATTTAACCTCACCCCCACCTTCATCCGACGTTGAATTGGAAAACGAATTTCAAAATCCCCCTCTCCCGTCATTGCGAGCAAAGCGAAGCAAGGAGAGGGGGATTTTGGGCATAATGCTTTTTATGAAAACCAATATCTGTGGGGGTGAGGTAAATCCCTTTTTGCCATCACAAAAACTAAGCATACCTTTTTGATCATGCAATCGAATGCTTTTCTTCTTTACGGCGCTAATGGTTATACCGGGGAATTGATCGCCCGTTATGCGAGCCAGTACAATCTTCAACCCATCCTGGCAGGCCGTCGCAAGGAGCTGATCGAACCAATGGCGGCTAAACTCGGTTTCCCTTACCGTGTCTTTGATGTAAATGATAAGGCAGCCCTGCATGGCGCGCTGCAGGAAGTAAAAGTCGTGATGAATGCGGCAGGGCCTTTCCAGTTCACAGCCCGGCAAATGATCGAAGGATGTTTAGTCGCGGGCACCCATTACCTTGATATCAATGGTGATATTTCCATGTTTGAAATGATGAAGCAGTTTGATGAAGCCGCTAAAAAAAAGGGTATTATGCTTTTACCGGGGGCAGGGTTTGATGTAGTGCCCACGGATTGCCTGGCCTTAAAATTAAAAAAAGAATTGCCCGATGCTGTTTCCCTGAAGCTTGCTTTTGCTACGCTGGGTGGTGGTCTCTCCCATGGTACCGCCACTACCATGACAAGCAAGCTTGGCGAAGGTGGCGCAGTAAGAAAAGAAGGGAAGATCATTCGCCAACGGCTTGGAAAAAAGGGAATGCTTGTTGATTTTGGAATAAAAAAATTATTTGTGATGACGATCCCCTGGGGTGATATTTCAACAGCTTATTCCACGACTGCGATACCGGATATTGAAAGCTATACGGGGATGCCAAAAAAAATATACTATTTATTAAAGGGGCAGTTCCTCTTCAACTGGTTATTGCGTACCGGCTTTGTACGCAACCTGCTTAAAAAGAAAATAGATAACCGTCCTGCGGGTCCCTCCGACGAACAACGAAACAAAGCGATTAGCCTTGTCTGGGGAGAAGTGATCAATGCTGCTGGCAAAACCTCTACTGCCAGGCTCCGTGGCCCGGAAGGATATACCCTTACTATGTACAGTTCACTTATTATCCTCCAAAAAGTTTTGCAGGGAAATTTATCTGCTGGTTACCAGACACCAGCCAGCGCTTATGGGGAGAACCTTGTAATGGAAATACCCGGGGTAACCAATATTGAAATTTGATCATTGAACATTAATCGAAGAACGCTATATCAAATCATACTGCTATGCAAAAAACGCAGGTTGTCATCATCGGGGGCGGGCCTACCGGGCTAAGCCTGGCCGTACAGTTGCTCCGTTATAAGATCGGCTTTATCATCCTGGAAAAAAATGAAAAGACGACTCATCTATCCAAAGCGGTGGTGATCCAGGCCAGGACGCTCGAGATCTTTCATGAAACAGGATTGGCAACCAAAGCCATTGAACGCGGCCGGCTGACCACGGCTATGAATATGTTTTACAAAGGCAGGAAAAAAGTGAGACTCGATCTTGCGGGATTGGGTGAAGGCCTGAGCAATTTTCCTTTTGCACTTTCCCTGGAACAAAGTAAAACTGAAAATTTGCTGCTGGAATACCTGGCAGAAAATGGAAGCTCCGTCCAGTGGCGATCAGAATTCACCCGCTTTGAACAAAATGAAACAGGTGTTACTGTTTATTATAAAGACAGCGCCGGTGTCGAACAAATAATTCAAGGTGACTATATCGTTGGCTGCGATGGGGCGCATAGCCTGGTAAGGCACCAGTCGGGGCAAAGCTTTGAAGGTGATACGGTACCGAAATTATTTTATGTAACCGATATCACCCTCAGCAGTCCTGTTATCAACACGAATGAATTATTTATTTTCCTGATCAGGAAAGGTTTTATTTTATTCTTCCCGATGGAAGGAACAGGGCATTACCGCATTATCGGCATACTGCCCGATCATTCGGACGAAAAGATCAGTTTCGAAACAATCAAAGAGGAAGTGACCCGGCAGTTAGCAATACCGGTTCAGTTCATGGAAACCCGTTGGTTCTCTACCTATAAAGTACATAGCCGAAAAGCAGGATCCTTCAGGAACAAACGATGTTTTATCGCAGGGGATGCCGGTCATATTCATACACCTGCCGGGGGACAGGGAATGAATACGGGGATACAGGATGCGTATAACCTTGCGTGGAAACTGGCTTTTGCACTACACTATAATGCAAATGACAACGTATTGGAAAGTTATGATACAGAACGTACCGGCAATGCAGCTCACCTGCTCCGCACAACAGATCGCATGTTCGAGATCATGACAGGCTCCAGCCGGTTCTGGAATTTTATCCGGTTAAGGATCTTCCCTGTCATGGCAAAATTTGTGACCGGCAACAAGTTCTTTAACAAAAGAGTCTTCCCCCTGATATCAATGACCAGCATAACTTATGAAGACAGTGCAGTAACGATCAAGAGTTCCTTGGGTAAGGTGAATGCAGGGCTACGGATGCCTTATTTTGTTTTTGCTGATGGAACCAGCATTTATGATCTCGTGAAAATGCCTGGATTTAAAGTATTGTACTTCGGAGATAAACTGGTTGATACGGAATCTTTCCAGCAGTTGAGATTTCCCGTTAAATTTTTTTCGTTCAAAGAAATTCCAAAAAAATTGTTTGGAAGCAACAGCGATTTTTATATTTTTCTGCGACCCGACAATCATATTGCCTATATCGGCAGTGAAATGTCGCAAATAATAAATTTATCTGAAAGGATTTGCAGCTGAGATAAGGATAATTACGGGCGGAGGGGGATCTCCAGGGTAAAGACTGAACCCTTGCCCACTTCGCTTGTTGCCCAGATGCGGCCCTGGTGTGCTTCCACGATCTCCCTGGAAATATAAAGACCCAATCCAAGTCCATCTGTCCTGGGACCTTTTTCACCAACGCGATAAAAACGACCGAAGATGCGGTCCAGTTCTTCGACCGGGATGCCAATTCCCTTGTCGGTAACACTGATACGCAACATATCGCCGAGTTCAACGCTGGCGATAGTTATCTCTGTTTTTTCAGGAGAAAATTTAGCTGCATTCGTCAGCAGGTTAATAAGTACTTGTCCCAGTTTTTGTGCGTCCACAAAAAGATGCAATTCGTTACCCGGCATTTCAATATGAAAAATATGATGAGGCCAGGCTCCCCGGGCAGTTTCCACACTCTCCCTGATCAGGTTATTAATATTTACCGGTTCTGTGATCCTGGCCAGTGTTCCGGCATGGATCTTCGAAACATCCAGCAGGTCAGCGATGATGGCATTAAGACGATCTGCCTGCTTATTGATCTTTGGTAAGAAAACATTGACCATTCCCGGTGAATGGGTGGCCAGTTCGAGGTACCCCTTAATAGTGGTCAGGGGTGTTTTTAATTCATGGCTGGCAAAACTGATGAATTCGTCTTTTTTAAAATTCAGCGTTTTTATTTCTTCATATAAACGGGCTTTCTCTAATGCAACAGCAGCAATCCCGGCAAGTGTCTGTATCAGCACTTCATGATCAGCAGTAAATTTCCCTCTGGCCGGGTGGCCGAATAAAAGCCCGCCGATCACTCCGCCGGAAGGGGCAATGACCGGAACCGCCAGGTAACTGATTACGGGAAGATGTCCTTTGGGCATTCCGTGATGAGGACTGTTTTTTCCGTAGCGGGGATCCGCGGTAATATCATCTGAACGAAGGATCCCTACGCCGTTAAAGGTTGTGCTGAATACAGCCGTGTTACGCGGCATCCCGAATTTCTCAAAAGCTTCACGGGGTGCGCCAGACAATGTAAAGAGCATAAAGGATTCTCCCCTGGCGTCTTTTTTGTTATAAAAAAAAGCGCCAAAAGCGGCCCCGCATAAACGGGTGGTATCATCTGTTACGAGCTGCAGGATCTTTTCTTCTTCTATTTCTGCGGCCACCGCCCTCGTAGTTTTATTAATGCTTTCAAGGTTTTCTGTATTCTTTTTTTGTAATTCCTCTGCCCGCTTTTGTTTGGTAATATCGCGGGCGATCTTGGATGCACCGGTAATTACGCCTGCAGAGTTCCTGATGGGAGATACCGTAAGTGAAATATTCAGCATTTCTCCTGTCTTTGTCTTTCGTATCGTTTCATAGTGTTCGACACGCTTTCCTTGTTTTAGGTTGGAGATGATCATATCTTCTTCTGATCGCCTGTCATCCGGGATCAGGATTGAGATATGGGAGCCGATGATGTCTGCCTCTTTATACCCGAACATTCTTTCGGCCGCCCTGTTCCAGCTACGGATAATACCTGAAAGATCTTTGCTGATGATGGCATCCTCCGACGAGTCGATGATAGCGGCCATGATAGCATTCTTTTGTTCAATATCTTCATTCAACAATTCGTCAGGCATTCCGCAAATTACAATTTGGGTTTGAAAATTGTTATATTAATTGATTCCTGAAGAATAAATACTGCTATTACTGCTATGCTTTCCGTTTTACTTATAGATGATGATACTGACCTCCTGGAAATGGTTGAAACGGTGTTAACGAATTCCTCAATGCGTGTAGAAACTTCCACATCCGGGGCTTCCCTGATGAAGAGCCTGAACCAGTCGAGCCCGGATATTATCGTGATGGATATTTACCTCGGTGACAGCGATGGAAGGAATCTGTGCAAGGGCCTGAAATCCTCCAAAGAATATGGCCATATCCCGGTTATTTTATATTCTGCCGGGGTTATCACTCCCGAGTCGATCCTTGAAGCAGGCGCGGATGAATTTATCCCGAAACCCTTCCGCATCGATGAACTTATCAAAAAAATAAAAGAACTCACCTCCGCAACCTGAACAATAGTTTTCGATGAAGACTAAATTAAAAATTGCCCATACCGCCACTGCTTGCTACAGCAACAGTATGGGCAATAAGAATAATGTTAACCCAGTCCTTTCAGCCATTTGACGAGATCGTCCTTTACCTGCCCGGTTTTTTTCTGGAGCCTTCCCCATAATTCTTCATCCTTTCCTTCCTCGTATTTAAGATCGTCGTCAGTGAGGTCAGCATATTTCTGTTTGAGTTTTCCTTTCCACTCATTCCAATTTCCTTTGACTTCCATTTTATCCATAACGCACATTTTTAAAGGGTGAATAATACGTTGCTTCAGCAATAAATACAAAACTGTGCCAGAAGGTTCGGCTGGAAGAGGGCCTGCTGCCGGGCATAAATGGCACGTTTGATGCTTTATTATAATACGGGCCGCAGACAACTACTCCCAGTAATTATTTCATGAAAGCTAATTTTATTTTTACCCTATTGTTACTGTTGTGCCAGGTAACAATGGCGCAAAACCAGGATACCCTTATCACCCTGGTGGTAGCGGGCAGTACTGTACAACAATCCTTACAGGACAAACCGGTCACCGACAGCACGGGCTACAATAAATATGGTGACCTCCTGAATGACGACCCGTTCTATAATCCCAAATATGCCTGCTGGAAACCTGCCCTGCGGGTACTGGCCGCGGATGTTTTTAACTGGTCTGTGGCGCGTTATGTTTACAAATTTGATTGGGCAAGGGTAACTCCTTCCGATTGGAAGAATAATTTTAAAAAAGGACCTGAATGGGACGCGGATGGATTTGGTATCAATTTTATTGGTCACCCGCATACAGGAAGTTTTTATTTTAATGTAGCCCGTTCCAATGGTTATTCTTACTGGGGCTCTTTTCCCTTTGCCGTGGAAGGAAGTTTGTTGTGGGAATTTTTCGGTGAGAACACAAGGCCTTCTTACAACGACCTTATCAATACACCGGTGAGTGGTATGTTCCTCGGGGAGATCTTTTACCGGCTTAGTTCTAATGTACTCGATGACCGCACAAGGGGAAGCCAGCGTGTATTCCGTGAACTGCTTGCCGGTATTATCAATCCCACCCGCGCATTGAACCGGCTCACGCAGGGAAAAATGTTCCGTGTTACCAATAAGGAAGTCTACCAGAAAGAGCCATTGAACATTACTTTATCGGGCGGGCTGCATGTAGTAAACGATAAAGTGGGAAAAGATAATTTGTTTGGCACCGGTTCTTCCAATGCCATGCTGAATATCCAATTGGATTATGGTGATCCCTTTGAGACCGTTCGGCGTAAACCATTTGATGTTTTTCGCCTGCGCGTAGAGTTGAGTTATGGCAATAACCACGACCTTCTCGATCATGTCAATGGTTACGGGTTGCTGGCGGGAAAGAATCCCAAACACGACCGCTTGCTTTTGGGTCTTTTTCAACATTATGATTACTGGCGTAACAGTATTTTCCAGGTGGCTTCGCTGGGCTTCGGGGGCGGGCTCATCGCAAAAACCCCCGTGGCAAAACATTCCAATATTTATTCAACCCTCCATGTGGCCGTAGTACCCCTGGCGGGAAATAATACCGAGTTTGGACCCGATACTTCCGAAGTACGGCATTATAATTTTGGAGGTGGGTTGCAGGCAAAGCTGGAAGAGACTTTTAACCTGAACAAATGGGCTACCATCGGGCTCACCGGGTTTTATTATTTTATACATACCTATGATGGCTTACCAGGCAATAGTGCTGTAGCGATACTCAAACCAAGTATCACCATAAAACTTTTTAAAACTCTCTATCTGGGCATGGAGCATCATATTTACCGTAACGACCGGTTTCTGACCGGTAGTCCCGACATCCATGTCACAAGAACGGAACAGAAGGTTTTCCTGCAGCTTTTTTTAGAAGATAAGCAGCGGTATGGGAGATATCATTAGTAATTCAAACTGGTTTGATTTATTATTCACCATAAAAATAAAAATCATGGCAAATCAAGAAGACAACAAGAACAAGGATGAAAAAAAAGAAGGCTTAAAGCCCGATCCTCAAACGCTTCACAAAACTGACCCGCAGGAAAATATGGAAGGACCGGTATCCTCCTTTATACAGGGAATTAAAGACGGTGCAGAAAAAAATGACGAAGAGTCAAAGGAAGAAGCGGACAGGAAAAAGGATAAGAATACCTGAGCCTGGCGCCTAATGCCTAATGCCATTAGCTATTAGAGAAATCCTTTGAACTTGACTTCCTTTCTCATCCGTTCGGGAGCACAGCCACTTTTTCGCTGCACGGTGCAACTGGAGATTAGAAGGGTTAAAATAGCAAGTACGCAATAAGCCTGTAAGAATTTGGTTCGCATAAATTCTGATTAAGCAGTGATAAAAGAGGAAAGGCTTATGGTTTGGTAGCGTTCAGAGTGTAGCGGACCGGGGCAATTGATTTTCAATGTTACATATTAAAATTGAAAAATATACATCAAAATCAGACTGTGGATAAGATTTTCTGAACCTGGCCCGCTTATTTGATCCATATCAATGAACAATCTGCCTAAAAAAAGGCCTGGAATGCATAAAAAACCCTGCAATCGCAGGGTTTTGCTGATTATTAGGATTCATTTTTTTGCGGGCTTTATAAGCTAATAGACTAAGCTGTTTGCGGGGGGCAGTTGCCGATTGCAATTGATGAAATCGCTTCAGACTTACCCAGTTTAGTTCAGTTAAAAAATTGAAGCCCTTTTTTCTTTGTGTTCTTCGTGTAATTCTTTGGGCCTTTTGTGTTCCTTTTTTTTGGAACACAAAGAACACTACGAACCACAAAGGACATAAAGAATTATTCGCAAGCGATCTTTAAAAAAATTTTCCAGGCAAGCCGCCGACTCAACTCCTATAATCCAGGAAACTTTATATACTCTATGTACATATAAGCCTTAACCCTGTTCACAAATGATTGATCAATAAAATGACCAGGTAAGAAAAAATGGAAACAAGTATTCCCCAGTAGAAAAAGCGGTAGGCCGTTTTGATGAACTTATATTTCTGGTTGAGCAGGTTGCCAAAATAGTAAAGATCTTTGATCGCAGCGTCCATTTTCTGTTCATTATCCTGCATGGTATTCATCATGAGGGTAATGTATTCAGCTAGCGGGTATTGTTCACATTTTTTATAATGCAGCATGTGGTTCTCCACTTCTTTATCAATATTACTGTGCAGTTCCGGCTGTATGGATACTACCGAAAAGAAAAGTGTAAGCAGGTTGGCGATGATCAAAAAGATAGCACTGATCCAAACACTGGAGGGGTTATCGATGGTTTTTGTCAGGATGGTCACACCAATGGTCAGCATAATTGAATTCACCACGACCATGATCCGGGCTTTCCGGTCAGCATCACCTATCAGGCGCAGAAAATGCGAAGAAGTCTCCCGTAACAGGGAATCTGTTTTAATTCCCCGGTTGGCCTTTTTGTCTTTTTCGAGTGCTTTTAACGGACTGTCATTCATCTCAGCCCTTTTAGTACAAAACAAGGGCCGCTTTTGGGAAAGCTGTCTTTCCTGGCCGGATAAAGCATTTAGTAATATAAGTTTATAGGTAAACCCGCACTCCAATTCTTTAGGATAATTTATATGCCTATCTACTTTACTTATCTACCTATATACTTACTTCATCCAACACTCACGGCAACTCCGCTAGCATTCCTTCGCCGCCAGTTCGCACCGGAAAGAATAATCATTCTTTTTTTTCAGTTCTTCCAGTAAGCCATTGAGATCGGTATCGGAATGAGATGGATCATGATGCCCTAGCAACAAATGTTTTACCTCCGCCAGTTCGGCGAACTTAACTGTATCATCCATTGCAGAGTGACCCCAGCCCTGTTTATATTGATATTCTAAGTGGGAATATTGTGCGTCAAAAGCCTGGCTGAACACAGCTAACTGATTCTTAATAGTTTCGTTTCGCCGTGGAAGAATTACCCCTGCATTTGTGCAGAAACTAAGTCGTCCTGCCCGGCCGGGGCATGCTATTTGGGATTCTATAGGATCATTCATCTCAAAACAAATCAAATGGAAAAAACAACTAAATCCAAACAGGATGTCAGGCAAGAACCTGGTTTACAAAAAGGTCTCGTTATACATAGAGTATTTGATTTGCCGGTTAACCGCGTATGGCGGGCACTGACAGAAGCTGAAGAATTCAAAAAATGGTGGGGGCCTGAGGGATATTCCTGTCCTTATAGCAACGTGGAAGCAAGAGTAGGTGGGAAATACCTGAATTGTATGCGCGGGCCTGACGGTAAGGATAACTGGTCAACGGGTACCGTAAAAGAACTGGTGCCGGAGAAGAAGCTGGTCGTCACCGACAGTTTCTCCGATGAAAAAGGGAATATTATAAATGCTTCCGGTATCGGCATGCCGGGTAAGTGGCCGGATGAATTACTCATCACTTTTGAACTTGAAGAAACGGATGGCGCTACCAAGTTGAGGCTCCAACATGAAGGCATTCCGCCCGAAATGCATGATGATTGTATGAAAGGGTGGAATGAATGTCTTGATAAGCTGGAGAAGAATTGCAGGTGAGCAGACCGTAAGTCCGGAAGACGCTAATAAGAGATTGAAGTTCCCGCAGAAGAAGATCATTACTGATCAAAAAACTTTTTCTTTCGGACTTTCCGTCTTCCGGACTTCCCGTCTTTCTTCATTCTTTCTTTATCTGCTTCACTGCATCCATAAATTCATAAATCGTATCGGTTGTTTTATCGATTAGCAGCGGCGGCAGCCATTCATAGATATCCACCGGTTCCCCGGCTGTAGCTTCCGCAAGTGCATCCAGTAACTCGGGCATGGTCATTTCTTTCAGGCGGGCGATGATGTAGGCTTGTTCCATGCGCTAAAATAAACTATCCTTAGTAAGTGGGGTTTAGCTAGTGGCTAGTAGGAAGCTTTCCCCTTCTTTTCCCTTCTCCACCCCTCGCTTCTGGCCTAACCCTTTCTCGCTATAGCCAACCCCCATTCACCACTATAACCATTTCACGGTATTGCCCGTATCAGCCGGTTTAATTATTTTACTCCGAAACAAACTGCCATGCCCAGGCTCACCCTGTTAATTATACTTTGTTGTACCTATTTGACCCTGCCTGCACAAGAAAAGAAAGATGTAAAGAAAGATAAGAGCGGGAAATTCAGCCGCTATGGCCTTACGCTTGACCAGGATATGTTCATAGATTGGTTGGGATTAAAGAATGAGGACCGCAACTACACGATGGGACTGGGTTTGTTCTGGACCAATGACGGGATGGCAAAGAAAAAATTCTTTGCTCCTTTCCGCGCCATTGCTGCAGCAGGCGGCAAATGCAGTGACAGGTCTTTTAAAATGGACCTGTATAAAAAAGAAAAAGTACAAAGCGTAACCCTTAGTTTGGGTGTCACTGGTTTTACACCGCTTTATCTTGGTGTCAAGCCGGATTCTCTCTATTATATTCAGCATGATCGTCCTTTTTCTTCTATCACATTTTTCAGTATTAAATTCCAGACCGCAACACCCAAAAAAGTGGAAACCAACCAGCTGGTGTTTGGCCTGTTGGGTCTACATATTGGTGGTGAAGTGCAAAGCTATATTCACCGGGAACACTGGTTTCATTCCACACGGGATATTCCCTATGGATGGAAGTACCAGTTATATGATGGAGGAACGCCCGCGTTTTTGTTGTCTAACCGTGCCGACTTCCTGTTGAACGATGAATCGTCCTATGCCCGGGCAGAAAACAAACCAAGAGGCTTGAATGCACAGATCATGGCTTCCCGTGAATATCGTGTTGGTTATTATACAGGTGGCAGTGTTGGTATTGCCCTGCGTGCCGGCTGGCTGGATCCCAATAACTGGTCGTCCTACGACAGCTACCAGCTTGGCTATGTATCCACAAAAAAAATGAAGGAGGATAACGCTCCTGCCGAACCAAGGTTATTGCGTGGCGAGTTCTACCTGCAGGGTTCCCTGCGCGGCACGCTGATGCTGTACAACCAGCATTTACAAAAGAAAGGACGACTGCCGGATAACCTGGAGTATAACTACAACAAGCAATATGTTTTCCTTGAAGGGTTTGCCGGTGCTGGCGGAACGATCCCGTTCTGCAAAAAATCCTTTACCATGAATCTCCTGGCTTATGTATCCGGTCGTACCGCCGAGATCAAATCTCCTGTCAGTAACCGTACCCATCTCTGGGGTGGTTTGCAATTGAGCTTTACAAGGGTGAAACCCTGAAAGAAGTCCGGAAGACGGAAAGTCCGGAAGAACAGTCTTTAACAGGTAATCTCATTCTTATGGGAAAAATGTATCACAAAATGAAAAAATAATTGTGCCTCTCAAACGCTTTTTTCTTCCGGACTTTCCATCTTCCGGTCTTTCCGACTCTTACTCGCCACTAGCTACTAGCCAATCCCCTACTTTTGCTCCACATGACATTCGACGACCTCAATCTCAACACTCCCTTACGTAACGCCCTCCATGACCTTGGCTATACTACACCGACAACGATCCAGGAAAAAGTTTTTTCGATCGTGATGTCGGGAAGGGATGTATGTGGTATCGCGCAGACCGGTACCGGCAAAACGCTGGCTTATTTGCTGCCCTGTTTACGGCAATGGAAATTTACCAAAGACAAATCACCGCAGGTACTAATCGTGGTGCCGACAAGAGAACTGGTGGTACAGGTGGTAGAGACCATAAAAAAACTAACCCCGTATATGAACCTGCTGGCAGTGGGTGTATATGGTGGCGTAAACATTAATACACAGCAGATCGAACTGATGAAGGGTGTGGATGTACTGGTGGCCACACCAGGAAGGTTATTCGACCTGGCCATGAACGGCGCCTTTAAAACAAAAATGATTAAAAAGCTGGTGATCGATGAAGTGGATGAAATGCTGAACCTGGGATTCCGTACGCAGTTAAAAAATATACTTGACTTCTTACCGCCAAAGAGGCAGAACCTTTTATTCTCCGCGACCATGACGGAAGATGTGAAAGTGCTGATCGCTACCTATTTTAATACCCCGGTAAGAGTGGAAGCGGCGCCGACCGGGACACCACTTGAAAATATTATTCAGGCCGGGTACGAAGTGCCTAATTTTTATACCAAAGTAAACCTGCTGGAATTATTACTGGCAGAAGATACTACCATGACCAAAGTCCTGGTGTTTGCAGCCACCAAACAATTGGCCGACCAGTTATATGAACAATTGGAAGCTAAATTTCCAGGCGTTGCCGGGGTTATCCATTCCAACAAAGAACAGAACCACCGCTTTAATACCGTGAAGCAGTTTAAAGATGGAACTTACCGTTTTATTATTGCCACCGATATCGTGGCAAGAGGAATCGATATCGCGGAAGTGACACATGTCATCAATTTTGATGTCCCGGATTCGCCCGAGAATTATATCCACCGGATCGGGCGGACCGGGCGTGCTGATAAGAAAGGGATCGCCATCAGTTTTATCACTGAAAAAGAAAAACCGTTGTTAACAGCGATCGAAACGCTGATGAAATACCGGGTTCCCCTCACTCCCTTACCCGCGGATCTTATTATCTCCGATGAACTGACAGAGGAGGAGAAGCCAAAAGTGTTTATGAAGACGGATATCATCAAACCGAAAAAGAAAGAAGAAAGAGGCGCTTCCTTTCATGAAAAGTCTGCGAAGAACAGTAAAGTGAATTTTATTGTGAAGCACAAGGACAGGATGATGAAAAAATATGGCAAGCCTATTAAAAGAGGCGCAAAGAAAAAAAAGTGATGCATGATACCCTCTAAAGATCCACTGCATGGCAAAACATTAGAAGCGATCTTAACTGAGTTGCATGACCATTACGGCTGGGATGAACTGGCCCGGCAGATCAATATCAATTGTTTTAAAAGCGATCCCAGTATAAAGTCGAGCCTGACTTTTTTGCGGAAGACGCCCTGGGCGAGGACGAAAGTAGAAAGTTTGTATCTCTATATGCTGAGGAAAAGAAAATAGACAAGGCCTGGTCTTTAGAAATTAACCACTCATACTCTTTTCCATTAGTTAGTTAAAAAAATTTATTTCCTCCTAACTGACTCTACCTGAACACGTTTGTTCACCAATCGCCCTATCAAGTATACTCACTCCTAACAAATTAGTTGTTCTCCTAATGAATTAGTAGTAGTATTGATGCTGGGAATTTGATACTGGATTCTGGATGGCTTTAAGTGCCAGAAACTAGAATCCAGCATCCAGCATCATAAAAAAGACTAACCCTAATTAAAATCAATATGCAAAAACTCGCGAAAAGAGAAGAGCAGATCATGCAGGTGTACTGGGACCTGGGTAAAGCCTTTATCAAGGAAGTGATTCCGAACCTGCCGGATCCCAAACCACACTATAATAGTGTAGCCACCATGGTAAAGATATTGGAGGAAAAAGGTTTCCTCGACCACCAGAGCGTCGGCAATATCCATTGCTATTTCCCGGTCGTCAGCCGCGAGGAGTACCAGAAGCACGCGATGAAAGATGTTGTGAGCCAGTACTTCGACAACTCCTACCCCCGGATGCTGGCTTTTTTTGCCAAAGAACAAAACCTGTCGGAAGAAGAACTGAAGGATATCCTTAACATGATCAAAAAAGATAAATCATGACAGTCCCTTATATCGTCAATGCCGCCCTGGTGCTCGGCGCCTGCCTCGCTTTTTATAAAGTATTGCTGCGTCGCGAAACTTTTTACAAAGTAAATCGCTATCTGCTGGTAGCCTGTCTGGTCATTGCGTTTGTATTGCCGTTGCTACAGGTGCCGCAGGAGTTTTCGCTGAGGAAGAAGCCGGCTACTGAATCGTCAGTGGTGAATAGTGAACCGAAAAACAATAAAGAAGTACCCGTCACTAATAATGCGACGACAGCTACGGTGCCACAAAAAGCAGGAAGCCAGGTGCCGGGAGCCAAGAGCCCGGAGCCAGCAACCAGTCCTGAGCAGCAGTCGAAGGGCCAGCAACCACCCGTCATAAAAAGCGAAGCGAAGGACAGCCCCACCGAATTTCCATTCAACCTGCTGAAAAGCTGGATCTTCGGTATCTACTGGTTTGGAGTAATCGTATTCGGTATCAGTTTTCTTTTTCAACTGGGATTACTGGTCTGGCGTTCATTCCGAAACCCCGTTATCATCGACGGTCAATACCGGATCGTAGAGATCGGCGGCGATAAAGCGCCCTGCTCCTTTGGCAATACGATTTATATTAACCCCGCGAAATATGACTGGGACACCTATAACCAGATTATCGTCCACGAAAAAATCCATATCCGTGAAAGACATACCCTCGATATTCTTTTCGCCGAGCTCGTCCTGATCTTCCAGTGGTTCAATCCCTTTGCCTGGATCTATCGCCGCGAGATTGAAAGCAATCTCGAATTCTTAACCGATGACCAGCTCGTACAACATACCGAAATCGATAAAAAAAGTTACCAGCTCAGTCTTGTAAAAGTATCCGCCCCACATTTCCCACTGAGCCTGACTACCAACTATAACCAGTCAATACTTAAAAAACGTATAGCCATGATGAACAAAAAACGCTCAAACTTCCACACAGCCTGGAAATATTTTTTCCTGCTGCCCGTGTTGGCATTTTTGGCGTGTTTGCTGAACGAGCCCCTTGCGAGGGGCCAGCAAACACCCGTTACCAAAAATGAGAACGCCCAACACCGTACCCTTGAAACAGAAGGGTACTGGTTCGCCATTATCAAAGACGAGAAAGTGAATATCCGCTTCAGCGATGAAAAACTGGAGGATAACGACGCTGCTATGAAATCGGGTCACTCCTTTAGTGGTAACACGTTCAAACTTTCCGAACTGGGAGATATCCCGAAAGGAACCGCGGGTGTCTTCTTCATCACCCGCGAAGCAGGTAAAATGGAAATGACCGGCAAATTCGAAGGCAACACCGGCATGGGTAAATACAAATTCATTGCCGACAAAGCTTATGCCGATCACATGAGCGCCGAACTGAAAGAAAAACTAGACGAAGAAGACCAGCTTGCTTTCTTCTTTATCAATATCAAAAAAGAATATTTACAGATGCTGAAGAACGAAGGCTTCACCAAGATCACGAAAGATGATATCATCCCGATGGCAGCGATGAATATTGACGCTGCCTATATCAAATCCATCAAGGAAAACGGGTTTAAAGAAGTGACAATGGAGGAGCTGATCCCGCTGAAAGCCCTGGGTGTGGATGAGAAATATATCAAGGAGATCCGCGGCGCAGGTTATAAGAACGTGACCACCGACCAGCTCGTGACTTTTAAGTCGCAGGGCATCGATAAAGACTATATCAGCAAAGTCCGCCAGATGAAGGGCAAAGATGGTAAGGACACAGATGACGATGCGGATGATATTGTTACTTACAAATCCATGGGTATAGATGAAGCGTTTATCAATTCCTTCAAAGCCGTTGGTTATGCTGATATCCCGCACGATGAGCTCGTTGCTTTTAAAGCGCTGGGTGTTACTCCCGAATACATCAAAAGCTGGCAGGATGCAGGTTTCAAGAACCTCGCTGCCGAAGATTTCGTGGGGATGAAATCACAGAATGTTACCCCGGAATACATGAAATCTTTTACCGACATGGGCTACAAGAATATCAAGCCCGAAGACATGGTGGCTTTCCGCGCCCTGAATATCACACCTGAATTTATCAGGAGTTTTGAAGCTGCGGGTTACAAGAATATCGACCTGGATAACATGACGGCTTTCAAATCGCTTGGTATTACACCCGAGTATATTAAAAGTTTTGAGTCGGTCGGTTTTAAAAATATCGATCTCGATGAGATCACTTCCGTCAAAGCATTGGGTGTTACACCCGAGTATATCAGGGACATGCGGGCGAAAGGGTTTAATTATGACAAACTGCAGAAATATGTTACGCTGAAAAGCATAGATTAGTTTATGGTTTGTGGTTTATGGTTTATGGTTGGTGCCCTGAAGTCGAACTTTGACTAAAGTATCGTACTACAAGTAACAGCTGCCGGGAAGAAAACTATTCTCGTATTCTTTTCGCAGCATACCTAATGCGTAATTGCCGTTCACCAGGATTTTAGTTACCTGGAAACCTGCGGATCCTGTATTCCCGGCACCCACCTCAGTTGGTATCGGCGGTGGTGGTGGCGGCGTCGTTTTCTTCGGCGATGATTTTTTTTGACTATATCCTTCCACTTGCGGGAGGAGAAACAGGAGCACTATAAAGCATATAGAAATCCGCATAAAATTGGCTGAAATAAATACTAAAGTACTGATTAATTAAGGAGAATGGTTGATAGTCCATTGTCGATCGTCCATCGCGGGACGCCGATGGACAGAGGTCGATGGACTATGGACGATGGTCATTAATATCACTTCCTCATTGGTTGTTTTTTCCAGTACGTCAATGATCGCCACAACCATTCAAAAGGTCCGAACCGGAAATAGCTCAGCCAGATACTCGAAAAGATCAGCTGGAAGATCCAGACAGAGAAGACCACGTAATAGAGTTCGTGGAAACGCAGCTTATTATAATTACCGAAACCATACCCAAAGAAAAAGAAGGTACAGATGATCGACTGCATCAGGTAATTGGTAAAGGCCATCTGTCCCACATTCGACAAAGCTTTCATCAGCCAGGGCACCAGCTTGCTCCGGTAGATCAGCATGATCAGGCTCGCATGTCCGATCGCCAGCGGGATACGGCGAAACTCGCTCCAGATATTCGGGGAGGACCGCCAGGCATCGACAAAACGTCCCGGCCCGATTATCGCCCAGCTCATCCAGCCTTTATCAAATAATATCCAGGCAATGGGTATACCGATCCCGTACCCGACCAGCATCCACATCGCATAGGTGGATGTTTTTAGTTTATTGCTGAAAAATCCCCAGCCAAACAACGCCATCCCGATAAACATCATACAAAGCATATCCCAGGGATCGCCATACATATACGTCACTTCGAATTCCGCGTTCTGCGGGATCAGCCAGCTAAAGACGGTTGGATAATTCGAGCGCATCTTGCGTTCGTTCTTATTCGTTTCGGCAGTATCGGGTTTTTGCCTGCTCTCCACCTGCTCCCAGCCACTAATAGCACCCTGCTGTTCGGGCGTCAGTTTCTTTTTTTCTTTTTTGGCCTGCACCGCTTCAATATAGTCGGCTCTTTTACCACGAAATTCATTCCATCCCCATTGTTTTTTGAGCATACCAAAGGACACACAGGCAAGCCCGATGATCAGCAGCCATTTGGGATTGAGTTTACGAAAAGCAAATAAGATCATCCCGCAAAGACCATAATAAAATAAGATATCCCCGTCCCAGAGAATAACGAAGGCATTGATCAGTCCAAAGAAAACCAGCCATAACAAACGACGGTAATAATATTCAGAAACAGGCGCCTGGCCCGGGGCTTCTTTTTTGTTCATCATGAAAAGAACCATCCCTGCACCAAACAACATGGAGAACAATCCACGCATGGTGCCTTCGAACAAAACAAATACGATCGCAAATGTATAATAATCTTTCCCGGCCCGGGGACTGTGCATAAGCGAGTACCAGATATCCCAGTTTATACCAAAGCCCGGAATATTCATCATCAGGATACCGAGCAGGGCCACGCCACGGATGATATCAATCGTCTTGATACGGTCAGCTCCTGCCACGGGCGCAGCACCTGCCGTTCCCGTCCTTGGCGGCTCATTGCCTTCCAGCGGGATGACGAGGGCCTGCGAACCGGGTGAATTATGTGGATCCATATAGATGGTTTAGTCTTGAATTATGTTTAGTCACGGATTGAACGGATTAAATACAGTTTAGCCACAGATTACACGGATTAGCACGGATTAATACATTTACTCTTGGCTCACGACTCACGGCTCACGACTCTTCTATTGGGCAACCACTTCCTGTACACCAAACACCTCCACAACCATTCCATGGGCCCGAGGAAATAGAACCGCTGCCACAATACCGAGAATACCACCTGTACTAAGGTTATCTCCGCCATAAAGAAATAGAGCTCCCATTGTTTCAGCCGGCCGAAATATCCAAACCCATAGCCATAGAAAAAGATGGTACAGATGATTGTTTGTAAAATATAATTGCTGAGTGCCATGCGACCCACAGTAGCAAAGACTTTCCAGATAATACCGAATACATTCATCCGAAGGAACCAGAGTACGAGTGCTGCATAGCCCGTGGCAAGCAGTAAACGTTCAACCGGGAAAAACTGGTTATACGGTATCGCTTCTTTCCCGATATATTTTTCATAATCGACAAGCCGGATCGATTGCAGGTGTATCCTGATCCAGGCGAGGAAGATACCAGCTGCGATGCCGAGTAAAGCGATCAGTAAATACCGCGAGGTTGGGTAACGGTGACTAAAGAATCCAAAACCCAGCAATGCCATACCCAGCAGCATCATCGAACCGATATCCCAGATACCGGTCCGGTAAAGCCACCAGGATTCTTTTTGCTGTGTCTTCATCATCTGCTGGTAAGCGATCTTTTTCCAGCGGCTGGACTGCATCAGTTTATTGGTGGACTTTGTCGCGCCCGAATCATATTTCAGGGATTTCACCATGCCTTCCCATTTTTCTTTATCGCCAGCCTGTTCTTTGCTGAGCGTATCATTTTTCTTCGCAAGGGAATCGGCTATTTTATTTTTAAGCAAGACATTTTTCATCAGGACCGTATCTTTTTTGCGGTCACTGCTGTCCCTGATCGCTCTTGCGGTACTGTCCTGTTTGAATTTATCCTCGACTTTTTTTACAACGAGGTATTTTTTCAGATCACTCCTGTCATCGGTATAGTTCCAGTATTGTTTGCCGCAATAAATCAGGGTGCAAAGTATTGCTGCGATAAAAAGGCCTTTAGGCTTCATCCGGTTAAAAGCATAGAGCAGGATCCCAAGTACCCCATACTGGAACAGGATATCACCCGGCCATAGCAGTAGAAAAGCATTGACCAGGCCAAAACCCATCAACCATAGCATTTTCCGGATATAGGCATCACCCGGTGGAAGAAGGGATGATTCCTGTTCTTTTTTCCGGAGGTATAAAATGATACCGGCCCCAAATACGAGTGCCAGCATGGCCCGCATCTTGCCTTCGAAAAGCACAGAGATAATGGTCATCAGGGTATAATTACCGCCATGCCAGCCGGCCTGGTAATAGAGTTGCTGATTCGTCGTAAAGCCGCCAAATTCCCAGATACTGATCACCAGTATACCAATCACGGCAATGCCGCGCAAAATATCAAGAGAAGGAATTCTTGCAGTATCCTGTTCAGGTACTGCAACCGAAGGAGGGGAAGAACTGAGACTCATTGCTGTTGGTTTTGGTGTTTCCTTCGGGTATCGGTATTAAATATAAGGATTAAAGGGATATGTTAGCCGTAGAGTAACAAAGATTGAACGTCGATGGTCTAAGGGCCATCGACCATTGTCCATAGTCATCAACAGGAACCTTATTTTTGCTTTCCATGTCCATCTACATCAGTTCCCTCAATTCCGGCAGTAATGCCAATTGCTATTATGTTGGTAATAGTAATGAAGCCGTGCTGGTGGATGCGGGGCTGAGCTGCCGGGAAACGGAACGGCGGATGAAACAGCTGGGACTTTCGATGGAGAAAGTGAGAGCGATCTTTGTTTCGCATGAGCACGGGGATCATATTGCTGGTGTTCCGGGACTGAGTAAAAAATTCAGGTTGCCGGTTTATATCACAGATGCAACCCTCAACAATGGGAATATCCCTCTTGAGCCATCACTGGTGCAATCATTTAAACATGCCAGGCCAGTCCGTTTCGGAAGTTTATCCGTTATTCCCTTCCGCAAAAGTCATGACGCCGCCGAGCCACATAGCTTTATGATCTCCGGTCATGGCGTAAACATCGGCATCATCACCGATATCGGCTATGCCTGCAAGCAGGTGATGAAATATTTCGGTCAGTGTCATGCGGCATTCCTGGAATCCAATTACTGTGATGATATGCTGACCCATGGCAATTATCCTTATCATTTAAAAAGACGTATCAGCAGCGATGAAGGCCATTTATCCAATGCACAGGCGCTGGAGCTGTTCCTGAAGTACCGGTCGCCCGAACTGCGGTTGCTGATCTTATCGCATCTCTCGAAGAATAATAACAAACCTGAACTCGTTGAAAAATTATTTGCGCCGCATACAGGGGATACACAGGTGATCGTTGCCAGCCGCTATGAAGCTTCGCCGGTGTTTTGCATCGAAGGCAATACTGTTTCGGCTACAGCAACCAGGAAAATAAAAAAGCGGGCACTCGTCAACGAACAGCAACTATCCTTGTTTTGATCTTTCCTTTTAGCGATCTTCACCGGTTTTTGAATCCTTCGCTACGCTCTGGATGACGGCGCTACGCTCAGGATGACGGCGCTACGCTCTGGATGACAGCACTACGCTCAGGATAACGGCACTGCGAAGGAGACAACGTTTCGGAAGGAGTTAATATTTATCAATCATGTCAGAACCAATTTATAATAATAAACGATCTCATTTCTGGGCTTTACTCAAACAATCCCTGAAAGGCGGTGAACACGATTATACACAGGGAAGTCTCCGTGTCGCCATTGTATTGCTCGCTATTCCTATGATTCTTGAACTAAGTCTCGAATCGGTCTTTGCTGTCGTGGATATGTTTTTCGTCGGCAAACTCGGCGCTAATGCGATAGCTACGGTAGGACTTACCGAATCTTCTATTACCATTATTTATTCTCTCGCCATCGGGTTGAGTACCGCCGCCACTGCTGTGGTTGCAAGACGTATCGGTGAGAAGGATCCTGAAGGAGCAGCGCATGCGGGTGCGCAATCATTGCTGATCGCCCTGGTGATAACGATCGTCATCAGTATACTCGGGATCATATTCGCCGCCGATATCTTACACCTCATGGGCGCTTCGGACACCGTGGTAAAAGAAGGAACGGTCTTTACCCGTATCATGCTGGGTGGTAGCCTGGCGATCATACTTTTATTCCTTATCAACGGGATCTTCCGGGGTGCCGGTGATGCAGCCATGGCGATGAAAAGCCTGTGGATCGCCAGCTTGCTGAATATTATTCTTTGTCCTTTACTGATCAATGGCTATGGCCCTTTTCCCGAGCTGGGATTAAAAGGAGCCGCTATTGCCACTGTGATCGGGCGGAGTACTGGTGTGTTGTACCAGTGTTATCATTTATTCAAAGGCAAGGGAACAATTAAATTAAAGCGCTGGCATTTCAAGTGGGATGCGCCCGTGGCAAAAAATATTGTGAACGTGGCCTGGCCGGCTACTTTCCAGTTCGTGATACAGTCCGGCAGCTGGATTGTACTCGCTGCCCTGGTTGCCTATACAGGTCATACTGAAGCATCCGCAGGTTACCAGGTAGCTATCCGTAACGTAGTGTTCTTTATCATGCCTGCCTGGGGACTGAGTAATGCCGCGGCTACTCTTGTGGGACAGAACCTTGGCGCCAAACAACCACTGCGGGCAGAACAAAGTGTCTGGCTAACCGCAAAATACAATGCACTGTTTATGGCAGGAGTGATGCTGCTCTTCCTGTTTTTTGCTTCTCCCATTATCAGTATCTATACTAAAGAGCCGGGTGTGCACCGCTACGGCACCATGGCTTTGCAGATTATTGGATCGGGTTATATCTTTTATGGTATCGGTATGGTGATGATACAGGCGCTGAACGGAGCGGGTGATACAAAGACGCCGACCTGGATCAACCTGATAGGTTTCTGGGCCTTCCAGGTTCCTTTGGCCTGGATCTTATCCCTGCCGCTTGCGATGGGACCTGTAGGCTCTTTTATCGCGATCCCGGTAGCGGAATCCATTTTAGCACTGGCGGCCTGGTATTATTTCAGGAAGGGTAAATGGAAGCAAGTGAAAATTTAGTCAATGGTGTTTGGCTAGTGACTAGTAGGAAAAGGAGATAATGAGTTGTATTCCTACTAACCACTAGCCACTAGCCACTAGCCAAACCCCATTCATCTACTTCTTGCTAACTTAGTAACTATATGAATGACATTTTCAGCCAGAACCGGATCCGGCAGGTATTCTTTATCATCGTAATATTATTACTGGGTATCCTGTTGTTCCTTGAATTGTCTTCTTTTCTCCCCGCCCTGCTTGGCGCTGTTACATTGTATATCCTTCTTCACAAATGGATGTTCTACCTCACGGAGAAAAAGAAATGGCGTAAGGGGTGGACTACCCTCCTGCTGATGTTGTTTTCTTTTATCGTTATCTTATTACCGGTGGGATTACTGGTAAATATGCTTTCTTCCAAAGTAAGTTATGCGATCCAGCACTCGGCAGAACTTACCACTGCCTTAAAAAAACTGGTGACTGACCTGGAACAGCGTTTTGACGTGGTCATTGCAAGTAATGAGAATATCAATAAACTGGGCAACAGTATCACCCAAAGCCTGCCCATGATTCTCGGCGCCACGTTCAATACACTTACCACGATCTTCTTTATGTATTTCATTCTTTATTTTATGCTCATGAACGGCAGGAAAATGGAGAATACGCTTTTTGAATACATCCCGCTGAAAGATGAAAATGTTTCCCAGCTGAGTAAAGAAGTACATACCATGGTCAAGTCGAATGCTATCGGTATCCCTCTTATCGCTTTTGCCCAGGGCGTAATCGGGCTGATCGGGTATTTAATTATCGGGATCAAAGAACCCTTCTTCTGGTTTGGCGTGACCTGTATCGCCGGGATGCTGCCCGTGGTGGGCGCTGCACTGGCCTATGTTCCGATTGCCATTATCCTTTTCGCCAATGGTGAAACCGGCCGTGGTGTCGCCATGCTCATTTTTGGTTTTGGCGTGATCGGCACAGTTGACAATGTATTACGCTTTACCCTGCTGAAAAAGCTGGGGAATGTTCACCCGCTTACAACGGTCTTCGGGGTTATTATCGGCTTAAGCCTTTTTGGTTTTATCGGTTTAATATTCGGTCCATTGCTGATCTCCTTATTCATGCTACTGCTGAAGATCTATTCGAATGAGTTCATCACGAAGCAACGGGACATTAATAAGACAATGGAAAACTAGGTGGGGTTTATAGTTTAGGATTTGTTGTTTATGGTTGGGTCGTTTTATCTCCTGTATTCTTTTTTTCTTTTGTTCTTCACTCACCATTCACTACTCACGGCTCTTGGCTCTCGGCTCTCGGCTCATGGTCACGGCTCCTTTTCATACTAGAATTCACTTATACACTAGTAGATTTCCTTGGTTGTTCTTTGTGGCTTCTTAGTACTTGTTCGCAAAAGACTAAAAAACAATCTTTTATTCCTTGCAGATTTAACAATCAGATAATAATTTGGCATTGCCTTTCGTTTAATGATCCAATCCTGTGGTGTAAGACCCGGAAAGGAATTATACCGAAGAAAAACCGTACCCCAAGTGAGAAAACTCTTTATTCCATTATCCGTGGGATTAATGTGTACTTCGTTTACCATTATCCCGACTGAACAAACAGTTAACAGCCCTTCCCTGGTTGTTGCGGTTTCTCATCCTGTTATAGCGGACTCTTCTTTCAGCACGGCCACTGCGGCGGACGTATTATATAATACCATCAGCCTGCAGCAATACGGATTATCGGAACAAGCTTTTAGTTATGCATGGAAAGGATACCAGAAATTGCTGGCAAAAAGAATAATCAGCCGCAGTAATTATCTAACCATCTGTGATTTCAGCCAGTCTTCCCGGCAAAAAAGATTATACATCATTGATGTGGCAAATGAACAGCTTGTTATGAATACCTATGTAGCACATGGAAAAAATTCGGGCGGTGAATATGCTACCAATTTTTCAAACAGGCCTGAATCGCTGCAGAGCAGTCTCGGGTTTTATATAACTGCGCAGACCTATACCGGTGAACATGGCTTGTCCTTACGTATCAATGGAGTTGATCCCGGTTATAATGACAAAGCGCTGGAGCGGACGATCGTAATACACGGCGCTGCTTATGTCGATCCTGCGAGAGCGAAAGCTGGTATATTCATGGGACGCAGCTGGGGATGCCCGGCGGTGCCGCAAAAAGAATCGGCGCAGATCATCACTACAATAAAGAATGGAACCTGTCTTTTCATATATCATCCCGGCAAGGCGTATTTGCTAGGCTCTAAAATATTAAACGGCTGATTGGACACAATAACAAGGATGGATGATAACAAAAAGCTCAACTTACCCTATGGTTGGGCTTTTTTGTTTTTAGCTGTGAATAGAATTAGCCACGGATTAACACGGATGAACACAGATTAAAAATACAGGCCCTAGGCGATGGACCATTGTCCTTCCTATCGCCACTCACCATTCCCCTAAAGTTTACTGATCGTTTCCTCAATAATCACATACCCCATCCAGCTCATTACTCCCACCACCGCCCAGCCTGCCGCCTGCATCCATACAGGATGTTTATATCCCTTCATGATCCTTCTTTTAGTGACTGCGATCAGCATGATCGAAAGCGCGATGGGTAAGATTAATCCATTAATAGCTCCTGCAAATAAAAGCAGTTCTTTGGGTTTCCCGATCAAAACGAAAATAACAGTCGTTAAAACAATAAAGACCGAGATGCAGAACCGTTCATGTTTTGCCAGCCAGGGATGAAAGGTTTTGAAAAAAGAAACAGAGGTATAAGAGGCGCCTACCACGGAAGAGATGGCAGCGCTCCATAGCACAACACCAAAAATACGGAGCCCGATCTCACCCGCCGCAAAACTAAAAATAGTAGAGGCCGGGTTGTTCTTATCTACTACGGCGCCTTGTGTAAGCACCCCTACCGCGGCAAGAAATAATATGAACCGCATGATGGTGGATATAATGATCCCGGTCAAAGCGCTTTTATCTACTTCTTTCAGCCTGTCTTTCCCCTTGATACCCGCATCCAGTAAACGGTGAGCTCCAGAAAAAGTAAGATAGCCTCCTACTGTTCCACCTACGATGGTAACAATAGCGATCATACTGATCTTTTCCGGGATAACGGTATGATGGATCGCTTCCAACAGAGGCGGGTGTGCACTAAATACAATGAATAAGGTCAGGGTTATTTTTATCGTTCCCAGGATTTTGGTAAACCCGTCCAGCATTTTACCGATCTCTTTTGCCCAAAAAAGTATTAACGCTACCACCCCGCTGATGATTGCCCCTTGCTGGAACGAAAGACCTGTCAATACATTTATACCTAAGCCACAACCGGCAATATTCCCGATATTGAAGGCAAAACCACCCAGCACTACCAGTACGGATAAAAAATAACCTAGTCCCGGTAATAATGTATTGGAAATATCCTGCGCCCTCAGTTCACTTGCTGCCAGGATCCGCCAGGTATTTAATTGCGCGCCGATATCTATCAACACGGAGACAAGAATGACAAATCCAAAACTTGTCATTAGTTGCTGGGTGAAGACCGTTGTTTGTGTAAGAAAGCCCGGCCCGATCGAAGAATTGGCCATGAGAAAGGCAGCTCCCAGGCCCACTCCACCAAATATTCTGTAGTTGGTTTTTTTAGCCTGCATGAATATTTATTTCAGTTTCCCGTAAATAGCTTTTGCGAACTCCACTGCATGTTCCCCGTCTCCATGGATGCAAATTGTTTCGGCAAGGAGAGGAATTGTTTTGCCTGATACCGTTGTTACTGTTCCTTTATTGATCATCTGTCCTACTTGTTGAATGACCCTATCTACATCCGCTATCAAGGCATTTGGTTGGGAACGCGGGGTTAAAGAACCATCATCCTGGTAGGTCCTGTCGGCAAATACTTCGCTGGCTGTTTTTAATCCTGCTGATTTTGCTTCCCTGATCGAATGACTTCCGCTTAGGCCATATAGGACCAGGGCAGGATCAAAATCTCTTATGGCTTTGGCGATCACTTTCGCAACCGATGGGACAGCAGCAGCTATATTGTACAAAGCTCCGTGGGGTTTTACGTGATTAACCGGCTTGTCAAAAGAACCAGCGATCTCGCTGAATAAAATCAACTGCTGGATGATAAGATCATAAAGTTCGTCATCCGGTAAATTCATTGCTGTCCTGCCAAAATTTGGCCGGTCAAAAAAAGAAACATGTGCCCCGATCTTTACGTTATGTTCAACAGCCAGTTCAATCGTGTTCCATATCGTTGAAGAATCTCCTGCATGATACCCACAGGCAATATTCGCAGAATTAATAAAGGGCATGATCAGCGCATCATTGCCGACACCTTCTCCCATATCGCAGTTAATGTCTGGGCTCATGAAAATATTCTTCTAACCTGAATGTACAGGCATTTTGCAGTTGGAGCAAATGTTGCTGCTGTTTTATCCATAATTCTTCTGCTGTTTGCTGATCCGTAAAGCAGAACCGGATTTTGTCACCGCCTTTCATCTGGGCAAGTTTAGAGTGATGGGCAGAGATGACATGCGCCATTCTCGGGTAGCCCCCTGTTGTCTGGTGATCGGCCATTAAAATGATCAAACCCCCATCCGGTAGTAACTGGATCGTACCAAAACCCACTGCCGACGAAACGACTTCTTCCTGGCGTAGGCTGTGCAGGGGAATATTATTCAGCCGGTAGCCCATCCGGTCGGATTGCTGGGTAATGACAAAAGAACTCATGGTAAAATTTTCCTTTGATTCGGTCGTCAGCCGTTCCCACTCATTTCCTGGTAATACAAGTATCTCATTGTTTTCTTCTTCCCAGTTTGTATCGGCCTTCCAGGGCAGGATTGTAAACTCTTGCTTGTTTGGCAGGTCAGGAAACCTTTGTTTCAATAAAAGTTCATCTTCTTTACGAAGGCTCCTGCCTTTATAGCCACCGGCTTCTGCTTTCAGGTTCGTACTGTAACTGTTCATCCATTTCTCAATGCCCAGTCCACCCCGGACCGCGAGATAGGTTCTCGCTCCCGTTACCGGTTTATGAAACTGCAGGACATCATTTTTTACCACTGCGATGGCATGCAAATGTGGAACAGGCTCGCCATTGATACTGGGACTGAGATCAGCGCCGCCTAACGCAATCAGCGCCGGTTGGGTAAACATAAAAACAGCAGCGGGAAAATGCATTTCGATTACAGCCTCATTGGTTGGATTACCTGTAAGCATATTAGCGACCTGCATGGAATACCTGTCCATAGCGCCGGTAGGGTTAATACCCAGGTGCTGCTGGCCGAAACGCCCTGCGTCCTGTATGGTATCCAATATGCCCGCTTTAATTACTCTCATAATCTTCTCCCGGTTCCTTCCCGGGAAGCGAAGTCTTGTATTTCTAAAAATTCTTTTTTACTGACCGGGTAGAATTCAACCCTGTCTCCTGCCTGTAATAGACAGGGTTCTTCCTGACGGGGATTAAACAATTTTACCGGTGTTCTGCCGATGATCTGCCAGCCCCCGGGTGAATGTAAAGGGTAGATGCCTGTTTGCTTTCCCGCTATACCGACTCCGCCTGCTTCCACCGGGTGTGGTTGCAGTTTGCGTGGCATAGCGATCTTTTCATCCACTTCGCCCATATAACTAAAGCCGGGTAAAAAACCCAGCATATACACTTTGTATTTTCGTTGGATATGTATCCGTATTACTTCTTCCACGGTCAGGTTTTTTTCAGCAGCGAGGTAAGAAAGATCCGGGGCAAATTCCTCTTCATAACAAACGGGGATCTTCACCAATCTTTCAACGGCTGATTCCTGCTCAAAAGGTTCCGTCATCCTTTGCTCCAGCGCCGCCTTGATAAAATCAAATCCCGCTTGACCGGGAGAAGCTAATTTCCTGGCGGTGATGATATCATAATAAACCGTAAAGGAACTATAGGCAGGAACCACTTCTGTCATCCCGGGTAAAGAGAATGCCCGCAAATGATTAAACCAGGCGATGACCAACTGGTTGGTTTCCTCGTTGATGCTATTACCGTAATCAACGGTGACACCGTTATCCCCAAGAGGAAAAATACAGTATGTCGGAAACTGTGAATGCATAGGAAACTCATTTCAAGATAACAACTTACCGGGTACCACGGTGCTTCAACTACCGAATCTGTACCTTTACCCACTGATGGCAAGATTTAACAGGAGAGACAGTTTAAACCTTTTATCCAAGCTCACAGCCCGCCGTGCCTGGAACGGTGTGAAGGTGCTAAGCAGCTATTATATAAGCAAGTGGACAAAGCGACCTGTTCAGTGGGGTTACCCGGTTTCTATTTCCTTTGAACCTACGACATCCTGTAACCTCCGCTGCCCCGAATGCCCGAGCGGCTTAAGAGCTTTTACCCGCCCTACCGGTATGTTACAAAAAGATTTTTTCAGCGAGACTATTGACCAGCTCTCCAAAGATCTTTTATACCTCGTTTTTTATTTCCAGGGAGAGCCTTATCTCAACCCTGGTTTCCTGGACATGGTGGAATATGCTTCCTCGAAAAAGATCTATACCGCTACTTCCACGAATGCGCATTACCTGAATGACGACAACGCGAAACGAACTATCGAAAGCGGTTTGGACCGGCTGATCATTTCTATCGACGGCACCACGCAGGAGGTGTATGAACAATACCGTGTCGGTGGCCAGCTGAAAAAAGTGATTGAGGGTGCAAAGAATATAGTGAAATGGAAAAAAGAATTAAACAGTAAAAAACCTTTTATTGTATTCCAGTTTTTAGTGGTAAAACCAAATGAGCACCAGGTCGAAGAAGTGAAAAAACTGGCCCAGGAGGTGGGTGTGGATGATGTGTGGTTTAAAACGGCACAGGTCTATGATTATGAGAACGACCCCAACCAGCTGATCCCTACAATAGATAAATACAGCCGTTACCGGAAAACAGATAAGGGGCATACTTTCAAAGGGACCCTGGCCAATCACTGCTGGCGGCTCTGGCACGATCCCGTGATTACCTGGGATGGGCTGGTAGCACCCTGTTGTTTTGATAAAGATGCGCAGCACCAACTCGGTGACCTGAAGAAAAAATCATTTAAAGAGATCTGGAAGAACGGGGAATACACTAAATTCAGAAAAAAGATTCTCGAAGGTCGACGGAATATCGATATCTGTTCCAACTGTAGTGAAGGCACAAAAGTGTGGGAAAGATAGTAACCAGGACTCTTGTCATCCTGAGCGTAGCGAAGGATAACAGATGATAACTGATAGATAATAGTGCTTCAGTATCGAAACTGTTCTGGATCATCAAAAAGTCTTCAACCAGGAAGAACTATCATCTATTATCTCTCAGTTATCATCTAAGGTTAAGCACTGAGCAATAAACTGGTAGCACAACGATTCATTCATCAAATGAGTTTGCTATGGAAATGCCCTCATCATTGTCAACAAGGCTACAATACCAGCACAAGACATTAGTGGATATCATTGACGGGCTGACCGATGAGCAGGTCCGGCGGCAGATCATTCCAGGCAAGTGGTCCATTTTCGAGAGTATCGTTCACCTGCAAACCTACCAGCATACTTTTATCAAAAGAGTGAAACAGATACTGGAAGAACAAAATCCTTCTTTTCCGCGCTATACAGCTGAAGCGGATCCCTTATTCCTCGATAACTGCGGGCGATCAACAAGAGAGATTATGCAGGATTTGATCACGGTCCGTAAAGAAATGGCGGCTGAAATTCTCAATTTCCCCTCCCTGGATCTTGCTAAAACGGGTACTCACCCGGTATTTGGAAAAATGACCCTGTTGCAATGGCTGAATTTTTTCCTGCTCCATGAAGCGCATCATTTGTTCGCTATGTTCAAATTAGCAGCGGAATTGAGGAAAGCCGTTAGCTATTAGTTACCAGTTGATAGCCTATTCCTAATAGTGCGGTAAGACCTGATCGGTTTAATAACCCGGCAGCTAACTGCCAGGAGCTAATAGCCTGGTCTCACCATTTCTTCATCTCATCAAATATCGAAGTATAGAAGGAAGTAAAGCCTTCAAAAAAGTGGCGGATGGAATCAGATAACAACTTCATGGTCCAGTGATTTAAGGTTCGTGGTGCAAAGAAAACGGTTTCCGTCATTTACGGCAATACCACTAAGAGGGGATTTTCTGCCTGCCTGCTGCTTTCCCAATGTTAACAAATGGCTAATGAATCATCCTTTCCAAAGATTTATTTGGAAAATCAATGTTGCAACATTAATTTTGTGTTTTCAATTCATAAACAACTTAAATTATAAAAATCATGAGTGACTTAAGAACAAATGTTGACCAGCTCAACCAGATGATCCTTGAAGGAAAAACCCTGGATGCTTTTGAAAAATTTTACGCGGAAGATGTTGTAATGCAGGACAATGACTACCCCGCCCGGGTAGGTAAGGAAGTGAACCGCCAGTACGAAGAGACTTTTGTAAACGGTCTTACCGAGTTCCGCGGCGCCAAAGTACTGAACACGGTGATCAGTGATGATATTGCTGCCGTGGAGTGGTGGATGGACTTTACTCACAAGGATTTTGGTACCCGTACTTACCGCCAGCTGGCTGTTCAGCGCTGGAAAAATGGTAAGATCGTGGAAGAAAAGTTCTACTATAACAATTAATCCGGCGAAAAGGGCAATTGATCCAAAAAGTTTTGGGCAGGGCTTATTGCTTCGCCCGAAACTTTTTACTTTTAACCGGAAAATCATTCATTATGGGTATCGACCAGGATATACAACAGGCTAAATTCCGCAACCCTCACCAGAAGGCCGCAATTAATCTTATCTATACTCTTTCCTGGATGCGGGAAAAAACAAAAACGATTTTCGAAGAAGAAGATGTTACCCCCCAGCAGTTTAATATCCTCCGGATCCTGAGAGGAAGTTTTCCCAAACCACTTTCCACCCTACAGATAAGAGAGCGTATGCTGGAAAAAATGAGTGATACCAGCCGCATTGTCGACCGCCTGATCGCCAAAGGACTGGTAAAAAAATTGACCTGCAAGAATGACCGGCGTCTCGTGGATGTTATTATCAGCGACAAGGGGAAGAAATTGCTTGAACGTTTGGATACGCGCCAGGACGAGATCGATGGCGTGATGGGCAATCTTTCAGAAAAAGATGCTAATATTCTCAGTGACCTGCTGGATAAGATACGTGATGGCCGTGAATGATGTATTTTTATGCTTCCGCTGAATCCGCCAGTTGGCGGAGAAGGCGGTGAACCTAATTTTTACCGAACCAAGTTTTTTTCCCGAATCTGAAAACATGATTAGATCCGCCTGGTTAGTAGCCGCCCTGTTGTCATTTCAATTTCTTATCGCCCAGCCCAAATATGAATTTCGTGGGGTATGGGTCGCTACCGTAAATAATATAGATTGGCCCAAAGCAGGGGTAACAGATCCTGAAAGTCAAAAAGCCGATTATATCCGCCTGCTTGATATGCACCAGCGCAATGGTATGAACGTGATGATTGTGCAGGTCCGCCCCGCTGCGGATGCTTTCTATCCTTCGCCCTACGAACCCTGGAGCCAGTGGCTTACAGGAGTACAGGGACAACCCCCCTCTCCTTATTGGGATCCTCTTCAATGGATGATCGGAGAAACTCACAAAAGAGGAATGGAGTTTCATGCCTGGCTGAATCCTTACCGCGCCATCCATAATCTCGGCAGTTCTTCGGTGGCCTCCAACCATATCACCCGGATCCACCCGGAGTGGTTCCTGAACTACGGTGATAAAAAGTATTTTGATCCCGGTAATAAAGAAGCTCAGAAATTCGTCGTGAATGTTGTACGGGATATTGTCAAACGTTATGATGTGGACGCCATCCATATGGATGATTATTTCTATCCCTACCGTATCCCCGGTAAAGAATTTCCCGATGAACAGGCATATAGGAGTTCCGGCAGCCCGCTTAAAAAAGATGACTGGCGCCGGAGTAATACCGATTCCATCATCCTCGCCATTCATACAGCGATCAACCAGGAAAAAAGATTGTGCCGCCTCGGTATCTCGCCTTTCAGTGTATGGAGAAATAAAAAAGATGACCCGGAAGGAAGTGACAGTAAAGGAGGGCAGACCAATTACGATGACCTCTATGCCGATATCCTGCTCTGGTTAAAGAATGGATGGATCGACTATGTGACCCCTCAGATCTATTTTGAGATCGGGCATGATAAAGTAGCTTATGAGAAAATGCTCGACTGGTGGAGCCGCCATAGTTATGGACGTCATGTCTATATCGGTCATGGCATTTATAAAGTAGAAGAGAATTATCCCCGCTGGAAAAGACCCGATGAACTCCCCGACCAGATAAAACTGCTGCGACGTTACCCGACGGTGCAGGGGAGTATTTATTACAGCAGCAGGATATTCGACCGTAACCCTAATGGCTGGAATGACAGTTTAAGGGAAAATTATTATAAATATCCCGCCCTGCTCCCTCCGATGCGCTGGATCGATAATGAAAAACCCTGGCCGCCGATCGTTGACAGGGCGATCACCAGCGATTCCATGATACAACTCACGGTTAGACCCGATCCCAGGAACAGGGTAGATATTAAATATTATGTGGTGTACCAGTATGCCGCCGATTCGCATAGCGAGACCTTTGGTAATATTCCCAAATACATTTCGCGAATCGTAACCAAACCCGAAGGGTTCACCTTCACCGAAGCGCTGTCCTCTCAGCATTTTTCTTACCGGTATGTGATAACGTCCGTAGGAAAGAACAATAATGAAAGTGACCTGAGCGAGATAGCTATCCTGGTGCAGCCGGGTGGGAAATGGAATTTTTATAAACCGTGACCTCACCCCCACATGCATTCGTTTTCGAATTGAAAATGAATTCAAAGACCCCCTCTCCCCCGGGAGAGGGGGTCTTTGGAAACCAATGATTTTTTATGGAACGGATGTCGGTGGGGGGTGAGGTATATGGGGGTTTTGAATTCGTTTTCAATTCGCAGCGAATGATTTGGGGTGAGGTTTGGGTACGAGATACTAACTTTGCTATCATTAATTCTTAATTATTAATTTTTAATTATTCTCCCATGCCCGGTTACGAACTCTGGAGTGAAAAAGAACGGAAAGAAGTAAACGACGTACTGGACACTGGTATCCTGATGCGTTATGGATTTGATGGTCCAAGGAAGGGTACCTGGAAGAGCAAGGAGCTCGAAGAAGCCATCTGCAAAACTTTTGGCAGTCAATTTGCCCAGCTGACTTCCAGTGGTACTGCCGCTTTGACTACCGCCTTGAGTGCACTGGGGATCGGGTATGGAGATGAAGTGATCACGCCTTGTTTTACTTTTGTCGCTTCCTTCGAAGCGATCTTAAGTGTAGGCGCCGTTCCCGTATTGGTAGATGTGGATGATACACTGACCCTGGATCCTGCCGCTGTCCGTAAAGCCCTTACTACAAAAACAAAAGCCATCATGCCCGTGCATATGTGTGGCAGCATGGCCGATATGGATGCCCTGCAGGCGATTTGCAGGGAATATAAACTGGTCTTACTCGAAGATGCCTGCCAGAGTATCGGCGGCAGTTACAAAGGAAAAGCCCTGGGTACCATCGGTGATGCAGGGACTTTTAGTTTTGATTTTGTAAAAACGATGACCTGTGCCGAAGGCGGTGTGGTCATGACCAACCGGGAAGATATTTATACGCAATGCGACGGGTACACGGATCATGGTCATGATCATAAAGGGATAGATCGCGGAGCAGACCTTCATCCCTTTATCGGTTACAATTACCGTATCTCTGAACTCCATGCAGCTGTCGGTCTTGCACAAATAAAAAGGTTACCGGAGTTTCTCGCCATCCAGAAAAAGAACCATACCCTGCTAAAGACCATACTGGCAAAGGTTCCGGAAGTTTTTTTCCGGAGAATCCCCGATCCGGAAGGCGACAGCTGCACGTTTATCAGTTGGTTCCTGCCGACCGAAGAAATAACAAAAGCAGTCGTCAATGAATTAAAAGCGCAGCAGATTTTAGCCGGTAATTTTTACTGGTACGATAATAACTGGCATTATATCCGCAAATGGGATCATCTCAAAAATTCCACCACGCTCAACAGCCTGCACCCGGATCTGAAAGCACAGGTCATCCATCATGCCACAAAGGATTTTTCTTCCAGCGATGTCATCATGAGCCGCTGTATCTCTACTTCTGTTAGTTTGCTGTGGACGGAAGAACAAGTAAAGGAGAAAGGTGAAAAAATGATCGCCGCTATCCGCAAAGTAATGGATGCTGCTATCGTCACTGTATAAGTGTCAATCCTATTAACGGTCAGAATCCTGGTTTTACCGCATTGGGTTTTTGCTCCAGGTAATTGACATAATCGAGTGAGCCCAGCCTTAAGCGTAGCGGTACCGTTGTGATCTTCTCCAGTTGCAATTCTTTTTTACAAAAAAATCCCAGGCAATTGCTGTAATAAGAGGGGGCAACCGGGCTGTTGGCCAGCAGTGAAAATCCTACCCCGGGGCTTTGATTTCCATCAAAAAAAAGCCAATAGGGATTTTTTTTAAAATTTTTATTCCCAATGAGATAGGATTTATAACTTGGACTGACCGGCAAATCATTGAAACCCAGAACAGGTTGAATATAAAGATGATTAGGGGGAATTTTTTGCCCAAAAATTTCCCCGTTTTGGATTAACAGGAACACAACAAGAAAATAACAAAGCCGTTGTGACATCTTTAAATGATTTATCTTTAAATTTACGGCATTATTTTTGATGTTTGGCGGGATTTTTGAAAAAAAGTCCTGCCACCTAAAACTGATCGGACTATGGCCCTTAGCCAGAGCTTACAACAGAAATTACTCCAGAAATTGTCGCCCCAGCAGATTCAGCTTATGAAACTGCTGCAGGTACCTACGGCAAGCCTCGAGATAAGGATCAAGGAAGAGCTTGAAGAAAATCCCGCCCTGGAACTCGATGAAGAAAAACACGAGGACGCGGATGAGATAAAGGATGAATTCAATGAAGGCGAAGAAGAGTATGAAGAAAAGGATGGGAGCGAAGATGAATATGAAAATATCGATGTCAGCGAATATGTACAGGACGGCGATGATGAAGTGGGTGATTATAAACTGAGGGATGATAACTACCCGGAAGAGGACGAAGGCCGTCAATTACCCTTTAAAACAGAAACCAGCTTTTATGAACTGCTCATCAACCAGCTCGGTATGCTCAAGCTGGAAGAAAAAGAGCAGGCTATCGCTGAACAGATTGTAGGAAGTATTGATGAGGATGGTTATTTACGCAGGGAGACTCCGGCCATTGTAGATGACCTTGCCTTCCGCCAGAATATTCTGGCCAACAACGAAGAAGTGGAAGTGCTGATCAAAAGGATCCAGCAGTTTGATCCGCCCGGTGTAGCCGCCCGTGACCTGCAGGAATGCCTGCTAATACAATTACAACGTCAGAAGGATGAAGGCAAACCGGTGGATGTGGCTATCAAAGCTATTTCCCGCTACTTTGACGAATTCACCAAGAAACATTACGAAAAGATACAACGGGGATTGAACCTCGATGATGACCAGTTACGGGATGTGATGCAACAGATAATCCGGCTGAACCCCAAGCCCGGCGGTATTGTGGGAGAGATCAACAAGGCTGAAAGTTATGTCGTTCCTGATTTCTTTATCATGAACAATGCCGGTAAACTTGAACTGACCCTGAACAGCCGCAATGCCCCGGAACTCCGCATCAGCGAAGGTTATCGTGATATGCTGAAAGATTATGACCGTGGCGCTAAAAAAGATAAAAGGCAGAAAGAAGCGGTCCTCTTCATCAAACAAAAGATCGATGCGGCAAAATGGTTCATCGATGCCATCAAACAACGGCAACATACCCTTCTCAGCACCATGAATGCGATCATGGAGCACCAGTATAGTTTCTTCCTGACGGGGGATGAAACAGAATTGAAACCGATGATATTAAAAGATATCGCGGAGAAAACGGGCCTGGATATTTCCACCGTCAGCCGTGTAGCCAACAGCAAATTTGTACAAACAGAATTCGGCACTTACCGCCTCAAATTCTTTTTCAGTGAATCGTTGAGTACCGACAGCGGTGAAGAAGTTTCTACCCGGGAAGTAAAAAAGATACTCAGTGACCTGATCGAAGGAGAAGATAAGAAACGACCGCTCAGCGATGAACGACTGACAGAACTACTCCAGGAAAAAGGTTATAATATCGCCCGCCGTACCGTGGCAAAATACAGGGAGCAACTGAATATCCCGGTAGCGAGGTTGAGGAAGGAATTGTGACCTCACCCCAACAGCGTCCGAATTTGAATTGAAAAACGAATTCAAAATCCCCCTCTCCAAAAGGAGAGGGGGATTTTGGCTATTATGCTTTTATGAAAACCAATGCTTGTGGGGTGAGGTGTGAGGTTAAAACGGCAGATCATCCTTTTCCTCCGCCGGTCTTTCGTCAAAGTATTCCCCGCCATCATTTGCAGACCCTGGCTTTGCTGCGCCTGCGGGTTCTATTTTCCAGGCTTTCACATCTGTATACCAGCGACCATTATACTCCCGGCTTTCCACATCAAAGGAGATACTGAGTTGCGCGCCCACCTGTAACTGGCTTTCATTGATCTTATCTCCCCAGATAGAAATACATACTTTCTTGGGGTATTGGCCTTCTGTTTCAACAATAATATCCTGTTTTTTCCATTGACCGTTCTTGCCGCTACCCGTCTGGAGCGGGAGAACCTGGGTGAGTTTTGCCGTTAATTGCATGTGAAAATTATTAGGCCGTGAAGGTACTGAATGCCTCCTGATAAAACTTTGAGACTACCCGTTGTATGGTATTTTTCAAAAAATCTCTCCTATTCATTTTGAAACATTAAGCAAAGTAGTATTTTACACGGCTAAACATTTCCAATCCCGACTCATGGTATTCGCAAGCCTGCTATTTCTTTTCATTTTCCTTCCCCTTAATCTTATTCTTTATTATAGCAGTAAAAACCCAAAATGGAGAAACGGGGTACTGATCGTTTTCTCCCTGGCCTTTTATGGATGGGGCGAACCGATCTGGATCTCCCTCCTGATCCTCTCTTCCCTGGTCGACTGGGCTAATTCACTTTTTATCGAAAGACACCGGGGCACCAAATGGGCAAAGATCGGTGTGGTCTTTACACTCATCCTTAACCTGGGATTGCTGGCGACCTTTAAATATGATGTATTCCTTGTCAACCAGGTTAACTCAATCCTCGGCACTTCCTTTACCGCGCCGGGTTATGCGTTGCCAATCGGTATCTCTTTTTATACCTTCCACACCATTTCTTATGTAGTGGACGTTTACCGCGGTGATATAAAGGCACAGCGTTCCTTTCCAAATTTTTTAATGTATGTCTCGCTTTATTCCTCCTTGGTGGCCGGCCCGATCATCCGGTACGCCCACGTGGAGCATGAGATAGATAAACGGAATGAGAACTTAAAAGATTTCAGTCTCGGCTTAAGCCGGTTTTGTATCGGTCTTTTCAAGAAGGTCATCATTGCCAATATTGCAGCCGAACTGGTAAGAAAATATATGGGTGACAACAGCCATCCATTGACCTTTACAGAGCTTTCCTCGCTATCCAGCCTCGAAGCCTGGGTGGGGCTGGTCATGTTTGCCCTGCAGATCTATTTTGATTTTTCGGGTTATTCCGACATGGCGATCGGGCTGGGAAGGATGTTTGGTTTCCATTTCCGCGAGAACTTCAATTATCCTTATATCTCCAAATCCATCGGTGAATTCTGGCGAAGATGGCATATCTCCCTGGGAAGTATTTTCCGTGACTATGTTTATATTCCACTGGGAGGTAATAAAAAGCATGTTTATTTCAACCTCTTTGTGGTGTGGTTTTTGACCGGTATGTGGCATGGTCCCAGCTGGAATTTCATTTTCTGGGGCTTGTATTTTTTCATTTTCATCGCGCTTGAAAAAGCATTTTTACTAAAGGCGCTTGAAAAAATACCTGCTTTCTTTTCACATGTATATGCATTACTGATCATCGTTCCGGGCTGGGTGATTTTTTATTTTACAGACACGGATATGCTGATCGCCTATGTGAAAAAATTGTTCTCTTTCAAAGGCGGACCCAATGGTAATACGGAAGTGTTCGACACCCTTACTACCCATTTATTCTGGCTGGTACTGGCGATCATTCTTTGTATGCCTGTCTATCACAAAGTGAAAGGATGGGTGGATAAAAAGACAAGCCGCATTACTATGTATGATAGTTTGACGGTTGGCTTTAACGTACTGTTACTTTTTCTCTGCGTAGCACAACTGGTTGGTAAAAGTTATAACCCGTTCATCTATTTCCGGTTCTGACCGGGTAAAAAAAGGAGGTAAGCGAATATGAGTGAAGTCATAAACAGGAAGATCCATTTAATCAACGTAACCATATTCTGCGGGATACTGGTGCTGGGTGGTATTGCTTCCCTGGCCATGAAAAAAGAAACGGTATCCGTGATGGAGAACCGTAAGCTGGCTGCTTTCCCGCAATATTCTGACAGCTCTTTATGGACTGGTAAGTATTTTAAGAATATTGAGAATTATTATGCAGATAATTTCCCTTACCGTGACAAGTGGATCGCTTTCTCTGCGGCTTTTAAGAACAAGCTTGGGTTCCAGTCCAGCGAGATCAAAATTTATGATCCCACCAATGATACAGAAGCGAATGAAAAAAAGGATACGACAAAGAAGGAGACAGTACACAATGGCCCTTTACCTGATGACGGCGCTACCGGCGAAGTAAAAAAACGTGTTTTTGTATTTAAGAACCGGGCTTTTGAAATGTTCGGAGGTGGCCCGGCGATGGGTAAATCCTATGCCGATGTGATCAACTCCTATAGCCGTCTGCTTCCCAATATACAGGTCTACAACCTGATCATTCCTGTTGCGCTTGAGTTCGAGATAACGGAGAAATATGCCAAACTGCAAAAACCAAACCGCCCGGCCATCGAGAATATCTACAATTCGGAGGATTCCACTATCAAAAAAGTGTGGGCGATTGATGAAATAAGGAAACACCGCACTGAGTATATTTATTTCAACACCGACCATCACTGGACCAGCCTGGGAGCCTACTATGCCTATCGTGTTTTTTGTGAAACGGCCGGGTTTACGCCTGTGTCACTGGATACGGTTGCTTCCAAAGTAAAACCGGCTTTCCTGGGTTCTTTGTACCGTCTTACAAGGGATCCCGGTCTGCAAACCAATCCTGATTCGGTACGGTATTACCTTTTCCGCGACTCCATGAATTTTTATATTGGCAGTCCGAAAATAGGATACTGGGCCAAATCAAAAATGTATGGCGAAGGCGCCAGCGGGCCCAACAGTTATTCTGTCTTTCTCCAGGGGGATCAGCCCATTGTAAAAATGGAAACGCAGCATAAGAATGGCAGAAAGATTGCCGTCGTTAAAGAGTCTTATGGAAATGCCTTCTCCTGTTTCCTGATCAATAATTATGAAAAAGTGATCGTCGTTGACCAGCGATATTATACAGGGGATTTTATTGCCATGCTAAAAGCAGAGGGTATCAATGAACTTCTCTTCATCAATAATATCTTCGCGGCCCACACCCCCTTTCATATTGATAAGATAAAAGGATTAAAAAAATAACGGGAAGGTGCTGAAGCTTACCAATATTATTTTACTGCTGTTCCTCCTATTTGCGTCCTGCAACCCGGGTAAAAAGCAACTACCCGTTGCTGCAAAGGATACAACAAAAACGGCTCCGGCAGTTGAAAAACCTTTGCCTGAAATATTACCGGATGACGGGCAGACCGGGGTAAAGAAAGGGGCGGTTTTTATTTTTAAAAACCGAGGGTTCGAACTGTTCAGCGGGAGCCCGGGAATGGGTAAAAAATATGCGGAAGTAATTAATTCCTACAATCGCCTGAAGATACCTGGTCTGAAGATCTATAACCTCGTCATCCCCGTTGGATTTGAGTTTGAAGTAACAGAGAAATACAAGAACGAGGTGAGGCCCAACAAAAAAGCGATCAATGATATTTTTGCTGCTGAGGACCCGGGGATTATCCAGGTCAACCCCGTTGATGAATTAAGAAAACACCGGGCTGAATACATTTATTTTAATACAGACCATCACTGGACCAGTCTCGGGGCCTATTATGCTTACCGCGCTTTTTGTGCAGCCGCTGGCCTGGTGCCTGTTGCTATCGACAGCATCCCCTCTAAAGTTAAACCGGGTTTCCTCGGGTTGTTTTACCGGCTTACTAAAAGCAATGTTTTAAAAAACAATCCCGATTCGGTACGGTATTACCTCTTTCCGGATTCCATTAATTTTTATATTGGCGCCAACAGTATCGGCTATTGGGCAAAGTCACATATGTATGCTGAAACAGTCCACGGAGATAATAGCTATTCTGTCTTTATCCAGGGCGATTTACCTATTTGTAAAATAGAGACGCAGCATAAGAACGGGAGGCGGATCGCCTTAGTGAAAGAATCCTACGGTAATGCATTTGCCCCTTTCCTGGTAAACAACTATGAAAAGATCATCGTAGTCGATCAGCGTGGGTATAAAGGAGATTTTATTGCGATGCTAAAAGCGGAAGGCATTAACGAACTGCTCTTTATCAATAATATTTTTGCGGCACACACGCAGTTTCATATAGATGATATAAAAGAATTAAAAAAATAGATATTGTTTATGGTCTATAGTTTTTGGTTTATTGTTCTCTAAAGTTGTAATGTCTTTTCGATATACAGGCACCAACAATAAACTAAAAACAATAAACTATAAACTAAGATGCTTTTGCACCCATACCACTTTGGGTTTTAACTCTCTCGTATATTTATCGCCCGTGGCATAGCCGACGCTTTTGAGAAAGTGGTAATAATCTGCCTGGGGATTTTTTTTCCGCCATTTAGGGTAGCGTTTATCCTGCCATTTCTTGTAGTATTCGATACACTCTTCATCTGAATCGAATTTCTTACACTTATTGTTTTTTACATAGAACCCGAAAAGGTTGTGGTAACGCAAACAGCAGTTTTTACAACTGAGGTTACCGGTTTCCTGCATGCATTGTGCTATTACGTAATCGGGATGGAGGATGCCTTCTGCTTTGATGGCATCGTACATTGCCTGCATTTTGGCTTTATCTATTTTTTGTGAAAATCCCTGCTGGAAAAAAACAGCCAGGAAAAGGACTGGCAGTAGTCTTTTCATGCAATTTTTTTTGGTGAACAATGGTCAACCGCCCGGCACAAACCAAAGGGGTCACGGATCAATCGGATAAAGATACAAAATCGCACTCTTTTAATGGATTCCTTTACTTTGCAGTAAATCAAGGTTGATTATGAGTACGAGGCTGATGATAGACGATCAAAACCAGTTGCAGGAAGTGAGGGATAAGAAGTTTCCACAACCGCCTGCTGTCCGCACCGCAGCAACATTCATCTCTTATCTTTTCCATCCTGTTTTTGTTCCCCTGTATATTATTTTATTCATGGTGTATGGACACCCGTATTTTTTTGCAGGTATATCCCGGTGGGATAAGACAAGGATTGTCATGATGGCCGTGCTGATGTTCACCTTCTTTCCACTGATCACCGTACTTCTTTTAAAAGCACTCGATTTTATCAATTCCGTTTATCTCCATACAAAAAAAGATCGCATTATCCCGCTTATTGCCTGCGGCGTATGGTATTTCTGGATCACGTATATCTGGTGGAACAGTAATAAGATGGATGACCAGCTTTCTTTACCAAAAGAAGCCGTTCAACTGGCGCTGGCTACTTTTATCAGTTCCTGGCTGGCGCTGATGATTAATATAAAGATGAAAGTAAGCCTGCATGCTATCTCAATGGGTGTACTTGTGGCTTTTATGCTGTCGATGGGTTTGACACAACCCCTTCATTTGGGCATTTATATTTCTCTTGCGTTTTTAATTGCCGGCCTGGTGTGCAGTTCCCGTTTCATTGTGTCGGATCATACCCAGGAGGAAGTATACGGCGGATTTATAGCAGGCGCTTTATCCGTGCTGGTTGCCGGCTGGCTGATTTACCGTGTTTTCTGATGAAGACCTTGGATGGGTGGCGGGTAGCCCGATAATAAAAGTGGATCCTTCGTCTACCACGCTTTTTGCCCGGATAAATCCACCGTGCTGTTCGACGATCTTCTTGCAGATAGATAACCCTACACCGGTCCCTTCATATTGCTGGTAACTATGCAGCCGTTTAAAAACCTTGAAAATATCTTCGCTGTATTGCTCATCAAACCCGATCCCGTTGTCTGCTATTGTGATCTTGTAATAGATGCTTCCATTTACGTGACCGGATAATTGCAAAAACTCTTCGGGTGTCATTTCGGCTGCATTGATATCGATAACCGGGGCGATTGCTTTCTTCCTGAACTTGACAGCATTGCTTAGGAGGTTGTAAAAAAGTTGCTGCATCAGTCCAGGTACTGCTGCAATTACCGGCAGGTTGCCAACCTGGATGCTGGCCCCGCTTTTTTCAATATCCATCTCCAGCTCATTCAGTGTTTCTTTGAGGAGCTGGTTGAGGTCGGTCTTTTTGAAATCGGAAGACCTCACAGAATGACGGGAAAAATCCAGCAGGTTATTAATCAGCGACTGCATCCGCTTCGAAGCGCTGATGATCTTGGAAAAATATTTTGTTGTTTCCTCGTCAGGGTCTTTTTTTACCAGGATCTTGTCACTGAACATCTGGATTTTCCGCAAAGGTTCCTGGAGATCGTGCGAAGCCATATAAGCAAACTGGTCCAGCTCTTCATTCATTTGCTTCAGGTGTGCATTGTTCTCAATTAACTGCTGGTTCAGGTGCTGTACCTTCTCTTCCGATAATTTACGTTCTTCTATTTCTTTCTGCAGGGAGCTGTTAGCCGATAACAGCTTGCTTTCCTGTTGTTGTAACTGCCGGTTTTTACGATAGAGTTCCACGAAAACACTTACTTTAACCCGCAGGAGATCGGGGTTGATCGGTTTGTAGATATAATCCACCCCACCCATCTTATAGCCCCGGAATACATGGTCTTCATCATTACTATAGGCCGTAATAAAGATGATCGGGATATTCTTTAGTTTATCTCTTTCATAAATAATGGTAGCCGTCTCAAACCCGTTCAGGTCCGGCATCTGCACGTCCATCAGGATCAATGAAAAATCATGTTCGTTCAGCAGCACTTTTAAGGCGGCCCGTCCCGAGTTGGCTTTTACGATCGTATAGTTATCCTTTTCAAGGATGGCTTCAATAGAAAACAGGTTGTCTTCCCTGTCATCTACCACCAGTATCTTGATGTCGGACTTCGGATCCGGTTTATGTGAGGCGCCTGTTGCCATAATTCATCCTTACTTACTTACTTATTTATATAACCAAACTCTCATCAGCGAAAGCAACTGGTCGATCTTTACGGGCTTGGTTATATAATCCGAGGCGCCGGCTTCGATGCATTTTTCCCGGTCACCCTTCATCGCTTTGGCTGTTACCGCAATGATGGGCAGACCGGTATTCTTATGCTCCCGCCTGATCTTTTGCGTTGTTTCGTAACCATCCATTTCCGGCATCATGATATCCATGAGTACAATATCAATATCGTGTTTTTCTTCAAGTATGTTCATGGCTTCCTGGCCGCTCTCCGCTGTGATGGTCTGGATTGCATACCGTTCAAAGGCAGTGGTCAGTGCAAACAGGTTACGCACATCATCATCCACCACCAGGACTTTCTTATTGGTCAGTATGTCATTCTTCGACCGCAGGTTCTCGATCAGTTTTCTCTTTTTCGGTAAGAGGTCTTTATGATCGATATGCAGCAAAAGGACCGCTTCTTCCATCAAAAGATCCAGTGAATTCACATCCTTCAGCAATATCCTGTTGGCATATTGCTTCAACTGTGTCCTTTCTTTCGGGGAAAAGTCGCGGGCCGAATAAACGACCACCGGTGTCATCTGGGTCTTTTTTATTTTGCTGATCTCGATGACCAGTTCCGTACCCCCGATATCGGGTAGCATATAATCCACGATGATACAGTCATAGTCATTCTCCTTTATCTTTTCCAGACCCTTTATACCCGAGTTGATGATCTCGATATTGACCAGCTCCCCGTTATCAAGTATTTTAGCGACCTGTGAAGAATCCAGTTCATTGTCTTCAATGATCAGTACTTTTTTTTGTTTCCGTTCATTGTACTGTATAATATCGGTGAACAGGTCGTTCAGCGCTGTTGTCTTCAATGGTTTCAGACTAAAACTACGGGCTCCTCTCTGCATGGCCAGCAACCGGTTCTCTTCGCCGGAGATCAGGTGTACAGGAATATGACGGAAATTGATATCGTTCTTAAAGAGGTCCAGGATCCTCCATCCGCTGGCATCCGGGAGCTTTACGTCGAGCGTAACAGCGATGGGTGTGTATTTATTCACAAGATCAAATACATCCCCGAAAGCCGTTGCGATCACGACCTTCAGGTCCATTTTATGCGCTTTCTCAATCATAATCTTTCCAAAACGGATATCATCTTCGACCACGAGAACAACTTTTTCGCCACTGTTGATATTATTCCTGTCGTCTCCTATTTCATTGATGATCTCGTTCAGCGCTTCCAGGTCCTTTGTCTCGTTTACCTTGATCGTGGGAACAGAATGAAGAATGGCATCCGGGTTATTACTTTCAGCGAGTTTATACTCACTTACTTTGAGGTTTGTTTGTTTCTCTCTCTTACCAGTGAGCGGGTTGTAATCGATCGGCAGGAACAAGGTAAACACACTTCCCTGTCCTATTGTACTCGACAGTTCAATGGATCCGCCCAGCAGGTCCGCCAGTCCGCGGCTGATTGAAAGTCCAAGACCCGTACCTCCATACTTACGGCTGGTAGAACCTTCCGCCTGCTGGAAGGCTTCAAAGATGATGTTTTGTTTGTCTTTGGAAATACCGATACCTGTATCCCTGATCTCGAAAGCCACTACTCTTTGTGCCGTATCAAGGTTATGGTTGGATTGCTTCCAGTTGTGATTGGCTTCGTAAATATTCAGTTTCACTTCTCCCTTTTCGGTAAACTTAAAGGCATTGGAGAGGAGGTTCTTCAGAATCTGGTTAAGCCGCTGCGCATCCGTTTCCAGGCTCTTTGGTAATTTTTCATCGAGCTCAATATTAAACCGGAGATTCTTATTCTCAGAAATGTGTTTGAAGGTTGTTTCCACAAACGTAGTGATCTCCCTGAACTGCAGTTTAACGAAGTCTGTAGAGATATAACCGGACTCGATTTTGGAAAGGTCAAGAATGTCGTTGATCAGCTGGATCAGGTCATCCCCGCAACTATGGATGGTCTTGGCATAACTTACCTGTTTTTCATTCAGGTTACCATCATGGTTCTCGTATAATTGTTGCGCCAGGATCAGCAGGGAGTTCAGTGGTGTACGCAACTCATGCGACATGTTGGCCAGGAACTCTGATTTGTATTTGGAAGTAAGCTGCAGCTGCTCCGCTTTTTCTTCCAGTGATAACCTTGCTTCTTCCACCTCCCGGTTTTTGTCTTCCACTTCTTCTTTTTGCTTTACCAGCAGGTGGGCTTTGTCCTGTAATTCTTCGTTCGTCCTTCTTAACTCATCGGTGAGTGATTGTGATTGAACAAGAAGGCTCTCTGTCCTTGTATTGGCTTCAATCGTATTCAATACGATACCGATACTTTCTGTCAGCTGGCTTAAGAAGTCAAGGTGCGTTTCACTGAAAGTATCAAAGGAAGCGAGCTCAATGACCGCTTTGATCTCTTTTTCAAAAAGTACGGGTAACACGATCAGGTTAAGGGGGGAGGCTTTACCCAATCCTGAACCGATCTTGATATAATTCTTTGGAACATTCGAAAGAAGGATTCTTTCTTTATCAAGTGCGCACTGGCCGACCAGTCCTTCACCAAGGGCGAATTCTTTCGAACCTTTTACTTCTTCCCCAAATGCATAAGCGGCAAAGAGTTTCAGTTTTTGCTCTTTGATATTATCATCCTGTTCAAGGATATAGAACATACCTTTTTGTGCATTCACCACCTGCGCCAGCTCCGAAAGGATTCTTCTTGTTACCGTATTCAGGTCTTTCTGGCCCTGGAGCATCTGGGTAAATTTCGCCAGGTTGGATTTCAACCAGTCCTGTTCCTGGTTACGTAAGGTTGTTTGTTTCAGGTTAGCGATCATCTGGTTGATAGTATCTTTCAATTCTTCCACCTCACCTTTTGCTTCCACGCGGATCATCTGTGTAAGGTCACCTTTTGTTACCGCGGAAGCCACTTCCGAGATCGCACGCACCTGCGTGGTCAGGTTCTCCGCCAGCTGGTTCACATTCTCCGTAAGGTTTTTCCAGATACCGGATGCACCGGGTACACTCGCCTGTCCTCCCAGTCTTCCTTCCACACCTACTTCACGTGCAACGTTCGTTACCTGGTCCGCAAAGAGCGCCAGCGTATCGATCATCTCGTTGATCGTATCGATCAGTTGGGCTACTTCACCTCTTGATACGATCGATAATTTTTGTTTCAAGTTACCTGTCGCAACGGCAGTTACCACTTTCGCGATACCACGTACCTGGTTGGTAAGGTTAGATGCCATCATGTTCACGGAGTCCGTAAGGTCTTTCCAGGTACCGGCCACACCCTGTACTTCAGCCTGTCCTCCCAGCTTACCTTCCGTACCCACCTCGCGGGCCACCCTCGTCACCTCGAAGGCGAATGAGTTCAACTGGTCCACCATTGTATTGATGGTATTCTTTAAGTCGAAGATTTCTCCTTTAACGTCGATCGTTACTTTTTTCGTTAAGTCGCCGGATGCCACCGCCTTTGTTACCTCGGCGATATTACGCACCTGTGATGTAAGGTTACCAGTCATCTGGTTCACGGAGTCTGTTAAGTCCTTCCAGGTACCGGCCACACCGGGTACAAAAGCCTGGCCTCCCAGTTTACCTTCACTACCCACCTCTCTTGCCACACGGGTTACTTCCGATGCGAAGGCACGGAGCTGGTCCACCATCGTATTCAGTGTTTCTTTTAACTGCAGGATCTCACCGCGTACGTCCACCGTAATCTTTCTTGACATGTCACCATTCGCTACGGCAATCGCCACTTCCGCGATATTCCTTACCTGCGCCGTCAGGTTACCGGCCATCTGGTTTACTGAATCCGTTAAGTCTTTCCAGGTACCACCCACACCCGGTACATTCGCCTGGCCTCCCAGCTTACCATCCGTACCTACTTCACGCGCCACACGGGTTACTTCCGATGCAAAGGAACGTAACTGCTCCACCATCGTATTGATCGTATTCTTCAACTCGAGGATCTCTCCTTTTACATCCACTTCAATTTTTCTTGATAAGTCACCGTTCGCCACCGCGGTTGTTACCTCGGCGATATTTCTTACCTGCGAAGTAAGGTTCGAAGCCATTTTATTTACAGAGTCCGTTAAGTCTTTCCAGAGACCTTCCACACCGGGTACATCAGCCTGGCCCCCAAGTTTACCCTCGGAACCAACCTCACGTGCTACCCTGAATACTTCGGAACCAAAAGAGTTCAGCTGGTCCACCATCGTATTGATCGTATTTTTCAATTCAAGGATCTCTCCTTTTACGTCCACGGTGATTTTCCTGGATAAGTCACCCTTCGCCACAGCCGTTGTTACGTCGGCGATATTACGTACCTGTGAAGTAAGATTCGATCCCATCTGGTTCACCGAATCCGTTAAGTCTTTCCAGGTACCCCCCACACCCTGCACTTTTGCCTGTCCTCCAAGTTTACCTTCTGTACCTACCTCCAGTGCCACACGGGTTACCTCGGAGGCAAAAGAGTTCAGCTGGTCCACCATCGTGTTGATCGTATTTTTCAACTCGAGGATCTCACCCGCCACGTTCACCGTAATTTTTTTCGAAAGGTCACCGGTTGCCACCGCCGTTGTTACATCGGCGATATTACGCACCTGGGCTGTAAGATTCGAAGCCATCAGGTTTACCGATTCTGTCAAGTCTTTCCAGGTACCACCCACATCCTGCACTTTCGCCTGGCCGCCAAGTTTACCTTCCGTACCTACTTCCAGTGCCACACGTGTTACCTCGGAAGCAAAAGAGTTCAGCTGGTCCACCATCGTATTGATCGTATTCTTCAATTCCAGGATCTCTCCTTTTACATCCACCGTAATCTTTCTTGACAAGTCACCCTTCGCCACGGCCGTTGTTACCTCGGCGATATTACGCACCTGGGCGGTCAGGTTAGAACCCATCTGGTTTACTGAGTCAGTCAAATCTTTCCACACACCACCGATACCCTTCACCGTTGCCTGTCCACCGAGTTTTCCTTCACTACCAACTTCTCTTGCCACACGGGTCACCTCTGCGGAGAAGGAGTTGAGCTGGTCCACCATCGTATTGATCGTATTCTTTAATTCCAGGATCTCTCCCTTTACGTCCACGGTAATTTTTCTTGAAAGGTCACCTCTTGCCACGGCCGTTGTTACCTCTGCGATATTTCTTACCTGGCCGGTAAGGTTGGAGGCCATCTGGTTTACTGAATCTGTCAGGTCTTTCCAGGTACCGGCAACACCTTTTACCTCGGCCTGTCCTCCCAGCTTACCATCCGTACCTACTTCACGGGCCACACGGGTCACCTCAGAAGAGAAGGAGTTGAGCTGATCCACCATCGTATTGATCGTATTCTTTAATTCCAGGATCTCACCCTGTACATCCACGGTGATCTTTTTACGCAGGTCACCTTTTGCAACAGCGGTTGTTACTTCCGCGATATTTCTTACCTGTGCAGTAAGATTTCCTGCCATCTGGTTCACCGAGTCTGTAAGATCTTTCCATACACCGGCTACGCCTTTTACTTTTGCCTGTCCCCCGAGTTTACCTTCGGAGCCCACCTCTCTTGCTACACGGGTTACTTCCATGGAGAACAGGTTCAGCTGTTTCACCATGTCGTTTACTTCCGCAGCAATTTTAGCAAACTCTCCCTGTAATACGTGATCCCCGATCTTCAGGGGCATTTCCTGTGAAAGATTTCCCTTGGCCACCGAACTGATTACATTCGCAATCTCGATGGTCGGGTGTACAAGGTCGGAGATAAGTGTGTTGATGGAATCCACACCGGATGCCCAGGATCCTTTTGCATGACGGGGCAATGAAACACGGTGATTCAGGTGACCTTCTTTACCGATGGTATTCTTTGCATGGGTAAGTTCATCCATCAGTATCTCGTTCAGCGAAATGATCTGGTTGAGGGTATCGCAGATCTTCCCGCTTAAACCCAGTTTATCTTCCGGCAATCTTACTTTAAAATTTCCTTCTTTTACTTCCGCTAATACATGCAGCAGTTCGCGACTGTCCAGTTCATTTGAATAAGGGATGTCAAGATGGGACAAGCCATTGCCGTTTCCATTACTCTTCTCTTTCCCGTTCTTTAATAACTGTTTTCCTACAACGGTCTTCGCATTTGTATTTCTTTGCCCAACATTCTTTTTAATAGAATTTTTTTCAGCAGGAAGCTCGCTCACAACTGGTACAGACAGGGATGTCTTAGCAGTTGGCGTTAGTTTTTTCTTCATTTGTTTTGTTTAAGGTGGTGAAGGACTACCAAACTCCGGAAACAAAGGCATAAAGACAAAAAAAATCTCCTTTGCTTGCAATTTGGAAAGCAAATGGAAACTCTTATCTTACATTTATATCATTAAAATCTGCTTAAAAACTGTGCCACAAAAAGTTGTATTAGAAGGATCTGCAGGGAGTTCAACGTCCAAGAAATTCATCCTCCTGGGGGAAGATGATCCCGATGACCAGGAGATGCTCACAGAAGTCTTTTCATCTATAGATAACTCGTTCATCCTGTTCTTTGTAAACAATGGAAAAGAGGTTTTGTCGGCTCTCGAAAAATTGCAAAATGAACAGATGCCCTGCCTGATCGTACTCGATTATAATATGCCGGGTCTTAATGGGGCCGAAATCCTGGGAGAAATCGGTAATAATGAACGATATAAGAGTATCCCCAAGATCGTATGGAGTACTTCCGCTTCTGAAAAATTCAAGTTGATGTGCCTTGAACTGGGGGCTGTTGATTATGTGATCAAACCTTCTAATCACCAGGACCTGGAAAAAATAGCCCGGTATATGCTATCGGTCTGCCAGCTGTAATCTTCAGAATAAATCATTGAGAACATGAAGGGAAATAGGCTTTTCCCAAATCACTATATTCTTTGCCTTGCTTTGTACTGTAGACCGGTCACGGTGAGCACTAATGAGGTAGGCCCTAACCTGGGGAATTATTTCTACAATTTGTTCAGCACAATCCCAGCCATCTCCATCCGGGAGATTATTATCCAGGAATACAATATCCGGCCGGATCTCTTTTAATAAAGCCATCCCTTCTTCTAAAGTATGAGCAAGATCTACATTGTATCCTTTTTTCATGAAATAATTCTTCATGATCATACAGAAGTCGGTCTCATCATCAATAATCAGAATTTTTTGATTCATTTTACAAGCAGAAAAGCAACCTGTTCCTGGAATAGTATTTACGGGCAGTGCGCAAATTTGGTTCTTTTTCTTATACAACGCATAATAAAATTATTTAGTGCTTATGCAGGTCTTTGCAGCATGGAGCCGGGTACTTTGACAAAAAATTGTAGAAAATAGGCCGGAACATGATTTAGGAACTTTTTTTGCTGGAAAACCCGGACAATTGCATTTTTGGGAAAAGCGTACAAACAATTTTACCTGTGGAATATTTATCACAGCAGCACGAAGCCATCACCAGCATGTTAAACGGAGAAAAAATAAGAATTGCCATCATTGATGACGATGAAGATGATTATTTCCTCATCAGTGATTTTATTAAAGACATTGAAGGCCGGGAATTCGTCATCGACTGGTTCAAGGATTATGAGTCTGCTATCGAAGATATCCGTAGTAAATCCCATCATTTATACTTTGTTGATTATTTCCTGGGAAACAAAACAGGGCTTGACCTGCTCCAGGAAGCGGCTAAACTGAAATTTGACCGCCCTATCGTATTGCTTACGGGTTTTGGCAGTAAGGCCATCGATATCCGGGCTATGGAATCAGGAGCTACTGACTATCTCGTCAAATCCGAGTTGAATACTGAAAAACTGGAACGCTGTATCCGCTATGCTATTGAAAGATCCAGTTTCCTCGAAGAACTGAAAGCCCGGGAGATGAAATACCGGAACCTTTTCCAGGGATCCAAAGACGCTGTCTTTATCGCCAGCACAGACCTTGTTTTCTCCGAAGTGAATCATTCGGGAATTTTACTGCTGGAATCAAAGAACGGGGTACTGCTGGGTCGTAACTTATACGAATTCATTGATGATGATATCCAGAAAGCCCGTATCCGTGATCTTGTCAGGACGGCGGGTAATATCGATGACCTCGAAATCAAATTGCTGAGCGATAATAAAGAATCAAAGACCTGCCTGTTGTCACTTTATGTCCAGCATAACTCTGACCAGCTGCCGCTTGTGCATGGTATCATTCATGATATCACCAAAATCAAAAAAGCAGAACTCGGTAATCTCCAGGCGGAAAAAATGGCCGCAAACGAACGACTGATCCGCATGCTGGCGCATGAAATAAGAAATCCGCTGAACAATATTATTCTCTCTGTAGAACAACTCATTCCTGCGAACGAAGATGAAGGCCAAAAGGAATTCCTTAACATCATTCAACGCAATTCTATCCGGATCAACCAGATCATTTCCGAGTTGCTGAACCTGGCCAGTCCCGCCGAGCTCATGTTTGAGAAACATTCATTACAGGAGATCATGGACGAAAGCCTGGAACGGGCTTATGACCGTATCCAGCTTCATAAGATCAATGTTGAAAAAAAATATGCTTCCTCACCAATAATGGTAGATGCCGATAAGAACAAATTGGTTATTGCTTTTACGAATATCCTGATCAACGCGGTAGAGGCTATGGAGATGAATAAAGGGAGCCTCTCGGTGAGCCTGGAGTCGCTGGATAACAGTTATCGTATTTCCATTAAAGATAATGGCCGTGGTATACCCCGCGAATACCTCAGCAAATTATTCGATCCTTTCTTTACCTTAAAAAAGGGAGGTATGGGTTTGGGTCTCACTGCCTCTTATTCCATCATCCAGTCGCACAAAGCCGATATGCAGGTTGAAAGCAGCGTAGATAAGGGAACTAATTTCCTCATCAGTTTTAAGAAGAGTTAAGATCCTTACCAAAGGCTCCAGTCTACAGCGATTGTTTCATTCCTGGAGGTTGGTTTTTGCAAGCCCTTTGTCAACTCCTCAACACGCTTACCTACAATACTTTTCAGCTCACTTATTTTCATGGTGCTGTGTGTTTTCATCGCCTCCAGGATAGCATAGGTGAATACGCCATTCTTCAGGTCATTCCTTTCCAATGCAAATTGGGTTCCGGCAGCCGCGGAGATAATCGTAGCGCCAGTGCTTTTTCCAACGTTTACAAAAAGTGATTGCATCAATTCGAAGCTGTTCTTCAATCCCAAATGGGCTTCCTTCTTATACGCCACAGGTTTGAATCCTTTTTTAAGTTTCAGTGAATCTGTCGCCTTGTTGATCAGTATCAGATCTTCTTTATCCACTTCCCCGCTGTGACAGGCATCGATCAGCATCAGTTTTTTTCTTGCAGGAATGCTGTCCAGTAAGCTTTCCAGCTCATCATAGGGTAAACCATTCTCTTCTGGCTTATCAAAATTCACAGAATAGGTGGAGAGATAATAATCGTAATCTTTACTCAGCATTCCATGACCGGAATACGCGATGATCACTTTATCGTTCTCATTTGTTTGTTGTAATTTTTGTTTTAATGCTTTAACATTAGCAGTTGTTACGTTTTCATTGAACAACGTATCGATGCTTATATCATTCCCGTATTTTTCTTTGAGCTTTGCGGACAGATCACGGATATCTTTGGTACTATATTGCAAGTTGTACTCACTTTGCCTGAACTTGTCAATACCAATACCAATGAACCTGGTGCTTTCCTTTTGTTTGACAGCAGGGGAGTAATTGACTTGTAAGGGCATCCGGTAGCTTTCTGTACCATTCACATTGGTAATGGATGTTTCAATACGGTTCTCTCCCTGTGATAGCCTGATCGTAATTGCAGTATCAAATTCATTCCTGTTTCTCGCCCGGATGCTGATGCCTCTTTGACCGTAGACAGGAACTTCATTTACCCAGATGTTAAAGCGGTCAAGCTGGTAAGCACTATCCATCCCGTTGATGTGTAAAATCACAGTGCCCGACTTTTGCCGATATTCAATATTCTCCCTGTTCACAAAATCTGCTTTGGGTACACTGTAACCTTCCCGGAAAGCGGTCGTATCAATACCCAGTTTTTGTATTCTTTTTTCCCAGGCTTTACGATAGGATCTAATTAAGGCAGTATCTGTATTACCGAGTTCTTCTAAAACTTTGTCGGGGCGGTTATATTTTACATCGAGTTGTTCGAATGTGATTACATTCAGGTTACCTGTAGTGTAGTGTAACAGTTTTGCCGCTCCCGTACTTGACTGGTAATAACCCCCGGGTATTAGCGTCAGATAATCAACACTGTCAATAGCTAAACTTAAATAATAGGTTTTTTTTTGAAAATTATAGATGCTCTGTTCTGTATTTCCCGGCAGCAGTAGCTTGTTGCTTTTAGAATCATAAGACGCGAATTCAACTCCTTCGGGGTAATGATCAACCCGTGAAAGCAATCTCCCTGTCATGGCATCCCAGCAACTGATCGAATCCATTGATCTCCAAAAAGAATAGATCTTTTTATTGTCGTTACTGAAAACAAGCGGCGGTTCAAAATCAATTCCCTCCAGGTCCAGTTTTGCAGTTCTTTTACCAGAGGCTGCATCCCAGACCCCGATATGAGAGAAGTCAAAAATAAAAAGCATCCTGGATCCATCCGGGGAAAATGACGCATACCTGCCCACGGTAGGAGGAGCCTTGAAAACTATTTCCCTGGACTCCAGGTCCCAGCATATAATCCCTTCGACAAAGTTCGAGACCAATACATGCTTACCATCACTCCGGAAATTAACATCGCTGAAAGAACCATTGGTAAACCAGGATGTGCTGTATTCCGCTTCTGATTTTCCCAGGTCCCATACTTTGGCATTTCCGGACCTGGAAAAAGTCATCACTTTAGATGTATAAGGGATAAACGCTGCAAAAGTTAGATCCTTCTCTTCTATTTTATATTTGATACTTTGGGTAGAAACTTCCCAAACCAGCCCCTGGTTATCTTCAGAAAGGCTGATAATGTCGTCACCATTATCATTGTAGCGGGCTGAAATGATTGTATGCTTATGCCCGTAAAAAGTTTGGATCAATACTCCCGTAAAGGCATCCCATATTTTGATAGAATGATCAGCATGTACAGTGAAGAACTGTTTCCGGTCTTTCCGGTATACTGCTTTTTGATCTCTGTTAAGAGCGTGTCCCCGGAAAACTGCAAGCATTTGTCCTGTTTGGATATGCGAAATTTTTGTTGTGCCGTCTTCAGAAGTGCTGATTAGTTTCTTCGCGTCTGCCGTAAATTCGATCGTATTGATCTTCCCGGAATGATTATTCAAAACCATCCGTATTCTATGTGTAACGAGGTCCCATAAAACGATCTTTCCATTGGAAAGTCCTGCCGCCAGGGTCTTATTATCCGGGGAAATCGCTGCTGCGTGGATATTTCCTTTCCCTGTTGCTGTAAGATCATCAGCAGCAAATCGGTTAATCATTTTTCCCGATCGGGAATCCCATAAAACAATCTCAAATAAAGTAACAGCGAAAATAAAGGACCCGTCCTTACTAAACCCACAGGAATTCACGTCTGGGGTAATATATTTCTTAACGGGTTTGCCGGTGGATAGATCCCAGGCAACGACCGTATCCTTAGTGGTTAAAGGGTGGTTGTCTTGTATCGTAAGCAGTAAAGACCTGTCGGTATTAAAACTGGGTTTGTCTAATGGGCTGATCGGGATGCGGACTTCTTGCTGAAGTTGTCCGTCAGCGATATTCCATTTTCGGATGGCGCTGTCAGTAGTTACCACATAAATTGATTCTGCATCAGGACTGTAAACTGCCGCAGCAACAAGTTTAATTTCCCCGAATGTCCTGATATGTTTTCCATTCTCCGCATTCCATAGGAATGCGTTGACAGAAGTGGTTAGAAAGGTTTTTCCATCCGGGCTGAACGCTGCACCTTCAGTAGGATAATGATAAGGTAACTCGGATAATAACAGGCCCGTATTTGCATCCCATAATCTTGCTTCAGAACCGATGGTCACTATTTGTTTTTCGTTTGGACTTATTGCTGCAGCAGTGGGGCCATAGCTATGACCCATAGGCAAAATTAATTGAGGTTGCTGCGCTCCGGCGGTATCTATCCAGGAAATAAGGAGTAAAGTGAAAAATTTTTTCATGGGGTATATATCACTGCAACAGGGTAATTAAGCATTTGCAAAAGATAATATTATTAAGCATCCGCTGGGCATATATAATAAATTACCATACATTCCAATCCACCGCAATCGTTTCATTTCGCGAAGTCGGTTTTTGTAAGCCCTTTGTTAACTCCTCAACACGCTTACCTACGATGCTTTTGAGTTCACTTAATTTCATGGTGCTGTTTGCTTTCATCGCCTCCAGGATAGCATAGGTGAATACGCCATTCTTCAGGTCATTCCTTTCCAATGCAAATTGGGTTCCGGCAGCCGCGGAGATGATCGTGGCACCGGTGCTCTTTCCCACGTTTACAAACAATGATTGCATCAGTTCGAAGCTGTTTTTCAATCCCAGATGGGCTTCCTTCTTATATGCCACAGGTTTAAATCCTTTCTTAAGTTTCAGTGAATCTGTCGCCTTGTTGATCAGTATCAGATCTTCTTTATCCACTTCCCCGCTGTGACAGGCATCGATCAGCATCAGTTTTTTTCTTGCAGGAATACTGTCCAGTAAGCTTTCCAGCTCATCATAGGGTAAACCATTCTCTTCCGGTTTATCAAAATTCACAGAATAGGTGGAGAGATAATAATCGTAATCTTTACTCAGCATCCCATGGCCCGAATAAGCGATGATCACTTTATCGTTCTCATTTGTTTGCAGTAATTTTTGTTTTAATGCTTTGATAGCTGAAATGGTGACATCCGAGTTAAAAAGAGTATCAATCGATATATTCTTCCCATACTTTTCTTTTAGCTTCTCTGAAAGGTCCCTGATATCTTTTGTACTATACTGCAAATTATATTTGCTATCGCTAAACTGGTCAATACCGATCCCGATAAATCTTAGCGTCTCACCCTGTTCTGTTATAGGATTGTACCTGGTATTGACGGGCATCCTGAAACTTTCGCTACCATTCATGTTAAATACTGAGTTCTCGATCCTGTTGCTGCCCGGCGATAAATTAATAGTGATTGTGGTATCCAGGTAATGCGTATTTGAATTCCGGATACTGACACCCCGTTGTCCATAAAGCGGTACCTCGTTTATCCAGATATTGAAACGGTCCAGCAGGTAAACACTGTCAGAGCTCCTTATATGCAGTGTTATTTTTTGACCTGGCTGTTCGTAAGTGAATGAACTCCTGTTTACAAAATCAGATAGCGGTACGCTGAAGCCTGCACGGAAACTGCTGGTATCGATCCCAAGTTTTTTAATTCTTTTGTCATATGCTTTTCGATAATACCGGATCAGCGCCGTGTCTGCACCAATTGCTTCAAGCACTTTATCCGGCCGGTTATACTTTACATCGAGTTGTTCAAAAGTGATCACATTAAGATCCTGGGATACATAATGCAGCATTTTTGCGGCATTGGGTGAGCATTGATAATAACCAGATGGTATATAAGTCATGAAGTTCAGGCTATCCAGGTTTATTGCGGTATATTTTTCAGTAATAGCTATTGCGCCGGCGCCGCCTGCCAGTTTATAAATCCTGAATCCGAAATCAGTAGCTACCATAAATTCATCTTTGCCGGTGAAAAACGCGCTGGTCCAGCCTGTTACATTCGTTTCAATTGAATATCGTTTTAGTTCTGTTCCTTCCCGCTTAAAGTAAAAGATGGTCCCTTTATTAGTAGCGACAAGATAGTCTGAGCCATCAATTGATAAGTTCACAGAATTCGCCTCGCCGTTTTCACCCGGTATTTCTTCTTCAACCAGTACTTTGCCTGTTTGTGCATCCAGTTCGACCAGTTTGCCGGGCCGGTCATTAATAAACTGGGGATTGTTTGATACCAGGGCCTGTAGCTTTTTACCGTTCTTACTGAATGATAATTCATAAATGCTTTGGCCGGATTCGAATGAATAGACCTGCTTGCCTGTGTTGATATCCCATGCAACGAGCTGGCTGCCTCCTGCTACAATCAGCAACTTGTTGTCTGCGCTTATTAATCCCTCACCCCACATACCCTCCGTCTTGAAAGTCCTGATAAGTTTGGAATCGCTTAATCTCAGCACTTCAGCACTGCCATCTCTTGAGACGCTGAATACATAATTGCCATCGGGACTAAAGCGGGCACAATCAACTGCCTCCTTGTAACGATCCATCAGCAACAACTGCTTGCCTGATCGAAAGTCCCAGACAGCGGCTGTATTATCCCAGGAACCGGTCACCAGTTTGCTCCCATCCTGGTTAAATTCCAACGATACGATCCAACCATCATGGGCTCTCCATTTCTTTATAAGTTGCCCGGTTTTCATATCCCAGGTACTTACCATGCCATTTTTCGAAACAACTGCAAGTTTTTTCTCGTCGCGGCTTTGCGCCATTTCTGTGATCCAGCTGTTATGCTCATTTGATGAACTCAGCAAACGTCCGGTCCGGGTGTCCCAAAATCTTATATATCCATCGATCTGGCCGCTGATAAGAATTTTATTTTGATCATTATAGACCCTCGCCGATTCCTGGATCGTTTTTCCTGCAAGATCTGTCAACAGGCGGCCGTTCTCTGCATCCCAGACCTTTGCCGTACAATCGGCAGATGATGTAATAATATGTTTTCCGTCAGGACTGAATCGTGTACAATGAATATTTGTAAAGTCAACGCTGTTACGTGAACCCTCATGTTCTTCTCCAAAATTGTATGCCATCAATCCTGTTTTTACATCCCATGACTGTACCTGCCAGGAAGAATAGCAAAGAATTTTATCATTAGCCGGGTTGAAAAAAGCGCCGAGCGTGCACTGTGCTTTATTCATTACGTGTAAACTATCCCCTGTCCCGGCATTCCATAATATCATCATATCATCGTTATCGGACGAAACGAGCTGATTACCAATCTTATTGAAACAAACTGAAATAATTTTCTCTTTGTGCCCTTTAAGATCAAATAAAAGTTCTCCTTTCTCCAGGTCCCATACCATCACCTCCCCGTTTTTTGCGCCGGCAGCAAGACGTTTACCATCCCCGGTGATACTAACTGTTGTAAATTCAGTCCCGGTTGAAGAAAAGGCCTGGATTTTTTCACCTGTCAGTGCCAGCTGAACTGATATACTTTTCCCCCGTGCAAGCGCAACAACGGTTCCATCATGCGACAACGCGGATGCGATAATCTCTTCATCGCCAAACTCATCCTCATAAATAAGGTCACCGGTATGGGTATCGACAAGCCCGTAGGTAAAATAAGTTGTAAAGAAAACCTGGTCGCTGTTTGCCATAAAGCAGGCTGATGCTATCCCGGTTGCATTGTCCTGTGTATAATGTGATACGATCTCCCCGTTACTTGTTTTATAAACTGCGATCGTTTTTTCAAAGCGCACGAGGAAACAAGCGCCATCATGATTGAATTCCACATACTGGGCAAACCGGTCGAATCCTCCTACAGAGTACAATTCATATCCATCCTTGTTCCAGATCTTTGCTTTCCCATCATACGAACAGGTAATGTATCTTTTTCCGTCAGGGGAGATATCTGCAGCCAGGATGGTTTCGGGATGCCCGATCGGTATGATCAGCCTGGGTTGCTGCCCGGATAATTCCACGACCAGCAGGAATGAACAACAGATTTGTAAGCAGATTAATCTTTTTAAAAGCATCAGTAAGTTTTGGTTAAAGTAATCTTATTAAATTTATTATTCAATACCTAAAACTGAGTAGGCGGTATTGATCACTGCCGATTCCAATCCATCGCGGTCGTTTCATATCCCGAAGCAGGAGAAGCTGTAAAATAAAGCACTTGTTCTTCTTACTAATAAAATAGTATAAGGTTATCCTATAATCCTGTCCGGAGTTGTAGCTTATACATGCAAAAAAAATATTTATAAGGTACCTGTAATAACGATTCCTGCAAAATGGCCCAGGAGATATTTTGACAGAAAAAAACATTTTAGCCTGTTGAATTCCTCCGGGTATAACCATGTTTAACAGGTAATTTTAAAAAATAATACAAAGAATATTAGCTTTTAATTACTAAATCATTTAGTTTTGATCCGGACGGGGATTTTCCCGACTTACAATACGCAAAAACATAACTTTAACCCATGGCAAAATCAGAAAAAACCACCGACATGTCAACCAACAACAGCGAAAAACTAAAAGCCCTCAAGCTTACGATGGATAAGCTCGAGAAGGACTATGGTAAAGGAAGTGTGATGATGTTAGGGGACAAGGCAGAATCCATGCAGGAAGTGATCTCTACCGGTTCCATCGGGCTGGATGTGGCACTCGGTATCGGCGGTCTCCCAAGAGGCAGGGTCGTTGAGATTTACGGACCTGAATCCTCCGGTAAAACAACCATCGCCACCCATGTGATTGCCGAAGCACAGAAAAAAGGAGGCATGTGTGCCTTTATAGATGCGGAACATGCTTTCGACAGTTCCTATGCCAAGAAACTCGGCGTTGACGTGGACAATCTTTTAATATCACAACCCGATTATGGTGAACAGGCACTGGAAATCGCCGACCGGCTGATCCTTTCCGGTGCTCTCGATGTAGTGGTAATCGACTCTGTAGCCGCCCTGGTTCCTAAAAGCGAACTGGAAGGAGAGATGGGTGACAGTAAAATGGGACTGCATGCAAGACTGATGAGCCAGGCATTGCGTAAACTCACTGCTACCATTTCAAAAACAAATACCATCTGCATTTTTATCAACCAGCTTCGCGAGAAAATAGGAGTGATGTTTGGTAATCCCGAAACGACAACAGGTGGTAATGCCCTGAAATTCTATGCTTCTGTCCGATTAGACATACGTCGTATGACGCAGGTAAAAGATGGTGATGAAGCCATCGGTAACCACGTAAAAGTAAAAGTGGTAAAAAATAAAGTAGCGCCTCCTTTCCGGGCTGCTGAATTTGATATCATTTTTGGGGAAGGGATTTCCAAGAACGGTGAGATCATTGATATGGGCACCGAACTGGGAATCGTACAAAAAAGCGGGTCCTGGTACAGTTATAATAGCGATAAGCTAGGCCAAGGACGTGATGCTGTAAAACAATTACTGGTAGATAACCCGGAACTGGCAAAGGAGATTGAAGGAAAGATCCGGGAAAAGATAAAAGAAATGCAGGCCTCCTAAGTTATTTGATATCAACTTTTTATGATGGGTTAGTTAGTAAGCCCTTTTGCCCAGGCAGAAGGGTTTTTCTTTTATTGGCAAAAATTTGTGCGGAGATACAATACTTCAATGTTTAAACATTGTATATTTGTTCTGGCAGTTCGCAACCTAGAAGGTTTGCAGCTCGTTATGTTTAAAAATGACCGCCTCTTCCACATATTCAACTAAAAACTGGCTGCCGGCTATCTGCGCAGGGATTCTCCTGGTCTCCTTTTTTTTACCCTGGGTGAATTGGGATGGAAGTAAGATCGCCGGTTATGACATGCCGGCGGGAAATTTTTTTAAAATAGCCGGAGCGAGGTTTGGATTAGACAACCCATTTCCCCAATTCAGTTTTGTATTTCTTGTTTTCTGGCTTATCCCCGCTCTTTCTGCCCTGGTCCTGTTTCTCGGATTGACGGGCAGGAAAACAGGTTTATTACCTTTTATCACCGGGTTTCTTTCTCTTTCCCTTGTTACTGTATATCTATTATTTACCGCTATCCTGATCGATCTCGGAGCAGGCAGTTCTGTATTCAGCATGGTGACGATCTTTGCATGGATACATGCTATCGCAGCAGCCGGACTTATTCTTTCAACTGCCGGGGCAAATTCGATGTTAAAAAAAGCCGGATGGCTGCTGGCTGGCCCTGCTTTTGTATTTGCCAGTTTCCATTTGACAGAAAAGTATATCATGAATGAAACGCATAAAGACACTGCTTCCGTAAAGGCTGATTATACAGTGGAAGCGGCTGAGCTGATAAAGGAGTTTATGACCAATGATACCGGTGCCAATAAAAAATACCTGGAGAAGATGATCCTGGTAAAAGGAAATACTGCTTCTGTGGATGTACTGCCAGATTCTACAAGTACCATCAGGTTTGCAGACAGCACAGGATCTTACGCCATTTTTTCATTGGAAAAAAACCAGTTTGCGGATGTAAAAATTCTCCGGTCCGGGGAACCTGTATCGCTAAAAGCTGTTTGCAGCGGGAGTATTTTCAGCGAGATACTGGGAACGACATCAATCAGCTTCAAACGGGCTACATTGATCAAAAACTAGCCATTTAAAATAACCTGATAATAAAAAGTAATAAAACAAAACAAATGAAAAAAACAATTCTATTCCTGTCTCTTATTACATTGACTACAGCCGTAATGGCACAAAAAGTATCGACGACATCAGCTGTGATAAGTTTTGACGCCAGCACAGCAAAAGACGCTTTACCCAAAGCCGGGAACAAAACCGTTATTGCCTCTCTTGATAAGACCAGCGGTGTCCTGATGTTTGAAGCAGCAGTTAATAATTTTTCTTTTTCCAACCCGATGATGCAGGACCACTTTAATAGTGCTACGTGGATGAACTCTGCGACATTCCCGAAATTCACTTTCTCAGGTAAGATCGTCAAACTGAGCGAGGTAAAATTCAAAAAAGATGGTACCTATAAGATTAAAGTAAAAGGAGATCTTACCATTAAAGGTATAACGAGATCGGTCTCTATTCCTGCTACGATAGTGGTAAAGAAAGCTGTTGTAACCGCTTCTGCTAATTTCACGATCAGGTTAGCCGATTACGGGATCAGTGCCCAGCCCGTGGAATCCGGCAAAGTGTCCAGGGAACCAAAGATCAGTGTATCCGCAACTTTTTAAATTAAATAATAGCTATAAAAAAAGCCCCTCACGGGGCTTTTCTCTTGCAGGAGAAGGTTAATTCCCGACTATTTTTTCCTGGTGGATCAGTTTACCGGCTGCATCAAACCCTTCCACCACTACTTTGAATTTCTTGCTGATGTCATTATTAAAAAAATTAAGTTTTACAGATTTTGTTTCTGTATCTGTAAAAATATTCGGGTTCCAGTATAAGGTGCTGCGGCTATCCAGGCTGCTGCGTTTTGCATCCGCGCCATTGTAATCAGGACTATAAAACTCCTTTATGATAGAATACCCGTTGTACTCTACATATTCCATTTTATCAGGTTTTGTTTCTACGAATCTTTCCTTTGTATAAACCGCGACCGCGCCGCCGGGTGCCCCGCTGCCTGCACCAATAAATCCTGCTTCATAAAACTTTACCAGCGCAACCTGGTCCACCCGCAAAATTTTCAATTCGATCATATCAGTAGGTATCTCATTCAGGAAAATACCAACGATCCATTTCTGGCCGGTCATCAGGCTCATATTTTTTCGGTTGACAAAACGCCCGTTCTGTATCTCGATCTGCTGGATCCTGTTCTTGATATAATCCACCACGTTCATGGATTTATCATTGGCCGGGTCATTGATATTGTCCAATGTCACTTTACCGGGCTCCCGGAACACCCCGGTAGTATATTTATCATTGACAACATCGGTAGGTCTCTTATTGGATTTCGCTTCAACCACCACTTTTTCCAGTTCTTTTACATCATCGAGTTTGGAATGAGCGAAACGATAACGGCTGTCTATCTCATCCTTGCTCAAAGTCAGCGGGTTCTTAACGATCGTGGATTCGGCGAGACTCCCAGGTATTGCTTCCATTCTTCCGTCCAGCATATTAATGTCCATATGGACTTTTGCCGGTTTGGCCTTTCCCTGTTTGTCTGTATAGGTATAGAAAAACTTAGCCCTGCCGGCAAACGCGACCGAGTCCATTGAAAAACGTCCATCCGTACCAATCATGGCTTCCAGGTTTTGTGCCGTAGAGTCTTCGGCTTCTATATAAAAATTCAGTGTGCCATTCGAAAGCGCCTCTTTATCCTTTTCGTCCATGACCCTTCCTGTGATCGTCATAAGCGATTTGTCTTTATAAGTAATCACCGGGAAGGTTCCTGCCAGGATCTTTGTCCAGTTGAACCGGCTCCAGCCATGTGTAAGCATAAGATTATCCAATCCCAGTTTGGTACTGTCGTTCTGGTTTTCAAAATACCAGGCCGGGTTATAAATATATCCTTTCAAATCGCTGGTCAGTAAAAAACGGGAATAGATATTTTCCCTGTCATCAGCACCACTGGAAGACATGTCAATCACAGCGACAGAACAACTGCGCTGAATGGCGTCGGGGAAATTAAGTTCTACCGTGTTCTCTGCCCTTTTTGTCGTTCCGGCTTTTACGATAGCAAGATCGGCATTGGCCCTGTATTCGCCGTTATCAACAAAGCAAAGTCGCTCTGCCATCGGTGCTCCATTTTTATCAAACACTGTAAAATGCAGAATACCCGATGGCAGGCTGTCTGTAACGAGGTGACCGACTACAGAAGGATAGTCTTCGAAATTGATCTCCTGTTCGTACACCAGCTGGTTATTGATATCTGCAACTACCACCAACCTGTCAAACTTCGTTTTCTCTTTTTCACTCCGGGATAACTGGAATTTCTTCCCGCCTTTTTCATCCTGTACTTTCAGGCTTATCCCTGATACCAGTACCTCGGGCAATGGGTAGGATCTTTTACCTGCTTCTGTTTCCACTTCAGCAAAATACTTTTTCCCGGACTGTGCCTTGAACTGCACTTTGCCGATACCATCGTGATAACTTTTAAAAGACGCGATCGTTGTACCGTCTTCGGAATGGATAACCCCGTTTGTTTCAACAGGGATACCGGATTGATCCACGGCTTTGAAACCAACGACGGTCAGGATACCATCAACCAGGTTACCACTTTCCGGGAAAAACTTAAGGGAAACATTCGGGGATGTTTTTACAGCAGTTGCTGAACTTCCCGAAGGTCGAAAGATGAAGAGATTTTTTTTGTAGACAAAGCTCTCTTCGTAATTAAGCATGGCGGGTGTCAGGGCCCTGATATAATAATTGCCCTGCGGAAGTGAATCCGGCAGATCAATATTTCCTTTTGAAACAGCCCCGAAAACTGCATATTTTTTCGTGGTAACGATATTCCCTTTGCTGTCTGTAAGTTGTAGATACAAATTGTTACTGGACCCACTCGGTTTGCCATTACTGTACATATAAGCCTTGAACCAGATGGTTTCCCCCGCTACGTAATACTCTTTATCATAATGGATATAAACTTTTTCAGGCTGGAACTGTGCGGCCATTACATTTAACGCGGAATCCACCTTTTGGGAATTTGCAAAAAAATGCATCCCTATTAAAAGGACTAGCGTGAGTATTTTACCTTTTCTTCTCAGCATATATTACTTGTTTTTGGGTCAAATTACATAAATGAATGGGTTGCCTGTATTAGTTTACACAGGCGGTATTTAAAGGAGCAAAAACAGCACCCCCCCGTTGCTTATTCTCCAATGTTTTTCTGCTGGTGGATTCACCAAAAGCAACTATTTGCCGGGCAGGTTGAAAACAGGAGAGTGATAAGATGCTGTATAGGAAATAATCTCTTTTCATGTAATACGTTTATGATCTGATATTCCCGGAGCGTCGAACACTCCGTAATTCCTAACAGCCGGAATATTAAAGATACCACTTACTGGCATTGTGCTGCATCGCCGGGGTGTAATTTCAGGTTGCAGAAAGCAGCTTTTTTGAAAAGGCTTTTGTTAAATTGCAGCCTGCCTGCCTGTAGAAATGTGAAGCGGGACCCGGGCAGTTATTTTATGGCATTTAACCTTCAAAGTCCTTTCCCGCCCGCCGGTGATCAGCCGGATGCTATCCGTCAACTGACGGAAGGGGTGGAGAACGGCGAAAGATACCAGACCTTATTGGGAGTGACGGGGAGCGGTAAAACATTTACCGTCGCTAACGTGATACAGCAGGTCCAGCGACCAACCCTGGTGCTCACCCATAACAAAACACTGGTAGCCCAGTTATATGGCGAGTTCCGCCAGTTCTTCCCGGATAACGCGGTGGAATATTTTGTTTCTTATTATGATTATTACCAGCCCGAAGCTTATATGCCGGTCAGCGATGTATATATAGAAAAGGATCTCAGCATCAATGATGAGCTCGATAAACTCCGGCTGAGAGCCACTTCAAGTTTATTAAGTGGAAGAAGGGATATCATTGTTGTAGCAAGTGTCAGTTGTATCTATGGCATGGGAAACCCCACAGATTATGAAAACGGTATCATCCGTATCAACAAGGGTCAAACGATCTCGCGGCAATCATTCCTGCATTCTCTTGTTAATTCATTGTACAACAGGACCACGATCGAATTTAACAGGGGTAGTTTCCGTGTTAAGGGCGACACGGTGGATATTAACCTTCCCTACGTGGATTATGGTTACCGGGTTACTTTTTTTGGCGATGAAATTGAAGAAATAGAAAGTATTGAGGTGGTTACGAGTAAGCGTATCGCCAAAATGGAAAACGCTGCTATCTTCCCGGCTAATTTATATGTAGCTCCAAAAGATATCCTGCAGCAGGTCATCTATGAAATCCAGGATGAAGTAATGGCCCAGGCCGACTATTTTAAAAAAGAAGGGAAATATATCGAAGCACAGCGGCTAACCGAAAGAGTAAACTATGACCTGGAAATGATCCGAGAACTTGGTTATTGTAACGGCATTGAGAATTATTCACGGTTCTTTGACCGCCGGCGCCCGGGCACAAGACCTTTTTGCCTGCTGGATTATTTTCCCAAGGATTATATCACGATCATTGATGAAAGCCACCAGACTATTCCACAGGTCAGTGGTATGTATGGAGGTGACAGGAGCCGTAAGTTGATCCTGGTGGATTATGGTTTCCGTCTTCCGTCTGCACTTGATAACCGGCCCCTGAATTTCCATGAATTTGAATCGCTGACCAACCAAACTATTTTTGTCTCTGCAACGCCGGATAGTTATGAACTGGAAAAATCCGAAGGGATAGTTGTGGAACAGGTGGTCAGGCCAACAGGACTGCTGGAACCCCCGATCGAGATACGGCCATCTGTTAACCAGATCGATGACCTGCTGGATGAGATCGACAAGCGGGTAAAAGCAGGAGGGCGCATATTGGTCACTACATTGACCAAGCGGATGGCAGAGGAAATGGACAAATACCTGCACCGCATCAATATTAAATCAAAGTATATACACAGCGAGGTACATACATTGGATAGGATTGAAATACTCCGCGAACTCAGGTTAGGGAAAATTGATGTGCTGGTAGGAGTGAACCTGTTAAGAGAGGGTTTAGATCTACCAGAAGTAACATTGGTCGCGATACTTGATGCAGATAAGGAAGGTTTTTTACGTAATGAAAAATCGTTGACCCAAACAGCCGGTCGTGCCGCACGTAATGTCGACGGCCTGGTTATCTTCTATGCTGATAAGATGACGGATAGTATGCAAAAAACGATCAATGAGACCAACCGGCGCAGGGAAAAACAAATTTCGTTTAATATAGAACATGGTATCACGCCGCGAACGGTGATCAAATCGGACAAAGAAATATTTGGCCAGACATCGGTGCTGGATATAAAAGGATATGACCCTGCCAATCCATACGCCATTGCCCCCGATGAAGAGCTGGTAACTACGGCGGCGGATGAGCAAGCGGAATACAAGACCATTCCGCAGCTCGAAAAGGGGCTGGGTAAGATCAAAAAAGAAATGGAAAAAGCCGCCAGGGACCTTGATTTTATGGAAGCGGCCCGCTTAAGGGATCAAATGTTCCTGCTGCAGAAGAAGCTGGAAGCTATGAAGAAATAGCCCACACGTAGATTTACGAATCCCACAAAAGTATTTGTGCCCGATTTCTGTAGATTTTATTCCCCAGACTTGCAGTAAGGAGAAGCTGCCTCTATCTTAGCTATGAAAACCGAGTGGAATCCAATATTTGTAAAACCAGTAAATCCAATATTTATGAAAAGACGTGTCCGTAAAATCGCCAATTTCTTTGCTTTCAACCTATTGTTCTTTGCGCTGTACCTGAATTTTATCCATAAAGATAAATCGAATACAGTAGTAACCGGGGTAGCCCAGACAAGCACCCAGCAGAACCCGGCCGCATTTAGCGGAACTACCGTACTGGTTGAAACTCCCCAGCAGGAGTTGCAAAAAAATACAAGTGTGACTGAAAAGTCAGCAGAGGGCGCTACAGCATTAAAGCTTTCTATTAATTAAACAAAGCAGCGTTAACATACAGGAGCCCCGGCGTTTATTGCCGGGGTTTCTGCATTTACAGGGTAATAGTGAAGCGGGGAAAGTTGGTAACGAAGTTCAGGGAGGGTTCTTACCTTAGGGGCATGGAAAAAAAAGTCTTTCTGCTGGATGCTTATGCTCTTATTTTCAGGGCCTATTATGCACTCATCCGTAGCCCCCGTATCACTTCAAAAGGAAAAAACACCAACGCGCAGTTTGGTTTTACCAATGCATTGGTTGAACTGATCACCAAACAGAAGCCTTCCCATATGGCTGTTTGTTTTGATACATCGGCACCTACCGAAAGGCATACAGATTTTGCAGAATATAAAGCGAACCGGCAGGAAACTCCCGAAGATATCAGCCTGGCTGTACCGGATATCAAAAGGATCATCGAAGGCTTTAATATTCCAGTGATCGCCATTGATGGTTATGAAGCCGATGATGTGATCGGTACCTTGAGTAAAAAGGGGGAGAAAGCCGGATACGAGGTTTTCATGGTAACGCCCGATAAAGATTATGGACAACTGGTTTCAAAAAAAATAAAAATCTATAAGCCTGCTTACCAGGGAGGCGATGTTGAAATAATGGGTCCGGAAGAGATTTGCGCGAAATGGAATATCAAAGAGGTGAGCCAGGTGGTCGATATGCTGGGAATGATGGGTGACGCCGTAGATAATATCCCGGGGATTCCCGGAGTAGGAGAAAAAACGGCGGCGAAATTCCTTGCCGAATATGGTTCCCTGGAAAAAACGCTGGAGAATGCAGATAAAATAAAAGGCGCCATGGGCGAGAAAGTAAAGAAAGGAAAAGAAATGGCGATCCTTTCGAAGAAACTGGCCACGATTATCACCAATGTTCCGGTTGAATTTCATGAAGAGGATTTCCGGCTAAAAGACTGGAACAAGGATAAACTAAAAGAGGTTTTCGGGGAACTGGAATTCAGAACCCTTGGAAAAAGATTATTGGGGGAAGAATTCTCCGTGGTTTCTTCATCCAAAGGAGTCGTGGAAAAAGAAATCCCACAGGGAGTACAAACAGATCTTTTCGGGAATATCATTGAGCCCGGGAATAAACCCGCAGCCATTGCCGTAACCGGTGATGAAACTCCCGTGCTGACAGCAGATAAAAATATTCATAATACGCCGCATACTTATGAGGCCCTTGAAACCGATGCAGCGATCAAAAAATTGGTAGCCGAATTAAAAAAACAGGATGAGATATGTTTTGATACAGAAACCACGGGTATCGATGCAAATAATGCAGAACTGGTAGGGTTAAGTTTTTCCGTTAAACCCGGCGAGGCCTGGTATGTTCCTTGTCCCCCTGATCAAAAAAGAACAAAAGAGATACTGGCTCATTTCGGATCCCTGTTTATAGACAAGAAAAAAACCTGGATCGGTCAGAATACAAAGTATGACCTGCTCGTATTGAAATGGTATGGTATTGAAATAGCCGGTAATTTATTTGATACCATGCTGGCGCATTATGTTATTGAGCCGGAGGGCAAAAGGAGTATGGACCTGCTTAGTGAGAAATTCCTCGGCTACCAGCCCGTTTCCATCGAAGAACTGATTGGTAAGAAAGGAAAGACACAGGGGAATATGAGAGATGTGGAGATAGAGAAAATAAAAGAATATGCCGGTGAAGATGCTGATATCACACTCCAGTTAAAAAATGCATTTGTACCCATGCTTTCCGGTAAAGAAGTAGAGAAGGTCTTTAACGAGGTAGAGAGCCCGCTGGTAAAAGTGCTGGTGGATATGGAATTCGAGGGGATCAGCGTTGATACTGCCTTCCTTGGTGAATACTCAAAACAGCTTGAGAAAGACGCGAAGACGGCGGAAGAAAGTGTATATAAACAAGCAGGAGTTCGTTTTAACCTGGCCTCACCGAAGCAACTGGGTGAAGTTCTTTTTGATAAATTAAAACTGGATCCTTCCGCCAAAAAAACAAAAACAGGACAGTACCAGACAGGTGAAGATGTTTTATTGAAACTCGCAGTTAAAGGTCACCCGATTGTGGATGATATCCTGGCCTTCCGTGAACTGACGAAATTAAAATCTACGTATGTGGATGCCCTGCCCCAGCTGATCAACCGGAAAACAGGAAGAGTGCACACTTCCTACGGACAGGCAGTTGCAGTGACAGGTCGTTTGCAAAGCAATAACCCCAATCTCCAGAATATCCCTGTACGAACGGAACGTGGTAAAGAAGTCAGAAAGGCCTTTATTCCCCGTGACAATAAGCATATCTTACTCTCCGCCGATTATTCCCAGATTGAGTTACGTATTGTTGCCGCCATCAGCGGCGATAAGAATATGTGCAAGGCATTTAAAGACGGAACCGATATCCATACCGCCACGGCAGCAAGGGTTTATAATATTACGGAGAAAGAGGTGACCAGGGAAATGCGGTATAAAGCAAAGAGTGTGAACTTTGGTATCATTTACGGCCAGGGAGCTTTTGGCCTGGCTGATAATCTCGGGATATCAAGAACAGAAGCAAAAGAGATCATTGATAATTACAAGAAGGAATTTCCCGGGATACAGAAATACATGGATGACACGATCAATTTCGCGCGGGAAAATGGCTACGTGGAAACGCTGATGGGAAGAAAAAGATGGTTGAGAGACATTAATTCTGCAAATTTTACTGTCCGGGGTTTTGCTGAACGGAATGCGATCAACTCACCCATCCAGGGAACAGCAGCCGACATGATCAAACTCGCGATGCAGAAAGTGCATACCGCAATGAAGAAAGAAAAAATGCAGAGTAAGATGCTGCTCCAGGTACATGATGAACTGGTATTTGATGCCCTGAAAACGGAGGTAAAAGAACTGAAACCCCTGATTATAGAATGCATGCAATCAGCCATGCCGCTGCCTCACAAAGTGCCGGTAACTGCTGAATGCGGGGAAGGTAAAAACTGGTTAGAAGCACATTGATATGGATTGGCCACTATACTTTAAGGATGTCATTATCATAGGGACCCGCTACCTTATCCTGGCCAGTATTGCGTTTCTTCTCTGTTATGTTTTACTTCGAAAAATCATCCGCTCCAAAAAGATCCAGCAACGCTTCCCGGGCTTTAAAGATTATGCAAGGGAGATCATCTATTCTATCCTGACGGTTTTCATCATGGCTTTTATTCCGGCCATCGTACTGGGTAGCCCTGAAATGACAAGGCATACTAAATTCTATACCGATATCAGGCAACACGGTACTCCCTATTTCATTATCGCTTTCCCCATCATGGCGATTATGCACGACACCTATTTTTACTGGATGCACCGGCTGATGCACCATCCCGCGGTATTCAGACTCGTTCACCTCGTCCATCATAAATCTACCAACCCCAGTCCCTTTGCGGCTTACGCCTTTCATCCACTGGAAGCGATCGTGGAAGCAGGAATCTTTATCGTATTCATTTTTACCATCCCCGTACACTTTTTACACCTGTTATTCTTCTTCCTTTTTATGATCATCTATAATGTATATGGTCACCTGGGCTGGGAGCTGTATCCAAAAGGATTCAGTAAGCACTGGCTGGGCAAGTGGATCAATACTTCCGTGAATCATAACCAGCACCACCAGTATTTCAAAGGAAATTACGGTTTGTATTTTCTTTTCTGGGACAGGCTGATGGGAACCATCCGTAAAGACTACGATGAACAGTTTGAGGAAGTAAAAGGGCGGGTAGGTTAACCAGTTGCGGTGGCAATCAATAAAAATCAAAGACTTAGATATAGCTCCCCAAGTTTTATCCCTTTATTTTCCTGTTTTGCGCTTAATTTCTTGCTGGCTCTCCGGCAAGTTTGTACCTTATCCGTCTAAAAAAAAATTATGAAACGTATAACCTTAATGATCTGCGCTGCGGCATTTTTAGTTGCAGCCTGTAACAATGCTAAAAAAACAGATGAGAGTAAAACGGAGAGCTCTTCTTCCGATACTGCTGCAAAAACGGCAGACAATACACCGATGCCCGATTCCGCTACCATGATGAAGAACTGGCAGGCCAATATGACTCCCGGTGAAATGCATGCCATGCTCGCAAAATCAACCGGAACCTGGACAGCTGATATTACCATGTGGCAAGCGCCAGGCGCTCCGGCTTCTAAAAGTACGGGCACGGCCGTTAATAAAATGCTTTTTGGAGGACGTTACCAGGAAAGCACGAATACCAGTACAATGATGGGGATGCCTTTCGAGGGACGCAGTGTTACGGGTTATGATAATGCTAAACAGGTTTTTGTAAGTAACTGGGTCGATAATATGGGAACCGGTATGATGAATATGGAGGGCCCCTGGGATCCCGGCACGAAGACTATCAATTTTAAAGGCAGGATGATCGATCCCATGACGATGAAAGAATGTGATTATCGGGAAACATTCCAGATAGTGGATGATGACAACCAGGTGATGCAGATGTTTGGCCCCGGTCCTGACGGCAAAGAATTCAAAACAATGGAAATAAATTTCAAAAGAAAGAAATAAGAGTCATCGACAAAAAACCCCGGATCTGTTCCCGGGGTTTTTATTTTATTATCCTGCCTGGTCATACGCTTTCTTTATCCATGCGACCAGGTTTTTATTGATCGTTTTTTCTTCCTCCACTCTTACCCGGTGCGTGCACATTGCATTCCATTTTGCACCCTTTTCCACATTTCCTTCCGCCTCCACTCCTTTGATATTCAAACCCACGTCCAGCCTGTCTTTCGTTGAAGGCTGAAGGATAGCGAATTGTTTTTTCCTCCGCAGACTTACATACGCCTTTTTAGGGGACACTTCAATATCTCGCCCAAACTTATTTATCTCTGTCATGATCTTATCGTACCAGGTCCTGGGGTTTTCTTTTCCTTTGTACTGTTCCGTAATTAAATCGTCTGAATTCTCTGCCGCGCCTGCATGACTTTGTTTAGCAAAATGGACGATCGTATTCGCATTGCCATGGGTAAAGCCGTGTTTTTCCTTTAGGAAGTTTACAAGTTCCCCATGTTTCGCCAACCCGCTTTTATTAACGATAGTTATCCAGCCCGCCAGTTTTTTCCCGGTATTTTTTTCAATATTGCTGATCTGGGTTTGAAAAGCCTTATCAATTTTTTCAGAACTCATAAATTGTGATTTGAAATGAATATCAGCGTTTAAGATTTTTTTCATATATAGCGATCCATTCCGCCGGTGTTACTTTGGAAGCCAGTTCCCCGATCAGTTTATAAGGAATCTTTTCAGGGTTTTTAAACCGGATACAACTCTTTCCCATATCCAATTTTCCGACGCCTGCTTTTGCATATTCCGTCGTAAACCATTTCAGCAATTTGGGATCGCCATACACTGCCATGCTATATACAGCAATGAAATTTTTCTGGGAAGCGACGCCCATAAAAGGCAGCGGCAGCTTAGGATCGCAATGATAGCCCGCCGGGTATAAAGAATGTGGCACCGAGTACCCGGCCATTCCATATCCCATCCCTTCCCGGAATCCTTTAGGGAGATTTTTTTTAATAACCCTTCGCAGTTCTGAAACTGCTTTTTTCCTGTCAGCAGGTAATTCAGCCAGGTACTGGTCAACTGTTTCTGCTTTTGATTGCATAAATGGAATCTTTCTATTTTTTCTTTTTGAGGGCTGGCCTGCTTTTGTTTTTACTTGCCTTTGCGTGTTTATTATAGGAAAGCCCTAGTTGCACCCAGTAGTCGAGCTGTTTCTTTGTTTTTAAGACCGCTTCATTCACAAAGACAAAGCCTTTCATGATCTTCCCCGTAAAGTTCATCGGATCACAACCTTCCTTTTCGACCAGCTTATCAAAAAGCGTAGGGTTATGTCTTACCATGATTCTATCCTCGTGTACACCTACGCACATTTTATCATTTACCATGAAGCACAGGCCACCAAACATCTTTTTTTCTTCTACCTTTTTATGGGTGAGAGCGATGATCTCCCTGGTACGATCCGCTAATTTCTCATTATATGCCATGACCTTCCTGTTACCGGGGAACTGAATGCAGACCAATCCTGTTTCCTTCCGTATCTATGATGACAGCCATAAACCCATACTCCGGTGATATCTCGGTTTTCGGTACCAGGATCTTCCCACCGGCAGCTTCTACTTTTTCCAGCACCTGCTGCACATCGGGGTTCCCGTTAAGGTAGATCAGCGGTCCGTCGGTTGCCGAAGGCTTATGAAACCCGCCACTGTCCACCAATGCACCTCCAATTCCTTTCATCATATCATCCAGCGGGAACATTCTCATTTTAATGTTCGGCAGATCCATCGTAACAAGCGAAACGCCGAAGATTGTTTCATAAAATTTTGTAGCCCTTTCCAGGTTGCTGGTGCCTATTTCGAACCAGCTGATCGCATTATCCATATTGTTTATTTTTCGCTTGAACGATTATTGGTATTTCTTTTTCATGTCCTTATATGCTTGCGCTATCAGCTGTTTCAAAACTTGCTGATCCACATCTGCCAGTTTATTAATAGTCAAACAGGAGCCGCTGCTGGTTTTGTACTTACCTAAATTCTTCATCAGTTCAGTATAGTTCCCGAATCCGGGGATGATGTAAATGGTAAGATTTTGTTTCCTGGGTGAAAACCCGGTAATATACCAATCCCCTTCGCGTTTGGTTTTTTCAGACTTATAATGAAAACTGCCGAACCCGATAATGCTGTCGCCCCACATAACTGGCTTCTCCCCGGTAACCTGTTTCATCAGCTTTAACAGCATCGTACAATCATTCCGCTTGCTTTGATCAGCAACAGCTTCAATAAAAGCCATCACATTCCCGGCATTCTTTTTTGTTTTAGGCTCTGCCATTATTCCTGTTAATTATTAATATCCTTTCCTTCTTTGAGTTTAGTGATCTGGCCTTCCAGGGTTTTCTTTGCGGCATCATTGGGAGCCTGGGTCATCGCTTTATCCGCATAGAGTAAGGCATTTTTAAAGTCTCCCCTGGCAGAATACGCAAACATCAACCCATTATTTACTGCAAACCCTTCCCCGAATTTTCCTTTCGCACCCAGCATCACTTCTACCGCTCTATCAATTCTTTTCTGCGTGATCATTGCGCGGCCATAGCCGGTGTATTGATTCACATTGGCCATGGCCAGGGCTTCTGTCATGACAGAATCAGCCTCTTTCAAACGATTTAGTTTTTCATAGGCTGTGGCAAGGGTTCGCAATGTTGGATAACTCTTAAAGCCGGCTGCCCGCTGGCTCCAGCCCAACGCCTCTTCGAGATTGATATTTTTAGTAAGACAATAGTTGGCTGCCGCTAACAGGTTAAGCTGGTTAAATCCCTTCTGGCTCGTGACCTGTTCTCTCATCCTGTTAATAACAATATTATCTACATCCACATCCACCCTGAAAGGGATGGATAGTTTTTCCCATTGCAGGGCAATGACGCAATATTTTTCCCGCTGTTCGATGAATTCATATTTCAGCCATTCCACACTTTTATCTAATGGTACGGGTTTGACGGCCACCCTTAACACATCATAGTTCTCATCATAATAAAAACTACCCCAGGCTTCGGACTGGTTGGAAAAAATCACCGTAACACTGTCGGGCCAGACCGCCATAAATAAACCGTAGGTACCGGCCCTGATATTCTTACCTTCTACTTTTACATCATGTTCAAACGTGATCGTAGTGTTTTCGTTAGCCCCTGCACGCCAGGGCATATTATTTTTATTGGTATTTAAATTCAGGGAGGCGAACCCGTAAGGGATCAGTTCACCCCAGATCTTTCCTTCCCGTTTATTTACATCGGGTTTTGAGTATTTGATGGTGATACTTGTAATCCCTACCTCTTCCGAGACCGTAGCCCTGGGATTGCCACCACTTGGCGGAAGATCCATCTGGCCAAAAGAAATGACCGTAAAAGACAGCAGTACTGATAATAAAAGGAGTCGTTTCATATAGCAGTTATTTTGTTGTTTGTTAATTTTTTAAAGGAATACCCGGCGGGTATTGCATCAACAGTTTTCTCTTCGTTCTGTTCAAGGTAGGATTTTACGATGATTGTTTTACCCCGCAGGGTAAATTCCCCGGTTCGTAAAATGATTCGTCTGAAAGTTCTGAAAAGAAACCCGGGAATCCTTCCCGTTCATCATTTCTTCCGACGGTATTCCAGGTCATACTCTGTTGACCAGCTGAAGCCGTTATCCTTGGAGATCTCGCCGTGTTGGCGGAGTTTGACCGGGCTAATATTAGTAAAAGTCAACTTCCGGATGGCCATTGTATCCTTATTGAAAGGAAAGGGAGAAGAGCGATAAATAATCTTATTTCCCTCGGATTTTCCCAGCAGGTACTCATTACTTCCTCCTGCGTTATCCACCCAGGTTTGTTGCCATTGTCTGGTAGCGGCGTTCCAGGTATTGAAGCTTTTCCCCGCGTAGCGGAGACCACGGTTTACCGAGGCACTTGTCCATTCTTCTAAAATAATACAGCTGTCAAGGATCAGGCTCACTTTACTCTCCCCTGCTTTCTGGCCATTCAACCCAAACGCTTCCCATTCACCGATCCAGAAGTCAAACTGGCGGTATTCAGGACCGCTGCAGGGGCGCTGTGACCATAAAGCAGATGACAAACTGGTCATTATCAATAATAGCATTAATTTTCTCATGGTAGTTTTTTAACAGAGACACCCACAGGCTGCTATTAGCTGAATCGCTTATCCTTTATTATTGCCATAGGCAACAATAAAAAACCGCCCCGCAGAAGCGGGACGGAATGTATAAGTATAGCCAAAAAAAACGTTCTTCTTAGTTGCCACCACCACCGGGGGGGCGTTGGGGACGCATAGAGGGTTCGATCTTTTCTTTCCAGATAGCAAATTGTTCAGCCGAAAGGATCGTTTTGATCATTTCATCGCGGGCATCAGAGAATTTCTTCATTTCCGCCATCATAGTCTCCCGGTCAGGCCTCGTTCCTTCTGCCATGAATTCTTCCCTTTTTTTATCCTGTGCTTTATACAGGACCACCAGGGCTGTATCCAGAGGCGCCAGTTTTGCAGGCTCCAGTTTAAAGGCGCTGTCCAGTTTTGCATGGATAACAGCCGCTCTTTCTTCCGGGGTACGACGGGAGTAACCACCACCCTGGGCAGATACGGTAATTACTGCGGTAAAGGAAACCAGCAGCAGGACAATAATTTTTTTCATTATGGATTTTTTAACTGGTAAATAATAAGTAGCCGTTTAATAAGACGGGGGATCATCCCAAAACATGCGGGGTTTGGGCGGTTATTTTCCGGTCTGTCATTTGCCCGGGATGGGGTATCTTGCAGCTCCTTAATTATCAAAAAAGCGTATGGAATACAGTAAACTTGTTGCCGTGACCGGGTTACCGGGATTATTTGAGCTGATCAACAGCAAAACAGACGGGGCCATTGTCCGTTCACTGGATGACAAATCGACCCGTTTTGTAGCCAGCCGGGTCCATAACTTCTCTCACCTGGAAAGTATTGAAGTATATACCGTGAGGGACAATGTGAACCTGGTGGATCTTTTTAACAATATGGATAAGGCGGGCGAAAAATTACCAGACGAAAAAGACGCTGCCGCCGTGAAGAAATATTTTGAAAAAGTGTACCCCGATATGGATTTTGAAAGAGTATATGCCAGCGATATGAAGAAAATGGTGAAATGGTTTGAAGTACTCAAAAAGAACAACGTGGAGATCAAACTTTCCGAACAACCAGAAGAAGAACCCGAAGAGACAGCAGCTGAACCTGTAACCGAAGAAAAACCCGCGAAGAAGACAGCGGCGAAGAAAAAAGAACCGGCAGCAGAAAAAGCGGTTACCGGGAAGCCAAAGAAAACTGCGGCAAAGAAAAAAGCGGAATAAAATTTAAAAATCAGTAAATGTGGAAATGCGGAAATGAAATTTTTCATTCCCCTGTTTCCACATTTCACATTCATACATTTCCACATTATGAAGTACAGCGCGGATATACAAAAACTTCCCCGTCATTTTTTACCGGCCGGCTTTACCATCATGAACTGGGAAGGGCTTGAACCTTATTTTAAAGAACTTGATGAAAGAGTTCTCAGTTCTGGGGCAGACCTGGAACAATGGCTGAAAGATACAAGCGAGCTTGAAGCCGTGATCAGTGAAGATGCCTGCTGGAGACAGATCAAGATGACCTGTGATACGGAGAACAAGGACTATGAATCGGCTTTCACCTTCTTTATGATGGAGATCCAGCCGAAGATCCAGCCTTATTCAGACAGGCTGAATAAAAAATTAATTGAATGCCCTTTTACCAATGATCTTGACCAGGGTCTTTACTTTACTTATCTCCGCAACGTAAAGAAGAATATCGACCTGTTCCGGGAGGAAAATATTCCTTTGCAGGCTGAACTGAATGTTATGCAGCAGCAGTTTGGTATGATCTCCGGGAAAATGACCGTTGTTGTAAACGGGCAGGAATATACTTTACAGCAGGCCGCCAGGTTCCTCGAAGATCCTGATCGTAACCTTCGTGAAGAAGTGTACAGGAAGATCAACAACAGGAGACTTGAAGACAAACAGGAGTTGAATGAATTATTTTCTTCCTTGTTACAGAAACGTAACCAGGTTGCTATCAATACAGGTTTTAAAAATTTCCGTGATTATCGTTTTATAGAATTGGGAAGGTTTGATTACAGCAAAGAGGATTGTTACCAGTTCCACCAAGCCGTCAAATTGCATGTCATGCCACTGGTCAACCAGCTTTATGAAAACAAAAAGAAAAAGCTCGGACTGGATAACCTGCGCCCCTGGGATGTGGAAGCAGAACCCGCGGGTGTACAACCGCTTCGTCCCTTTAAGAACGGTGAAGAATTAACAGAGAAAACGATCGCCTGTTTTGATGAGTTAAAAACATTCTTCGGGGATTGTCTCCGTAAAATGAAAACAATGGGTCATCTTGACCTCGAGAGCCGGAAAGGAAAAGCCCCGGGTGGTTATAATTGCCCGCTGGCCGAAAGCGGCGCTCCTTTTATATTTATGAATGCGGCAGGGCAGCTGGATGATGTGACTACGATGGTACACGAAGGTGGTCACGCCGTTCACTCTTTCCTTGCCCATGGGCTTGAATTAACGGGGTTTAAAGAATACCCGACCGAAATAGCAGAAGTTGCCAGTATGGCCATGGAACTTTTCAGCATGGATAAATGGGAAGTATTTTTTGATAACAACGAAGAGCTGACCCGTGCCAAAGAGCAGCAACTGGAAAGGGTCATTACGATCTTTCCCTGGATCGCCACGATTGATAAATTCCAGCATTGGCTTTATGAAAATCCTGCCCACACGGAACAGGAAAGAGCCGATCAGTGGCTAAACATTTTAAATGAGTTCTCTTCTCCCGTCATTGATTTCTCCGGCCTTGAAGAATACCGGCGTTTTGGCTGGCAACGCCAGTTGCACCTCTTCGAAGTTCCTTTTTATTATATCGAATATGGGATCGCCCAATTGGGCGCTATTGGTTTGTGGCAGCAATACAAACAGGATCCTGCTAAAGCGATCAATAATTACATAACAGCACTCAGCCTTGGAGGAACCCGGACATTGCCCGAGCTATTCAATGCGGCAGGTCTGCAACTGGACCTTTCCCCCGGCCATATCAGCCAGCTGATGCTATTTGTTAAAAAAGAGTTGGAAAAGCTGTAGCCGGAAAAAATACCACTAAAGTGGTATGGCGAAAATTCGGAAATATGGGACCCAGCACTTATTTTTGATTCAGAATAACAACTGTGATGAACACAGTTTCACATAGCTACTAATCAGAGCCTTAACCAAAAAGTCCCGCTGTTTCTACACCGGGGCTTTGTTTTTCCCCCTACCAGGTTGATGATTCATTTGCAGTTCTTGCAGATTCCTTCTACTACTACCTCAACATGACCCGCCGAATAACCTTTGGGTAATTTTATTTCAGGCGTTACCACATCATCAAGGCAATAAGTATTCGTGCAATTCGTACAGACAAAATGTATATGATGATCATGATGATGACCTTCGGAACACTCATCCTTGCAGAGTGCATAACGGATCGAATTATCAGCCGTTGGGATCGTATGGATAATTCCTTTATCAACAAAAGTCTGCAGGGTGCGGTAAACAGTAACGCGGTCAAATTTCTCCCCGGCTCTTTTTTCAATATCCCCATGCGCCAGCGCTCCGGGTTGTTCCAGGAAAAGCTGGAGAATTTTTTTCCGGCTACCTGTTATACTAAGGCTGTTGCGTTTCAATAATCCGGCGATCTGGTTATCCATCTGCATAAATAGTTCCTTCTGCATATACTAACAGTCTTTTCCCCTTAAAGTTGTTTATTTTTCTTTCAGCAGTTTTTTGGCATCCCTGGTCAGTTGGTTGACCTCGCTTTGCTTCAGCCCGTCATAGATCTTTTTTACATCTCCTTTTTTGTCTACCAGCGCCCATAACTGGGAATGCATAAAATCGTCATCCAGGTTTAACAGGTTATCAGCCGGGTCATCGATCGTGTAACTTACCCTTGCCATATTATACAGGCTGTCTTTTCTCCCGGTCAGGAAGATCCACTTCCTGGTATCCACCCCGAGTGAATCAGCATATTTTTTCATTTGGGCCACTGAATCATTATCGGGATCACAGGTATGGGAGAGGATAAGAAAGTCTTTTTCTTCTTTAAGTGCCTCGTATACCAGCTTCATATTATTATTCATTCTCGGGCAGATCCCTTTACAGGTGGTAAAGAAGTATTCGGCTACATAGACCTTACCGGCTACGTCTTTATCAGTAAAAGGCTGGCCATCCTGTGTGGTGAAAGAAAAGGGTCTTACATATGAAATGGGAGGGGTAGATTTTTTTGTAAACCCCGGGATAACAAAGGAAAGAACCAGGTAAAAAACTAGGGCCAGCGACACAAAAAAACCTATGTAGAATAATTTCTTTTTTGACATACTTCGTTATTACGGCGAAGTTACTGCTCCACCGTCAAGCCCCATCAACAGGGACTAATATTTTGCAACATTGTTGCTTTTTATTAACTTTGCCCCTGATGAAAGGGAAGGTAAACTGGGATGCGTTAGGGATAGGGGCTTCGTTGGCTTGTGCCATTCATTGCGCCTTATTGCCCCTTTTCCTGAGCAGCCTTCCGTTGTTTGGGATCAATATCATTCACCATACCGGGTTTGAAGTAGGTATGATCCTGCTGGCCCTGGGAATTGGCAGTTACTCCCTTTACCACGGGTATAAAAAACATCATCATAGCCTTTTACCGCTGCTTCTTTTTTTTGCCGGTTTTATTTTCCTTGTTGTTAAGCAGTTCTTCGAACAATATGAAACATGGCTGCTTATCCCGGCTGTAGTGTTGATCGTTCTTGCGCATATATTGAACTACAAGTCCTGCCGTGTGCATAACCATGCTCATTCGGATGACTGTGCCCATTGAGCTCTTTTCAACACAGAGACACTGAGAACCAGAGAAACACAGAGATTATACTTTTAATTTATTCATTTCCTGTGTAATTCAAAATCTCTGTGCCCTTGTTGTAAAATTTTTGAACCCCCGTGTTCTAATAATTCCTTGTTTTTGATTTAACTTGAATAAAAATTCCATGAAAAATATATTTATTGCTGCCTGCCTTTTAGTGAGCTCGTCCTTGTTTTCCCAATCAAAGGATGAACTGGCTATAAGAAAGCTCCTTGCTGACCAGAATGCTGCATGGAACCGGGGAGACATCGATAATTTCATGAAAGGCTACTGGCAAAATGACTCCCTCATGTTTATTGGTAAAAGCGGTGTTACTTATGGCTGGACCAATACGCTGAATAATTATAAGAAAGGATACCCCGATACTGCTTCGATGGGGAAACTGATATTCACCCTCCTCCAGGTAAAAAAAATATCGAATGAATATTATCATGTAACCGGGAAATGGTTCCTGAAACGTTCCATCGGTGATGCCGGGGGACACTTTACCCTGCTCTTCCGGAAAATCAGCGGTCGCTGGGTCATTATCTCCGATCATAGCAGCTAACTTGTTCACTTGTCTTTCCAGTTCCTGTACAGGTACCGGATCAACAGCCATAAAGTTCCCAGCATGGCTGTATAAAAAAGAATGTTGAAGATCACAGGCTGGCCGTTAAAGTAGCCGAGCTTATAATAAATGCCAGCGGTGGCGCAGGCCATCATCCAGAGCAGCCCGAGAGAAACGGAGTTAAGTATCCTGAGAAAGAATTTTTTTACCTCCGGGTCCCAATTATTTTCCATAATCAAGTCTTGTGAACAGACAAGTTACTGTTTATGGTCTATTGTTTTTAGTTTATGGTTTCCTAAACTAGTAAGGTTTTTTTAATATCAGGAAACTAACAATAAACGAAAAATTATAAACAATAAACCCTTTTAATTTATGAGGAGGCTCCTGAATTCAGTGCTGTCGCCTTTAAAAACGTTGAAATCCACTTTGTACACAATCCCGTTGACCCGGCCTTCATCACTGTGCTGCCAGAAGCTCCAGCCCCTGCCGATCCGGGGTTCCTTCAACTGGTAATAATGCGCTACCCACAAAGGATAGCTGTCAAACTCAGGCCCCAGGTTTCTTTTGTAAAAATCCACATTGGTATAAATGATCGGCTTTATCCCATAATGATTTTCAACAATGTCCAGCCATTCTTTTATTTCTTTTTTGAACTCGCTGACAGTGCTCCCGTTCAGCTGTTCTACATCCAGTACGGGCGGCATGTCCCCCGGCTCCAGTTCCACCTTGTCAATAAAATTCTCCGCCTGCATCCTCCCATCCCTGGACCCGATAAAAAAGTGATATGCCCCTCTTATAATCTCGTTATCCTTTGATTTTTTCCAGTTGCGTTTAAAATTCGGATCTGTATTCGCAATTCCTTCTGTTGCCTTAATAAATGTAAAGCCCAGCCGGATCTCCTTTACTTTCATTGCCTTCACTTCTTCCCAGGCAACAATCGACTGGTATTTGGAAACATCAATACCGTGTATAGTATATTGTTCAGGGATAGCAATACCAAATTCGGGGTACCGGGTAAATTTTGCTTTGCGGTAGCGGCTCCACTGGTAGATCATCCACCCTCCCGCAACCATAACAACGACAGCGAAGCTGATCAATACAAGACGACGGATCCTTTTCTTTGTTTTACGGGAAAGCATGGCAGGTGGCATTCTGTTGTGGTGATCAACAGAACAAATATACCAGCACCCGCCCTTGTAAAATGTTAATTCAGCAATTAGTTTACCGCTACTAAAAGGTAATTTTTGTCCCCAGCGTAGCGTAAAACATAGGCTTCCCTCTTTCTGAAAGATCAGGACGATCGGGAACGGTGACCAGGTTTTGTGGCAACACATAGGCCGGGTTAAAGATCACCTGGCATTTCCCTTTTGCAAAAACAACAGGCACTGAGAATTCGTAAGAAAGTATATTGAAATTACTTACCTGTTCCCTGACTTCCTGCTGCACACCGGGAAATAATAGGAAGCCGCTTTTTTTATACGAGGTCTTTGTGAACTGTTGGGTCCCCGCATTCACATACGCTGAAGGGTCGATGACCAAAACAGAGCGGCCGGGTAATTCAACCCGGAAAATATGATCCAGCCCGGCGGTCGCTCCATAATCGAGTTTATCACTCAGCTTAATATCACCGCCTGCGGTTAGGTTCATGATTTTGTTCATGGAAGTATAGGTAGCTGCTGCCTGCGCTTTTAGCGCCGACTGGACCAGCTGGCTGTTGTCCTTGTATACAGGTTTTACAAAATAAATATTACTGCTATACACATTGTCTTTGGAGAAACGAACGCCTGCGCTGACCACGGAACCTGCGTACTCAAACCCTGCACTGCTATTGATCACAAAAACCGGTGCAGCGGTGATATAAAAATTTTTATTGAACCAGCATTCTGCTACCGGGAAAAGCCCGCTGCTTCTTAAGCTGTCTGTTCTTCCATAATAATTCAGGCCGCTGTTGTAATAAACCCCCAGTTTAAACTGTGGTTTGGATCCCTGCGTTAGTGAATCGGGCTGGGCTGATACTATAATAGATAGAAATAAGGCGGCAGGAATAAAAACGATATAACAAATACGTTTCATAAGAAATGATTTGCCGGTAAAAAATTGCCCTCCCGGTAAAGGGAGGGCAGGTATGCTGAAGTCTACGGATTATTGCTTAATGACGGTTGCTTTTGTATCTGTTTTAGCTTCTGCAGCTACCTCTACGGTGGCTGAAGGTTTCACAGAACTTACCGTCTGTTTTGTTGCCTGGACATCTGATTTAACCGCAGTTTCCGTTTTTGCTTTTATCGAATTTGTAGTTGCTACAGTAGCCGCTGTTTTATTTTCGGCATTCGCTGTTACGGCAGCTGCTGTTGATGATGCTTTATCAACTATTTTGCCATCGTTTATGTCGACGGCTGCAGCTGCTGAAGTGTTTGAACCAACGCCGGCCTCTGCTGAATTATTTCCAGTTTGCCCGTTAACGTTTGCTGATGATGAGTTACTAACACCTGCGGAAGCATTTACATCTGCGCTGTTCTTTACATCATTCTTTACTTTCCCCGTAGTACTGAGGGTTTGTTTGCCAGTTGCGTTCACCGCATTCCCGGATGCCGTTTTTATTTCCGTAGTCTTACTAACGGAAGCATTCACAGTACTTTTTGTTGCGGCAGCCGCCGCATTGGTTGTCTGTGTTACAATCGCAGTATTTGCAGAAGCATTAACGGCTGCCTGTGTTGTAGAACTTACCCCAAGACCTAATTGGCCAAAGGCAAGAGAGGTCGTTAATGTTGCGAGCGTTAAGGCAATTGTTTTTTGAATCGTCTTCATAGCTAATTGTTTTAGATGAATAAATAAAAATTTATACTGTACAGACTATACGGCTGGTACATACGATCCGACCCGGTTCTATAGATTGGTTAAATCAAAATTCCAGGTTACCTGGTCCAGGAATTTGTGGTGGCTAAACGATAGCAGGAGAATATTCTATTCAGATACCTGCAGTGGTGCTAAATAGACAAGGGCGGTACCAGCAGGTTTAATCGTTGTGGAAAAAACATTAAAGATTTTTTTATGACAATTGTATGATGCTGATTACTCTATGATTCTCAGCTTTGCATAATTGAGCATGATCTTTTTTTCCCCGTTATGTTCAAACTTCACGGTGGCGATCGGGTTATGGGCGGCTCCTTCCATTTTTACTACTTCTCCGAAACCAAATTTCTGGTGCTCCACCTTTTGTCCTTCTTTGAGACCCGAGGTATCGCTGGCGATAAAATCAGGAGAGGGAACATGCTCTTTAACTTTTTGCGGTAATCCTTTTGGTGGTAAATAGGCAGGTGCAGATTTAGCTGCTGCAGGTCCCGAGTTATAATAGGTTCCGGATTGCTGACTTACTTTACCGGATTCTCCGTCATCCACGTATTTTCCCTTCATCCGTTCAAAAGCAGATCCTTTACTCCATTTGCTGCCTCCCAACTGGTTCTTTGCACCTCCCCCGGCAAAGCTCCTGTCCATATATTGTTCCGGTATTTCTTCAATAAAACGACTGGGATCGTTTTGTACGAGCTGGCCAAAACGATAACGTGTATTCGCATACGTGATCCAGAGCCGTTGTTTCGCTCTTGTAACCACGACATAGAACAACCTTCTTTCTTCTTCCAGTTCCTCTCTTGTATTAATAGACATCGCATTCGGGAAAAGCATTTCTTCGAGACCGGCTGCAAACACGCAGCTGAATTCCAAACCCTTGGCGGCATGTATCGTCATCAGTTTTACTGTATCGGCATCCGGGTCTTTTTCATCTGCATCTGTCAGCAGCGTGATCTGTTGTAAATAGGATGCGAGACTTTTGTCCACGAGTTCGCCATCTTCATTATCGGGACTCTCTGTCCATTCTTTGATGGAGTTCAGCAACTCCTGTATATTCTCATAGCGCTGTGCCCCTTCCGTGCTTTTATCATTGAAAAGTTCTTTTACCAGGCCTGTTTGTTTGCCCACATGGAAAGCGACTTCATAGGCATTCTGTTTTATCAGCATGCTGGCAAAACTTTTTATCATCGTCACAAAATCCTGCAGTGCTGTGAACGTGCCTGCCCTGAACCCAAAATCACTGGCCCTTTCCAGCACTTCCCACATGCTGATATTATTCTCGTTGGCAGAAAGCACCAGCTTGTCGATCGTTGTCTTCCCGATTCCTCTTGCCGGGTAATTGATGATCCGCTTTAACGCTTCTTCATCCCGGGAGTTAACAATGATACGCAGGTAAGCCACGATATCCTTTATTTCCTTACGCTGGTAAAAACTGATACCGCCGTAAATGGTATAGGCGAGCCCCATCCTTCTCAATGCTTCTTCAAAAGCACGGCTTTGTGCATTGGTACGGTATAGGATCGCAAAATCCTTATTGCTGTAATGATTACGGAGTTTTTGCTCCTGGATACTGTCCGCAACAAATTTTCCCTCATCGTTGTCCGTCATAGTCCGCACCAACTTTATCTTTTCTCCTTCCGCATTTTCAGTGAACAATACTTTCTCGATTTGTCCTTTATTATTCTTTATCACTTCGTTGGCCACATGCAGGATGCTCTGGGTGCTGCGGTAATTCTGTTCCAGCTTCACGGTCTTCACTTCATCATAATCTTTCTGGAACTGTAAAATATTCTGGATCGTGGCGCCCCTGAAACTATAGATGCTTTGCGCATCATCGCCTACCACGCACACATTCTCGTGCATAGCCCCGAGTAATTTGATAATCTCGTATTGCGCAGGGTTGGTATCCTGGTATTCGTCGATCAGGATGTATTTAAATTTACGCTGGTATTTAGCCAGGCTCTCGGGGATATTCTTCAGGAGTTCATAGAACTTCAGTAACAGGTCATCAAAATCGAGTGCCCCGTTTTTGAAGCAGCGTTTGGCATACGCATCATAGATATTTGCAATGGCCGGGCGGTTCGACCGCATGTCTTCCTGCTGGATAGCATAGTCATTCCGGTATTCAACCGGGCCTACCAGCGCATTCTTGGCCGATGAGATCCGGTTGTATACGATATTGGGCTTGTAATGTTTGTCATCGAGGTCCAGTTCATTGATGACCGTTTTAAGAACGCTTTTCGCATCGTCCGTATCGTAAATAGTAAAATTCCGGGGATAACCGATCTTCTCGGCTTCAAACCGGAGGATCCGGGCAAATACCGAGTGAAAAGTACCGATATACAAATTCCGGGCTTCCCCGTTTCCCAATATCTTCTCCACCCGTTCTTTCATTTCCTTGGCCGCCTTGTTTGTAAAGGTCAGCGCCAGGATATTGAAAGCGTCCACCCCGTTAGCCATCAGGTGAATGATCCTGGTGGTGAGAACCCTCGTTTTCCCGCTTCCTGCTCCTGCCACGATCATCAGTGGTCCCTCGATATGCAATACGGCTTCCTTCTGGCGGTCATTCAATCCCTGCAAATAATCAATCATGGCTGCAAGTTACGAAGGGAGCGGGGAAGGAATTCCAACCATCCCGGGAAGCTCCGGGTAGTTAAGGCCCGCTTTTTGAGAACCCTATTACCCGGATATCAGTACATTTATTGACTAAATTTTCAAATCATGAACCATTCTTTAAAACCACTGGCGGCAGCCATAATAATCACGGCCTTTCTTTGGTCCTGTAATAATAACAACAAAGGAACCGACACCGGGAAAACGGATAGTACGGGCAATAATGTGGCTGCGTCCGGCAGCGGGGATACTTATGATACCAGTTTTATAGTCGAAGCGGAAGCTTTTGCCGATCTGCAAATGCTACGCTACCAGGTACCGGGTTTTAATGGCCTGAGTCTCCAGCAAAAACAGCTGGCCTATTATTTATACGAAGCCGCCCTTGCCGGCCGTGATATTATTTACGACCAAAAAAGCAAATATGGGCTGATGCTGCGTAAAACACTGGAAGCTGCCTACAGCAGTTATAAGGGAGATACCAGCAGTACTGACTGGAAAAATTTCAGGGAATACTGCGGCCGGGTCTGGTTCAGCAACGGGAACCACCATCATTATGGAAATGAAAAATTCATCCCGGCCTGCTCCTTCGAGTATTTTTCTTCCCTTGTGAAAAATGCTGATACTTCTTTGCTACCGCGTGAAAGCAGTGAAACAGTGGCTGCCTTTCTTACCCGGATCAAACCCATTATCTATGATCTCAAAGTAGAGCCCAAAGTGGTGGACCAGCGACCCAATATTGATAATGTCACTGCTTCCTCCGTGAATTTTTATGAAGGAGTGACGCAAAAAGAAGTGGAAAGTTTTTATGCGGATAGCGTGAAGTTCCCTGCAGATTCCCAGCAACGTTCCTGGGGGTTGAACAGCAAGAACATGAAGGAGAATGGACAGGTAACGGAAAAGGTCTGGAAGGTCGGAGGTATGTACTCCCCGGCAATTGAAAAAATAGTCGGTTGGTTGGAAAAGGCGGCAGGAGTAGCGGAAAATCCCGAACAGAAAAAAGCGCTTGAGTTATTGGTTCAATATTACAGGACAGGTGATCTCGCTACGTTTGATGATTATAGTATTGCCTGGGTAAATGATGTGAACAGCCGGCTGGATGCCGTGAATGGTTTTATCGAGGTCTATCTCGACCCGATCGGTAAAAAAGCAAGCTTTGAAAGTGTAGTGTCGCTGAAAGACCTGGAAGCTACCAAGCGGATCAAAGCCATTGCTGACCAGGCTCAATGGTTTGAAGATAATTCGCCGCTGATGCCCGAACATAAAAAGAAGACTGTAAAAGGCATTACCGCCAAAGCGATTACGGTCATCGTACAAAGTGGTGATGCCGCGCCTGCTTCCTCGATTGGTATTAACCTGCCGAATGCCGAGTGGATAAGAAAAGATCATGGGTCCAAATCGGTTTCCCTCAGCAATATCATTTATTCCTATAATGTGGCCGGCGCTAAAAGCGGCGTGCTCGCTGAATTTGCTTTGAACGATACGGTAAAACAACGGATGAGAAAATGGGGTAACCTGGCCGCCGACCTGCTTACGGATATGCATGAATGTATCGGGCATGCTTCAGGGCAATTGAACCCGGGTGTAGAAACAACCGATAAAACCCTGAAGAATTATGCTTCCTGCCTGGAAGAAGCCCGTGCAGACCTGGTGGCTTTATATTATATGCCTGACCAGAAACTGGTCGATGTGGGATTGGTTACTTCACCGGAGGTAGCCATGGCAGCATACGATAATTATATGATGAATGGGTTGATGACACAACTTACCCGCTTAAAACCAGGTGACCAGGTTGAAGAAGCGCATATGCGTAACAGGCAAATGAACGCCAAATGGGTGTTTGAAAAAGGGAAGGCCGATAAAGTGGTAGAGATGGTAAAAATGAACGGCAAAACCTATGTGCGTATCAACGATTATAAAAAATTACGTGAACTTTTCGGGCAATTATTGCGGGAGATACAGCGGATCAAATCCGAAGGTGATTTTAACGGGGGCAAAAACCTGGTGGAAACCTATGGCGTGAAAGTGGACCTTGCCTTGCATAAAGAAGTATTACAACGTTATGCAAAGCTGAATGTGAAACCTTATCGTGGTTTTATTCAACCGCGGCTGGTACCCGTAATGGACGGAGATAAAATAACAGATGTAAAAGTGGAGTACCCGCAAAGCTTCTATGAGCAAATGATCGAGTATGGTAAGAAATATGCTTACCTGCCGGTCAAAAATTAGATGGTCATAATGGATTTGAATAACCTGTCCCTGTTGTCAGCCTGAGTTTATCGAAGGCTGTTAACAGGGACAGTCTTTTAAGGCTAAAATGGTTTCCCGTGTGTCTTCCTGATCAGTGATTCAATAACTCGGGGAAATTTTTTTCCAAAACTGACCAAAAGATTGCTGAGCCGGTTGCTCCCGAACATGCGTTGTATTATCCGGCCTGTCCGCAGGCGGCTGGCGAACTGGCGCTTCCACTGGAAGTTGTACCGTCTTTCCATTTTCTCCCTCGTGGTATGTCCCTGCAGGAAAAGATGGGCCTGGGCGGCAGCCAGTTTACTTCCATGCAGCGCCATACTCATACCATTCCCGCATAGCGGGGTGATCATCCCGGCCGCATCACCAATCATTAATACATGATCTTCTACCTGCGATTTTTTGTCAAAACTGATTTGTGAAATCGTAAGCGGGTTTGTAAACAGCATTTTACTTTCAGCAAATATCTTTTGGAGATGGGGGTTCCTGCAAAGAATACTTTTTTCCATCGCCTTAATATCGCCTTTGTTCTTTTGCAGGTTATCCGCCGTGGTCAGGTAACAAAGATTATAGCGGTCATCCTCGATCCTGCTGATCCCGCAATACCCATTTTTAAAATTGTGCAGCGCAATCGTATCAGCCGGTAAATTACTGCTGACATGATATTTTACCCCGATATAATTATTGAGTTTATTCCTGGCCGCCAGGCTAAAAGGTCGCTTCCATTTAATATCAATATTACTTCGCTTTCCGTAAGTGCCACAGGCTATTGTTGCCCTGTAACTTTCCTGTGATGTTTCGATCGTGAATTCATTGCCGTCAAAAATTACATCATTCACTTTCGTATTTTCTTTTAACAGCACCCCGGCGGCTACGGCAAGTTTTGCCAGTTCAGCATCCAACCGGTAGCGGCTGATCCCAAAGCCACCAAGCGGGAGTTGCTGCTTTAGTAATTTTCCATTTACTGCGGAAACCTCCAGCTGAGTAATAACGGGGACCTTCATCGCATCCAGGTCAATTCCCAGCCCGGTCAGGAAATCCCATGACTCCAGGCTGATATATTCCCCGCAAACTTTATGAAAAGGATACTGTTCTTTTTCAAACAGTATAACAGAATGCCCCTGCCGTGCCAATTGGATAGACAGGGCCAGCCCTGCCAATCCGCCACCAACTACCGCTGTATCGTATGTAGGATGGGTTATCACTGCTTATTTTTATTCTCCCCAACAATACTGCAGTGCTGGAGAGGGATCAAGAAGACAAAATAAGCGTTTCCATTGTTAAACCCGGGCCAAAAGCGGCTGTAAAGATCTTATCCCTTTTCTGCCCATTCAATCCCGACATGATCTTTTCCAGCACAAATAATACTGTCGGGGAAGACATATTGCCGTACTCCCTTAAAATATCATAACAGGGTTGCAGCTGGCCATTTGTAAAGCCAAGACTTTTGTGAACCGCCTCCAGGATCTTCCTGCCACCGGGATGGATGCACCAGTGGGTTATATTTTCCTTTGCCAGCCGGCCTGCGGAAAGTGCATTCTCCACCAGCTCATCAAAATTTTCTTCGATCATATCCGCTACATAGCTGCTCAATGTCATCTGGAAACCTTTGGAAGACAGCTCCCAGGCCATATCCTGTTTTCCTTTAAGGGCAACAACTGAGTAAAACTCATTGATAGTAAGTCCTTCTTCTTTTTCATCACCGCTTACAAGGACGGCAGCCGCGCCATCGGAAAACAGCATGCTGCTGGTGATATTATCCAGTGTATTTTCTTTTTGAAAATGAAGGGTGCATAACTCTGTACAGACGATCAGCACATTCGCTTTTTTATCAGCTTTACAAAAAGCATCAGCCATTTTTAAAGCATGAAGTGCTGCATAACAGCCCATAAAATTCACGGATGTCCTGAAGGTAGTGGGTGGTAACTCTAATATTTCAAGCAATTCGAGATCCAGGCCCGGTGCGCTCATCCCGGTGCAACTTACTGTAATGAGGTGGGTGATCTCTTTATTGGGAAATTTCTCTACACATTTTTGAACAGCCTTGGCTGATAAGGGTGCTGCTTCCTTCTTGAACCACTGCATCCGCTGCTCCAGTTTGGGAAAAGGTTCCAGGTTCTCAGAAGGACTATAAAATTGCCATGCCGGGGCAGGCAGGCTATAGTCGGGTATCACAGAATAGCGGGTATCGATACCTCCCTGCCGGTAGAGGAATTTCATTTTCCTGTTATCGCCTTCGTTCAGGGCATAGACCCGTTGCATAAAGTCCATGATAGCCGATTGCTCATGCCTGAATGCCGGCACCGCTGTGCCAATGGATAATATCTTACTCAAACCAACGCCAGATTAATAGAATGATAAATGCCATATTTGTACAGATCGATGCGAGCCAGTTCATCCGCATTGTATTTTTAAAACTGGCCGCGGCCACATCTTTTTGAACCTGTACAAACCAGCGCAGGAAATAAACGATGATTGGCAGAAAAAAGATGCTAACGATCAACAATTTATTTCCCTCCTTCTTATTGATAAAAAACTGTGCCATGAACAACCAGGCCAGGAGATACATGATGCCGCAAAACACAAAAGTTCCCCTGTACCCCAGCTTGTAACTGATAGTCTCCACCCCATCTTCATAGTCTTGCCGGTGCTGGTAGATCTGTGTAAGGGGGTAGAAACCACCGATCAGCAGGGCACAGATCAGCATCCCCTGCCATGGTATAAAAAAGCGGGTGTCCGCATTACCGCCAAAATAGACAAGGGCAAATGTTAATGCACCCTGGAAAATAATGACGGTGAGATAACCTATGATGGGAAATTTCTTTAACCGTATACCCCGGTAACTATATGCCTTTGACGCCCCGATATACAGGATCATGAAAAGAGGCAGGAGCGGGTGAATCAGCAGGCTGAGTAAAATAGCCATTATATCCAATACAATGGTAAGCCGGAAAAGTTGCGGGGAAGGCGGCGGCGGCTTCTCAATACCCCCGATACTTTCCGTATCCCGATCCATATAACTGTTATAGCCGTTACTGGCAGGGTAAACAAGAAAGTGCAGGATAAAAAATAAAAGGATCGCTTTCCACGAGTTGATGACAGGCACTTGTGAGAGGGCAAAAAAATAAAGCGGTGAGAGGAAAATGGAAAATGGAATCCTTAATAACCTGATTGTAGATGCCGAGAGCATATATGTAAGTTACGGCCTCCCTCCTAAATCCATGATCCTTGGCAGAAAAAATAAGACTGGAACTTGCTTCGCTTTGCTCGCAATGACGGGAGAGGGGCTTGTATTCTCTGTGTTTCTCCGTTTCTCTGAACCCCTGTGTTCTTCCCTCACTGCGGATGATAAACACTCTTCGCCGTACGCAACACTTCTTTCTTATCCAGTGTCATTGGCTTGGTCTGTTGGTTCTGGAACATCGCCATCTGGTCTTTATAATGCGGTGAATCCGGGTGCATGGAAGCGCCGAACGTGTTGACCGATTCAATCAGCGGTAAACTGCCATCTTTCGGATAGCGGACAAAACAGATATAGGCATCTCCCGATATCACTTTTCTCATACCGTCCTTGTATGATTCGGTATACGCTGCGGTGAGCACATCGGGTAAACCCCAGGCCGGCCGTGCATCATCGCCCCTCACAAGTTTTTGCACATCACCTAACACAAGATCCGTTTTCCCGAAATACTGCATCATATAATCATGAACATACTGGTAGGCTTCAATCGATTCTGGTTTTGTCAGCTGCCGGGCGGCCTGCCCCGCTAATTTTTTACTTACATGATCATAGACCAGGAGAAATACCGCAGCCCCTTTGCTGTTAATAACAGCTTTGCGATCCCAGTTTTGAAAATTCGTTATTACTTCTTTGAGGGCCGGGAAATCGCCGGGGTTTAAACCAAGCATTGTATCGATCGCGTACGTATACTTTAATTGTTTAGGTAATTGCTGGTCAAACTTGATCCGTTTAAATGTTGTATAATCAATTTTCTCATTGGCATTTATTAACTCGGTTACGCGCTGGCTCCGGTTGTTATGATAAGTCTCGTAACCATCGGTCTTATCAAATTTTTTCATATCCAGGTTATACTTTACATCGGTGGCCAGGAAAGGAGAGTGGTTGGTATTGAATAAATATCCCGAAGGCGGATTTATATATTGAGGCAATTCACCCACCGGTTTGAATGTTGTCCATAATGTAGCGGAAGTATTCCCCGGTAGCGTGCTTTTCCAGTGATAGGAAGTATCCGGGTTCCTCCTGGGCATTTTCCCGTTGCTGATATAAAAGATCGTATCATACCTGTCCGCATACATGATATTAAACATAGGGAGGCTGGTCATGCTAATGGCTTTGTAAAACTCGGTAAAATTGGTTGCCTTGTTCATCCGGTACCATTCTTCCAGCGCCCGGATATCCATGGTGGCAGGGACTCGTAAAGAAAAAACGCCTTTGCCTGTTTTGACGGTGGCGCCATATTTACTCCAGTAGATTTTTTTGCCGATCGTTACCGGTATCCCTTTTACTTTTAGTTTGGCTTTATTTTCTTCGAGGTTGATCCATTGCCCATCGAATTTGTACTGGTTCTTATTGGCAGGGTTTATTTCCAGCTGGTAGATATCGATCTTATCCTGGTAGTTGACGGTATGAGCCCAGCCAAGGTTCTCGTTCGTTCCATGGAAAATAAGACAGCCGCCCGGGAATAAGCCGCCGAGCATATTCCAGCCCTGTTCACTTTGTAAATGCGCCTCATAAAAAGCAACGGGACCTTCCTGTGGTTGGTGGGCATTGATCGCTAAAAAACTTTCGCCGGTAGTTGTTTTAGCAGCATTCATGGCAAAGGAATTGGAACCCTGCGGGTTGAAACCGGGTAAGGTCGTAATCTTTCCGCCAAGTATTTGCGGCAGGGCCTGGTCGACTCCGCAAAAAAGGCTGGTGGAAAAAACAACAGCTGTCAAATAATCTTTCTCATCAAAAGGAAAAGCCTTTTTGTATTTTATTTCTTTGGGATGTGCTTTTGCGTAAGCATTTAACCCGGCTACATAACCTTTTATCAACGCCAGGAAATCCGGGCTTAGTGTATTCCATTGCTCTTCTACCGTTTTCCGGATCCGCAGCAGGTTGATCACATAATCAGCTTCGGCTCCTTTCTTGCCCAACCCGGATCCGAGTTTTGCTTTCCCGCTGAGTACTACTAGCTGCAGTGTTCCAAAATCATCTTCCGCATGCGCCCAGGCAAGCCCGTAAGCTACTTCAGGATCGGTGGGTGCAAAAATGTGGGGAACACCAAAGCTGTCACGGGCGATGGTGATGCGAGAGGGGTTGATTTGGGCGGAGGAATGTAGGGAGAAAAGAATGAAAGCGATTACTAGTTTTTTCATACAGGGAATTTACGGAAAAGAAGGCGCAGACACTATAAGCCCTACAGGATTTGTTTTAAAATCAACGTTTGGCGTATATTTAAAATGAGTATGAGCTACCCCGCCTAAAAACATTTCTGTGAATTAAAAGATTTGTTATGAATGATATCGAAGTCATTATCGATGCGCTAATAAAATTCAGGAGAGAAAGAGATTGGGAGCAATTTCATAATCCTAAAGATCTGGCTTTAGCAATAAATGTCGAGGCTGGTGAATTAATTGAACAGTTTCTTTGGAAAAAAGCTGAAGATGCGAACGTTGATAAAATAAAAGAGGAACTAGCAGACATTTTTGCATTTGCATTTCTGCTTGCTGATAAGTACGGTTTTAATGTAAAGGAAATCGTACTCGAGAAAATTAAGAAAAATGCTGAAAAATATCCTGTTGAAAAGGCTAAGGGAACCGCAAAGAAATATGATGAACTATGAATTCTAATTTCGATTTATCCATAGAAGTTTCCGAACAATATGATTTTACAAAAGAATCATTAAAGTTGATCGAAAATAATCCTTGGGTAAAAAACCAATGGCCGCTGGTTTATTTTATTCAAAACGAATCAAAAAAAATTGCCTACGTTGGCGAATCTACTTATGGAGCGTCTCGTCTTAGCAATCATCTTCAAAATCCTGAAAGACGAAAATTAAACAAGGTATCAATTATCGGATCTGATAAATTCAATAAATCAGCAACCTTAGATATAGAATCTAATTTGATTCAATATATAACGGGGGAAGGTGTTTATGAATTACAAAACGGAAATTATGGGCAAATAAATCACCGGTATTATCAACAGGATCTTTATAAAAATCTTTTCAAAGAAATTTGGAAAAAGCTCACAGAAAAGAAGATTGTTACTAAGTCGCTTTCCGAAATTGAAAATTCAGAGCTCTTCAAATATTCGCCTTATAAATCTCTCAATGAAGATCAATATAGTTCTGTATTAGACATCTTGCATAGCCTCACAACAAAAAATACTTCCAGAATATTTGTAAGTGGCAGTGCTGGAACTGGCAAAACGATTCTTGCTACATACTTAATAAAGCTTTTAAATTCTGATACTGATGAAGCAAGATTTGAGGACTTCAATGATGATGAATTACGTGAGATTAATTACATCAAAGCCTTTAAATCAAAATATCCAAATGCGAAAATTGGCCTCGTAATCGCAATGACTTCCTTACGAGGCACATTGAAAACCGTATTTCGAAAAATACCAGGCCTGACTCCTTCTATGGTTATAAATCCGTCGGAAACTTTTAAGTCACGTGACAAGTACGACTTGTTAATAGTGGATGAGGCGCATCGACTCCGGCAATTCAGGAATATTGGATGGATGGGTGTGTTCAGAGAAAACAATAAAAAACTGGGCCTTGATGATAGTGGTACTGAATTAGATTGGATAATAGCAAATAGTAAAAATCAAATATTCTTTTATGACTCAGCTCAATCAGTGAAACCTTCTGATGTTGACTCTGAAAGATTTAAAAAATTGTTGCATGATAAAAAAACGATTCGATTATCCCTAAAATCTCAAATGCGTGTAAAGGGAGGAAATAATTACATTCAGTTTGTTGATGACATAATGAATAGCAAACGACTTGAACTCGTGAAGTATGAAGAAGAAAAATATGACTTATTAATTTTTGATTCTTTTGTGGATCTTTATTCAAAACTCACCGAAAATGAAAAGAAGTATGGGCTCTGTAGATTAGTAGCAGGATATGCCTGGCCTTGGCTTTCTGATCCCAAGCTTAAGCCAAAGCCCGATACAGCCATTACAGATATAAAATTAGATGAGTTAAATTTTAAATGGAATTCGACAGATAAAGACTGGGTCAATTCACCAAACGCTTTTAAAGAGATAGGCTGCATCCATACAACCCAAGGGTATGACCTAAATTATTGTGGAGTGATATTCGGGAATGAGATTATTTACAATAAAAAAACAAGCAAGATTGAAATAGATCCGTCCCACTATTTTGATAAATATGGAAAACAAGGAATTTCGGACCCCGAAGAATTGAGGCTTTTTATAATTAATATCTACAAGACTCTCCTGTACAGGGGAATTAGGGGAACATACGTATATGCATGTAATAAAGACATGAGAGATTATTTAAAAAAACATATAAAAGAATTCAAGAAAAAGCCTGCCTTCAGGGTCTTAAAGTTTAATGATGTTAAACCATATGTAAACAGTATTCCTTTATTGGATATCACAGCTGCGGCTGGCAATTTTAGTGGCTCTCAAAAGCATCCAGAGCTTATATGGGTAGAGCCCCCGTTTAATATTTCTGCCAGGAAAGGGTATTTTATTTGCAAAGTAGTCGGAGAATCAATGAATAAGAAAATTCCCAGTGATTCTTATTGTCTTTTTAAAGAAGATGAAGGAGGAAGCAGAAACGGTGAAATTGTTCTTGTACAATCAAGTAATATTCAGGATTCAGATTTTGGATCAGGATTTACTGTTAAGGAATATCATAGTGAAAAAGTTGTTACCTCGGAAGGATGGAATCATGTATCAATCAAACTGAAACCTTTATCAAATAAAGGTGATTATTCGGATATAATTCTTGTAAATGATGAGCTGACCGATTTTAAGGTAGTTGGAATATTTGAAAGGGTATTGTTCTAATTGAAACAGCTCTTTTACTACATAATATGGTTTATCTTTGTAGAGATGTCTTCTCTGGACTCCATAAAGAAACTTTTACAAAAACTTAAACCCGAACTTACCGAGAAATATCATGTAAGGTCAATTGGGCTTTTTGGTTCTATTGTACGCGAAGACTTTTCGCCTGAAAGGAGCGATGTGGATATTATCGTTGATTTTTCGAAGCCTATTGGAATTGAATTTGTAGATCTTGCTGACTACCTTGAATTTCGAATTAAAAAAAAGGTTGACCTGGTCTCCAAAAACGGGATCAATAAGAATCTATACAAAGAAATAGAACGCGAAATAATCTATGTCTAAACGATCTCCCTCTTTATTGATCTCAGATATTATTGACAGCGGTCAGAAGATTATGAAATATACAGAAGGATTGACTTACGAGCAGTTCATTTTAGATTCCAAAACAGTTGACGCGGTGATAAGAAATTTTGAGATTATTGGTGAAGCCGCCAATAGACTTTCAGAAGAGTTTAAAGATAAATATCCTGACATAGAATGGCATCGGATAAGAGGATTTAGAAATAGAATTATACATGACTATTCAGGAATTGATTATGAAATTGTCTGGCAGATCAAAGAAAATTTTCTACCCGAAATGTTAGAAAAACTCCGAAGAATTGAAAAATAACACACTCCTATATCAAGGGTATTTCTTGAAACCTCTGGATTAGCTGAACTGATAATAATTATTTTTTTCTCTTACTCTGCAGGTATTTTTCATGTATGATTGTCCCCATCGGCTTTCCATACACCTTGCTCTCCACCCAGGAAATGATATCCAGGTAAGCAAAGGCCCTCGTCTCAAAACGATCTTTTTCGAGGTGCTTGATGGTATGCAGGAATTTTTCCAGTTCCGGCCTCAGCTGGCGGGGTGATAAAGGAATGGATTGACGCAGGAATTTAAACATGGCCTCTTCCACCGCCGTCAGGTTCTTCATTTTTGCCATAAACCGGTAGACTGATTTGCTCAGGGATTCCATGAGCATATCATTTCCCAGTTCATAATGCGCCAGCATATGGAGGACCCGGGCATAGCATTGCAGGTCATACCGGAGGTTGGTCTTATCATTAATGATTCTTTGCAGGTAGCCGATACAACGTTTATAGTCCCCGTTACCAAAACAAAGCATGGCAAATTTGTAATTCAAAACAAGTATCCGGTGACTGTCAATGAACAAATGATAACCTTCCAGTTTTTCTTCTATTCCCGGGATCAGCGAAAGTCCCTGTTTAAAAGTTCCCAGCATAAAATGCTGGTTGATCCTCGCCGTACTGATATAAATAAATGCCTGGATACGGAAACTGTCATGCTCCTTTACCCGGTCGGTCTGAGCCACTTTCTCAAAAAGTTTCAGTGTTTTTTCAAATTGCCGGTAATTACGGAGATCGAAATGCGCATTGAGCAGGTTGTGAAGTCCTTTTATATAATGACCCGTTTCTACCCTCACCATCAACGGCTGTTCTGCAAACAGGTTCACCCATTTTTGGGTATAGCGGTAATACTGTAAAAAATCCTGGCGGATAAAAGCATACCAGGTATAACTCTGGTACAGATACAGCCGCTCATAAAATCCTGTTTGCTCCCGCACTTCCGGGGTAAGATTATCTTTCATGAATTGCCGGACATCTTTTTCATCTTCTTTATTACGGGCATGTCCATGTTCCACGTACCAGCTGTACAGTTTCAAAGCGAGGTTGGATAGCCTGGCCACCATATCGATATGACGGCTTACTTCATTGGCTTCTGAAGACAGGACCTCGGCACGGTCCTGCATACTGCGGGTGATGTGGAGGTTTTCGATACGCTTTTCAAGGGCGATGAGTTGCGGTAAAAAATTAAATTTCTGGTTGGCCCTGGCAATTTCTTTGGCCCGGTCGATGATGCGGAGGCTCTGCAGGAATAGTCCTTTCTTATAGAGGATATGCGCGTAATCAAACTGTTCATTCAACTGCAGGTCGAGACTATCAGCACTTTTCAACAAGCGGAGGCTCGCCAGCACCTGTTTGTAGAGGTGGCTTTTCAAATTCGCCAGCTGTGGTTTGGTAATCCCGGACAGTTTTTTCAGCAGTCGTTTTTCGTCGTATTCTTTCTGCTTATCAAGGGCATCAAAAAGCCGGACAATCTTCAGGTCTTCCCTGCCCGAACTGCGTTTGATATACAGCTTAAAATGCCGCTTTTCTGCCTTTTCGAGGGACCTGATGAGTTGGAATAATATGTCGGCGGTGCGGTTGGGCATCATACAAAAATTTGGCTGGAATCTGCTTCCAGAAAGGGTTTTGCAAAATACCCGTCCGCTTAGGCATGATGAAATGATGCCGTATTTGTTTTGAAGGACAAGGCGCTGCTCACTACTTTCGTGTCAGAAGATTAATTATACGGCAAGCAATCGTGGTTCGGCAAGCGTCAGAGGTCAAAGTTACAGCCAAAAATCGGCAAAAAACAGGGCAGCCCGGTTAATCACCATCAAGATCTACTCTTTAAGAATTTCATATGGCAAGCAATCGTTAGAGGTCAGTCCGTTTCTACGGAAGGACCTTTTTTGTGCAAAGGCCCGCTAAAATAACAATTAATTATTCCTGGCCAAAACAAAGAAAATTTTCACGCAAAGGCGCAAAGATTCGCAAAGCATAATCAGAATCTCCCGATAGCCCAAAAGCCACACAGAAGGCGTATAATTGAATACAATCCCAACCTTTCTCATTCCTTATTTCTCATTCCTTATTTCTTATTTCAAAGTATCTTCACGTCATGGCTATCCGCATTTTTATTACTGGCGGCACTTTTGATAAGGAATACAATGAACTTAAGGGAGAGCTGTATTTTAAAGACACCCATATGTCAGAACTCCTGGACAAAGGCCGGAGCCAACTGCCCGTGGAAATAAGAACCCTGATGATGGTGGACAGCCTGGAAATGACGGACCAAGACAGGGACCTGATTGCCCATCAATGTAACCAATGTGAAGAAACAAAAATCGTCATCACACACGGTACCGATACCATGGCAGAAACGGCAAAGGTCCTGGCTCAAAAAGTAAAAAATAAAACGGTGATCCTTACAGGCGCCATGATCCCAATTAAATTCGGCAGCTCAGACGGGTTGTTTAACCTGGGTAGCGCCCTGGCATTTGCACAAACGTTGCCGGCTGGTATCTATGTTGCTATGAATGGCCGTTTCTTTACCTGGGAAAATGTGCGGAAGAACAAAGAGACGGGTGTATTTGAAGAGATGAAATAGACCGAAAGTCAGGAAGACCGAAAGACACTTCTCCGCAGTTTGTCCAGTGCTTTTCGTACCGCGATCCTGTAGATCCAGGTGGAGAGGGAAGACTCCTCCTTAAAGCGGGAAACTGATTCAAAGACCTGTATAAATGTATCCTGTGCCGCATCCTCTGCTTCTTTGGTATCCTGCAAAATGTTCAGTACAGTATGAAACACCCGGTTGCGGTAATTTTCTACCAGCCACCGGAAAGCAGGCTCATCGCCCTGCCGGAGTTGTTGTATCAGCTCCTGTTCATTCAATGGGATTGACGTATTGACGCATCAAGCTACCAAATCCTTCGCCGACGGAAAAAATGTAGAAATTATTCCCCTTTTTACACGCTTTCACCAGAAAAACAGGCCTGAAAAATTTCTGGCCCAATTATGCTATATATAAATCGTTAACCAATTGTTCTTATTTCTAAACCAACAATCATGAAAAAAGCAAGTTTCAATGCTGCGGTAAAATACTTCCTGTTAGTGTTATTCAGTTTTACACAGGTAATGGCCTGGGGACAGGATAGTACAAGCTCAACAGTAACCCGTCAAACAACCACAACCACCACAACAGAAGAATGGTATACACAACCCTGGGTATGGGTAGTGGGTGGCGCCGTATTGTTGATCATACTGGTTGCTTTATTGCGCGGGGGAAGCAATACCTCTGACAAAGAAGTTACCCGTACTACGGTTATAAAAGATGACAGGTATCCATAAAACCCTGTGATAATATCGTTGTTTTGGTTTTTTCTAAAGAACACCATTCAAATTTATTGAATGGTGTTTTTGTTTACTGGGAAAAAAACACATCTTTGAAGGAATTGTTTTCGCTATGGCCGTTAACCGCAAAGCTGCTGTTGGTTTTATTTTCATCACCCTGCTGATCGATGTCATGGGATGGGGATTGATCATCCCGGTAATGCCTAAACTGATCGCTGAGCTAAAAGGGATCTCCATTAACAAAGCGAGTTCTTACGGAGCCTTCCTGTTATTTGCTTATGCAGCCACACAATTTATTTGTGCCCCCTTGATCGGCAACCTAAGTGATAAGTATGGCCGGCGCCCGGTCTTACTAAGTTCCCTGACAGGTTTTGGTATTGATTATATATTCCTGGCATTGGCGCCCACGTATGGGTGGTTGTTTGTAGGCCGGATCATTGCCGGCCTGACAGGTGCAAGTTTCACTACCGGCGCGGCCTATATAGCGGATATCAGCACGAATGAAACCAGGGCAAAAAATTTCGGGATGATCGGCGCTGCTTTTGGCCTGGGCTTCATTATTGGTCCTTTGCTCGGTGGACTCCTGGCGGGCTGGGGTGTCCGGGCACCCTTTTATGCAGCGGCAGGCTTGTGTTTGGTGAATGCGCTCTATGGCTATTTTGTATTACCCGAATCATTGGATAAAGAGCACCGTCGTCCTTTTGAATGGAGGAGAGCCAATCCTTTTGGAGCATTCAAGTTTTTAAAAAACACACCTTCCATTACGGGTTTGGCGGTCTGCTATTTCCTGATCTATCTCGCTGCCATGTCGGTACAGGGTAACTGGAATTATTTTACGATTTACCGTTTTAACTGGACCGAAAAAATGGTAGGCCTCTCACTGGGTGTTGTTGGATTACTGGTCGGAATTGTGCAGGCGGGTTTAACAAGGGTCGTCAATCCAAAACTTGGAAACAAAAAAAGTATTTTCCTCGGCTTATTCTTATACACGCTGGGTCTTGTATTGTTTGCTTTCGCTACAGAGGGATGGATGATGTTTGTTTTCCTTGTGCCCTATTGTTTAGGTGGTATTGCCGGGCCCGCGCTGCAATCCAGCATGACCAGCCAGGTGCCAAGAAATGAGCAGGGAGAATTGCAGGGTGCACTGACAGGCCTGATGAGCCTTACAACAATCATTGGTCCTTTGGTGATGAATAACCTCTTTACTTTCTTTACGGGGAAAAACGCACCTGTCCATTTTCCCGGCGTTTCTTTTTTATTGGGCGCCATCCTGATGCTGGCCAGTCTATGGGTAGCCTGGTTGTTTTTTCGGGATAAGAAATCAATGCTTCATCCAACTTCCACAAATGTCGCTTTAGCTGAAGAAGAATCGCTGCCAGGAGTGCCTCATTGATCCTTATTCACAGCCTGTTTTAATGCGGTGACTGTTTTCTTTTCACTTCCCACAAATATTTTATCCCCGATAATGACAACGGGACGCTTGAGAAACGTGTACTCATCGAGGATGAACTGGCGGTATTCCTTTTCCCCCAGCTTTTTATCTTTTAAACCAAGCTCTTTGTACTTCATCGCCCGCCGGCTGAAAAGAGATTCAAAACTCCCTGTCATGTTCTTCATTTCTTCCAGCTGGCCTGCCGTTATCTTTTGGAATTTAATATCCTGCATGTCAAATCCCGCGTTGGCCCTGATGCCCGTTTCTTTAATGATGGCCTGGCAGGTAGTGCAGTTACCAAGGTGATATATCTTTTTCATACAGTAATGGGTTAAAAATGCCGTTGATTAGCTAAATTCTAAAATGCTTTACTTTGCACACTCAATCAATCGTATGGACAAAGATGAAGTTTTCCGGGATGAGATAGAAAAGGCCAGTGATTTTAAATTCGGGGAGAATGTCGCCAATGTATTTGATGACATGGTGAACCGTTCGGTTCCTTTTTATGGCGAGATACAGCGGATGATGGCCGAACTGGCTGCCGTCCATGCCCAGGAAGGGACGGATGTCTATGACCTCGGTTGTTCCACCGGCACAACACTGACCGGCATGGATACGATGGTCGACCAGAAGATCCGGTTTGTCGGTGTGGATGACTCACAGGAAATGCTGGATAAATGCAAATCCAAACTGATGGAGCTCGGGTTTTCCCGTGACTATGAATTGCGCTGTGCCGACCTGGGACAAGGAATAAAAATTGAGAACGCATCGGTAGTAGTGTTATGTCTCACTTTACAATTTGTCCGCCCCATTTACCGGGAGCAGGTGCTTAAAAATATTTTTGATGGGTTGACTTCCGGCGGTGTTTTAATACTCGTGGAAAAGATCCTCGCAGAAGAAAGCAATTTTAACCGGGATTTTATTGATTACTATTATAACTACAAGCGACGTAACCAGTATAGCGAAATGGAGATCTCGCAAAAAAGAGAAGCGCTGGAAAATGTACTGGTACCTTATAAACTAAGCGAGAATATTACCCTGCTGCGTGACAAAGGTTTTGCGCACTGCGAAGTATTCTTCAAGTGGTATAATTTTGCCGGTTTGATCGCTGTAAAGAAATAACCATGGTAGCCATCGGCAATTTCTTTTTCAAGTACCGCAACTGGATCTTTATCTTGTTTTATGGCGCCCTGTTCATTCCTTCCCCGCCCTTATTTTCCCCGGCGCAATTTGGTAACTGTTATTATATATGGCCCATCAGTCTTGGTTTGTTCATCACTTGTTTGGGTCAACTGATCCGTGGGCTAACCATCGGGCTGGCCTATATAGTCCGCGGTGGCAAAGAAGGCAAGCCCTATGCGGAAGGATTGGTTACAGAAGGAATATTCAATCATTGCCGCAACCCGCTCTATGTTGGTAATATCCTGATGTTACTTGGTGTGGGTATTCTCGCCAATTCACTGGTCTATGTAGCGGTTGTTATCCCTGTTTTCTTATTCATCTACCAGGCGATTGTACTGGCGGAAGAAAATTTCCTGCGGGGGAAATTCGGACCCGGCTTTGATGAGTATTGCAGGAAGGTCAATCGATGGTTCCCTAACCTGAAAGGCATTGGTAAAACTTTCCGCAGTATGGAATTCAACTGGAAACGCTGGATCCTGAAAGAACATACCACCCAGTTCATCTGGCTGATCGGTATCACCCTGTTGCTGTTATTGAATTACCCCGAACTGACGGGTTATAATAAGGTATTCCGAAACACTTTACTAGGGGTTATACTGGGATTATTGCTGGCCATTTACCTGCTTGTCCGGTTCCTAAAAAAGACAGGAAAGTTTAAAGAATAGTCCGAAAGTCGGGAAGACCGAAAGTCCGGAAGATGAGGCGTTTAGATAGAAGCAGTCCGGACTTCCAGTCTTCCCGACTTTCGGTCTTGGTTCTTCTTGGCTTTCCTTACTTCGTAAACAATAGCCGCTGTTTATTGTTATTTTTACATTCTAATTAGTGAGCTATGATCAAAACAGGCAATCCCGTTATCAGTATCTATACAGAAATGACTCCCAACCCGGAAACTATGAAGTTTGTTGCCAACAAGCTTTTATATCCCGGCAAAAGCCTTGACCTTCCTGATGCAGAATCAGCGAAACCTTCCCCGCTGGCCACCGAGTTGTTTGGTTTCCCTTTTATCAAAGCCGTTTTTATTGCCAGCAATTTTGTTACGCTGACAAAAACAGCCGAAACTGACTGGCAGGATGTGATCCCTTCTGTCAGGCAATTCCTGAAAGAATACCTGGAAGAAGGCAAAGCAATAATCAATGAAGAAGAACTTGCTGCAGTAAAACAAACAAGCAGCAATGAAGTGGGAGTGGACGATGATGATGTGGTAAAAAGAATTAAAGAATTGCTGGACAATTATGTTCGTCCTGCCGTTGAAATGGATGGGGGCGCTATACAATTTAAAAGCTACGATTCCGGAACCGTGAACCTAACCATGCAGGGAAGCTGTAGTGGCTGCCCGTCTTCCATGATCACCTTAAAAGCCGGGATAGAAGGAATGATGAAAAGAATGATACCGGAAGTAAAGGAAGTGGTGGCGGAAGCGGAATAAAAACCCTGTCCTTATCATTCGTGTCAATCCGTGGAATTCGTGGCTACCAAGTTCACGTTTCGTTCCTTCAGGTACTGCATCACAAAATCAAAACATTTTTTATCCTTCCCGACCAGCTCCGGGGGAAAGACTCCTTTTTCATTGAACAGCTTTTTTAAGACCAGGTTGACCGCGGCTGTGCAGGTATAGCCGGTTGTCCTGGCCATCGAAGAAGTTTTGGTTGCGTGATCGTATTCGTCATATAAATCGTAAACGATGGATTTGTCGTTTCCTTTTACAATTACTTTCATGACGGTAAACTCTTCTTCTTCCGGTCCCAGCTTCCATTGGTTCACCAGCAATTTTGATGTAAAATCGAGGGGGGTGACATCGGTTTCATTTACCCGCAATACAGTTGTATCAAAAAAGCCGGCCTGTTGCAAGGCAATAATGAGATCGATATGCCCGCGATACCGCAATGTTTTCTCCTTCATATCGGGGATATGCGCCATCGTATAGATAAGTGACCTGAGCCCATCCGTATTGAAAGCCTCCAGTTCACCTGCCTCCTCAAAATGCATGATCTCCCTGTCACTCAGCGCAGGCTTGGTAACAATCACGCCATTTTCCATTAACCTCGCCGGTCTTATATACTCCTGTATCACATCGACAGGGGAAAAGGGGGCTTTGTATTGGAAAGGTAGTTTTCTTTCTTTCGGTAATCCTCCCACATAACATTCAAAGGAAGTAATCGTCATTTCTTCATTGCAGCGCCCGATAATAAAATTGCTGAGGCCGGGAGCCACGCCGCAATCCGTAATGGCCGTCACTCCTTTTTGTTTGGCCAGTTTATCCAGTTGCAATGCATCTTCGGGAAAGAAGGAAATATCCACGACGTCTTTGCCCGCGTTGATAACAGCTTCCAGGCTGTTGTATCCCATAAATCCCGGTACTGCTGTGACGAGAATATCAAAAGTAGAAAACCAGTTCCCGTATTCGGTGAAGAGAGAAAGATCGGCGCCCACCGTTTGAACAGCTGCATTCCTGTTTTTTATTTCTTCGAGATGCTGGGCATTCAGGTCAAAAGATGTTACCTCGTGTTGGTTGGCAAGGTCAAGTGCAATCGCTCGGCCTACCATACCGGCTCCCAATACCGCGATCTTCATGGTGAAAGTTATTTTTCCGGTAAATTTACCTTCTTAAAATAAGGAATAAGGAATAAAAAATAATTAATAAGGAAGTCGAGGAGCTAACTTTCTTATTGCGAGGCAACGCCGAAGCAACCTTATTATTTATTCCTCATTTACTTCCTTATTGCTTATTAATTATTTTTTATTCCTTATTTATTTCCGGCTCTCCTCCCTTTCAGGATCTGGTAAAACGACCGGCTGCGGATCTCTTCGATACTCAGACCGGTTGCGGTTGCTTCTTCTTCGGTAATAGCTCCGCAGTTCATCGCCTTTAAAAAGAAATTGAGTAGGCCCTGCCCGGTTGCGGCATCATCAAAGATATCGCCGGTGAGGGTTGAGATAGCGGCACGATCAACAAATGCTTTCAGCCGGTGTGTAGCATCTTCCATGCTGCTTAAAAAGAAATTATACGTAGCTGCATAACGCATCGGCAATTGTGCAGGGTTCAGGTCCCAGCCCTGGTAAAACCCGTTGATCAGCGAGTGCATAGTATGGTTATACCCGGTCCTCCATGCATTGTGAACCGACTGCCGGTTTTCTTTTAGTTGTTTTTCCGTCAGGTCATCCCCGCGATGTGGGGCTACGGGCATTACGTTTGTCGCGCCATCCGATAAGAAAATCCCGGTTCCGCCCAGGGCAACTTTTGTCATGTGGTGTGCAAAATCACAAACCGGGTGTGCCATGGTCTGGTACCTGGCGGTAATACCGCAGGAAGCTGTATAGTCATAGGTTCCGAAATGCGCAGCGATCAGTCTTCCTTCTCCTGCCCGAACGATCTTCATCAGCGGGTTCCTTCCTTCTTCATCCATGATGATCTGCGTAGCTTCCACCATAGTCTCCATTTTCAACGAACCCGGAGCCAGGTTATTTTTCTTTTCGATAATCTCGAGCAAGCGAACCATGGTAGTGACTTGTTCGGGGATCGTTACTTTGGGTAACATGACAATGAAATTGGCCGGCAGTTTCCCATTGGTCTTTTCCAGGAGAGTTGTAAGGAAAATATCCAGGGTCCTTACCCCGCGGTTCTTCAGGTCTTCGGTAAAAGGTTTGATGCGGATGCCAATAAAAGGTGAGATGGTCTTTTCATTCATTCCCATTGCGAGTTCGCCGGCTGCATGGATCGCAGTGGTATCTTCTTCCTCATCCGGGCGGTTACCAAAGCCATCTTCAAAATCAATCCGGAAATCCTCGACAGGTTCCGCGTTTAATTTAGCAATGATCTTATTATAGACTGTATAGGAAAGCCAGGCAGGATGTTTTTTCAGGTCTGCGGGATTTAGCTTACTCAGTTTTTTTACCAGCTTTTCCTTTTTCTTTCCCTCTTCCGGCAGGTCTTCATGACCTTCCATCTTCAGCACTTTTGCCAGGGTAATAAAATCGGGTGCATAGGTTTGCAGGCTTTTTATTGCAATCTCTCCCATCCTGGAGCAGGTGTCTGACTTAAACAAATTGGCTCCGCCATAAACGGTGTGGACGGCCTGCCTGTCCGGTTTATCACCCGGGTATATTTGCTGGAATTTAAGGTTGGCTGTTTGTAAAGAATTAAGGAGAATCTCTTTTTCTATATCGGCGACGCTGAAGTTCATATGATGATTTTAAAATGTTCTGTGGAGCACGAAGGGCACAAAGAATTACACAAAGGACACTATGTTATTTTCATCTAATATCCATTTACTACTCTTTTAATTCCATTTTTCAATAATACGGTCTTAAAGTTTAATATAAGGCCGTGACGAAGGCTCAAAAATCTAAGGTATGTAAGTAGTTGTGCAATATGTATATCAGCTATTGCTTCGATATTTTTAGTTTCTACGATTATCTTTCTTTCAACCAGCAGGTCGGCCCTGTATCCACATTCCATTTTTATTCCTTCAAAAATTACGGGTATCGGTTTTTCCGTTTCTATATACAATCCTCTTTGTCTTAACCTGTGTGCCATGCATTCCTGGTAAACATGTTCCAGCATCCCGGGGCCAATTGCTTTGTGAACATAAAAGGCCTCATCTAATATTATCTTTATCACTTCTTCCTCACTCATCACAAATTCTTTACTTCTTTATGTCCTTCGTGGTTCTTCGTGTTCTTTGTGCTCCTCAAAATCTACGACCCACGGTAAGTTGAATACCCAAAAGGGTTCACTAAAAGCGGCACATGGTAATGTTCATTGTCTGTAATAGTAAAACTGATCTCTACATAAGGATAAAAAGTCTGGAGCCCTTGTTTTTCAAAGTATTCCTTTGTTTCAAACCTCATTTTATAAATCCCCGGCCCGAGCAGGGCTTCTTTATCCAGGAGGTCGGGTATACGTCCATCCTCGTTGGTCGTACCGATCACGATCTGCCGCCAGCCAATCGTGACGGGATCAGAAGGGTCCTGCTGGAAGAGAACGATCGTCACTCCTGTAGCGGGTTTGCCTTTCGTTGTATCTAAAATATGCGTGGTAAGCTGGCTCATAAACCTCACCCCTGACCCCTCTCCAACAGAGAGGGGAAGAGCGTTTTTTAATTATTGATTTTTTTCATTTTCTATTCGACAAGTTTTTCAAGCCGGAGTTTGGTGATCTTGTTCTGTTCGTCTGCCGCGATCTCAATTTCTTCCTCCGGGCTGTTGCGTAAACGGGTCTGCAGCATCTCGAGCATTTCTTCTGCTGACTTTCCGCTAGCGCAGACAATAAATATATACCCAAATTTCTCTTCGTACAAGCGGTTTCCTTCTGCCAGCGCTTCGATCACCTGTTCAGAAGCATTGCTGACACCGCTTTGTTCCCCCGAAGCCCATGCTGCTGTCGAGGCAAATTTCTTTTTCAGTGAATCCACATCGCCGATCTTCGGGTGATGGGAAAAGGCTTCCTTCCAGTCATCATGACTGCATTCATACCAGACCTCTTCGGCGTCTTCAAGCAGTTCGACCAGGTCATCTGCCGGGAAATACGTCATCATCATCTTTACCCAGGAAGTAGATCCGCAGCATTTAGCCAGTTCCTCTTTGAGGAGACGCTGGTCCATGGTATTTAAATCGTGTAAAGTCATACCCCCCCTCCCGACCTCCCCCTAAAGGGGTGAGGCCAGCTAAGCACAGCCCCCGCTTTTCGAAAACTGTTTAACACTTTCATGTCTTCGTTTTATTGACTTTTAATAATAATAGCTCTTCTCGCCTAAAGTTCCCCTTTAGGGGACAGGGGTTATCCGTCCCCATAACCGCATCCTGCTTATTCCCCCATCCGGGAAGATTGTCAGCCGGGCATGCGTGAACGGGCCTTTGTTTACAATCTCTTCTTCAAAATGGTGCTCATGATCAGCCATCAATTTTGTTTGCGGCAGGATCGTTGCCCATTGAATAGTATCACCGTCAAATTTATTCTCGTCTTTGTAAGAAATGTTACAGCCTTCTACCAGGCAGCTGTCAGGATAATTGCCTTTGAAATGAGCGGTATCGATTAATATTTTTTCAATATTCCCCTTGTGTGCCAACCTTACGATCACCCAGTCTTTATTCCCGGCTGTGCGGTTTCGTTTTGTCTCCCAGCCATCGCCCATATTGATGCCGCGCCCCGGCATGATAAGGTTACTCATATGCGAAAAGAACATATCATTACATAAAATGGGTTTGGCCCCATTGGTGGCAGCGGCCAGGTTCACGATCTCAGCGGCATCAACCGTGCCCCAGTCCCTGAACACTTCCCCATACACTTTCAGTCTTGCCACACCACCATCAGGATAGATATGCAGTTTCAAATGGGTATAGATGCTGTGGTCATTTATTTCATAAAAGTTTTGCGATCCCGGTTCCAGCGGAGATTTGGGAAGTATTTCTTTCCATGCCACTTTATCAAAATCAACATCTCCGTCAGTGGGAATAGTCGCCGCTTCGAGTGATGCATGCGGGGGATGGTTACCCAGGAAATAGTTGGTATCGATATCTACCCCAAATATTTTTCCTGAAGTAGCGAGTTGAATAATGCACCAATCATGACCGGGTGTTCTTTTCCGGCGGCTTTCCCAGCCATCCATCCATTTACCGCGGTCGGTATATTTATCCGCGATAAAAATTCCGCGGCCGGGTTTCAGCAGGTTTTCTTTTTCTGCAAAAAAATCATCGCTGCACAGCAGGGCTTTGCCACCCAGGCGTTCCGCGGCAAGATCAGTGAGGTTTGTAAATATCGGCTCTGCCATAATTTATTTTTGCCACGAAATCACACAAACAAACACGAAAAATTTGTGTGTCTTCGTGTTAATTCGTGGTTAGAATTTTTCCTTTATTCAAATGTAAAAATTTTCCATCAGCATAAACCTTTTCTCCCCCCAGCCATGCCTGTTCCACCACGCCGTATAATTCTTCTTTAAGGTACGGCGTTATCTTATGCTTATGCAAGATCATTTCTTCTTTTACGATAAAGGACTTTTCGGGATTCCATACAACCAGGTCGGCATCGTATCCTTTGGCGATCTTTCCTTTTGTTCCGAGCCGTGGCAGCAGGGCCGGTTTTTCACATAACCACCTGGCGATGTCTTCCGGGTTACAGCCATGTTGTTTCGCCGCTGTCCATAGTACCGGCAGCGCAAACTGGATCGAAGAAATACCACCCCAGGCTTTTACCAGGTCCCCGCTTGCCAGTTCTTTCAGCCCCGGTGGCGCCGGTGAATGATCGGTGGCCACAAAATCAATGATCCCTTCTTTTAATGCCTGCCACAATCTCTCCTTATTTTCTTTTTCCCGGATCGGTGGCGCACATTTATACTCCGTTCTTCCATCGGGTACTTGTTCTGCCGTAAAAAATAAATAATGCTGACCGGTCTCTGCCGTTAGTGGTATACCCTTTTGTTTGGCGTTGGCGATCTGTTCAATGGACCCGGCAGATGACAAGTGAACAATATGCGTACGGCAACCGAACTCTTCACACAACCTTATCATCAGTGCAATCGCATCATCTTCCCATTTTGCGGGGCGTGATAAAAGGTAGTTATTGTACGAGCGGGGAGTGTCGAGTAGCGAATAGGGAATGGGGGCTGAGAGTTCGCAATGCACCAGCAAGGGGAGGTTGTGCCTCGCGATGAACGGCATTACTTTCCTGAGATCTTCTTCTGTCACATTCGGGAATTCATCTATCCCGGAATGAGTAAGAAAAGCTTTAAACCCTAACACTCCTTTTTCGATCAGGGGTTCAATAGCCTTTTCATTCCCGGGAATAACACCACCCCAGAAACCGCAATTCGTATGCAGTTTCCCGGTAGTGGCTTTTAGCTTTTCTTCAAAGGCTTTTACCGTGGTAGTAACGGGGGAGGAATTCAATGGCATATCTACCAGTGAGGTGATGCCGCCGGCAATGGCGGCCCTCGTAGCCGTATCAAATCCTTCCCAGTCGGTTCTTCCCGGCTCATTGATATGTACATGCGGATCAACGATACCTGCCATCAATAAACTATCTCCTACATCTTCACTTGGAAAATCTCCTTCCGGCATCTCATTTACAACATCAATGATCTTTCCTTCTTTTATCAGGACTGTTGCCCTCCTGGTACCACCCGGGGTGATGGTATGATTACTTGATATGGCAACATCGATCATTGATTGCTGTTTTTAAAATCTGGAACACAAAGATCACGAAGAACCACGAAGGACACGACGTTGAGTTCTTTGTGTCAAACTTTGTGTCCTTTGTGCTCCTTAAAAAAGTGGAACACAAAGTTCACGAAGGACCACGAAGGACACGACGCTGTGTCAAACTTTGTGTCCTTTGTTCTCCTTAAAAGAGTGGAACACAAAGATCACAAAGAACCACGAAGGACACGACGTTGTGTCAAACTTTGTGTCCTTTGTTCTCCTTATTCCCTAAAAATAGAAAACTATTTTTTACTTTGAGGATTAATGGCTGCCATACTGCTTATATTATTCAGTGCTATCCTGGTAATGCTGGTCGTTATGACCTATCGCATCCATTCTATTGCCAGGAACAATGCCGTTACGGAAGAGCAACAGGAAAGGACCGGCCTGGTACAGAGCTGGGTCTATGCCGCGATCGTTTTCTCGGCCATTTCCATTATTGCAAGTATCTATTTCATAGTGAAAGGCACTCCTTACGAAGGTCATTTGATGGAGTGGTTGAATATTGTAGTCCGGGTAATGCATATCACGTTTGGTATCGCCTGGATCGGCGCATCATTCTATTTTGTTTTCCTGGAAAACGCATTGAACCGTACCGAAGGTGTACGGGAAGAACTGGCCGGTAATCTCTGGGCTGTGCATGGCGGTGGCTTCTATTACCTCGAGAAATATAAGGGAGCCCCAAAGACCCTCCCCAAACATTTGCACTGGTTCAAGTATGAAGCTTATTTCACCTGGGTATCCGGTTTTGCGCTACTGTTCATTATCTATTATTTCAATGCTTCGGCGATGCTGATCGATCCCAATGTATTGAAGCTGACCAGTACCGAAGCTATTGCCATCAGTATTGGTTCGTTCATTGCAGGCTGGTTGATCTACGACCTGCTTTGCAAATCGCCGCTGCGGAAAAAACCATGGTTGTTTGTACTGACCGGTCTTATCATCCTGGTAGGGTTCGCCTGGTTCTACAGTCATGTCTTCAGCGGGCGGGCAGCCTTTATTCATTTTGGTGCGATGATCGGCAGTATCATGGTCGCCAATGTTTTTTTTGTGATCATTCCATCACAGAAAGCCATGGTAAGAGCCGCCAAAAAAGGAATAGCTCCCGATCCGCAGAAAGGGAAGAATGCGCTCTTCCGTTCCATCCACAATAATTATTTCACGCTGCCGGTGTTGTTCGTCATGGTGAGCAATCATTTTCCCAGCACGTTTGGAAATAAATACCAGTGGATCGTGCTCGCAGCGATCAGTATCGGTGCCGCCGGTATCAAACACTGGCTCAACCTGCGTGAACAGGGAAGATTAAGTGTCTGGATCCTGCCGGTTTCCATCTTATTATTATTAGCCACCGCTTATGCTACCGCACCGCAACTCTCAACCAGCAAATGCAAGGAGACCAGTTTCTCAGAGGTGAACAGTATCATCCAGCAACGCTGTATCCAGTGTCATTCTTCCAAACCCACCGATAATGTATATACCGCTCCGCCCAATGGCGTTAAATATGATACCCCGCAGGAAATCGCTGCCAAAAAAGAACTGATCATGCAGCGGGTCGTCATCACCAAAACAATGCCCCAGAATAACAAAACAAATATGACACCGGAGGAACGCGATATAATAAGATGCTGGATCGAACAGGGCGCTTCCCTAAAATAGGTTCGCAGTAATAATGATGTGGATCAATAATCCCCTAAAGTACTTAGCCGCAGGTAGCCTTATCGCTACACAAACTAAATGGATACAACTATTTTACGACAGTTTTTTCCGTTCCATCTTTGTCTCGTCAATCCAATACTAAGAACAAACACTTAATAGAAGCCCCAATTGATTATGGAAAAGATTACTCTCCTTATTACCGATGACCATACCCTTGTCCGCGAATCATGGGCCATGGTATTAAATTCAGATCCCCGTTTCACTGTAATTGGCCAATGTGGCAGCGGCGAAGAAGCAATCGAACTTGCCAAAAACCTGCGCCCCCATGTAGTGATCATGGATATCAACCTACCCGGGATGGATGGATTTACCGCCACGACCCAGGTGCGTAAATATTCTCCCGGTTCAAAGGTGCTTGCCATATCGCTTCACGACTTGCCGGTTTATGTGCGGAAAATGCTGCAGTCAGGCGCTACCGGTTATGTAACCAAGAATTCTACGCAGGAAGAAATGTTCAAAGCGGTGGTAGAGGTATACAATGGCCGTAAATATGTTTGTGATGAGATCAAAGACATTGTTGCACAGCATGAATTGAATACAGATGAAACCCGCGACGGCCTCTACTCACTTTCCAAAAGAGAGATTCATATTATCGGGCTGCTGAAAAAAGGTCTTTCTTCCAAACAGATTGCTATGGAAAGCTCCATCTCGGTAAAGACCGTGGAAGTGCACCGGTATAATATCCTGAAAAAACTGAACCTGCCCAATGTTGCCTCACTGGTAAATTATGTGAACAACAGCCAGCTGGCGCTTGCATAATGATCCCGACAAAGATGTAAGGTTCATTTATGATTCTATTGAGGAATCATTCCCTGATTTGCATATGGTAACGCTGCGCCTGTTCCCGGATCGTTTTTTCTACCGCTGATTCAAGTGTAGGCGTATTTGTAGTAGCAGCTTTTGCTTTTTCCGTGGCGATATACTGGTTACGGTTACCGGCTACTGTATTGATCTCCTGCTGGATCGCATCCCGTTCCGTAGTCTTTTGTTTGACAAATTGTTCAAGTTCCTTCGGTGATTTGTTTTTAAGACTATCCGGTAATGTTTTCCTGTCCACTTTGGCAAAATAGCTGCTATCAGCCCTGGTAGCATCTACCAGGTCCCAGGAGGAATTATTATAAACACTTTTCTGCGCTTTCGCTTCTATTCTTTTCGCATTTACATTCGAACTGTAGCCATTCATCGCATCCACCGTTTGCTGGCGGGCAATATTGGCAGAGCCCATTGCACCATAACCTATATAAGTATTGTTGAGTTTATTATTTAATAGTACCAGTGTGCTGTCATAGGGAGTAGGGATATCCTGTTCTTTTGCATCCTGGTTGATATTGGTATAACTACCGTTGCCGCATTCTCCCACGAGATGCCAGTGTTCCCGGATACCTTGTTCATAGTTGCCGCAATAAATGGTATTCACGATAACTCCTTTTTCTTTGGCCTTATCACATCCTTTGGTGTAATGCAATGTCCCTTGCAGGAAATCTTCGTTGCCGGCGATAAAAATGACTTTATAATTATCGGGCGCGGCATCCCAGGAAAGTTCATCCAGTGAAGAATAGATCACTTGCCCGCAGTATTCAGACCCGCCATTGGTGTTCACGCCGAATAATAGTTTAGAAACGCTGTCAAGATCGTTGGTAAAAGAGCTCAGTTGTTTTACATAGCCCTTGCTTTGCTCATTGTTCGTGCGACCGTATTCATACAGCGCTACTTCCACTTTGGGTATGGTTTGATCGGTGCACTGGGCTTTACCAAGTGTGATGACCATATTCCATAGCTGCGCCTTGGCTTGTTCGATCAGCCCGTCCATGCTATTGCTCACATCCAGCAGTATGGCGACCTGTATTTTGGCGTCGGACTTTTTAGGAGGCTGGTTGGTTCCAGGTTTTGAAAATCCAACTACCGCGATGAGGGTCATGGAGACAAGAAAGAGGGCAGGCCATTTCATATAAAATGTTTTAGACCTACCCATGATGCTGAAAAGGCAGGGTTGCACAAAGATTGAGGGCCTTTTTTTGGTCCTGGCCGGGCTGGTATCGAAAAACTACGGCTGGAAATTGAGTAGTTCCCGTGTTGCATAAGAGCCAAAGCTTTAGTTCTTTTGTTGTATCCAATATCCCTGATTATGAAACTCATGATGTACATCGGCAACGACCTGATCGAAGCCGTTCCTATTAATCCTCTTGATCTCCGGGTACCCGGTTACCTGGGTAAGTTCAAGCGCACCCTGAAGGTGAAATATGATGAACTGGTCCGTATTGCCGGGGAACCTGCGGAATTCCTGGTATTTAATGCCGAGCAGAACACACAACCCCCGGCGGCAAGCCAATCTTAAGAAAAGGGTTTCTCGCAGCGGACGCAGAGGAGCAGCGAACGCAAAGAAAGGATAACGCTGCGCCTCTGCTTCTCCGCGTCCGCCGCGAGAAATAAAAAAAACCACAACGTGCACAGAGAATCACGGAGTGCCGTACTCATCTGTATTCACTGTGGTTCGCTGCGTTCTCAGTGGTTTATTTAGTCGCCGGTGGTGTAGCATCGCTGTTCCAGATATCCCGGTGCAGTTTCCATTTCCCGTCCTGTTCTTTCCATAACACCAGGTATTTTCCTTTATCCAGGGTAGTCCCCCCATCAGCCTGCATTTCGTACCTGCCTGTTTCGATCACGCCTTCTTTTCCTCCCAGTACTTCATCGGTCGTTAGAACGATCTTTTTAATACCCATCTTCACACCCCCGTTAAAGAATGCTTTAATGCCGTCACTGCCACAGATCTTTGGAACTCCGGATGGATAAATGCAGGCATCGCTGGTATAGCAGGCCGTAAAGGAGGTGGAATCACCGGTACCAAAATAATCGCCGTAGCTTGCATTGGTGGCATTGATCTGCGCCCTTACAGAATCAATACTGAAAGAAGATGTCTCTGTTTCAGCTGTCTTTTTACTGTCACCGCAGGCAGCGATCAGCAGTGCTAACGGCGTACAAAATAAAATCAATCGTTTCATGTTGGTTTGTTTTTGAGAAAGGTAACTGAATTAAAAGTGGCAACAATAAGTTTGCACACTACAACTTTAATAACTAGTCTTCCCGACTTGCGGACTTCCGGACTTTCCCTCTTTCGGACTCGTCTCCGGACTTCGGACCCCGGACTTCCGACTTCCCTCTCTACCTTTGATAAACAAACAACGCTATGTCCAAACTATTCGAACCCCTTACCCTTCGCAGCATCACGTTGAAGAACCGTATCGTCGTATCTCCCATGTGTGAATATTCCAGTGAAGACGGGTTTGCCAACGACTGGCACCTGGTCCATCTCGGCAGCCGCGCAGTTGGCGGGGCGGGACTGGTTATCACAGAAGCAACAGCGGTATCTGCTGAAGGAAGGATTACCCATGGTTGCCTCGGGATCTGGAAAGATGAGCATATTGAATTCCTTCAACGCATTACCATCTTCATTACGGCACAGGGTGCAGTGCCCGGTATGCAATTGGCGCATGCAGGAAGAAAAGCCAGTCATCATATTCCCTGGAAAGGCGGGCAGGCATTAAAGAAAGAAGAAGGAGCCTGGCAAACGGTGGCGCCCAGTGCCATTACCTATAAAGTAGGCGAGCCATTTCCTGTTGCCATGGATAAGGCCGCGATTGAAAAAGTAAAAAATGATTTCCGCGAAGCTGCGGCCCGTGCTCTTAAAGCAGGATTTAAATTAATTGAATTACATGCGGCACATGGTTATTTGCTCAATGAATTTTTATCGCCGCTGAGTAATCACCGCACCGATGAATACGGCGGTTCTTTTGAGAACAGGATCCGGCTGGTACTCGAAACGGTGGACAGCATCCGCAGTGTATGGCCAGCTGATCTTCCTTTATTCATCCGTATCTCCGCCACCGATTGGGTGGAAGGCGGCTGGACCGCTGAAGATTCTGTACAATTAGCCATGGCCTTAAAAGATAAAGCCGTTGATCTTATCGATTGTTCTTCCGGTGGTAATTCCCATGCCCAAAAGATTCCTGTCGCGCCTCTATACCAGGTGCCCTTTGCGACGCAGATAAGAACTGCGACGGGTATACTGACCGGTGCTGTGGGATTGATCACTACGGCACAGGAGGCGGAAGCGATCCTGTTGAACGAAGAAGCTGACCTGGTGATCTTTGCCCGGCAATTATTGCGGGATCCCTATTTCCCGTTGCATGCGGCAAAGGAGCTGGGGGTGGATGTGGAGTGGCCGGTGCAGTATGAACGGGCGAAGAAATAAAGACCAGGACGCAGATTATTATGATTTTGATGATTGTGCAGATATAGATCATGATAAGACTAGAACGCAGATTATTATGATTTTGATGATTGTGCAGGTATAGATCATGATAAGACCAGAACGCAGGTTATTATGATTTTGATGATTGTGCAGGTATAGATCATGCTCATCTTAACCATCATAATAATCTGCGTTCAAATTATTTCAATCCCTTACTTATTTCATTTGTCAGTCCATTGAGTGGCTGATCCTGGCTGAGTTCCCAGAACATGATACCTCCCAATTTTTTGCGGCGTATAAATTTTGTCTTCTCACTGATAGATCGTTTATCATCAAATGTTGCAAATAAATGCCTGCTCTTGTTATACTGGTATGGCGCTTTCGATTTTTTATCCCAGTAGTATTTATATCCTGAACTATCAAAGACATAAGTTTTAAGATCTTTGTACGCCACTCCGCGTTGAAACTTACCCGGCTGGTAAAGCCCATGGTTGCTGTCAGGTACATTTTCCCAGACCCTTGCATAAAAAGCCGCGCCGATGATGAGTTTACCAGGAGGAATATGACTATGCAATAACCAGTTCACGCATGACTCAGTGGATTCCTGGTTTGTCCTGTAACCCGCCAGGGGCGTATGATGCCCGGTAACGGTACTATAGCCGCCGACAAGATCATAAGTCATGAGGTTCACAAAATCAACCAGCGGTATCACTTTCTCCCAATCAATGGAGTACGCCAGGTATTTCACAAAACCACCAGCTGCAAAACTGAGCAGGTAGTTGTTTCCCATTTCTTTTCTCAATGCTTTTACCAGCAGCGTGAAATTTTCTTTATCGGTTGCATCATATTTATGTCCCGGGTAACCTTCGATGGCCGGGTATTCCCAGTCGAGGTCTAGACCATCAATACCATACTGCTTAAATAAGGCAACAGTTGTTTTTGCTAAATTGTTTCGGTGTTCTTCGGAACTAAAAAGCTCCGAACAGGGAGCGCAGCCACCCCAGCCGCCGATGGAGACCATGATCTTTAAGTTTGGGTAGGTCTTTTTCAATGCGACCAATTGTTCCAGTGTTTTCCTTTGTTGTTCGTTGTGAAAGGTTAGTGTATCGTTTTGGAGTTTTAGGAAGCTGTATATAATATGTGTCAGCTTTTCTACAGGGTATTGTTTGATGGTTTCGGCGTTGCCGGTGTAGTAGGCGATTATTTTATAGTCTTTAGGGTGCTGGGCGGAGAGATGGAGATAGAAAATTATAAACAACACTACTAGAAAGGGTTTCATAGGGGGAAGGTAGAATATTTAGGATTGAAGTGGTGTCGGGACCCGGAAGAAGAAAGGATAATAATATTTTGTATCTTATTCCCGTAACCACGGCTTATCTCAACTTATATTCAATGCGCAACCCGAAATGGCACAGGGATGAAATAATCCTTGCTTTAGATCTTTATTTTTCATCTAACAGAGGCAGCATTGATAGTGGAAACCCCAAGATAATAGAAGTAAGTAAAATCCTTAATGAACTTCCACTATTTCCAGAAAGGCCCGATGAAGAAAAATTCAGAAACCCTAACGGCGTTACATTAAAACTATCAAATTTCAAACATTTCGATCCAGATTACGAAGGAATGGGTATGAAAAGTGGTTCGAAATTAGATAAGATTGTTTTTGATGAGTTCCGACACAATCGAGAAAAACTAAAAGCAATTGCAGCTGAAATTAAGAAAATTACAAAAGACCCAGTACTCAAAGGCAAGATCTATGCTATAGAAGATGATGAGCAAACAAAAAATGATGCCGTAATGGAAGGACAAGTTCTATACAAATTACATAAGGTAAGGGAAAGAGATGGATCAATAGCACAATCGAAAAAAGATCAGGTCTGGATCAGGACAGGGAAACTTGCGTGTGAAGCGTGTGTTTTTGAGTTTGAAGGTTATTATGGGGATATTGGAAAGGGATATATTGAATGTCATCATAGGACGCCGTTGGCATATTTTAAAGTGGCTACTAAAACTACTTTGGAAGATCTAGCACTTGTATGTGCCAATTGTCATCGAATGTTACATCGTCGAATAGATACAATATCTGTTGAAGATTTAAAGATGATGATTAAATATGATAGAATTTAAAACTAGTATTTATCCAGAATCTAAATTTGGACCATTCAAAGTCCCCCAAATAGAAGTATTTTTGACCTGCCTTTATTTAATTTTATTGAAAAACTAATAAGTACCAGTATGCCAAGACGGAAGCCTTCAATAATATCTCTTTTTTCTGGCGCTTTAGGATTGGATCTTGGTCTTGAGAAAGCTGGCTTTGATGTAACTGTTGCTGTTGAAAGCAATAAACATGCTGCAGAAACGATTCGCATTAATCGGCCGAACATATCGGTTATTGAAAACGATATTCGGGAAGTTTCAACAAAGGAAATTTTAGACGCTGCGAAACTAAAAGTTGGTGAAGCTATGATAGTTTCGGCCGGCCCATCTTGCCAAACCTTTAGCACTGCAGGAAGTCGTAAATCTTTTACCGACCCGCGCGGATTTTTGTTCCATGAGTTTTTAAGAGTTGTACGTGAAGCACGGCCGCGTTTTTTCGTTATGGAGAATGTGCCTGGTATGTTATCGGCAGCTATCCGTCATCGCCCCTTAATACAAAGAGGACATGGTTATCCAAAATTGCATCCTAATGAGGAGTTGGGATCCGCCTTTGGCTTAATTCTTAAAGAGCTAAAGAGAACAGGTTATTATATAACATTTGATGTCCTCAATGCCGCGGATTATGGCGTTCCACAAACTCGTGAAAGGGTTGTGTTTATAGGATCTCGAGATGGCGAAGCAATAACAATCCCTGAAGCCACCCATTCGTCGGACAAAAATGTTGGCAAAAAGAAATGGGTGTCGTTGGCTACAGCCCTTAAGGGATTGAATGATAAAAACCCAGAACTTGTACAACTTCCTCCAAAATCTAAGAAATATTTACAAGAAGTTCCCGAGGGAGGAAACTGGCGTGATATTCCGGCAACAAAAAGGTGGCGGGCTATGGGTAAAGCCTATAATTCTTGGGGGGGTCGAGTCGGTTTCTTTAGGAGGCTAAGTTGGGATCGACCATCACCATCACTAACTACCAGTCCAGTAAGCAAAGCTACAATGTTGTGTCATCCAACTGAATTGAGGCCTTTAACCATAAAAGAATATATGGCGATCCAACAGTTTCCAAAAAGATGGAAGCTGGCTGGAGGGACTTCGCAGAAATATATGCAAGTGGGTAATGCAGTTCCTATCGGCCTAGGAAGTGCAGTTGGCTTTGCAATAAAAAAAGCTATGGGAATTAAAAAAAGGACAACCCTTCGCGGAGTTGTTTGTGAGAACACTACACTTCTCGAGAAATTACAAGCAAGGCCTCGTACCATGTTAAACCCTGCTCGAATGCGAAAAGTTAAGAGCCCAAAATTAGCGTCAGAGTGGCTAAGCCATCGGCCACGACGTAAGCATATTTATTTAAAGCATTTAATTGTCAACCCTAAGACAAAATCGAAAAAAAGTGCGGCATCTGCAGATAAAATCGCGGCCTAAATCACTTAATACTCTACGGAAAAGGGCGAAAAAGGCAGCACTTCTTTTACAAAAGGAGTACGGTTCCCCAAGGCATGGCAACAAGAAGAATCCCCTTGACGAGCTTATTTTCATTATTCTGTCTTTGATGACAACTCATCATAGTTTCAATCGAGTATATAATCGGCTAAAAAAGCGAATTGGGAACTGGGAGTGTTTACTAGCAACCCGGCTGAATTCTTTACGGAGTATTATTAAGGATGGAGGTTTAAGTGATCAAAAAGCTCGAAATATTATGCGGATAGTCAAACGATTAAAACAAGACTTTGGTAAAGTAACTCTTGCTCCTATAAAGAGGATGAGTGATTTTGAAGCTGAAGCATACCTTACTTCATTACCTGGTGTTGGTGTAAAGACTGCAAAATGCATTTTAATGTATTCTCTCAACCGTAAAGTTCTTCCCGTAGATACCCATGTATGGAGAGTAGCAAGAAGGCTGGAACTCGTCAATAGTAACATAACATATTCTTTTATACATAAAGAACTAGAAAAGGTCGTATTACCAAAAGACCGTTATTCCTTCCATGTTAACGCCCTCTCTCACGGCCGAAAAGTCTGTATTGCGATAAAACCAAAATGCACAACTTGCTGTTTAAGAGCCTTTTGCCCCTTTAGCAAAAGGGCTAAGTGATCTTTTTCCGATTAAAATAGTAATAAGTGTCACACCCTTATACTTTATATAGGTAAAGGAAATGCATGACCCGGCTAAAATCAACCATGTAATGGAAAGAAGTAAACGAACCGATATCTCTATTCAACAAAATGCTCTGAAAAAGGCTCAAGATGCCGCAGATAGCGGGGATAGTTTAGAAATGTTCAAGTGTTTGTGTGATTCAATGATAATAGAAGCTTGTAAAATTCATTTTGAATATAGGTACCCTACAATCGACGCCGGATATATACATGATGAAATCGGTACTGTGATTGATGAGATTTATGCCAGAGTATCAAAAAAGCAAAGAATTCGTGAAATAGATGGATATCTCTGGAGAGTAGTTGATATTAAACTTTCGGAGTTTGCGTTCAAAAGACTACAAGTAACTGAATTAAAAGATGATCACTTGAACATCGAGGATACTGTTTCATTAAGCGATGAAGAGCGTAAAAAAAGTGAAATGCGTAAAAATAATATTATTGCTATCGCAGAATCCTTAATTCCCAGATTAGGTCTTGTTAATGTACAAGAAGTTATGAAATATGTTTTAGGAGCAATAAAAAATAATATTCGGAGTATTCCGAGCTCTGAAATTGCAGATGCCCTTGGGTTAACTGCAGTAAATGTTCGCAAAAGTAAAGAACGGGGTTTTAAGAAATTAGCTCGCCTTGTTAAAGAAGAAAAGTTAGTAGAAGAGTCATACAATTTTTCTTTCCTGGATGAAGTGGAATCTTTAATGAGAGAAGATGAAGACAATATTAATTCTGAATAATTAAAAAATAAAAAATGGAATCTACTATTGAAATTAAAAAAGATTTTCAAGCCCTTATTGAGAATGCCTATCGCGTATCTCAAGATACTGGGTTTATTGTTGAAGAAGCTCTTAGGAACGCAGTCGATCATCCTCTACCCAAAGAAGAGGTAGAAAAACTCCTTTCTGATGTGATAGAAAAGCTTAAATCGGGAGCATTGAAACGTGGAGATAATGAAACTGCTGAAATATTAAAAGCAAGAATGAACGGAATTATCCAACAAGCAATCCAAGTGAGAGAAAAAGTATTACTGAATAGTTTTCCAACAGATCCAAAGAAAAAGAAAGTAAGCTTGGCTAGTTTTAATAAAAAAGAACCAGGTCAAGTACACCCCAGACCTACTTTTCATAGAAGAGAAGTCGCCATGAATTGTGGCGGTGTAAAAACAACTGATATAACCCTTTGGGAAAACAATGAAAGATTAGATATTCATATGGGACAGTTCAAGGCGACTCAGGGGCGAAAACCTTTTCCATCAGAGATTCTTGATATTATGCTGAGTAAGATGTCGTTAGCCGGGTTAAGTGGGAAGGATCAGTTCAAAATAGAAAAGTTGGCTCTCAGTATTGCAAACAATGGGGTTCGAAAACCCCCAATTATTGACTTCGATGGTACCTTACTCGATGGCAATCGAAGAGTAGCTGCTTGCCACTATATATTGAATTCGGACGATTTTGATTCAGTCCAAAAGAAAAGAGCCGAGAATATTTTTGTATGGCAGCTTACAGAACATGCAACAGAGGAAGATAGAGAGGCTGTTGTCGTCTCACTAAATTTCGAAGATGATAATAAAGAGGAATGGACACACTATGTCAAAGCACATATAATTTATAGGGAATGGCAGGCAATGCATGCTAGAGAACCCCGCAGTCCTAGTGCCGCTCGCTCCACTTTAATGAAAAAAGATCTTGCTTCAGACTTCGGCTATAGTGAAAAAGAATGGCCAAAAGTGGATAGATATATTAGGATGGTTACATGGGCTAACGATTTCGAAGACTATCTTGTAAATGAAAAACAGTATGATGCATTTAAGGTAAAACATCAAGCAAGTGAGCATTTCGAATATTTTGATGAGTTATCAAAAGGAGTAGGACCGGGCACTGTTGCATTTATACTTAACCAAAATGAAACGTTTAAGCATCTAGTCTTTGAACTTCTTTTCCAAGACAAATTCGTGAACTTTAAATTAATTAGATATCTTAAGTTCTATAATGATGAAGTAGTGGAAGAATTGGGGAAAGCTCGAGACACCCAAGACCTTGAAACCGCTCAGGATATGGTAACAAGGAAGCTAGAAGCCAGCAATGCTGAACAGCCAGAAACAAGAAGCGGGAATCCGAATCACCGAATTGAGGTTTTTTCCAAGTGGCTAGAGAAGGTTCCTATAGCGGATTTTCGAGATAAAATTAAGATCGAAAATTTAAAAAAGTTGCTTGGTGCACTTCGTTTAGTTGAGCGTCAAGTAAGAGACTTAGAACTTGAGAGTGAGAATTAAACTGTAGAAATAATGCGAGTAGATATAAAGGCTTCAGAGAACATGGATCGGTTGATTTTTACGCCACGAAAATGGGAAGATGTTGGACTGATTAAACGTTTATTAGCAAAGGATCATCCGGATATCCGTTTTAAAACATCTGCTGAAGGACTATGTGTTGAAGCAAATGATGTGGCCAAATTAAATTTAAACGAGGTGGGCTTAGATTTTAGTTGGTCAGAGCTGGCAGAGAGATTTCTCATCAATCGGCAACACACATATAAATATTTTTCAGCAGTTATTGACGAGATAAAAAAACTAAGAAATTGTGGGAAAGAATTAGCAGAAATTCATTTAAAAAAAATAAATGGCCTTGAAATTTTAGACGATCATCAGTGGGTGAATGTAGCATGTATGACAATTCCAGAAGGCTTTGGGTTGTGCGTTTTTGATGAACAAGGAGCTGGCAAGACTGTTACTTTAATTTATGCTTTTGATGTTTTAGTGGAGAGAGACGAGGTTGATTTTGCTTTGATTATTGCACCAAAAAGTATGGTATCTGAATGGCCAGTGGATTTCAACACGTTTATGTCTGATAGGTATAAAGTAAATATCTTAACCGGTAATCAATTGGAGAAAAGGAAGGTTCTTTCAGGTAAAGCAGATGTCATTGTCACAAATTTTGAAACGGCTATCTCAATGGAACAAGAATTGCGTGCCCTTTTAAGAAAATACGGTTCGAGATCTATTTTGGTTGTTGATGAATCCTTTTTCATTAAAAACTTAGATGCGAAACGAACTCAATCTATTAGGAGGCTCCGTGAATATTGTGGGCGTGCTTTTGTATTGTGCGGAACTCCCGCACCTAATTCACCAGTTGACCTTATTCCGCAATTCAACATCGTAGATTTTGGTATGACATTCAGCGGTGTCAATATTCCAAAAAATAAAAATGAAGCAGGAGAGATAATTCATCGAATAATTGAAGAAAGAGGGCCTTTCGTGCGACATTTGAAGGCCGATGTCATGCCTGACCTTCTTGCAAAGCAGTTCCAACGAGTAAATATCCCAATGCAACCTCAGCAAGCTGACCTCTATAGGAAAACTAAGGAAGCCCTGGCTACTGACTTGAGAGAAATTGATGATCAAACTTTTGAAAGAAAAAAAATGTCCTTCTTTGCAAGACGCAGCGCACTGCTTCAAATATGTTCAACCCCATCTTCCATAGATATAGCCTGTGAGGAGGTACCGGGTAAAATTTTAGCGCTGGACAAGATTCTTGAGGATTTAATTAGTAAACAGGGTGAAAAAGTTATTCTCTGGTCCTTCTATACCGCCTCACTCGATAATATTGTTTCTCGTTACCAAAAATATAACCCTGTACGTTATGATGGGACGGTTACAGAAATTACCGCAAGACGTGAGGCAGTCCGCAGCTTTAGGGAAGATGTTGAAACGATGTTATTTGTTGGCAATCCTGCGGCAGCAGGTGCAGGTCTAAATCTTCAATCAGCACGTTTTGCAATCTATGAGTCTATGTCTAACCAAGCGGCTCATTATCTCCAAAGTTTAGACCGCATTCACCGTAGAGGCCAAAAAAATCAAGTAGAATATTTAATCCTCTTATGTGATGGAACAATTGAAATATCAGAGTACAACCGCCTCATTGAAAAAGAGCATTCAGCTCAGAAAATACTGGGCGACCCAACTGGTGCTTCATTAACTCGTGAAATGATGTTAGCTGAGTTGTTTTTATAATATCCCTAACTCCGCGTCTTCTTATCATGCACATCCCCCATCTACTTCCATTTAATATTACACCCGATCGAAGGCCGCTGCTCTGCCGGCACCCGCCTCCCTGCCAGTAAACAATCCAGCGCCGCCCGTATATCCTTTCCTGTTACCGGGATCCCGTTACCAGGACGGGAATCGTCCAGCTGGCCGCGGTAAGCGAGTTTCAGTTCTTTATCATATATAAAAAAGTCCGGCGTACAGGCCGCAGCATAGGCCCGCGCCACTTCCTGTGTTTCATCATAACAATAAGGAAAAGGGTAATTCAGCTTCAACGCTGTTTCCTTCATCTTTTCCGGCGCATCCCCGGGATGGGTGACTACATCATTGGAGCTGATAGAGATAAAACCTATTCCCTTATCCCGGTAATCATTGGCCAGTTTTACCAGTTCGTCATTCACATGCAGCACAAAGGGACAATGGTTGCAGATGAACAGGATCACGGTTCCCGCTTCCCCTTTGATATCATTTAATGATTTGTTTTTGCCGGATACGGTATCAGGTAGTGTAAAGTCCGGGGCTTTTGTGCCCAGGGCCAGCATGGAGGAAATAACTCTTGCCATGGGGCAAAGTTAGCGGAGTTGGGTTTTCTGAACCACAAAGGCGCAAAGACACAAAGATTCACAAAGTGTCCTTTGTGTTTGCTTCGTGCCTTTGCGACTTTGTGGTTCAGATTCACTTAAACAGTAACTTGCTGCCTTCAAAATATGCCCATGAAAAAATGGTACGGTCTTCTTTTTATTCTTGTCCTGGCACACACCGGGCAAACACAATCGCTTTCCGCGACCGAAAAACAACTGGTCGCTGCTATCGATGCGGACATGCCCGCTACCCTGCAGCTACTGAAGAAAACAGTGGATATCAACAGCGGCACATACAATTTCAAAGGCGTCCGTCAAGTGGGTGAACTCTACGCACAGCAACTGGCCGCGCTGGGATTTACCGTAGAATGGATCGCATTACCCGACTCGCTTCTACGGGCCGGTCATCTCGTGGCCTGGCGCAAAGGCACTAAAGGAAAAAAACTTTTTTTGATCGGTCACCTCGATACGGTGTTCGAACCCGAAATGCCTCCCAACCCCTTCACGATGCTGAACGACAGTACCGCTACCGGGCAGGGCGTAAACGATATGAAAGGCGGTGATGTGCTCGTGATCGCGGCACTGAAAGTGTTGCAGGAGCAACATCTCCTCGACGATGCGACCATCACGGTTTATTTTACCGGTGACGAAGAGAACGCCGGCCGGCCAAGAGATATCAGCCGCGGTGATTTTATTAAAAGAGCAAAGCAGCATGATATCGCCCTGGCCTTTGAAGGAGCGGAGGGTCTGCATAAAGTTGCTACTGCAAGACGCGGCGCCAGTGAGTGGACGATCGAGACCAGCGCCACGCAAGGCCATTCGTCAGGGGTATTCGGTACCGGTGGTTATGGCGCCGTGTATGAAGCGACCCGCATCATCAATGAATTCCGCAAACAATTCAGTACCGAAAAATACCTCACAGTCAATACCGGTTTGCTTGTTGGAGGAACTGAAGTGAATTACGATACAGCCGCGCAAAAAGGCGATGTAGCCGGGAAAACCAATATCATTTCCCCACGAACCGTCGCCATTGGTGACCTGCGTTTTATTACTGCGCAACAAAAAGAAAGAACAAGAGCAAGGATGCGGCAGATCGTGGCGCAGTCGCTGCCCGGAACAAAAGCAATCATCCGTTTCAAAGATGGAATTCCTTCCATGCCACCCACTGCGGGTAATAATGCGCTGGTGAAAATTACCAGTGATATCAGCAAGGCACTCGGGTATGGCGATGTAAAACCGGGTGACCCGGGTTCAAGAGGCGCCGGTGATATTTCCTATGTGGCCGAATGGCTGGATTGCCTTGACGGGCTGGGGGCCTCCGGCAAAGGAGCGCATGCACCGGGAGAAGTGATCAACCTTAATGAGTACCCCAAGCTTATCAAGAGAGCCACACTGTTGATCTATCGCTTAACAAGATGATTATTGAACATTGTTTGTTGTGCCTTCAACATTTTAAAAACAATCAATATTATATCAACTAATTCCAATTATGTTTGTTAGATACATAAACCAACTATAAAAAAATGCCAGCAGTAAAAGCCTATGGTGCGCAAAGCGCCACTTCACCGATAGCTCCCTTAACGATTGAAAGAAGAACCCCCAAGCCGCATGATGTGGAAATAGAGATCCGGTACTGCGGTGTATGTCACAGCGACCTGCACACGGCCCGGAACGAGTGGGGTAATGCCATCTATCCCTGTGTACCCGGTCACGAGATCGTAGGCGTGGTGACAGCGGTCGGGAGCCATGTTAAAAAATTTAAGGTGGGCGATAAGGCTGGTATCGGTTGCCTGGTGGATAGCTGCCGGGAATGTGATAATTGTAAAGACGGCCTGGAACAATATTGCAGTAATGGAATGGTAGGCACTTATGGTGCAATGGAAAAAGACGGAAGCGGCCCTACTCATGGAGGATACAGTAAATCCATCCTCGCACATGAAGATTTTGTTTTGACAATTGCTGATAAACTACCGCTCGATGGAGTTGCCCCCTTACTTTGCGCAGGTATTACCACTTACTCACCATTGCGCCACTGGAAAGTGGGTAAAGGAACAAAGGTGGGAGTGCTTGGGCTTGGTGGTCTTGGCCATATGGGCGTAAAATTAGCCGTCGCGATGGGTGCAGAAGTTACGATGCTCAGTCATTCGCCAGCGAAAGAAAAAGATGCGAAACGATTAGGGGCTCACAAATTTGTATTGACCAGTGATGCGGCGCAAACAAAAGCAGTAGCCGGTTATTTTGATTTTATACTCGATACGGTTTCTGCCGACCATGATTATAATTTTTACCTTGGCCTGCTCCATACCAGCGGTGTCATGGTTTGTGTGGGCGCACCCCCTTCACCGGCTACTATCCCGGCTTTTAATTTAATTTTTGGCCGTAAGAGTATTGCCGGTTCTTTAATTGGCGGCATTCCTGAAACACAGGAGATGCTTGATTTCTGCGCGGAGCATAATATCGTATCCGATATAGAACTGATCCCGATGGATAAGATCAACGAAGCCTATGAGAGAATGCTGAAGGGTGATGTACGGTACAGGTTTGTGATTGATATGGCGACGTTGTGAGGAGAGAGCGGGGTTTGAAGAGCGGCGAGCGGGACAGTTACTTTACTGGCATTGCTTTAATCTATAATACCCAGGCCACGTCTTCTATTAAAAGTTTGATCCAGCGCCTTGCTCCGTCCTGCTATTAAAATCTTACCTCTTTAAAGATTACCAGGCGGAGCACAGCGCCTCCCGGGTCGACGAATAGTAAGCAGCGAAAGATTCCACCTGCAGCGGTCCGAACATCCGGGGTTTCCCAATGCCGGATCGCAGAATGAATATCCATACATAAGAGTTTTCCATTTCGATCCGGCTTGATTTTTCTTTGTTACTTTCTTTGCATCAAGGCAAAGAAAGTAAACAGCATCTTCTGCAAAAGTCATCAGCTTCTTTTCTTGCGCTATAAAATGTTAATTGACCTAAAAAAGACCGGTCTTAACCTGCTCATTCCCAAGGCAAAAAAACGACCCGGGGTATTAACGTTCCATATGTAAACAATGGTCCCTTGTTTGCATTCTGGGTATATTATCAATCACAATTAAAATTTCTAATCATGAAAAAAATCTTTACCCTTTTATTTGCGCTCGGTTCATTCGCCCTTGTACAGGCACAGCCCGGCAGCCGCGACCGTGACCAGCGTCAACCTGAAGCACCCGTTACCCGTCCTTACGATCAACGGGATGCTGACAACGGTTATCAAAACCAGCGGGATATTGTCGTTAACCGCGATAATTCCTATGGCAACGACAACCGTTATGACAATCGTTACGACAACCGCTTCTCTATGGAAAGAAGAAAAGATATGGAGATCGCCAGGGTCAACCGGACTTATGAATTCAAAATGCAGCAGGTGAGGAATAGTTTCTTCATGGGCCGTTTTGAAAAACAAAGACAACTCCGCTTCTTAGAGGCACAACGCCAGCAGGATATCCGGATGATCATAATGAAGTACAAAAGGAACGGTGGACGTTATGATGACCGCCGTGATGATGGCCGTGGATATAATGACCGCGATAATTCCAGGAGTCATTATTAAAGGAAGAAAAACCATTTTTTTTATAAAAGCCCCGCAGGAGCGGGGCTTTTTCATGCCTTTACCTGAAAATTGAACCTTCCGCATTGGGTACCAAACCGCTCAAAAACCTGTTCAATTTTCAATTTTCAACAGCGGCTAGATAGAACTACTTAGCCACACCTAATATCATTTGGTATCTACTCAAATAAGCCTCCCTCTTATTTGGCCAGTTTTCAGTATACCGGCACTTTTACATCGCGATCCTTACTACCCTTTGAATCCAATCATCCAAAATTTATTATACATCCAAAATTCCATTCTTATGAAGAACCAGACCAATCCAATCCCGTCCCGGTATACACCGGATGAAGAGACTACAAGCTACCATCTTTCCCCCACCACCCGGCTAAGCGATAATGCCTTTTACCTGATCGCACTGGCCAGCCTGCTGCGCAGGGCCGTTGAACCCGGCCAGCTTAAGCAGTTCCTGGTACCAGGTGTTTTCGCTGGTTATGGCCTAACGCCAACCCGGTAAAGAGTATTCCCTTTTGCAAAAAACCATTATCACCCGGACCGGGAAGACCGGTCTTAAACCAACCCTTGATTATGAGCATGCGCCAACTGAAAATCAGCCGCTCCATCACCAACCGTGAATCGGAGAGCCTGGAGAAATATCTCCGGGAGATCAACCGGCTTGAACTGCTTTCCCCTGATGAAGAAATCAAATTATTTCCCCGTATCCGTAAAGGCGACCGCCCCGCACTGGACAAATTGACCAAGGCCAATCTCCGGTTCGTGGTCTCTGTAGCCAAACAATACCAGCACCAGGGTCTTTCCCTTCCCGATCTCATCAACGAAGGCAATATCGGGCTGATCAATGCCGCAAATAAATTTGATGAAACCAAAGGTTTTAAATTCATCAGCTATGCCGTCTGGTGGATCCGCCAGGGCATCCTGCAGGCATTAGCCAATGATTCGCAACTTATCCGCATCCCTTATAATAAAAGAGTGCTGGGCAACCAGATCCATAAAGCCAATGCCCAACTGGAACAAACACTGGAAAGACCGGCCACTGCTGAAGAAGTAGCCGAGGTACTGAAGATGGACCCCGATGAAGTAGCTTCCCGGATGGCCATCCACGGCAAACATATAAGTCTTGACTCGCCCTTGTCAGATAATGAAGACAGCAACCTGCTGGATACGCTGGAAAACAAAGACGGCATCAATGGTTTTGAAAAGACTTCCTTTAACGGTTCTTTAAAAACGGAGATCGACCGGGTGATGCAGGTACTTTCGCACCGCCAGAAAGAAGTGATCTGTCTTTTTTTCGGCATCAGCGCTCCTTATCCTATGGGACTGGATGAGATAGCCGAGAAGTATGATCTTACCCGTGAAAGAGTAAGACAGATAAAAGACAAAGCACTCTTGTTGCTGCGCAAAAAAGAAAGCTATCATTTATTAAGAAGTTTTCTCGGAGCCTGAAAGAAACACAAAGAGCACCAGGAAATAGAATAACTGTTCATCGTTGTGTTCTTTCTGCTCCAAAAACAGTAGCAATAAGGTCATGACGAACCAGGAGTATTCAAGAGCATTTCTTTATCTTTTCTTCCCCCTAATATTACCTCTGCGCTAAAGGAAAACCCTTAGTAAAACTTCGTCAATACTTTATTCCTGATTCTTTGCTACAGATGGTTTTGCAACACCAGTTAATTTTTGTAAATTTTCTTTATCAAAAACCACCCTTTGAAGACAGCTTCGACCCTGTCACAGCCACCGGCAACATCCACTGTGTACAGTAACTGTGTTTCCTTTGTCTTATTAATTTGCCGGCATCAATTATCTTATGATTTACCAGGTCCTGTAAATTTGCAAAAGCGGTTCACGGGAAGGATTACTCGTCAGGATAATGAAATAAATTCATGAAAGGATTCACCAGGAACTTAAGTACGGCCCTAGCAATCATCACCCTGCTTATAGCTTTGCTTATCATCGGCAGCTGGGGTTTTCCCGCTACGGTTACAGATATTGGCCGACCCGTAAAGTTCAATACCGGTCTTTGCCTGCTTCTTTCGGCCATTACATTATACCTTCTTAACCGGGAAGAGAATAGCCGCATCGGTCAAATGATCTCCGGGATCTTACCTCTCATCGTTCTCCTGCTCGCCCTACTGACACTCGCTCAATATATTTTCCGGGTTGATCTTGGTATCGACCAGTTACTGATCCGGGAAAAAAATCCTTCGCCCACCACGCTGTACCCCGGCCGGATGGCGGCGCTGACTTCCTGTATCTTTATCCTGCTTAGTATTGCTTTCCTCTTATTGCGGAAAAAGAAATTCCTCCTCCTCGTACAAATAATCCTGATCATTGGTTTGGTAATCCTCTCCCTGATCTTTCTTGTTTATATCACCCGTACCCATAATGATCAGTTTTCATTATTTATTCCCGCTTCGCTGCATACCAGTTTTTCCCTGCTCATTCTTTATATAGGCGCTTTCTTCTGTCTCCCGCTGCATTACCTGCGCTTTTCTTTTCAAAAGCGTGTTGCGGCATTTTTTTTATTTACCCTGCTGCTTCTCCTCATCGTATTCCTGGGATTTCGCCAGAATGCCCGCCGGTTTAATGATACAGCCCGGTGGGTAGAGCATACCAATACTGCGATCCTGCAAAGCCTGCGGGTGAAAAGTCTTGCCCAGGATATTGAAACTTCTGCGCGGGGATTTATTATTTCCGGGAGAGAGGATTCTCTCGAAGGATACAAAAAAGCTATCCCAGCGATCTACCAGGCGGTGCGCGACCTGAAAGCCAGCACCCGGGATAATCCACTACAACAGGCGCGTATTGATTCCCTGAATGAACTGGTGCACCGTAATATCGAATTAAGACAGCAGCTGGTTGAAATAAGAAAGACCGGTGGGTTTGAAGCAGCGCAGCGTTTTTTTGAAACCGGTATCAGCAAACAAAAAATGGAGGAGTTGCTGGTGATGATTTCCGCTATTGAACAGGAAGAAACCCTGCTCCTCGTCAAACGCAGAACAGATAACGCTGCAAGCATCGACGGGTCCAACCGCGTGATCGTATTATTCCAGGTGTTAACCGGTTTATTATTGCTGGGTGCTTTCTTTATTATATACAAAAACACAAGATTCAGGAATAGGGCAGAGAAAGAGATCCGTGACCTGAATGAGAACCTGGAACAGAAAGTGGTGGAGAAGACCAGCGAATTATTAAAGAACGAACTCCATTTCCGTAATATCCTTGATAACCTTCTTGAAGGTGCACAGATCATCGGGTTTGACTGGAAATACAAATACGTAAACGATACTTTCCTTCAACATAGTAAATACCGCCGCGAAGAATTGCTGGGCTACTCGGTGATGGAAAAATATCCCGGGATCGAACAGGCTTCCATTTTCCCCGTTTATGAAAAATGTTTTAACGAACGGGTAGCCATTCACCTGGAAAATGAATTTATATTTCCCGACGGAACGATGGGCTGGTTCGAACTCAGTTTCCAGCCAGTACCCGAAGGCATCTTTATTCTTTCGGTAGATATCACCCCGCGCAAACGATCAGAGATCCTGCTGAAAGAACTGAATGAAACCCTGGAAAAAAGGGCGGTGGAACTGCAGTCATCCAACACAGAACTGGAACGTTTTGCTTATGTAGCGTCGCATGACCTGCAGGAACCATTACGGATGGTAAGCAGCTTTCTGCATTTGCTGGAAAAGAAAATGGAAGGCAAACTTGATGATTCCGCCAAACAGTACATTGGTTTTGCCGTAGATGGCGCGGAAAGGATGAAGAACCTGATACAGGACCTCTTGCGCTATTCCCGGGTCGGTACGAGTAAAGAGAGCATTACCGATGTTGATTGCAACGAGATACTGGAGTCAGTCCGATCGGTACTGTCGCTTACCATCCGGGAAACCGGTGCAACACTGCTCGTAAAAAATTTGCCTGTCATAAAAGCAATCCCGGCACAAATACTGCAGCTCTTCCAGAACCTGGTGGGCAATGCGATCAAATACCACGGGGAGGCGCCGTCGCTTATTGAAGTGGACTGTACCGAAAAAGAAAAAAGCTGGGAGTTTTCTGTAAAAGATAATGGTATCGGAATAGACCCGCGCTTCTTTGACAAGATCTTTATCATTTTCCAGCGATTGCACAACAAAACAGATTATGCCGGAACAGGGATTGGCCTGTCCATCTGTAAAAAGATCGTGGAGCGGCATGGCGGGAATATCTGGGTGGAATCGTCCCCCGGGAATGGAAGTAGATTTTATTTCACTATACCAAAAACAAGTGTATGAAAAAGGAGATTCACATCCTGCTGATCGAAGACAACGAAGGCGATATCGTCCTTACGATCGAAGCGTTGAAAGAAGCCAAGATCAATAATACGATCGATGTGGTAAGGGACGGGGAGAAAGCCATGGAGTTCCTGCGAAAAGAAGGGGAGTTCAGGCATGCGCTCACCCCTGACCTTATCCTGCTCGATATCAACCTTCCCAAACTGGACGGTAAAGAAGTGCTGTCGAATATCAAGAATGACGAGATACTCAAGGTCATCCCCGTTGTCATGCTGACAACCTCCGACTCAGAGAAAGATATTTTTGATTCCTATCAAAACCATGTGAATTGTTATATCACCAAGCCGGTAGGCTTTGAAAGTTTTATCGGTGTAATTCATACGATTAAGGATTTCTGGATCACTATTGTACAGCTCCCAAAATCAACTACTGCATGAGATCTGAAAACAAATCACTGAAGCTGCTGGTCGTGGAAGATAATCCCGGTGACTATGCCCTCCTCAATGAATACCTCCAAATGGGGCAGCTCGTGGCGGGTAAAGTGCTGCATGCCGATAGTATTGCTGCCGCAGCTGAGCTGATAAGAGAAAATAATTTTGATGTTGCGTTGCTGGATCTTTCACTCCCTGATAGTTCCGGTATTGACTCTGTTATTATACTGGATCGCTTATTACCCCAGACGCCCATTGTTGTTTTTTCGGGCCAGGCCGATGTGCAAGTGGCCATGGAAGCCATTTCGCTGGGTGCGCAGGATTACCTTGTAAAAGGAGAATTCGATGAGAAGCTGCTGAGGAAGATCGTTCATTACAGTATCGAAAGGAAGAAGATGGTTGAAAAACTCCGCCAGAGCAATGAGCGTTATGAGTTCGTGAACAAAGCCACCCTTGACACTATCTGGGAATGGAATTTTGAAACCAACCGGGGATCCTGGGGCGAAGGCATCCTCACCACATTTGGTTATTCAGCCACCGAACTCGGGTACAGTGATGAGTGGATGAAAAAATATATTCACCCGGAAGACAGGGAAAGAGTGAACAGCCGGCTGAAAGAAGACATTGCTGCACGCCGCCAGCACTGGCAGGATGAATTCCGCTTCCGCTGTGCCGACGGGGAATATAAATATGTGTACGACCGCGGCTTCGTTTTGTATGATGATAAAGGAGAGCCCACCCGTATGATCGGCGCAATGACAGACATCACGGAAAAAAGAAACCTGGAAAAAGAACTGGCGGAACAGGAACTCGCCCAGCAAAAACTGATCACGGAAGTAACGATACAGGCACAGGAAAAAGAAAGGAACCACCTGGCCAAGGAACTGCATGATAATATCAACCAGGCACTGGCCACGATCAAAATGTTCCTGGGTATGTCCATGGAAAAAAACGGGACAAGACCGGACCTGATCGAGCGAAGCCTGGATAATGTAAACTATGCGATCGAAGAGATCCGTAAATTATCCAGATCGCTGGTGGCACCCTCGCTTGGAGATATCGGGCTCGCCGATGCCCTGCAGGAACTGGCTGATGAAATAAATTTTGGCGGGCAGTTTCGGGTGGAACTGATCAACGAACTGGGAAGCAGGACTAAAATAGACAAGAACATGGATTTGATGCTGTACCGGATCGCACAGGAACAGCTGAATAATATCCGCAAATATGCCAAAGCACAGAAAGCAGTCATTACAATCAGGACAGAAAGTGGTAACTTATTCTTTTCAGTATCCGATAACGGCATAGGGTTTGATCCAGCAGTAAAGGCCCGTGGAATCGGTCTGAAGAATATCAACAGCCGCGTAGATTTTTATTCAGGTACTATGTCGATTGTCTCTGCGCCGGGACAGGGATGTACGATTGAAATCACTATTCCTTTATCATAAAACAGTAGTATGAATAAAATCACTGTTGTTGTTGTCGAAGATCACCAGCTGGTAAGAGAGATGTGGGTGCAGCTTTTTACTGGCAAGAAAGAGATCGAGGTAGTGGGAGAGACCGGTGGGTTTGAAGAAGCCATCGAAATGATCAAGACCAAAAGACCTGATATCGTTTTGCTGGATATTAATTTACCTGGCGCTTCTGGCCTTGATGCCGTACCCCTCATCCGGAAATTTGCTCCCGGTAGCCGTATCATTGCTGTTTCCATGCACAACCAGCCTGCTTATACCAAGAAAATGCTGCAATTGGGCGCCCGTGGTTACGTAACCAAAAATTCCTCTCATGAAGAGATCTTTACCGCTATTGACCATGTTATGGCCGGAAAAACTTACGTCTGCATGGAGATCAAAAATATTCTTTCCGAACAGGCCTTACAGAATGAACCGGCAGGTCCTAATATAAAAGAATTATCGCTGCGGGAAATTGAGATCATCAAACTTATCAAGGAAGGTTTGTCTTCCAAAGAGATTGCCACACTTTTGAACATCTCTATCCGGACCGCCGAAGTACACCGTCATAATATCCTCAAAAAACTGGGTCTGAAAAATACCGCCTCCCTGATCAGCTTTATCAACACTACTGACCTGTCCTTCTGAGCCGCCGCGTACTACTATGTAACGCAAATAAGTAGTATAAACTACGTAGCCGGGGAAAATTTAAGGGGCTGAATGGCCCGCTAAGCACAGGGTCTGTTACTTTTGCTTATCTCTACCCGAAAACTATATTATTATTTTAACTCTCCTGGCAGTGGCGGTGAATTGCGAAGAAGCATTTTATGTATGCCCAAGCCTATCACTGTTTTAATTGCTGATGATAATCATCATATCCGCGAAAGCCTGCATGTTTTATTAGGCTCGCTGGAAAATATGACCCTCCTAGCAGATGCCTGTAATGGTGAACAAGCTATTGCGATGGCTGCTGAATTAAATCCTGATATCATCCTGATGGATATCAATATGTCTCCCGTAAACGGTTTCGAAGCTACCCGTAAGATCCTGAAACAACAGCCCGGTACCAGGATCATTGGATTATCGCTTCATGTAGAAGCCTCTTATTGCAGGAATATGCTGCGCCTGGGCGCCCGTGGTTATGTAACTAAAAGTTCTCCTTACACGGAGATCATTACGGCTATCAATGAAGTTTTTGCCGGGGCTACATATATTGATAAAAAAATTACCGGAATTATTTAAGTGGCTATTTTACCGCGTAAGTCCGGAGACCGCCCTGCTGTATATTCCCATCCCTTCCCTGTTTTTTCTTCAGGTGGATTACTTCATAAATGACGAGGATGATCAACAGCACGAACAGGATAAGTGATGAACCTTTTGTACCGTAATCAAGTCCTCCCTTTTCATGTGATTTGGTAAGCAGGTCGCCAAACGTGGCGCCAAAAGGCCTGGTCAGGATAAAGGCGATCCAGAAAAGTAGTATTCTTGAAATAGGTGTAAAGAAATAAGCAAGGAGCACCAGCGCCAGTACGCCCGATATTAATAGTGCGCTGCCGCCAAAACCAAGACCTGAATCATCCGCTAAAAAATCACCCAGCGCCGTACCCAATGTATTGGAAAATAAGATGGCCATCCAGTAAAATATCTCACCCCTGCGCGAGTTCACCCGGGTAACCGATAATGTTTTTTCAGTAACCCTCCATATGATTAAAATGATCACCAGGATCGATACCAGGATCAATGAGCCCAGTGCATAACCAAGCTCCAGCGTACGGTCCATATAATCAGACATCGTGGTTCCGGCTGTACTTGTTGCAACAATCACTGCCCAATAAATAGGTGGTATATACCGTTTGGCCATTAACTGGCAGGTAAGCATGATAAGAAAAAAAGCAAAGAATATAAGCGTGCTGGTAGCGTACCCGACATTCAATGTTTGTGCAAGGAGATCGCCGCCCGTTTCTCCCAGGGTTGTCGCGGTGATTTTCATGATCCAGAATAACAGGGTTAGTTCAGGGATCTTATTCCATACATGTTCCTCTTGACCAGTTAATTTTTGCATTTGTTTCTTTTTAGCTTATCCTCTTTAATGCAACGATAATGCCATCTGTTATCACTATGAGACACAGCGTTTAAGATTCTCCCTGCCGACTTTTTTCCCCACGAATTTCCTCCAGATTCTCCATGTTGGCCAGGACAACCACAGGCCCCATTTTAAAATCATTCAGGACCCTGTCCCTAAGACCTTCTCTTATTACGAACAGTATATTGTCTTCCCGGCCTTGTATCACTTCTTTTACAAGCTCGCTGAACCCTTCTCCTCGTAATTCCAACGGCCCTATTTCATCCAGTACAAACCAACCTTTTTTATACATATCATCCCGGGCCATTTTGATTGCTTTTTCAAAATTTTTTTTGCTGAAAACGAATCTCCCTACAGATAAGGTCCCTGGTTCTCCCGGCGCAGCTTCCATCGGGAATTGTTCTTTTGTATGCGTATTCATAAAAAAACGCCGGCCATTCACTACCGGCGTGAGTATTCCATACACGTCGTTTCTGTTAGCCAACCACCTGGCGAGTGATGTGGTCTTGCCTGACTGGATGGGTGCTGTCAAAATAAAAATGCCGGGGCTTCTGCTTGCAGTCACTGTGCCATCTGATAGCGCATTGACCAGCACGATCCTGCTCCAGGTGCTTATTCTTTTCCACCCTTTATTGCCCGCAGACCGTTGCCAGCTTTGTGCTATCAACTGTTCGGTTGCTGGCAATAAGCGCAGCACTTCTTCTATCTCCTGTTGTGATCCTGTTTGTTTCTTTTTTAACCATCGATGAAGCGCTTTTTTCAACAGGGGTCCAATGATAAATACCCATCCCATCACGATAATGAGAGAGCGTAACAGGATCTTCAGTGAAATATGCGGGGGCAACAAGGGAGTACCGATCTCAAAATAGGATTGCGTGTATAGTCCGATCAGCAGCAGCCATATTATAAACAATCCTGTTTTGAGTCGTTTTCTTTTTTTGGAAACTGCGGGTAATGATACCATTCCGGGCACTGTTGCTGCTAACCTATAACGGTTGCTTTCCTTCCAGCGGGTAATTCGTTTGGGCAGGCCTGATGTCCAGGCGCCAACAACAATCCCTGTAACGAGGTGAAGAAGGACATATGCGCTGCCGATCAGCAGGCTGTAATTCGTGGATTGTTTTTGTTTGACCAGGCCATTGAAAAAATCGTTGATCACTTTCCAGCCATCATTTCCATAGACAATAGTAAGCACCAGTATTCGTTGTAATCCTGATTCCAATAATCCAACGACGGCGAGCAGCAGGCAGGAGATCCTGAAAAATCTTTTATCGCGGAACAGCCATTCCCCCATCAATCCCTGGAAGAAAACCGCAATATAAGCCGGGGGTGGGGCCTGCGGGCTGAGCATCATTTTAAAGATGGCTACGATGATTGTGGCTTTGATGATCGCACCTTTAGCGGGAACATACCAGGCAATAAGACAGATACAAACAACAGCGGCACTGCCGACGATCAATCCCGATACCGGGATTTTTAATCCATGGATGATGCCGCCAAGCAAGGCTTCGCATAAAGTCCATAAGGCAATAAGCCTGTAATAAATTTGTTTTTCTGCCCTTATCGTCCCTTCCTCCTTCATTCTTTCAATTATACTAACTTTAAAGGTCTGTTATAAAAATATTTTGATACGTTTTATACTTAACGAAAAGACAATCGATACTGATCTGCACCCGGGCACGGTCCTGCTGGATCTTATCCGTTACGGTGAGCATCTCACCGGTACCAAGATCGGTTGCCGTGAAGGTGATTGCGGTGCCTGCACGGTTTTGGTCGGGGAACTCACGGGGGGAGAACTCAGCTATGAATCAATGACCAGTTGTTTAGTGCCCCTCGGGAATGCAAATGGCAAACATATAGTGACGATTGAGGGTACGAATATGGAAGGGCTCAATCCCCTGCAACAGGCCATGGCCGATGAAGGAGCTACCCAATGCGGTTTTTGTACTCCCGGTTTCGTCGTATCGCTCGCCGGTTTTTGCTTAAGCGATAAGGAAGCTACTGCCAGTAATGCCATTGCTGCGATGGATGGAAATATCTGCCGCTGTACCGGCTATAAATCCATCGAAAGGGCGGCAGCCAGGGTGACTGAACTGATGAAAGAAAGAACCAACGAAGACCCCATCGTTTTTGCGGTAAGGAAAAAAATGCTGCCCGCTTATTTCACTACAATAAAAGAAAGACTCTCCAATCTCCAGGCGACCAGTCTCCCGGCTCCTGGCCCAGGGCTCATAACTGTGGGAGGCGGTACCGATCTCTATGTTCAAAAGCACGCAGAAATGACAAGTGCTGATATTCGTTTTGTTTTTGATACCCCCGTATATAATAGAATTTATAAGGAAGGAAATAAATGTATTGTCAGTCCTTCGGCCACGGTAAGTGATCTCAAAAATTCTGTCGCCATCAATGAAGCCTTTCCCGCTTTTCAACGCTACGCCAAACTGGTTTCTTCCACTCCCATCCGGAATATGGCCACTATTGCCGGGAATTTTATCAATGCCTCGCCAATAGGTGATTTCACTATTTTCTTTTTAGCGTTGGATGCACAGCTGGTATTAAGTGATGGAAAGACCAAAAGAGAATTGCCTTTACGGAAATTATACAAAGCCTATAAAACACTGGATAAGCAGCCTGCTGAATACATTGAACAGGTAAGTTTTGAATTGCCGGGAAAACATTCCTTCTTTCATTTCGAAAAAGTAAGCAAACGCACCCACCTGGACATCGCGAGTGTAAACACAGCGATCTCTTTGCAACTAAAAGACGGGCTGATCGCCCATGCCGGTCTCTCTGCCGGTGGTGTAGGTCCTGTGCCGCTATTCCTCGAAAAATCATCTGCTTTCCTGGCCGGCAAAAAGATAAGCGGGGAAACAATTAAGAGCGCCATCGAAATAATGAAAAGAGAAATATCCCCGATCAGTGATGCAAGGGGAACTAAAGAATATAAGACACTATTACTGGGACAATTGATAAAGGCGCATTTCAGGGAGTTATTCCCGGGGATAACCACAGAAAATTTATTGAGATGAAATACAAGCCACGGATTACACGGATTTTCACAGATGAGAGATTTAAATCCGTGCTAATCCGTGTAATCCGTGGCTAACTAAAAATGAAGAACATCGATTCATACACCCATTTACGCGGCGAGTCCATCTACCTGGATGATATCCCGGTATTAAACGGAACCCTGTATGCGTCGGTCTTTGATTCGCCCATCGCACATGGAAAGCTTGTATCGGTAAATACAACGGAGGCACTCGCAATGCCAGGCGTAGTAAGAATCTTTACCGCGAAAGATATTCCCGGCGAGAACCAGATCGGTGGTATCGTTCCGGATGAGGAATTGCTGGCCAGTACCCATGTTCATTTCTGCGGTATGCCTATTGCCATGGTCATCGCCATCTCGGATGAGGTAGCCAAAGCAGCAGTCAGTAAGATAACTGCCGTCATAGAACCCTTGCCCGTCATTACCGATCCAAGAGAAGCCAAAGAAAAAGGAGAACTGATCATTCCTCCCCGCACATTTAAACTTGGCGATACAACTGCCAGCTGGGCGCAATGTGAACATATCATTGAAGGCAGCACTGAAACTAACGGGCAGGAACATCTTTATATCGAAACGCAGGGAGCCTATGCTGTCCAGCAGGAGAATGGCGCCATCCGGATCTATTCCTCTACCCAGGGACCTACGGCGGTACAGCGGACTACAGCCAGGGTGCTGGGAATGCCGATGAATTTTATCGAAGTGGATACAACCCGTCTTGGTGGTGGTTTTGGCGGCAAGGAAGACCAGGCCACTACCTGGGGTGTTCTTTGTGCGCTGGCCTGCTTTCATTTAAAGAGGCCGGTAAAATATTCATTGCACCGGATGGAAGACATGCGGATGACAGGAAAACGTCATCCTTATTCTTCCGATTTTAAAATAGGATTGACGAAAGATTTAAAGATTCTTGCATACGAGGCGACTTTCTATCAAAATGCCGGAGCTGCCGCTGATCTTTCTCCTGCAGTAATGGAAAGAACACTGTTTCATTGCAACAATTCCTATTTTATCCCCCATGTTACCGCGACAGCTTATAGCTGTCGTACCCATCTTCCCCCCAATACAGCTTTTCGGGGTTTTGGGGGTCCGCAGGGTATGTTCGTGATCGAAGCGGCGATAGCGAAAGCAGCGGAACAACTGGGCATTCCTGCAACTGTGATCCAGCAAAAGAACCTGCTGCAAACAGGGGATGAATTCCCTTATGGACAAAAAGCGGAAAGTGAAGCCAATGAATGCTGGAAGAAAACGGATGAGCTGTATCATATTGAGATGTTACAAAAAGAGGTGGCTGTGTTTAATGAGGCTAACAACCTATATAAAAGGGGGATCGCATTAATGCCCATTTGTTTCGGCATCTCCTTTACCAAAACCCTGATGAACCAGGCAAGATCCCTGGTACATGTATACACTGATGGTAGTGTTGGAATAAGTACAGGTGCTGTAGAAATGGGGCAGGGTGTGAACACCAAAATGTTGCAGGTGGCAGCAACAGTCTTTTCGATCGATCCCTCCCGGATAAAGGTCAATACCACGAATACCTATCGTATCGCCAATACTTCCCCCACTGCTGCGAGTGCCGCTGCCGACCTGAACGGCAAAGCCACGGAAATCGCCTGCCTGGAAATTTTGAAAAGATTGCGGCAGGTGGCCCTGGATGAAAAAATTATTATGGCCGATATCAACGGCACAGAGATCCCTCCTTTAGAAATAAAAGAAGAATGGATCTATGTGAACGGGAAAAAAACAGAATGGACCTGGAACAAACTGGTCATGGCGGCCTATATTAAAAGAGTCAGTCTTTCAGAGCTGGCCCATTACACACCACCCGGCATCCACTTTGATGCTACTAAAGAAAAAGGACATCCTTTTGCCTATCATGTGTATGGCACGGCAATTACTACTGTTACCGTGGATTGTCTGCGGGGTATCTATGAAGTGGATTCGGTAAAAGCGGTCCACGATTTTGGCAGCAGCATGAATACAATGATCGATATGGGGCAATGCGAAGGCGGTATCGTACAGGGTATTGGCTGGATGACGATGGAAGAAATTGTATATGATAAAGAAGGCAGGCTGCGCAGCAACGCATTGAGCACCTATAAAGTCCCGGATATTTATGCTGTTCCGAAAGAGATCACGATCCATCCGCTGGAAACTCAAAAAGATAATCTTGCCATCTTCCGCAGCAAAGCCGTGGGCGAACCACCGCTGATGTACGGCATCGGCGCCTATTTTGCGTTGCGGAATGCGGTAAAAGCTTTTAACCCTTCTGCGGTCATTCCTTACGACGCACCAATGACGCCCGAAAAAGTTTTGATGAGTTTATACCAAACCCCCAACGCTTAACCATTTCTTCTTTCCCTATGTCCCGAAAATTACCTGTATGGCAGCTCCTTTTAAAAAGCATGCAGGATAATATTGCGGTGATGCTGTTATATGTCCTTGAAAGCAACGGCAGCAGCCCCGGCCGCCAGGGATTCTTCATGGCCGTTAATGCAAACGGGGAGATGGAAGGATCGATCGGTGGCGGGATCATGGAACATAAGTTCGTGGAAATGGCTAAAGAGAAGATGAAGATCGGGAACCCGAGGTCCGAAGTCAGGAAACAAATACATGATAAGAAGGCGTCAACCAACCAAAGCGGGATGATCTGCTCGGGAGAGCAAACGATCTTGTTATATCCTGTTAAGACAACGGATAGAAAAATAATAGAGGCGCTCCTGTTATCGTTAGAGCAGGATAAGAACGGCACGCTTATGCTTACACCGGTGGGCATGGAGTTTGATACCCGTATTCCGGCCGTTGATCATGAATACCATTTTCAATCAGCAACTGATTGGAGCTATAAAGAAAAAACGGGTTATAAGAATAAATTGTTCATCATCGGCGGCGGACACTGTGCGCTGGCTTTTTCCAGGTTGATGCAGGAAATGGATTTTTATATTACTCTCTTTGAAGAACGACAGGGATTAAATACGCTGGAGCAAAATGTATTTGCGCACGAAGTAATAATCGTCGATGATTATACGGCCCTGTCTAATCTTATTCCTGCAGGTCCGCATCAATACGTGGTCATCATGACAATGGGTTATCGTACGGATGATGTGGCGCTAAGGGCTTTACTGGACAAGTCCTTTACTTATATCGGCGTGCTGGGCAGTAAGAAGAAAATGAAAAAACTATTTGATGAATATCGCAAAGAGGGGGTTGAAAAGAAAACTTTGCAAAGGATCCATTCACCCATCGGTCTTGCTATTGGTAGTCAAACGCCGGAAGAGATTGCCGTCAGTATTGCCGCCGAGATCATCCGTCAAAAAAATCAACAGCAATGACGAAATTCATTTTCCTGTTGCTCTTGTTTCCTCTCTCCGGGATTGCCCAGGATGAATATTCCACCCGTCAACTAAAGGATGGCAAATTAAAAAATGACAACAGCCATATTTATACACTGCCTTTTGAACACCTGAAAAAAGTATTTCTCATACAGGGATATGAAAGTATGTTCAGTCACAGGGGAGAAAAAGCGCTGGACTTTAAAGTAAAAACAGGTACCAAAGTTTGCGCCGCAAGAGGAGGCATCGTTACGGCTATGCGTAAAGATTCTGACCGCCGGGGATTAAAACAGGAAAATCTTTCGGATGGCAATTATATTTTTATCCTGCACGAGGATGGGTCTGTGGCCAATTACTGGCATTTTGAAAAGAATGGCGTATTGGTAAATGTTGGTGATACTGTTCATACCGGGCAACTGATCGGGCTTAGCGGCAATACCGGGTTTTCCGCTTTCCCGCATTTACATTTTGAAGTGAGGGGATACGATACTGCAGGCAATCATGTACAGGTTCCTACCCGTTTCTATACACGCCGGGGGGTTATCTACCTGCGACCCGGAAAATTTTATCGTACCATTCATTCCTGATAAATAATTCAGCTTCTTGAATAGCTCGCCGGGAGTGCTGGGTACGCAGGGGATCCAGTCAAATTTTTTCTCCGAATCCCATGCATCCTGCATGATCACTCTGTGATGACCGGTTTGCCCTTCCCGCCCTAAATCGCTACCTTGACTCTTATAAATCATCCACCATGATCTTTGTTTATATTTTAGCCGGTCTTGTCGTTTCCCTGCTGGTGATTTCAGCATTGATGCCCAAAACATTCAATGTAGAAAAGACCATTATTATCAGCCGGCCGGTGACAGAAGTAATGAACCGGATCAGTGACCTGAATTATTACAGCCAGTGGAACCCCTGGCAACAATCAGACCCCACGGCAAAAAATACGATTACAGGAACTCCAAAAGTGCCGGGACATAAATATTCATGGGTGGGGAAAAAAGTAGGGGTGGGAAGTTTAACGCTGAAGAACCTTGACGATAAACATATTCATTTCGACCTGGAATTCCTGAAACCGTGGAAAAGCAAGGCAAAAGACAACTGGATGTTTGAAGCGTGGGGAGAGGGTGAGACCAAAGTTACCTGGCAGAATAGCGGCCAGCTTCCCTGGCCAATCGCCAGCCTGATGGGACCGATGATCAGCAAGACCCTGAACAAACAGTTTGAGCAGGGATTGAATAATTTAAAGAAGATGTGCGAAGGCAGTTGATGTACGATGTTAGAGGTACGATGTACGAAGTCCGCATAGCGGCAAGACTTTTAAATATTCGGAGATGCGTACATCGTACATCTAACATCGTACATAATTACATTTTTCCATAAAAAAATTTATTCGATGGTGATCTGATCCGCTGCTTTCTTTGCTTTATATCTCAGGGTATCCATATCGGTCCCAATGATATCATAAACTAAAGCTACTCCCATACGTCGGTACGGTCTTATTGTTGGTTTGCCAAAAATCCTGATATCGGTATGAGGCTGTTCCAGTGCTTTTTCAATCCCGGTGACAGAGAATTGTTCCGCAGTTTTTCCTGCTAATACTACGGCACTTGCACCCGCTCTTTCCAGTTTGATCTCCGGTATAGGTAAGCCGAGAATTGTTCTTGCATGCAATTCAAATTCTGAAAGATTTTGTGTTCCCGCCAGGGTGACCATCCCTGTATCATGCGGCCTGGGACTAAGTTCTGAAAAATAAACACCCTGTTCCGTTAAGAAAAACTCGACACCCCATAACCCCGCACCTGTTAAAGCTGCTGTTACTTTCGCTGCCATGCCGCAGGCATCATTATAATCTTTTTCGCTGATGGCAACGGGTTGCCAGCTTTCCTGGTAATCGCCTCTTTCCTGGCGATGCCCGATCGGGGGGCAAAATAAAGTGATGCCGTTTTTTTGCGTAACCGTCAGCAACGTGATCTCAGTATGAAAGGAAATAAATTCTTCAATGATCACTTCTTTGATATCTCCTCTCGAATTATTAATAGCGTAATCCCAAACTTTTTGCTTACTGTTTTCTTCTTTCAGCACAGTTTGGCCTTTACCCGAGGAGGACATCAGCGGTTTTATCACGCAGGGCATACCGATCTTATTTACCGCTTTCTCAAATTCGGCATAAGAGGTTGCATAAAAATAGCTGGCGGTCTTTAATCCCAGTTCTTTACTGGCCATGTCCCGTATAAGTTTACGGTTCATGGTAAAGTCAGCGGCCCTTGCGCTGGGTACCACCTGGATTCCCTGCTTCTCATATTCATAAAAGCGTTCCGTACGTATCGCTTCGATCTCGGGAACAACAAGGTCGGGTTTGTGTTTGGCCACCACTGCGTCGAGCAGTTCCCCGTTCAGCATGTCGATCACTTCCGCTCCATCCGCCACCTGCATCGCCGGCGCTCCTGCATAACTATCTACCGCAATAACCGTTTGCCCAAGCCTTTTTAACGCAATCACCAGCTCTTTCCCTAATTCACCGCTGCCCAGGAGGAGTATTTTCTTATGCATGGCACAAAGTAAAATAAAAAAGCGGTCTGTCTTTTAAGACAGATCGCTTACTAACCCGTTAGTCGTTGTTAAAAAAAAAATTGTTCTTTGACGATCTTGCCGTCCTTTACTTCATACACAGCAATCTCATCCATTTTAGTGCGTCCCGCTCCTTTCATCGTGCAGTCCATCCCCATCCCAACGGCGAAATGGTTGCCGGCGATCACGGGTGCAGAAGAATACCCGCCATGCATTTCTTCGACCAGCTGGTTAAAGGCTTCTCCTTTTTTCCTGATCGCTTCCATCCCTTCGGCGTTACTCATTCCCATAGCAGCGGCATGGGCGGGTTCAATACTTACGGCATTATCCGCATACAATTCGCTTTGTACCAGGTCCCAGCGGCCAGTCTGGGCCAGTTCATTAAAACGGTCGGCAACATCCTGTGTTGTCATCACGGCTTCTTTGGTTGACATACAATAGTTTTTTAGGTTAAAAATGGACAGATAAGTTACACCCTCCCGGATTGGCAAAAAATTAAATAATTATGAAGGGAAAGTTTTTCAGGATGAATGTACATTTACAGCCGTACTTATATGAAAAAAGGAATACCATCCATCTTATCAGCCTTTGCGCTTTTCGTCTTTTTCCTAGCCGGCTGCTCGGCCAGCAAGAATCCGATGCGTAAACAGGTCAAACTCCTGCAAAAGGGAATTATTAAAGACGATACGAGTTATGCCTATGGCCTGCCTTACGAAAAAGGAAAAACATTCCGCGTGATTCAGGGTTATTTCAGTCATTACACACATAAAAAAAGAGCCGCGCTTGATTTCAATATGAAGCGGGGCACGCCGATCGCCGCGGCAAGGGCGGGGATTGTGATAAGGGTAAAAGAAGATGGGACCAGGGGCGGGTTAAAGAAAAAGTTCCGCCCCCAGGGTAATAATATTGTGATACAACATGCCGACGGTTCAAAAGCGGGCTACTGGCATTTACAATATAATGGCGCACTTGTAAATGTTGGCGATACGGTGAAACAGGGCCAGGTGATAGCGATGAGTGGCAAGACAGGCTTTGCACTGGTACCGCATCTTCATTTTATTGTCTGGAACTCGGGTGGTAATGGCCAGTGGCAGCAGGTAGCGACCAGGTTTAAAACATCAACCGGGATAAAATATCTCCGGAGCTGGGGAAAATACCGCAATAGCAACCCGGAGTAATTATTTTTGATAAAACTTCTCATTGTCGCTACACGAAATATACCAGCATTTTATCGAGGGGATGAAGCAAACCGGGTGGCTCGAATATGTCGCCGTGATCTCCGGCATTATCAGTGTCTGGTTCTCCCGTAAAGAAAATATTTTAGTATATCCTACCGGCCTGGTCAATACGATCTTTTATGTCTACCTCAGTTTTAAAGGCAGTTTGTTCGGAGAAGCCAGCGTGAATCTTTATTATACGATCATGAGTATTTATGGCTGGTGGCTCTGGACAAAAAAAGATGCGCAGCATCATCCTGTAGTGCACATTAGTTTATCCAATAAAAAATGGTGGAGTTACCAGCTGCTCTTCTTTGCTGGTTTTTATCTTGTCATCTTCTTCCTGCTGACGTACCTGAAAAAAGATTTTGCTCCCGGCGCCATTCCATGGGCAGATGCCTTTGCTTCCGCTACAGCTTTTACCGGCATGTGGCTGATGACCAAGAAAAAAGTGGAAAGCTGGTATTGGTGGATCGGAACCAACATCGCGTCCATTCCTTTATACTTTGTAAAGGATTATGTATTTACAAGTGTGTATTATGTTATTTTACTGGTAATGGCAGTATTTGGTTTACTGGAGTGGCGCAAAAGAGCCAGGCAATCCCATGCTTAAAAAGATCGTTGTCATAGGACCCGAAAGTACCGGCAAAAGCACACTCTGTGAACAATTAGCCCTTCATTATAATACGTCCTGGTGCCCGGAATTTGCCCGGGAGTATTTACTTAAAAATGGTACCCGTTATAATTATGATGACCTCTTAACCATTGCCAAAGGCCAACTGGCCCTGGAGGATAAATACATAAAAAAAGTGACAACTCCCCACTCACGACTCCCCACTCACGATTCACGATCCTCGGCTCCCAACTCCCTTCTCTTTATCGACACCGATATGTATGTCATGAAGGTCTGGTCTGAATATGTATTTGGTAAATGCCCCCGCTTTATCCTTGACCAGCTCGTGGAAAGAAAATATGATCTCTATCTTCTCTGTAATACCGATCTGCCCTGGGTAAAGGATGAACTGCGTGAATATCCTGATCTCGAAAGCCGGCGGCGCCTGTATCACTATTACAAGGATCTTATGGTGAACCAGGATACGCCGTGGGAGGATATCTCCGGTGACCAGCAGGAGCGCCTGCAGGCTGCCATTACTGCGACCGAGAAGCTGCTGAAATAATTGTTGCTATTTTCGCAGCAAGATGAAAGGGGTTTTTCAAAAAAATCACCGGCTATTTTTTTACGGGCTTTGGCTCTTGTTAACGCTGGTACAATCCGGGCTCACGGAATTGCAGGATGATGAAGCTTATTACTGGGTCTATTCCCATTACCTCGACTGGGGTTATTTTGATCATCCCCCGATGATCGCCCTGCTGGTAAAAATGGGGTATGCCATTTTCCCTAATGAACTCGGAGTACGGCTTTTTCCCCTCCTGCTGAATATCTTCACCCTGGTGATCATTGAAAAACTGCTTGATAAAAAAAATCCTGTTCTTTTTTATGGTATCGCCCTTTCGATTGCCGTGATACAGGTCACCGGGTTCGTGGCCGTTCCCGATATTCCCCTGCTTTTTTTTACTGCCTTATTCTTTCTCTGTTATAAAAAATTTGCCCGGGAGCAATCGCTCCTGCATGCTTTATTGCTTGGTGTAGCTGTCGCCTTTTTATTTTACAGTAAGTACCACGCCGTCCTGATCGTTTTCTTTACCCTTTTATCCAATATCCGCCTGTTGAAGAAATACCAGACCTGGGTCGCCGGTTTATTCGCCCTGCTGTTGTTTGCACCTCATCTCTGGTGGCAGTACCAGCATAATTGGGTGAGCCTTCGCTATCACCTGTTCGAAAACAAAGCACATGATTACAGGCCGGGGTTCACCATTGAATATATCTGGGGACAGTTATTATTGCCAGGGCCCATTGCAGGGATCATCCTGCTACCGGCTGCTTTCTTGTATCAGGTAAAGACGGATACAGAAAAAGCACTCCGCTACATGATGATCGGTATCTATATTTTTTTCCTGTTCAGTTCTTTTCGCGGAGAAGTAGAAGCCAACTGGACCGTACCCGCACTGGTCCCGATATTTATTTTATCCCACCAGTTCCTGCGGGAGAAAATAAATTGGCAAAAATGGCTTTTCCGTCTTTTGCCGTTGACATTGATACCCGTCCTGGTGGCAAGAATCGCTATGATCGTGGACTATGTGCCGCTTAAATTGATAAAGACCCGTTATCATACCTGGAAAAGCTGGCCAGCGGAAATGAAACAACGGACACGGGACCTTCCAGTAGTTTTCAGCAACTCCTACCAGCGGGCTTCCAAGTATTGGTTCTATACCGGTCAGTTAACCTATTCGCAAAATTCCTATACGGGAAGGACCAACAATTATAATTACTGGCCGATCGAAGATTCCCTGCTGGGTAAGCCAGTTTATTTCCTGGATATCTATGACTTGTGGCGGTTCCCCGACTCCTTACACACCCCCATCGGAACGATCGGGTATAAATATGATTCTGCCTTTCTTTCTTTTGCCAAAGTAAAAATAGAGGTGCTGCCAAAAAAGATAACTGCAGGACCAACCGATAGCATTAACCTGGATTGTCGTTTTCTTATCCCGCCACATTATGCGGCTTTCATTCGGTCACACCCGGTATTAAATGATACCACCAGGATCGGGATCGGGAATACAGAGGGTTGGATAAAAAACATTATTACACCTTTTACTTTACCTGGAATGGATAGAAGAGCTGATACGGTCTTGCGCATTTATCCCCGGTTACCTAAAGGAAAATATTTCCTGCAGTTTGCCATCAATTGCGGGTACCGCAATCCCACCCAGAACAGCGAGAAGATCGAACTGCTTATCGAATAGCTATCAGGGAGGCGGAAGACCGCAGACCCGCCGGATATCCGGATCAGCCTGGAGATTATTCATCTGTCGAACGATCACAGCTGCCCTTGATGAAACAAAAGAAGAGGCCGGTTTTACTTTATACACTTTGGGGTTGGGAAGACAGGCCGCTATCATCGCGGCTTCCTGCCTGCTGAGACTACGGGCCGGTTTATTAAAATAGCTGTTCGCCGCCTGCTCGATGCCGAAAACCCCTTCGCCCATTTCGATGACATTGAGATACATTTCAAGGATGCGTTTCTTTCCCCAAAGCATTTCGATCATAAATGTAAAGTACACTTCCAGTCCTTTCCTGATCCAGCTCCTGCCCTGCCAGAGAAAGACATTTTTGGCTACCTGCTGGCTGATCGTACTGGCGCCACGGATCCGCCCGGGTTTTCTTTCATTGTAGCGTTGTGCTTTTTTTATACTCTTCCAGTCAAAGCCACTATGATCCGGAAACAACTGGTCTTCCGACGAAATAACAGCGAGTTTTGCCCAGGGAGAAATGCCGCTGGTATATTCTCTTTTCAGTCCATGCCCGCTTATCCAGCTTGATAATTGCGTCATGGTGACCGGGGGATAAACCCACCTTAACAGGATAATATAGAAAAGTTGAAGAAAGAAAAGCCAGAAGCAAACACGTTTTATTCTTTTCCATGCTTTGGAAAAAGAGCTGCTGCGGGCCGTTTTATTTTTGTCAGAGCCTTTTGCCATAAAGAAGAAGTCCCCATATCAGGGCGATACCGAAAACAATTAATATGATCCCGTTAATGCGGTTAATGATATGAATATTATGGGGGGTAAGCCGGTTCCGGATTTTTCCGGCCATGATCACTTTTAAAATATCGCTTCCCAGCATCCAGCAAAGACAGGTAATAAAAATAACGACCCGTTGCTGTACGGTATGATTGATAACCGCTGTTGAAGTAGTGATCCAGAAAATAAATACGGCCGGGTTAAGCGTATTCATCAGGTAGCCCGACATGAAGATCCTGGCATAATCTCTTTTCCGGAATGCAAGGATCTGCTGCCCGGCTTCGTTGACCTTTACTTTTTTAAAAAAAAGGAAATACACCCCCATGGAAACAAGAAATATACAACCCGCTATGCCCACTTCTGTCTTAAAGGCGCGGAGACTGTTGAATAGTTCTGTAAAAACATTGCTGACCAATACCAGCGTAATATCGCTGGCCGAGACACCAAATATAAAAGCAAAGCCGCCGCGGTGGCCGTTATTCAAACTCTGCTTGATGATGGAAAAAAGGACAGGTCCTACTGAAATACTCAGGAGCAACCCAAATGTTAACCCTTTAAGCATCGATTCCCACATAAAGCTAAAGTACGAAGTATGAGGAGAATGTACGGTGTACGGTGTACGATGTGGGATGTACGCCTCGCTCGGGTTCGTACATGCGTACACAGAACATCGTACACCGTACATATCAGAGTCTTCACGCTTTTGTGATTGCGTACACCGAACATCGTACACCATACATATCAGAGTCTTCACGCTTTCGTGATGGCGTACATCGTACCTCTAACATCGTACATCTTAAATCCTTCCCGTTTTAAGAAACCCCTCCCATTCTTCCAGCATCTTTCCTTTCATCACGCGGGGAAATTTATGCTGGCTTCCCAGTTTTCCCTTAGCTTCCATGAACTTCATAAATTTTTCCTCCGGCAATACTTCAAGAAACACAGCCTTCAGGGCGCTGTCTCTTTCGGTAGCATAGTCATCATTCAGCTTTCGCAGGTTCTCATCAATGCGTTTGCGTAATTGTTCTTTATCTATTTTATCATTGGTGCCTACGTACCAGCGATGGGCAAACAGCGTTTCATACGGAAACCCCACCACGGTGTATTCGGGTATACTGATATTGAATTCTTCGCTTACCAGTTCAATAGCTTTGTTCATATTCTCAACGCTCAGGTGTTCACCGGTAAGACTTAAGAAATGTTTTGTCCTCCCGGTAATAATCACTTCGCTTTTCTCCAGGTCAACAAATTTGATGGTGTCGCCGATCAGGTATCGCCAGGAGCCGGCATTCGTGCTCATCAGCAGGGCATATTCTTTTCCTTCTTCCACTTCATGGATCATTTTGGCCTCTGGTTTATCAACGATCTTTCCATCACTGTCGAAATTATTGTCATCGAAGGGTACAAATTCAAAAAAGATATTATTATTCAGGATCAGCTGCATGCCCTTGGCATGTTCTCTTGTTTTATAGCCGACAAAGCCTTCGCTGGAAAGATAGTTCTCTATATATACAATAGGCTTGGCCAGTAGTTTTTCAAACCCTTTTTTATATGGCTCAAAGGCAACACCGCCGTGTACGAAAAAGCTGAAATTGGGCCATATATCATGTATGGTTTTGACCTTGTAATGTTCGATTACCATTTCCATGCACATCTGGCACCAGGCCGGAACGCCAACAATGTAGCCGATATCCCATTCCCTGGCATGTTCGACAATCTCGTTCAGTTTTTGATTCCAGTCAGCCAGGGCTGCGATACGTCCCCCTGGTTTATAAAAAGTCTGGAACCAGAAAGGTCTTTTTTTGGCCAGGATCCCGCTGAGATCGCCCGCATACCAGCCTGCTTTTCCTTTTTGCAGGTCGGTGGCGCCACCCAACATCAGGAATCCCTTCGTCATGGCCCTTTTATTGGCTTCCTCGTATTTTATTAAACTCAGTAACTGGCGAAGGTAATTGATGGTATTGCTGCGGAGGAGCTCCCTTGTTACCGGTATATATTTGCTGGCCGATTCAGAAGTACCTGAACTCAGGGCGTAGTATTTGATCTTACCGGGCCAGGTTACATCAGGAACGCCATCCAGTGTTTTTTTCCACCACTCTTCATAAATTTTATTATAATCATGCACCGGTACATGTTCCTGGAAACTTTTACCCGGGTTTTTACTCAGTAATACATCATCAAAGCGGTATCGCTGGCCAAATTCCGTAAACCTTGCTTTCTTCAGCAATTTCTTTAATACCCTTATCTGCTGCCGCCTCGGGTCATTGGGGGGGATCCGCAATGCTGCCGCAATAGCACGGGGTATTTTTATCTCAATTATGTTAGCCATTTATACTAATTCGAAGTGTATTAAAGTTACGAATATATGAAATAGGCAATGGGCAAGAGGCAATAAACAATAGACAATACACAACCGGCAAGAGCCAAAAAATCAGGGTATGTTGATAGGTTATCAATATTTTTCAGGATTGTTTATCATATGGTTTAACAACCTTCCTATTTCGGCATTTTTTTCTGAGAACGCCCTGTGTTTTTCCTCGTTAATATATTTGCAAGCAAGGGAAAAGTCAATCCAGCCGGATGTTTCCGAATTTTCCATGTCGCTATCCGTGACTTTGGCTACAAAATGAGCCGGATATCTTTTTTTCTGTACGCCTCTAACAAACAAATACAAACGCTTCGAGAAGACCTTCTTACCTGGTCTGTCAAAGAATAGGTCTCTTCTTTAGGAAATTGCTTTGATACTACAAATATCTCCATTGATAATTCGAAAGCCAGCTTATACACTTTAGTATTCTTTACACTTACCGAAGCCATGACTATTTGTTTTTGGGGTTTGCTTATTGTCTATTGTTTATTGCCTATTGTTCATTGCCTGTTGTCATCATCCTCCCAGTCTCGAATAAACTTTCCAGAATAATTTGAGATCTGCGAACGGTTCATAATCGCGGGCATACCAGTAATCCATTATTTGCAGGCTTTCTTTTGACAGGGATTGATTGGATTGTAACGGTATTCCATTGCAGGCAATCACAGCCTGCCGTAAGTGCGGGAGTTTTTTTTCGGGCAGGGCATAGCCGATCCAGGTTTTTTGAGCAAACAAAACAGCAATACAATTCGCAAGGAATTGGAATGGCTTTTTCACAAGAATAAACTGAAGGGGAAAACTGGCCAGGGCGAGAAAAGAAGTGCTGATATCGATCAGTCTTTTCAGGCGAAGGTTATAAGGTTTGCTTAGATTAAACCCGTTCTCTTTGGATACGGCCTCTCCCGAAGTATCTTTTGAATTACTTCCTACGATACTGTTGCTTCCTGCTGTATGTATCTTGGTGATAATACCTGGCGGTAATTGCTGTATCCCTTCAATGATACCAGCAAAAGTTAAAGTGCCCTGGCAAAAAATAATCTCCCGGTACGGAAGCGCTAAAGAGAGCGAGGGCAGTTTTTTCCAGCTGCTTAACGCCATTGTATCATTATCGCCAGGAGCCACCCTGCCCAGCAACCGTTGTTTTACACCGGCTTCTTTTAACAGCAGGGTCACTTCTTCGTATTCGGAAGGACTTGCGGCGATCACCGTTGTAAGCTCATCTTCTTTTTCTTTGTTACTGCTCAATACATTTGCCAGGAGCAGGATCCACCGCAGGAGACCAATCAATACAAAAGCAAGCAGCGCTCCAAACAGGATGATACCCCGGGAAAAACGAAAGTGCTCCGGCAACAGGGCGTAGGCCGCCAGCAGTACGATCGTTGCCACCAGCGTTGACCGTACCAGTTCGGAGCGTTTATACCATTTATCGTAGAGCCCTGCATAATACGCTGTAATAAGGTAAAAAACAGTGTATGCGGAAAAAGCGATCCACAATAAATTATTCTCATAATGTATCCCTGTCCGGACAAACTTTATCCAGATGTTCTTCATGACCCAGAAGGAAAGAAAGATCAGCACCGCATCGATGAGTGGCAACCCGATCTTTCGGATAAAGTTTCCTGTGGCCGTCAGAGCAGCCCTAAACCAGATAGCCACGTGGATCAGGAAATTAAAAATACCGGCCCGGCTACCGCCATAATGTTTGCGGACAAACAGGCTCATGGCAGTATAGAACATGCGTACATAATTCATACTTCCCTTCCGGGTGCTTTCTCCCTTGAAGTGAATGATATTACTCCCGGCAAAATAATAATTCTTGTATCCTGCCTGTTGTATCCGGTAACTGAGATCTACATCCTCCCCGTACATGAAAAAAGTTTCGTCAAAACTGCCGACCTTATCCAGCACTTCTTTTTTGATCATCATAAAAGCGCCGGCCAGTACGTCGACTTCATGGTCCTGTTTTTCATCCAAATGCCCGAGGTGGTATTTTGAAAAGGTCCTGGATTTTGAAAATAACCTGGCCAACCCGGACAATTTATACAGGGAAGTCATGGGGGAAGGAAAGGCCCTTTTCGATTCTTTTAAAAACTTCCCGCTTCCGTCCAGCATACGGATGCCCAGGGCTCCAGCCCCGGGGTGTGACTCCAGGAAGGCGATACATTTTTGAAAACAATCTTCCGGGACAATGGTATCCGGGTTGAGAAAGAGAATGTATTTTCCAGATGCCTGCTTCAGCCCCTGGTTACAACCTTTTGCAAAACCCGTGTTTTCCGTATTGGCAATGAACCGGAACCCGGGAAATTTGGGTTGTAAATATTCAATACTATTATCAGTAGAATTATTATCGATGACCAGTACTTCAGCCTGTATGCCTGAAACCGCTTTTTCTACTGAATAAAGACATTGCTCGAGGAAATGTTTGACATTATAATTGACTATGATGAGTGATAACAGCAATGAAACATACAGTATTAGCTACGAAGTACGAAGTTTTTAAGAAGAGTTCAAAATCACGGATTTAAGAGGGATTATTGCAAGGATTTCGCGGATTCCATAAAAATCTGTTCGCTCCGTGGTTATCTTTGCCCATGCTAAAATCTACCCTGATAGAAGCCGCTAAAGCCGGTGCCGCTGAAATTACCAGATTTTTCAACAGTGATTTTAAAATAAGCAACAAAGAGGGCGTCAATAACCTCGTAACCGAGGCAGACCATGCTTCAGAAAAAGCGATACTGGCGGTGATCAAAGCCAATTTTCCGGGTCACCAGGTACTAGCCGAAGAGACCGGGGAAATCAAACAGGATTCAGAATACAAATGGATCATTGACCCGATCGACGGAACGGTCAATTTCGCACATGGTATTCCGCTGAATTGTGTTTCGATAGGAATTGAAAAACAAGGAGAGATTATACTGGCCGCCGTGTACAATCCCCATATGAACGAATTTTATTTTGCAGAAAAAGGAAAGGGCGCTACCCTGAATGATAAACCCATACAGGTAAGCCAGCAAACAGAAACGATCAAGGCCTGTTTGGTAACAGGTTTTCCTTATACCTATATAAATATCCCTAACGGGCCGCTGGAAATATTCGAGCGTTTTATCCGCAAGGGTGTTCCGGTAAGACGGCTTGGGTCTGCCGCCATTGATCTTTGCTGGGTGGCTGCGGGCAGGTTTGACGGATTCTATGAACACAAACTGGAAGCCTGGGACAGTGCCGCTGGTTACCTGATCGTGGAAGAAGCCGGGGGAAAAGTTACCGATCATGATGGAAATAAATTTTCAGTTTACCAGCATCGCGTATTGGCGACCAACGGGAAGATCCATGAAGAGATGGTTGCGGTTATTAATAATAGAAAAGAACTTTGATAAATGTACGATGTTAGATGTACGATGTACGTCATCACTTAATGGAAATGTGTTTATGGGTTTGGAGAATGTACTATGTTAGATGTGGGATGTACGCCTTTACTTAATGGAAAGCTGTGTTATGGATTCGGAGGAGATGAAAAAAAGGACGAAGTTGTTTGCCATCAATGTCGCAAAACTAACGCAACAACTTCCGGATACACAGGTTAACAGAGCATATAAAGGACAAATAATCAGGTCGGCGAGTTCTGTCGGAGCGAATTACAGGGCATCGAGGCGGGCGAAATCAAAGCCTGATTTTATAAATAAATTAAAAATTGTCGAAGAAGAACTTGATGAAAGCCTTTTCTTCCTGGAATTGTTACTGGAGTTTAACAAGCCATTTGAAGCAGAAATAAATGAACTTTACCAGGAAGGCGAAATATTATTAAAAATCATCGTAGCTTCTATCGTCTCGTCGAGGTAAAGGCTGTCGTACATCGTACTTCTAACATCGTACATGTGCACCCTCTTCGAGATAAGAACTGTCGTACATCGTACATCTAACATCGTACATAAAATGAATGAACAAAGAACAGAAATATCCTCCCTTGGTGAATTCGGCTTAATTGACCACGTAACAAAAAACATCGAGCTCCAGAATGCCTCCTCTGTATTGGGCGTTGGTGATGATGCGGCCGTAATCGATCATTTCGGAAAACAAACCGTTATAACCACAGACCTCCTGATCGAAGGCGTTCATTTTGATCTGTCTTATACCCCTCTTAAGCACCTGGGCTATAAAGCCGTTGTGGTAAACCTGAGCGATGTTTACGCGATGAATGCGACCCCTACGCAAATAATTATAGGTCTTGGTATCAGCAATCGCTTTAGCCTGGAAGCGATCGATGATTTTTATGAAGGTGTTTATGCGGCCTGTTCGGCCTATGGCGTCGACCTGGTCGGCGGCGATACCACTTCCTCTCAAAAGGGTTTTATCATTTCCGTGACGGCGCTTGGGGAGGTAACTCCTGATAAATTCGTTAAAAGAAGTACAGCCCAAAAAGGTGACCTGCTCTGTGTCAGCGGTAACCTGGGCGGCGCTTACGTAGGCCTGTTATTCCTCGAAAGGGAAAAAAAGATCTTCCTGGAAAGCCCCGGCGTGCAACCTGACCTGGAGGGAGAAGCGTATGTAATTGGCAAGCTGCTGAAACCGGAAGCGAGGAAGGATATTATCGAATTTTTTTCCAAACAGGAGATCATCCCTACATCTATGATCGATATCAGCGATGGCCTGAGTTCGGAGACCCTGCACCTTTGCAAGGAAAGCGGCCTTGGTTGTATCCTGTACGAGGAAAAGATACCTGTAGCCGAAGAAATGAAAAAAGCGGCCTTTAAATTTGAAATCGATCCCACCGCCTGCGCGTTAAGTGGTGGGGAAGACTACGAGCTATTGTTTACCATTCCTCAAACGGAATATGATAAACTGGTATTAAATGAGGAAATTAGCGTGGTGGGATATATGACGGATGCCGGAGAGGGCGCCCATATCGTCACCAAAGGCGGGGGAAAACATCTCCTTACCGCGCAAGGCTGGAACCATATGAAATAAGGATATTTGATCAAAGAGATTATGAGGAGATTACTGATTTTCACAATAGTGTTAGCGGGAATGACGGGTTGCGGTGTCAGCAAATCATCCTTTTCTCCCACTAAAAAATATTCCCTTCAGCAGGTTGAGAAAGATTATTCCATCTACCAGTCAATATTAGAGGAACATCACCCCGGGCTCTACTGGTACACTTCCAAAGACAGTATGGATTATTATTTCAACTGGGGCAAACAGCAATTAAAAGATGCGATGACTGAACCGGAATTCCGGAAAGTGCTGACCTATGTAACAGCCAGGATCAATTGCGGTCACACAACGGTCCGCTCTTCCAAAGCCTGGAACAAATACAGTGATACGGCCAGGCTGGGAAAACTGTTTCCCCTTAGTATGAAGGTCTGGGACGAGGCAATGGTGGTAGGCCTCAACCTTAACCGCCGCGATACGGTACTTAAAAGAGGAACTATTATAACAAAGATCAATGGCATGCCAGAGCCGCTTATCATTGATACGTTGTTCGATTATATTTCAACCGATGGCTATAACCACACACATAAATTCCAGACGCTGAGTAACCGTGGTTTCTTTGGGCCGCTTTACACTTCGCTTTTCGGTCTTTCAGACAGGTATACCGTTGAATACAAAGACGCTTCGGGCCAGTTGAAAACGATTACGATTCCCGTTTATGATCCTGCTCTTGATACCATCCGTGTCGGAACAAGAAACTTCCGGCCGGCGCCGCAGCCTTCCAAAAGAGAGCAGCGGCGGCAACAGCTATCCAATACGCGATTATTAAAGATCGACTCTGTCAACCATACCGCGATGATGGATCTTTCTTCCTTTGGCAAAGGTTATGGATTGAAAAAATTCTTTCGCGACTCTTTTCGTCATCTGCAGGAAAACAAGATCGGTCATTTGATCATCGATATCCGGAGCAATGGTGGGGGGAGTGTGACGAATTCCACCCTGGTCAGCCGCTACCTCGCCGATCATAAATTCAAAATCAGCGACACCTTGTTTTCGGTCCGGAAAACAGGTCATTATGATCAATACATCCAGAATCATTTCTGGAACAAACTTTTTATGACCTTCCTGACCCGCAAACGAAAGGATGGGAATTATCATTTCGGTTATTTCGAACGCCATTACTTCAAACCAAAGAAAAAAAATCATTTCGATGGCAAGACCTATATCCTTACCGGAGGCAATTCTTTTTCGGCCAGTACTTTGTTTGTAAGTCCGCTGGTAAAACAAGACAATATAACACTGGTGGGCGAAGAGACCGGTGGAGGAGCTTATGGCAATTCTGCCTGGCTGATCCCCGATGTTACCTTACCCGAAACAGGTATTCGTTTCAGGTTGCCTTTGTTCAGGCTGGTTATCGATAAAAATGTGCCGAAGATCGGGAGAGGTGTACAGCCGGAAGTTCCTTCTTTCCCTACGGTGGAAGCGGTGAGAAGAGGCCTGGATTATAAATTAGATAAGGCGATGGAACTGATCAAAAAAGATAAGGAACGAAAAACAAATTGATTATTCCTCCGGGCCGGTTATGATCTTAAAATCATCCGCGTCTTTCAGGAAAGGAAGTTTTTCCCTTACATTTTGCAAATGTGTTTTATCCAGGTTAATCGTATGAATATGTTCTTCCTCTTTCCTTGTATATAATATTTCTCCCATCGGGTCGAGGACCATGCTTTCCCCGCTGTAATAAATATCCTTACCGTCTTTCCCGGTTCGGTTCACCCCTACTACATAGCATTGGTTTTCGATCGCCCTCGCCGTCAAAAGTGTTTTCCAGGCATGGATTCTTCTTTCCGGCCAGTTGGCCACATAGATCAATACATCGTACTCAGGGGAAAGCGATGTTGCTGACTCCTCCCCCTTGTTGGGAGGCGGGGAGGGGTCCTGCCTGCTCCAAACCGGGAACCGCAAATCATAACAAACCATCAAATTGAGCTTCCATCCTTTTACGGAAGCTACCAGTCTTTTCGTCCCGGCCGTATAATGATCGTCTTCATTGGCATAGCCAAATAAATGACGCTTATCATAATGCCCGTGCTGCCCGTTGGGCAACATCCAGACGAGACGATTATAGTAATGACCTCCTTCCCGGATAATAATACTACCGGTGAGGATGATCTTTTTTTCCGCCGCTACCCTTTTCATCCAATGTATTGTTTCCCCTTCCATGTCTTCTGCCAGGAGTTCCGGTTTCATGCTAAACCCGGTGCTGAACATTTCGGGCAATACAACGATCTCCGTTTTTTCCCGGATGCTTTTAATTTTTTCCTCCAGCATCCGGAGATTGGCGGGTTTGTCTTCCCAGTGAAGATTGGTTTGTATAGTGGTGATAGTAAGTGTTGACATCTGTTTGCGCTTGGCTGTAAAATTAGTTGTATTGGCGAAACTCAAAATAGACTTTATAATCTTGTGGAATCCATTGTAATCAACTGGCTATCAGGGTAACAATATTGGGTAATTAAAAAATGGGAGTGTTCGTACATTCGCTAATACACAAGTTGTGCGTCATGCGTTTGAACATTCTAATAATTGACTAACTAACAAAATATAAATGGCGGACAATTCAGAAGAGGAAATTTTAGATAATCTGGCAAATTCACAATCGGAAAATCTTTCAGACGAAATAATTTCTACAAAAGACACTGAGATCATTAATCCGAAGCAAGAAACTGCAAATATGGAAGTACATCATCACCCACATGTAAAAAAGAAACCTTTCAAGGAATATTTTCTTGAATTCTTAATGATATTTCTTGCTGTAACTATGGGCTTTTTTGCAGAAAGTTATCGGGAACATTTGGTTAATAAGGAAATTGAAAAACGAAACATTGAAACTTTTATAAGTAATGTTCAAAAAGATAGTGCCAATTTAATCGCCGCCATAAACTTCAACCAGGATAAAATTAAATTGATAGATTCATTAGTTAAAATACCAGGGAACTTTACTGATACCTTATTTCAAAAATATTTTTTTCCTTATATGCTACAATTGATTTACATCGATGGCTATCAACCAGACGAATCCGCATTTCTTCAAATGCAATCATCAGGCACATTGAGATTAATTAAGCATCAAAATATAACAGATAGCATACTAAATTACCAATCGTACAACCAGATAATCAAACTAGAGCAAGAAGCTATAAATAAAAGTTTCCAATCATCATCTGATAATATAATTCAAGCCACTGATTTAAGAGCATTTGTTAATGGAACACCCCCTAAGCTAAATGGGAATAATCAAGTGGTGCAGAACTACATTAATTATAAGATGGCTGAAAATGTTACAACTAAAATCTATATACGATTTTTACAAAGGCAGCTTTTAAATATTACTAATCTGATACCTTTCTTAAAAAAAGAATACGACATTGAATAACAGCACGAACGCACAACATGGGGTTTTGCGTCAGTAGGGCTTTGACGTTGTAATCTTCAACAGCAAATTTCTTTTCCAACGAGTCTCCTCCAACAGTTTCTGCTAATTATCAAAAAATCACCGGAGGCACTCGTTGATAGTGGAATGTGGTTTTATAGGCGCAGGCACCTGGTCGGTCATAATCCGGCGAGTCCCTTTTCCGGGCACCCCGCTATTGCAGGTTTCATTCGGAGGAGACTCGCCGGGAAAGCGCATAACTTGCGGTATTTAATGACGCCTGCGGAAATAACATTCAATTTTTTCAGGTATTGTAATTATTATGATAAACAAAAAGAATTATTCTAACGGACAAAAAGCCCAGGAATTAAATGGGAATAAACTGACTTACTTTTTTAAGAATGGTAAAGTGAAGGCAGAAGGACATTTGATAAATGATAAAATGGAAAGCGAATGGATATTTTACCGGGAGACAGGTCAACTTTGGCAAGTTGGCAATTTTAAAAACGATATGAAAAACGGAACCTGGTTACGATATGACAAGAATGACAAATTGGAATATCAGGAAACATTCAGGGATAATAAAATTGTAAAAAATAATTAACCTGCGTTATTATTTTTGCTTCTTAAAACGCCTCTTCTATAAGCAATATATCGCCCTCGTTGTCTTCTACCTATAATATATGAATGGGTTCCATAGAATTTATTTATTAATTTTTTTGTATGGTAAAAGAAAAAATACTCCCTTTCCCTTCTTCAGAAGAAAGCCAGATTTTACCACCCATATTTTCGATAATTTTTTTGGTTATGGCCAAGCCCATACCTGTTCCCGAATATTCATCTTTATTATGAAGCCGTTGAAAAATAACAAATATCCTGTCGAAATATTCTTTACCTATGCCAATACCGTTATCGGCTATTGAAAATTGCCAATGGTGAGTTAATTCATTTGAAGTAATTATAATTCTTGCAGGAGTATCATCCCTGCTGTATTTCAAAGCATTGCCAATCAAATTTCTAAAAACCTGGCGTAAGGGAGAACTGTAACCATACAATCCCGGTAATTCATTAAAAGTAATCGTTGCTTTTCTGTCTTCAATCTCCTTCCTAAATAAAATCTTTATCTCTTCAATCTCTTCGCTCAAGTCAATATTCTCCATATCATCCATTGAACGGCCCGCCCTGGAATAGTCAAGCAGGTCTAAAATGATCTGCCGCATCCGCTTTGCCCCGTCAACTGCAAAGCCAATATACTTTTTACCTTTATCATCGAGTACCGGCTCATATTTTTTTTCCAATAGTGTAAGAAAACTCGTCACCATCCGCAATGGTTCCTGCAGGTCATGCGAAGCCATATAAGCAAATTGCTCTAGTTCTTTATTGGAAAAAGCCAGTTCCTGTGCATGTTGTTCTAATATATCATTGAGTTGTTTAAGAGAATCTTCATATTCCTTACGGTAAGTAATATCCGTCATAGCACCTACCATACGAATTGCTTTCCCCGTAAGGCTACGAATAATGATCCCCCTATCAATAACTGTTGCAGTTTTACCCGTATTTTTTATGATCCTGTACTCCTGTTGCCAATGTGTTGCGTTAGGGTCTTCAATTACTTTTTGTAAACTTTCTTTTATCAGGGGTAAGTCTTCCGAATGGAATTTTTCCTGCCAGAAATCAGCGGCCTGTATATTTTTATTTACTTCGTAGTCAAACAGCGTGTTAAACCCATCACCACGATAAAGGTTATCATTTACAATATCCCAGTCCCAAATAGCATCATTGGTAGCTTGGGTCACTTTTTCAAAACGTTCATTAGATTGGCGGATGTTTTCCTCTGCCTTCTTACGTTCGGTAATATCCCGTATAAAAGCACAAAAGAACACTTCTACCCCCTGTTTTATTGGTAATATCGTTAATTCAATTGGAAATTCTTCTCCGCTTCGCCTGATGGCCTTTAGTTCCAATAATACATTGAGGGCTTTTCCTACACCTGTTTCAAGATAACGTTTTATCCCCTCATTATGATACCTGCGGAACGGTTCAGGTACAATCAGGCCTGATAACTCCCGTCCCATCACTTCCTCTTCTTTCCATCCAAAAATGATTTCAGCCTGAGGATTCCAGAACGTAATACTTTCATTGGTGTCAATGCAGATGATTGCATCTAATGCTCCGCTCATAATCAGCCTTCTTTTTTCTTCGCTGTCTCTAATGGCCTCTTCGGCTTTTTTACGTTCAGTCACATCACGAAAACTCCAGACACGGCCTGCATATTTTTTATTGATGAACTGTGGTTGTGAATAACGTTCAAGAACCCGGCCGTCTTTAAAATGAACCAGGTCAAAATCAACTACTTCCCGGCTATTGTAAAGCTGCTGTATCCTTGCTACAAACGCATCGGGGCCTACCAGTTGATTGAGAACAAATTCAATAAATTTTTTGTCTTCCCTGGAGTCCAGGATTTCCCGTGGCATCTGCCATAATTCCAGGAATTTGTTATTAAACCTGGTTATTTTGTTATTGCTATCTACCACCAATATACCATCGGCAGTAGATTCTAAAGTTGCTTCAATAATTGAAAAAGATTTTTCCAATTCAATCTCTGCCAATTTACGGCTGGTAATATCGCTGGTTACACCGTCTATTCGAATTACCCAGCCATTTTCATCAAGAGTAGGCACAACTTTATTTTCAATCCATCTTATGCTTTTATCTTTATGTATAATACGATATTGGTTAAATACAAACCTGCCTTTCCTGAGATCATTAAATTGCTGACTAATCTGGTAAACGTCATCAGGATGAATAACTTTTCGCCAAAGTAATTTGTCATCGAAAAATTCTTTCAACGTATAGCCATATACTTTTTCGCAACCCGCCGACATCTGTAGTATTTTATTGGAAACCATATCGATCGAAAACAATACTTCATCGATATTTTCAAAAAGAACTTTAAGTTCCTTATGCGCTTTTTTCAGTTCTTCTTTTTCTTTTCTGAGTTCCGCATTCAGTTCTATCATTTCTGTTGAACTTAATTCTATTGAACGTTCAATCAGCTTCCTGTCTTTTTCGTAGTGGTCATATGATTCACTTATTACAGCTAACAGTTTTTTAATGTTATCAGGGATAACTTCCACCTCTCCAAAATGTTTCTGCAATTGCCGTATTAAAAGCTTATTCATCTTTCTGAGAATGTTGTAATGGTCATGGTTTGGTTATGCAGTTCGCAATTAATAAAATTAGCCGAAGGCGAAATTTCGCCATAGGAATAAAAGCCCGTGATGGCCGTATTGTTTCCATACATCGTCCTTACCACCTCCACCTCTTCTTCTATTCGCTGGTCTAATACCAGTTTTCTTCCCACACAACTGATTAAAATGGCCAATTCTGGCTTATCAATAATTCCGTTTACGGTATTCTGTGCCGCATTTGAAGCTCCTTCAATCAGCCTGTCAAAGTTGGCCTTCATTAACCTGGCATAAGCACCTTCTGGCATATTACCAGCAAATACCAAACTCTTTTCCTTTTCATTTATACCGAGTATTGTTCTTACAACCGTTTCATCTGTGTTCGGTTTGCGAATGCTTAATGGGAATAGTAATCCGGAACCTGGAAGTTCCGAAGCATATTCACCCAGGTACATTTTATAAATATCCAGCACAGGCTTGCCATCAAGCTCATACAAAATATTTGCCTTTGCTTTTGTAATCAGCCTTTCGGGGCCGAAAGAATCCCAACCTCCAACGCTACCAAAATTTACGGACAAATGATTTCCATAAAAGCCAATAGCTATAATTCTTCCTTCTATTGGTGATTCATTTAAGCCAACCAGTGTTTTGCTAAACCTTGCTCCATCGCCGGCCAGCCCCCCTGTAATTATTATATCCCCCGGTAAACATTCCTTTAACCCTTGCACTAGTTCTGATCCATTAACTTTCTGGCCATCGGAAATAATCAATACATTATTCAGATCTTCAATATCCAAAGCGGCCGCGAGTGAATTACCAGCCGCATGACTGCTTCCCATATCAGCGATCTGAACTGCAGCAGTTTTTATAATTGTTTTTTCGAAACTAATTGCCGTAAGTGAAATTGTATCATCATTTACATGTATGTCATAAATTTCACCAGCAGTGGAATTCATAACAATAGGAGCATTGGGGTAATTTAGCTTGATTTGATGATAAATATCGGGTTGTTCCAGAATAGATGTACTACCAAACGCAAGGACAAGATTACATGATTCTTCATCAAACGGATTTGCATTTAGGTTTTCCCAACCATTTAAATGCGTGTATTTTTTTTGCTGGATTTTCATAAAGTAGGTTTTTAAATTTAAAATGCACGGAACAAGCGAAGTGTACTGATTTTAGTGCCCCTGTTTCGAGAGGAAATAGCTGCTAAATATCGAAAAACCAAGAAATTCAATGGTAAAATAGGTACTAAATTTCTGTAGTTAC
>JBDSBR010000040.1:0-45386 GCA_039921505.1 Chitinophagaceae bacterium
CAACGCCCCCCCGATACTATCCCTGGAAGCACCGGTCACGGAAGATAATACATTATACTCTTGCCTCCAGCGGAGCACCCCTATAAAAGCCATGATTAACGCTTCCTTGTAACTAACCAGGTCTGCATCAGGAACGACCAGTTCAATATTTAGTTGCTGCATTTTTTCCCTGAGCACCCGGACCAGGAAAAGGTTAAAAGCGCCACCACCGGTGGCCAAAAGTTTGTGGTTTGTGGTTTGTGGTTTGTGGTTTCCTAAAATCGAAAAAGCGTTTTTTATTTGTACAGCAATATGTTCGGTATAGGTCCTTAATGAATCATTTATATCCAGCCCACTGTTTTTTACCAGGGGGTAAACGATATCGGTTCCGAAATCATTAGCCAGTGATTTGGGAGAAGGTTTTTTATAATATTCCAGCTGGTTTAATCTTTCGAGAAGTTCATTGTTGATGGTACCGCTTTCTGCCATAGCCCCCCCGTTATCGTAGGGCTGACCTGCTTCATTCGCCAGCATATTCAATACGCGGTTGGCAGGACAAACATCGAAAGCTGTATAGTGATCTGTATTAATAGAAATATTGGCGATGCCCCCGATATTTAAAAAATAAGCATACTCACCCATTAATAATTTTTCCCCAACCGGGACGATCGGGGCACCCTGTCCGCCAAAGGCAATATCCATAGCCCGCAGGTCCGTAACAACGGGTAATCGGGTAAGTGCCGCAATAGCTGCACCATCTCCCAACTGGGCTGTCATTTTCCTGCCAGGAACATGGAAACTGGTATGGCCATGTGAAGCGATCAATGCCACCTGGTATTGCAGTTCATGGTCATTAATAAAAGCATTCACCTTTTCACCGATATAATGACCAAAATCGGTATGCAGCAACTGGTAATCCAGGGCAGTTAAGGAAATAGCATTGGCCAGCCGGTTCCGCCATCCTTCTTCATAGCTATAACAGGCCGTTTGTTTGACAGCATAGGTCCATTTGCCTCCCTGTTCCTGGAACTCCGCGAAAGCGATATCCAATCCATCGAGTGAACTGCCGCTCATTACACCAATAGCCCGGTAAACCATGAATCGTAATTTAGATTAAGTTTGTAAAAATATATGATCCTTTGTCACCCTGAGTGCCGAAGGGTGATAAAAGTAAATTTTCAATATGATCGTCAACCTCAGCCTGCAACATTCTTTGATCAGCAATTGGGTGGGTGAACTTCGCAATGTGAATGTGCAGGCAGACAGGATGCGGTTTCGCCGCAACCTTGAACGTATCGGTGAAGTGGCGGCCTACGAGATTAGCAAAGTGCTTTCCTTCGTGGAAACGGAAATACAAACGCCCCTCGGTATCGCTGTGCATAAGGTATTAAAGGAACAACCCGTTCTCGCCACCATCCTGCGGGCCGGTCTGCCACTGCACCAGGGGCTGCTGAATTATTTTGACCAGGCGGATAATGCCTTTATTTCTGCTTACCGCAAACACAATAAAGATGGCAGTTTCGAGATCAGTCTTGATTATGTTTCCTGCCCAGAACTGGAGAACAGGGTGGTGATTATTTCCGACCCGATGCTGGCCACGGGTTCTTCCCTTGTAAAAACGATTCATTTTTTAAAAGAGGAAGGGCATCCCCGGGAGATACATATTGTAGCCGCTATTGCCTGTACAGTAGGCATCGAATATGTGCAGCGGGAAGAGCCTTCTGTTACCATCTGGTGCGGCGATATCGATGATGAACTGACGGCGAAAGGTTATATCGTACCGGGGCTGGGTGATGCCGGTGACCTGGCTTTTGGGACAAAGGTGCAGATGTAAAAAGAAGCCATTAGCCGTTAGCCATGAGCCCTTAGCCCTTAAAATAGAAATAGGGTTTTCCTTTGGTAGAGTGCTGCTAACAGCTAATAGCCAATAACTAACAGCTCTCTCAAAAGCAGCTATTTTTTCCTTTTTCGGGTCTATAAATTGTCGTATTTTTCCTCCCGATGATAATCGGGACGTACCAGAGGGATGGATCTGCAGGTAAGGCCGGGACAATTTCAACGGGATCAGGACGTTTACCATCAGGTCCTGATTTGATGATTCATCTGTCTGAACAGTGAAAAAACTATAATTGCTGAGATGAAAAAATTTCTTTTGACGCTTACGGTTTGTGTCGCAATGATATGTGTGGTGGCTGCCCAGGACCCCAACTTCTCTCAATTCTTTGCTTCACCTCTCACCCTTAACCCGGCACTGACGGGTAAATTCGATGGCGTTTATCGTATTGCCGGTAATTACCGCAACCAATGGCCTACTATCAATAATGCATTTGTTACCAAAACGGCTTCCATTGATTTTGGCATTTTAAAGAACCGTCTTCCCGATATTGATCAATTGGGTGTGGGTGTGATAGGATATACCGACAGGGCCGGTGACGGTGTATTAGTTACCAATGCCGCAGGTTTGTCGCTTGCTTATCACAAAGGACTTGATGAGGATGGCTATCACCAGATCGGTGCCGGTTTCCAGGGAACTTATGTCAACAAACGACTTGATGTGACCAAAGTTTATTTTGAAGATGAATTGACGCCTCTTGGTTTTGTACCCGGAACTACGGGTGAAATTTTTACCAACAAACAGATCAATGTAAGTTTCGTGGATATCAATGCAGGTGTCCTGTATAATGGAAGTACGAACGGGTATAATAATTTTTATATCGGCGCTTCCATGTACCATATTAATCGTCCTAAGGAAAGTTTCCAGGGAGGCCAATACCTGCTGGCTGCCAGGACCACCATCCAGGCTGGCGGTAAGATCCCGATCGGCCCTTATAATTACCTACACGTCTCAGCAATTCACAGTATGCAGGCCAAAGCGCATAATACTGTTGCCGGTGGCGCTTTTTCTTATAATGTAAACAGCAGCGAAGAAAGCCCCGTAAATGTTTATCTCGGCGCCTGGTATCGTTTTAATGATGCAGCTATCCCCTATATCGGTCTTGAGTTTTCCGGGCTTCATATCGGTGTTACTTACGATGCCAATACTTCCAGCCTGAAACCAGCCTCCAATACAAGAGGCGGTATGGAGATTTCCATGATCTATATCAAAAAGCCTTCAGATCCCAATGCCAAGAAGCTGAACTGCCCCCGTTTCTGATAAATTCTTTTATTATAAAATAATTTGACAGCCATATCGTTACCGGTTGTTTCCTTTGTTTTTTACCGTTTTGAAATATCTTTGTGCAAATTCCACCTGATGAAAAAACCAATACTGCTTTTTTTTTCTACTATTTTATTGGCGCTGACAGCCCGTTCCCAGGAAATGGGGTATAAAACTGTTGATGTAGGAGCCGAATTCCAATGGTACCCTGACGGCACCGCTTATAATCTCCAGTTTGCTTTTAACGCAAGAATGCATCATTCCATTCTTTTACGGGTCGGGTACAATACTGTTCCCCTCAAAAAGACGGATCTCCATGATGGCAAAGAAGGGAATGGCTGGGGAGGCTCGTTTGGCTATCGTTACTACGTGGGTGTTATGCCAAAGCGGTTCTATATCGGCACCAGGCTGGATTTTTGGAATATGAAAATTCACTGGTCTGTTCCTCTCACCGAAAGTGATACGAAGCTGACGATCTTCCAGCCTTCGCTAGAGGCTGGCTATACTTTCCTCATCAACGATCTGTTCTTTATTACTCCTTACGTGGCAGCTGGTCCCCAGGTGAACCTGAAGACGGAAGGCAACAAAGTAAATTACGGGGAAGGTTTCAACCCGCTTGCCGGTATAAGCGCCGGCTGGAGGTTCTAAAAATATAATTGCTGTCATTACCTTATTTTAGCCATTCATCCACCACGGCTAATGCGGAAACTTTTTACCAATCTCACTTTTTGGGTATTGATCGCTATTACTGCGGGAGTTTTGGTTGGACATTTTCTGCCGGAATTCGCCAAATATCCTGTTTTACAAAAACCGGTTAAGACTACTTTCCTGGGGCAGGAAATAAAATTCGGTACCAGCCTGAGCGAGTTCCTTGGCGATTGCTTTATTGATATTGTCAGGCAATTTATAAATCCTATCATCTTTCTCACCATTACCCTGGGCATTGTAAGCATGGGTAATCTTAAAAAAGTAGGTCGCGTAGGTGGCAAGGCTTTACTCTATTTCGAAGTAGTAACCACCTTCGCTTTGCTGGTTGGTGTTGTTATTGCTCTCATCATTCATCCCGGCAGTGGTGTAGATGCTGCAGCCGTTAAAGAAGCAGATATTTCAAAATATGTCCAGGGCGGTAAATCCTTTACACTCTGGCAATTTTTAACGCACAATTCCACTTTATTGGTATTGATCGTTGCCATCATCGCTGGTGTTGCACTTAATTATTACCGGCACAAAGAAGCGGTTGTTTCTTTTTTAAAAAAATTATCCCGGTATATATTCCTGGGATTACACAGGGTCATGTGGCTTGCACCGATCGGGGCTTTTGGCGGCATGGCATATACAATCAGTAAATATGGTATTGAAGCGCTTCGCCCATTAGGTATGCTGATGGGAACAGTTTACACGACAATGGCCGTTTTTATTTTTGGCGTATTATATCTTATCCTGCGGATGTATAAAATAAGTCTCCTGAAATTCTTAAAATATATCCGTGCAGAATTACTGATAGTGCTCGGGACATCGTCTTCAGAACCTGCCTTACCCCTGCTGATGGAAAAGCTGGAAAGAATGGGTTGTTCCAAACCGGTGGTAGGATTGGTAGTTCCTGCAGGCTATTCCTTTAACCTTGATGGCACTACGATCTATCTTTCCATGTGCATGATATTTCTTGCCCAGGTTTTCCATGTGGAGCTCAGCTGGGCCCAGATAGGCTCTATAATCGGGATCCTGATGCTGACATCAAAAGGCGCAGCGGGAGTAACAGGCAGTGGTTTTATTGTACTGGCTTCTACGCTTAGTACGATAAAGGTAATCCCTATTGAAGGCTTAACCTTGTTAGTAGGCGTCGACAGGTTTATGTCAGAAGCTAGAGCCATTACCAATTTTATCGGCAACGGGGTAGCAACGATCTGGCTCGCGAATAATGAAAAAGAATTTGACAGGGATAAAATGAAAAAGGCATTTGATCTTTAAGCCATCTCATTTATTCGGTTTACCGCTGACAAAAGGATTTCCCTTAATATAAAAACGATAAAGCAATAAGGCATCCTCCCCTGCATAATTAACGCCGATACGGGGTGAAGCCGCAATCGTTTCCGGATCGGCAACAAATCCATCGTCTGCAATGAATAGTTCCTTTCCTCTCAAGGAGCAACCGCTATTGAAAGTAAAAAGACCCATTGCTTTGGATAAATTCCCCGGGCCCCTGGTCAATGTATGATCTAGTTTTTTCTTCCCCGTTCTCCATAGCATCTCTTCTACCCCTTTAACCGGCTCCAGCGCCCTGATAAGAATTGCATGAGGGGTTTCTTTACCATGGGTTACTACATTAAAAAGATGATGAATGCCATAGCAGAGATAAATATAGCTAACACCCCCGGCCGCATACATGATCTCGTTTCTCGCTGTTCGTCGACCCCCATAAGCATGAGACGCCCTGTCGGGTGTACCATTGTAGGCTTCAAGTTCTACTATCCTTCCGGCTGTAAGTATGCCGTCAAATTTTGTTACCAGCAGTTTCCCTAATAACTCTTTTGCTATTTGCAGCACATTGTTGCGCTGATAAAATTCTACCGGTAACTTTTTCATGTTGTTTTTATTACAGGCTCATCCGCTACTCACTACTTCCCACTCCCTACTCACTACTCACTATTCACTATTCACTATTCACTATATTTACCCACCAAATTAAGGCTTTGCTGAAAGAAATCGTAATAGCTGTACAGTCCTGGGGCGAAGCGCAGCGCTTTATCCGGGAGCATAAATTATTCAGGTGGATTATTGTCCCGGGTATCATCTATACATTGCTTTTTATTGCCGGTATGCTCGTTTTCTGGCACTCATCCGATACTGTTATCTCCTGGGTAAGCCGCCAGTTAAGGATCGAGAACTGGCTTCAGCAGGAAAGAAGTGAATGGCTCAGCTTTTTTATGGTGATGACCGGCATGATGTTACGGCTGATACTGGTCCTGTTTTATTTTTCCCTGTTCAAATATCTTATCCTTATTATCGGTTCACCCGTATTTGCCTATCTCAGCGAAAAAACAGAAGCTATCATAGAGGGAAAAGATCATTCTTTCAACTGGCCCGAGTTAAAAAAGGATTGTATCCGCAATAGCAGGCTTGCCCTGCGAAACTGCGGCTGGCAATCGGTTTACCTGTTGGCATTGATCCTCCTGTCACTCGTGCCGGTCATTGGCTGGATCACACCAGTCATTGCCCTGCTGATGGAATGTTACTACTTTGGGTTTTCGATGCATGATTACAGTTTTGCGCGGGTCAATTTTTCACCTTCACAAAGTATCACTTTCACCAACCGGCATAAGGGGCTGGCGATCGGGAACGGCTTATTATTCTATGTTATGCATATTCTTATCGTACTGGCACCGGCCTATGCCATCATTGCGGCCACCCTTTGTGTTCATAAAGTAAAAAACAGCTGAGCGAATGGCAACGGTTTACCTGATACCCTCGCTGCTGGCGGAAGATGGCCTGCCCGCTATCCCCTCCTATATCCCTGATGCCATTAAAAACTGCCGTGTATTTTTCGTAGAGAATGAAAGAACCACCCGCCGTTATTTCAAACTCCTGTGGAAAGAAATGGTGATCGATGACTACGAATGGCATGTCATTGACAATAGCACAGCAGAACTATTCAGGAAGAAGATAAAAGAAAATGTCACTATCGGGATCGTAAGTGATGCGGGCTGCCCGGGTGTGGCTGACCCCGGCCAACTGCTTGTGGGGATCGCCCAGGAAATGAATGCGGATATAAAACCATTAGTAGGACCAAGTTCGATCCTGCTGGCACTGATGGCGAGCGGGATGAATGGCCAGCAATTCCGTTTCTCCGGTTACCTGCCTATCGATAACGCGCAACGCGTAAAAGCCATTAAGGAACTCGAAGCCATGTCTGCCAGGAATAATTGCACGGAGATCTTTATTGAAACACCTTACCGGAATAACCAGTTGCTGGAAGCTTTGCTGAAAACCTGCCAGCCTTCTACCAAACTTTGTATTGCTGCCGACCTGACGGGGAAAGAAGAATGGGTGAAGACTAAAACAGTGGCCAACTGGCAACTCAAGAAACCGGAATTACATAAACGACCGGCCATCTTCCTGTTGTATGCGGGGCAATAAGTTTACTCCTCTTTCATACTGATGATGCTGTCGACGATATAGCGGGTATTCCCTCTCCAGGGAACAGCGCCATGGTATTCCCTGTAATGAAGATCGAACCGTTTGCCGCTATTGGCAGCGAGGATATCATAAATCTTTTTACTCCTGATAGAAAATTCAAATTCGTAAGACTGGATTGATCCGGCAGTCTGGCTTTTATAACCTTCCTGGATCAGCTTTCCTTCATAGGTCTTAAATACATTTCCTTTCCGTACCGCATAATTCAGGTGCCCGCTCTTCACCCCATCACCAAATAAAAAGAAGAATTTGAAATAAGTGAATATGATCAACCCCAGTACCACGAGTACCAGCAAGACCCTGGTAAAACGTTTGACTCCTGTCATTTTCCGGCCGGGATTTTGTTCTATTGGTTGTCCGGAAAGCCGGTTATCGGGGGTATCCATGAACTGGTTTTATAACAAAAAATTTATGAAAACGAATCAATTAATATTCTACATTTGTTCTCAATTTACAACATGTTTGTAAACATGGCTAACATTCTGACACATACCAAACAATGGGCCTTTCATGCGCCAATTACCAGCGGGGTTTACTCTGTTGGGTTTGATGTGTTTACCTTTTCCCGGCCCCGACGCCGCCCTGTATTCTGACAGGACGAACCCTTCACCCTGGTCCCTGTCAGTGAATGACCTCCGCAAGAAGTATTTCAGGACTGGTGAGCCTTTATCTCAATTTAATTTATAGTGGACAATCAAAATATTATTATCAGGGTAGCTACCCATTCTGATAAGGTCTACTCCAGGACGATTACCGATGAAATGGAAGCCTCCGCGGCAGCCCGGGGAACAGGTATCGCCAAACGGTCACCGGAATATATTGAAGAAAAGATCGATGAAGGAAAGGCCGTGATCGCCATCACCGACCAGAATGAATGGGTGGGGTTTTGTTATATAGAAACCTGGAGCCATGGTGAATACGTGGCCAACAGTGGCCTTATTGTTGCACCTGCTTTTCGTAAAAGCGGTGTGGCCAAATCCATTAAACAAAGAATATTTGCGCTTTCCAGGGAAAAATATCCCGAAGCAAAAATATTTGGTCTGACTACCGGTCTCGCTGTTATGAAGATCAATTCAGATCTCGGGTATGAACCAGTCACCTATTCCGAACTGACCCAGGATGAAGCCTTCTGGGCGGGATGTAAAAGTTGTGTGAACTACGAAATACTGATGAGCAAGGACAGGAAAAATTGTATGTGTACAGGAATGCTTTACGATCCGAAAGATCACTATGAGCCTGAAGAAACCAAAGAGTTCTTTAAAGAGAATGTCAAAGGTCTTGAACGCCTGCTCCGCTTCAAACAATGGAAATTGCTACGTCCTTTCCTGAAAAAGGATAAGAGCAACGGGGGCAAACCCAAATCATTTTTCCATCATCTCTTCAATTTCTAAAACCAGCTATCAAATAACTATGGCAAAAAAAGTAATTCTTGGTTTCAGCGGCGGATTGGATACTTCGTATTGTGTAAAATACCTGACGGAAGAGAAAGGATATGATGTACACAGTATCACTGTCAATACGGGTGGTTTTAGCGAGGAAGAGGTAAAACAATTAGAAGCCCATGCGCATGCGCTGGGGGTGAAGTCACATAAAACAGTCAATGCTGTAAAGAGTTATTATGATGGTATTATCAAATACCTGGTCTTCGGGAATGTGCTGAAGAATAATACTTATCCCCTGAGTGTTTCGGCAGAACGGCTCAGCCAGGCCTTACATATCGCGGATCATGCAAAAGAGTTAAATGCGGATGCGGTGGCGCATGGCAGTACAGGCGCGGGGAATGACCAGGTACGTTTTGATATGATCTTTCATATCATGATCCCCGGTGTCGAGATCATCACGCCGATCCGTGATCTTCGCCTGAGCCGGGAAGAAGAGATCGCTTACCTGCAGGAGAAAGGTGTTGAAATGAATTTCGCCAAAGCCATGTATTCGATCAATAAAGGTCTTTGGGGTACCAGTGTGGGCGGGAAAGAGACCCTTTCATCAAAAGGGATGTTACCCGAAGAAGCCTGGCCGACACCCGTTACACAAACCGGTTCGGAAGAAGTAAAACTGTATTTTAAAAATGGAGAAATCAGCAGAATAAATGATCACAAGTTCGTGCATCCTTCGGAAGCCATTCAATGGCTGCAAAGCATTGCAGGTCCATACGGGATCGGGCGTGATATTCATGTGGGCGACACCATCATTGGTATAAAAGGGCGGGTGGGTTTTGAGGCCGCGGCCCCGATGCTCATCCTCAAAGCGCACCATGCACTGGAGAAACACGTATTGAGTAAATGGCAACTGCAATGGAAGGACCAGTTGGCACAATTTTATGGCAACTGGCTGCATGAAGGACAGATCCTTGACCCGGTGATGAGAGATATTGAGGCTTACCTGGAAAGCAGCCAGCGGAATGTGACGGGTGATGTTTTTATCCAGTTAATGCCTTACCGGTTCCAGGTAATTGGTATCGAATCAAAATATGACCTCATGAACAGTAAGTTTGGTAAATACGGGGAAATGAATACCGGTTTTACAGGTGAAGATGTAAGAGGTTTCAGCAAAATATTCGGTAACCAGACGGCTATTTACCACTTGGTAAAAACAGATGCGGATGACAAAACTTAAAGTAGGGATAATCGGGGGTGCAGGCTACACCGGAGGTGAATTAATAAGAATCTTGTTAAATCACCCCGGTGTGGAGATCTCTTTTATACATAGCCGGAGCAATGCCGGCAAACCCTTGCAAAGTGTTCACCAGGACCTTATCGGCGACACTGAATTAAAATTCACAGGTGAAACCAAGGCTTTAGAGAACGGAGACATTAACGTCCTCTTTCTTTGCCTGGGACATGGTGAATCAAAAAAATTCCTCACCGAAAACAAGATCGCCGCTAAAACAAAGATCATCGACCTTGCCAATGATTTTCGCCTGCAGGAACAGTCTTCCATTGGTGATCGGAAATTTGTGTATGGCTTACCCGAATTAAACAGGGATGCGATCAGGACAGCGCAAAATATTGCTAACCCCGGATGTTTTGCTACTGCCATTCAATTAGGATTGTTACCACTGGCAAAAGCCGGGATGCTTAAGGATATTTATACCACCGGGATCACGGGTTCGACGGGTGCCGGGCAATCACTGACCTCCACTTCCCATTTCAGCTGGCGGGCGAATAATATACAGGCCTATAAAACGCTGACACACCAGCATCTTACTGAGATCGGGGAATCGCTTTTACAACTGCAGCCCGGTACGAACATCGACCTTAGTTTTGTTCCCTGGAGAGGCGATTTTACAAGAGGGATCTTTGCCAGTTCTACCCTGAGCAGCGACCTTAGTTGGGAAGAGCTGAATAAATTATATGTTGATTTCTACAAGGAGGAGCCTTTTACCCATGTGAGCAAGGACGCTATCTTTCTTAAACAGGTGGTCAATACCAATAAAGCGATCATTCAACTGGAAAAGGAGGGGAGTAAAGTAGTTGTGCATAGTGTTATTGATAATTTAATAAAGGGCGCTTCAGGGCAGGCTGTGCAGAATATGAACCTGATGTTTGGCATGGATGAAACCCTGGGACTTAAATTAAAGGCGTCATGGTTTTAGATCCCGCAAATGAGTCTGAATAATTTTAATTTTATCCAACCATTTAAAATAGCTAACCCCGGAATTTTTTTAACCATTTATCTTCTTTAATCAATTAAACAAAAGGCAAGGCTGATCACTTTAATTAATAAAGTAAGAAACAAGTCCGACACTTAGAACTAAAACCTACAACTTAATGAATCTATTCGACGTATACCCGATCAACGAGATTACCATCGTAAAAGCGAAAGGCTCTTATGTATGGGACGATAAAGGTGAGCAGTATCTTGATCTTTATGGCGGTCATGCCGTGATCAGTATCGGTCATACCCATCCCCATTGGGTAAAACGGATCGAAGAACAGCTGGAAAAGATTGCTTTTTATTCCAACTCTATCCGGATACCCCTGCAACAGGAGCTGGCTGAAAAACTCGGCAAAATCTCGGGTAAGGAGGATTACCAGTTATTTCTTTGCAACAGCGGGGCTGAAGCCAATGAGAATGCATTGAAACAGGCAAGTTTTCACAACGGGAGAAAAAAGATAATAGCGTTCAGCAAGTCATTTCATGGCCGAACCTCCCTGGCTGTAGCTGCCACGGATAATAAAAATTATATCGCCCCGGTCAATGAGACCGGTAATGTAATCTTCCTTCCTTTTAACGATGAAACGGCGCTGGAAGATTGTTTTAAACAGTATGGCAAGGAGATATCATCGGTGATCATCGAAGGTATCCAGGGAGTGGGTGGTATCAATGTAGCAGCCGAGTCTTTCTTAAAGAAGATCCGTTCTCTCTGTGATGAATGCGGAGCTGTTTATATCGCGGACAGTGTGCAGTGTGGTTATGGACGGACCGGCAAGTTTTTCAGTCATGATTTTGCCGGGGTCCATGCAGATATCTATACTATGGCAAAGGGAATGGGAAATGGTTTCCCGGTTGCGGGTATCATCGTAGCGCCGCATATCAAACCCAAACATTTCCAGCTGGGTACCACTTTCGGTGGCAATCACCTTGCCTGCGCAGCGGCATTGGCTGTCCTGGAAGTGATTGGCGAGGAAAAATTGATGGGAAACGCGGTGATGGTCGGCAAATACCTGAAAGATGAATTGGAAACGATCCCTCAATTAAAGAATGTAAGAGGACGGGGCCTGATGATCGGGTTTGATGTTCCGGAGGAATTAAAAAACCTGAAGAAGAACCTGCTCTGGAATCAAAAAATATTTACCGGCGAGGCCAAACCCAATGTGATCCGTTTACTTCCTTCACTTGCCCTGAAGAAAAGAGATGCGGAACAATTTATGGAATCGATAAGAGAAGAAATTGGAATACTGGAAACCGCGTAATGCTGATAAACATGATAAAATTAAGCATTGGACTTTAAGCAATAACAATGAAAAATTTCGTTTCTGTTCATGATGTAACTAATCTGGATGCCCTGGTTCAAAAGGCATTATCCTGCAAAATGAATCCTTTTGCAAATAAATCTTTAGGCACCAATAAACGTATTGGCTGTTTGTTTTTGAATCCCAGCATGCGGACAAGGCTAAGTACGCAGATTGCTGCGCAGAATCTTGGAATGGAGCCGATCATTTTCAATGTAGGCGGCGAAGGCTGGGCACTGGAATTTGAAGAGGAAGCCATTATGAGTGGCACGACCGTGGAACACGTAAAAGATGCTGCCCCTGTTTTTGGAAAATATTTTGATATCCTTGCTATCAGGACTTTTCCATCCCTTAAGAACCGCGAGGATGATTACAGTGAATTATATATCAAACAATTTATCAAATATGCCGGCATCCCGGTTATAAGCCTGGAAAGCGCTACACTGCATCCTTTACAAAGCCTGACTGATATTATTACCATTACTGAATCCTTTAAAGAAAAAAGAAAACCTAAAGTTGTGCTGACCTGGGCGCCGCATGTAAAATCACTGCCCCAGTGCGTAGCGAACAGTTTTTCACAATGGATCAATGCCTGGGGTAAAGCCGATTTCGTGATCACCCACCCTGAAGATTATGAACTGAGTACGGAATTTACCAGGGGCGCGAAGATCACGCAAAACCAGGATGAGGCGCTTAAAGACGCTGATTTTGTATATGTCAAGAACTGGAGTACTTATACCGATTATGGGAAGATCTATTGCAACGATCCTGAATGGATGCTGACCGGTGAAAAATTAAAATTTACCAACCAGGCCAAAATAATGCATTGCCTGCCCGTGAGGAGAAATGTTGAGCTCCCTGATGAAATTCTTGACGGACCAATGAGTATTGTTACACAACAAGCAGCCAACAGGGTGTGGGCGGCACAGGCGGTGATTACGGAGATCTTACAGAACAATGGATAAGTTATATATTATAAAGATCGGTGGGAATATCATCGATGATGATCAAAAACTCGCTTCCTTTCTCAGGGAATTTGCTTCCGTAGAAGAACACAAAATACTCGTACACGGCGGTGGAAAATTAGCCACCCGGGTAGCGGAACAATTAAATATCCCCCAACAGGTAGTGGAAGGCCGCAGGATAACCGATGCGGAAACGCTGAAGGTTGTTACGATGGTGTATGCCGGCTATATCAATAAAAATATCGTGGCAAAGCTGCAGGCCGGGAACTGCAATGCACTGGGGCTTTGCGGTGCCGATGGTGACGCGATACTGGCCCACAAAAGACAACACCCCGTGATGGACTATGGTTTTGTTGGAGATGTGGATGCTATCAATACGGGTTTGATCAGCAGCCTGCTGCTCCGGAATATTACTCCTGTCTTTGCCCCTATCACGCATGACCAGCAGGGACAATTGCTGAATACAAATGCTGATACGATCGCCCAGGAACTGGCCAAAGGACTTAGCGCTGAATTTGATGTGACCCTGATCTATTCCTTTGAAAAAAGCGGCGTATTGCTGGATGCAAACGATGACAATTCGGTTATCCCTTCGATCAACCCGGCTTCGTATAAAGAATTAAAAGCCCGTGAAAAGATTTTCGCCGGGATGATCCCAAAACTGGATAATGCATTTACTGCACTGAACAGCGGCGTGAGCAAAGTGATTATAGGCAGGGCGGAGAAATTAAAAGAATTGATACTGGGAAGTTCCGGCACAACTATTACAACCTCTCCAAACTTCACCGAAGGAAAGGCTTAAAACCAGAATGATGAAGGACGATGACAAAAACGAAATTGCGAAAGTCTTTCCTGCGCAGCCGGATTTAGAAGGCGCTGCTATTGAATTGCTCAAAGAACTCATCGCCACACCTTCTTTCAGCAAAGAAGAGGATCAGACTGCGGCCATTATCGGTAAATTTTTTGCCACAAGGAATATTGCTGCCAGCAGGGTGGGCAATAATGTATTTGCCCTGAATAAACATTTTGATGAAAATAAACCCACATTCCTCCTCAATTCCCATCATGATACCGTAAGACCTAATCCCCAATACAGCAAAGATCCTTTCTTGCCTGTTGTAGAAGACGGCAAACTTTACGGCCTGGGAAGCAATGATGCAGGGGGTTGCCTGGTTTCCCTGGTCGCTACCTTCCTGTATTTCTATCCCCAAAATGATTTGAAATACAATCTTGTGGTCGCAGCAACCGCTGAAGAAGAGATTTCCGGAACGGGTGGCATCGAGTATACCCTTCCTTTCCTGCCACCAATTGATAGCGCCATCGTAGGCGAGCCAACGGGTATGCAAATGGCTGTTGCGGAAAGAGGCCTGATGGTATTGGATTGTGTTAGCCACGGTAAAGCCGGGCATGCGGCAAGAGAGGAGGGTGAAAATGCTGTATACAAAGCTTTAAAAGATATTGAATGGTTCAGGACCTATGGGTTTTCAAAAAGTTCGGACCTGCTGGGACCTAACAAAATGAGCGTAACGGTGATTGAAACAGGCAATAAAGCGCATAATGTTGTTCCTGCCGAATGCAAATTTGTAGTGGATACAAGGATCAATGAACTTTACAGTTTTGAAGAAGTGCTGGAACAGATCAGGGCACATGTGCAGTGCGCGGTAACTCCAAGGAGCACCCGTCTCCGTTCGACTTCCATTTCCATGGATCATCCCCTTGTTAAAGCAGGCAGGGAACTTGGCAGAACCCATTATGGTTCTCCTACCACTTCCGATAAAGCACTGATGCCTTTCCCTGCGTTAAAAATGGGGCCGGGAGATTCTGCACGCAGTCACACTGCTGATGAGTATATTTATGTGGATGAAATTAAGACGGGGATCGATCTATATATCCGGCTTTTAAAACAGGTAGTATGAAACTCTGGCAAAAAGATAAAGCTTCCCTCCGGGAGGTTGAACTATTTACTGTAGGAAAAGACCGGGAGATGGATATGTACCTCGCCGCTTTTGATGTAATCGGCTCCCTGGCCCATACCCGGATGCTTGAATCAGTTGGCCTCCTCAGCAAAGAAGAGCTATCTCAATTACAAAAAGAATTAAAAAATATCTACCGGCAAATCCAGCAAGGCGAATTCACACTCCAGGATGATGTGGAAGATATTCACTCGCAGGTAGAATTATTGCTGACGCAAAAACTGGGAGACAGTGGCAAGAAAATTCACAGCGCCCGCAGCCGTAACGACCAGGTACTGACAGATATCAGGTTATTCCTTCGCAACGAACTGGAAGAAATGGTTACAGCTATACAGTCACTGTTCGAACTCCTCCAGGCACAAAGCGAAAAATATAAAGATCACCTGCTTCCCGGCTATACGCACCTGCAACTGGCCATGCCTTCTTCTTTTGGTCTCTGGTTCGGGGCTTATGCAGAAAGCCTCGTTGATGATATGGTCACCTTAAGGTCAGCCTATGAAGTAGTGAATAAAAATCCTCTCGGTTCCGCCGCAGGTTATGGTTCCTCTTTCCCGGTCAACCGGACCATGACCACTCAACTGATGGGTTTTGAAGACCTGAATTACAACGTGGTTTATGCCCAGATGGGAAGGGGTAAGGCAGAACGTATTGTGTCACAGGCATTGGCCAATGTAGCGGACACCCTGGCTAAACTGAGTATGGATGCGTGTTTGTACCTGAACCAGAATTTCGGGTTTATTGGTTTCCCGGCAGAACTGACAACGGGCAGCAGCATCATGCCTCATAAGAAGAACCCGGATGTATTTGAACTGGTACGCAGCTATTGTAACCGCATCAAAGCATTGCCCAATGAAATTACTATGATGACAACCAACCTGCCTTCCGGTTATCATCGTGACCTGCAATTACTGAAAGAACATTTATTCCCCGCTTTCCGGACGCTGAAAGATTGTATTGAAATGACAGGATTAATGCTCTCCAATGCAGTAATCAAAAAAGATCTGCTGAACGATGAGCAATATAAATACCTGTTTAGTGTAGAGGAAGTGAATAAACTGGTCAATAAAGGAATGCCATTCCGTGATGCCTATAAAAAAGTGGGAATGGATATTGAAGCGGGGAATTTTTCACCTGCAAATTCCGTTCAGCATACCCATGAAGGGAGTATCGGTAATCTTTGCACCGAACAAATAAAAGCGCAGATGCAAAAAGTAACCGGTTCATTTCCTTTTACCAGGGTCCGTACAGCTATCGAAGAGCTGTTGAAATAAATTACATCCCGTATTTATCTGCCAGGTAGATCAGTGCGGCCATATTCACGGCTCCCAGTTCCAATTCTCTTTTGTTCACCGCTTCAAATACATCGCTCCGGGCATGGTGAATATCAAAATAACGCTGGCTGTCGGGGTTCATGCTGGCTGTAGGTGTTTTGAAGGCCCTGTTCAGCGGCCCGATATCGGATCCACCCCCGCCAGGCTGGAACTCGGTGCAGCCATAGGGTGCGATCAAATCTTTCCATCCCAGGAACTTCTGGTATTGTTCATTTGTTCCGCTCAGGCCCATCGACCTTGGTGTGAATCCACCGGCATCACTTTCAATAGCCAGTACGTGTTTTTCATTTTTTGCTTTCGCTTCATCAGCATACTTATTTCCGCCCCGCAAACCATTTTCTTCGTTCATAAATAACACGAACCGGATCGTTCTTTTGGGTTTATAACCGATCGCCTTAAAAGCCCTCAGTATTTCCATGGTCTGCACCACGCCTGCACCATCATCATGTGCGCCTTCGCAAACATCCCAGCTGTCAAGATGCCCGCCTACGGTTATTATCTCATCGGGAAATTCCGAACCCCTGATCTCCCCGATTATATTATGCCCGATCGTATCCGGGAGAAAATGACCATTGGTCTTCATGGTTACGCTGACAGAACTCTTTTTTATTTGCTGGCTCAACCAGTCCGCGTCTCTCAGGCCGACGGCTACAGCGGGTAATTTTTCGTAAGCTGAATCGTATCGTGTAGCACCTGTATGAGGATTATTATCTGCTGCATGACTGAGGCTGCGAACGATCACTGCTTTGGCGCCGTATTTTGCAGCCCTGCTCGGTCCCTGCCCGCGGTATTGTCCTGCATCCCTGTACGCAAGAAAAGTATTGACATAGGTGTCATTGAATTTATAATTGTAGAAAACAATTTTTCCTTTCACTTCATCTTTTCTTTTTTCCAGCTCATCGAAGGAATCTACTTCCATTACTTGTGCTGTAACTTCTTTACCTGAACCTAAAGAATTACCAAGGGCCAGTACATCCAGTGATCTTTTAACCAGCTTGACCTTATTGCTGGCCTGGTCATCATAACTGGCTGCTGCCTCATCCTTTCCTCCTCTTACCCAGTGGGGCACCATGCATTCCTGCATCCAGGCTTTCTCCGCCCCGCTTTCCTGCATGGTTTTAAGTCCCCATTGTTCTGCTTTTACCATCCCTGGGGAACCTGCCAGGCGACCACCAATCTCCTTGGTAAGATAATGGAGGTTATCATAAGCTTTACCATTTGACAGTATCTCATCCGAGATCTTCTTGATATACACTGAATCTTCTTTTTGAGAAAAAGCAGGAACCCCTGCGAGAAACAACAAAACGATAACAGACAGCTTTCTCATGCACATGAATTTTGCTAAAGATAACCGAAACCGCAAAAAACTGTACAAAGATTTAAGATAAACGGTAAACCTTCCTCCCTCAAAACTGTTACCTTCGGTAGCCAGATTATATAATTTTATGCGGATCGGAATTGTTTGCTATCCCACATTTGGTGGTAGCGGTGTTTTAGCCACAGAATTGGGCAAAGCCCTTGCCCAGAAAGGGCACCAGGTACATTTTATTGCTTACCAGCAACCTGTCAGGTTAAATGGGTTCATTCCGAATATCTTTTACCACGAGGTGCAGGTGCCGACTTACCCGCTGTTTGATTACCCTCCCTATGAAACCGCATTGGCGAGTACGATGGTAGATGTGATCAAGAACAATAACCTGGACCTCCTCCATGTTCATTATGCCATTCCGCATGCATCGGCCGCATATATGGCGAAGCAGATCTTAAAGAAAGAGGGAAAGGATATCCCGGTGATCACGACCCTGCATGGAACAGATATCACCCTTGTTGGAAGGGATAAGACCTATGCACCTGTTGTCACCTTTTCCATCAATGAGAGTGATGCTATTACCGCCGTATCACAGAACCTGCGGAATGAAACTTTCAAGCATTTTGCTATCACAAAAGAAATAGAGGTCATTGTGAACTTTGTCGATGTAAGCCGTTTCAACCGCAAGCCCATCGATGCCTTTAAAAAAGTGATCGCTCCCAACGGGGAAAGGATCCTGTTACATGCTTCTAATTTCAGGAAAATAAAAAGGGTACAGGACGTGGTGAAAATATTTTCCGAAGTAAACAAAGAAATTCCTTCCAAACTCCTCTTTGTGGGAGATGGCCCTGAACGTTCCACCGCGGAAGACCTGGCCCGCGAACTGGGTGTTTCCGAGGAGATCCGTTTTGTGGGTAAACAGGAACAAATGGAAGATATCCTGGCCATTGCCGACCTTTTCCTGCTTACTTCCGAATACGAAAGCTTTGGTCTGGCCGCCCTGGAAGCCATGGCAGCCGGCGTTCCAGTGATTTCTACCAATGCGGGTGGACTGGGAGAGATCAATATCAATGGTGAAACAGGCTATATGAGTGATGTGGGAGATGTTGCCTCCATGAGCCAACAGGCTTTATCTATTTTAAAGGATGATACTACTTTACAAAAATTCAAAGACAAAGCAGCCGCCCATGCGCGGGAATTTGATATCAATAATATCATTCCTGCTTATGAAAAGCTTTATGAAAGGTTTCTCTGACCTCACCCCATATTCATTCGTTTTCAGAACGAGATCATAAATCAATCCCCCTCTCCTGAAGGAGAAGGGGATTGAACATACATAACGCTTAGTAAGATGATCTTTCTTGGGGTGAGGTCAACGCCGTAACCAGGGTTGCGGATCCACGTTTCTTGTCTCGATCATGAGAATAAAATCGATCTGGCCACCGTTTCCATCATCATCTTTACCTGCTTTGCCGATCTGCTGGCCTGTTTTTACAGCACTCCCTTTGCTCACACTGACGGAAGTAAGATTGCTGTAAGTAGTAAAATATTTACCGTGGCGGATCGTGATCGCCATCCCATCACCTAAATTATAAACGCCGCTAACTTCTCCGTCGAATACAGCTTTTACAGCAACACCTGAAGAAGGAGTTGCTATCGTGATTCCCGGGTTATCAAAAGTCAGTAAAGTATTATCTATCTTATTGGTCCCGAAACGAAGCGTTACAACACCATTGTCTACAGGCCAGGGGAGTTTAGCCCTGTTCAATTCAAATTTATTATTCAGGGCTACGTCAGTAGCATTGAAGTTGAGGTAGCTATCAGGTTTTTTGGCCACTTCATTCCTTTTAGGAGAGGTGGTCGTAGTTGGGTTAGTGGAAGGGTTGGTCGTTACATTGGGATTATCTGCCGGCTTGTTCTTTTTTGCGAGGTCATCCGCTTTCTTTTTTGCGTCCGCGTCTGCTTTTGCCTTAGCCTCTGCTTCTTTCTTAGCTGCTTCTATCTCCCGTCGAACGATTGCGGTGATGGCATTCTTCAGGTCACGGTCCCTGCTCTTTTTAACGGTGATCTGTTTCTGGAGATCCTTTTCTTTAGATTTTAACTGGTTCACCACGACATCTTTCTCTTTTTTCTGTACAGCCAGTTCTTCCACCTGTTTGGTTTGATTCACCAGGGCCACATTTTTTTGATCTTTCCGCCCGAGCTGCTGTTTTTTTCGATGGGCGATGAGTTGTTGCGTTTCCAGGATCGTGGTCACCTGCTTTTCACGGTATGCACGGTAACTTTTCAGGTAGGTCACTCTTTTAATGGCATCATTAAAGCTATTGGCAGAAAAAATAAAATTCAGGTAGTCATAATTACTCCTGTTTTTATAAGCATAGACTACCGTCCTGGCATATTGCGTTTTCAGGGTGTCCAGCTGTTTCTGCAGGCGGTAGATCTCGAGGTTGCTGAGGTAAATATCATCATCAATCGACCTGATCTCTTTATTGATACTGCCTATATATTGTTCCTGGAGATCGATCTTTCTTTTAAGAATATTAAGCTGCCCGACTGTTTGCTTGGTCTGGCCTTTTACTTTATTATACATGCCCTGGATCTCGTTCAACTCTTTCTGGATTTCCTGTCGTTCTCTTTCCAGTTGTGATTTATCCTGGGTCTGCGCGCTGATCAACCCGGTAAGGCCTGAAAACAATAAGAACAAGAAGATTTTTTTTCTCATAGTTAATGGTATGTGGGTTAGGCGGGTACGGACCGGTAACTACATAACGGCAAGATGCAAATTTAATTTTATCTCTTTATTCTCTTTTATAATTTTTTGGGGCATTAAACGGGAAACTTAACGTTTCATTAAATTCGTATTGTTTAAAATTAAGTTCGATATCCAGTTTCTTTTTCTCCGATACATTGATGGTCCTTTTTGTAGAAAAAATAACTCCCTTTTTATCTTCATAATCACTATACGTAAGATAACAGGTACGGCTTCTCGATTCATCCTTATCATCCAGTTTACTGCTTTGAAGCTGCCGGCCTGGTTCGCTGATCGTAAAAAGATTCTTGAAAAAATCACCGTTACTCAGCAAGGAAAGGCTGTTAGCCGTACGGCTGTAAGAAATGATATTGGAATCCAGGAATACAGGGTTGCCCAACAACAGGTCCTGCAGTGAATGCAGGTCGAGGGGTAATTCTGTTATCTCCTGTAAATAAGATACGCTTCGCGTAATATATTTTTTATTCTGTTTATCCAGCAGTTTAACCGAGTCCTTTGTTATATATGCTCTCAGGCCCTCGATACCCAGCGGCCCGGTTACGGAGACCCAAATCACACTGTCCCTGTACATCCTTATATGGGCATTGACATCAAATTTTTTACCATCCGCATCCGTATAGTCGACATCGATCTTTGCTGAAAAGCTGATGAAACTGATCCTGTTGTTTATGATCCTTTTATAATTGTCCCGTATAAAAGCAGCAGAATCATCTTTAGGATTATTGAGAGGCGTAGTAATGACGGGAATAAGTGTATCTTTTTTAGCGATCGCTGTCTGGATATTCCGGGTAGACCGGCAGGACACAAAGAAAAAAACGGTTGCTGTAAGTATAATACCTGTTTTTATCATCCTGAATGTTTATTGTTTTCCCGTATGTCCAAACCCCCCGTCATTCCGTTGGGTAATCTCCAGTTGCTGTACTTCCTTCCAGCCGGCCTTTTCCACTTTGTGGATGATCATCTGGGCGATCCGGTCTCCATGCTCTACGACTTGTTTTTCACCGGAAAGGTTGATCAATATGATCTTAATTTCCCCCCTGTAATCGGCATCAATCGTGCCGGGACTGTTCAGGCAAGTGATCCCCTGTTTGACCGCAAGCCCGCTCCGTGGGCGTATCTGGGCTTCGTAACCTTCGGGCAATTCGATAAACAAACCTGTAGGGATCAATACCCTTTCAAGAGGTGCCAGGCTGCAGGACTGCCCGAGACTGGCCCTGATATCCATCCCCGAAGAGCCCGGCGTAGCATAGGCAGGAAGAGGATTGGATGATTGATTGATGATCTTTACCTGAACGGGAGCCATAGCGGTAAAATAAGAATAGTTTTACGATTATTAATATTCATTACAATTTCTCTACTAATACAGTAGCATAAGCTACTAGTCCTTCCTCCCTTCCCACAAAGCCCATCTTCTCGGTGGTCGTAGCCTTGATAGAAACATCTTTAGCGCTTATCCCGATAATACCTGCAATGGTTTCCTGCATAGCGGGCACATAAGATTTTATTTTGGGCGATTCCAGGCAAAGGGTACAGTCAAGGTTCACGACTGCATATCCTTCCTGGCTGACGAGGTCCTTTACTTTTCGCAGCAGGATCTTGCTGTCAATATCCTTAAATGCCGGGTCATGATCCGGGAAATGGGTACCGATATCGCCAAGACAGAGTGCTCCAAGCAGGGCATCACAAACAGCGTGCAGCAGTGTATCAGCATCACTATGCCCGAGGGCTCCTTTAGGATGCGGGATTTTTACACCGCCTAGCCAGAGTTCACGGCCCACCACCAGTTGGTGAAAATCAACGCCGCTGCCGATACGATAAGACATACAGGGGTTTTGACAAATATCCATAAAATAAAACGTCCCGCCAGAGGCAGGACGTTTTAATATTATTTATTGCGACTTATTATTTGCTTTTCATCTTGCTGCCATCACCTAAATCAAACATAATTCCGAAACGGAGGGTGTTTGAAAGTGGGTTACGGCTAACACCGTTTCCAGTGGGGAGAAGATATGCAAAGTTGAAACCAAAGATATTGTATTTGATACCCAGGCCAACTGTAAAGAAGCGGCGGTTTCCTTTTGTTTTATTCTCGTAGAAATAACCGGCACGCAGTGCAAATTGGTTATTGTACCAGTATTCGGCACCAAGAGATACCTGGAATTCTTTGATCTCTTCGCTGAATCCATCAGGAGCATCACCGAAAGAACTGAACCAGCTGCCCAATACACCTTTAGCCCTGTAATCAGCAATTTCAGCTGGTGTAGCAGGATCTGCAGGAGGAGTAGGAACGAGTAATTTATTCAATTCGATACCAAAAGAGATCTGGTTTTGAGCATTGAATTTTCTTGTGTAGTTACCACCAAAGCCTAAGTTAGCAGGAATGAAATCTTTTGCATCACCATTATCCGTATAAGCTATTTTAGAACCAAGGTTTGATAATACAACACCCCACTGCCAGCCATTTCCAGTTGCATTCTTGCTGTCATTGTACCATCCCAGGTCAGCAGCTACTGCGCTACCTGATTTGTAAGTTGTGCTACCAACGGTAGTACCACCGGCTAAGTTGGAGTTGATATAACGTAAAGCAATACCGATACCATTTTTCTTATTCAGTCTGCGGGAATAACCTACATCGATACCGAATTCACGGGGACGGAAGCTTCCGAAATCATTCCCGAGGTTATCGGTAAAAGTGATATTACCAAGGCTGAAATAACGAACACCAAGGTGTAGCGCCTGGTTGTCATCAAATTTGTAAAATCCTGTAAGAGAAGCCAGGTAAACATCGTTTACGAGGTCTTTTAACCAGGGAGTATAAGTGGCAGTTACACCACCATTCATTTTATTGAAGGCTACTTTACCAATGTTCCATAATCCTGAAGAAGCATCAGGTGAGGTAGCTACGCCAAGATCTCCCATGCCACCTGAGCGGGCATCGGGTGAAATACGCAGAAAGGGAACAGCAGTTGTTACAACGTTGATTGGATCAACCTGGGCTTTTACAGTAGATGATATACCGCAAAAGAGCAGAATTCCGGCAGTTAGTTTTAAAGCAGTTGGTCTCATTAGAAAGTTTTTAATAATGGTGTAAATATATAGCTTTTGAGTAAATACAAAACTAAAATATAGATTTTTATCGGAAACAAAAAAATTGTTGCTTTTTAGTTGGTTTTCGGGTAGTTGGCGTCATATGGCCTGGTGATTCTGGCCCGCAAGTTCTGGAAAAACGTATTCTTTTTGTTTTTATTGTTAAAATTTATTTTTAGGCTAAAAAACCGGTTTTTTTCATCCGGATCTGGCATCACCCGGGCCACTCTGGGCCGACGAGGAAATTGACAACTATCGGATAACGGATGCTGCCTGAATGTAAAAAAAAGAACTGGTTTCTTTCGTGGAACAGGCAGCTACAGGATGACCAGCTTCTCCCAAACCTCTTTTTTCTTCTGGTCGGGCGTAATGACCCTGAGCTTATAGATATATACACCCCGGCCGGGTTTATCCCCAAAATCATCCCTCCCGTCCCATTGGATCATATCGGAACGGTTTCCTGACGAAACAATGTCCTGCCGTATTGTTTTTATGATCCGGCCCGTAATAGTCATAACCTGGACCTGGACCTGTAGTAACTGGCCCGGTTTATTATGCTCAAACAAAAACCGGGTGCTGCTGGTAAATGGATTGGGATAATTCAGCACATGGCTTATTTCCAGTTCTTCGTCCTTTGCTACCATGAATTCAAGATTCGCTTCACTGGAATTATTAAGGACGTCCCAGGCTATTATTTTAAGGGTATGAGTACCGGGTTCCAGTTCGGGGAGCTGGAAACGAACCACCCCCTGCTGGTAACTATTGAGCTCTCCTTCATAAAAATCGTTCAGGATAAAGAATTTCCGGTTATCATTATCAAGTGTTGCCACGATATCATGCCCGATACCCGTGCCGGTGGTATTGATCCCTGAAGAATCAGCCAGCTTCACGATCAGCACCGGGGCCTGGTTAGCAAGTCCCCCATTCACAAATTTCTCATCATTCAGAAAAGGTTTTATGACTGGACCCTGGTGATCAGCATCTATTGTATTTCCAGCCCCTCCTACTACGAACCCGGTGAAAAAACCATTCCCGTCCTGCGCACCATCCTCTGCATACAAGCTGAGTTTGCCATTCCCGTATTGGTAGTTGATATCTTTAGGCACTTTGAAAACAAATGAGAATCTCCCGTTTGTTACTGCAACTTTTCCCCTGAATAATATATTGGATTGCACCTGGAAATTCGTGACCTGGCTACCGGGATCATTGGCCAGTGTATTTACCTGCTGCGGTTTATCAAAAACAGTTGGGTATACATTGCCATTAAAATTTGCCAGGAGGTTACCCGATTGGTCGGTAACTTCTCCTTCTATGTTTATTTTTTCGGCCGCGCTAAGTGTATCGGGCTGCGCTACAGGAATGCCGTTGATTCTTGTGGCACGAACTCCTAAAGAAGGAAAACCAAGAGCAAGCGCCGGGTCTCCCAGCAATGTAAACTTCCTGTTATTGATGATGTCGCCGGAATTCTGGTAAGTAAAATTCTTGGTCACTCTTACTGCCTCCCCGAGTGTTTTATATTTTCCATTGATATCCGGCTGAAGAGCGAATTGCAGGTAATTATTATTGATGATCCGGTTGCTGAAAGCAAATACAAGCCGCGTCGTCGTCATCAGGGCAATAGCGCCGGTCCGTGGTCGCAACAGAATATTTTCCCCGATAGAATTTATTACCGGGTTATCAAATGGCGCAAAATCGCAGGTGGCCGTAATAAAAAGGGGTAGCCGGTTTGGGTTATTCCAGTTATTGATCATTTCCTGGTCGAGGATCGTTTCTTCTGCCAGTCTCACAGGTCCGCCATGCCCATTGAAATTCCAGATCAGCGTACCATTATAAACCTGGTTGTTACTGGCTTGCACAGCCTGGGGATAATGACTTCCCCCCGGACCTGTCTCCTGCTGAAATGCATCGAGGTAGATCTTTTGCTGGTTAAAAACAGGTGCGGTTGACCGCGCGGTTGCTGAAATGATCTCTGCATCCTGTAAATGAAGGTTCCCATCTTCGTCATCTGCAAGAAAAGTCAGGTTATTTCTCCAGGGTCCCAGGCTTTGCGGCGAAAGATAGACAGCTACCTTATCTACAAAGTTTTTGGCCTCCTGTAAATTTTTGGCCGGTACCCGCCCGATACCGATATCGAGTAAATTGGTAACAACCCCAGAACTGATATCTTCATTATCATCCAGGAAACCATAAAAATCATCCGAGGTATAGGTTGATAAAGGATCCAGTGTGATATCGTTTTCATAAGCCGGCACCAGGTTGGTATTATTTGTAAGCCGGTCTTTATAATCAAACGAACCATCGCCAAATAACAACAGGTATTTTGGTTTGTTACCGGTACTGCTCCCGAACCTGTCGTAATACATTTTTACAAAATCCCGGATAGCGGCAGGATCCGGGCTCCCGCTCCCAAATTCATTATACACTTCATCTGTAGTAACAACAACTGTCTTCAACCCATTCTGCTGCTGGTGGATCTGCGCCAGCCGCTGCGCCTGTGGCAGCAGCGAAGAATGTGTAACAATAATAAGATCGGCGGGTATAGTATTATGAAGGTCCTGGTTGGAAATTTTTCCATTTGCTGCGGGCACTAAAAAATCAGTTGTTGTAAAAGCAATATATTCTCTTAACCGGGAACAGTCATTGATAAAATGAAATTCACTATTATTAAAAACACCCTGCATGCGGAGAGGATTCAGCGGATCCGTAATATCCCATACCTGTGTTGCTGTCGTTGCATTGCTTACAATAAACTCCGCCCTGTTATTTCCTACCGATGGCCAGTCACGGAAAAGCAATTGAGAAAGCCCGTTGAGCGAGAGATTTCGCCGGGTGAATACTTCAAACCAGTTCAGCCATCCCTGTGCATTGAAGCTGCCGGGTGTGTAGCTGAAATTGATGCTGGCAGGATTTTGTATGGATGTTCCTGTTACCAGCGCTGTCGATTGCTGCGCAAATAAATCGTACTGGCCTCCACCAACCGGTCCAACCAGGAATGGAACTGCCGGTTGGTTATTTATTCTTAAATCAAACCGGCTGTTGCTTCCAACCGACCGGGATACACAATTTGTTTTTACCAGCAGCGGTGCGTTATTCAACAGGTTCGGAAGAGGAACATTAAAGGTCCTTGTCAGCAGTTTACCCGGGCTATTGGCAAACTCTTCTCCATACCATTCTTTCCCGCTTCCTAAAAAATTGACCAGTTCTGTTTCATAAAAGTATCTTTCAGAAAAACTGGTTACTGCCAGGTTGGGGGATGAGACCAGGGGAGCATTGAGAATTCGTTTGCCGCTGCCCTCTATTTTTAAAAAATACCAGGCCCTGTTATTATAAATATTTTTACGATGGGAAAAAAGCTGGTTCACAGAATCTTTCAACCATTCATCAGCGCCGCTGGCATAGAAAAGTATATAATCGGAACCATTGATGATACCATCTCCTCCATCCACCACCTGGATGGCATTTTCCTGCAGGTCGTCTGTCCAGGAACCATTGTTCGCTTCTTTTAGCATTTGCCCGCCATTTCCATACAACCTGACCGACCCTGAAGAAAGAGAGCTGGTATTTACCCCCAACCCGTTAAGGAACGGGATATCCATTTTATAAACGCCGGGTGACCCAATATTCAGCTTAAACCAGCTGGCTGAAGAAAGGACAGAATGAGGGGCATAATTTCTTTGGGAAAAGGCCCAAAAAGAGGGGGCTATACAGCATACCAGAAAACCAAAATAACGCCACGTCCTCATAGCTGTAAACCAGGGGTTTTAAAGGGGTTTTCCGCCTGAAAAAAAGTATTTCTGCGTACCCGTTTATTACGAAAGTGCATATATTCGCAAACCGGGCAGGTAAAACATGATTCAGGTGCAATATTATTACCCCATCCGGCGTTAAAAATATTCCAATTCATAGGTTTATGCAAAAAACAATGAGAAACTTAGCAATCCTGTTATCCTGTGTAACACTTCTGGCCTCCTGTAAGAACGGTGGCCTGTTTAAGAAAAAGCAGGATAAATCCAGCGTAACTGGCTGGAACTACAACGATAAGAACATGGGTGGTTACCAGGTTTCCAAATCCAAGGAACAGGGCCTGGGCCCAGGCCTGGTCTTTGTCCAGGGCGGTACCTTTACCATGGGACAAACAGAGGAAGATGTGATGGGTGATTGGAACAATATCCCCCGTCGTGTATCTGTTCCCTCTTTTTATATCGACAAGACCGAAGTAGCCAACGTTCACTATCGTGAATACCTGCACTGGCTGGGAATGGTTTTTGACCCTTCCGATCCTGCAAATCAAAAGATCATCGAAGCGGCGCTCCCCGATACACTGGTATGGAGAAGTGAGCTGAGTTATAATGAACCCCTCGTAGAATTTTATTTCCGTCACCCTGGTTTTAATGACTACCCGGTTGTAGGTGTTACCTGGAGACAGGCACACGATTTCTGCCTCTGGAGAAGTGACAGGGTAAATGAAAAATTACTGAAGGATAAAAACTTCATCAACAAAGCCAATCTTAAACCCGGCGCACAGCAGGGTGAAAATAACTTCACGACAAAATCTTATTTACTGGGATTATACACAGCTCCTCCCGGTAAGATCAAAACAAAGAAAGGCGAGCCAAAAGTCACTATCGCTTCTATGGAATCGGGTGTTCTTTTACCAGATTACCGTCTTCCTTTTGAAGCCGAGTGGGAATATGCCGCTTATGGTTTGATCAATCAAAACCCCCGCCCCAGTACCAAAGAAGGCAAAAGAGGTGAGGAATTGCAGTCGAACAAGCAGGTTTATCCCTGGGCGCAAAATATCAACGGTCTCCGTGATACCCGTCGTGGCAGCTGGCAGGGAACTTTCCTCGCCAACTTCAAAAGAGGTTCGGGTGACAACGCAGGTGTGGCAGGTGGTTTGAACGACCGTGCGTTTTACACGGCTCCTGTTCAATCATTCTTTCCGAACGGCTTTGGTATCTATAACATGGCCGGTAACGTGAGCGAGTGGGTGGAAGACGTATATCGTCCTTTATCTTCTCTTGACTTTGATGATATGCCGGCTCCCTTCCGTGGTAACCGGTACCAAAAATTATATAAGAACAGCAACGGTGAAGCAGAACTGGATAGCGTAGGTAAAGTGAAAATGGTGGATGTGACAGACGAAGAAAGCAAGAACCGCCGCAACTATCAAAGAGGTAATGTGATCAACTTCCTCGATGGCGACTCTTTATCACAGGCTTCTTATGGCTATGGTTTAACTACCCTGGTGAGCGATAAATCCAGGGTGTACAAAGGTGGTAGCTGGAATGACAGGGCTTACTGGCTTACACCCGGCAGCCGTCGTTACCTCGAAGAAGACCAGGCCTTAAGCACATTAGGTTTCCGTTGTGCTATGAACCGTATGGGAAGTCCTGAAGGTAATGGCCGCAAAACTGGTCAGCACTACAAGACCCGCAGGCAAAAACGTTAAGACGCCAACCAGTATAAATTCTTAAAACCCTTCCACCTGGAGGGGTTTTTAATTTTCCGTCCCATTACATTTGCGTATGAATACCGGGGAACTATATTCCATTTACCTGCAGCACCCTTCTGTAGAAACCGATACGAGGAAACTAAAGGCGGGTGATATTTTTTTCGCACTGAAGGGAGATAATTTCAACGGCAATGCTTTTGCGCAGCAGGCGATCGCCGCAGGTGCTGCCTGTGCCGTGATCGATGAAGCTGCTTTTGAAATTCCCGGTAAAACTATTTTAGTACCGGATGTGCTTACTGCCTTGCAGGACCTGGCGAAACATCACCGGGAAAAATTTACGATCCCTTTTTTAGCCATTACCGGAAGTAACGGGAAGACCACTACCAAAGAATTGATCCATGCGGTACTTTCCACGGAATTCAAAACAGCTACAACGGAAGGCAATCTTAATAATCATATTGGCGTTCCGCTCACCTTGCTGAAAATAAAAGAAGCTGCGCAACTGGCGGTGATTGAAATGGGAGCCAATCACCTGGGAGAAATAGCGGGCTATTGCTTGTATGCGCAGCCCACTCATGGTCTTATTACGAATTGCGGTAAGGCACACCTGGAAGGTTTTGGCAGCATCGAAGGCGTCAGGAAAGGCAAGGGCGAATTGTATGATCATTTACGCCTTAATAACGGAACTGCTTTTGTGATGTGGGATTATGACTATCTACGTGAAATGAGCAAGGGGATCAGCGGTGTTATCAAATACGGAACGGGCGATGCACCCGTAACCGGCCGTGTACTAAAAAATGATCCCTGGCTTGAGGTGGAGATTACACAAGGTCTTGACCCGGTCACTATCAGGACACAACTGGTCGGTGAATATAACCTGCCCAATGTATTAGCGGCCGTTACCGTGGGTAAGTTTTTCAATGTATCGGAAGCCAACATTAAAAAAGCTATTGAAGAATACCGTCCTTCCAACAGCCGTTCTCAAATGATGGAGAAAGGATCGAATAAAATTATCCTGGATGCTTACAATGCCAACCCCAGCAGCATGAAACTGGCGATAGAGAATTTTGCCGGGTTACCCGCTTCGGCGAAAGTTATGATGCTGGGCGCGATGGCAGAGCTTGGTAAAGATAGCAGAGAGGAACACGGGGCCATCGTGGAACTGATCCAAAAATACAACTGGAAAAATGTCGTGCTGGTGGGAGGTGATTTTTTAAAAGTCCCCCACCCTTACCTTCAATTTCCCGATGCTGCCGCTGCAAAGAACTGGCTGGCCAGCCAGCATTTTGAAAACACCCATTTCCTTGTAAAAGGAAGCCGTAGTATGGCGATGGAAAAAGTACTGGAAGGGTTGTAGTTCCAAAATAGGAACCCTTTTCTGCCGCTGAATAACGAACTTTGCGTCTCATTATTTAAGTGTGACTGGGATATGGGTACAGCCAGAAAATCGCGGGGTTATTTTTCCTCTTCAATGGGTTGCCGTTGCCCCCGCTGCCGCGAGGGTAAATTATTCAAACATAACACCAGTATCAGTTATAAAAAGAATATGGAGATGAACAAGGACTGTCCAGTTTGCGGGCAGGCCACCGAGATCGAAGTAGGTTTTTATTATGGCACCAGTTATGTTAGCTATGCGCTGGCGGTTGGTGTAAGCGTGTTGAGCCTGGTGGCCTGGTGGGTATTGATCGGGCTTTCTACTTCCGATAACCGTTTTTTCTTCTGGCTCGGTTTAAATGCCGTTCTCCTGGTTGTACTTCAACCCTGGCTGATGCGGGTCAGCCGCAGTTTGTGGATCTCCTGGTTTGTAAGCTATGATCCTCACTGGAAGGATCATCAGCCTGCAGATTTTTCTGAAAGGATGAATGCTGAACAAGCTAATAACTGGTAAGGCAAGTATTTTTATTTTTGCCTCCCTTATTATTGGAGACTTGTACGTCCGATAGCAATCGGTAGCCTGAAGGAGTTTCGACCCTTCCGGAAGAAAGTATATCATTAAAAATATTTGATGCTATATTTTTTAAATGATTGCTCAGTGAGTTTAGGAATATCAAATAGTTTAGACCTGGGGATGATGACATTCTTTGGATTCATGTAAATAAAGAGGCTATCGTTTCTTTTTCCAATATAGTAGATGCAACTCAATTCATAATATTTCTTATCTAGAGTATCTGCTTTGGATAAAAGTGCATTACAACTATCTTCCTTCATTTTATATTCGTCCGATTTTGAATCCCGTAACCCTTGTGAGTAATCACTAATCCTCCAATACATTGCCTCGAGCATATAATAATCTGCCTGATCTGAAATTATATCACGTTCAGTCTTTGGCGTATTTGTATAAGTTACTGAATCTGGTCGCATCCCGGTTCTATCTTTATAGAAAGTTAGAAGTTTGTTTTTTATGTCACCTTGGCTGTCTTCTTTTATCGATCCTTTACAACCGGTGATAATACAGCATACAAAAAGTAGAATTTTCATATGTCCTTTTTTAAAAGCCGGTTAGAAATGTTTTAATGTTTCTGAGAAGATATGAATATTCCCAAAAAACCTGGGCCTAAATCTCTAGTTCGCTAAGCCCAGAATCCTTATTTTTGCCGCCCGCCGTGCTGAAAATCTTGGTAACGGTAAATGGAGACTTGTCCGAGTGGTTGAAGGAGCACGCCTGGAAAGTGTGTATACGGGAAACTGTATCAAGGGTTCGAATCCCTTAGTCTCCGCTTTCGGCCTCCATAGCAACGCGACGGAGGTCATTTATTTTTAATCATACGCGGGACGAATTTCACAAACCGATCTGAATGGCAACTATTGCAAAAGAATTGACAACAAAGAACCGGGTAATCCCCAGTTACGAAGGCTCTGAGAATATAGATGAGCATACAGTTTCCTCCTTTGGTGAAGAATGGCAGTCCTTCCATGGTTTCTCTGAAAAAGATATCCTGGCACTGGGGGAACAATATTTTGACATCGTACATCCGGGTTTACTAAATAAGGATTCACAACTGGCCGATATAGGTTGCGGGAGCGGGCGTTTCATCAAGTACCTGCGTACAAAATTTCCCGCGGTATCTGTAACGGGTATCGATCCCAGTTCGGCGATACTGGCGGCGGATAACCTGGTCGGAAAAGATGATAAGGTAACACTGATCCAGGCGGCCGCGGATAATATTCCTTTTCCTGATGGACATTTTGACCTGGTGTACAGTCTTGGTGTCTTACACCATATCCCCGATACCGCGAAAGCTTTGAAGGATTGTGTAAAGAAAGTAAAGAAAGATGGTCACTTCCTTGTTTACCTCTACTACAATCTTGATAACAAACCTTACTACTTCAAGATCATTTTCTTTTTATCCAACCTGATACGCCGAGTGGTTTCGCGGATGCCGGCTGGATTGAAAAAAGTTTTTTGTGCTTTTCTCGCCATCGTACTTTATATGCCTTTTGTATTGCTCTGCCGTTTACTCCGCGTGATCGGTGTACCAAAACGCATCCGGCAGAACATCCCCTTACAGGTCTACGAGAACCAGTCCTTTTATATCATCCGGAATGACAGCCTTGACCGTTTCGGGACGCCGCTGGAACAACGTTTCTCCCGCAAACAGGTACAGGCGATGATGGAAGAAGCAGGCCTGGCCCATATCGTGTTCTCTGAAAAGACGCCCTATTGGCATGCCATCGGGCAGAAGATCTGATCACGGACCTTATTTTTAAACGGGAACGGGTGATTTTACGGATAGCTATAGTAATCCTACGATAAAAAATCGGGCAGTTTAACGCTATCGTATAATTGTAGAAGGGGGTAATATTGTATCAAATATCCCTGTTATGAAAAACCGCAAATTCTCCATGCTCGAGATCCTCTTTGTAGAGAGTTTTTTCTTCTTCGCCTTTTTTATCCTGCTTAAGTTTATGAATATGGGTAATCCCCGTTTGTTCATCACTCTTGCTATCGTATTGCTGGTAGGTTTCCTGTATATCGGTACTGCCCGCTACATCGACATGATGAAGAAAGAAGAAATGGGTCACCAGAATGCTTTGTGACCCCGTTTGTTCATACTTCTAAAAACCGAATAATTTTTCCGCATTCGCTGTAGTTGCGGCCGCGACCACAGAAATATCTGTGCCTTTTACCTGTGCTAATTTCTCTACCACGTATTTCAGGTAAGCCGGTTCATTTCTTTTGCCCCTGAACGGAACCGGTGCCAGGTAAGGCGCATCTGTCTCCAGTACTATATTTGAGAGATCAATTTTTTCCATTACTTTATCCAATCCCGAATTTTTAAAAGTGAGGACGCCACCGATACCCAGGTAAAAACCGAGCCCAATGATTTGCTGAGCCTGTGCGGCATTCCCGGAAAAACAATGAAAGACCCCTTTTAGTTTCCCTTTCTGCTGTTGAGCCACCACCTGTATGCATTCATCAATGGAATTACGTGAGTGGATCACCACTGGAATATCATAGTGCAGGGCCCATTCGATCTGCCGGTTAAAGGCGATGTATTGTTGTTCAGTAAAGGTTTTATCCCAATAAAAATCCAGCCCCGTCTCTCCCACTGCCCTGAATATTCTTTTTCCAAAGTATCCCTCCGCTATTTTAAGCTCCTCCAGGTAATTTTCTTTCACCGAGCAGGGATGCAAGCCCATCATGCTAAAACAACAGGAAGGATATTCTTTTTCAAGATTTAGCATAGAAAGATGTGTAGCAGAATCAATTGCAGGTAACAGGATCCTGGCAACTCCTTCTTTTCCAGCCCGTTCCAGCATAGACTGCCGGTCTTCTTCAAACTCTGGCAGGTAAATATGGGAATGTGTATCTAGAAGGTTCATTTTCAATGGAATTTGAGCAACAAAATTCCGAAAAAACTTTAAGATTCCTTTAAACTTAAACCAATAAATCCCATCCTAATCCCGTTAATTTGTTTAAGACTCAAAACCCCCCGTTTATGAAATCCCGTTTTAACCTAACCCGGCTGTTCAGCACGGTCTTTATTTTCTGCCTGCTTACCGTGATTTCCTGCAAAAAAGAAACGAGCAGATCAGGCACAAGTGACCAGGAAGAAATACAAGCCTCCCAGGTTTCCGGTGAATCGGATGCAGAGGCCGAGGGTATATTCACCAGTCTTTTTGATGATGCCATGGGAGCCAACAATGATGTGGGCGTTTCCGGCTCGGGTGTATTTTTTGGAAGAACAGATACCCTTACGCCGGTGGTCCGTTGTTTTACCGTGACCATTACACATCCCAACGGTACTCCTTTCCCGGTAAGGATCGTGGTTGACTTTGGAACAACCGGCTGTCCCGGTCCTGATGGACATGTACGCAGGGGAAAGGTAATTACTGATTATACCGGGCGTCTTGTATATCCCGGATCTGTGGCCACTACAGAGTTTGATGGCTATTATGTAGACAATATTAAAGTGGAAGGAAGACATGTTATCACCAATATCGGAACTATCGTCCCCCTTAGCCGCAAATTCCGGCTGGAAGTCATTAATGGCAAACTGACCAAAACCAATGGCGACTATACTGAATGGAACAGCACCCGGACCATCACCCAGATCGAAGGTTTGGGAACCCCGGATATACCGGTAGATGATATCTTCAAGATCGAAGGAACAAGCCGTGGCCGGACATTGCGGGGAACCCTGCTGGTAGCTTGGGAATCAACCATTACCGAGCCCCTGATCAGGAGGGTAACCTGTCGCTGGATCGTAAAGGGAAAGATCAAAACGGTTCGCCTGAACAGCCCTGGAAACAGTCCCTGGATCGCGGTTCTTGACTTTGGAAATGGCGTCTGCAACGACGAGGCGACGATCACGATCAACGGCAGAACTATCCAAATTACTTTGCCGTAATTAAAAAATTATTATACCTTTAAACCAGTTTTCATAGGGTACGGATTAAAAACGGGCCAGGGTTTCTACCCAGGCCCTAACTTTTTTATACCTGAACCGATACTGAATACCTCAAAGCGATCTGAAAACATAGCCTTCCCTGGCAAAAAATTGCAGTGTTCCCGGTAAAACATCCTTAAGAAGCCTGAATGCTTTCTCACTGTCATGAAAAACAATGATCGATCCTTCGCGGGCATTATTAATGACGTTTTCTTTACACTTTTGAGCACTCAAACCCTCGTCAAAATCACCGCTCAATACGTCCCACATAACAATTTTTGAGGATCTGTTTCCCATCGCCTGCTGAACGCCTTTCGCCTGCGAGCCTTTTATTCTGCCATAAGGTGGCCTGAATAAATTTGATCGGATATGTTTAGCTGCTTCGGCAATATCCGCCAGATAAATATCCCTGGTTGTTTTCCACCCGTTCGGGTGGGTATAGCTGTGATTTCCTGTAGTATGACCTTCCTGTAATATTCGCTCGTATAGTAAAGGATGCGCTGCTACATTCTTCCCAATACAAAAGAAGGTGGCGCTTGCATTGTATTTTTTTAACTCATCCAGGACGAAGGAAGTAACAATGGGGTGAGGCCCGTCATCGAAGGTCAGGTAGATGGCTTTTTCTTTGGTGGCTACGTTCCATAATCGTCGTGGATAGATCCTTTTCAACCAACCAGGCGTTTTGACAAAATATGCTGCCCCCATCCCGATCAATTGTAAAAGAAAAGGATTCTTGTTCCAGTTGCTTTCTTTTTTTGCTGTTCCCATTATTGTATTCCGTCGTTCAAAACTACTACAATTTAGAGCCTTCCCTTTAGTGGCGGGGAGTTTATCTTTGCAGCCTATGAGTAAAAGAGTGAGAGTTCGCTTTGCCCCTAGTCCTACCGGCGGTTTGCATCTGGGGGGAGTAAGAACAGTCCTGTACAATTATTTATTTGCCAAAAAGCACGGGGGTGATTTTTTAGTAAGGATCGAAGACACGGACCAGAGTCGTTATGTGCCCGGTGCGGAAGAATATATTTTTGATACCCTTAAATGGTGCGGGCTCGAGCCTGATGAAAGTGTGCAGCATGGAGGAAAGGCGGGCCCCTACCGCCAGAGTGAAAGGAAAGACAAGTACCGTGAATATGCCGAGCAACTGGTAAAGGACGGTTATGCATATTATGCGTTTGATACACCTGGAGAGCTGGAAAAAATGCGGCAGGACCTTAAAACGGAACATCATTCTTCTTCCCAGTACGATCATACAATCCGGATGAAAATGAAGAATTCATTAACACTGGCGGAAGGAGAAACAGAAAAATTATTGGCTGCCGGAACAAAACATGTCATCCGTATAAAAATGCCCGAACAGGAAACGGTTTCATTTACAGATATGATCCGGGGGGAAGTAAGTTTTGAAACTTCCCTGGTGGATGATAAGGTTTTATTGAAAGCGGACGGGATGCCTACTTATCATTTGGCGGTAGTGGTAGATGATCATTTAATGGAGATATCACATGCATTTCGCGGTGAAGAATGGCTACCCTCCGCCCCGGTACATATTTTATTATGGAAATATTTATTTGGCCTGGAGAACATGCCACAGTGGGCACATTTCCCGCTGATCCTTGGACCAACTGGTAAACTCAGCAAAAGAGACGGCGCCAAATATGGCTTCCCGGTTTTTGCCATGAACTGGACCGATCCCAAAACAGGTGAACTTACTGAAGGATTTAAAGAAAAGGGATTTTTGCCCGAAGCCTTTATCAATTTGCTGGCCCTTCTTGGCTGGAATGACGGCACCGAGCAAGAGCTTTTTTCAAAAGAGGAACTCGTGGAAAAATTTTCTATGGAACGGGTGCACAGCGCCGGGGCGAAATTTGATTATGAAAAGGCGAAATGGTTCAACCATGAATGGATCAAAAAATCTGGGGTTCAGGGTTTGAGGTTTGAAGTCAGGAGCCTGCTGACAAAAAATGGCATTACGGTCGGCGATGACAACTTATTGGACAACGTAATTGAACTGGTAAAAGACCGTTGCACGTTGCTGCCTGATTTTATACAACAGTCCTCTTTCTTTTTCAAAACACCGGAGACCTGGGATACCGAGTCGGTAAAACCCAAATGGAACCAAGACAAAAAGAATTTCTTCGTTGCCTATGCTGAAAAAATGCAATCCGCAGGAGAATGGAATGTTGCGGCCCTCGAAAGTAGTTTTAAGGAACTGGCGGTTGAAAAGAATATTAAACCCGGGGAACTACAGCTACCACTTCGCATCATGCTGGTAGGTGGAAAATTTGGTCCCCCGGTATTCCATATTGCTGAGTTGCTGGGAAAGGAAGAGTCGGTCAGGCGCATTAACCTGTCATTACCCCTGTTGGGTATTTAATAAAGACCAGGAAATAGCTTAGACTATCCCTGCTGCTTTATCAGCTCCATAACAGGTTCGAACCTTTCCCTTCCCCATTCTTCGATCAGCAACCGGTCTTCCGGCAGCAGTTTAAATAAACCGGATGTATTTTGCAATGCTTGCCCAGCGGTCCTGATCCCTGGGATAATAGTGGATACGGCAGGATAGCTGAGGATATAACTCAATGCCAGCTGGGTTTTTGAACATTCATATTTTGTACACAACTCCCATACTGGTTGTAATGCTTTATTGGCTGCCTCGATCACGGGTTGTACAAGCCTGTTCCTGCGATGATCATTGGGAGCAAAATCAATGGCATGGTCAAACTTTCCTGTCAGCAAACCGAATTGGAGCGGCATCCTCGCAATGATTCCTGCTTCGTTTTCGGTTGCAGTGGGAAGAAGACCGAGTGCTTTTTGATTAAGCAGGTTCAATACCAGCTGGAAACCATTTCCCTTCCTCTGCTTTACCAGGTGAACTGCTTCGGGTAAAGGATCAAAAGTAGTAAGGGACAAACCCCAGTAGCGGATTTTTCCCTGTCTTTGTAATAATTGCATGGCTTCAATACAATCGCCCTGTTCAAGATGGACCAGTCGTGCACTGTGCAACTGGTAATAATCGATTGTTTCTCTTTTCAGGCGACGAAGACTTTGTTCACAGGCATGAAAGAGATGTTCCTTTGAATAATCAATGGTAAACTGGTTATCACGGGAAACATTCCCTGCCTTAGAAGCAATGAGCGCCTCCTTATTCTTCCCGATCGTTTTACCCAATAATTCTTCGGAATGCCCCAGGCCATAAATATCGGCGGTATCAAAAAAATTGATCCCGGTATCGAGCGCGGCATGAATAGCTTTGATCGAAACCGAATCATCCGAATCACCCCAACCAATCGAAGTATTACCGATCATCGCTCCCCCGCCAATAGCCCAGGCACCAAAACCGATCTCGCTGACCCGGAGGTCCGTATTCCCAAATCGCCTGTATTGCATGGCGTAATTTACAATCCTATTGGGGAAACAATGTATTTTCGCCATTCAAGTATTTATATGAACAGACCTGTCAGGGTATTGGTGGCGAAAGTAGGGCTTGACGGACATGACCGTGGTGCCAAAGTAATCGCTACGGCACTACGGGATGCAGGAATGGAAGTCATTTATACCGGGCTGCGGCAAACACCTGAAATGGTTGTCAACGCGGCCATGCAGGAAGACGTCGATGCCATCGGTATCAGCATCTTATCCGGAGCTCATATGACGGTCTTTCCAAAAGTGATGGATATGCTGAAAGAAAAAGGGATGAAAGATGTACTGCTTACGGGCGGTGGTATCATTCCTGAAGATGACATGAAACAATTAAATGAAATGGGTGTGGGCAAATTATTTCCTCCGGGCACACCTACTTCCATGATCAGTGAATATATCACGGGGTGGGTGAAAGAACATCGCAGTTTTTAACTTTGTTACCAGTTCAGGAAGAGGCATTCATCATTGTATTGGCCAGCATCGTATAGCATGTAGTCCAGGCATTCTTAGTCTCTTCTGTCCAGTCCTTTCCCAATCCCTGTTCCAGTGTCCAGAGCAAAGCTGCTCCTACCAATGCATAATGAGCCGGTCTGACACCATAACTCGCATGACGTTTGGCCATAGCAGCCATATCATTTGTTACTTCAGTGAAATTTGTGAGCCTGGCGACAATGGTGCTGAGCATGTCTACCAATTTTTTGTATTGCAGGTCCATATTTTGGGGGAACATCCGCCGGAGGGACGGATTATCCATAAAAAGTTTACTGTAGAAAGTATCTCCCACCAGCTGCGGGTCAATACCCCGGAATATCTTCCAGCTTCTTTTAATTAATAAGATCTGTTCTCCTGTCATATTCCTGTAAAACTGTACAATCAGACACGGTACAAAAAAAAAGTATGGCCGAAACGTATAAAACCTTTACTGTAATGTACCAGTAAGGCAATGGGTTTATTTTCTTACCTGTCCATCCATTTTTTAAACAAGGGTGCTTTTTCCCGGCTAATATCTGTCTCGATCTTTAAGGGAGGCTTAAGCTGAACCTGCAGCTTTTGGTTACCGACGGATTTTACGGATTGTATGGAATTAATATTGATAATAGCCTGCCGGTTAGCACGGAAAAACAGCTGGGGATCAAGGACATCCTCGATATCTTCCAACGCTGAAAAATCGTAAATATATTTATCTCCGTTGAACGTATAGATATAGTTGAGATTATCTTTAAAGAACAGGGCAACATTCTTTGTTTCAACAGGTGTCCATTTATTATTGGTGTTAATGAGGAATCGCTCTTTGAATTGTTGTTTTCCAACTGCCGGGTTGGCGAAATAATTGACCAGCTGTTGCAGGTCACCCGGAACAAACGACTTATTTTCTTTCATGCTTCTTACCTTATCGATAGCTTTTTCCAGGTCATCTTCCTGGACGGGCTTCAATAAATAATCTACACCATTTACTTTAAATGCCCGGATGGCGTATTCTTCATAAGCTGTACAAAAAATAACAGGACACTCGAGTTTGAATTGTTCAAACAGCTCAAAACTCAATCCATCGTTCAGCCGGATATCCATGAACAGCAGGTCGGGCTCGGCATTATTCATAAACCATTTCCTGGCCGCTTTCAGGCTTGCTATTATCCCCAGTACTTCCACATCGTCCGCCACCAGGTTGATTGTATGCTGCATCTCTTCAGCAATAAGGCTTTCATCTTCTATAATCAATGCTTTCATAAAAAAAAGATTTACAATAAAGGAATTTTGACAGTAAAGAACTTGCCGTCCTCCTGTATGACGAGAGGGGTATCGGAATAGAACCTATATAATGACTGGAGGCTTGTCAGGCCCTGTTTATTACTGGTTTCTACGATACGGAATCGCTGCAGGTTATTCCGCACCACCACAAAATCATTTTCGGAAAAAATATCTATTACAAGGGGACTGTCTTCACCTGCTGTGTTATGTTTAATAGCATTTTCCACCAGGTTTTGCAAGGTCACCGGCACGATATAATTATTATAGAGAGATTCGTTTATACCAATGTTGACGATCAGCCCTTCTTTAAATCTTATTTTTTGGAGCTCTACAAAAGTTTTGACAAAGTCCAGCTCTTCCTGTAATAATATCACTTCCTGCTCGCCACTTTTTAATACATACCTGTAAATTTTGCTCATACCATCGAGGAAAAAAGCTGCCGTTTTGGTATCGGTTTTTATAAGGCTTCGCAATGCTGTCAGGGAATTGAAAAGAAAATGAGGATTCAAATGCTGTTTCAGGCTTTCATACATCACAAGTGTCTTTTCTTTCTCCAGCAACTGGGCCTTGCTTTCTAATAATAGTATCTTTTCCCGCTGATAAAGCCTGTAGCGGTAAAACACGATGATCCCGGCTAAAACAGCCAGTACTACGATCAGCCTGAACCACCAGGATTTATAAAATAACTGGCGGATAGTGATCGTCACTTGTTTTTCCGGGATATCTTCTCCACGTCCCTCTATCATTGCTTTGTACCGGAAATGATAAGTTCCAGCTGGTACATTGGTATAATTGATCTCTCTTTTTTGCGTATATATCCAGTCTTTGTCAAACGGTTCCAGTTTATATACATAGGTGCATTCAAAAGGATTCATGTAATGAAGTCCTGCCAGGCTGATACTGAAAAAATTCTGGTTATTCCTGAGTCGGATATGTTGTAATTCTTCCGGGTTGATCCCCGGTGTAATTTCCTTATCGGATACTTTAAAGGAAGTAATATATATCGGGGGAGCAGTCTTTCTTTCTTTATACTCCACCGGGTCAAATAGCAGAAATCCTTCATAACTCGGATAAATAAATACTCCTTTGCTTGTCGCATATGCCGCTTGTTCATTAAACTGGTTTGTCAGCAGCCCATCGTTGGTATCAAACCTCCTGATATGGTTACGTTCCGCCTCCATCATACAAAGTCCGTTTGAAGTGCCAAACCAAAGGCGATCCTGTTTATCTACCAGCAGGTTGTTGGTACGTCCCGAAGGCAGGCCATCTCCTTTTGAATAAAAACGGGCCGTATGAAGTTCAGGGTTGTAAGCTGTAAGTCCTTCCTCCGAACCGATCCACAGGATGCCTTTTTTATCTTCTGCAAAAGAGGATGTTCTTGTATCAGAGACGAGGGAATCTTTAACGGTCAGCAGATCAATTCGTTTTTTTTCGAGGTCATACATCACTACTCCTGTATTCAATAAGCCAATCCAGAGACGGTTACGGCTGTCAGTAAATATGGCCTGAACATTTCTTCCTGCATAAGGAGAAAAAAGGCTGTCATTGCGGAGATCATCAAACCGGTTCCTTTCACGGTCATACCTGTATAACCCAGCGGTAGAACCCAGCCATATATTTCCTCTCTTATCCTGGGTCATCATCCAGAAAAAAGCAAGCGGGATACCTTGTTTTTCCGTAAAAAAATCCATGTGACCGGTGGCCTGGTCAAACCGGTTTAAACCGGCTGCCGTCCCGATCCAAACAGCATTCCTGTCATCTACCAGGACCGAGCGTATGGAATTCATGTGGATCATTGGTTTCCGGGAATCTTCATTGGCAAACAAGGTATACTTCCGGGTAGCCGGTTCATATTTTGCAACACCCTTCCCAGTAGCCAGCCAGTAATTGCCCTGCTGATCTTCAGCGGCAGCACGACTCCAGATATCCGGTAACGAGTTTTCCTTATCGAGTGCCGGATGCAGGTTATAAAAAATATTTTCATCCGGATTAAAATAGCTCAGGCCATAGCCGGGAGATCCTATCCAGATGATCCCGATCGGGTCCTGGTACAAGCTGACTACTTTATCAGTTAATAAACTATTGGGAATAAGCGGGTCGTGTTTATAGTCGAAAAAAGTTTCGGTCTTCGCATTATAAAGTGAGAGTCCTGAATAAGCCGAAGCAACCCATAGCCTTCCTTTACTGTCGCATAGGATGGATTGGATCTGGTTAGAGGTCCAGTTTTTTAAAGGAGAGGAGAAATAACTATACGCTTTTACCTTCTTCGTTTTAAGGTCTAACCGGTTGAGCATCGCCCGGGGATAAGCAGATCCTGCCCACAGGTATCCCCGCTTATCCGCAGCTATCGTAAAAATAATATCTCCCGAAAGCGAAGTGCTGTCCGAAGGATCATGCCGGATCTCGTCATAGTCCAAAGTTCCGGGATTGAACATTTTGATGCCACTATTAGTTGCAAAATACCATTTACCATCTGGTGTTTCAGTCACCTGATAAATAATCGAATTGAAAAGTTTTATGAAAGCGCTGTCACCCCCGCGGGTGTACTTATGGATACTGTTGTTTTTCTGATCGGTGATCCATAACCCATCGGTTGTAGCCAGCCAGATATCCCCTCTTTTATCTGCCTTAATCGCAAGTACCTGTACGTTTTTGGTACTGCTGTAGGTAACAAATTGGTTCGAAGAATAATCATACCGGCAAAGCCCCGTATAAGTGCCTACCCAAAGACCTCTTTTTTTATCAGCATAAAGGGATTGGATGTAATTATTGGGAAGAGAGGCTTTGTCGCCAGGTTTTGAAAAAAAAGTTTTGACACTGATCCCGTCAAAGCGATTCAGCCCGTAGGAGGTGCCGAACCAGGTAAACCCATATTGGTCCTGGGATACCGCTCTTACTAGTCCATCGCTTAACCCGTTACTTGTGGTCAGGTGCCGGAAATTATAGGAAGGAGGCTGCGCGGTGATCACCGTTGTACCCATGAGGGCTAAAGTCACCAGGAATTTATGAACCCGGCTTAGCAGCAGCGGTGTCATCATTTTTTAAAATTAAAGCTAAAAAAGGGAAGCCTGAAGCAGGTTATCCGAAACGGATAAAAAGACGCTTGAAGCAGGGTTAAAACTGGCGGAAGTGAAAAAATGAGCCGGAAATATACCGGCTCATTTTTAAGGTGTTTTTATTTATCGTACAAGTAAGTGGAATGAAAATCCTTATTACTCGTCGCATTATGATAAATAAGCTTAGCAGGGTATCCCTGTGCATCCAGCTCAAAAGTAAAAGTACCTTCACCCACTTTAATGTTATTCTTATCAAAAGTTTCCACGGTAGCGGGCAATTTATTGCTTCCCTTGCCATACAGGTTCTTAATAGAAGAAATATTACTGAGGATATTTATATTGAGGCGGTCTGCCAGGCCGGTATAAGTGTATTTATAGACCGAGACAACCGCGCCATTCTTTGACCATGTGCTTTGGATAAGGTTGCCATCCGTATACTCATACTTGATCTCTTCCTGGTCAGGGCTGTTACTATATTTATATTTGCAGTTCGTCATATAACCAGCTGGATCATATTCAAAAAAATATTCGACCGTATGATTGGTATTCGGTGTGTCAAAGATCGTTTGTAACGAATGGACAACAAGTCCTGAATTATCGAGGTTGTACGCGGTCTTAATAAAAACCCGGTTCTGGACCTTATAGTAATCCTCGGACGAACAGGTACCACTGCCGTAAATAAAACTATAGGTATGTTGTTCTGTTTCTTCTCCCGCTACTCTTCCCAGGTTATCATAGGTGTAGGAGATATCACTGGAAGGATATTCCTGCGATTTAACCTGGATGATCCTTTTAACCGGAGCAGGAGATGGCGGGGCTGTTGTTGTTTCCTTTTTACAGCTGCTGGCCAATAAAATGACAGCGAAGACGGCAATAACTGGTTTCATTTTGATTTTGTTTGTACTGGTTTCAAAATATTGTTTGTTATGTTAATGAACTGATCACAGGCTCATTGCTAATTAATTAAACTTAAGAAAGCGTTCCAGGGTAAGATTTTGCATCAGGCTCTTCATCCTGTACTTCACAGGATAACCCTGCTCGTCCAGGTCATAATCGTAGAAATATTCGGTTTTCTTGGTATGCTGGGGCTCCTTGAAATTCGTTTCTGTTTTAAGCAGGTGGGCGCTACGCTTACCGGTGATCCCATCCGTATAGAACTGTAATACCTGCGGTAAAATAGCAAGGTTGAGTTTATTTGGCAGGCTGTCATAATACGTATAATCGAGGCGATATTGTGGCTGCCCGTTATAGGTATTTACCGTAGTGATAAGATCTCCGTTGGACCAGGTATTGTCATCCTGTGAAACACCCCCTGTCGTCAACGATGTATTGCTGAATTGAAGTAAATGGCCTTCCGCATCATAAGTGAAGTGGTATTTGTAATAGCTTTCGGGCTGGCCGGGTTCTTTTGATACAGCATCCGCATCCAACAATCTTCCCTGCGCATCCATCATACCATTTTTCAGTTCAAAAACGCTATTCGTAGTCAGGCTGGTATAAATGCTATGAAAAACATTCCCTGAATAATCATATTGCAGGGAAAAATAACTGTTACCGCTTGAGCTGACCCTTCCTTTGGCGTCGTATAAAAAATTCAGGGGATTCCCTGCAGCATTGGAAAACTCGATGCTTACGAGTTGTTTTGCTTTCGGCTCGACAACGGGGTTCCCTACGGTGTTTTCTTTTTTACAGCTGGCAAAGAACAGGGAAGCTAAAACAAGTCCCTGGAGACCGCTGATGATTTTTTTCTGTTGCATGATTTTGAGTTTTAATTTTTTTAGACCCCAAAACTGCGAATGCATTGCTTCCTTAAAAAATCAATGAGATTTAAACGACTAAAAAATATCCCGAAGTGTCTTTTTTAATCCCTGAAATAAACAGTACCCTGAACCTCAGGCGAGCGATCATGGCATGGCTTTCCTTTATTCACTACTTTTGGTAAAATCAATCTTCATGTACCAGACGTTATTAACTGCTTTAGAAAATAATATCCTCACGATCACTATCAACCGCCCTGACAAATTAAATGCGCTGAATAAAACAGTTTTGGATGAACTGAATCTTGTCCTCGATGAAGTTGACAATAACCGGGAAATAAAAT